>NZ_JBWKSD010000006.1:0-442940 GCF_059419605.1 Pseudoduganella sp. GW821-FHT05F09
GGCCACGGCAGGCGCGGGCGGCGCAGGCGGCACGCAGACGGCCGGCAATGCGGCCGGCGGCGCGGGCGCGGGCGGCACCGGCGGCGTGGGCGGCTCGAACACCGTCAATGCCGGCACCTTCGATATGTCCAACACCATGACCAGCGTGGGCCAGTCGGCTGCGGGCATCATGACGGTGAGCCAGAACAATGGCTTCTCGTCGCTGATCCAGCAGAGCGTGAACGTGCAGGCCAACCTGAGCGTCGGCAGGTAGCGATGCGGCACGCTGCCAAGCTGGCCATGGCGCTGGTGCTGGCGGCGCCCGTCCTTCCCGTGCTGGGGGAGGACGGTGTGCTGGCCGCGCTGGCGGCGCCCGTGGCTTCTGCCTCGCTTGCTAAGGCAGGGCCTGCGGAGGCGGGTTCTGCGCAGGAGCCTGCCCGGGGACCTGGACCGGCGCTGGGCCCTGCGCTCAGCGCGCGGCGGCTGGACGCGCTGCGCGGCGGCAGCGACACGCCCTGGAGCGATATGAAGCTGCAGGGCGCCGTCAGCGGCAACAGCGCGGTGGCGGTGGCCACCGGGGCCAATGTCATCGCCGATGGCTCGTTCAGCAACGCGTCGGGTTTGCCCATGGTGATACAGAATTCGGGCGCCAATGTGCTGATCCAGAACGCCACCATCGTGAATGTGCAGTTCAAATGAGCGCGCCATCATCACCATCAATGCTGCTGGCGCTGCTGCTGGCGGGCTTGCCGCCCGCCATGCTGGCGGGCTTGCCGCCCGCCATGCAGGCGGCGGAATTCGCGGCGGCGGGCGGCGGCGGCTACGCCGTGCCGCTGGCGAGCATGAAGGAGCTGCGCTTCCGCGCCACCGTGCGCCAGCAGTATGACTTCAGTTGCGGTTCGGCGGCGGTGGCGACCCTGCTGACCTACCATTTCGACCGGCCCGTGAGCGAACAGGCCGCGTTTCAGCAGATGTACCTGCACGGCGACCAGCAGCGCATCCAGCGCGAGGGGTTCTCCTTGCTGGACATCAAGCGCTACCTGGCCAGCCTGGGCTATGTGGCCGACGGCTTCGAACTGCCGCTCGACAAGCTGGCCGAAGCCGGCCTGCCCGCCATCGTGCTGGTGGCGGAGCGGGGCTACCACCATTTCGTCGTCATCAAGGGCGTGTCCGGCGGCCGCGTGCTGCTGGGCGATCCGGCCAGCGGCACGCGCGCCATGCCGCGCCGGGCGTTTGAAGCGATCTGGCAGAACGGCTTGCTGTTCGTGGTGCACGGCAGCCCCGGCAAGGCGCATTTCAACGCGGCGGCCGACTGGCGCGCGGCGCCGCAAGCGCTGCTGGCCGGCGGCATCGAGCGCGACGGCCTGCAACGCCAGACCCTGCCCAAGCTGGGCAGCGGCAATTTCTAAGGAGCACGCAATGAAGCGTTTGCGCTGCATCGCCGCCGCGCTGGGCGGCATCATGTTTTCCGCCGGAGCGGACGGCTTGCCGTCCGGCTGGACGCCGGTTTCCGAGCAGACGCTGGAGGCCCAGCGCGGCGGCTTCGATACCGGCGGCATGCTGGTGTCGCTGGGCGTGGAGCGGCTGGTGGCCATCAACGGCGGCACCGTCGCCAGCAGCCAGTTCCAGATTGCCGACCTGTCCCGCATCACGGCCGAGGAGGCGGTGCTGGTGAGCGCGGCCCTGCAGCCGCTGACGGTGCAGAACGGCATGGGCAACGCCGCGCCGCCGGGGCTGCCGGTGTTGTTTATTCAGAACACAGTCAATGACCAATTGATACAGAGCCAGACAACCATCAATGCGGCTGTTTCCAGCTTATCTATGCTGACCAGTAGTAATTTTGAAAGCAGCATGCGCGCCGCGCTGTCGAGCGTGGTTGCGCCCAGATAAGGAGGAATGCATGCGATTTGCCAAGGTTCTGCGTGCCGGCACGGCCGGCTTGTCTGTGGTGATGTGTACGACGCTGGCTCACGGCCAATCCGGCGCGCCCGGAGTTGCCGAGCTGGCGGTGGAAATCGAGGCGCTGAAGCGCCAATTGGCCGAGCAGCGCGAGTTGCTGCGGCAGCTGCGCCAGCAGCTCTCGTCGCAGGCCGCACCCCAGGCCGGACCCCAGGCCGCGCCGGCGCCGGCCGAGCGCCTGGCGCGCCAGCGGGGAACCGGTCCGGCGGCAGGCGCCGCGCCGCTGCCGGGCGGGGCGGAGGAGCAAAGCGGGCCGGCCGCGCAGGCCGGACAAAGCGGGCCGGCCGCGCAGGCCGGACAAAGCGGGCCTGCCGCTGCGCCTGCAGGCGAAACTGTTGCATCGGTGGGCCAGGCTCCGCAGCGCGACAGCCGTCCGCCCGAGGTGGCGCCGCTGTTCGAGGCGCCCGGCGTGCTCACGCCCAAGGGCCGCTTCGTGCTTGAACCGTCCTACCAGTTCGGCTATTCGTCCAGCAACCGCGTGGTGCTGGTGGGCTATACCATCATCCCGGCGCTGCTGATCGGCCTGGTCGATGTGCGCGAAGTCAAGCGCAACACCATGACCGCCGCGCTGGCCGCCCGCTACGGCCTCACGCCGCGCACCGAGCTGGAGGTGCGCATACCCTATGTCTACCGTTCCGACTCCACCGTCAGCCGTGAAATCTTTACCGGCTCGGCGGTGGACAATGTGTTCTCGACCAGCGGACGCGGCGTCGGCGACGCGGAGGTGGCGCTGCGCCACCAGTTCAATGCGGGCGGCCCGGACCGCGCCTACTACGTTGCGGGCCTGCGCCTGAAAAGCCGCACCGGCCGCGATCCTTTCGAAGTCGTCACCGATTGCGTGCAGCGCTGCGTGGGACCGAACGCCACCGGCACCGGCTTGCCGCTGGACCTGCCCACCGGTTCCGGCTTCTACGGGGTGCAGCCCAGCCTGACCTGGCTGTATCCGTCCGATCCTGCCGTACTGTTCGGCAGCGTGAGCTATCTGCACAACTTCCAGCGCAGCGGCGTGCGGCGCATGGTGCGCAACGGCGAGTTCGAGGATCTGGGCAGGCTCAAGCCGGGCGCCGTGTTCGGCTTTAACTTCGGCATGGGCCTGGCCCTGAATGAGAAGACCACGCTCAGCCTGGGCTACAACCACGACTCCATCGGGCGCACCAGGCAGAACGGCGTGACTGTGCCCGGATCGGTGCGCACCCAGCTGGGCACGCTGCTGATGGGCTTCTCCTACCGCTACAGCGACAAGCGTTCGCTCAACGTTTCGGTGGGCGCGGGGCTCACGCGCGACACGCCGGATGTGACGCTGTCGGTGCGCTTCCCGATGAGCTTCTGAGGGTGCTGCACGTATATCGTATTTTTACGATAATATAAGCAATTCAACACCACTCATCCAAGAGGAAATATGATCTCTCGTCGCATTCCGGCCGCAGGCGTGGCCATCGCAATCGCCGCCATGCTGGGCCAGTCGCCTGCCTTCGCGGCAGCGCCGCTGGTGAAGACCCAGGCTCCCGGCTACTTCCGCATCATGCTGGGCGATTTCGAAGTAACCGCGCTGAACGACGGCACGGTGGACCTGCCGGTCGACAAGCTGCTGCACGACAAGCCCGCCAAGACCACGCAGGCATTGGGCAAGTCCTTCCTGAAAGCGCCGCTGGAGACCTCGGTGAACGGCTACCTGGTCAACACCGGCAGCAAGCTGGTGCTGATCGATACCGGCGCGGCTGGCCTGTTCGGCCCCACGCTGGGCAAGCTGCTGGCCAACCTGAAAGCCTCGGGCTACCAGCCTGAGCAGGTGGACGAGATCTACATCACGCATTTGCACCCGGACCACGTGGGCGGCCTGGCCGCTGCGGGCAAGGCGGCGTTCCCGAACGCCGTGCTGCGCGCGGACAAGCACGATACGGATTTCTGGCTGAGCAAAGTGAACCTGGAGAAAGCGCCGGACGACAAGAAGGGCTTCTTCCAGGGCGCGATGGCGTCGGTGTCGCCGTACAGCGATGCGGGCAAGCTGAATCCGTTTGAAGGCAATACCGAGCTGGCGCCAGGCATCAAGGCGGTGAACAGCTACGGGCATACGCCGGGGCACACCACGTATGTGATCGAGAGCAAAGGGCAGAAGCTGGTGCTGCTGGGCGACCTGCTGCATGTGCAGGCGGTGCAGTTCGATGATCCGTCGGTGACGATCGATTTCGACA
This sequence comes from Pseudoduganella sp. GW821-FHT05F09, assembly GCF_059419605.1. Lineage (NCBI taxonomy): Bacteria > Pseudomonadati > Pseudomonadota > Betaproteobacteria > Burkholderiales > Oxalobacteraceae > Pseudoduganella > Pseudoduganella sp. GW821-FHT05F09. The sequence continues at coordinate 4,131 of NZ_JBWKSD010000006.1, forward strand.
GCGACAGCAAGGCCGCGCTGGCCCAGCGCAAGGCGGCGTTTGCGGATGCGGCCAAGCAGGGTTATCTGATCGGCGCGGCGCACTTGCAGTTCCCGGGCCTCGGACATATCCGCAGCCAGGGCAAGGGCTACCAGTTTGTGCCGGTGAATTACACCATTCCGCGCTGATAGCCGGTGCCGCCGGCGGCTTAGGCCAGGGCAGGGTAGTCCGTGTAGCCTTCCGCCGTTGCGTGGTAGAAGGTTTCAGGACGCGGTGCGTTCAGCGCCGCGCCTTGCTGCAGGCGTGCCGGCAGGTCGGGATTGGCGATGAAGTCCTTGCCCCAGGCGACGGCGTCCGCCGTGCCCGCAGCCAGGATGCTCTCGGCCGTGGCCTTGTCCATCTTTTCATTGGCGATATAGATGCCGCCGAATTCCTTCTTCAGCAGCGGTCCCAGGCTGTCCTCGCCCACCGCTTCGCGCGCGCAGATGAAGGCGATGCCGCGCTTGCCCAGCTCGCGCGCCACGTAGCCGAAGGTTTCCGCCGGGTTGGAGTCGCTCATGTCATGCGAATCGCGGCGCGGCGCCAAATGCATGCCGACGCGGCCGGCGCCCCAAACTTCAATCACGGCGTCCGTCACTTCCAGCATCAGGCGCGCGCGGTTCTCGATCGGGCCGCCGTAGGCGTCGGTGCGCTTGTTGGTGCCGTCCTGCAGGAACTGGTCCAGCAGGTAGCCGTTGGCGCCGTGCACTTCCACGCCGTCAAAGCCGGCTAGTTTGGCGTTTTCCGCGCCCTTGCGGTAGGCCGCCACGATGCCCGGGATTTCTTCCAGCGCCAGCGCGCGCGGCACGGGGTATTCGCGCTGCGGACGCAGCAGGCTGACATGGCCCTTGGCCGCGATGGCGCTCGGCGCCACCGGCGCGTCGCCGTTCAGGAAGCTCGGGTCCGAAATGCGGCCCACGTGCCACAGCTGCAGGAAGATCTTGCCGCCGGCCGCGTGCACCGCGTCGGTGACCACTTTCCAGCCGACCACCTGCGCGTCCGACCAGATGCCCGGCGTGTCGGCATAGCCCACGCCCTGCGGCGTGACGGCGGTTGCTTCGCTCAGGATCAGGCCGGCCGAGGCGCGCTGCACATAGTATTCCGCCATCAGCGCGTTGGGCACGCGGTCGCCGCCCACGGCGCGGGCGCGCGTCAGCGGCGCCATGATGATGCGGTTGTTCAGGGTCAGGTCGCCGATTTTGATAGGGTCAAACAGGTTTGCCATGGTGGTTCGTCCTTGAGTTGCCGGGCCTGCTCACAGGCCCTGGTTCATATGGTCGATAAAGCCCTGGATCACTTCGTCGTTGCGCTTGAAGAAATTCCACTGTCCCACCCGCTGCACCGTCACCAGGCCGGCCTTTTGCAAGGTGGCCAGGTGGGCCGACACGGTCGATTGCGACAGGCCGGTGCGCTGGTCGATCAGGCCCGCGCAGACCCCGAAGGTCAGCGGATGGGCCTGCTCGGCGAAATAGGCCTCCGGCTCTTTCAGCCAGGCCAGGATCTGGCGCCGGACCGGATTGGCCAGCGCCTTGTGGATTGCGTCGATGTCTATGTCCATATTGGTCTCTAACGATATGTGCATCTATAAAGCACGATGCATATATCGGTATCTTACGATATAAATGAAAAACGTGCTGGCGGCACGCTGGCAATGTCAAAAAATCAAGCGAGTTGGAGCAACAGCAGGGCGATCACGGCCGGCACGGTCTGCACGAACAGGATGCGGCGCGACACCGTGGCCGCGCCCCACAGGCCGGCCACCGCCACGCAGCACAGGCCGAACAGCGTGAAGGCGCGCGCGACGGCCGGGTCCGGATGCAGAAAGCCCAGCGCCAGCGCCGCGACCAGGAAACCGTTGTAGCAGCCCTGGTTGGACATGGCCGGCTGCACGATTTCCGCTTTTTCGGCGCTCAGGCCGAACACGCGCCGGCCGCGGGTGCGGAACAGCACCGTCTCCAGCAGCACTATGTAGACGTGGATCAGTAGCACCAGGCCGGTGACGGCTTGCGCAAAGAGTAACATCGGGACCCCTTCATGATGGAAATGTTGCAATGATATACTGTCGCCTCTTGCCTGCGGGGACGACCTCGCATTCCAGGGCGCGCGGCGGGGACGACCTTGCCACACAAGGAGAAAAAAATGGCGTGGCTATTTTTATTTATTGCCGGACTGCTGGAAATTGGCTGGGCGGTGGGCCTGAAATACACGGAAGGCTTCAGCAAGCTGGTGCCGTCGGTGCTGACGCTGCTGTCCATGGGCGGCAGCATGGCGCTGCTGGGGCTGGCGCTGCGCGACCTGCCGCTGGGCACGGCTTATGCCGTGTGGACCGGCATCGGCACCGTGGGCACGGCGGTGTTCGGCATCATGGTGCTGGGCGAGCCAGCCGGCGTGCTGCGGCTGGTGTGCATCACCATGATCACCTGCGGCATATTGGGGCTGAAGCTGGCCCACTAGTCCGGCGCATCAGTTGGACAGGGGCGTGGTCCGTTCATTAGACCAGCGCTCGTAAATCCGGGCCAGCTCACCGCTGGCCCGCAGTTTTTGCAGCGCCGAGTTCATCAGGCGCATCGCGCCGGGGTCGGCCTTCTTGCTGATCCAGAAGAAAATCGGCTCCTCTTTCAGCACGGCCGGCAGCAGCCGCACTTTATCGCTCAGCTTGTTCTCCCGGATGATCCACGCCAGCGTCAGCTCGTTCATGTAGACGAAGCGGCCGTGGCCGGCCAGGATTTTTTTCAGGTTGGTCAGATTGTCGCTGGTGCTGTCGTCCACTTCCAGGCCCAGCACGCGCAGCTGGTCCGAATAGGCGGCGCCGCGCGAGGTGGTGATCAGCGGCTTGAGGCGGACCAGCTCGTCGATGGACTCCACGCTGGCCTTGTCGCTGGTGGCGGCCGCCAGCCTGTGGCGCACCGTGTACAGCTTGCTCGACATAAACGCCACGCGGCGGCGGCGTTCCGAGTCCAGCAGCGCGCAGGCGGCGCCCACCGAGCCGGACTCCAGTCCCTGTTCGATTTGCGGCACCGAGCGGAAATCGTCCTGCCCGGTGAATTTCAGGTGCGGCTCGGCCTTCTCCATGGCCGCCAGTATGTCCGGACACAGGCCCTCGGGCCGGCCGTCATGCAGCATCCATTTGGGGGGCAGGCTCTCCTGGCCCATGGTGCGGACCACATAGTGCTCGGCCTGCGCCGCGAGGGGCAGGCCGAGCAGTATCGCAGCGAATGTCAGCGTAATGTGCATCTTGTTCTCCTGCCAGCGATTGTATCCCCGGGGACACATCGAAGCCAGCGGAAAACGCGCCGCGCGCGCCGCCGTTTCAGCTGGCGGAACGGCCCGGGTAGGCCGCGATAATGTTCAGGAAATCAATGCTGCGTTCCTTGGCCAGCATCTCCGGCAGCAGCGCCTCGTACTGCACGCGGTAATCCTTGGCCAGGTGCGTAGCCAGGAAGTACTCGCGGGTGCAGGCCCAGGTTTCGTAGAGCACAAAGGTGTTGGGATCGTTGGCATCCTCATGCACCCAGGTGTTGATGAAGTCCGGTTCGTCCTTCATGCGGTTGACGACGTTGAACAGTTCGGTGCGGAAACGCTCGCGCACTTCAGGCTTGGAGCTGAGGCGGACGACGAAGGCGATATGGTCGGACATGGTGTTTGCTCGCTATGGGATGGGAATGAAGCCAGTATAGGAGTCAGGAACACCAGCATCAACGGGCTGGAATGCAATGGATCATTGCGGAAAGCTGAATCAAGGGCCGCGCGGGCGGCGGCCCCTGGCGCCGGAAATCAGAAGCCGGCTGGATTGGCCTTCGCCAGGTAGTACCACTCGGCGTTCGCGCGGGCGTTGGTGTCCGGGAACAGAACGATGGCGTCATCGGCGGCCAGCACCGGCGTGCCGTCGTGGCGGCGGCCGATTTCCTCGCCCTTGGCCACGCGGTCGAAGCTGGACCAGACGCGGCTGAAGCGGTCGTCCGCGTGCTGCTTGTCGTGCACTTCCACCATGCTCAGGTACTCGGTCTGCTCGGGCGCCAGCGCCACCGGCTGCGGCGCATCGATCAGGCCCAGGAAGGCCAGGGTGTTCATGATGGCGCGGTAAGCCACCTCGGGCGCCTGCGGATCGGCGTGCTGGCCGCACTCCAGGGTCAGCGCGTAGCCGCCGGTCGAGCGCATGTACTCGGTGGTGCCCACGCCGTAGCGCAGCACGGTTTCCAGCTGCGAATCGTCGCGCAGGCGGCGCTGCACGCCGGCGCCGTAAGTGGCCAGCCAGCCGTCGACAAAGCGCGTCACGCCGATGCGGCGCGCCAGGGCGCGTTCCTTTTCCTCATGCTGGAAAGGCTGAAGCGTGCCGTCGTTGTTGCGCGGGCCGACCATCAGGAAAGGCTGGCTCTGGGCGTTGAAGGAATGCAGGTCGAGCAGCACGTCGTGCTGGCCGAGAAGCGGGCACAGCCAGTTGGCGATGCGGTCCTCGAAGTCCTGCGGGTTCTCGTTCGGGAACAGGTTGCGGTTCAGGTTGCGGTCGCCCGAGCGCTCGCCCTTGGCATAGGCCAGCGGATTGACGATGGGCACAAAGGTCACCATGCCGTTCAGGATGCGCAGCTGGCCGTTGTCGATTTCCTGCATCACGCGTGTGATGCCCTTGGTGCCGCAGGTTTCATTGCCGTGCACGGCGCCGGTGATGATCACGCGCGGGCCCTTGCCCTGGCCGGTATAGTTGACGGATTTGAAATGCAGATCGCTTGCTACAGTCATGCTGGTCCCCGAGGCTGATGAATGGCCGTTATTCTAGCGGGGATTGGCCGCGCCAACAGTTAAAATACTGCATGAAATCCATAACCCGCATTCATGGCCTGGACACGCTGCGCGCCGTGGCGATCGCGCTCGTGTTCATGAACCACTACGTGCTGTTCGTCAGCAAGCAGGCGCCGTTCGGCTTTTGGGGTGAAGTGGGGTGGACCGGCGTCGACCTGTTTTTTGCCCTGTCCGGCTATCTGATCGGCAACCAGATCTTCGCCGCCATGCGCAGCGAAGGCGGCTTTTCGCTGCGCACCTTCTACATCCGCCGCTTCCTGCGCACCTTGCCCGCGTTCTACGCGGTGCTGGCGCTGTACGCCTGCTGGCCCTGGTTCCGGGCCGGGCTGACCTTGCCGCCGCTGTGGCAATTTCTCACCTTCACGCAGAATTTCGACCTGATGCCGGGCACCGCGTTCTCGCACGCCTGGTCGCTGTGCGTGGAGGAGCAGTTTTATGTGCTGCTGCCGGCGGTGGCGCTGCTGATCGCCGCGCTGCGCCGCTCGCTGGTCTGGGCCTGGGTGGCGGTCTGCGCCAGTTTCCTGGCCGGCATGGCGATCCGGAGCTATCTCTGGCAGACCCAGGTGGGCGACAGCGAAGGCGGCTTCCACTACTACAACACGATCTACTACTCCTCGCTGTGCCGGTTCGACGAGCTGGTGGCGGGCGTGGCGCTGGCGCTGCTGAAAAACCACCACGGCGGCGCGTGGAGCAAGCTCACCTCGCGCGGCAACTGGGCGCTGGGCGCCGGCGTGGCGGTGGCGGGGTCCGCGCTCTACCTGTTCTCGGAAGACCATTACGGCTACGGCATGACGGTATTCGGCTACCCGCTGCTGGCGCTGGGCTGCACGCTGCTGCTGATCGCCGCGCTCAGTCCCGGCTCGCTGCTGGAGCGCACGCGCATCCCCGGCTTCGGCAAGGTCGCGCTCTGGTCCTACGCCATCTACCTCACGCACAAGCAAATCTTCCTGCTGCTCAAACCCGAACTTGCCGGGCACGGCATCAGCGCCGCCAGCTGGACCGGCATCGCCATCATGACAGCGGTCAGCATCCCGCTAGGCTGGCTGCTGTACGCCGCCGTCGAAACCCCCTTCATGCTGCTGCGCGACCGCCATTTCCCCGCCAAGCGAGCTGAGCCGCATTCGGGGTCAGACCCCGAATGCGGCTCAGCTCGGCTTCAGCAAACGGGGGCTTAGGGTGGGGCGTCATCGTCGAACGTTCTGCCGATGGCTGGGGTAGGCCGCGGATTGTTTACGCTTACTCTACGCCGCCAATCGAACCCCCTTCATGAAGCTGCGCGACCGCAGTTTTCCCCAAGCGAGCTGAGCCGCATTCGGGGTCTGACCCCGAATGCGGCTCAGCTCGGTTTTGGCAAATGGGGTTTAGCTCAGGGACGCATTTCGATGACGTCGTAGGGGGATTGCATGTTGTTGAGGAATTCGAGCAGGGCGCGGACGCGGGCGGGGGCTTCGTCGTCGCGTGTGCTGTCGATGGCCTGGCGCAGGCCGGGCAGCGCTTCGGCCGTGTGCGGGCTTTGGTAGGATTTGATCAGCAAGGCGGCCAGTTGCGCCGCTTCCTTGCCGTGGTTGTGCCGCAGCCGCGATTCGATCACGCCCAGCAAGGCGCGCTGCATGCGCGGCGTCGGCGCCGTGATGTGCGCGAACACCAGCGGCGTGTTGCCTATGGCCTCGCAGATGCGGCGCTCCATCTCGTCCGCTTTGACGTCGGAGGCAATGTCGAAATAGGCGGCGTTCCAGCGCGTGCGCGCATGCGCGTGGCCGGGCGGGAAGGAGTCGGCGGTGTCGAAGCCGCAGATACGGCTCAGGTGCTTGAGCCAACCGATGAGTGGGGATGTCATGGCGGCATTTTAACGGAAAATGGGGACAGCCCTGGGGGTGTTGCTTCCCCCAGAGACTGGTTTGATCTTGACGAGCTTAGACGTGGGCTTCTTCGCCCAGCTTGCCGGCGCGGAAGTCTTCCACCGCCTGCATCAGCTCGGCCTGCGTGTTCATCACGAACGGGCCGTATTGCGCAATCGGCTCGTTCAGCGGCTGGCCGGCGATCAGGATGAAGCGGCTGTCTTCCGCCGCCTGCACCGTCACGCCGTCGGCGCCGGCCGTGTTCTCCAGGATCGCCATGCGGCCATTGGCCACCGGCTTGCCGCCGATGTGCACGCCGCCGCGATAGGTGAACACGAAGGCGTTGTGCCCGGCCGGGATCTGCTGGCTGAAGCTGGCGCCCGCCTTCAGTTCCACGTCGATATAGATGGGCTCGGTCACTTCGCGCTGCACCGCGCCCGCCACGCCGTGGCTGCTGCCCGCGATCACGCGCACCTGCGCGCCTTCGGTGCTGAACGACGGCACTTGTTCAGCGTTGAAGTCGCGGTACCACGGCGCGCGCATCTTGTCCTTGGCGGGCAGGTTCAGCCACAGCTGGAAGCCTTCCATGCGGCCTTCTTCCTGCTCCGGCATTTCGGAGTGGATTACGCCCCGGCCCGCCGTCATCCACTGCACGCCGCCGTTGGTCAGCAGGCCTTCGTTGCCGGCGCTGTCCTTGTGGCGCATGCGGCCGGTGAGCATATACGTGACCGTCTCGAAGCCGCGGTGCGGGTGCTCGGGGAAGCCGGCGATGTAGTCATTGGCCGAGTCGCTGCCGAAATTGTCCAGCATCAAAAACGGGTCCAGGCGGCGCTGCAATGGCTGCGTCAATACACGGTTGATCTTCACGCCCGCGCCGTCCATCACGGCCTGGCCGTTGATGATGCGCTCCACGCCGCGCGATTGCTGCACGCTTTCCGATGTTACCGATGTTGCTAGTGTCATTGCCATTCTCCTGTTGATTGTTGTTCAGCGCCGCCTTGCGTGCTTATTTGCTAGTTTGCTTATGCCAGCACTGCGTTCACTTGCGCGTCGGCTTCGGCTTGCGCCTTGCTCACTGCGTCCGGACCCATGCCCAGGCCTTCGGAGTAGACGAACTGCACGTCGGTCATGCCCAGGAAGCTCAGGAACATTTTCACATGCGGCAGTTGGGTGTCGCTAGGCGCATCGCGGTGCAGGCCGCCACGCGACAGGGCGACGTAGACTTTTTTACCGCTCAGCAGGCCGATCGGGCCGGTTGGGCCGTATTTGAAGGTCACGCCGGCGCGGGCAATCGCGTCGAACCACGATTTGAGCTGCACGGTGATGCCGAAGTTGTACATCGGCGCGCCGATCACGATCACATCCGCCGCCTGCACCTGGGCGATCAGGGCGTCGTCCAGCGCCACGCGGGCGGCTTGTTCCGGGGTGCGCTGCTCGGCCGGGGTGAACAGGGCTTGCAGGGTTGCTTCGTCGATCACCGGGTGCGGGTTGGCGGCCAGATCGCGGCGGGCTACCGAGGCGCCAGGGTTGGCGGCGGTCAGCTTGGCAACGATGGAGTCGCCCAGGCGGGTGGATTCGGAACCGGTGCTGCGGGCGCTGGAGTTGATTTGCAGGATGTTCATGGTGTCGTTCCTTGTATTGGGTTGTGTGCTGCGATGGATGTACTTTAACAGTCCCAAAACGATAGATTAAGCTGGGTAAATGGGTTTCATTGAACCACTGATGGAACAATCGCCTGAATATTCTGCCCAAGTTGCAGTAATTGCTATACTGGCGCCGCTGTCCTAGGGCGGGCCGCAACCTTTAACCACGTAAGCACTTAATGAACCGCAGCTCCTTGACCATACTGGTAGTGGAAGACCATCCGACCATTGCGCGCCAGGTGGTGGACTTCCTGGAGGGGCTGAAGTGGCAGGCCGACCATGCCGCCAGCGGCGCGCTGGCTATCCAGCTGGCCACGCGCGAGGCGTATGACGTGGTGCTGCTGGACCTGAATCTTCCCGATATCGATGGCCTGGAGGTCTGCCGCGCGATCAAGGCCGGCGCGCCGCGCAATGTGCCGGTGCTGATGCTGACCGCCCGCGATGCGTTCGAGGACAAGGCGCGCGGCTTCAAGGAGGGCGCGGACGATTACCTGACCAAGCCGTTCGACCTGCGCGAGCTGGCCTTGCGCTGCGAGGCGCTGGCGCGGCGCGGCCAGCTGCACCTGAGCCGCGAATTGCAGGCCGGCCCGCTGACGCTGCAGCTGCATGACAGGCGCGTGCTGTGCAACGGCGCGCCGGTCCCCGTGACGCAGACCGGCTTTGCGATATTGCTGATGCTGTGCACCGCGCATCCGCACGCCGTGTCGCGCTCCGCGCTGCTGCATGATTTGTGGGGCGCCCATCCGCCGGACAGCGACGCGCTCAAGTCTCACATCTACGCGCTGCGCAAGCAGCTCGAACTGGCGGGCGCGCCCGCGTCGGTGGTGACCATCCCGCAGTTGGGCTACCGCCTGGAACTTGCGCCGGAGCCGCATGTTTAGGTCTATCCGCCATGGCCTGTTTGCTGCGCTGGCCGGATTCACCGTGCTGATTTGCGTCTGCTATACCGGCCTGGCGCTGGTCATCTCCTACGTGACGGAAGACATGCTGGTCGACCGGCTGCTGGAGCGGGAGGCTGCCGCCATGGCGGCGCACTTCCGGCTGCATGGCGACATCCCCCCGCCAGGCCTGGACCTGATACGCGTCTACCGCAGCGCGGAGGCGCTGCCGCCACCGGTGCGCGAACAGCTTGCCGCCGGGCGGGAGCGCGCCGAGATTTTCACCGGCACAGGCCAGCACTATCATCTGCGCACGCTCCATCTGCCTGCGGCCCCGGCGCCGCAGGCGGTCTATCTGCTGGCCGATGTGGGGCCGCTGCTGGTGGTGTCGCATCTGTTCCAGGAGGTGGGCTGGCTGCTGGTCCTGCTGGCGCTGGGGCTGATCGCCCTGGCGCTGCTGCTGGCCTACCTGCTGTCCCGGCGCCTGGTCTCGCCGCTGCAGGTGCTGGCGCAAGAAGTGCGCAGCCTGCCGCAGCAGGGGCCTGCCGCGTTCAGCGCGCGTCACCGGCGCGACGAAATCGGCTACCTGGCGCAGAAGCTCGGCGCCACCGTCAGCGAGCTGCATGCTTCGCTGCGGCGCGAGCATGCATTCACGCGCGACGTGAGCCACGAGCTGCGCACGCCGCTCACGGTGCTGAACAACACGCTGGCGCAGGCGCACTCGCGGCCGCTGGACGGGCAGGAGGTGGCGCAGCTGCAGGCCGGCCTTGATGAAATGGGCGCCACCATCGACGTGCTGTTCGCGCTGGCGCGCGCGGAGCACATCGCGCACGAGACGGTGGACCTGCGCGCCTGCATCGAAGATAGTTTGCTGCGCCTGCTGGAACAGGGCGCGTGGGGCGACGACAGCCTGGCGCTTGATTTGCCGGACCGCCTGCCGGTGCTGGGCAACCGGCATTTGTCCATGCTGCTTATCAATAACTGCCTGGGCAACGCCTTGTTCCATGGCGGGCCGGGCTCGCGGCTGCGGCTGTCGTTCGCGGACGGCGTGCTTGGCGTGAGCAACACGGTCGATCCTGACCGGAACGGCGCCATGCAGGGCTTCATGCACGGCCAGCATCTGCTGCGGCGCATCGCCGAGGCCATGGGTTGGGAGATCAGCTTCCACGCGGCGCCTGAGGCTTACCGGGTGGACGTTGTGCCGCTGCGCGCCAGCTGAAATCCGGCGGATTTCACCTCGGCTTCACCGCCGTTTTTCTATGCTGCGTACTCGTCAACTTTCCCCGTGTGCGCAAAATGAAAATCCTGATCAGCCTTATCCTCCTCGTCGGCATGTCTTGCCCGGCGCTCGCTCAAGTGAAGTCGCTGGTTCACAAGGAGGAGAAGCGCCGCTACATTGTCTACACGCCCGCGTCGTATGACAGCCAGCCGAAGCGCGCTTTCCCGGTGGTGTTCAATTTCCACGGCAGCGGCATGACCATGGCCGAGCAAATGCTTTATACGCAGATGAACCGCGCGGCGGACCGCCACCAGTTCATCGTGGTCTATCCCTTGGGGATCAAGCAGGACTGGAACGTGGGTTTCGGCATGTCCTACTTTGAGGGCAGCGACGACATCGGCTACACCGAAGCGCTGCTGGCCAAAATCAAGCAGGACTACCGCGTGGACAGCCAGCGCGTGTATGCGGCCGGCCTGTCGCGCGGCGGCTTCTTCGCGCTGCGGATCGCGGCCGAGTTGCCCCAGCTGTTTGCGGCCGTTGCGTCCGTCGGCGCGCCGATGCCGGAGCCGGTGGTGCAGCACAGCGCCAGCCCTGCCCATCCCGCCAAGCCCCCGCAGGTGGGCGTACTGCTGATACATGGCACGGCGGACCAGGTGGTGGCCTATGGCGGCAAGCCGGGCGGCTATCTGTCAGCGGAGGAGAGCTACAGTTATTGGCTGAAGCGGAACGGCATTGCGGCCGCTGCGCCAAGCCCCCGCGCCGAAGGCAAGGACGTGGTGTGGATCGAGCAGGGCAACGGCGAGCAAAGCGTGGCGCTGGCCACGGTGCGGGAAGGCGGCCATACCTGGCCTGGCGCCGATCCCTTCAATGTCGGCCTGCCCATCGGGAAGACCACCCGCGATATGGACGCCAACGAGGCCATGTGGCAGTTCTTCGCCAAACACCGCCGCTAGCAGCTCATCCGGCCAGGCCCATCATGCGCAGCAGGGCGCGGGTGAGCGGGCTATCGGCTTTGGCGAGTTCCAGCACCACGTCGAAATGGTTGGCGCCTTCTATTTCCAGGTACTCCGCCGCCAGGCCCCTGGCGCGATAGGCGTCGGCGTAGCTGCGGCTCTGGCGCCGGAACTCGGCGGTTTCCGCGCCGCCTACGCAGGAGATCAGCGGGCCGCCTTGCTCGGGCAGGTGGTGCAGGGGGCTGAGGCGGCGTGCCGCCGCCGCGTCCAGCTTGGCCCACTCGTTGATATGCGTGGCGGGGATGGGCGCCAGGTCCATCAGGCCGCTGATCGGGCAGGCGCCCGCCGCAGCCTTGTCCGGCAGGCCGTGCGCCTGCTGCCAGCCCGGCGCCAGCAGCATGCCGACCAGGTGGCCGCCCGCCGAACTGCCGCACAGGTAAATCTTCGCCGCGTCGCCGTTGTATTGCGCGATATGGCGGTGCACCCAGGCCAGAGCGCGCCGGTTCTGGTCCACGATATGGTCCAGCGACACGCCGGGCGCCAGCGAGTAGTTGACCGCCACCACGGTGGCGCCGGCCGCTGTGAAGGTGGCGGCCATGAAGCTGGAGTCGTCCTTGGACAGGGCGCGCCAGTAGCCGCCGTGGATGTAGACCAGCACCGGACTGCCCGGCTTGGGCGCGGGGAAGATGTCGAGCTGCTCGTCCTCGTGCGCGCCGTAGGCCACGCCGCAGTGGCAGGGCAGGGCGGCGCGCATGGCGGCGCTCTGCTCGGCGTAGGCGCGCAGGTAGACGGTGGCGTCCGGCACGGTGGCGCGGGCGTTGTACTGGCGGTCCAGCTCCGCCGCGCTGTAACCCTGATAGAGCGCGGCGGCGTGCTGCCCCGCGCCGTCCATGATGCTGGCTTTGCTGCGCATGCCGCCTCCTCGCTCTGTGGATCAGGAAAACGCGGGAATGCCGGTCTGCGCGCGGCCCAGGATCAGGGCGTGCACGTCGTGCGTGCCTTCGTAGGTGTTCACCGCTTCCAGGTTGACCATGTGGCGGATCACGCCGAATTCGTCGGACACGCCGTTCCCGCCCAGCATATCGCGCGCCGTGCGGGCCACCTCCAGCGCCTTGCCGCAGGAATTGCGCTTCATCATGGAGGTGATTTCCACCGCCGCCGTGCCGGCGTCCTTCATGCGGCCCAGCTGCATGCAGCCTTGCAGGGCCAGCGTGATGTCGGTCTGCATGTCGGCCAGTTTTTTCTGGATCAGCTGGTTGGCGGCCAGCGGGCGGCCGAACTGCATGCGGTCCATGGTGTACTGGCGCGCGGTGTGCCAGCAGAATTCCGCCGCGCCCAGCGCGCCCCAGGCGATGCCGTAGCGCGCCGAGTTCAGGCAGGTGAAGGGGCCGCGCAGGCCCGAGACTTCGGGCAGCAGGTTTTCTTCGGGGACGAACACTTCGTCCATCACGATCTCGCCGGTGATGGAGGCGCGCAGGCTGACCTTGCCGTGGATGGCGGGCGCGCTCAGGCCTTTCCAGCCTTTTTCCAGGATGAAGCCGCGTATCCGGCCGTCGTCGGTCTTGGCCCAGACCACGAACACGTCGGCGATGGGGCTGTTGGTGATCCACATCTTGGCGCCGGACAGGGAGTAGCCGCCCGGGACGGTCTTGGCGCGCGTGACCATGCTGCCGGGGTCGGAGCCGTGGTTGGGTTCCGTCAGGCCGAAGCAGCCTATCCATTCGCCGGTGGCCAGCTTGGGCAGGTATTTCTGCTTTTGCGCTTCGCTGCCGAATTCATTGATGGGCACCATCACCAGCGAGCTTTGCACGCTCATCATGGAGCGGTAGCCGGAGTCCACGCGCTCGACTTCGCGGGCGATCAGGCCGTAGCAGACGTAGTTCAGTCCCGCGCCGCCGTATTCCGTCGGGATGGTGGCGCCCAGCAGGCCCAGTTCGCCCATTTCGCGGAAGATGGCCGGGTCGGTGCGCTCGTGGCGGAACGCTTCCAGCACGCGCGGGGCAAGGCGGTCGTTGCAATAGGCCTGGGCCGCGTCGCGCACCATGCGTTCTTCGTCGGTCAGCTGCGCGGACAGCAGCAAGGGGTCGTCCCACTGGAAGGATGCTTTTGCGTGTGCCATGTGTGTTCTCCTGGTTGTTGGATGGGGCGTTTATTTTGCTGCGGCGGCGCCGCTGGTATGCAGCAGCGACAGGCCGAGCTGGGCGCGGCGCGTCAGCCACGGGCTGGGACGGTAGCGCGGGTCGCCGGTCAGGCGATGCAGATTGTTCAAGATGGCGAGCACGCGGCGCGGACCGAGGTAGTTGCCCCAGGCGAGCGGGCCGCGCGGGTAGCCCAGGCCTAGCGTGACGGCGCTGTCCAGGTCGGACGGCGTGCAGATGCCTTGCTGGACGATGTCGCAGCCGATGTTGATGATGGTGGCTAGCACGCGCTGCACGATGAAGCCGGCGCTGTCGCTGACCAGGGTGGCGGGGCGGCCGGCTTGCTCGAACAGGGCGAGCAGGCGGGCGGCCAGCGCGGTGTCCGTTGCGGGGTTGAGCATCAGCGTGGCGTGGGCGGTGCTGAGCGGGTCGATGCCCAGCGTGCGGCCGGCGTCGAGGTCCAGCCGCGCCACGCAGGCGCTGACGTCTTCACCCAGCGGCGCAACCAGGCACAGGGCGCTGGCGGAGGGGCGGGGACCGGTTTCGACCTCGGCGCCGAGGCCGCGCAGCAGATCCGCCAGGCTGGCTTGCGTTTCGGCGTCGGGGGCGTCCAGCCAGATTGGGCCGGTCCAGGCGGCGGCAGCGGTGGCGTTGGCAGGCTGCGGCTCGGCCTTGCCGTCGTCATAGCGGTAGAAGCCTCGCGCGGTCTTCTTGCCCAGCAGGCCGGCGGACAGGCGCTGCGCGGTGATGGGGCTGGGGCGGTAGCGCGGCTCCTGGTAGTACTGGCGGTAGATCGATTCCATTACCGGATGCGACACATCCAGCCCGGTCAGGTCGAGCAGCTGGAAGGGGCCGAGGCGGAAGCCTGCGGCGCCGCGCAGCACGGCGTCCACTTGCGCGAAATCGGCCACGGTTTCCTGGACGATCCTGAGCGCTTCGGTGAGGTAGCCGCGCCCCGCGTGGTTGACGATAAAGCCCGGCGTGTCGCTGGCCTGCACCGGCGTGTGGCCGATGCGGTGCACGAAGGCGGTGAGTGCTTGCGTGGCGCCGGCGTCGGTGAGCGCGCCGGCGATCACTTCCGCCACCTTCATCAGCGGCACGGGATTGAAGAAGTGGCAGCCCGCGATGCGGCCCGGCAGCTGCGCTCCGGCGGCAATGGCGGTCACGGACAGCGACGAGGTATTCGTCGCCAGCACGCAGCTGGGATTAACGATGGCTTCGAGCGCGTCGAACAGCGCGCGCTTGGCTTCCAGCTGTTCGACTATGGCTTCGATAATGATGTCGCAATCGGCCAGCGCGTGCAGCGAGGCGGCGGCGTGCAGTTTCAGGCCGGCCGCGCCGGCCGCATCCGGCGTGAGCTTGCCCTTGGCGGCCAGCGTGGCGAACTGTTCGCGCACGGTGGCCACGGCCTTGCCGGCCGCGCCGTCCTGCACGTCGTACAGCAGCACGGTGACGCCGGCCTGCGCCGCCACCTGCGCAATGCCGCGCCCCATGGCGCCCGCGCCAGCTACGCCCAGCGTGAGCTTGCCGAGCGTATTGCTCATGCTGGTTCCGGAACGATGGCGGTGACTTCGATTTCCACCTTGGCTTCGTCCTCGATCAGGCCCGCGACCTGCACCGCCGTCATGGCGGGGAAGTGGCGGCCGAATACGGCGCGGTAGGCCGCGCCGATTTCCTTGTAGGCGGCGACGTATTCCTTCTTGTCGATCACGTACCACGTCATGCGCACAACGTGCTCCGGCCCCGCATTGGCTTCGGCCAGCACGGCGACGATGTTGCGCAGCGCCTGTTCAACCTGGCCCGCGAAGTCGCTGGTGTGGAAACGGCCTTCCGCGTCCCAGCCTATCATGCCGCTGACGCAGACGGTGCGACCGCTGGCCGCCACGCCGTTGGCGTATCCTTTGGGCTGTACCCAGCCTGGTGGTTGCAGAAATTGCATGTTGTCCCCTATTGGTTTTTATGCGCGCAGCATTTCGCGCGCGATGATCAGTTGCTGGACTTCGGAAGCGCCTTCGTAGATGCGCAGCGAGCGGATTTCGCGGTACAGCCTTTCCACCGGATGCTCGCTGACCACGCCCAGGCCGCCGAACATCTGCACCGCAGCGTCGATTACCTGCTGCGCGGTTTCGGTGGCGGTGAGCTTGGCCATGGCGGCTTCCTTGGTCACGTTCTGGCCCTGGTCGCGCTGCCAGGCGGCGCGGTAGGTGAGCAGGGCGGCGGCGTCGATGCCGGTTGCCATCTGCGCCAGCTTGGCCTGGGTCAGCTGGAAGTCGGCCAGGGTCTGGCCGAACATCTTGCGCTGCTTGGCGTGCGCCAGCGCTTCGTCCAGCGCGCGGCGGGCAAAGCCCAGCGCGGCGGCGGCCACGGAGGTGCGGAACACGTCCAGCGTGGCCATGGCCACCTTGAAGCCCTGGCCGGCTTCGCCGAGGCGCTGCGCGGCGGGGATGCGGCAGTTGGAGAACTTCAGCCGCGCCAGCGGGTGCGGGGCGATCACGTTGATGCGCTCTGCAATCTCGAAGCCCGGCGTGCCCGCTTCCACGATAAAGGCGGAGATGCCGCGCGCGCCCGGCTGTTCGCCGGTGCGGGCGAACACCACATAGAAGTCGGCGATGCCGCCGTTGGAAATCCAGGTCTTTTCGCCGTCCAGGACGTAGCTGTCGCCGTCCTGCACGGCGGCGCATTGCATGGCCGCTACGTCGGAACCGGCCTGCGGCTCGGACAGCGCGAACGCCGCAATGGCTTCGCCGCGCGCCACGCGGGGCAGATAGGTTTCGCGGTTTGCGTCGCTGCCGAACAGGCTGATGGCGCCCGAGCCCAGGCCCTGCATGGCGAAGGCGAAATCGGCCAGGCCGTTGTGGCGCGCCAGCGTTTCGCGGATCAGGCACAGGGCGCGGGTGTCGATCACATCGGCGCCGCCGCCGTGGCGGGTGCCGGCAATGGCGTGCGCCAGCCAGCCGGACTGGCCCAGCCGGGCAACCAGCGCGCGGCAGGCTGCGTCCACGTCGTGCCCGTGCTCCTGCGAGATGTGCTGCGCGGCCCAGCTGTCCAGTTCCTGCTCGAGCTGACGGTGGCGCGGCTCCAGGAAGGGCCAGCTCAGGTAATTCTTGTCGGACATGGCGTCTCCTTAATTGCCTTCGAATTCGGGTTTTTGCTTGGCCACGAAAGCGTGGTAGGCGCGGTGGAAGTCGTTGGTGGCCATGCAGATGGCCTGCGCCTGCGCTTCCGCTTCGATGGCTTCGTCCACGCCCATATTCCACTCCTGCTGCAGCATTTTCTTGGTCATGCCGTGCGCGAAAGTGGGGCCGCTGGCCAGGCCCTGCGCCAGCGCCTGCGCCGCCGGCAGCAGCGCGGCCGGTTCGTGCAGGCTGTTGAAGAAGCCCCAGCGTTCGCCCTCGGGGCCGGCCATGGAGCGGCCGGTGAACAGCAGCTCGGCGGCCCGGCCCTGGCCGATCAGGCGCGGCAGCAGCGCGCAGGCGCCCATGTCGCAGCCGGCCAGGCCCACGCGGGTGAACAGGAAGGCGGTCTTGCTGCGCTCCGTGCCCAGGCGCATATCGGAGGCCATGGCCAGGATGGCGCCGGCGCCGGCGCATACGCCGTCGATGGCGGCGATCACCGGCTGCGGGCAGGCGCGCACGGCTTTCACCAGGTCGCCCGTCATGCGGGTGAAGGCCAGCAGGCCGGGCATGTCCAGCCTGGTCAGCGGGCCGATGATGTCGTGCACGTCGCCGCCGGAGCAGAAGTTCTCGCCCGCGCCGGTGATGACGACGGCCTTCACGTCCTCCGCGTAGGCCAGCGCGCGGAACAGGTCGCGCAGCTCGGCGTAGGACTCGAAGGTGAGCGGGTTCTTGCGCTCGGGGCGGTTCAGGGTCAGCGTGGCGACGCCGGCCTGCACTTCGAACTTGAAGTGGGAGGCCTGGTAGCCGGCCAGCGAGAGGCTGTTGCCGGGCAGCTGGTGCGGGGTGCCGGGGAGGTGGCGCATGGTGTGTTCCTTATTCTTCGTGTTGGGGGCCGTCGCTCAGATGGCCTTTCATGCGCGACAGCAGCGCGATCATGTCGTTCTTTTCCTGCACCGACAGGCCGTCCAGCATGTCGGCGATCCAGCCTTCGTGCACCAGCGCCATGCGCTCGAAGGAGCGGCGTCCGGCGGCGGTGAGCTTTACGCTGTAGGCGCGGCGGTCTTTCGGGTCCGGCACGCGCAGCACCAGTTTTTCATGTTCCAGCTGGTCGGTGATGCCGGTGATATTGCCGCCGGTGACCATCATGCGCTTGGACAGCTCGCCCATGCGCAGGCCCTCGGGATGGCGCTGCAGCTGCGCCATCAGGTCGAAGCGCGGCAGGGTGATGCCGAATTCGTTGCGCAGCCGGGTGCGGATCTCGCTCTCTATCATGGTGGTGCAGGACAGCATGCGCAGCCACAGCTTGAGCGACTGGTGGTGGTCCTGCGTCAGGCGCGATTCCAGGTCGAATACCTGGGAACCCTGCGCCGGTGCCGATGTGGGCGCGGGCACGGCCTGCAGGATGGCTTTGGCTGGTGATTTGCGCGTCATTCTTCTGCTCCTTACATGATCTCGCCGCCGGCCACGGCCAGCGATTGGCCGGTCATGGCGCTGGCGCCCGGCTGGCACAGCCAGGCCACGGCGCTGGCTACCTGGTCCGGCTGGACCAGCTGTTTCTGCGGGTTGCCCGCCGCCAGTTCGGCGCGCGCCTGCTCTTCGCTGCGGCCGGTCTTGGCGACGATGTTGGCGACGGCGTCCTTGACGATATCGGTTTCCGTGTAGCCGGGGCAGACCGCGTTCACGGTGATGCCTTTGGTCGCCAGTTCCAGCGCCAGCGAGCGCGTGAGGCCGATCACGCCGTGCTTGGCGGCGCAGTAGGCGGACACGTAGGCGTAGCCCGTCATGCCCGCCGTGCTGGCGATGTTGACGATGCGGCCCCAGCCCGCCGCCAGCATGCCGGGCAGCGCGGCCTGGATGCAGTGGTAGGTGCCGTCCAGGTTCACCGCCATCATCCGGCGCCAGATGTCGTCGCCGGTCTTGGCGAAGGGGGCGGAGGCGGCTTGCCCGGCGTTGTTGACCAGGATGGCGATGGGGCCGTGGCGGCGTGCCGCCTCGGCCAGCGCGGCGTTGACGGATTCGCGGCTGGTGACGTCGACGGTGACGAAGGCTATGGCAGTGTCCGGGGACGACGCCAGCTCGCGCGCCGTCTGTTCCAGCACCGCCGCCGTGCGTCCGGCCAGTGTCACCCGCGCGCCTTGCGCCAGCAGCGCAGCGGCGATCGCGCTGCCGATGCCGCGCCCGCCGCCGGTGACGAAAGCGTGTTTGCCGTGCAGCGGACCGGGCGTGGTGCCGGCCTGTATTGCGCTATTCATGCTCATCCTTCCAGCAGCTTGGCTGCGATCTGCTGCGGCGTCATGCCGCTGCTGGCGGCCGCGATCTGGCGTTCGCGCTCCAGGTTGCGCTCCAGCTGCACCTTGCCCGCCGTGTACTGCTGCGGCCATTCCACGTCCAGGTAGCCGATCTTGGCCGCCTCGGTCAGCGTCCATGCCGGATTGGCCAGGTGCGGACGCGCCACGGCGCACAGGTCGGCGCGGCCGGCGGCGATGATGCTGTTGGCGTGGTCCGCCTCGAAGATGGCGCCCACGGCGATGGTCGGTATGCCGGCCTCGTTGCGCACGCGGTCCGCGAACGGGGTCTGGAACATGCGGCCGTAGACCGGCTTTTCGCGCTTGCTGACCTGGCCGGACGAGCAGTCGATCATGTCCGCGCCGGCGGCCTTGAACAGGCGGGCGATGGCCACCGCGTCGTCGGGCGTGATGCCGCCTTCCACCCAGTCGTGCGCGGAAATGCGCACGCTGATCGGCTTGTCCTGCGGCCAGGCGGCGCGCACGGCCTTGAATACTTCCAGCGGATAGCGGCAGCGGTTTTCCAGCGAGCCGCCGTATTCGTCCTGGCGCTGGTTGGTCAGCGGCGAAATGAAGGACGACAGCAGGTAGCCGTGCGCGCAGTGCAGTTCCAGCCAGTCGAAGCCCGCTTCGGCCGCCGCCACGGTGGCGGAGACGAAATCGGCCTTGATGCGGGCCAGGTCTTCGGCGGTGGCTGCGCGCGCCGTTTGCGATACGCCGGGCAGGTATTGCTGTTCGGAGGCCGACACCAGCGGCCAGTTGCCGCTTTCCAGCGGCTGGTCGATGCCGTCCCAGGCGCGGCGGGTGGAGCCCTTGGCGCCGGCGTGGCCGATCTGCATGGCGATCTTGGCGCTGGTGTTGTTATGCACGAAGTCGACGATGCGCTTCCAGGCCGCCGTGTGTTCCGGCGCGTACAGGCCGGGGCAGGCGGGCGTGATGCGCGCGTCCGCCGAGACGCAGGTCATTTCGGCGAACACCAGGCCGGCGCCGCCTTGGGCGCGCGCGCCCAGGTGCACCAGGTGGTAGTCGCCCGCCACGCCGTCCACCGCCGAGTACTGGGCCATGGGCGAGACCACGATGCGGTTCTTCAGCAAGGTGCCGCGCAGCTTGAACGGCGTGAGCATGGGCGGAATGCTGTGGCGGCCGGACGCCGGCGGCGGCAGTCCGGCCTGCGCGTGGGCGTGTTCGGCGATCCAGCCCTCATAGCGTTCCACGTAGCCGGCGTCGCGCACGCGCAGGTTCTCGTGCGACAGGCGCTGGCTGCGCGTCAGCATGGAG
The DNA here is from genome assembly GCF_059419605.1 of Pseudoduganella sp. GW821-FHT05F09. Lineage (NCBI taxonomy): Bacteria > Pseudomonadati > Pseudomonadota > Betaproteobacteria > Burkholderiales > Oxalobacteraceae > Pseudoduganella > Pseudoduganella sp. GW821-FHT05F09. The sequence continues at coordinate 24,294 of NZ_JBWKSD010000006.1, forward strand.
TAGGCGAACTGCTCGGCTTCCATGGCGGTGTAGCGGTCCACGTTCTCGAACCATTCCATGGAGTTGCGCGCCGCGCTCTGGATCTTCAGCACTTCCACTGCGCGCACGCGCTGGTAGGCGTCCAGCACCTGTTCCATTCCTTCGCCGGCGTGCTGCGCGAAGCAGCGCGCCAGTTCGATCGCATCCTCCAGCGCCAGCTTGGTGCCGGAGCCGATGGAGAAGTGCGCGCTGTGGGCGGCGTCGCCCATCAGCACCACCGGCACGCGCTTGCCGCCCACGGTGTTCCAGTGCACCCAGTTGTTGCAGATGATGCGCGGGAAGGTGATCCACGCGGCCGAGCCGCGCAAATGGGTGGCGTTGCTGATCAGCGGATTGCCGTCCAGGTGCTTGGCGAACAGGCGCTCGCAGTAGGCGATGGATTCCTGCTGGCTCATCTGGTCCAGGCCGGCCTTGCGCCACACTTCCTCCGGTGTCTCGACGATGAAGGTGGAGGTATCGCCGTCGTACTGGTAGGCGTGGGCCTGGAACCAGCCGTGCTCCGTCTGTTCGAAGGCGAAGGTGAAGGCGGAGAACAGCTTCTTGGTGCCGAGCCAGACGAAGCGGCAGTTGCGCTGCTCGATGTCCGGCTGGTAGCTGGCGGCGTAGCGGGTGCGGATGCGGCTGTTCAGGCCATCGCTGGCGATGACCAGGTCCGCATTGTAGGCGGCGGCGATTTCCTGGTCGTCCGCCACGTCGGTTTCGAACACCAGCTTCACGCCCAGTTCCTCGCAGCGGCTTTGCAGGATGTTGAGCAGGCGCTTGCGGCCTATGCCGCAGAAGCCGTGGCCGCCCGAGGTGACTTTGGCGCCCTTGAAATGGGTGTCGATGTCGTCCCAGTGGTTGAAGGACTGCAGGATGGTGCGCGCGGTCTGCTCGTCGGCGTTGACCAGGTTGCCCAGGGTTTGGTCCGAGAACACCACGCCCCAGCCAAAGGTGTCGTAGGCGCGGTTGCGCTCGACGACGGTGATCTGGTTGGCTGGGTTCTGCTTTTTCATCAGCAGGCCGAAATACAGTCCGGCGGGGCCGCCGCCTATGCAGGTGATGTTCATCGTGTCTCCTTTATTGCAGCTTGCAGGCGCCCACGTAGGCGTCCTGGTGGGCGTCGAATACCACGCCGAGGGTGCGGTTGGTGATGCGGCCCTGGCCGTCCTTGCCTATCATGCGGGCGTAATACTTCTGCACCGGGAAGTGGTTGCGGTTGAACTTGAAGTCGCCGCGCACGGACTTGAAGCTGGCCGCTTGCAGGGCCTTGCCCACGCCGGCCTTGTCGGCCAGGTTGCCTTTGACGGCGCGCACGGCCGAATCCATCAGCATGGCGGCGTCGTAGCCTTGCGAGGCGTAGAGGCTGGGCAGGCGGCCGTAGGTCTTCTCGAAGTCGGCGACGAAGCGCTTGTTCTGCGGGTTGTCGATGTCGTGGCCCCACTGCGAGGCGTTGAACATGCCCAGCATGGGCGCGCCCACGGCGCGGATGATGTCCTCGTCGGCCGAGAAGCCGGGGCCGAATAGCTGCAGGTTCTTCGACAGGCCGGCGTCCACGAACTGCTTGATGAAGTTGATGCCCATGCCGCCCGGCAGGAAGATGTAGACCGCGTCCGCTTTCAGCGCGCGCAGCTGCGCCAGCTCGGTGCCGTAGTCCAGCTGGCCCAGCTTGGTGTAGATCTCGTCGGCCACCTTGCCTTTGTAGTAGCGCTTGAAGCCGGTCAGCGCGTCCTTGCCGGCCGGGTAGTTGGGGGCGATCAGGGCCACGTTCTTGAAGCCGCGCTGCTGCACCTGCTGGCCCACCGCCTCGTGCAGATTGTCGTTCTGCCAGGCCACGTTGTAGAAATAGGGGTTGCACTGCTCGCCCGCGTATTGCGAAGGACCGGCGTTGGCGCTGACGAAGTAGGTCTTGGAGTTGAACACCGTGGGGCCGACCGCCAGCATCAGGTTGGAGAACACGATGCCGCTCATGAAGTCGACCTTGTCCTTCTTGATCATCTTGTCGACCAGCTGCTTGGCCACGTCCGGCGATTGCTGGTCGTCGCCGGTGATCACTTCCACCGGCAGGTTGCCCATCTTGTTGCCCAGGTGGGTGAGCGCGAGCGAGAAGCCGTCGCGGATATCCACGCCCAGGCCGGCGCCGGCGCCGGACAGCGTGGTCACCATGCCGACTTTCACGCTGTCCGCGGCGAGCGCGGGGGCGGCGGCACTGGACAGGGCGGCGGCTGCTGCGGCGGCGAGGGCGGTGTGGCGTAGGGTGATGGCGGTGAATTTCACTGGCGGCTCCTGGTTGGGTGGTGGGACGGGCTTATTTACTGGCTTATTTACTGGCTTATGCACGGGCTTATTTCGCCGGCGCGCTGCGCAGCACATGGCGCTGCAGCTTGCCGCTCTGGGTGCGCGGCAGCGCCGCCAGAAATTCCACGGCGCGCGGATACTTGTACGGCGCCACGGTTTGTTTTACATGCTCCTGCAGGGCGCGCGCCAGCTCCGCGCTGGCGTCCTGGCCCTGGCGCAGCACCACGAAGGCCTTCACGATCTGGCCGCGCTCCTCGTCCGGCCAGCCGACCACCGCGCATTCGGCCACGGCCGGATGGCACATCAGCGCGTCCTCCACTTCGGGCGCGGCGATATTATAGCCAGCCGAAATAATCATGTCGTCGGTGCGCGCGTGGTACCAGAAATAGCCATCCTGGTCCATGCGGTAGGCGTCGCCGGTGAGGTTCCAGCCGTTGCGCACATATTGTTCCTGGCGCGCGTCGTCCAGGTAGCGGCAGCCGGTGGGGCCTTTCACGGCCAGCTGGCCCACTTCGCCGGGCGGCAGCTCCTTGCCGTCCGGGCCGAGCACGCAGGCCTGGTAGCCGGGGATGGCCTTGCCGGTGGCGCCGGGCCGGACGTCATCGCCGGCCGCCGAGATAAAGATGTGCAGCATTTCGGTGGCGCCTATGCCGTCGATGATTTCCAGGCCGGTGCTCTCGCGCCACAGCGTGCGGGTGGCGGTGGGCAGGGCTTCGCCGGCCGACACGGCCTTCTGCAGCGACGACAGGTCGTAGGCCTTGGCCAGCGGCGCCATCAGGCGATAGAAGGTGGGGGCGGTGAAGCAGATGGTGGCGCGGAAGTCCTGGATGGCTTTCAGCAGCAGGTCGGGCGTAAGGCGGTCCAGCAGCACGGCGGCGGCGCCCACGCGCAGCGGGAACAGCAGCAGGCCGCCCAGGCCGAAGGTGAAGGCCAGCGGCGGCGTGCCGATGAACACGTCGGTCGCGCCGGAGCGCAGCGTGGAACGCGGGAAGCAGTCGCAGATGGCCAGCACGTCGCGGTGGAAGTGCATGGTGCCCTTGGGGACGCCGGTGGTGCCGGAGGTGAAGCCGATGATGCAGACGTCGTCGGCGGCGGTGTCGGCGGCCTTGAAGCTGGACGGCTGCTGCCGCATCAGCTCTTCCAGGCTGCCTGCGGCGCCTGCATCGGCTGCACCGAAGTAGACGGCGGGGCCGGCCATGCCGGTCTGGCCGCGCGCCAGTTCCATCTCCTCGGCCAGCGCGGCGGCGCACAGCACGGCGTTGACCTTGGCCTTGGTGAGCGCGGTGGACAGTTCCTTGGCGCGCAGCAGCGGCATGGTGGGCACCAGCACGCAGCCCGCTTTCAGCACGGCCAGCGCGCAGGCCGCCATCATGGGGCTGTTGGCGCCGCGCAGCAGCACGCGGTTGCCCGCTTGCAGGCCGAGCGGGCCGCGCAGCACGTGGGCGATGCGGTCCACTTTTTCCAGCAGTTCGGCGTAGGTCCACGATTCCTGGTAGCTGTGGATGGCGGGGCGGGGGCCAAAGCCCTGGGCCACCATATCGTCCAGCAGCGCGGCGGCGCAGTTCAGGCGGTCCGGGTATTGCAGCTCCGGCAGGGCGGCCGCCATGTCCGGCCATAGCTCGCGGGGCGGCAGATTGTCCCTGGCGAAGGTGTCGGTGTAGCCTGTAGCGATCATTTCTGCTCCGTGTTGACTATGTCTGTGGGGGCGTTCGAACTGCTTGCTTTCCAGATGCTCTGAAATATACTTTAAGCTTAAAATATATAGGCGTCAAGATAAATGTCGCGGCTCAAAAAAACGCGTTGCCGCCCTGCGAAAAAGCTTGGAACGGCGCGGATTTCGGGTAATATGCTTGAGGCTTAAAGTAATTTTGACGGGGTACTTCGGGGAAGGATGGGCATGGATATCGCGCTACTGATAGAGCACGGCCTGAACGGCCTGCAATTCGGCCTGATGCTGTTTTTGCTGGCGGCCGGGCTGACACTGGTGCTGGGCATTATGGACCTGGTGAACCTGGCGCACGGTTCGCTGTACATGGCGGGCGCCTATTTCGCCGCCAGCTTCACCGGGCTGACCGGCTCCTACTGGCTGGGGCTGCTGCTGGCGGTGGGCGCGACGGCGCTGCTGGGCGTGGTGCTGGAGCTGGCCGTGGTGCGCAGGCTGTACCGGCGCGACCACCTGTCGCAGGTGCTGGCCACGTTTGCGCTCATCCTCATCTTCAACCAGGCCGCGCGCATGCTGTGGGGCGCGGCGCCGATTTCGCTGAACGTGCCGGCCGCGCTGGCCACGCCGGTGCAGTTCACGCAGGACTTCAGCTATTCGGCCTACCGCCTGTTCATTATCGGCGCCGGCCTGGCGGTGGCGCTGCTGTTGTACTTTGTTGTGGTGAAGACCCGCATCGGCATGGTGGTGCGGGCCGGCGCGTCCAACCGCGAAATGGCGGTGGTGATGGGCGCCAGCATAGGCCGCGTGTTCACGCTGCTGTTCGCCTTCGGCGCCGCGCTGTGCGGCCTGGCGGGCGCCTTGCTCGGCCCCATACTCACGGTGCAGTCGGGCATGGGGGAGGGCATATTGATACTGGCTTTCGTGGTCATCGTCATCGGCGGCATAGGCTCGATCCGGGGCGCGCTGGCCGGGGCGCTGCTGGTGGGCATGGTCGATACGCTGAGCCGCACCTTGCTGCCGGTGCTCACGCGCTCGCTGGCGCCCGAGGGCCTGATGGCCGACCTGGGCGCGGCGCTGTCATCGATGCTGATCTACATCCTGATGGCCGCCGTGCTGTTCTTTAAACCCGAGGGCTTGTTCCCCGCACGCGGCTAGGAGCCCACCATGCACAGCAATCTGCACCACCAACTCCCGCTGCCGCGCACCCTGGCGCTGCTGGCGGTTTTCCTGGCCTTTCCGCTGGGCGCGCAGGCCTTGGGCCAGGAGTTCTATGTGAGCATGGCCTGCCGCCTGATGATCTTCGCGCTGGCGGCCAGCAGCCTCAATCTCATTCTCGGCTTCGGCGGCATGGTCAGCCTGGGCCACGCGGCCTATTTCGGCGCCGGGGCCTACGCGGTCGGCATCCTGATGCAGCACGGCGTGGCGTCGGCCTGGATCGCCTGGCCGCTGGCCATGCTGGTGGGCGGGCTGTTGGCGCTGGCGATAGGCGCGCTGTGCCTGCGCACGCGCGGCATCTACTTCATCATGATCACGCTGGCCTTCGCGCAGATGGTGTACTACCTGTTCATCTCGCTGCGCAGCTACGGCGGCGAGGACGGTCTGAACCTGACATCGCGTTCCTCGCTCGGCCTGCCGGGCGTGGACCTGTCGGGCGACACGGCCTTCTACTACGTGGTGCTGGCCTTGCTGGCGGCCTGCCTGCTGCTGCTGCACCGCCTGGTCAATTCCCGTTTCGGCCGCGTGCTGCAGGCGGTGCGCGAAAATGAAACGCGCATGGCCGCCATCGGCTACCCGGTGTTCCGCTACAAGCTGACCTGCTTCGCCATCGCCGGCGCGCTGGCCGGGCTGGCGGGCGCGCTGATCGCCAACCAGAACATGCTGGTGAGCCCCAGCCTGGTGCACTGGACCCAGTCCGGCAGCCTGATGGTGATGGTGATCCTGGGCGGCGCGGGCTATTTCTGGGGCGGCGCGCTGGGCGCTTTCGCCTTGCTGCTGCTGGAGGAAGTCCTGTCCGGCTATACCGAGCACTGGCAGCTGCCGCTGGGCGTGCTGCTGCTGGTCGTGGTGCTGCTGCTGCCCAAGGGCATGGCCAGCCTGGCCGACCGTTTCAACACCAAGGGAGCAGTAAAATGAGCGTGCTGCTGGAACTGCAAGGGCTGGTCAAGCGCTACGGCGGCCTGACTGCGACGGACAATCTCAACCTGACGGTGAACGCGGGCGAGATCCACGCCATCATCGGCCCCAACGGCGCGGGCAAGACCACGCTGATACACCAGATCTCCGGCGCGCTGGCGTCCGACAGCGGCCGCATCGTCTTCGCCGGGGCGGACGTCACGCGCGTGCCCATGCACTTGCGGGTGCAGGCCGGGCTGGCGCGCTCCTACCAGATCACCAATATCTTCCCGCGCTTTTCGGTGCTGGACAACCTGGCGCTGGCGGTGCAGGCGCGCAGCGGCTCCAGCATGCGCTTCTGGCGGCCGGCGCTGGGCGAGCGCGCCATGTTCGAGGAGGCGCGCGCGCTGGCGGACCGGGTGGGCCTGGGACGGCAGGTGGACGGGCTGGCGGGCAATCTCGCGCACGGCGCGCAGCGGCAGCTGGAGCTGGGCCTGGCGCTGGCCACGCGTCCGCGCCTGCTGCTGCTGGACGAGCCGATGGCCGGCATGGGGCACGAGGAATCGGTGGAGATGATACCGCTGATCGAAAGCCTGCGGCCGGAGATCGCGGTGCTCATCATCGAGCACGATATGGACGCCGTGTTCCGCATGGCGGACCGGATTTCGGTGCTGGTGTCGGGCCGCATCATCGCCACCGGCACGCCGGACCAGATCCGCTGCAATCTGGAAGTGAAGAAGGCCTATTTGGGCGACGAACTGGAAGACGAGGTGGCGGCATGAGCGCGATACTGAAGGTGCAGGACATTACGGCGGCCTATGGCAGCAGCCAGGTGCTGTTCGGCGTGACGTTCGAGATCAGGCGCGGCGACATCGCCACGCTGCTGGGCCGCAACGGCATGGGCAAGAGCACCACCATACGTTCCATCCTGGGGCTGAACCGCATAGGCAGCGGCAGCATCACCTTCAACGGCGAGCGCATCGACGCCATGGCGACGGACCGCATCGCCCGCTCCGGCGTGGCGATCGTGCCGGAGGGGCGGCAGATTTTCCCCAACCTGACGGTGGAGGAGAACCTGGTGGCTTTTTCGGCCAACCGCTCGAAGGCGGCCGAGCCGTGGACGCTGGCGCGCATTTACGAGCTGTTTCCGCGCTTGCGGGAGCGCTCGCGCAATATGGGCAAGCAGCTGTCCGGCGGCGAGCAGCAGATGCTGGCCATAGGCCGCGCGCTGATGACCAATCCGCATTTGCTGATACTGGACGAGGCCACGGAAGGGCTGGCGCCGCTGATACGCGAGGAGATCTGGCACTGCCTGGAGCGGCTGCGCAGCGTGGGACAGACCACGCTGGTGATCGATAAATACGTGGAGCGGCTGACGCGCTTTGCGGACCAGCACACGATTATCGAGCGCGGCAAGGTGGTGTGGTCGGGGGATTCGCCCACGCTGCGGGCGGCGCCGGATGTTTGGCACCGCTACGTAGGGGTTTGAGAATGGCGGGTTAGCGGGGGACGCCTAGTCCGGAGCGCGTAACCCGCCACTCGCAGCGCAAGGTTCCAGCTGCCCGCGCAAATCATCGGGAATCGGAATCGACTTATTGGTATCGAGCGAGGTTGTGACCAGCACCTGGTTGGACAGCACGCGCAACTGTCCCTGCGCGCTGGCGCTCAAGCGTAGCGCTATCGAGCTGTTGCCGACCTTCGTCACCTCCAGCCCGAGCGTGAGCCGCTCCCCCATCTTGCTCGGCGCCTTGAACTCGCAGTCCAGCTTCACCATCGGCAGCCCGCAGCGGCGCTCGCCGATGAAGTGGGCGTAGCCTATGCCCAGTCCCTCGTTGAACCAGTCCTCCACGTGCCCGTTGAACAGCACCAGGTATTGCGGGAAGTAGACAATGCCGGCCGGGTCGCAATGCGCAAACCGGACCAGCACTTCGCGTTCGAAACAGTAGTCCGGTTTGGCGTCCATTGCGCAGCCTTAGAAGTTGTGGCGCAGGCCGGCGTTGACTGCGCGGTTGCCCGAGCCGACTTCGGTGGCGTTGCCCACGGTGTAGAAGCCGGTGGTGCCCTTGGCGGCGTCGTTGTCGATGCGGGCGTAGGCCAGGTAGACGTCGGTGCGGCGCGACAGGTAGTAGCTGTAGCCCACGCCCCACTGGTCGGCGCCGCGCTTGGTGCCGGCGCGGTCCTTCTTGTTGATGATGGACGCGCGGAAGGTGTGCAGGCCGTATGGCACCGTCACGCCCAGCAGCAGGTCGCGCGAGTCGGCCTGGCTGTTCGGGTTGATGGTGTTGTTGATGTTGACCGTGCCCCGGTTGGACGCATACGCCAGCGCAGCCTTGGCCACGCCGAAGTCGTAGGTGGCGCCCAGCATGGTGGTGCGGCCCTTGGTCAGCGCAGCGGTACCGGCCGGGATGCTGTTGACGTTGGCGTAGCCGGCCTTGATGACGAGCGGGCCGTTGGCGTAGCCGAAGTTCGCGCCCAGGTTGCGGCCGGCGTCGCTGTTGCCCGCCACTTCGCCCGGAGCGTAAGCGAGCTCGCCGGAGAAGCCGTTGGTGTCCGGCATGGCGTACTTCACGGTGTTGTTCATGCGGATGCCGGCGTTCGACATCAGGTTGGCGGCCGAGCCAGCGGTGCTCAGGGACTGGAAGGGATCGATGAAGGTCATGGCCATGAACAGCGGCGTGTACTGGCGGCCCAGCGTGACCGTGCCGGACTTGGTCTGCAGGCCGACCAGCGCCTGGCGGCCGAACAGCACGCCGCCCTGGCCGCTCACGCCGGTGTCCAGGCCCAGGCCCATTTCCAGTGCGAAGATGCCCTTCATGCCGTCGCCCAGGTCCTCGCTGCCACGGAAGCCGAGGCGGGAGCCGCCTTCCACGCCGCCCGTCAGCTTGGTGATATTGCCGGCGACGCCGCCCGATTCACGCACGATGCCGGCGTCGACCGCGCCGTAGATCACGACGGCGCTTTGCGCTGCGGCCAGGCCGGACAGGGAGGTCAGGGCGATGGCGATCAAGGTTTTTTTCATCTTCTTTTTCCTAATTGGTTGAAAGGGGGACGGCCTGAATATACTTTAAGCTTAAACATATTAAGTGTAAATCAATTTATCCGGCTCGTTGTTTTCTGGACAGCGCCTGTTGTGGTAAGGTGCGCTGGCATACACAGCATGGAATTCATATGGCGGATATCGACCCTGGCGACTTGCTTCTGTTCGCCCGGATAGTGGAGTGCGGCAGTTTCAGCGCGGCGGCGGAGCGGGTGGGGCAGCCCAAGTCCACCGTGTCGCGCCGCCTGTCGCTGCTCGAAGCGCAGCTGGGCGAGCGCCTGCTGCAAAGGACCACGCGGCGCCTGGTGCTGACCGAATTCGGCGCCAGCCTGCTGGAGCACGCGCGCAAGGTGACGGAGGAAGTGGAGGCTGCCGGCGCGCTGGCGCAGCACCGGCAGCAGGCGCCGAGCGGCCTGCTGCGCGTGTCCATGCCGGGCGACTTCGCCAACCACACCATGGGGGCGCTGATGGCGCGCTTTATGGAAAAGTATCCCGCCATCTCGCTGGAGATCGACTTGTCGCCGCGCCGGGTGGACCTGGTGGCCGAGGGCTACGACCTGGCCATCCGCATGGGCAATCTGCCGGACGACTCCACGCTGGCGGCGCGCGCGGTGGCCATCAGCAAGCTGGCGCTGTACGCCTCGCCCGGCTACACCACCTTGCGCGGCCTGCCCGAGCAGCCGGACGACCTGTACAAGCATGACCTTCTGAGCCTGCCGCCCAAGGCGAACGGCATGATACGGTGGAAGCTCTTGCGCGGCAAAACGGAATGGGAGCGCGAGCTGCCCGCGCGCATGATCGCCAATTCGCCGGAGCTGCTGGTGCGCATGGCCTGCACCGGCATCGGCATCGCGGCCAGCACGGAGCTGTTCGCGCAGAGTTTCCTGGAAAGCGGGCAGCTGGTGCGCGTGCTGCCCGAATGGAGCTTCCCCACCGTGACCGGCTGGGCCGTCTTCCCGGGCCGCCGCCTGATGCCGGCCAAGACCCGCGTCTTCCTCGACATGCTGGAAACGCTCAACGACAGGACTAGCTGATGAAGACCACCATTGCATGGATACTCTGGCTGCTGGTCGCCGCCGCAGTCTACTTTTTTCTCTTCATGGCGGTCATCTTCGGGATGGCTGTCTCCGGAGGACACGGCGAGGTGTTCTGGCCGCTGATGCTGGCAACGGCGGTCGGCGTCGGAACGCCGTTTTGCCTGTCGCTTTATTTGATGCGGAAGCAGCGTTTCGTTCTCGGCGTGGCAAGCAATCTCGTTGCCATGCCGCTGGTCTTTGGCCTGTTCAAATTTTGGCTCTAGTGTCGTCCGCCTGCGGCTGGCGGTGCAGAAGGAGCGATGTCGCTACCTGCGCTTGCAATAGCGCGGGCCTCTTCCATTGCCAGACGGGTTTCTGAATTGGGAACCTTTAGCTCCCAAGGGAACTGCTGATCTTCAGCAACCCGGTGCAAGAAAATGCGGATGGCATCGGACATGGACAGTCCGATATCGGCGAGGGCTTCGTTGGCGCGGCGCTTGATGTCGGCGTCAACCTGAATGCTGATGGAAGAAGTGGTAGTGCTCATCGCGGTCTCCAGATGTATCTCTTAGTTTAGTTCAAAGCAGCGCGCGCCTTGATGCCTGTCGTGGCTACGCTCGTGCCGCTGGTCTGGATCGGTGCTTTGGAGGATATGTATGTTTGGTTTTAGGCCGCAAGGGTTTGTCTCTTTCAGCCTCGTTTTGTCTCGTTTTGTCTCGCATTTCAGGCCATTTTTTCAGGAACCCATCCTTAAATGTCCTGTCCAACCTATGTGCGGCGAGACAAAAGGAGACAAAATTATGCGAAACGAGACATTTGCTGAGCGCCTATTGGGGCGCATATATATTGACCTGGCTTATGCGCTGCAACGGAGCGGCGATATCCGGCAGCCTGAGGAAATTGTTGCGTTCGCGGTGAAGCAGTGGATGGCTGAGCGGCTCGGCAAACCTGGCGGCAGGGGCTACCAGTGGAAAGACCTGTTCCTTCCCGACGGCACGGATCTGCGGCTGCGCTACAAGGGTGTCGACTACCACGCCAAGGTCGACGGCGACAGGCTCATGTATGCCGGCAGCGCCGTCTCGCCACGCGAGTGGTGCATGACAATCACTGGCTGTCCCCGCAACGCGTGGCGCGACGTCTGGATACGCCGCAGCGTCAATGAATACTGGACCCGTGCCAGCGCCTGGCGCAAAGACAACGCTGCGAAGCCTAGACCGTCATATATTGAGCGCCGCCAGCTGCACCGCCGCCAGGGCGACTAGCGGCCCAGCTCCTGTTGCGCCTTCAGCACCAGCGCGTCCATGACCTGGAAGGCGGCGGCTTCGACCGATTGGCGGGGCATGTTGGGGTTGCCTTCCGCGACGATGGACGGCGAGGTCAGGTAGCGGCCATTGATGACCAGCGTCGGCGTGCCGTCCACGCGGTAGCTGCCGACCAGTTTTTCCAGGTTGCGCAGGCGCGTCTGCACGCCGAAGGAATTGTAGGCGGCCAGGAATTGCGCCTTGTCGAGCCCGTTCTTCACGGCCCACTCGACATTGTCCTCGTCCGACTTCAGGCGCTTGCGCTCCACGTGCCAGGTGTTGAGCACCTTGGCGTGCAGGCTTTCGTCCAGCTTCAGCGCTTCCAGCGTCAGGAACAGGTGCGCTTCCGGATCGGCTGCGCCGTTGTGCGGCACGTGGATGCGGCGGAAGTTGATGGCGTCGCCTTGTTTCTTGACCCACGCGGCCAGGCCCGGCTCCAGCATATTGCAGGCCGGACAGTGGTACATGAAGAACTCGATGACTTCCACTTTCTTGCCCTGCGCCTGCACCTGCACCGGCGCGGACAGCAGCCGGTATTCGGCGCCGTCGCGGGGCACGGCGGGCGAGGCGGAGGCGCCGCCGGCGGCGAACAGTGCGGCGGCGGCCATGCTCATGGCGATCACGGTAGGTTTCAGCATCATCAGCGTCTTCAGCATTCTTATTTAAGGTTGGCCATGGTTTCGCCCAGGCGCACCGGTCCGGCCGGCTGCCAGCTGGCGTTGAAGTGCAGCTTGTCCTTGGGGAAGAGCATGACGACGGTCGAGCCCAGCAGGAAGCGGCCCAGCTCGTCGCCTTTTTTCAGCACGATGTTCTGGTCGGCATAGGTCCATTCCTTGACGCTGTCATGGCGCGGCGGGTTGACCACGCCGTGCCACACGGTGGCCATGCTGCCGACGATGGTGGCGCCCACCAGCGTCATGACGAAGGGGCCGCTGGCGGTGTCGAACACGCACACCACGCGCTCGTTGCGGGCGAACAGGCCGGGAATGCCGCGCGCGGTGGTCGGGTTGACCGAGAACAGCTCGCCCGGCACGTAGATCATGCGGGTGAGCTTGCCGTCGCAGGGCATGTGGATGCGGTGGTAGTCGCGCGGGCTCAGATAGAGGTTGGCGAAGCTGCCGTGCTGGAATTGCGCGGCCAGTTCCTTGTCGCCGCCCACCAGTGCGGTGGTGCTGAACTTGTGGCCCTTGGCCTGGAAAATCTGGTCGTCCTCGATGGCGCCGAACTGGCTGATGCGGCCGTCCACCGGGCAGATGAAGTCGGCGTCCGCCAGCGGGCGCGCGTCCGGGCGCAGCGCGCGCGTGAAGAACTCGTTGAAGGAGTGGTAGCTGGCGATGTCCGGATTGGCCGCCTCGGCCATGTTCACGTCATAGCGGCCAACAAACCAGCGTATCAAACGGGTAGTCATGGCGCCGCCCTTCGCGCCGGCCACGCGGCCCGCGAAATTGGTCAGCGCGCCCTTGGGCAGCAGGTATTGCGGCAGTACAGCAAGACGGTCGGACACAGTTATCACACCTATCAATATAGACGAATACGCATTATAACGGTGCGCGACGCCGTGGGGAGAAAATCGGCGATGCAAACTATTTCCCAACAACAAGCAATTGTGGGAAACTGTAGCCTTTTTTGCAAACTTACGCCGCCGCCATGCCTCGCTTTCATACTGCAATGAAACTAACGCTCGCTGCCGCCGCGGTGGCGTCCGCCTGGAGCGCCCGCGCGGCCGAGGCGCCCAAGGAAGGCAAGGCGATGCAGAAGGTGGAGGTCAAGGCCTCGGGCGCCGAGTACGATGCGCGGCGCGACGATACGGCCAGCAAGATCGTCGTCAACAGCGAGGAAATCCTGCGCTACGGCGACAGCAATATCGCCGACGTGCTCAAGCGCCTGCCGGGCGTCACCGTGGCGGGCGGGCGCGGCAGCACCGACATCCGCCTGCGCGGCCTGGGCAACGGCTACACGCAAATCCTGCTCAACGGCGAGCGCGCCCCGGCCGGGTTTTCCGTGGACCAGCTGGCGCCGGACGCCATCGAGCGGGTCGAGATCATGCGCGCCGCGAGCGCCGAGTTCAGCACCCAGGCCATTGCGGGCACCATCAACATCGTGCTGAAAAAGGCGGTCCGCACGGCGCAGCGCGAAATCAAGGCGCTGGCGGGCAAGGGCGAGGATTTCTCGCAGGGCAACGGGGTCTACACCCTGTCCGACCGCGACGGCAATTTCTCCTATTCCGCCGTGCTGTCGGCCAACCGCCTGAACTTCCACTGGCTTAAGCTGATCCAGGACCACGGCGGCGACCCGCTGGGCCGCGCCAGCCTGCTGCGCGATTCCGAGTCCAACGAGGTGGGCCGGGTGGAAAACATCAACCTGGCGCCGCGCCTGAACTGGACCCTGGCCAACGGCGACACGCTGACCTGGCAGTCCTTTCTCGCCACCAACCGCTACCGCGTGGTGGCCACCATGGACACGGCCACCGTGTTCGGCCCGCCGCAGGACTTCGACGGCACGGCCAACTTTGTGCGCACCCGGAACGACTTCTACCGCACCGACCTGAACTGGCTGCACAAGCTGGACGGCGGCGGCAAGCTGGACACCAAGCTGGGCCTGAACGCCAACCGCAACCGCAACGCCACGCGCCAGACCGGCGCCAACCATGGCGTGCCTGGCCTGGACCGCCAGGTCGATATCCTGTCCCGGGAGCACGGCTACACTTTCACCGGCAAGTATTCCACGCCGCTGTTCACCGGCCACGCCCTGTCCGCAGGCTGGGACGGCGCCGACAGCCGCCGCGACGATTTCCGGGGCCAGCGCGAAGTGGCGCTGGCCGGCAAGCATCCGGCCAATATGGACGAGGACTTCAATGCCGACGTGCGCCGCCTGGCGCTGTTCCTGCAGGACGAATGGGACTACACGCCGCGCCTGTCGATCTACGCCGGCCTGCGCTGGGAGGGGCTGGAGACCGACAGCGACGGCACCGGCTTCGCCCCGGTGCGCAACCGCAGCAGCGTGTTCAGCCCGCTGTTCCAGGCGCTGTGGAAAATTCCCGACACCAAGGACCAGCTGCGCCTGGCGCTCACCCGCACCTACAAGGCGCCCGCCACCACCCAGCTGATACCGCGCCGCTTCCTGGCCAACAACAACACCCAGACCACGCCCGATTTCCGGGGCAACCCCGGCCTGAAGCCGGAACTGGCGCTGGGCCTGGACCTGTCCTACGAGCACTACTGGGCCGACACCGCCTTGCTGAGCGCCAGCGGCTTCGCGCGCCGCATCACCGACTACACGCGCCAGACGCTGCTGCTGGAGAACGGCCGCTGGGTGCAGACCAGCATCAACGACGGCAGCGCGGTGGCGCGCGGCGTGGAGCTGGAGGCCAAATTCCCGCTCAAGGCGCTGATGCACACGGCGCAGGCGCTGGACCTGCGCGCCAGCGTCAGCCGCAACTGGTCGCGGGTGGACGCCGTGCCGGGGCCGTACAACCGCCTGAACCAGCAGCTGCCGCTGTCGGCCACGCTGGGCTTCGACTACAAATCGGCCGACACGATGGACAGCGCCGGCGCCAGCTTCGTCTTCAAGCGCGGCGGCGTCATGCGCATCAGCGCCACCCAGAGCAGTTTCGTCACCGTCAAGCGCGACCTGGAAATGTACTGGCTGCACAAATTCACGCCCCGGCACGCGCTGCGCCTGTCCGTGGTCAGCGCGCTGGCGGAGGACTATCTGGAGGAAAACACCTACAGCGACGCCGCCGGCAGCCTGCGCCGCAACTCGCTGGCGCCGGGCGCGGCCCAGTTCCGCGCCGGCCTGGAGTGGAAATTGTAAGACGCCGGGCGGTTCTCCGCCGCAAGAGCGGGTGGTATGATAAAGGGATGACACTACGCACGACCAACACCATCCTTGCCGAGCCGGACGCCCTGAGTGCGGCCCAGTCCGAAGTGCGCGACCTGCAGCGCACCGTGGTCGTGCTGCGCGCCGAGCTCGAGCAGGCCCAGCACGACCGCCAGCGCCAGGTGCAGGACGCGCTCGCCGCGGCCCACAACGAAACCCAGCAGATCCGCGCCACCGTGATGTCGCTGCGCGACGCGCTGGAGCAGGCGCATGGCGAGCGCGACATTGCCGTCAAGGCCGCGCTGACCGGCGCCATCGCCGAAATCGCCCAGCTGCGCGACACCGTCACGGTGCTGCGAGACGAGCTGGAGCGCGTGCATGCCGAGCAGGCCAGCCTGAACCAGCAGCAGATCAGCGCCCAGCGCGCCGAGGTGCAGCAGCTGCACGACACCATCCGCGCGCTGCGCCTCGCCCTGGAAAGCCACGCCGCATGAACGACATGACCAAGGGCGGCGCGCGCGCCCAGGCCGGCGCCCAGTCCCGCCTGCGCATGGCCGAGCTGCTGCTGGAAGTGTCGCGCCGCATGGCCGCCTACGACACGCTGGACGAAATCCTGACCGCGCTGGTGGAAGTGACCACCGAGGAGCTGGACGCCGAGCGCGGCACGCTGTTCTTGAACGACCCGGAAACCAACGAGCTGTTCTCGCGCGTGGCGCAGGGCGAAACCCAGCGCGAAATCCGCTTCCTGAACACCTCCGGCATTGCCGGCCATGTGTTCACCACCGGCGAGCCGCTGGTGATCGCCGACGCCTACGCCGACCCGCGCTTCAACCGTGCCATCGACGAGCAGACCGGCTTTGTCACCCGCAACATCCTGTGCGTGCCCATCCGCACCTTCAAGGGCGAGATCATCGGCGTGTCGCAGACGCTGAACAAGCAGCGCGGCCACTTCACGCCCAAGGACCTGGAGCTGCTGGCGGCGCTCACCACGCAGGGCACGCTGGCGCTGCAAAGCGCGCGCTTCCTGGAGAGCATGAAGAAGGTGCGGCGCCAGGAGATGGAATTCATTGACGTGGTGTCCGAAGTGACGGCCGACATCAAGCTCGGCTCGCTGCTGCAGCGCGTGATGGGCGAGGCCACCCGCCTGCTCAGCGCCGAGCGCTCGACGCTGTTCCTGAACGACGAGAAGACCGGCGAGCTGTGGTCCGAAGTGGGGCAGGGCCTGGAGTCGATGCAGATCCGCCTTCCCAACACGGCCGGCATCGCGGGCGCCGTGTTCAGCTCGGGCAAGACCATCAACATCCCCTACGCCTACGCCGACCTGCGCTTCAACCCGGCCTTCGACAAGCGCACCGGCTTTTTCACGCGCTCCATCCTGTGCGTGCCCATCGTCAACAAGCACGGCAAGACCATAGGCGTGACGCAGGTGCTCAACAAGCGCGGCGGCCCCTTCAGCGCCGAGGACGAGTCGCGCCTGCGCGCGTTCACGGCGCAGATTTCCATCGCGCTCGAAAACGCCAAGCTGTTTGCCGACGTGCAGCAGATGAAGAACTACAACGAGGCCATGCTGGAGTCCATGTCCAGCGGCGTGATCACGCTGGACGGGCAGGAGAAAATCGTCACCTGCAACGCGGCCGGCCTGCGCATCCTGCGCGCGTCCGCAGCCGAGCTGCTGGGGCGGCCGGCGGCCGAGTTCTTCGGCGGCGCCAACGCCTGGGTGCTGGACAAGCTGCGCCTGGTGGAGGAAAACCAGGTCGCCGGCCACCTGATGGACGCGCCGCTGATGGTGGGCGAGGACACCATCTCGGTCAACTTCAACGTGCAGCCGCTGCTGTCGGTGGAGAAGAAGCGCATCGGCTGGATGCTGATGCTGGAGGACATCTCCAGCGAAAAGCGGCTCAAGGCCACCATGTCGCGCTATATGGACCCCGGCATCGCGGACCAGATGGTGGCCAACGGCGCCGAAATGCTGGGCGGCAAGAACGTCAACGCCACGGTGCTGTTCTCGGACGTGCGCAGCTTCACCACCATTACCGAGCAGCTCGGCGCGCAGGGCACGGTGGCACTGCTCAACGAATACTTCACCATGATGGTGGACTGCATCCAGCGCGAAGAAGGCATGCTGGACAAATTCATCGGCGACGCCATCATGGCCGCCTTCGGCATTCCCGTGGCGCACGAGGACGACCCGGACCGCGCGCTGCGCACCGCCATCGCCATGATGCGCGAGCTGCGCGCCTGGAACCAGCTGCGCGTGCGCGACGGCAAGCTGGCGGTGGACATCGGCATCGGCCTGAACACGGACCAGGTGGTGTCGGGCAATATCGGCTCCAAGAAGCGCATGGACTACACCATCATCGGCGACGGCGTGAACCTGGCCGCGCGGCTGGAGTCGGCCTGCAAGCAGTACGGCGCGCACATCCTGGTCAGCGAATTCACCTACCGCGCGCTGCGCGGCACCTACCGCATGCGCGAGCTGGACTATGTGGTGGTGCAGGGCAAGACCAAGCCGGTGTCGGTCTACGAGGTGCTGGACTACCACAGCGAGGACAGCTATCCCAACCTGATCGACGCCATGGGCTTGTTCCGCAATGGCCTGATCAACTACCGCCAGCGCAAATGGGCGGCGGCGCGCAAGCTGTTCGAGGAAGTGCTGGCGCTCAATCCGGGCGACAAGGCGGCCGCCATGTATGTGGAGCGCTGCCAGCGCTTGGCCGCCGAGCCGCCGCCGGACGACTGGGACGGCACCTACATCATGCAAAGCAAATAATGAAGATACCGCGCAGTACGCTGGAGCAGTGGCAGGTGCTGCAGGCCATCGTGGAATGCGGCGGCTACGCGCAGGCGGCCGAGGCGCTGCACCGCAGCCAGTCGTCGGTCAGCTATATGGTGGCCAAGCTGCAGGAGCAGCTGGGCATAGAGCTGCTGGAAATCGACGGCCGGCGCGCCAAGCTCACGCGCAACGGCGAAACCCTGCTGCGCAAGGCGCGCGAGCTGCTGGACGACGCCTTCCAGCTGGAGGAGCTGGCGGCCAGCCTGAACGAGGGCTGGGAGTCGGAGCTGCGCTTCGCGGTGGACAGCCTGTTCCCCAGCGAGCTGCTGATCCAGATCCTGCAGGAGTTCGAGCCGCTGGCGCGCCATACGCGGGTGAACCTGGAGGAGACCATCTTGTCGGCCTCGGACGACGTGCTGCGCGAAAAGCGCGCCGACGTGGTGATCGCCAACTATGTGCCCAGCGGCTTCCTTGGCGACGCGCTGCTCGATATCGAATTCCTGGCCGTGGCCCACCCCAGCCACCCGCTGCACGGCCTGGGCCGCGACCTGAACGAGGACGACCTGGAGCGCCACCTGCACATCGTGGTGCGCGACGGCGGCGTGGCGTCCACGCGCGACTATGGCTGGCTCAACACGGCGCAGCGCTGGACCGTCACCAGTCCGGCCACGCGCACCGAGATGGTGTGCGCCGGCCTGGGCTTCGCGTGGATGGCCACGCACAAGATCCAGAGCCAGCTCGCCTCCGGCCTGCTGCAGCCGCTGCGGCTGCGGGTGGGGCAGAAGCGCAAGCTGTCGCTGTCGCTGATTATCGCCAATACCGAACGGCCGGGGCCGGCCGCCTGCCAGCTGGTCAGCATCATCCGCGCGGTGGTGGCGCGCCACTGCAAATACAAATCCGGCGGCTGCCCGGCGATTTAGGGGGCGCTCAGCGCATGGCCAGCGGGCTGTTGCGGCGGGGGCGGGGATAGCCCTGGTCCAGCTCGGCCAGGTCCTCCGGCCCGAGGGCGATGTCGAGCGCGGCGCGGTTCTGGCGGATATGGTCCGGATTGGCGGCCTTGGGGATGGCGATCACGCCGTCCTGGCGCAGCAGCCAGGCCAGCGCGATCTGCGCCGGCGTGGCGCCGTGGCGGCGTGCCACCGCCTGCAGGCTGCGGTTTTCCAGCATGGCGCGCTGTTCCTGCGGGTTCGACTCCAGCGGCGAATACGCCATCAGCGGCACTTGCTGCTGCTGCGACCAGGGCAGCAGATCCCATTCGATGCCGCGCTTGGCGAGGTTGTACAGCACCTGGTTGACGGCGATTTCGCCGCCGCCCGGCAGCGCGCGCGCCTCGCGCATGTCGGCCAGGTCGAAATTGCTGACGCCGTAATCGCCTATCTTGCCCGCCTGGCGCAGCGCCGCGAAGCCGGCCAGGGTTTCCTCCAGCGGCACCGAGCCGCGCCAGTGCAGCAGGTAGAGGTCGATCTGTTCCACCTTCAGCCGCTTCAGGCTGCGCTCGCAGGCCGCCACCACGCCGGCCCGGGTGGCGTTGTGCGGATAGACCTTGCTCACCAAAAAGGCCTGCTCGCGCCGGCCGGCGATGGCCTCGGCCACCACTTCCTCGCTGCCGCCGTCGGCATACATTTCAGCCGTATCGATCAAGGTCATGCCCAGGTCCATGCCCAGCTGCAGCGCCGCCACCTCATGCGCGCGGTAGGTGGGATCTTCGCCCATATTCCAGGTGCCCTGGCCCAGGGCGGGAACAGCCTGGCCCGACAATAAAACCACGTTCTTCATGTTCGCCCCCGGAGTTGCTGCTGGTTCGGTAAATATTTCCATTATGGCAGGGAATTGCTGCTGCCAATATGTAATTGAGACCCATTCTCATTCTAATGCTATGATGCCGGATTCCCGTATCAATGCCACAAAAAATGTCTCTGTCAGCAGCTGCAGTTCCGGCCCAGCGCCGCGTCTCATTCAAGCCGGCCATCGTGTGGCTGCACCGCTGGGCGGGATTGACGCTGGGCCTGCTGTTCGTGCTGATGGGCCTGAGCGGCTCCTTGCTGGTCTTCGAGCACGATATCGACGAAGCGCTGAATCCGCAGCTGTTCCATAGCGCCTCCGTGTGCGCCGCGCCGCTGGGCGTGGACGCGGCCGCGCGGGCGGTGCAGGCGCAGTGGCCGAAAGCCAAGGTGGGCGGTGTGTTCCTGCCACGCCACGAGGGCGGCAGCCTGCGCGTGATGTTCAAGGCGCCGGGCGTGGAAACGGGCGAGGCCATGCTGGACGCATGCAGCGGCGCGCTGCTGGGCAGCCGCGACCGGGCCGCCGCCGGCTTGGGCGCGCAATACTGGATGCCGATGGTGCAGACCTGGCATTTGAATATGTTCCAGGGTAAATCGGGCCGCCAGGCCCAGGGTTATATCGGCGCGGCCATCGCGCTGTTGTTGGCGATAGGGCTTTATCTGGCCTGGCCGGCAAAATGGCAATGGCGGCGCGCCTTGCGGATTAAATTGAATCAAAGTACTTACCGCAGCCATTATGATCTGCACCGTTCCGTCGGTTTGCTGGCGCTGCTGCCTTTGCTGCTGCTGGCGCTGACGGGTTTTTACAACGGTTTGCCGGAAGTGGTGAGCGGCATGGTGGCGCGGCTTGCCGACGTGGGTGCGGAACGCCGCAGTATCGCCATGCCGGCGCTGAAAAAAGACGAAACCGCTATTAGCTGGGGCGAAGCGCAGGCAATAGCCGCGCCGTATTTGCGCGGCGGCGCCACCATGGCCGGTATTTCCCGCCAGCCCGATAAAGGTCTATACATTGCGCGCCTGGTGCGCGCCGACGACTGGCAGCGCACCGGCACGCTGCGTATTTACATCGATATGCGCAGCGGTAAAGTCCTGGAAGCCATCGATCCTTTATCCGGCCAGCCCGGCGACCGTTTCCTGGCTGCGCTGTTTCCCCTGCATTCGGGCCAGCTGGGCGGCGCCGCCGTCAAATGGCTGGTGGCGCTGGCGGGCTTGCTGCCGGCCCTGTTTTTTATTACCGGTATTACTACCTGGCGACTGCGGCGCAAAAAATAATTACTTTGGAAGATACAAGTTTGCCGGGGGTTTCACATTTAACTAGAATATCCCCGCGCTCTTGTGGTAAATTGCGGTCTTGAATTCTCACAAAATGTCACCGAGTTCTACAGGGGCTGCATTTTTGGGGAGTCTCTTATCAACCATCAAGGAAGAGTTGAGTCATGACCACTTATCAGGAATACCAGGCAAAAATCGCCGAACTGCAAAATCTGGCGGAATCCGTTCGCCGCGAGGAACTGAATTCGGCTAAAGAAAAAATCGCCGCCATCATGCGCGAGCATGGTCTGTCGCTGGCTGATCTGGCTGGTACGGCCAAACCTGCAAAAGTGAGCAAGCCACGCGCTCCTGTTCCAATGAAATACCGCGACCCTGCCACCGGCCAAAGCTGGACCGGCCGCGGCCGCGCGCCGAAATGGCTGGAAGGCAAAAGCAAAGAGCAGTTCCTGATTAAATAAGTTTCAGGCCCTGCAAGCTGCTTTGTTGCAAAAAAATATCCGGCTGGTCCGGATATTTTCATTTCAGCGTAGGGCGTTTGCCACACCCCCGCCAGCTTCCGCCGCAGGCACTGGAATTTGCTCGGCGGCATGACCTTATTGTGCGATCATGACGGAATGCCTTCGATACCGTTATTTCCGCTTAATACAGTACTGTTTCCCGACGGACACTTGCCCCTGCAGGTATTCGAAGTCCGCTATCTCGACCTGATCAAGAAGTGCCTGGCCCGCTCCGAGGAGTTCGGCGTGGTGGCGCTGGCCTCCGGCAGCGAAATCCAGCGCCCCGAGCAGCACGAGGAGCTGACCGAGGTGGGCACCATGGCGCGCATCGTGGACTGGACCTCGCCGCTGTCCGGCCTGCTGCAGCTGACCTGCGTCGGCACCCAGCGCTTCCGCATCCAGTCCGCCTCCCAGCTCAAGCACGGCTTGTGGATGGGCGAGGTGGAGATGCTGGCGCCGGACCTGGACGTGCCCGTGCCCGAGGAGCAGAAGAACGTGGCCGACGCGCTGGCGGCGGTGATCCGTTCGCTGCAAAAACGCCAGCTGCCGTCGAACCAGATGCCGCTGCTGCCGCCCTACAAGCTGGACGATTCCGGCTGGGTGGCCAACCGCTGGTGCGAGCTGCTGCGCATGACGCCCAACCGCAAGCAGCGCCTGATGGCCGAGCAGAACCCGGTGCTGCGCCTGGAGCTGGTGCAGGACGTGCTGTGCGAAAGCGGCCTGCTGGACTAGGGCCGGCCGTCAGGGTGGGGTGACCTCGTCCTCCAGCGCGTGCACGCGCACCGACCACATCACGCCGGCCGCCAGCAGCACGATGGCGGCCGTTTCCAGCGGACGCGGCCACTGCTGCTTGTAGACGAAGCCGTACAGCAGCGCGAACAGCGTCTCGAACAAAATCAGCTGGCCGGACAGCGTGACCGGCACGCGCCGGCTGGCGATATTCCACAGGTGGTTGC
The DNA here is from genome assembly GCF_059419605.1 of Pseudoduganella sp. GW821-FHT05F09. NCBI lineage: Bacteria > Pseudomonadati > Pseudomonadota > Betaproteobacteria > Burkholderiales > Oxalobacteraceae > Pseudoduganella > Pseudoduganella sp. GW821-FHT05F09. Next base: position 46,837 of record NZ_JBWKSD010000006.1, read on the forward strand.
CGATCACCGAGGCGCCCAGGGCCAGCAGCGTGTTGGTGATCCAGAACATCAGCCAGTCGCGTCCGCTGGCCTTGCCGGCCGCGCCCAGCACGTCGCCATGCCACACCGCCAGCGCCGCCAGGCCGATCAGCAGCGCGATCAGGCCGCTCGACAGGCCGTACAGGGCCGACCATTCGGCGCTGCTGAAGTGCGGATTGCGCTTCAGGTAGCGCGCATTGTCCAGCGTGTACCAGCTCCAGCACAGCAGCGCGCCGGCGGCGCATAGCACGCCGAGCAGGGTCTGCCAGGCAGGGTGGCCGGCCGAGCCGGCGTGCAGGAACACGTCCACGTTGATGCAGGCGATGCCGGCCGCCGCCACCAGCAGCGGCAGCGCCAGCTGGCGCAGCGGCAGGGCGCCGTGGTCCTTGCGGCCCATCAGGGTGACCGAGATCGGCAGCACGCCGATGATCAGCGAGGTGGGCGCCACGCCGGCCAGCTTCACGCCGAGCGCCAGCAGCATGTAGTAGACGATGTTGCCCGACAGCGCATGGCGCACCAGCGCCGCGTAGTCGGCCCGGTCCAGCCGCGCGTACAGCGAGCCCAGGCGCGGCAGCATCAGCCCCAGCGCGATGGCGCCGTAGGCGACGTAGCGGCCCACCGCCATCTCCACCGGCGAGAAGGCCGACAGCAATTCCGGCACGATAAACACCATGCCCCACATGGCCCCGGCCAGCAGGCCGCACAGTACACCATTCCACATCGTTGAGAATTCCTTTTCGCAAGGGCGACAGTGTCGCACAGCATGGGGCGGCGCGGGAAGCGCGCGGCGCCGGCGCGGCGTTCAGTTCCAGGCGGCGATGGCGGCCAGCAGGCGCTGCACGCCTTGCCGCAGGTCGCCGTGGGCGGCCAGCATCAGCGCCGCCAGGCCGGGCGTGTCCACCGCGTGGCGCGCCAGCCAGACCTTGGTGACGCCGCTGCGCACCTTGCTGTAGCCGGACGCCGGGTCCAGGTATGTGCGCGCCAGCGCGGGCGGCAGATAGCATTCGATGGTGTAGCGCTCGCCCAGGTAGGCGGCGTTGCCGCCCTGGCCGTCGCGGTAGATCTCCGCCAGCAGGCGCTGCTTGGTGCGCCCGGCGCCGTTCAGGGCGTACAGGCTGCCGAAGCCGTCGGTGCCGAAGTCGGCGTCGCGGTCAATGGCGATGGCGGCGTGGCGGTTGATGCGGATCACGTTGATCAGGCCGTCCACGTCGGCCTCGGCGGCGGCGCTGAAGTGGCTGATGCAGGCGCCGCCGAACAGGCCGAAGCTGTAGTGCACGTTCTCGCGGTAGCGCACGGCGCCGTATTGCTGCAGTTGCAGTTCGGCCAGCAGGGCGTTGAAGTAGAGGCGGTCGGACGGCCCTTCGACCCAGAGCACGCCGTTGGACTGCAGCAGGTCGCTGCCTTTGACGCCCAGCAGGTCCAGCATGGCGCTGCCGAGCGCCGTTTCGCGCGCAACGTTGCCGTCCATGCTGAAGAAGGCCGTGCCGGCGGGCCAGAGCTTGTCGTTGAGCAGCACGCTGGAGTGCGTGGACAGGAACAGCTGCAGGGTGCGCTGCGCCGCGATCTCGCCCATGCAGCGGGCCAGGGTGCGCTGCAGCGTGGCGTGCAGATGGGTTTCCGGCTCTTCGATCAGGCAGATGCTGCCTTCGGGCGCCTGGCGCAACTGCGCCAGCAGGCCGGCCAGGTGCATCCAGCCGGACGGCATGTGCTCGGCCGGTACGGTGTTGGTGGCGATGGGGTCGTCCGCGAAGGTCAGTTCGTAGCCGTCCGGGCCGTGGCGGATGGGCTGGGCGCCGCCCGGCTGCAGGCCGGTGAGTTCGCCGCACAGGCGCTGGAGCTCGGCGGCGATGGCGGCGCCGGCGATCTGCGCGGCCCCGGCCGGGCCGATTTCGCGCACCTGCACCTGGGAGTCGGCCAGGCGCTCGGCGAAGGGCTGGAGGTCGGCGCCGCGGGCGATGTCCTGGCCCACCTTGCGCGGGCCGCGCCACGGTTCCGCGTCGTTCCTGGTGTAGACGCCCAGCACCGCGTAGGAGGCGGCGAAGTCCGCGTTCTCGTTGACCCCGGTGTTATAGCGCAGGTCGAGCGAGAGTTCGGACTGGTTGGCGAAGATGAGGCGGATGCGGGTGGCCACGCCGCTGGGCGGCTGGTTGCGCCGCAGGCTGGCCATTTTGGCGGGGTGGCCGGCAATGGCGATGGCGTCGAGCAGCGTGGATTTGCCCGCGCCGTTGGGGCCGGCAAAGATATTGATGGTTTTCGGGTGCAGGCGGCGGGTTTGCAGGCCGTCCCGGGTCAGCCCCAGCTTGCGGACGGCCCGGTATTCGACCCGGCGGATGAATTTGCTGGCGCGCGCGTCGTCCATGGATTCAGCGTTGCAGCAGCCAGGCGAGGGCGGCCAGGCCGGCCAGGTTGGCCGCGACGGTGGCCCAGAAGGCGAGCTGGAAAGCGCGCTTGCTGGTCTTGTGGCGCAGCCATTGCTGGGCCAGCAGGGCGCCGGGCCAGCCGCAGCACAGGCCGAGCAGCAGCAGCGTGCGCTCGGGCGTGCGCCGCCGGCCGGCGCGGGCGGCGGCCTTGTCGAGGGCGTAGACCGCGAAGCAGACCGCGCTGGCCGCCGCGTACAGCAGCAGGGCGCAGGCCGGCAGCGGCCAGGCGGGCGGCATGGCGGGCGGCTTAGAAGTAGCTCAGGCCCAGCGCGGCCTTGACCTCGTCCGCCGTCCTGGCTGCCACTTCGCGCGCCTTGGCCGTGCCTTCCTTGAGGATCTGCATGACCTGGCCCTTGTCCTTGGCGAACTCCTCGCGGCGGGCGCGGATCGGGGCCAGCATTTCCTGCAGCACCACTTCCAGGCGCTTCTTGACAATGCTGTCGCCCAGGCCGCCGCGCACATAATGCGCTTTCATCTCTTCCAGCGCGGCTTTTTCCGGGTCGAAGGCGTCCAGGTAGATGAAGGCGACGTTGCCTTCCAGGTGGCCGGGGTCCTGCACGCGCAGGTGCAGCGGGTCGGTGTAGACCTTTTTCACGGCGGCGGTGATTTCCTCGGCCGTCGCGCCCAGGTTGATGGTGTTGCCCAGCGACTTGCTCATCTTGGCCTTGCCGTCGATGCCGGGCAGGCGGCCGATTTCCGGCACCAGGGCCTTGCACTCGACCAGGATGTCGCGGTTGGCCAGGCGGTTGAACTTGCGCACGATCTCGTTGGTCTGCTCGATCATGGGGATCTGGTCTTCGCCCACCGGCACCAGGGTGGCCTTGAAGGCCGAGATGTCGGCGGCCTGGCTGGCCGGGTAGGTCAGGAAGCCGGCCGGGATGTCGCGCTCGAAGCCGCGCAGCACGATTTCCTGCTTGACGGTCGGGTTGCGCTCCAGGCGCGCCACGGTGACCATGTTCAGGTAGTAGAAGGTCAGCTCGGCCAGTTCGGGGATCTGCGACTGGATCAGGATGGTGGACTTGGCCGGGTCGATGCCGACGGCCAGGTAGTCCAGCGCCACTTCGACCACGTTGCGGTGCACCTTGCCGGTGTCTTCCATGTTGTCGGTCAGGGCCTGGGAGTCGGCCAGCATGATGAACTGCTGGTAGTCGTGCTGGTAGGCCACGCGGTTGCGCAGGCTGCCGACGTAGTGGCCCAGGTGCAGCGGACCGGTGGGGCGGTCGCCGGTCAGGATCACGGACGCGGGGATGGATGCGGCGGGCGTGGCGGGCGTTGCGGACTGGCTCATACGGGTTCCTCGGGCTTTGGTGTTGCCCCCGCACGATGCGCCAAGAAAAACGCCACCCTGCGAAGGCGGCGTTGTCTAAGTACTCACATCACTGTGCAGTGGCCGCGCTAGGTCAGCGGGGCCACCAATTCAGGCAGGTGCGATGTGGTTGGAAATATTTCATGCCCGTATGGTTGCAGTTTGCCGCCGCCCTGTCAAGGTGGGTGGCGGGGCGGCTGCGCGGACGCCTTAATGGCGGTTCGGGTTGTTGGGGCTGTCGTCGCGGCGGTTGGGCACGCCGTCGCCGTCGCGGTCGCGGTCCACGCGGTTGGGCACGCCGTCATGGTCGCGGTCGCCGCGCTGCCAGCCGCCGCGCTCGACCACCCAGCGGCCGTCGCGCTGTTCCCAGGCGGTGGGGCGGTAGACGTAGCCGTTGCGGTCGCGCACCCAGGCGCCCTTGATCCACACGTTGCGGCGGCCGTTCCAGTCCCAGTGGCCGGCGACCCAGGTGTAGCCGGGGCGGGCGTGCGGAATGACTTCATGGCGCGGCGGCGGCGGCGCGGTGCGCACCACGACGACGTCGGCGAAGGACGGGGCGGCGGCGCCGCCCAGGGTGGCGGCCATGGCGGCAGCGATCAGCAGTTTTTTCATGATGGCACTCCTTGTTCTGTTGGTTGTGGGCCCACTGTAAGCCGGCTCAGCTTTGGCTTCTGTGCGGCGGCGCGCATAACGGCAGGCAATTTGCAAGCAAATGCTACAGAGACAGCAAAGTTGCGTTACAAAAGCGGCATTGCGCGAAGCGGGGCAGTTGTCTACCATGGCCCGCAGCACAACACGGAGACCTTACCCATGCGCAAGCCGCGTACCCGCCCTGACACCCGCCCCCTCCTGCAGCTGCCGGCCCTGGCCGCGCTGACCCTGTTTATTTCGTCCGCGCTGGCGCAGACGCCGCCGATGGCGCCCGACATTCCGGCCAGCCTGGCCGCCCCGGCCGATAGCGCGGACTATGTGAAGAAGGTGGTGATGGTGCCGATGCGCGACGGCGTCAAGCTGTACACGGTGATCGTGATGCCCAAGGGCACGCAGAACGCGCCCATCATGCTGACCCGCACGCCGTACAACGCGGCGCGGCGCGCCCAGCGCAACGCCAGCCCCAGCATCCGTTCCACCTTGCCGCAGGGCGACGAGACCTTTATCGACGAGGGCTATATCCGCGTGTTCCAGGACGTGCGCGGCAAATACGGCTCCGAGGGCGAGTATGTGATGACGCGCCCGCTCAGCGGCCCGCTCAACAGCACCGGCATCGACCACGCCACGGACGCCTGGGACACCATCGAGTGGCTGACCAAGAACGTGCCGGAGACCAACGGCAAGGTCGGCATGGTGGGCTCGTCCTACGAGGGCTTCACCGTCATGATGGCGCTGATGAACCCGCACCCGGCGCTGAAGGCGGCCGCGCCCATGAGCGCCATGGTGGACGGCTGGCGCGGCGACGACTGGTTCCACAACGGCGCCTTCCGCATGCCCAGCCTGCCGTACATCGGCGGCCAGACCTCGGTCAAGGGGCGCGGCGAAGCGCCGGCCAGCGGCGTCTACGACGACTACGACGGCCTGCTGCGCGCCGGCTCGGCCGGCGGCTACGCGAAGAAATTCGGCCTGGACCAGCTGCCCTACACGAAAAAGCTGTTCGAGCACCCGGCCTACGACAGCTACTGGCAGCACCAGGCCATCGACAAGCTGGTGGGCGCGCGCAAGCTGAGCGTGCCCACCATGCACATCGTGGGGCAGTGGGACCAGGAGGACATCTACGGCCCCTACGCGGCCTACGCCGCCATGGAGCAGCAGGACAAGGACAACAAGCTGAACTTCCTGGTGATCGGCCCGTGGCGGCACAGCGGCGTGAACTACGACGGCTCCAGCCTGGGCGCCATCAAGTTCACCGGCGACACCGCGCTCGAGTTCCGCCGCAACGTGATGCAGCCCTTCTTCAACCAGTACCTGAAGGACGGCGCGCCGGTGGCCGACACGCCGCCGGTGCTGAGCTACCAGACCGGCAGCAACCGCTGGCAGCGCCTGGCCGCCTGGCCGCAGTCCTGCGCCAGCGGCTGCCCGGCCGCGTCCAAGGCCATCTATCTGCAGGACGGCTACAAGCTGGGCTTCGACGCGCCCAAGGGCGGCGCCGCGTATGACGAGTACGTGTCCGACCCGGCCAAGCCGGTGCCCTTCGTGCCGCGCCCGGTGCGCATGCACGACGAGAACGTGTGGAAGCCGTGGCTGGTGAGCGACCAGCGCTTCGTGTCCGACCGGCCGGACGTGCTGACCTATGTGACCGAGCCGCTGGCCGCGCCGCTGCAGCTGTCCGGCCAGCCCATGGTGAACCTGTACGCGGCCACCAGCGGCACCGACGCCGACTGGGTCGTCAAGCTGATCGACGTGTATCCGGACGAGATGGCGTCGCAGCCGGAGCTGGGCGGCTACCAGCAGGGCATTGCGATGGACATCTTCCGCGGCCGCTACCGCAACAGCCTGGAGCACGCCGAGGCCATCCCGGCCAACAAGGTGGAGCGCTACCGCTACGCGCTGCCGAACGTGAACCACGTGTTCCTGAAGGGCCACCGCGTGATGGTGCAGATCCAGTCCAGCTGGTTCCCGCTGTACGACCGCAACCCGCAGCGCTTCGTGCCCAACATCTTCCATGCGCAGCCCTCGGACTACATCAAGGCCACCCAGCGCATCTACCACGCGCCAGGTTCGGCCAGCGCGATCGAGCTGCCGGTGGTGGAGGCGCGCTAAGCCGCTTGTGTTGACCTTTGTGCAAAATTGCCCTACTGTGTGTGCGGGGCGGATTCCTTCAAGCCGGCCTGTCCCTGCCTCGTGCGGGGACAGCCTCTACGGGGCTACCCCGTGGGACATTGATTGTTCAGTACTTCGCCGCCTGGGCCGCGTTGCGCTTGCGCGCAAGACAGCCCACGCATCACGAGACTCGTTGAAGGATCCCCGCCCCTTCGCTGCGCATGAATATCAAACAACACACCGTGCTGGCGCTGGCCGATATGGCGCTGGCCACGGACGGCAGCCTGGCCAGCCTGACCGCCGCCTGCAAGCGCGTCTTCGACGCTGAACCGCCGTGGGCGAGCGCTGTTTGCGCGGCGCTCATCGCGCGGACCGGCGACAACTTCCATTATTACAGCCGGCACGAGCTGGCCGCTCTGCTGCTGGAGTGCGTGGGCCATGGCGGCGGCTCGGGCGCCGAGGAAGCCGACGATGGCGAAGTCTTTGCCTTGCCGGAGCCGATATCCTTGCCCGCAGTGCGGCGCTACTGCGTCGATCCGCCGGTGCGCCCGCCCAAACCCGCATGGCTCGCCGCGCTTGCGCTGCCGGAGCTGGCAAACGCCGCTGCGCTGGCGGCATGGCTGAATGAGCCGGTGGGCGCGCTGGACTGGTTCGCCGACCAATGGCGGCTTGCGCGCGACGAACAATCGCCGCTTCAGCGCTACCACTATCGCTGGGTGCCGAAGCGCAGCGGCGGCGTGCGGCTGATAGAAATACCGAAGGCGCGGCTGCGGCGCATCCAGCGGAAAATCCTGCGCGAGATACTGGACCTGGCGCCGCCGCATCCGGCAGCGCACGGCTTCCGGCGCGGCCACTCCTGCGTCACGCACGCGGCGCAGCACGCCGGGCGGCACGCCGTCATCCGCATGGACCTGAAGGATTTTTTCCCGAGCATCCAGCTGTCGCGCGTCCATGCGCTGTTTGAAAAGCTGGGCTACCCGCCTAAAACGGCCGGGACGCTGGCCCGCATCTGCGTCAACCGCACACCGCAGGGCGCCTTTCGCGGCGCGCCGGATGGAGGCGCGCCGGCCGGAGATATGCTCTCGTGGAGCGAACGCCAGGCCCTGAAGTCCCCGCATCTGCCGCAGGGTTCCCCATGCTCGCCCGCGCTGGCCAATCTGTGCGCCTACCGTCTCGACATCCGGCTCTCGGCGCTGGCGGAGTCGCTGGGCGGGTCCTATAGCCGCTATGCCGACGACCTGGCATTCTCCGGCGGCCCGGTGTTCGCGCGGGCTGCGGAGCGTTTCCACATCCAGGTTGCCGCGATCGCGCTGGAAGAAGGCTTCCGCGTAAACACGCGCAAGACCCGCCTGATGCGTGAAGGGGCGCGGCAGCAAGTGACGGGCATCGTGGTGAACGCCCATCCCAACATCGCCCGCGACGAATACGACAAGCTCAAAGCCACGCTGACCAACTGCGTGCGCCACGGCCCCGCATCCCAGAACCGCGGCGGCCATCCGGATTTCCGGGCCTACCTCGCCGGCAGGATCTCCTACGTGAAGATGGTGAACGCAGCCCGGGCCAGCAGGCTGCAAGGCCTGATGGAAGCGATCGCGTGGGCGGCTTGAGCTTGGGCGCGGTGTGAGAATGTGCGCATTTTCACGCGCCGCCGCCTGTTATCCTGCTTGCATATTTTTCAATATGGAGTGAGCGATGGGGATGACAGTCCGCAAACCGCGTTTTGCTTTTCAATGCATGGCCTTCGCGCTGGCGTGTGCCGGCAATGCCATGGCCGCCCCCGATGCCGGCAGTCCGGCGCTGGTCGAACTGGTGCAGCGCCACGCCGAGGCGCAGCGGGATTTCGACCAGGCCACGCTGAAGGCCGTCACCGCAGAGAATTATGTCGAGGTGTCGCCTGCGGGGGAAGTGGACAGCCGGGAGAAGATGCTGTCGTTTTACGCCCCTGAACAAAAGCGCGCGTCGCCGCAGCTGACCGTCACCGAACCGATGGTGCGGCTGCTGGGCGACACGGCGGTGGTGCTGGCGAAGCTCAACTACACCATGGGCGCGGAAGGCCAAGCGCGCACCTTCGCCATGCGCGCCAGCTATGTGGCGCAACTGAAGGACGGCAAATGGAAGCTGGTCTCCGCACAGTACACCGGCATCCGCCCGCCTAAAAAGGCGGAGTGAATGGGGGCGAAGACTTGGATGCTGGTGTATTGCAAAGGAAATCCTTCGGCGATATTGAAGGACAGGCCTGCGTTGGACCGTGACGCAACCATCGCACTGGCGAAACGGCTATTCGCCTCCGAGAGGCTGGAGCCTTTAAGTGATGGGGACTTGTCTTATACCTGCCCGGCGGACGATGTGCTGATCGTAGGATGTTTTACGGGACTAACGGTGATGGCGGCCAAGGAATTCGGCATAGACTACCCATCAAGTCTTCCGGCCAAATTTCTTGAGGCATTGCCGGGCCATAGTGTTTATCTGCATGCGATGCATAGCGTGGTGGACTGGTTTGCCTACGCCATTTGGACAGACGGACATTTGCAGCGGTCGCTGAGCCTCTCTCCAGATAGCGGTGTGCTAGAGGACATCGGAGACAGGCAGCCGTTTGAGGCGCCATATTGGGCTGGAAAGCATCCGGCCGTGGCCCCTGAAGAGGACGCTGCTGACTACCCTTTCGTTTTTCATCCGCTGGATATGGGCGAGGCCGCGCTGCTCTCGCTGTTTGGTTATCAGCTGGAAGGCATGATAGACCCGGCGCATCTGGAGCCGGAATCGATACCGCTCATGCGCTTTAAACGGAAAAAATCCTGGTGGCGGTTTTGATGAAGTTCAACATCTATGGCCGCTTCCAGCTTGACGTGCGCCGTGTGGGGGATGCGTGGGAAGTCTGCCGCCTTGACTTCGGCAAGCGCGTGCCCATGGACGAAATCGTCATCCCACCCACGCTGGCGGATGATGAAATCGCCATCTACCTGGACGATATTTTCCATGAGCTGGCCGGATACGGTCAAAGCATAGAATTAATGGCCTGAGTGTGCCTTAGTCCGATTCAGGTCCCTCTGTGGAACAGTTCTCTTTCGGTGTTCTCTTTTTGTCTCTTTTGAACTCTTTTTGTCTCCTGCTGTCTAAGAGACAGGAAGAGACAAAAAGAGACAGAAAGAGAAAGGGGAAAGAGAATGGTTCTACAGACGCACCCCGCCGGGATACCGCCCGCCGCCTACCGCATGCTGGCCGATTATCTGCGAACTTCGGGCAGCACGCTCTCCACCTCCGAGGCGCTTAGCCACGCCATCACCGACTGGATCGCCGCGCAGCGCAAGGCTGCTGAGCCGGTCAGCGGCTACCAGTGGAAATGCCTGTTCCTGCCCAGCGGCAGCAGCCTCCGCATGCAGCATGACGGCGCTTGCCACTACGCGCACGTTGTCGGCGAGCAGTTGCTTTACCAGGGCAGGCCGCTGTCGCCCCACCAGATCACGCTGATGCTGGCGGGGCCGGGCCGCAACGCCTGGCGCGAATTATGGGTCAAGCTGCACGGTGAAAAGCAATGGGTGCAGGCCATCAAGCTGCGGCACGCGCAGGAGTCGCGCCCGGTGGCCGCCTCGCCGCTTGACGCCATGGCCGCCGCCGCCCGCACCATGAGCGACGCGCTGCAGACCACGCTGACGCTGGTCCAGCATGTTCACCACAAAGCCACCACTCAACTCGAGCGCCGCTTGCCCAAGCATCGCCGCATGGAAGACTGTCTGACAGACGACTGAGCGCCACCAGCCACTTGCCGCGCCGGCAGGCGCTTACGGGCCGGCCGGGCAGGGCAGCCTTACTGCACGGTGATATAGGGCGCGCCGCGTTCGGCCGGCATCTGGGACAGCAGGGTGCGCATTTCGCGCGCTTCGTCGGCGGGCGTGCGGCCGAAGAAGCGCTTGAACTCGCGGCTGAACTGCGAGCTGCTCTCGTAGCCCACCCGCGCCGACGCGCTGGCCGCGCTCAGGCCGTCCTGCACCATCAGCAGGCGCGCCTTGTGCAGCCGGGTCGACTTCAAATACTGGATGGGCGAGGTCTGCGTCACCGCCTTGAAGTTGGCGTGAAAGGCCGCCACGCTCATCCCCGCCTCGCCGGCCAGCGTGGCCACGTCGATCTGGCTGCCCAGATTCGCGTGGATGCGGCGCAGCGCCTTGCCGATTTTGCCGAAATGGCTCTGGTGCGCCAGCGCGGCGCGCAGCGAGCCGCCTTGCACGCCGGTCAGCACGCGGTACAGGATCTCGCGCATCGCGCTGGGCGCCAGCAGCTGCGTCTCGAGCGGGGAGGTCAAGGCTTCGAGCAGGCGCAGCACGGCCTCGCACAGCTTGGCGTCCATCGGCGAGGAGATGATGCCCTTGGGTTCGGCCGCGATGGCGGCGCCGGACTGCTCCACCGCCAGCATCAGTTCCGCCGCCATTTGCAGGTCGATGCGGATGGACACGGCCAGCATCGGTTCGGCCTCGGAGGCCTGCACGGTTTCGCCTTCAAACGGCAGCGGCACGGACATCACCAGGAAGTGCTGCGCGTCGTAGTCATAGGACTGGCCGCCCAGGTAGCCGCGCTTGCGGCCGGAGCAGACGATGACGATGCACGGTTCATACAGCACCGGCGTGCGCGGCACCGGCCGGTTCACGCGCATGAATTTCACGCCGTCCAGCGCGGACAGGGTGGAACCTTCGGCGGGCGCGAGGCGGTCCATCAGCGCCATCATGCGTTGTTGCTGGCTAGTCATGGGTATCCTGTGATCAGTAGCTTCGTGCATGCATTATGCCAGATTCCGCCACGTTTATCGCGCGGATTGGAGGATTAGGCAATATGTCGAGATCTTCCGGCATTCACGGCCACGCCGGGCGTCTTTAAAATCCGTGCATCGAACAACGCTTAGGGGGGCGCATCATGAAACTGCGGGAAAATCAAAAAGTCGTCCTGATCACCGGCGCGAGCAGCGGCATAGGCGAGGCGGCGGCGCGCCTGCTGGCGCAGCAGGGCATGCACGTGGTGCTGGGCGCACGCCGCACGGACAGGCTGGCGTCGCTGGCGGCGCAGATCCGCGCAGCGGGCGGTTCGGCGGAGTTCCGCGCGCTGGACGTGACGGACGCGGACGACGTGCAGACCTTCGTGCTGGCCGCGCACAAGCAGCACGGCCGCGTGGACGTGATGATCAACAACGCGGGCGTGATGCCGCTGTCGCGCCTGGACGCGCTCAAGCTCAAGGAGTGGGACCGCATGCTGGACGTGAACGTGCGCGGCGTCCTGTACGGCATCGCGGCGGTGCTGCCGCTGATGCAGGTGCGGCGCGCGGGCCAGATCATCAACATCGCTTCCGTCGGCGCGTACTCGGTGAGCCCGACGGCGGCGGTCTATTGCGCCACCAAGGCTGCGGTGGCGGCCATTACCGAGGGGCTGCGGCAGGAGGTGGGCGGCGACATCCGCGTGACGCTGGTGTCGCCGGGCGTGACGGAGTCCGAACTGGCGGACAGCATTTCGGACGAGCAGGCCCGCGCCGAGATGCAGGAGTTCCGCAAGGTGGCCATCGCGCCGGACGCGATCGCGCGCGCCATCCTGTTCGCCATCGAGCAGCCGGCGGACGTGGATGTGAGCGAAATCGTGGTGCGTCCCACCGCCGGACACTAGGCGTAGCGCATCAGCGCCGCGCCGCAGGCGATGAGGGCGATGGCGGCGTAGCGTTGCGGGCTGATTTTCTCATGCAGGAAGACGACGGCGATGCCGGCGGCGAACAGGATCGCGGTTTCGCGCAGCGCCGCCACGGCGGCCACCGGCGCCACCGTCATCGCCCACAGGGACAAGGCGTAGGAGGCCAGCGTGCCCGCACCGCCCAGCGCGGCGGTGCGCCAGTGGGCGGCCGCATAGGCGGCGAAGCCGGCGCGGCGGCGCAGCAGCGTCCAGGCCAGCAGCCCGGCAGCGGTCAGCACGAACAGCCACATGGTGTAGGCCAGCGGCGAGCCCGAGCGCCTGGCGCCGACGCCGTCCACCAGCGTGTAGCACGCGATGGCGCAGGCATTCAGCAGCGCGTACAGCACGGCGCGGCGCTGGCGCTGCGCAGGCTCGGCCGCTGCCGGCGCTGCCGCAGCTGCCGGCGTTGCGCCGCCGCGCGCCAGCGCCATGCTGAAGATGCCGCCGCTGATGCAGGCCACGGCGGCGTATTGCATTGCCGTGAGCTGCTCGCCCAGCAGCGGCGCGCTGGCCAGCGCAACCAGCAGCGGGGCGCTGCCGCGCATCAGCGGGTAGGCCAGGCTCATGTCCCCGTGCCGGTAGGCGGCGGACATGAGGCCGAAATAGCAATAGTGGATCGCGGTGGTGGCGCACAGCATGGGCCAGCTGGCCGGGGCGGGCGCGGGCAGCAGGGGCAGCGCCGCCAGCGAGATCAGCGCCGCGCCCGACACCACCAGCACGGACGTCAGGAAGGCGTCCTTGCCGGCCTTGACCAGCGCGTTCCATCCCGCGTGCAGCAGCGCAGCAAGCAGGATGACGGCGGCGACCTGTCCGGACACGGGCTGATCGCGTCCGGCGCCTAGCGCGGCCGCACGCTTTCGGCCAGGATGTCGGCCCGGTGCACGCGCTGGAAGCTCTCCAGGATGGTGTTGGAGCGGGCGATGTTCTCCATTACATCCAGCAGGGCGGCCTGGTCTTCCGGCTTGAGCGAGCGGCGCGACACGTACACGCCGCTCACGCTCCACGGCAGCTCGGGTATGGGTTCGATGCGCAGCTTGTCCAGCATGCCGGACAGGCGCGCGTCGCGTAGCACCGCGCCGGCCAGCGTGGTCGGCCCCATGATGGTGACGTCGATCGCGCCCGACAGCATCAGCCGCGCCACCGCCACCGTGTCCACTTCCTGGAACAGCCGCCCCTGTTTGGCCAGCTCCTTGATCAGCGCCTGATAGCGCTCGCCGTAGTCGAAGCCGCGCACCACGGCCACGCGCAGCTCGGGCCGGTCCAGCAGCTCCTGCGCGCTGGCCAGCGGCGGGCGGCTGCCCGCCATAGAGATCAGCGTGGCGCGGTGGCCTATCAGTGGAATAAAGGTGCCGATCACGTCGCGCGCGGGCGTGCGGGTGGCGGGCAGCATCAGGTCGGCTTTGCCCATCTCGAACAGCACTTCCTGGCGCGCGCGCGGCACCACCGAGAACGCCAGCTGGCAGCCCGCCTTCTGGCTGGCCGCGCGCAGCACGTCCGGATAAATGCCGCCCACCGTGCCGCCGTTGGCGGTGATGCTCACGCCGATTGGCGCCACCGGCACGGCGATCTCGCGCGAGCATTCGGCCCGCGCCGCCGTCGATGCCGCCGCCAGCGCCGCCAGCGCCGCCGCCAGCGCGGCCGTGCGAGCGGCCGCCATCATGGCTGCACCGCCTTGGCGGCCGCCTGCTTCATGTCGTGCGTGCGGAAGTAGTGGCGCGCCACCAGAATGGCCACGGCCTGCATGGCGGCGCAGACGAAGAAGCTGCTGCCGATGCGCCAGTCGTTGGCCGGCAGGTGGCTCACTTCGCCCAGGATGGCGCTGCCCAGCAGCGGCATGAAGATGACGCCGATGCTGCTGATCGACTGCAGTGAGCCCATCAGCTCGCCCTGCTGGTGCGCGTCGGTGGACTTGGAGATGATGCCCTGCAGCGCCGGCCCGGCGGCGAAGGCCATCAGGTTGCAGCAGATGAACAGGTACATCATCCAGCCCTGCGTGGCCAGGCCGTACAGCGTATAGGTGATGCAGCCGGAGGCCAGGCCGATCAGCGTCAGGCGCATTTCGCCGAACCACTTGATGAATATGCCCAGCAGCCCGGCCTGCACCACGGCGGCGGCCATGCCCACGCAGAACAGCGCGGCGCCGTTCTGGCCCGGGCTCCAGTTGAAGCGGAAGTGGGTGTACAGCACCCAGGTCGACTGCAGCATCATCTGCGCGCAGGTCATCAGCGCGAAGGCGATGATCAGGCCCCGGATGTCCTCGCGCCGGGCCAGTTTGAGCAGGCCGTCGAGCGGATTGACGCGGGTGAGCTTGAACTTGGAACGGCGCGCCTCGGGCAGCGACTCGGGCACGCAGAAATAGCCGTAGACGAAATTGGCTGCCGACAGGCCCGCCGCCACGTAGAACGGCAGGTGCAGGTTGATGCTGCCCAGCAGGCCGCCCAGCATGGGGCCGGCGATGAAGCCCAGGCCGAAGGCCGCGCCTATCTTGCCGAAGCTCTTGGCGCGGTTCTCGTGGGTGGAAATGTCGGAGGCGTAGGCCGAGGCCACCGACATGCTGGCCGACGAGGCGCCGCCGATCACGCGGCCGATGAACATGCAGGCCAGGTTGGGCGCCCAGGCGGTGGACAGGAAGTTGATGCACATGCCGGCCATGGAGTACAGCAGCACCGGCCGCCGCCCCACGCGGTCGCTCACCGCGCCCAGCATGGGCATGAAGATGAACTGCATCAGGCCGAACACCGCGCCCATGATGCCGTACCACAGCGCCTGCAGGTCGCGCGTGTGCACGAATTCGCCCACCAGGATGGGCAGCACCGGCACCACCAGGCCGATGCCCAGCATGTCGATAAAGACGCACACCAGCACGAACTTCAGGTTGCCCTGCGAGGCGGTGGAGAGGGGAACGGGTTCGCTTTTGCTGGTCATGGCTGGGCTGTGGCGGTGCGGGCGTGGGGTGGCTAAGGCGTGGCCGGGCTGGCGGCCCACTCGGCGATAAAGCTGTCGCGGAAGGCGATCAGCTCGGCCAGGCGGCTCTGCCCCAGGCGGCGCCCTGCGGCGGTCTGCATCTTGCCGGGCAGGGTGGCCAGCTTGACGTCGATATGGTCGAGCGAATAGGCCTTGTCGTCCAGTTCGCGGTGCAGCGCCATCGGGTCCTCGGCGTGCGCCAGCGCGCAGCCCATGCGGCCGGCGGTGTAGAACATGCGCGCCAGCCCCACCGCGCCCAGCGCGTCGAGCCGGTCCGCGTCCTGCACGATCTTGGCCTCGATGGTCTCGGGCGCGATGCCGGCCGAGAAGCTGTGCGTCTCGATGGCGTGCGCAGTGGCCGCCAGCTTCTCCGGCGGGAATCCCAGCTCGGCCAGCTGGCGGCTGGCCAGCCGTGCCGCCTGGCGCGAGGCCAGGTGGCGTTCCGGCGAGTTCTTGGGCAAATTCACCAGGTCGTGCAGATAGCAGGCCGCCAGCACCACCAGCGCGTCGGCCTCCGGGTAATCGTCCATCAGCAGCGTGGCGTTGCGCCACACGCGGTGCAGATGGTTGGTGTCGTGCGCGCCGTCGTCGGCCGCGGCGGCGCCGGCCAGCGCCACCAGGCGCGGATGCCAGCTGCTTAACAAACTATTCATTGTTCTCCTTGCCCTGCGTTTTGCATTGATGCCTACCGCCTAATTGTGGCATTGAATTAACAAGAAGGCCATAGCCGTTTGCATGCTGTTATTGCCTTGGTGCATTTATTTGATGCGTCAAGTCTTGACTTACGGTAACATTACGGCTCTTAATTTACGGCTTTAGCCTTAAGGGAAACTATGTCCAACGACGCCATCACCACCGCCAATGTGGCGGCTGCCGCCGAATACCTCGCCTTTACCCTGGGCCAGGAAGAATACGGCATCGACATCCAGAAAGTCAGCGAAATCCGCAGCTACGAAGCGCCGACCCGCATCGCCAGCGCGCCGGAGTTCGTCAAGGGTGTGATCAACCTGCGCGGCCTGATCGTGCCTATCGTGGACATGCGCATCAAGTTCAACGTGGGCGAACCGACCTACAACCAGTTCACCGTGGTCATCATCCTCAACATCGGCCACCGCGTGGTGGGCATGGTGGTCGACAGCGTGTCCGACGTCACCATCCTGACCCCGGAGCAGGTCAAGCCGGCGCCGGAAATCACCTCCACCCTGAACACCGAGTACATCGTCGGCCTGGGCACCATCGACGAGCGCATGCTGATCCTGGTGGACATCGACCGCCTGATGACGAGCGCCGACATGGGCCTGCTCGACACCGCGCTGGCCGCGTAAGGGCCGCCATGAGCGCACTTTCCAGCATCAGCATCGGCAAGCGCCTGGCTCTGGGCTTTGCCGTTATCCTGGCCCTGTCCGTGGCCATTACCGGCGTCGCCATCTGGCGCTTGCAGGAAGTGGCCAACGCCACGCGCGCGATGATGGAAGTGCCGCTCGCAAAAGAACGCCTGATCAGCGACTGGTCGAGCAGGATAGATAGCGCGATCCGCCGCACCACCGTGATCGCGCGCAGCAGCGATCCCGCGCTGGGCGGGTATTTCGCCGACGAAGCCAAGAAATCCAGTGCCATGTCGGGTGAACTGCAGAAGAAGGTCGAGGCGCTGATCGACGACGATGAGAAGGCGCTGTTTGCCCGCATCGGCGAACAGCGCAAGATCTACCTGTCCTCGCGCGACCAGGTGGCCAAGTTCAAGGCCGAGGGCGCGCTGGAGCAAGCCGACGCGCACTTCAACAATGTGTTTGTGCCGGGCTCCACCTCCTACCAGAACTTGATCGTCGAACTGCAGCAGCTACAGCGCAGCAAGATCGACGCCATCGCGGCGCAGATCGAGAGCGGGGCGCGCACGAGCCGCAGCTTGCTGATAGCGCTAACCGTGCTGGTGCTGGCCTTCGGCGTGGTGTGCTCCTGGCTGCTCACCACCGGCATCACGCGGCCGCTGGGCCAGGCGCTGGCTGCGGCGCGGCGCGTGGCGGCGGGCGACCTGACCGGCCGCATCACCGTCAGCGGCAGCGACGAAACCGGCCAGCTGCTGCTGGCCCTGCAGGACATGAACAGCTCCCTGCTCAATATCGTGCTGCAGGTGCGCAGCGGCACCGCGCAGATCGAAACCTCGTCCACCGAGATCGCGGCCGGCAACCAGGACCTGTCCTCGCGCACCGAGCAGCAGGCCGGCTCGCTGGAGGAAACCGCCGCCTCCATGGAGGAACTGACCGCCACCGTGAAGAACAACGCCGGCAACGCGCATCAGGCCCAGGAACTGGCCAGCGCGGCGGCGGGCGTGGCCGTCAAGGGCGGCGCCGTGGTGGCCGAAGTGGTGGGCACGATGGACGCCATCAACGCCGCCTCGCGCAAGATCGTGGACATCATCGCCGTCATCGACGGCATCGCCTTCCAGACCAACATCCTGGCGCTGAACGCCGCCGTGGAAGCGGCGCGCGCGGGCGAGCAGGGACGCGGCTTTGCCGTGGTGGCCAGCGAAGTGCGCACGCTGGCGCAGCGCTCGGCCGCCGCCGCCAAGGAAATCAAGGAGCTGATCGGCGACTCGGTGGACAAGGTCAACCAGGGCAGCAAGCTGGTGGCCGACGCCGGCGCCACCATGGACGACATCGTCGACAGCGTGCACCGCGTCAGCACCATCATCACCGAGATCACCACCGCCAGCAAAGAGCAGAGCGCGGGCATCGACGAGGTGTACAAGGCCATCGGCGAGATGGACCAGGTCACGCAGCAGAACGCCGCGCTGGTGGAGCAGTCCGCTGCCGCCGCCGAGTCCATGCAGCAGCAGGCGGCCCAGCTGGCGCAGGTGGTCAGCGTGTTCCAGGTGGGCGGCGCGGAGCAGGGCCGCACTGGCCATGCCGGCCGCATCCAGGCCGGCGGCGCGCGCTTGCTGCGCTAGTCCAGCCCCGCCCAGGAGGCGATCGCCTGTTGCGACAGGCGGTCCGCCTCGCCGTTGCGGTGGCGCGGCACCCAGTGCAGCGTCACCCGCCCCGATTTCCCCAGTTGCGCCAGCAGATCCAGCGCCCGCTCGCGGTGCTGCTCCAGTCCGGCCGCGCCGGCACCTCCCGCTGCGCCCACGCCGCCGGCCACATCGCCTATCACCACCTGGCTGTCGCCATAAATCGCCAGCACGCCCGGACGGGCCGCGACGGCCGCTTCCAATAGCGCCACCAGCGCCAGATACTCCGCTTCGCCGCTGTTGCCGTGTCCCGCGCGCTCGCTGATCTCGATCCGCTCGCCGGCCGGGCCAAGCAGCAGGCCTCCTATGCCCAGCCGTCCCGGATTGGGGTGGGCCGAGCCGTCGAACCAGGCCTGCCAGGCCCCCGGCTGCGGCGCGGGCCGCGCGCGCGCCTTCATGGCCGCCACCTTCTCGCTGCGCGCCGCCAGCTTCGCCGCGCGCCGCTCCGCCTCGTCCCGTTTCAATCTGGCGCGCGCCGCCAGCAGGTCCGCCAGCCCGGCCAGCCCCTGCGCCGTGGCCGACTGCGCCATCACGCGCCGCAGCGCCTCCGCTTCGTCCACCCCCTCCCTGGCGGCCATGCGGCGCGCCGCCACGCGCTCGTTGTGGAAGGCGGCGCCGATCAGGGCGGCCAGCGTATCGGGGGAGGGGGATGTCGTCATGCCGCCATGCTACTGCCTGCGCGCCACCGGAATCAACAAGCGCTGCTGAAATTCGCGCAGCGCTGCTGGCTTTTGCGCACGCCGGGGCGCGCTCCGCCGCGCAATCCTGTGCAAACCCCGCAAAATCACGCACTAAGCGGCGTCCGCCCGCTGGCACGGTTCCTGCGCATAAGCATGCTCCATCCCATTCCTTGCCAGGAAAGCATAGTGACCAAGCCCTCCAATGTCCGGCAGCCGCTGTTGCGCTGCCTTGCCCTCTACCAACTGATGCCGTGGCGCTTTGCGCTGACCGCCACGCTGTTCACCATCGTCAACCTCAGCCTCGCGTGGCAGCAATGGCTGGTTGGCCGCGCCGTGCACGACGTGGAAAGCGGCCGCGCCGTGCAGCGCCTGGCCGACGGCGCGCTGGACTGGTCGGTGGCCCGCCACTGGCTGCTCGCCTTGCTCGCGCTGGCCGGCGCGCGCGCCGTGCTGCAGTACTGCGGCGGCGTGATGTCGCTCATCATCGGCCAGGAGCTGCTCACCGTCCTGCGCCAGCGCATCCTGCAGCAGGTGCAGCGCCTGGACCTGGCCTACCACTGGCGCCACGGCGTCGGCGAACTGGTCACCCGCACCACGCGCGACGCCGACAAGGTGCGCGACGCCTTGATCAGCTTCTGGCGCCAGGTGTTTGAAACCGCGCTGGTGGTGCTGGCCTCCATCGGCCTGCTGTGCTGGTACAGCCCCTGGCTCGGACTGCCGCCGCTGCTGCTCACGCTGGCCGGCATCGGCATCTTCGTGGCGCAAACCGGCACGCTGGTGCACCTGGACCGCGCCGCCGGCGCCGCCTACGACAAGGTGAACCAGGAACTGAGCGAAGGCGTGAACGGCGTGCGCGTCATC
Organism: Pseudoduganella sp. GW821-FHT05F09; assembly: GCF_059419605.1. Classification (NCBI taxonomy): domain Bacteria; kingdom Pseudomonadati; phylum Pseudomonadota; class Betaproteobacteria; order Burkholderiales; family Oxalobacteraceae; genus Pseudoduganella; species Pseudoduganella sp. GW821-FHT05F09. Next base: position 66,544 of record NZ_JBWKSD010000006.1, read on the forward strand.
AAGGGCTTCGGCCTGGAGCAGCGCCGCGTGGAAGTCTTCAGCGGCCACGTGGACGAATTCGTGCGCCTGGCGCGGCAGGCGCTGGCCTATTCCGCGTCCCGCATCCCGCTGCCGCAGGCCGTGGTGGCGCTGGGCCACGTCTGGATACTGGGCTACGGCGCGCATCTGGTGCAGCAGGGCCGCATGAACGTGGGCGAGATCGTGGCCGCGCTGCTGGTGGCGAACACGCTGGTGTTCCGCATCGAAGGCGTGGGCCGCGTGATGCAGATCTTCGCCGACGCGCGCTCCTCGGCCGGCCGCATCTGGGAGCTGCTGGACGAACGGCCCGGCATCGCCGGCAAGACTGAAGGGCAGGACCGCAGCCTGCCCGACGGCGCGCTGGGCCTGCGCCTGAACGGCGTGGACATCGCCGCGCCGGGCGGCAGCACCGCCATCCTCTCGGGCTGCGACTTCGAAGTGGCGCCGGGCGAGGTGGTCGCGCTGGTGGGCGCCACCGGTTCGGGCAAGAGCACGCTGGCGGGCCTGCTGCCACGGCTGCTGGAGCCGGACCACGGCTCGGTGCGCGTCGGCTCGCCCTGGGGCGGCTGGCGCGACCTGCGCGGGCTGGACCTGGACCAGCTGCGCCGCAAGGTCCATGTTGTGCCGCAGGAGAGCTTCCTGTTCTCGGACACGCTGGCCGCCAACCTGCGCCTGGCCAAGCCGGACGCCACCGACGCGGAACTGGAGCAGGCGCTGGCCTGGGCCTCCGCCGCCGACGTGGTGGCGGGCCTGGAGCACGGCCTGCAAACCCGTCTGGGCGAGCGCGGCGTGACGCTCTCGGGCGGGCAGCGGCAGCGCATCTGCCTGGCGCGCGCGCTGCTGGCGCGGCCCGCCATCCTGGTGCTGGACGACGCCACCAGCGCGCTGGACGCGCTCACCGAGCGCCGCGTGCTGGACAACATCCGCCGCCTGCGCGCCAGCGGCGACTACGCCGTCACGGTGCTGATGGTGGCCAGCAAACTGTCCACCATCCTGCTGGCGGACCGCGTGGCCATGCTGGCCGGCGGCCGCATTGCAGCGGAGGGCACGCATCCGGCGCTGATGGCGTCGCACGCGGGCTACCGCGAACTGCTGGGAGGCGGCGATGGCAAATAATCTGCGCGGGCAAACCGCCCTGAGCGACATCGAACTGGAACAGGCCCTGGCGCGCAAGGCGCTGGACCGCAGCATGTTCTGGCGCCTGCTGCCGCTGCTGCGCCAGGTGCGCGGCCGCATCGCCGCCGTGATCGCGCTCGAAGCGCTGCTGGTGGGCGTGATCTTCCTGCGCCCCTGGTTCCTGCGCGAAGTGATAGACCACGGCTTCATCAAGACCGCCGCCGGCCTGCTGCTCGACGAGCGCCTGCTGGCCGTGATGGCGGCGGGGCTGGCCTTCAGCTGGATACTGCGCTTCCTGCTGTCCGGCCTGTCCCAGTACTTCGCCGGCGGCGCGGCCATCCACATCCTGAACGCGCTGCGGGTGCGCGTGTATGCGCACGTGCAGTCGCTCAGCGTGCGCTATTTCGACCAGACCAAGGCCGGCCGCATCATCTCGCGCGCAGACCGCGACGTGGACGCGCTGGAGCCGCTGCTGATACAAGGGCCGCCGGAGCTGCTGTCCGCGCTGCTGCGCTGCGCCGTGGCGGGCGTGGCGCTGTGGCTGATCTCGCCGCGCCTGTTCGCGGCGCTGGCCGCCGTGGTGCCGCTGCTGGCCGGCTTCACCTGGCTGTTCAAGCGCATCTCGCAGCAGAACTGGGCGCGCGTGGCCGAGGCGCGCGCGCGCTTCACGGCCCACCTGGTGGAGACGGTGTCCGGCGTGCGCCTCATCAAGCAGCTGGTGCACGAGGACAGCAACGCGCAGCGCTACCTTGGCCTGCTGCGCCACTTCAACCAGACCCTGGTGAGCGGCAATATCCGCTCCAGCTGGTTCCTGCCGCTCACGCAGGTGCTGAGCACCCTGGGCATGGGCCTGCTGCTGGTGGCGGGCGGCTTCGGCATCGCGGACGGCAGCATGACGGTGGGCCAGCTGGCGCAAAGCCTGTTCTACGTCCACCTCTTCCTCGGCCCGCTGCAGGAGCTGAACGACTTGTTCGAGCGCTACTCGTCCGGCGCCGCCTCGGCGCAGCGCATCTTCCTGCTGCTGGACACCGAACCTGAGATCAACGATCCTCCCGCGCCGCAGCGGCCCGCGCGGCGCGGCGAGGTGGAATTTGCCAACGTCGGCTTCTCCTACGACCCGGCGGGCGCGCGGCCCGTCATCCGTTCGCTGCAGCTGCATATCCCTGCCGGCCAGGTGCTGGCCATCGTCGGCCCCACCGGGCATGGCAAGAGCACGCTGGTGCAGCTGCTGGCGCGCCTGTACGAAGTGCAGTCCGGCGCGGTGCTGGTGGACGGCGTGGACGTGCGCGACTACCAGCAGCAGGAGCTGCGCAAGGTGATCGGCGTGGTCCTGCAGGACAATGTGCTGTTCTCGGGCAGTGTGCTGGACAACCTGCGCCTGGCCGCGCCCGACGCCAGCGACGCCGCGCTCATCGCCGCCGTGCGCGAGCTGGGCGCGGACGAGGTGCTGGAGCGCCTGCCGCTGGGCTACCGCACCGAAGTGGGGCCGCTGGGCGGCTTCCTCAGCCACGGCCAGCGGCAGCTGGTATGCCTGGTGCGGGCCTACCTCGCCAATCCCGCCGTGCTGGTGCTGGACGAGGCCACCTCCGCCGTGGACCTGCACACCGAGCGCCGCATCCAGGCCGCGCTCAGGCGGCTGTGCCAGGGCCGCACCGCCATCATCATCGCGCACCGGCTGGCCACCATACAGGATGCGGACCGCATCGCCGTCATCTGGAACGGCGAGCTGGCGGAGGCGGGCGACCACCACAGCCTGATAGCGCAGGGCGGCGCCTACGCGCGGCTGTACGGCGCCTACGCGGCGGCGCAGGCGGAGACGGTGTAGACGCGGATATCTGAAAAGTGGATAAGCAAGCGTAGCACTATTCGTTCACTCGGCCTGGGTGGCGGGCTATAGTCGAATCATGGAACTACTAGCCAACCACTTCACATCCGAATTCGCGCGCAGCGCCCACTTTGCCAAGGGCGTGGAGGGCGAGGGCGAACCGCTGGTCACCTTCCGCGAAGCTCAGAAAATGAGCTTGCTGGTGCGCGCCACCGCCTTCGTCTTCGCCGACCCGCGCTCGCGCGAACTGCACGAGCTCATTACGCGCATCGCGCCCAGCGAGGCGACGGTGCTCATCACCGGCGAAACCGGCACCGGCAAGGAGCTGATCGCGCGCCACGTGCACGCCCACAGCAGCCGCCGCGACGCCAGCTTCGTGGCTGTCAACTGCGGCGCCTTCCTCGAAACGCTGATCGAGAGCGAGCTGTTTGGCTACGAGCGCGGCGCCTTCACCGGCGCGCACCAGGCCAAGGCCGGCTGGTTCGAAACCGCGCGCGGCGGCACGCTGTTCCTGGACGAGATAGGCGACCTGCCGCTGCCCATGCAGGTCAAGCTGCTGCGCGTGCTGCAGGAGCGCGAAGTGGTGCGGCTGGGCGCGCGCAAGGCCATACCGATAGACGTGCGCCTGATCGCCGCCACCAATGTGGACCTGGCCGAAGCGGTGCGGGCAGGGCGCTTCCGCGAGGATCTGTATTACCGGCTGCAGGTGATTTCGCTGCCGCTGCGGCCCCTGCGCGAGCGGCCCGGCGACATCATGCCGCTCACGCGCCACTTCCTGCAGATCTACGCGCGGCGCCTGCACCTGACCGAGTTTTCCATCACGCCGGACGCGGAACGGGCTTTGCTGGAGTACCCGTGGCCGGGCAATATCCGCGAGCTGGAGAACGTGATCCACCGCGCGCTGCTGGTGAGCCACGACGGCGCCGTGACGGCATACGACCTGAGCCTGCGCGGCTGGGCAAGGCAGGAGCCGGCGATAGAGCCATACCGCGTGGAAGCGCAGCCGCAGCCCGTGCAGCCAGCGCAACACCGGCAAGCAGCCGACGCCGGCGGCCCCGTCGATGCAGCAACGTCGGCTGCGCGCTTCCATGCCGCGTGGCGAGCCTTGCTGGCATCCGGCGAAGTTATCGAATTCGAGGCGCTCCAGCACGAGCTTGCATTGGCTGCGTTCGAAAGCTGCGACCGCAACCAGGTGCGCGCATCCAAACGTCTCAATATCAGCCGCAACATCATGCGCACCTACCTGAAGAAGGCGGGCGTGCTGTAGCTTCGCAAGCACGGGCTGCTGCGCAATCAGCAGCCTGTCGTTTGCGCAGCAAGCATGGCCGCCGCCAGGCGGCCGATAGCACGGTTAGAGCATGGCATGGTTTCTGCGTTGTGAAGGTGGCTGACACCACAACTCACGAGGAGCTGAAACATGACCATAGAATTCATCTGGCAACTGCCCACCGGCGGCGACGGCCGCTACGGCGAGGCCGCCATCCTGCGGCGCGGCGAACGCGCCGCAGACGCAGCTTCACCCTACAGCGACGGCGTATCCGACCCGCGCGGCAAGCGCTTCAACTACTACGACTACCTGCACCAGGTTGCGCGCGCAGCCGACCTGTCCGGCTTCGACGGCGTGCGCATCAGCCACGACCTGCAAGGCGAGGAAGCGTGGATCGTAGCGGGCTACATCGCGCGCGGTACGCGCCGCATCAAGCTGGTAACGGAGTTCGACGCGGCCTGGGGTTCCGCCGTGTACGCGGCCAAGAACGCCGCCAGCTTCCAGCGCTTCACCGGCGGCCGCCTTGCCTGGCAAATCGCTCCCAGCGGCGCGGCGGAAGAGCGCCGCCGCCACGCCGACTTTGTGGAAGACGCGGACGTGCTGCCGCGCATCGACGAATTCCTCACCGTGGCGCGCGGCGTGCTGACCACGGCGCCGTTCAACTTCAAGGGCAGGTTCTTCGAAGTGGGCGAGGGCGGCTTCCGTGGCACGCTGGCCAACAACCCCGTGCCCAAGGTCTACCTGTCCGGCGTCAGCGAGGCATCCTTCGCGCTGTCGGCCCGCCAGGCGGACGTGCACGTGCTGGACGCCGCGCCGCCGGAAGTGCTGCGCGGGCAGGCCGCGCGCCTTTCCACGCTGGCCGCCGCCGAAGGCCGACAACTGGCCATAGGCCTGCGCATCAGCGTGCTGGCCCGCGAGACGGAAGATGAAGCCCGCCACGACGCGGCCATCTACCGCAGCCAGGCCGCCGCAGACGCCACGCGTGCCGCCCACGCGGCCGGCCCCGCCGCGTTGATCGGCAGCTTCGAGCAAGTTACCGACCGCCTGGCCGAATACGCCGCCGCCGGCGTATCGAGCTTCCTGCTGTCGGCCGTGCCGCATCTGGAGGAAGCCTACCGCTTTGGCGAAAACGTCCTGCCCGTGCTGCGCGAACGGCTCGCCGCCGCGCAGCGCCAGGCCGCGTAAATCCCACACCATCCCACTGGAGCACACTATGACCATAGACTTCTTCTGGCGCCTGCCCACCCACGGCGAGCCAAGTTCCCACCGCAGCCGCACCCCTTACCGTGGCGACACGCTGGCAGGCAACGCCCAGCTCGAGCAGGCCGGCGGCTACACCTATATCGACTACCTGGCCGAGATCGCGCATGCGGCCGAAGTGTCGGGCTTCCATGGCGGCCTGATTCCTTCCTTCCCCATGACCGACGAGCCCTGGGCCATTTCCGCGCTGCTGGCGCGCGAGACCGAGACCTTCCGCTTCATGATCCCGTTCCAGCCCGGCTTCCTCAACCCGGTGACGGCGGCGCGCATGACGGCCAGCCTGCAGCGCGCCACCGGCGGCCGGGCGCTGTACAACGTCATCACCGGCGGCGGCGGTCCTGCGCAGCTGTGGTGGGGCGACTCCGCCAGCCACGACGACCGCTACCGGCGCACCACCGAGTTCCTCGACATCGTGCGCGGCGTGTGGCAGGGCGGCCCCTTCTCCTACCAGGGCAAGTTCTACCAGCTGGAACACGGCGGCCTGCCGGACCCGCTGTCGAAAGAGGAATTCCCCGAAATCTACTTCTCCGGATCTTCGGACGCGGCGCTGGCCTCGGCATCGAAGCACGCGGACTACTATCTGACCTGGCTGGAACCCTTCGACGCGCTGCGCGAGAAGTTCCGCCGCGTGAAGGAGAAGACCGATCTTCTGGGCCGCAAGATCAAGTGCGCGGTGCGCGTGGACATCGTCGCCCGCGCCACCGAGGAGGAAGCGTGGAACGAAGTGCGCAAAGGCTTCGAGCGCGTGGACGCGGCAACGCTGAAACAGTTCCTGGCCCCGCAAGGCGATTCGGTGGGCGCCGCGCGCCAGCGCTCCAATCTGCCGACGACGCTCAACAGCTATCGCGACCTGATTATCGAGCCCAACGTCTGGTCCGGCTTCAACCTGCTGCGCGGCGGGCAGACGCAGGGCATCGTCGGCAGCTACCAGCAGGTTGCCGAGCGCCTTGACGAACTGGTGCAGCTGGGTGCGGACGCCTTCATCCTCTCCAGCACGCCGCACCTGGAAGAAGCCTACCGCGTAGGCGAAGAAGTACTGCCGCTGGTGCGCGGCCACGTGCAGCCGCAAGCGCTGCGCGCAGTGGGCTGACGGCACGCCTTCCTTGCTGCTTCAAAAGCAGCAATGTCGCCCAGGCAGCATGCGCCGCCTGGGTGTTTAAAAATCACCAAGTCCTCCTATTTCAAAGTAAGCCTTATGCCACAAGGCTTACTTCATTGATCGCAATCAGGCACGGCGCTTGCAATGAGTAACTTACCTGCTACTCATTACAAAGGAAGTGTCCATGCAATCCCAGCAATCGCCAGCAACCCGCTTCAAACGCACCGCCATCAGCCGTGAGCTGCGCGCAGTTTTCGCCATAGCACTGAGCGGCGGTGCCTTCGCCGCCAGCACCGCGCACGCGGAGGACCAGGCCGAAGTTGCCGCCACCGCCGCCAGCATCCCATACGTGGTTGGCGAGCTGGGTGCGCTGCAAACCGTCACCGTCACCGCGCAGAAGCGCGAGGAGAAAGCGCAGTCCGTGCCCAGCTCCATTACCGTCCTTGGCGGCAAAGAGCTGCTGGACGACGGCGTGGGCCGCTCCGCTGCCGAGATCCTGAACTTCGTGCCCAACGCCTCGGCGGGCACGCAGCAGCACGGCCGTCCGCGCTGGTGGATACGCGGCGTAGGCGCCGGCCAGCAGCAGATCGACTTCCCGAATCCGGTCGGCTTCTACCTGGACGACGTCTACATCAGCAACTCCTCGGCCACCGGCTTCCCGCTGTTCGACCTGGACCGCGTGGAAGTGCTGCGCGGCCCGCAAGGCACGCTGTGGGGCAAGAACACCACCGGCGGCGCCATCAACGTCATTTCCAAGAAGCCCAGCTTCCGCACCAGCGGCTACTTCAAGGCCGACTATGGCAGCTACGACACCAAGCTGGTGGAAGGCGCCATCGGCGGCGGCCTGGTGGACGACGTGCTGGCGGGACGGCTGTCCTTCCACTCCGAAGACCAGGGCGAGGGCCGCTTCACCAATCTGTTCAACGGCCGCAAGGACGGCGCATTGCGCGACAGCGCCGTGCGGGGCCAGCTCAAGGCGCTCATCAGCAAGGACCTGAGCGCCAACCTGAACCTGCACTACCGCGACTATAAAACCGACGGCACCATCACCACGGTGGCCAGCTACGCCGCCAACGGCGTGTACCGCAACGGCTACACGCCCAGCACCAACCCGGACGACATCAGCGCCAATGCGCCGGCCAACAGCTCGGTGAAGCAGGGCGGCGGCCAACTGGCGCTGGAATACCAGCTCGGCCCATATTCGCTCAACTCCATCACCGGCTTCGAGAACTACCGCACCGAGAGCCTGGGCGACGGCGACAACACGCCGCTGGAGATCAGCCGCAGCCGCAGCGCGGCCAAGAGCCGCCAATGGTCGCAGGAACTGCGCCTGGCGTCGCCTCAGGAAGACAAGGTAAGCTGGGTGGCCGGCCTGTTCTACTTCAAGGAGAAGATCGATTCGGACTCCGCCTCCGCGCGTCTGCCGAACGGCGCCGCCCCTGCGCTGGCGGGCAGCACGCAGCCGGTCGGCTACAACAGCACCATCTACAACCACAAGGCGCGCAGCTTCGCCGTCTTCGGCAGCGCCACTGCCACCATCAGCGATCAGCTGCGCGCCATCCTGGGCCTGCGCTGGACCACGGAGACCAAGGACCTGGACCTGCGCCGCAAGCAGGCCGCGTCCGGCACGCCGCAATTCGGCAGCGTGGACAACTGGTGGAATACCGTCAGCGGCGCGAATTATGCCGCTGCGGCCGTCGCCAACAACAACTTCGTGTCCACGCCGTCCACCACCTGGCATGCGCTGACCTGGGACTTCACGCCCGAATACAAGATCAGCTCCACCGCGCGGGCCTACTTCAAGGCGGCGCACGGCATCAAGTCCGGAGGCTACAACACCAGCGCAACCGACGTGCGCGCCCTCAACACCGTGGCCCCGGAAACGCTGAACTCCTTTGAACTGGGCCTGAAGTCGGAATGGTGGGAGAACAAGCTCAATTTCAACGCCAACCTGTTCCGCTACAACTACAAGAACGTACAGGTCAACATCACCGGCGTCTACAACGGCGATCCTACCCAGAGCGTGAACTACCTGCAGAACGTCAGCAAAGCCCACGTGAACGGCGCCGAGTTCGAGCTGGAGCTGCAGCCGGTGGACGAGCTGCACATCAACGCCAACATCGGCATCCTGCGCACCGAATTTGACGAGTTCAATATCCAGAACAACGGCGGCAACCGTTCCGGCAATGAGTTCGTCCGTTCCCCGCACGGCACGGCGCTGCTGCAGGCAGACTACCGCCTGCCTGTAGCCAACGGCAAGCTGGTGGCCAGCGCCGACTGGCGCTACACCAGCAAGCAGTACTACTACGTCGATCCGCAAACCGACGCGCGCGGCCTGCTGAACCAGGGTGGCTACGGCATCGGCAATGCGCGCCTGTCGTACACGCTGCCGGGCGGGAAGCACACCTTCAGCGCCTATGTGAACAATGTGGGCGACAAGATCTACAAGAACCACACGCTGACCAGCTTCGTGCCGGGCACCGTGAACGGCGACACGGTCTACTGGGGCGCGCGCCGCACGTTCGGCCTGTCCTACACCGCGCAGCTGTAGTTCATGCATGGCGGGTTACGCGCAGCTGCGTAACCCCCCATGTTGTGAGATTTCGCGCATTTTCCGGATGAGCAAAATGTTATCCTTCATTGCAACCAGCCTATTTCGGCCAGCATAAAGGATGGAATTCTTATGAATCACACGTTCACCACTTCCGTACCGCACCTTCAGTCAGAACGGCTTACGCTCCGCGAATACCGGCGCGGCGACTTCGACCTATTTGCGGACCATTTGGTGAATTCCGAAAGTTCAGCCCACCTGGGCTCAGCTGACCGTCAAACGGCTTGGCGTATATTCACCTCACATGCTGGCTTATGGCTCATACACGGTGCTGGCTGGTGGTCTGTGGAGGATAAACAGACTGGCCAGCTCGTCGGAAGCGTGGGGGCTTTCTTCCGCGAGCAGTCCACGGTGATGGAGATGGGGTGGAATACTTATCGGGCATTCTGGGGGAAGGGACTTGCCAGCGAGGCGGCTGCGGCGGTCCTGAATTATGCGTTCGAGGTTCGGCGCGAGCCGAAAGTTCGGGCTCTCATCAGTTCGGGCAATGACTCATCGCGCCGTGTTGCCGAGCGCCTTGGAATGCGCTACGAAATGGAGACTGAGCTGCACGGCAAGGCAATCGGCAGTTACATGATCGAACGTTAATTTTCAGAAAATGGCCACCGCGTTGGTGGCCATTTGCCTTAGGCTGCGGCGCGCAGGCTTTCGCTCACGCGGCGCTGGGCTTCTTCCAGCGGCCTGCGGTCTATCCACGCATCGACGTCCACGTCACGGTCCAGGAAGCCGTGCACCAGCTGGAAGTGCTTCTGCTGCTTGAACAGCTCCACCTTCTCGTCCGACAGGTCCGGCGCCAGCGCCAGGTGGAATCCGTCGCGGTAGGCTTCCGCCACGCCTTTGCCGCCGGCGCGGGTTTCCCCTTGCAGTATCTCCAGCACTTCGTCCTTGTGGCTCCTGGCCCACTCGGCCGCGCGCAGCGTCTGCGTGAGGAAGCGCACCACCAGCTCGAAATGGTCGCGCAGGAAGTCCTCATGCACGGTGATCGGACGCGGCGTGCCGTTGTTGACGCGGTAGCGCCGTTCCAGCTTGTCCAGATCGATGCCCACCACCACGCCCGCGTCCCGCGCCGCATCCGCAGCCGCTGCGCCTTTCACGTACACCGCGTCCACTTCGCCCAGCAGCAGCGGCGAGATGCCTTCCCATAGATTGGTGCCCAGGTTGCGGTACTCGGCAGGCGCGTTCTGGCCCAGCTCCACCAGCTCCACGTCGTCCAGCGTCAGCCCCGCCGAAGCGAGCGCGCCCTTGTAGCCGGCCAGGCTCATGCCGCGCGCGATGCTGCGGCCGCGCCGGTTGTTTTGCAGGTCGTCGTTGCGGAAGGCGGGCAGCGCCAGGCGTTTGCCTTTCAGGTCTTCCGGCTTGGTGATGCCCGAGCCGGGACGGACCAGGATGGACTGCCACTCGTCTATCCAGGTCAGGCCTATCAGCCGGGTCGGTGCGCCTTGCGCGCGCGCGGGCAGCGCCAGCAAGTTGCCGCCTTCGCGCACCAGCGTCTCAAGCTGGTGGTCGTAATGGTGGCGCGCCAGCTCGCCGCCGACTTCCTGCAGCGTTTGCAGCCTGATGCCGTCGCGCGCGAACTCCTGGTCCAGCCATCCGAGCTTGTATGCCAGCCCGGTGGCCGTGGGGACGGGACAACGTGTGAACCAAACCGTTTCCACCGGTTTGGCTTGCTTTTCAATAGTGCTCATGTCTGTCCTTGTGGTTAGTGGTTATATCGGTCCGCTGAGGGTTTCGGAATGCGGCCGCACAAGGGGATTGCAGGAAGCATGCCCGCCTGTGGCATGGCGCGCATGCTGCCGCTGCGACAGTGCCGCCGCCGGCTGCTGCGATATCAACAGTGGCTGCTACGCCACGCGCATTGAGGCTGGCGCAGGGGGCGGTTTCGGCTGGCACGCGTCTTGCGAAAGTAGAGGCATGACCAACCCGCAGGGAGAAATGCAATGACTGAAGCACTGGTAGCACAAGCGCAACTGAGCCGGCATGTACAGGATTTCGTGGAGCAGGTTCGCAAGGACGCGCAGCTGGCGTTCAACGCGCTGCGCGAAACAGGCAGCCTGACCGCCAACGGCACCGTGGGATTCGTTGAGCGGATTCCGGGCGAAGACAAGGTGGTGGTGGTGAACGATCCGGGTCCGTTCCGCAAGGGCGAGCCGCTGGTGGCGTCCGTGGTTGGCCTGGACGGCACGGTCTACGCGGGCAACGCCGGCGGCGGCGGGCGCTATCTGAAACTGTTCCGCGAGCGTCCGGAAGTCACGTCGATCTCGCATGTGCATTCGCCGGCCTTGGGCGCCTGGGCGCAGACCCACCGCACGCTGCCTATCCGCTACGTGCCGGTCCAGCGCTACCAGCTGATACGCGAGATCCCGATCTATATCGACCGCCGACAGCCGGAAGTGGATTTCATCCTCGGCCTGATCGCCAAGAACACGTATTCCACCGCCATCCTGGAAGCCAACGGCGGCGCCACGGTGTGGGGCAAGCAGGGCCTGATCAAGCTGGCCGAGTTCATTCTGCTGCTGGAGGAGGGCGCCAAGATCCAGATCCAGGCGGAGGCCATTGGCGGTTCGCGCGACTTCGGCCCGGGCGTGCTGGTGCAGCAATGGAAGATGAGCAATCTGATCGAAACCGCGCGCGAGCTGTCCCTGCTGCCCGGCAGCGATCTGTAAGGAGCTGCGATGAAGACGGCACTGTCCCCCACTTCTTTCAAACGTCCGCGCAGTGCGCGTCTTCTGGCTGCCGCCCTGGCTTGCGCGGCTTGCGTCGCTACCGTGATGATGCCGGGCGCGGCGCAGGCAGGGCTGGCCTGGGCAGCAGGCGCGTCCCAGGTGGCCTCGGCCGCTTCCGCCGCCAGTGCGCCCGCCAGCGCCAAGCTGCCGGAAACGGTGCGCATCGCTGCGGTGGCGCGCTCGGCGCCGGCCGGCAAGACGGTCTTCGCAGGCGCTTCGGCGCAGGTGGCGCAGGACCGGTGGCTGGAAACGGAACTGGGCAAGCTGGGCGTGCGCCTGGAATGGGTGCCGGTGACCACCAATGCCGTGGCCGCGCAAGTGAACGAGGGCTTTGCCAGCAAGAGCATCGACTTCGCGCACTACGGCGACCTGCCGTCCATCATCGCCAATGCCTCCGGCCTGCAAACCAGGCTGGTGCTGCCCGGCGGGAGCTTGAACAACACCTATCTGGTGGTTCCGCCGAATTCCAGCGCGCGCTCCATCGCCGACTTGAAGGGCAAGCGCATTGCTCTGCATCGCGGCCGCCCATGGGAGTATCCGTTCGCGCGCCTGCTGCAGGCGCACGGCCTGAAGCTGAGCGACGTGAAGATACTGAACTTGAATCCGCAGGCCGGCGCTGCCGCGCTGGCGACCGGCGGCGCGGACGCTTTCTTCACCTTGAGCGACGCCTTTGTTCTCGAGGACAAAAAGGTGGGCAAGATTATCTGGGCCAGCAAGAAGGCGCCGGAGGACTGGAAGATGCGCGCCGAATTATGGGGCGATGGCGCTTTCCTGCAGCGCTACCCGCAAGTGGCGCAGCTGGTGGTGTCGGCCTATCTGCGCGAGCACCACAAGGCCGCCGCTGCGACGGACGCGGGCCGCGACAGCTACATCAAGTCCGAAGCGCTGGGCGGCCAGAGCGAGGAAGTGGTGCGGCGCGAGCTGGCAGGCGACAGCACGCAGTGGAAGGACCGCTGGTCGCCGCTGTTCACGCCAGCCGTGCGCGCCCATTACGCGGCCGAGGCGGAATACGCCAAACAGGCGGGCCTGATCGCCAAGCCGCTGCCTGTGGACGCATTGTTCGCGCCGCAGTTCGTGAAGCAGGGCCTGGCCCAGCTTCAGCTGCAAGACTACTGGACCCGCTGAGGAAGGAATAGCAATGACTATCGCCGCTGCATACAGGCCATCGCGGGCCTTGCACGAGGACGCGCCGCTGCAAGCCGCTGCATCAGCCGGTGCATCAGCCGCTGCATCGGCCGGTGCATCAGCCGCCACGGCGGCCGCTGCGCCAGCGGGCACGCCGACAGTAGCATCGCCCCTGCAAACCCGGCCCGCGCCGGCCGCGCACCCGGGCCGTCCGCCGGCCAGCTTCTCGCCCAGCCTGGCTGACCGATGGCTGGCGGCGCGCTGGTCTGCCTGGACGGCGCCGTTGCTGGTGCTGCTGCTGTGGTCCGCCGCCACGGCGCTGGAATGGGCGCCGCCGCAGATCCTGGTGTCGCCATGGCAGGTCGCGCTGACCGCCGCCGAACTGGTGCAGTCCGGCGAACTGACCGACCACCTGAGCGTGAGCTTGTACCGCCTGTTCGCCGGCTTCGCGCTGGGTGGTGCTGCGGGCCTGGCCGCTGGCGTGCTGCTTGGCCTGTCCAAGCCGCTGCGCGCCTACGTCGAACCCACCTTCAACGTGCTGCGCCAACTGCCCACCGTGGCGCTGATACCGCTGTTCATCCTGGTGCTGGGCATAGGCGAGAGTTTCAAGGTCTTCATCGTCGCCAAGGCAACTTTCTTCATCGTCGCCCTGGCTGCGCATGACGCGATCCGCAACATCTCCGCGCGCTACTTCGAAGTGGCCTCCGTGTACCGCTTTTCGCGCTGGAGCGTCATCCGCCGCGTTGCGCTGCCCGCCATCGTTCCGGACGTGCTGACCGGCGTGCGCATTGCCTTGTCCCGCTCCTGGATGGTGCTGGTCGGCGCGGAACTGCTGGCCGCCGACAGCGGGCTGGGGCAAATGATGGAAATGGGCCGCCAGATGTTCCGCCTGGACGTGGTGATGGTGGGCGTGGTGCTGACCGGCGTGATCGGCTTTGCGCTGGACCGCAGCTTCCGCCTCATCGAGCAGCGCCTGACCCGCTGGAAGAAAGGCTGACCATGCAAATGAAAGCAATCTCCATTGTCAAAGCTTCGCTGTTGCCGATAGCCCTGCTGGCCACCTGGCAGTGGGCCTCGGGTCAGGGCGCCAGCGCCGCCTATATCTTCGTGCCGCTGCCGCTGCTGTGGGACAGCCTGCTGCAGCTGCTGGGGTCCGGCGAACTCTGGCTGCACGTGAAAGTAAGCCTGGGCCGCACGCTGACCGGCATCGCCCTGGGCGGCATGGTGGGCATCGCCACCGGCACGCTGATGGCGCAGTCGCGGGTGGCCGAGCGCCTGATCGGGCCTCTGTACCACAGCATCCGCCAGGTGCCGCTGCTCGGCCTGATCCCGCTGCTCGGCCTGTGGGTGGGCAGCGGCGACGCTGCCAAGCTGCTGGTGGTGGCCATCGCCGCCTTCTATCCCACCACGCTCAATACCTGCGAAGGGATACGCAACGTGGAAGTGCGGCTGCGCGAAGTGGGCCAGGTGCTGACGCTGACGCAGTGGCAGACCTTCCGCCGCGTGCTGCTGCCTGCCGCCGCGCCGGCCATCGTTACGGGCCTGACGCACGCGCTGGCCTTCTCCTGGCTGGCCTGCATGGGCGGCGAACTGCTGTTCGCGGCCGGTCCCGGCATCGGCTCGCTGCTGCTGAACGGCGAAGTGGCGGGCCGCATGGACGTGGTGCTGCTGGCCGTGCTGGTGATAGCGCTGGTGGCGCAGGCCATGAACGCCATCCTGAACCGCGTAGCGCGCCGCATCCATCGATTTGAATCTTGAGGAAACCATGAACGCACCTATTTCCAAGGCGCTGCTGCACGCGCTGCCAAGCGCGCGTCCGCGCAGCCGCAGCGGCGGCCTGCTGATCGAGCATGTCAGCAAATCCTTCGCGCTGAAAGGCGAACGCCTGCCCGTGCTGGACGATATCTCCTTCCGCGTGGAGCCGGGCGAGTTTGTCGCCATCGTGGGCGCTTCCGGCTGCGGCAAGTCCACCTTGCTGCGCCTGCTGGCCGGCCTGGACACCGAGTACGAAGGCCGCCTGCAGCATGACGGCAAGGACATCCAGGGCACCGACCTGAATCGCGGCCTGGTGTTCCAGGACCACCGCCTGTTCCCCTGGCTGACGGTGGAACAGAACATTGCGCTGGCCTTCACCAACACCCGCGTGCCTGCGGACGAGCGCCGCGAGCGCGTGGCGGCGGAGATTGCCCGCGTGGGCCTGGACGGTTTTGCCGACGCTTTTCCGCACCAGCTTTCCGGCGGCATGTCGCAGCGGGCCGCGATTGCGCGTGCGCTGGTGGGCAAGCCGGACGTGCTGCTGCTGGACGAGCCGCTGGGCGCGCTGGACGCGCTCACCCGCTTGCGGCTGCAGCAGGAGCTGCGCCGCCTGTGGCAGGAGGAAGGCATCACCATGCTGATGGTCACGCACGACATTGACGAGGCGGTCTATCTGGCGGACCGCATCGTGGTGCTGGACGCGCGGCCCGGCCGCATACGCCGCGTGCAGGAGGTGGCGCTGCCGCATCCGCGCCAGCGCGGCCAGGCGGGCTTTGTCGCCATCCGCGACAGCCTGCACGCGGACTTTTCGTTTTAACCCCAACATCAACCCAAGCAAGGAGCTGGCATGAGCAATAAACTCGATACGCTGTGGTACACCCGCTGCCCGGTGCCGACTGGCCTCGGCATCGCGCTGCAAAAAGGCTGGCTGGAGGAGTCTTTCCATTCGCAGTGCACCAATGTGCAGTCGCTGCGCGAGTCGGACGACAAGGCGGTGCGCGAGTCGCACTTCGACCATACGCTGCAGAACTCCGTACGCCACGGCGGCAACATCCCGGCGCTGTGGGCGCGCGCCGCAGGCCGCGATACGCGCGTGCTGGGCCTGTCCTGGTCCGACGAAACCCAGCTGATCCTGACGCTGCCGGACAGCGGCATCAAGACCGTGCGCGACCTGAAGGGCCGCCGTTTCGGCCTGCCGCGCTGGACTTCGGCGCAGATCGACTTCTCGCGCGCGCAGGCCATACGCGGCCTGGAAAACGCCCTCAAGCTGGAAGGCCTGGCGGTGAGCGACGTGGAGCTGGTCGACTATATTATCGAAGCGGGGCAGAGCGATGCGCCTGCCGTGCGCGCGGCGGGCAGCAATGTGTTCAGCGGCCGCCGCAGCGGCGGCCAGAGCGCCGAGCTGCTTGGCCTGCTGCGCGGCCAGGTGGACGCCATTTTCCTGAAGGGCGCCAGCGCGGCCCATACGGCCAGCCAGTTCGGCCTGCACACGGTGATCGACACCGGCGCCCATCCGGACCCGCTGATACGCGCCAACAACGGCACCCCGCGCACGCTGACGGTGGACCAGAACCTGCTGGAGAACCATTTCGACTCGGCGGTCCGCATTGTGGAGCAGGTGCTGCGCGCGGAGGACTGGGCGCGCCGCAACCCGGACGAGACGCGCCGCTTCCTGGCGCGTGAATCGAACAGCAGCGAGTACTGGGTGACGGTGGCCTATGGCGACGATGCGCATCTGCGCCTGGACACCGATCTTTCGGAGACCTCCATCGCCGGCCTGCAGGATTTCAGCGACTTCCTGTTCCGCTGGCAGTTCCTGCCCAATCCGGTGGACGTGCGCAGCTGGATCGACCCGCGTCCGTTTGAAACGGCGCAGTCGCTGCTGCAGCAGCGCGCGGCCTGACGCATACCGGGAGGCGGCATGGACAGACGATCTTTATTGAAGCTGGCCCCGGCGGCGGTGGCCTCGACCCTGGCGCTGCCCGGCCTTGTGCATGCACAGGGCCAGCCCAAGGTGCTGCGCATCGCCAGCACCGCCTTTGCTGAAAACGGCAAGGCCAGCTTGAGCGGCACGCCTTACCGCGTGCAGCAGGAAGGCTGGCTGGCCGGCGAACTGGCCAAGCGCGGCGTGCAGCTGGAGTGGTTCCCGGTGACGGGCGATACCGGCGCCACCATGAACGAGGCTTTTGCCAGCGGCCGCATCGAGTTTGCCGCCTACGGCGATCTGCCGTCGGTGATACTGAACGCCGGCGGCGTGCGCACCCAGGTGGTGGTGCCTGCGGGACGCGGCGCCGACCTGTTCCTGCTGGTGCCCACCAGTTCCAGCGCGCGTTCGCTGCTGGACCTGAAGGGCAAGCGCATCAGCGTCCATCGCGGGCGGCCGTGGGAGCTGGGGCTGCTGCACCTGATCGAGGACAACCGGCTGACGCCGCGCGACTTCAAGCTGGTGAACATGGACATCAAGCCAGGCGCTTCGGCGCTGGCGACGGGGGCGGTGGACGGCTTGTTCCAGCTGAATGGCTACCCGCTGGAGGACAAGGGCATAGGCCGCATCATCTGGAGCAGCAAGGGCCAGCCGGACCGCAAGATGCGCGCCGAGCTGTGGGGGCGGCGCGACTACACGCGCGCCAACCCGGAACTGGCCGAACTGGTGGCCACCGCCTGGATCAAGGCGCAGTACTGGGCCGCGCAGGACGGGAACAGGGATGCGGTTATCCGCGACGGCACGCGCAATGGCACGCCGGAAAGCGTGATACGGCGCACTTACGACGATCCGTCGCTGCCCTGGAAAGACCGCTGGACGCCCTTGTATGACGAAGTGGTGCACCGCCACTACCGGCGCGTGGTCGCTTTTGCGCGCAGCCAGAAGCTGATACGGCAGGATCTGCCATCGGAGGAATTGCTGGAGCCGCGCTTTGTGAACGCGGCGTTGAAGAACCTGGGGCTGGCGCAGTACTGGAGCGCCAGCCCGGTCAGGCGGACTTAGTTGGAGGCTAGCTTGAAAGCTTAGTTGCGGCGCGGGTTGTCGGGCCGGTTGTCATAGCGGTTGGGCACACCATCGCCGTCGCGGTCGCGGTCATAGCGGTTGGGCACGCCGTCGCGGTCATTGTCGTGGCCACGGCCCCGGTCATGGCCACGGTTGTTGTGGTTGTCGTAGCGGTTGGGGATGCCGTCGCCATCGCGGTCGCGGTCGTAGCGGTTCGGGATGCCGTCATGGTCCATATCGCCCCGGCCACGGCGGTCCCAGCGGCCTTCGTGGCGGATCCAGTGGCCGTTCGACTGCACCCATTGCGGCTGGATGTAGTAGTAGCCCGGACGTTCGCGCATCCATTGGCCGGCAACCCACACGTGGCGATGTCCGTTCCAGTTCCAGTAGCCGGGCGCCCAGACGTAGCCGTGGCGCGGCGGAGGCATGCTTTCATAGCGGAGCGGAGGCGGCGCGGTGCCGATGACCAGGTTGACGTCCACCTGTGCCGAAGCAGGCATCGGCGCGAAAGCGGCAGAGCTTACAGCCAGCAGGGCTGCTGCGTAAAAGGTAGGCTTGATCATTTTGTTCTCCGTTGATGTGTGACGCTGAATTCACTATATCAAGCGGCAGGGATACGGAGAAAGGAAGATGCAACTTCTTACAACTGACACAGCTTTGGAATGGTGTGTGCGCTAGCACACAGAGAGCGGATTCGCCTGCCACGCGGGCGCTGTAGAGGGGCGCATGGCGTGCAGGCGAATGTTCTGGGCCGGCATCAGATCTTGGCCGAAGCGCTGGCTTTGCGTTCGTCGTTCAGCAGCTGCAGTTTCTGTTCGGCGCTGGGGCGCTTGGCGCTGGCCACAACCACTTGCATGTCCTTGGCGGCAGCGATGGCGGGTGCGTTGGCACGGGCGACGATGAGCTGTGCTTCGGTGGCCGTTGCGGTGCCGGTATCAAGCACGTAGTTGGCGGCGCAGGCCAGGCCCAGGGTCACAACAAACAGGGCTTCGAAGTTTTTCAGGACGTTCATTTTAGTCTTCCTTCAGGTGGTGGGTGAGTGGTGTTTTGTGTTCCGATGACTGCACTGTATTCAATCCGCCCTCAAGCTTCCAAGGGATTGCGACGGGCGGCGTTATTTGCGGCGCGAAATGCAAAATCCGGCGATAAAACGATAGCTTTCGAACCACGCTTTCCCCATCCCCCCGCTAAGTCCGGCCATACAGACACCACCGGGGCGGGGAGCATATGCGGGCCAAAATCAGTCACTTGCTGCGTACCTGGCGCCGCAGCCGCAACCTGCGCGCCGGGACGCGTCCGCAGCGCGGCATAAGCAGTGCAGGTAGCATAAGCAGCGCAGGCAGCGTAGGCAGCTTCTGGCCCCGGATCGCGGGGACGCCTCCGCTGGCGCTGTGGATGGCCGGACTGGGTGTGCTGGCCGCTCTGGCTGGCGCAGCGCTCATCGTCGGCCATGCGCGCGCGCTTGGTGCCGCTACCATCACCACCGCCGATGCCGCCAGCGAGCGCCATGCGGCAACCGTATATCAAGCCGCGCTGCCGGGCGCCACGCTGGAAGTGACGCGGCAGGCAGGCGTGCGCTTCAGCCCCGTGAAGGGCGGCGCGGTGCTGACGCTGGCGGGCATGCAGGGCATGGGCACGGTGCGCGTGGACCTGTGCAGCCAGTTGCGTGAGCCGGGCAGTGCGAAACTTGTGCCGCTGCGGCTGGGCTATCGCTTCGACGACGTGCAGCGCTCCGGCATCGCCGGCGGCGCGCTGCGCAATGTGCTGCTGGTTGGCGGCGAGTCCGCCGTCACGGCGGCAATGCCCGAGGTACGCATCAGCGGCGACGCGCGTGCGGATTTCGGCGGCGAAGCCCTGGAGCTGAGCTGGCGCAGCCCGCCAGGCGCATCGGCGCGCTGGCTGAGCGACGCCAGCGAAGGGCGCGTGGTGGAGGGCGGCAGCGGCGCCGCCGGATTCCGCCGGCAAGGCTGGCTGTCCTGGGGCGCCGGCGCCGCCATGCGCGTGGAGCGGCGCCCCAGCGTGGGCTGCCCGCAGGCCGGCGAGCTGCTGGTGCAGCTGTACCAGGTGCGCCAGCCGGATGGCGCGTCCGCCGGCACTGGCGGCCGCAGCGCCAGCCTGGCCGCTGGCAGCATGATAGCTTCCGGCGACAAGGTGCTGCTGGCGGCTTTTCCCGCCGAGGGCAGCCCGGCGAGCGGCTATTTGCAGCCTGGCGTCTACCAGGTTCCTGCGCGCGCCACGGCGCAGCTGGAAGACCAGATTCTTTTCAACGCCCTGCAAGAGGCCGGGCTGGTGCGCCTGGACGCCAGCGGCACGATCGCCGTCGCGCCGCGCGACCTGCCGCAATGGCTGGCCAGCGCTCCGGCCTCCCGCGCCACCGGACTGGCCGAATGGCGGCATGTGCAGCCCGGCGAAGCCACGGTCAAGCTGCTCAAGCGCCTTTACCAGCAGGCCGATGGCGCCTATGTGCGGCAGCAGATCGACATCTACAACAGCGAACGCCGGCTGCTGGCGTGGCGCGTGAAGTCCGGACCAGCGTGGGAAGCCAGCGCCGGCGGCAGTCCTTTGGCTTCCAGCGCGCAGATGCCGCCCGCCGCCGCGCGCCTGTTCGCGGAGCTGCCGCAAGGCTGGCAGCCTTGGACGCGAGCCGCCTACTGGCCGCAGTCCAGCGCCGCGCAGGCCGTGCAACTGACAGTGCCGCTGCCCGCACCATCCGGCGGCGCGCTGCAATTGCTCGTGGCCGGCCGCGTAGTTTCGGTCAGCGGCGCGCACGCAAAGCTGCTTCCTGCCTGCACGGGGCGCGGCTGCGCGAACGCCAGCGACGCGGTGCAGCTCACCCTGGACCCGCTGCCCGGCGCCCGCGCCGTCATCGTCGAGGTGCAGCCGCTGGACATGACCAGCATTGCCGCGTCCGGAGACCAGGGCTACCGCCACCTGCGGGTGGCCAAGGGAGCAGGGCGCATCGTCTGGCAGCCATTGGAAACCGCCTTGCCTGGCGCGGCGCCCGCCGCACTGGCCGCAGGCAAAGCCGCAGCGGGTGTGCAGCTCCAGGACCGCAACGGCGCGCTGCTGTGGGCCGACGGCAGCGCCTCACCCTCCGCACTGGACGCCGGCCTGGCGCCCATGCTGGGCGTAGGCCCCGAACACGCCAGCAGCATTGCCGGCATGCTGGCCCGCGCATCGGCCATCGGCGGCGGCGCTGCGGGGGCCAGCGCAAAACTGTCCCTAGACTTGCCGCTGCAAGCGCTCAGCCAGCGTATCCTGGAGTGCATCGGCATGCGCCAGGGCCATTGGGACGGCAAGGCGTGCAGCGGAGGCCAGCCCGCGCCGCAAGGGCGCCATGCCGGTTTTATTGTGCTGGATGCCGAAACTGGCGACATCCTTGCCGCCGCAGGCGCGGGGAACGCCCCCGCGACCTCCGCCAACTGGGCGGAAGTGCGCGACTTCGACCGCGCCAACCCGGCCCGCAGCCCTCTGCGCTTGCCCGCGCTCCAGCACGACGGCGGCGCCCACCGCAGCCCCGGCTCCACGTTCAAGATCGTCAGCGCGCTCGGCCTCGAACTGGCCGCGCAAACCGATCCGCGCCTGGACGCGCTCCTGAGCGGCATGCCGCTCCCGGCCATCAACGCCATCGCCCGCCAGCGCGGCTACGCCTTCCAGACCGGCGCCGCCACCTATCCGGCCAGCCCGGGCGGCGCCCACATCACCAACTACAAGGAGCAAGGCCTGGACCGCCGCGCCCAGGAAGGCAGGCTGGGACTGGCGCAAGCGCTGACCTATAGCCTGAACACCTGGTTCGCCTGGTCCTCGGAATTGAGCGACCGCAGCCTGTTCGGCCGTCCCGACGGCGGCGTGCCCGGCGTGCAGGCGCTGGAAGCGGGCGCGCTCGACCCGGTACGGCCCATCGCCGCCGCCGCGCACCGGCTGGGATTCGAGCAGCGCCTGCGCCTGGACGGCGGCCTGCTGCCCGGCGATTTTCCCTGGCAGGCTTACGATGCGCTGCAAGCCACGCCTGCCCACGTGGACGAGATCCACACCCGCCACGAACTGCGGCAAATGGCCATCGGCCTGCGCATGCAGGCAACGCCGCTGCAAATGGCGATGGTGTCCGCCGCCATCGGCCAAGGGGCGACGGTCACGCCACGGCTGCTGCTGGAGCTGAACGGCAAAGCGGCCAGCGACGTGCCAGCCGCGCCGCTCGGCGCGCGGCTGGACCGCATCCGCGCCGGCATGAAAGGCGTGGTGGATGCCGGCACCGCCGCTACCGCCTTCAGCGCCCCTGCGCTGGCATCGCTGCGCCGTGGCCTGTACGGCAAGACCGGCACCGCGCCCGTGAGCGATGGGGCGGCAACGGTCTGGTTCACCGGCTGGCTGGAGCCGCGCAGTCTGCCGCAGCAGCCGCACCGCCTTGCCGTGGCGGCCTTCGTCAGCCATTCCGGCGCCAGTGGCGGCGAGCACGCCGCGCCTATGGTGGCCGCGCTGCTGGCGGGCTGGCCCGGACAGAACGCGGAACAGAGGGGTAAATAGGCCTGTAACAAGGGGAATGGCTGAGTCAAGGATGTGGCATGATTTTGAAGTGTCCGTCGAAGACCATATGATCCCTATGGTCCGGCGGCGCGCTTTTTTAAACTAC
This sequence comes from Pseudoduganella sp. GW821-FHT05F09, assembly GCF_059419605.1. NCBI lineage: Bacteria > Pseudomonadati > Pseudomonadota > Betaproteobacteria > Burkholderiales > Oxalobacteraceae > Pseudoduganella > Pseudoduganella sp. GW821-FHT05F09. The sequence continues at coordinate 88,959 of NZ_JBWKSD010000006.1, forward strand.
GGGATCACATGCGGCTGCCGGGAACGCGATATCAGGAACATGGATGGGAACAGGTGCGCAAGCTGCTGGGCCACTGCTCGCTGCTGGCCGTGCAGCGCATGGACTTGCTGCTGCTGGTTGGCGGCGGATGCGAAGCCGAGCAGCTCGACATTTACACGGACGCGCTGGCGGCCCAGTTGCGGCAGGCGCAGCGCAGCGCGCGCGGCGAAGCACCGGGCAACAGCTACGGCGAAAGCGTGTCGGAACTGGCCACCAGCCTCGCGTTCGAGCTCCAGGCGCAGCCCTCGTACTGGAGCGGGCTGGCCTCGGCCCTGGCCAGCGAGCACGCCCGGCATGGCGCGTTCTGGTTGAATCCCGGCAGCGACGCCATGCTGCGCAAGAAATTCAACGATATGTACGCCGGCCTGCGCGACAAGGTGGACTCGGACAACTACCAGGTGGCCACCGGGCGCGATTGCAGTCCCAATAAAATGTACACCTACCGCATGCTCGATACCGCTTACCGCGAGATTGAGCAGCTGTTCGCCAACTGGCAGCAGCACGAGCAGCAGATTGCGGCAATTCTTGGCCGCGCGGCGGAAGGCATTCCCATCGAAGCGCGCCAGATGAAGGCGATAGGAGGCTGCAAGGCCGAGTGGGTGATACGCTGGAGCGAGTCGCAGGAGCGCTTCACCGGCTCTCCCGGGCCGCTGCACACCAAGTCCAAGCGCTTCTCCAGCCTGAAGAACAGCCCCGGCAAGATCGCCGCGCTGATGGCGGAAATCGGCGAGTACGAGGCGCTGTCGGCCAATATGGGTGGCGCCGACGACTGGCGCGGCGACGACGGCGAAGCCACCGCCTGGCTGGACGACTACTTGCGCGTGGTCGGCGAATCGGAGCAGGCGGAGGAGGATGGCCTGCGGCATGTGGAGGACCAGATCCTGCCAGCGCCCGGCGAGGAGGACGATGCCGATATCCCCCCGGATTCGGACTCCGATTCGGACTCCGATGCGGACGCCTTCCAGCCCGTCCGCGACCCCGCGCTCGCCGCAGCCGACCAGGCCCTCGCGGCCAGTCTTTCCTTGCCCCTCCGCTTTATGGAACTGGCTACCGCCGCCCAGGATGGCGGCAGCCGCATGCTGCAGGTGCTGAATGGGGAATCGCTGCCGATCCGGCTGGCGGTCTACCAGAAACTGCTCGGCGCCGAAGACGAAAGCTATCCGGACGCTTGGCTGGACCCGGCCACCGGCGAGCTGCCGACCTTGCAGCAGTTGGCGGCGCTGGACCGGATTTCGATGCCGACGCTGCGCAAGCGCCGCAACGAGGCCATCGACAAGCTGTACGCAATGAATGGAAGGATGCAAAAATGACCACGCCAGACCGGAAATTGCAAGAGCGGCTGCTGCTGTCCCGGGCGGCGCCGGGCGACCGCCTGATGCTGCCGGACGCGGTCCTGCTGTCGGCATTGGACGGCAGCCGCGCGCTCACGCCGAACGAGCGCGCCGCCCTCCAGGCATCGCCGCTGACGCTGCGGCGCTTCCGCCAGTTGTCGCTGGAGCGCCGCGCGGAGGCTGGGTCGGGCGCGGCCAACGACGCGGTGTGGCAGGGCAGCAGGGGCATGCTGCGGGCCGCCTCCAGCAGCGCTGTGCTGGATGAACTGCTGACGGACGACGGCCACTGGCAATTGCATTTCCTGCAAACCGGGGAAGGCGGCTGGCAGCTTATCCTGAAGCTGGACGCCGGCGCCCCATTCGCTGCACGCCTGCTGCGCGAGCAGCCCATGCTGCGCGTGGTGGACGGCGGCGGCGCCATACTGCTGCAGGGCCGCCTGGACGCGGACGGTGAATGCGAGCGCGCCTGGCCGTTCGACACCGCGCCGATGGCCCATTTCCAGCTCTATGGCGCGAGCTTTGCCGTTGAGCCGGTGGCGCGGTAATCATGGGCATCTTTTCCTTCGTCCGCAGCCGCGGCGCATCCCAGGACGCAGCACAAGATGCGTCCTGCGCAGCGCTGGGCCGCAGCCTGGTGGCGGTGCGCTTGCGCGGCGCGCAGGCTCCCTCTGGCTGCGTGCACGTGATATTCAGCGAGAGCGGGCAGTCACGGCGCGCTGCCGCCGGCGGCGCAAGGGAGGGGGAGGTGGCGTACGCCTTCCATCCGGGGCCATATAGCGTGGATGTGACGCCCTATGCGGCCGCGCCCGAAATAGGCCTGCGCACCCGCGTGCTGATCGACGCGGCGGACCCGCGCGTGGCGCAGCAGCGCTTTGATCTGTATCTGTTCAGCGAGGTGGCGGAAGCGCTGGCCTTGGCGGCCTTGCAGGCTGCCGTGCAGGCGGCGGTGCAGGAAGCTCTGGCGCAAGGCATGCTGGAACTGCCGCCGTGCACGTCGCTGGACGAATGGAACGCCTTCCGCGCGGGGCTTAACCAGCTGCTCTACACCCGCTTCGGCGTAACAGTGGAAGACTGCCTGCCGGTCGACCTGGGCGAGCAAACCGACTACGCCGCCCAGCTCCGCTCCCGCGCGCAAGCGGTAGTCGCTGCCGTGCCGGACGCACCCGCCGCAATCCCGTTGACCGCATCAAAGCCCGCTGCAGCCGCAGCCAGTGCCACAACGGCCGCCGCCGCGCCCGCGACCGCCGCCGCCGCCACCGCCACCGGCCCTGCCGCCCCCGTAGCAGCCAGCGCAACGAACGCCCCCGTTGCCGCGACTGTCCGCGACGACGCGCATGCGCTGCGCCGCCTGTTCCTCGAGCTGCCCGCGCTGTCGAGCGGTTTTCGGCAGGTGGCGCTGCCACCGGGCCAGCCTCTGTTCCTGGCGCACCGCAGCCTGTTGCAGTGTGTCGCGCTGCTCGCGCTGGACGTCAACACCATGCCAGCCCTGGCCTGGTCCGCCCCCGGCCAGCCGGCGCCGCGCGCGCAGCAAGAGCGCCGCTCGGGCCACAGCATCCTGGCTGCCCGCGAACTTGACCAGGCCTGGGCCTTGCTTGCCCGTTTGCAACTAGCCGCCAACCCGCTGCAATTCGGCGCCGCCTGCGGCACGGCCGATCCTGAACCGGTGCTGGCCGCCCTGATGGACGAGGCCGAGCGCATTGTCGCCAACCTTGACCACCACCTTGCACAGCGCCGCGCCGCCACCGGCGAACACGCTGCGGAGGCCCAGCCAGGAGCTGAACAGCGCCGGGAGCCATCGCTATGAGCTGCACCACGAGTCCGAAACTCCCCGCCAACGCAGAGTGCCGCTGCGTCCTCACGGATGGCCGCGTGCTGACCATCACCGCCAGCCGCCGTCCGCGCGCCAACCGCGCCGACGTCAAATGCGCGGTGGCCGGCGCTCCCGCCCTGAGCGAGCGTATGCAGGAAGTCGTGCGCCTTGCGCGCCACACCGAACACCGCTTCGACAGCCGCGACCAGGTAGTGCTCAGCATGGACCTCGCACCATCCGCCGGCGAACGTGGCTGGGAGCTGGCCGCCGTGCTGGCGGACCGCATGGTGCGCGGCGCCTGGCAGCCCGCCTGTCCGCTGGTCTACGCCGACGGCTGGTCCGACAATTGGCATTGCGGTAGCGTGACCGGCCAGCCCGAAGCGGCGGCCCACCTGCAAGCCCTGATCGAAGCGAGCCCCGTGCCAGCGCTGGCCGTCCTGGGGGCCCCAAGCGCGCCAAGCGCCGAAACCGTGCAAACCAATCCCGGCAGCCTGACCCTGTCCCACCTCGGCGCCCTGACCGGGCACACCGACCCCTCGGCGGCCGTATCCAGCGCGCGCGCCTGGTTCCCGCTGCACAGCGGCGGCATCAACGACAGCCTGAATTGGGTGGAAGTCAGCGTTTACCCTGTAGAGCAAGGTGGCGCCGACGAGGAAGACACCATAGCCGTCCCCGGCCTGGGCCTGACCGCGCAACTGGCCGTCCGCCAGGCGCTGGCCGGCGCCCGCCACTTCGACGGCCGTGGCCTGGGCCGCTGGCGCACCGTGGTGCGTTTCGGCCAGCCGCGCTTCCAGGGCGCCTCCCACGAACTGGCGCTGGTAATGGCCGACCGCCTCGCGCGCGGCCGCGAATTCGTGCCGCGCGGCCGCATCATCGCCAGCGGCTGCTCCAGCGCCTGGCATGCCGGCCGCGTGGACACCGTGGAAGGCCGCGAAGCCAAGATGGAGTTGATACTAAAGCAAGCTGTCCAGGGTGACCGCGTGCTGCTGCCCCGGGATTGGCAAAACGACATCCCGCCAGCCTACGCCGGCGCCTTGCGCGCCCGTGGCGCCTCGCTGGCGTGCATAGAACGGATAGGCATGATCTAAGCCCGGGCTTGAATCGTGCGCAAGATAAAAGCGGCGCGCCCCTGCTAAAATCAGGACCGGACGGGGCGGCTGGAATGAGTATGCGGTAAGCAGGTTTACAAGGAGTTCGACATGTTCCGAATGTTTGGTTTTGGCGGCGTAAAATGCCCGCGCTGCGAGCATAAAAATGGCGCCGGCACCGGCTACTGCGCGAACTGCGGAGTGATATTGGGTGCGCCGCACAATGAGCCCGTGCTGCGCGATAACCGCTGGATACCGGCCAACGACGAACTGGCCGTCTATTTCGGCGTGCGCCAGCTATCGGGCGTGTTCAACAAGACGCTGCGCGTGCCGGCCACCACCCGCGCCTACATCCTGCAAGCGGACAAGGCCACCGAAGTGCCGCAAGGCGAATACGAGATCGAAGGCTTCTTTACGCGCCTGAACCATCTGCTGCGCGACCAGCACGCCGAAATCCTTATCACCCGCACCACGCCGCTGCCCGTCGAATTTTCGTTCAGCGACCTGCACACCACCGAGCACCTGAAAGTGGCGGCCCGCTTCAAGGTCGGCATCAAGGTGGAAAACGTCCCGGCCTTCGCCCAGCATTTCATGACCGTGCCCGGCGCCGTCACCACCTTGCATCTGCACGCGCTGCTTGCCGACTCCGTGCGCCAGGTGGCGGCGGAATTCATCGGCGGACGCTCCATGCGCGACATGAGCGGCAATGCCGACCTGCGCTTGCAACTGGACGAACGCCTGCAAGCCGCCCTCAAGCTGCGCCTGGCCGAATTCGGCCTGGCGGTGGCGCAGGTGGACACGCTGTCCCTGCGCCACGACAAATTCGACAACAACCGCGAACGCGTGGGTTCGCTGTGGCTGGTGGCCGACGAGCGCCACGCGCAGCTGGAGCACGTCAAGCAGCTCGATGAACTCTACAACGAAGAAGAATGGCAAGCCATCTGGCGCGAGGAACAGAAACTGCGCAGCGATTTCCGCCGCGCCGAATTGCGCCAGGACGCCAACGTGGACAAGGCCGAACTGGTGCAGCAGGAGGCCGAACGCGTGCAGGCCATCCGCGCGCGCGAGGTGGACCTGTATGGCCGCATTATCGAATCGCGCACGCGGCGCGAGGCCTTCGAGCGCGGCGCCGGCGCCACGCTGATCGAGCTCGAACACGAGCTGGCGAAGAAAAAAGCCGGCCGCGCCGGCGACGTGGCCGAATGGGAGCACGTGCGCCAGGTGGCGCAGATCAAGATGCGCACCGAGCTGGAAGTGGCGCAGCAGGCCGCGCAGGAACAGCGCCAGCTGGCGCAGCAGCGTTTCTCGCACCAGCTGCACATGCAGCAGATCCAGAACCAGGTGGCGCAGGCGTTGACGATAGAGGACGAGGCGCACCGCCGCGCACAGCTGCAACTGCTGCGCAAAAGCGAAACGGATGCGCAGCAGCGCGAGGCCGAGCTGGAGGCGGAGCACCACAAGGCGCGCTTCCACGGCGTGGCGCTGGCAAACGCGGCGCGCAAGCGCGAAGCGGAGCGCGTGCAGGAATGGCAGGACCAACAGCAACTGGCGCACCAGCGCGAGCTTCTGCGCGGCGAAGCCGTGAAGGACGCCGAGAACACGGTGCAGGTGGCCGAAGTGAACCAGAAGCTGGACCAGATGCGGCGCGACGGCGCCAGCGCCGACGCCGTGGCGCAGCACGAAAAGCTGCTGCGCACGATAGATGCGGACGGCGTGCAGCAGCGCCAGGCCCAGGCCGTGATCCATCGCGCCGCGCTGGACCAGCTGGCGGTGGACGAGCAGCGCCTGGCGCTGAAACAGCGCGAGCAGGAAGCCGAATGGCAGCGCGACCTGAAGAAAATGGAGCATGAACGCGAACAGAACTTCGCGCGCTGGAAAGGCGAGTACGACCTGCTGCTGGCGCAGCAGTCGCACGCTGCGGAACTGGCGCGCATCGACATCGAGCGTATCGCCACCATCGGCAACTTGAGCGATACCGGCAAGGTCGCGATGGCCCCGGAGCAGAACGCCGCCGCGCTGGCGCAGGTGATGAAGGAGCAGGTGCGCGCCGGCATGAGCCCGGCGCAGATCCAGTCCATGGCGGCCGTGGTGGCTGCCGAAAACAGTCTGAGTCCGGCCGACGCCATGCGCATGCTGCAGGAACGCGTGAACGAAGAACGCGCCCACCGCGACGCGCAGGAACAGAAGGACAAGCAGCACCAGCTCGACCTGCTCAAACTGCAAAACGCCACCCACGCCAATGCGCTCAGCGCGCAGATGCAGCTGGGCGTGGGCGTGGCCCAGGCGGGCGCCCCGGTGCACCACCATCACACGGCTGCTAATGTAGCCGGGCAGTCTGCCGATAGGGTAAACAACAGCGTGTGCGTGAACGGCCACCCGGTTCCGGCCGACCGTCCGAACGCGAAATTCTGCGCCGAATGCGGCGTGCCTTTATAAGTTGAAGATGCAAACAGCAAGAGACAAGATACGTGAACTGCGCGCCTTGCATGACGATGGCCTGTTAAGCCTGCAAGAGTTCGACCGCCGCAAGAACGCTATCCTGGACGCCGAGTATTCGCCGCTGGGAGGCAGCGCCGCGCCCGGCGCATCCGCGTCGCCCATCCAGATCCGGCAGGGCACGGAACTGGGCCTGATGGCGGGCCAAGAGATCGGCCCGCAGAACCGGCGCTACCGGCTGGAGCGCCTGATAGGCCTGGGCGGCATGGGCCAGGTGTGGCAGGCCACCGATCTGGCCACGCAGGAGGAGCTGGGTCACAGCGCCCAGGTGGCGCTGAAGATACTGCCGCCGCAGCTCACCCAGAGCGCCACGCACACCAAGCTGCTGATCGAGGAGGCGACGCAGGCGCGCCGCCTGTCGCACGAGAACATCGTGCGCATCTACGAATGGGCGCAGGACCCGGCCACGGCCAGCTACTTCATCATCATGGAATGCCTGGACGGCCAGGACCTGGACGCCTGGCTGGCCCATTCCGGCCCGGCCACGCCGGAACAGATCCAGACTTTGCTGCGCCCCGTGGCGCACGCGCTGGACTATGCCTGGGACAAGTACAAACTGGTGCACCGCGATATCAAGCCCGGCAACGTCTTCCTGACGCAGAAGGGCGAGGTCAAGCTGCTGGACTTCGGCATCGCCTCGCGCGCGCGCAACGCGGGCAGCAGCCTGGGAATGCAGACGCCGAACGCAGGCACCACAGGCTACCGCGCGCCGGAAGCGGGCGCCTCGCAGCGACAGCCCAGCCCCAGGCTGGACGTGTACGCGGTGGCGGTGATGATCTACCAGCTGCTTGAGGGCAGGCTGCCCTTCGATGAAAACCGCAACGCGCAGTTTCTGCCGTCCGCACCGGCCGCGCTCAACGAGATGCAGTGGCAGGTGCTGCAGCGCGGCTTCGCGTTTGCGCAGGACCAGCGTCCCGAGTCGGTGACCGCGCTGCTGGACGCCTTGCTGGGCGCATCCGGTCCCAGCGAGGCGGAGCTCGCGGCGCAGGCGGCCGAGCGCATGGAGCGCGAACGCCAGCGCGAGCAGGAGCAGCGGCGCGAGCAGGCCGCACGCGCCGAGCAGGCGAAAGCGGCGGAGTTGAAGCGGCAGGCGGAACTGGCCGAACGCCGCAAGGCGGAGGCGCAGGCGGCCGCGCTGGAAAAGGTGAAGCTGGACCAGCAGCGGCGCGAGCTGGAACGCCAGCAGCGGCTGGAGGCGGAGGAGGCGGCCAAGGAACGCAAGGCGCGCCTGCGCGAGCAGTTGCTGGCGCGGCGCGAGGCCGATGCGCTGAAGGCGCGCCAGGCGCAGGAGGAGCAGCAGCGCAAGGCGGCGCAGCTGAAGGCCGAAGCCGCGTATCGCGCCGAACAGGAGCGCCACCGCAAGGAGCAGGCGGCGCGCAACGCGGCCGAACTGGCGGCGCTGATGCCCACGCCGGGCAGCCCCGTTGCGGACGCCAGCGGCGTGCTGCGGGACAGGTTCGTGGACGGCACCGGCGTAGGGCCGGACCTGGTGCTGATACCGACCGGGCGCTTTCAAATGGGTTCGTCCGAACATGAGCGCGCCGTCGCCATGCGGGCCGGGTCGCAGAAGTCCTGGCTGGACAGGGAGACGCCGCAGCACTGGGTGGGCATCGAGTATCCCTTCGCCATGGGACGCTTCCCGGTGACGGTGGGCCAGTGGCGCCAGTTTGCGCGCGCCACGGGCTGGGAGTCCATGTCGGACACGGATTGGGCGTCGCCCGGCTTCAAGCAGGACGACGGGCATCCGGTGGTGGGCGTGAGCTGGAACGACGTGCAGAAGTATCTGGCCTGGCTGTCGGAAAAGACGGGCCAGTTGTACCGTTTGCCGAGCGAGACGGAGTGGGAATACGCCTGCCGCGCCGGGACGCACACGGCGTTCAGCTTCGGCGACGATATCAGCACGGAGATGGCCAACTACGACGGCAACTTCACCTACAACAATGGCGCCAAGGGCGAGTTCCGGCATGGCACGACCAAGGTGGATGCGTTCCAGCCGAATCCTTGGGGGCTGTTCGACATGCACGGTAATGTGTGGGAATGGACGCAGGACTTGGTGCATGACAATTACGAAGGTGCGCCGAACGACGGCAGCGCGTGGGAGCAGGGTGGCGATGCCGCGCGGCGCGTGCTGCGCGGCGGCTCCTGGCTGTACCAGCCGCGCTACCTGCGCTCGGCCCTGCGCAACGGTTATTCCGCTGTGCTTGCCAACGACATCGTCGGCTTCCGCGTGGCGCGCAAGCTAGCGTAACCCGCCATGAGCCGCCTATGCCAGGCAGCGCAGCTTCGGCGTCCGCCGCATGGCGGGTGCGTCCTGTGGATCCACCATCAGCCGTGCGCCGCGTGCGGCGAAGCGGTAGCGGCGGCCGGTGGCGCTGCCGGTCACCACCAGCGCCGCCACGCCGTCGTACACGAAGGCCACGCCCGGCGGCGTGGCGAAATGCGGCGCGCCGGCAGGCGCTTCCACCGCCCCCTGCGCCGCCCGCATACCTTCCTGCGCACTGGCGCTGTAGCCCTGCGAGCCATAAATCTTCTGCACCATCTGCTGGCGCTTGCTTCCGCAGCATCCCATTTAAAGCTCCTCTTGCCGCAGCGCGCCGCGCACGCGCTCCAGCGTGATCGCTGCGGCGGACAGCGCGGGCCACAGCAGTACAAAGTGCTGCCAGCTTGTGCCCAGCATGGCGGCGGCCGGCAGCGCCACCCACAGGCTGGCGCAGTAAAAACAGTCCAGCATGCGCCCCAGAAAACCGTCGCCCGCCCAGCCGCGCAGCCGCACCGTCAAGTCCCACGGGCCGTCCTCGGCGTGCAGCAGATGCGTCACCCGCCACACCGCCAGCACAGCCAGCAGCAGCTCGTACCATGCGCCGTCCATCTGCAGCCCCTAGCCCATATTCTCCCCTGGCTCCGGGCACACGTCCGGGCATAGCTCCGGACGCAATATGGTGAACGCCACTTCGAACTCGTTGAAGTGGGTCAGGCTGGGCGCGCCGCAGTTGGCCGTGCGCTTCCAGGCCTTCAGCCGCAGGATGTAGGCGCAGCAGCGGTCAAAGTCGCTGCCGCGCAGCGTCACCTTGTAGTGGCCGCCGTACCAGTGCGGCCTTGGCGCGCCCTGCGACAGCGCTTCCAGATACGTTGGACCCACTTCGAACGTGGGGTCGGCGCTGAAGGTGCCATGTACGCCGGTGCCGATCTGGAAGGTCTGCGCCACGCCGTATTCCGCGAACAGCGTGTAGCCGCCCAGGTGGCCGTCCTGCACGGTCGCGGGCACGGTGGCGCTGAAGTGCACGGTAAGCGTATCGCTGGCGGACAGGCGCACCATGTCGCAGGCGCTGATGCAGTATTCGCCGGCCGTGCCCTCGTTGACGCAGATGCTGCGGATATAGCAATCCGGCTCATTGGTGCAGTCATGCACCGTGCCCGGCCCGCAAGGATGCAGCGCGGTGGGCGCCGGATGCACCATGGCCTGGTTGTCCACGCGGATGAACACCTTCTGCGCCTCCTGCTGGCCGCAGCCCGGCAGCACGCGCGCGCTGGCCAGTATCAAGTTGTCCGCCGCGTCGGCCGAGTAGCCGATGAAGCGCAGCTGGTACAGCGCGTCCGGCGTGATGGCGGGATTGGCCGTGGTGTCGAAGTAGAACAGCGTGTCCGGGTCGTACCAGACGACCTGGCCGCCGAAGCGCGGAATGGCCGGGTGCAGTGCCTCGTAGTGCTGGCGCGTGATCATGACGGTCTGGCCGTTCTTCGTGATGGGCGCGAACGCGGGCGCCGGCTCCAGGGCTTGCCCGCTGCCGTCCCAGTAGTGGCGCTGGAAGCCTTCAAAGGCTGGCGGCGGCAGGTCGGTCCAGACGCCGCCGTCGCGCGAGACCTGCACCTTGAAGTAGTCCACGTCGCTGCCCACGCCGCCGCGTATGCGCAGCGAGCCGTAGAACGGCCGGTCTTCCGGCGCCGGCAGGGCCGTGTACGCGTAGCCGCGCAGATCCGGCAGCGGAGGCACGTCGGCGGCGCCGATCTGGCTGGTGTCGACGCAGCCAACGAAGGTCACTTGCAGGCACTCGGGGCACTCGGGGTCGTAGCAGACCGGCAGGCAGCACGCCTGGTCGTTGGCCAGCAGCGTGACGTGCAGGCTGGCGGGAATGTCCCAGCGCGTTTGCGCATTGCTTTCATTGCGGATGACGCGCACCGCGCCGCCGCAGGGCTGGGTCACGCGGAACGCCACGTCCGGCGCGCAGTCGTTGCGGTCCCACCAGGGCCAGATGTGCAGGGCCGCCAGCTCTGGCGAGGGCGGCAGCACCGCCAGCAGCGCCTCGGCCGACATGGCGTTGTCCGGAACGCCCTGGCCAAGCTGCATGCGGGCGGCGGGCATGGCGCCGCTGCGCGTGGCGTGGGCGGCCAGCTGCTGCAGGTACAGCGGGTCTGGCGAGGGTGGTGGCGGCACCGGCGGCAGCGGGATGCGGTAGCGCGTCAGCAGGTCCTGGATCTGGTTGATCAGCTCATGGTCAACGGCCCAGCTTTGCAGCAGCCACGGGCGCCAGCGCAGGCAGCACCAGCGGAAAGTGATGACGAAATTGCCGTTGATGTCGGTGATGGCGGATTTGATCAGGTCGCGGTGGTACCAGAAGAAGAAGCGGTCCAGGTCGTAGGCTTCGACGGTGGCGCCGGGCACCGGCTCGTCGCAGAAGCTCCAGTGGCCGGTGGCGGGATTGTAGTGCCAGCGGCGGCACACCACGCGCCCGCGCAGGGTGTAGGTGCGGCAGCAGAACAGCCAGCAGTGGTAGATGGCGATGTCCACCGCCAGCACGCCCACGTCCACTTTCACCTCGTAGCTGGCATTGGCGCCGGCTGGTTCGCCGGGGGAGGCGTCGCCGCCGTCGTCCGTGTCGGAGCGCTGGCCGGCCAGGTCCACGACATGGTTCAGCGTGTCGATGCCCAGCAGTTCCAGATCGCCCACGTTGGGGCCTATCACAAGGCGCACCGGGCATGGCAGCGCGGCGCCGGGCAGCAGCGGCGCCTCGAACTGCACGGCAAAGCGCAGCGGCTCGCGGCGGTTGCCCGCCTTGACCACGGTGGAGCCCAGCACCGCGCCTTCGCGCACCACCGCCGCTCGCAGGTCCAGGTCGGGATCGAATTCTTCCTCGGGTATCTTGCTCAAGTCTATGGCGCCAGTAATTTCGCTCATGATGGTCTCCATTGTTGGCCCTGCACTTTTTTACTCTATGGAGCGCAAGCGGCGATTGCCAGCCATATGCGGCCTGTGTTTGAGCTAGGTCATGAGATGTGCATTCTGTGTAGATGGGCGAATGGGATAGGCGAACCAAGGGCAAACGGTGTACATTGTGGCTTCCAAGACTTACGCATGCGAGGAGCCCATGTCTATCAAAGTAATCCGCGACCAGTCCCTGCCAATGCGGCATATCGCCCATGTGCGCAACCACATCATTTCCGTCGACGGCACAGTGGAGGAGGGCGGCAGCGACGCCGGTCCTTCGCCGCACGACCTGTACGACGCGGCCATCAGCGCCTGCAAGGCGCTCACCGTGGTGTGGTACGCCAAGCGCAAGGGCTATCCGCTGGAGAACGTGGAAGTGACCACTGAACGCGACGACAGCGAAGAGCGCAAAGGCGTGTACCGCTTGTCCGCCACGGTGCACCTGACCGGTGACCTGAGCGAAACGCAGCGCGCCGAGCTGCTGTCGGCGGCGCAGAAATGCCCGGTCCACAAGCTCATGACGGCTGTGACGACCGAGATCAACACCGTGCTGGGGTAAGCATCATGACTATTTCCAATGTGTTGAAAGGCCACGAGAAAGACCTGGGCGGCGGCTTCGTGGTGCGCCGCTATCTGCCGTCGGCGGTGAAGCAGGCGGTTGGCCCGTTCATCTTCTTCGACCATTTCGGCCCGATCGACGTGGCGCCGGGCTCGGACCACGACGTGCGTCCGCATCCGCACATCGGCCTGGCCACGGTGACTTATCTGTTCGAGGGCGCGATGGACCATCGCGACAGCCTGGGCACGGTGCAGCGCATCGAACCGGGCGCCATCAACCTGATGACTTCGGGGAAGGGCATTGTCCATTCCGAGCGCACGCCCAAGGACCTGGTGGACCAGCCGCACCGCACGCACGGCCTGCAGCTGTGGGTTGCGCTGCCCAAGGAGCATGAGGAATGCGAGCCGTGCTTCGAGCACACGCGGGCCGACCAGATTCCTTCCTTCCAGGTGGACGGCGCCAGCGTGCGCGTGCTGATCGGCACCGCTTTCGGCAAGACCTCGCCGGTGAAGACCTACAGCCAGACGCTGTACCTGGACGTGGCGCTGAAGGCGGAGCAGGAGATAGGCCTGGCGGGCTTGCCGGCCGAAGCGGCGATCTATCCCATCAGCGGCGAGCTGGAAATCGACGGCGTGCCGCTGGCGCTGCACACCATGGCGCTGCTGGACACGAGTACCGCCCAGCGCGTGCTGGCCCGTTCTGCCGCGCAGTTCATGGTGATAGGAGGCGAGCCGCTGGACGGACGCCGCTTCATGTTCTGGAATTTTGTGTCGTCGCGCAAGGAACGCGTGGTGCAGGCGGGCGAAGACTGGGAAGCGATGCGTTTCGATCAGGTGCCGGGAGAAACCGAGCGCATTCCGCTGCCCAAGCGTCCGGCGGACAAGGAGCCCACGCCGTTGTAAGCGTTTTGGTCAGGCGGTGTGCATGTCCTGCGCGGCGATGGTGCTGTGCAGGTCGTGCGCGCCGGTGCGGATGATCCAGCTTTCCGGATACGGTTCGCTGGCGAAGCGCATCAGGCGCGGCATGCGGCTCAGCTTTTCCAGCGGTGTGGCCGGCGCCAGCGCGGTCTCCTTGCCGGTGAGCTGGTCCAGGTGCCAGAAACCGCCGTCGTGGTGCAGTATCAGCGGCAGTGCGGCCGCCTGCGGCGTGGCCGCGAAGGACGGCATGGGGTAGCCCGGGTGGCAGTTCGGGGCCAGCAGGAACAGGCATTCGGCGTGCGCGCCCTGGTCCAGCCGGTGCAGGATCACGCCATGCGGCATGATGGCCGACACCTGCAGCACCACGATGCCCTTGATGCTGGCGCTCATTTCAATACGCATGCCCTGGCGCAGGCGCACCGGCTTGTTCTTGCCGGGCCAGACGCCGTCCAGCAGGATGCCGTAGCGCGACACGTCTTCAATTTCAAAGCCGCTGCCTTGCGCGGCGCGGCGTATCACGGCGTGGCGGCCGGACAGGCGGCGCGTGAGGCCGTTCGCTTCCGGGCTGCCCTCGCCGAAGTGCTGAAGCAGCACGTCCGCGTCCGGGTCCACCAGTTCAAAGCGTCCCAGCACGCATTCGTCCAGCGCGAACAGGCGCAGCTGGCGTTGCGAGCCCGCTTCCGGCGCGGCGTTGACGAAGCTCGCGGCGGTGGATGGATGCGGATGCACCGGCGCGCTGCGCGGCACGGCGATCTCGATCAGGTCTTCGTCCCAGGCGATGGTGGAGAAGCCCATGTCCACCTTGCCTTGCGGCGCGTCCAGGTTGACGTGGGCGATGCCGGCGTTGCGGGCGGTGACGTCGATATCCAGGCTCTCGCCGCCTTGCGCGCTGACGCGGGCAATCGAGGCGTCTTCCGCCACCACGCGCACATTCTTGTGCGTGCTGAGGAAGATGCGGTGGATTTCAGTGAGCGTGGCGTCCAGGCGCGGCACCAGGATCACAAACACGCATTCCCAGCGGCGCGTGGCCAGGCCGGCGTGCTGGCTGAGCACCTCGGCGCTGATTTGGTATTGGCCGTGTTCCTTGTTCCGGGATGTGAATTCGACAAACGCGGGCCGCCAGCCGCCGTCCGCCGCGCGCACGAACTGCTGGCGCGAGGCGCCGTTCGGTATCAGTTCGGATTGCAATTGGATAGTCAGTTGCGGCGCGCAGTCGTCCGGCATGCCGCGCAATTCCATTTTCAGGGTCTGGCGGCCGCCTGCGGCGCGCGGGTCGAAACCGCTGATGTGCAACTGCGGGCGGGGCCGCGCCGTCTGGTAGGCGGGGGCACTGGCCTGCACATTGGCAGGGGCGTGACTGGCCGCCGTGGCCGGGGAGGCGGCACGGGCGCTGCGCATGGCACTCAGTAAATCGTAACTGGTGGGCGCGGCTGCAGGCTGCTGATGTCCGCCCGCGCATGCATCTTCTCCGGGGAGTACCCAGAATGTGCAGTGCGGGTGGTCAGTGTTGCTGCATTTTTTCATGGCTTCAGGACCGGCGGCATAAACGAGAGCTTACGGGTTTTGCCAGTGCATGGCAACCGTTCCAGCCGCTTATTCCATTTGATTTGCGCTAGCGCCAAAGAGCGGGGCAAGGGCGCAACAATGCCCTGATCAAAACGGCATCACACGGGCCAGTGGTAGTGCCGTTTCGTCAATATTGCAACCGCCTTGCGCGGTCTTGAAACGCAAGGCGATGGCTGTCAGATTGTCCAGTTTCAGGCCGGACGGCGGCGCGCTGCGGTAGCTGCCGAACAGCGCTTCGACCGCGCCGGCGGCGCTGGCCGAGCTGCCCAGCAATGCCGGCCATTGCGCTATCCATTCCTGCGGGCGGCGGCACGCCCAGAAGCCGTCCGTGGCCAGCAGGTAGACCGCGCCGCTGCGCACCGTGATGGCGCGGCGGTCCGCCAGCGGGCGCAGGAAACCGGGCAGGCGCGCGCCCTCGAGGGCGCACAGTGCGTCGTCCAACTGCTGCGGATCGGCGAAGGCGTTGCCGAGTATGAAAGCCTGCGCGATGTGCGGCCGGTGTTCGCCATGCACCTGGCGCCACCATTCCCCGGCGTCCAGCAGGCCTTGCATGGCGAAAGCCGTGGCGGGCACATGGTCTATGGTGAGCGCGCACGCATGCTCCGGCGTGATCTCGTACAGGCGCGAATCGCCGACGTGGTAGAGCAGCGGCTGCTGCTGCGGACGCAGTTCCAGCAGCGTGAGCGTCGTGCCGGGACGGCGCGCCTGGCCCGCGTCTCCGGGCGTGCTGAATTGCTGCTGGAGCTGCGCGTGCAGGGCGTCCAGGCGCGCGGCCAGTTCCTCCAGCGTGGCGCAGGCGGGCATGCGCAGCAGGCCTGCGGCCGCCGCTTCCGCCGCCTGCCGCCCGTAGCCGTGGCCGCCCATGCCGTCCAGCACCGCCATGCGCATATGGCCGCGCGGCCAGTTTGGAAGCTGGACCGCGCGTTCGATCTGGCCATGCAGGACGATGGCGCGGCCGTTGGCGTCTATCAGCACCAAGTTGTCCTGGTTTTCCAGCGCGTGGCTGCTGCTGTTGCTGGAGGCGCTGCGCGCTGCCACGTCGAGGCCGGGGCCGAAATTGAGTGTCTCGAATAAGGACGCCACGCTCATTCCGCCGCGCGCCGCAGCCACAGGCTGCTCACCCAGCCGGTGCTGGTCTTGCCGTCCGCATGGGCGCGTACTTCCCACCAGTCGCCGTTGCGTATGCCGGTGGGCGTGACGCTGGCGCCGGCCGGCACCAGCGCCAGGCGCTCCGCGTCCACGCTGGCCGAGGCGCGCAGGTTCAGGTCGCGGTGTACGCGGAAGGGAAGAGACGCGGGCGGCAGGCTGCGGATTGGAGCCGCTGTCTGCGTTTGCATTGCGCTCGCCGGGGCAAAGGAACCGGGCAGGCCGGCCAGCTGCATCTGCGGCTGCGGGGCGCTGGCGAAATGCAGTATCAGGCTGCCAAACGCCCATGTGCCCAGCACCGCAAGGCACAGGTTGCGCGCTGTGGGGCGCCGCCACCACTCGCGCGGCGTGAGCCAGGAGGCCAGCACCAGTGTGATGGCCAGCCCCGCCAGCCAGGCTGCAAGGCCGTGAAAGGAGTCGATCCGCATGGCGCCGCTCACGCGTCGAAACGCAGCACATAGTGGCCCGCGACGAGATGGTGGCCAGCCGGCAGCAGGTAGGGAGCGTCGGCGCCGGCTTCGCCTATGCTGGCTACGAATTCCATGCGCTCGTCGAGGTGGTACAGCGCCTGCGAGGCGGACAGGCGGCCGATCTTGAAGCCCTGCGGCGCCGCTTCAAAGCTGAAGGCGTTGCGCGACAGGCCGATGCGGTCCGCGCTGGCGTTGCTGCCGGCACCGTTGCCTGTGCCCAGGAAGCGCGGCGAATCGAGCACGCGCAGCGCGGCCAGCGCGGGGCTGCCACGGCCGAAGGCGAGGCGCACTCCTGGGGCAATGGCGGTACTGAGCGGCTGCGCCAGGCACACGGTTGCGCAATAGCGCTCCGCCATGGCCGGCGGCGCGGGCAGCACGCGGATGGCGCGCGCGTCCACCGGCGTGAAGCTGGCGGGCGCGGTGATGCGCTGGCGGCCGCTGTCCGTGCAGGCATAGAGTTCGTCGCTGTCGTTGACGAGGAAGCTGATCGCGCGGCTTGCGGCCAGATCGGCGTTCAGGGCAAGGGTATGGCCGAACGGAACTTCCAGCGCGGTGGCGCCGGTGTCGCGGTAGCGGCTCAGGCGCGGCAGGGCCAGCGCCACCAGGCTGACGCGCTGGCGTTGCAGCACGGGCGCATAGGTTGCGTCGGTCTCTCCACTGCGCGGGGCGGGCCGGCGGATGGGCTGTGGAACGGCGGTCAGGTCGCTGCTGTCCGCCTGTACTTGCGGGCGTGCCTGCCACACTGCGGCGCGGGACGGCGACGCACTGCCGGCGCTGGGCGCCGCGGCGGATGCGCTGTGCTGAGGCGCCGGGCGGACGGCGGGCGGCGCGGAGCTGCTGCGGGTGATTTTGAGCAGCAGGCGCGCGCCGGCGCTACTGTCTTTTGACTTGATAACGTAGTGGCCCTGGCTTGCATCGAAGCTGCAATCGAAGGCGTCCTTGGGCCGCATCTGCACCACAGGCTGCGCGTCCGGGCCGTCGTTCAGCAGCAAGGTGGCGCTGTCGCCACCGAACGGCCAGCCGCTTGCCACATAGCTGGCCGCGCCTTCGCTGCCGCCTATCAGCGCCAGGCGCTGGCTCGGGTAGACGGCGCACACGGGCTTCCATACCGCACTGTCGCGCGACACGCTCACGTTGAACAGCGCCTTCTCGTCGGGCGCGGGCAGGTAGACGGCGTGGCCGAAGCGCACCTCAACCTCGCCCGGCGCCAGCTCTTCCTTGCCCAGCACGTCGTAGCGCACTTGGTCGCTGCCGAGCAGGTCGCCGAAGTCCTTCTGGTGCAGGGCGGCCAGGGTCTGCGCCAGTTCGCGGGCGCGGGCGCCACGCGTCAGGTGGTAGTCGTCATCGACTTCCTCTTGCGGCAGCATCAGCGTCACGTGCGAGAAGCAGCGCGTGGCGGCGCGGCCGCGATGTTCGCGCGGGCTGCGTTCAAGCAGGTCGCGCAGCAGAGGGCGGCGCGAGAACAGCGCCAGGCCGGGTGCTTGCCAGATTGCCTCGGCGTTGAAGACGTCGGGAATCCGCCCCAGGACTTCATGTTGGACGTAGATCGGCATGTTCGTTCTCCTCTAAAGATTGCGCGCTGACCGCACAGCAGGCTAGCAGGGGGCACAGGAAAAACAGCAAGTGGCTGCCGCCGGCGGACAGGAAGCTCATGGGCTGGCCCATGATGGGGAAGATGGCCAGGTTGGTGCCCCAGGACAGCAGCAGGTGGCCCAGCACAAACGCCGTCCCGCCGCACAGGGCGAAGTAGCGGAAGCGGCCCAGCCAGGCCTGGCGGAAATCGCGCGCCAGCGTGGCGGCGGCGTAGGCGCGCGCGGCCACGTGCAGCAGGCCCGCCACCAGCGCGGCCTGGGCGGCCCACAGCAGCACTGCGCCTACCAGGCCGTGGCGGTTCAGGAAGAAGGCGGGCGCGAAGTCGTCCTGCACGGCGGGGATGTTGACGGCGGCGCCAACCGGCAGGCCCAGGGAGCGCAGACCCAGCATATTGTCCGCGCCCAGCCAGCCGCCTTCGGCGATGGCGTGGGCGCCGAGCAGCAGTTGCTGGCCGGTGTGGGGATGGGCGGCAGGCGCGAGCCAGACCTGGAAGCGGTCGGCGTAAAAGCTGCTGGCCAGCGGCCACTGCGCCACGCCTTCCGCCCCTGCGCCGCGCACCATGGCGATGGCGGCGATGGCCGACAGCGCACCGCAGACCAGCACCGCAGCGAGCACTCGCTGGCGGGCCGCCAGGGCGTAGGCGAAGGCCATGGACAGGCTCCACACCAGCAGCAGGATCAGGGGCGAGAAGTCGTCCACCTGGACCAGCGCGAACGCGAGCAGCGCCAGGAACAGCAGGGCGGGGGCGGCCAGTTGCAGCCAGCGCGCGGCGTGGCCGGGTTGGTGGTTGTTGGCTTCGTTCCAGCTCATGCGTAGCGCAAGGCAGTGGGCGGTGAGGGCTGTGAGGGCGAGCTTGGCGAGTTCCACCGGCTGCAGGTCGAACACGCCGGTTTCGTCGCCACACAGCACTTGCGCGGCAAGCGCGGCCAGCGCTACGGCGGCAAGGATGGCCAGCAGCCATTCCATGGTGCGCTGGGGCGTGACGGTGCGCGTGCTGCGCCGCCATGTATGGGACAGGTGCCACAGCGCGCTGGCGCCGCTGCCTGCTGCGAGCAGCGCGGTGCTCTTTTGGTAGTAGCGCAGCCAGGACGACACGCTGGCGCCCAGGCCGAGTTCGAGCTGCGCCAGCAGGCCGGCCGCCAGCAGTACCAGGGCGGCGGCTACCGGAAGGGGGAGGCGCCTGGGCGCGAGCAGCCAGCAGGCCAGCGCGCTTGCGCCGAGGAGCAGGGAACAGACCGCGCTGCCGGGATGTCCGGCGCGCTGCGCCACGATGGCCGCAACGCCGGCTGCCAGCAAGGCCGTAGCGGCGACGGCGCGCGCCAGTGCCTTGGCGGACGCCGGGCGCGCCGGCCCCGCCGTCCGGACGAACAGCTGCGCGGCCATGGCGACGGCCAGCAGCGCCAGGATGGCCGGGGAGTCGGCGATGCCCCACAGCGTCCGCTGGCGCCATTGCCAAGTCACTTCTGGCGGCAGCCGGGCGTCGGGAGCAGCGAACAGGGCCATGTGCCGCGAGGGTTCAAGTGTGAGCGCATCGCCTCCTGCCGCGCCGGGCTGCCGTCCCAGCTGAAAGCGTGTGCGGCCGATGCTGAATGAGCTCACGCCGGCGAGCGGACGTTCTTCCTGGCGCAGGCTGGCCTGCACGGGCGCTTGCGTGCCAGCTGCGGCGCGGCTGATGGCGCGCAGGGCGGTGTGGCCGTCGTCCTGCGGCCCTGCGCTGAGCGCGAGCTGTCCGCCACTGCGGGCCAGCATGGCGGCGCCGGGCGCAATGCCGCCGAGCCCCAGCCGGTTGCCGCAGTGGAGATTGCCGCCGAAGGATAGCGGACGGGCCAGCGTGAGCACACCGGGCGCCACGCGGTTCCACAGCGCCGTGATGCGCGTTGCGGCGGAGGCGTCCGGGCATGAGGGCTGGGCGCTGCCGTCGCGGTACAGCGTGGCGCCGTCGTAGCGCCAGGAACTGCCGCCAAACTGGAATGCCGCCTCGCGGCCAGCGCGGCCCGGCTCCAGCGCGAACAGTGCGCCGCCGATCTGAAAGCTTTGCATGTCCGCCAGCGCCGCGCTGCCCATGCGCTTGTCGCCGTCCGGGCCGTGCAGCACGGCGGGCCGCGATGCGCTCAGATTGCGCAGCAGCCAGGCGCCTTGCGCATCCCGGCGCAGCTGGATGTGGGCGTGCTCGGCCTGCGGAGCGGCCAGTTCCCGTGCGCCGAGCATGGTTTGCGCGCCCGGAGCGAGCCGGATCTCGATGGCGGCGGGAGACCAGGCGGCGGGGGCGCGCAGCAGTGACCAGGCTTGCAGCGCGGTCAGCACCAGCAGCGCGGCGGCGGTGGCGGCGAACAGGCGGCTGCGCATCACGCCTCCGCGCCGTGATGCCAGCTGGTGTGGGCCAGGCCGGCGTGGGCAGTCCACCAATGCGGCGTTTCGGCGGCCCGCCGGTACGGCAAGGCGGCCGGGCCGGCGATAGCGGCCAATTGACGGCTGATGTCGATCGCGTGACGCGGGCGGGCCTCCGGCTCCGGGGCCAGCAACTGGCGCAGCAGCCGCAGCGCTGCGTCTGCGGCTGGGCCGGCGGAGCCGAAGGCGCGCGCGAACAGCATCTCCTCGTCCGCGTGCAAGGTGGCGGGCAGGCCGCCATGCTGGCGCAGCAGCACGTCCGCACCACCGCTCAGATGGTTGCGGTAGGCCAGCCCGCATTCGCCGCAGTAGCGCAACTGCGTGCCGCCGGTCGCCAGGTAATAAAACAGGGCGCCGAGCGCGAAATAGTCGCTCTGGCGGCCGGTGGCATAGCCGCCCCCGGGCGCAGGGAAGAACTGTTCAGGCGCTTGCCAGTTCGCGGTTCCGGTGTAGGAGTGCTCGCCGTGCGCGTCCAGGCGCCGGTTGGTGCCGAAGTCGGCCAGCTTCACATTGCCCAGCAGGGTGTCGACCAGCACATTGGCCGGTTTCAGGTCCAGGTAGCGCCATCCGTATTGATGCACCTTGGCCAGCGCCTGGTTCAATTGGGACATCCAGGCCAGCAGCCGCTCCGGCGCCAGCGCTTCGCCGCGTCCGCGCAGAGTCTTCATGTGGCGGGCCAGGTCGCAGTCCAGCAGCTCCAGCGCCAGCACCGGCAGGCCGTTGTGCCAGCCGCTGTCGAGCAGGCGTACGATATGGCGCTCGTCCCAGGGCTCCAGCAGTTGCAGGAAGGTGATCTCGTTTTCGGCGCTGGCGATCCAGCGCTCCCGCTGCGCGGGCAGGGCGCGTGCCATCTGGGCTTCGTTGATCAGTTTGAGCGCCACGTCGCGCGTTCCGCGCGGCCCCTCTGCGCGCCAGACAACGCCGTAGGCCGAGCCGCCGATGCGCTCGCGCAGGCGGTAATGGCCCAGTTCCAGGGTGATGATGCTGTCGCTTGCTGTCATGGTGCTCCCCACACGGCGGCATGCCGTTGCGGAGCGCTAGCGGAGGGCGGAAAAAAAGCGTAAAAAAACGGCCTGCGCCGAGGGCGGAGGCCGTTAAGGGGTCATACAGGGATTCGGGTATCAGCGATGGCCGTGGCCGCGTCCGTGATAGCCACGGTCATGGTAGTAATCGCGGCGCGATTCGCGGTAGTAGTACGGGCGCGAAGGTTCAACATAGACCACGGCTGGCTCATAGTAGCGCGGCGCGGGTGCGTAGTAGACCGGCTGTGGCGCAGGCGCGTAGTAGACCGGTTGCGGCGCTGGTGCGTAATAAACCGGCGCAGGCTGGGTGTACACGCGGGTGGACACGTAGCCGCCGCCGTGATGGCGTCCGCCGCCCAGGCTATTGCCGACCGCCGCGCCAACCAGGCCGCCCACCACCGCGCCGCCCGAGCCGTTCTGGCTGCCGATGGCCGCGCCGATGACGGCGCCGGCTGCGGTGTTGAAGTCACGGTCGCCCGCAGCCATGGCGGAAGACGAGACGGCAACGGTGGCCAGCAGTGCTACCGCGCCCAGGAATTTTTTGTTCAGCATGGTGTTCCCCTTTGCTCGGCCAGGACCGAAATGGTCATGTTGCCGTCGTATGAGTATTACTATAGCTCGGCAAATCGGGCGCACGGAACGAATATACACATTCTTACAAAGCTGCCCGCCGGCGCTCCCATTCCGGCCGCAGCAGGCCGTAGATGCTGACATCCTGATAACGTCCGTTGATAAAGAAGGCGCCGCGCAGCCTGCCTTCCTCGGTAAAACCGCACTTTTGCGCGATGCGCACCGAGCCGGTGTTTTCCGGCGCCGTCAGCAGTTCGATGCGGTGCCAGGCGTGCACTTTGAACAAATGGTCGACCAGCATCCGCAGCGCCTCGCTGATGTAGCCGCGCCCGGCCAGGGCCGGTTCCAGCAGGCGGTAGCCGATCTCGCGCGAGGTTGGCGTGCGGCTTTTGAAATGCGTGATGACGCCGACGATGTGGTGGGCGCGGTCCTCCACCACAAACAGCTCGCTGTCCTCGGTGACGAAGCCGTTCTGCATGAACTCCCGGCGCATGGTTTCCGGCGACTTGAACTGCTGCGAAAAATAGTCGCCGCGCGAGGGCAGGTCATTGGCCAGCGCGATGAAGGTATTCAGGTCGGCGGTGAGCAAATGGCGCACGGTGCACAGTTGTCCTTTAAGCATGGCCGCATCCATTCGTTGGAAAAGCTTCAGTGTAAATCCAAAAACTAGTGCGCAACATTATTAAATACGTTATCGTTTCCGTCCCTACAGTTCTACCCAACCAGGACCTGCATGAAAACCGTTTTGACCGTTTTGATGAGCTGCATGCTGAGCGCCGGCGCGATCGCCGCCCCAGCCAACGACCCCGCCACCCTGGGACAGATCCGCGACGCAGCGATGAAGAGTGACTATGCCTACGAACGCCTGGCCGACATGACGGACCTGATCGGTCCGCGCCTGTCCGGCTCCCCCGGCGCGGCAGCGGCGGTGGAGCAGGTGGCCGCCGCCATGCGCAAGCTGGGCGCGACGGTGACCCTGCAGCCGGTGAAAGTGCCGCACTGGGTGCGCGGCGCCGAAACGGCGGAACTGGTGGACTACGCCGGCCGTCCGGCCGGCTTGAGCCAGCGCGTGGTGCTGACCGCCCTGGGCGGCTCGGGCGCCACGCCCGCTGCCGGCCTGACCGCGCCGGTGATCGTGGTGCGCGACTTCGACGAGCTGAAAGCGCGCGCCGCCGAAGTGAAGGGCGCCATCGTACTGTTCGACGTGAAATTTGACCAGGAAATGGCCGACCGCGGCCTGGCCGGCCCAGCTTACGGCAATGGTTCGCGCTACCGCACCATGGGGCCGAAAATCGCCTCGCAAATGGGCGCGGCGGGCTTCCTCGTGCGCTCGGTAGGCGGCGCGGACTTCCGCATCGCCCACACCGGCGCCACCGCGCTGTCCGAAGCGGACCGCATTCCCGCAGCGGCGGTGACGGCGGAGGACTCGATGCTGATCGCCCGCCTGTCCAAGCGCGGCCCGGTCAAGATGCACCTGACGCTGACCCCGCAAAACCTGCCGGACGCCGACAGCTTCAACGTCATCGCCGACCTGCCGGGCACCGACAAGGCGGACGAGATCGTGGTCGTTTCCGGCCACCTGGACTCCTGGGACCTGGCCACCGGCGCCAACGACGACGGCACCGGCGTGGCGGGCGCCATGGGCGTGCTGCAAACGCTGAAGGCGCTGAACCTGAAGCCGCGCCGCACCATCCGCATGATCGCGTGGATGAACGAGGAGAACGGCACGCGCGGCGGCGCCGCCTACCACGCGGCCAACAAGGACACTATCCTGAAGCAGTTCGCCGCCATGGAAAGCGACAGCGGCGGCGGCCGTCCGTTCGGCATTCTGGCCAGCGTGGAAGCCAAGGCCGAGAAGCACTTCGCGCCTGTGATGGCGGCGCTGCAGCCTATCGGCGCCGGCGTATTCACGCGCCGCGACCACGTGGGCGCGGCCGACCTGGCGCTGCTGGAAAAAGACGGCGTGCCGCTGTTCCAGCCGCAGGTGGACACCTCGAGCTACTTCCACTACCACCACACCCCGGCCGACACGCTGGACAAGGTGGACCCGGAAAACCTGCGCCGCCACGTGGCGGTCATGTCCACGCTGTCCTGGTATCTGGCGAACATGGAGCAGCCGCTGGGCCGCGCCCCGGTGGTCGAGAAGTAAGCCACCTGTGATAGGATGCCGGGCATGAAAGCCGTGTTCCGTTCCCTGCTGCTGTGGCTCATGCTGCTGGCGATTCCCTTCCAGGGTGTCGCCTCGGCCAGCATGCTGCTGTGCGGACCGGCTACGGCTACGGCTGCGGCGCCATCGCAAGCGCCCTCCGGCACGCCTGCGATGGCTGCCGGCCACGACCACGCCGCCATGCTGGCCGCCGCAGCGCAGGCCAGCCATGACGGCGGCCAGGGTGAGCGCGGCATGCATGACTCCCACGGCCCATCCAAATGCGGCAGCACCGGCGCCTGCTGCGTCGGGGCCGCCCTGGCGCCCGCGCTGCCGGTACTGCCGCAGCTGCCGGCGGCGTCCTCCCAATTCATATCCTTCCATTCCGGCCGCCTTCCTGCGGTCGATCTGGCGCTGCCCGAGCGTCCGCCCCGGGCAGCCCGCGTCTAAAGCCTGCTGCCGCACCTGCGCACGTGCTCCGCACCCGCGCGCGCGGCTCCACATCCATGCAAGACAAGGAAGACTTAGCAATGAGTAAACATACACCTATGCCCAGGCGGCCCGCGGCCATGCTCGCACCCGTGCTGGCGGTGGCGATGGCCGTCGCCCTGGGCGGCTGCGCCTCGCTCTCCGGCGACCAGGGCTTCGGCGCCGTGGCCCAGGCCACGCAGGAGCGCATCGGCCAGCAGGGCAAGCTGCTGCGCAGCGATGAAGACCACAAGGCGCTGGCCGCCCTGCTGCAAGAGCAGCTGAAACAGCCGCTCACGGCCGACGGCGCCGTGCAGATAGCGCTGCTGAACAACCGTGGCCTGCAAGCCACCTACTGGTCGCTCGGCATCGCCGAGGCGGACCTGGTCCAGGCAGGGCGCCTGCAAAACCCTGCCTTTGGCTACAAGCACACCCAGGGCGGCGGCGACACGTCCATCGAACGCACGCTGGGCTTCAACCTCGTCAGCTTGATCACCGCGCCGCTGGCCAGCCGCATAGAAGGGCGGCGCTTCGAACAGGCCAAGCTGGCCGTGGCGGAGCAAGCGCTGAAGGTGGCAGCCGAAACGCACCGCGCCTATTACGAAGCGGTGGCTGCGGCCCAGGCGCACGAATACGCGCTGCAAGTGCGCGACGCGGCGGAGGCGGGCGCTGAGCTGGGCCAGCGCATGCAGAAGGCGGGCAACTGGAGCAAGCTGGATGCCGCGCGCGAGCAGGCCTTCCACGGCGACGCGCTGGCCGAGGCGCTGCGCTCCGGCAAACAGGTGAACGCCAGCCGGGAAAAGCTCACCCGCTTGCTGGGTTTGAGCGGGACCGATGCCGTATTCAAGCTGCCGCCGCATCTGCCGGAGCTGCCACCCGAGGCGCGGGAAATGGCCGATGTTGAACAGGCAGCCATGCGCAACCGCCTCGACATCCAGGCAGCCAAGCTGGAGACGGCACACACAGCGTCCACGCTGGGCCTGACGCGCAGCACGCGCTTCATCAACGTGCTGGAACTGGCGGCGGTGCGCGAGAGCGCCACCGGCCAGCCGCGCGAACGCGGCTACGAGATCACGCTGGAAATCCCCTTGTTCGACTGGGGCTCTGCACGCGTGGCGCGCGCCGAGGCGGTGTATATGCAGGCCGTGAACAAGCTGGCCGAAACGGCCGCCAACGCGCAAAGCGAAGCGCGCGAGAGCTACCACGACTACCGCGCCTCCTACGAGCTGGCGAAGCATTACCGCGACAACGTGATCCCGCTGCGCCGCCAGGTGTCGCAGGAGACGCTGCTGCGCTACAACGGCATGCTGGCCAGCACCTTCGAGCTGCTGGCCGACTCGCGCGAACAGGCCGCCGCCGTGAGCGCCTACATCAACGCGCTCAAGGAATTCTGGGTCGCGCAAACCAATCTGGAAGCTGCAATGGGCGGCAAGGGAGCAAATAAATGACCAACCGCAGATCATTCCTGACCGGCGCCGCGCTGATAGGCGCAGGCATGGCAAGCAGGGCCGGCGCCGCGTCGCTGCCGGAAGCGCCGCAGCAGTCGGGCGCCGCAACCGCGCCGCCGCTGCTGCCGCCGAACGGCCGTCCCTACAACCCGGTGGTGACGCTGAACGGCTGGTCCCTGCCATGGCGCATGAAGGACGGCGTGAAGGAGTTCCACCTGGTGGCCGAGCCGGTGGAGCGCGAGCTTGCGCCCGGCATGACGGCCCGGCTGTGGGGCTACAACGGCCAGAGCCCGGGACCGACCATCGAAGTGGTGGAGGGCGACCGCGTGCGCATCTTCGTCACCAACAAGCTGCCCGAGCACACCAGCATGCACTGGCATGGCCAGATCCTCCCGTGCGGCATGGACGGCGTGACCGGGCTGACCCAGCCCGGCATCCAGCCCGGCAAAACCTTTGTCTACGAATTCGTGGCCAAGCATGCCGGCACCTTTATGTATCATCCGCACGCCGACGAAATGACGCAAATGGCGATGGGCATGATGGGCTTCTGGGTAACGCACCCCAGGGACCCCGCGCAGCACGCGGTGGACCGCGACTTCGTGTTCCTGCTCAATGCCTATGACATTGAGCCGGGCAGCTACAAGCCCAAGACCAACACCATGCTGGACTTTAACCTGTGGACCTTCAACAGCCGCGCCTTCCCCGGCATCGATCCCATGGTGGTGCGCAAGGGCGACCGCGTGCGCATCCGCGCGGGCAATCTGACCATGACCAACCATCCCATCCACCTGCACGGCCACACCTTTGAAGTGACCGGAACGGACGGCGGCTGGGTGCGTCCGTCCGCGCGCTGGCCGGAAGTGACGACCGATATCGCGGTGGGCCAGATGCGCGCCATCGAATTCATCGCCGACAATCCGGGCGACTGGGCCTTCCATTGCCACAAATCGCACCACACCATGAACGCCATGGGCCACAACGTGCCCAACCTGATCGGCGTGGACCATAGCGGCGTGGCGGAGAAGATCAACCGCCTGGTGCCCGACTATATGGTGATGGGGGACAAGGGCGGCTCCATGGGCGGCATGCAGATGCCGCTGCCGGAGAACACGCTGCCCATGATGACGGGCGAGGGGCCGTTCGGCGGTATTGAGATGGGCGGCATGTTCACCACGGTGAAAGTGCGCGAAGGCCTGGCGCGCAACGACTACAAGGACCCCGGCTGGTACAAGCACCCGCCCGGCACCCTGGCGCGCGAATGGACCGGCGAGCTGCCCGCCGCGCCGCGCGCACCGGGCGCTCCGGCCACGCCTGCGCCTTCGCCATCGCCAGCCCAGGATAATCCGCATCACAACCACGTAATGGAAGTCAAACGCGGCGGCTCGCACCAGCACTAAGCCGCTGCCGCCTTGCCGGGCCATCGTTCCTTTGCTACGATGGCCCGACTTTGATAAAACCTCTCGCCTACCTCCTGAAATGGACCGTCATCGCCAGCCTGGTTGCGGCGCTGGCCGGTTCCGCGTCGGCGCTGTTCCTGTACGCGCTGGACGCCGCCACCAACTGGCGGCAAGCGCACCCCGCCATTATCTGGCTGCTGCCGCTGGCCGGCTTCGCGGTGGGCTGGATCTATCTGCACTTTGGCCGCTCGGTTGAAGCGGGCAACAACCTGCTGATCGACGAGATCCACGACCCCAAGCAAGTGGTGCCGCTGCGCCTTGCGCCGCTGGTGCTGGGCGGGACCATCGTGTCGCACCTGTTCGGCGCCTCGGTGGGACGCGAGGGCACGGCGGTGCAAATGGGCGGCGCGCTGGCAGACCAGCTCACGCACCTGTTCCGGCTGCGCCATGAAGACCGCCGCATCCTGCTCATGGCGGGCATCAGCGCCGGTTTCGCTTCCGTGTTCGGCACGCCGCTGGCAGGCGCCATTTTCGGCCTGGAAGTGCTGGCCATCGGCCGCATGCGCTACGACGCCATTTTCCCCTGCATGCTCGCGGCGATAGTCGCCGACCTGGCCGGCATGGCCTGGGGCGTGCACCACATGCACTACGCCGTCGGCGCCCATGTTCCCGTGGGCGCGCTGCCGCTGCTGGCGGTGATGGCCGCCGGCATAGTCTTCGGCCTGGCCGGCATGGCGTTCGCCAAGGCGGCGCACGGTGCGTCCGCCTTCATGAAACGCCGCATCGCCTACGCGCCGCTGCGGCCGCTGCTGGGCGGCGTGGTGATTGCGCTGGCGGTATGGGCCATCGGCACCGACCGCTACATCGGCCTCGGCATCCCCATCATCGCGGACGCGTTCCGGCAGCCGCTGGCGCCGTGGGACAGCGTGGGCAAATTCCTGTTCACCGTCGCCTCGCTGGGCAGCGGATTCAAAGGCGGGGAAGTGACGCCGCTGTTCTACATCGGCGCCACGCTGGGCAACGCACTGGCGCCGCTGCTGCACCTGCCTTTCGGCTTGCTGGCGGGCCTGGGCTTCGTCGCCGTGTTCGCGGGCGCGGCCAATACCCCCATCGCCTCCACGGTGATGGCGATAGAGCTGTTCGGGCCGGAAATTGCGCCCTATGCAGCGCTTGCGTGCGTGGTCAGCTATCTGTTCTCAGGCCATACCGGCATCTACCACGCGCAAAGGCGCAGCCACGCCAAGACTGGCGTGGAGCACAAATAATCGGAAGGGGAAACGCGCCGGCTTGCGCCGGCGCAGATGGCGGCCGCCTTAGTTGCTAGGGACGGCCGTGGCGACTTGCTGCGCTACCAGCGCGTCGCGCTTGCAGTGCCTAGGCATACTGGTCTTTGCACCGGCATCAATGCCGGCAATAACGTCGTTACACGAACCAACACTTCGTTGGGCGTGTCCTGGGGCCATCAGGCCGTTCAGTACGTAAAAGAAGTAAAACGCAATCGCTGAGATAGTAAATGTTTTCATTTTGACTCTACCCGTTGCAGTGTAGAAAAAGTCTAACACATCAGCTAGCAACTTGGATCACTGATAGAAAAATTTCATGGTCCTGTAACAATTTTTGGTGCATCCGCGCAACAAATTTCCGTTATAATTTCTACATCGCAAGTTTTCGATTTGATAATCTCTGTACATTGTAGGACAAATCTCACAAAATGTAACAGGCCGTGGTGCTGGTAACGAAACCAGAGCAGTGGAGGGCGCTGGAAAGCCCAGCCAGCCTCATTTTTGGGTTGAGAATTTTTTGAGTGCAGAAAAACCACAGGGGAGGATTTCCCTGCTGGAAGTAGTTTCTGATAGGAACAAGGCGGCGAAGTTGCACAGGACAAATTTGTCAGTGCTTCGGGCCGGGAATCCAGCTTATTGGCTGGTTTTTGGGCGCTCCGGGTGGGCTTGCTGAGGCCCGTTTTTCTGGGCTTGCTGGGCCTTCAATTCCTCGGCAATTTCGACAATTATCGCCACTTGCCGATGCATTTCTTGCATCGCTTGCTGGTTCTGCTTTTGCGCCTCGGCGAGGATCTCTGTTGCCTCTTTTCCGGTGCTTAAGGCAGCCAGCGTATTGGCCTGGAAGCTCGCAATGAGGGAGGCGATGGCGATGGTAACGGTGATGCCGGTGACAACCACCGTGGCCCGGACACTCGCCACCAGCTTGGCGAACTGTTCGATATGCTGTTCGCTGCGCGACATCCTGGCTTCCATCACAATCTCAAAGCGTTTCATGCGGAGTTGGCTGGCCTTTTCCCGCTCGTGGACCAGGCGGGTGTGCCCCTCCAGCGAGGCGCGCATTTCGGCAATGAGTCCGTTGGCCCAGGCTTGCTGGGCGCCGAGCTTGGCATCCATTTCTTCCCGCGACACGTCCGCCATGATAGTGTGCTCCCGCCCTGCGTCATTTCCCATTATAGAGGGCGCGCGGGAAGTGTATTTTGAGCTTGGGCAAGCTGGCGGAACCAGCACTTTAGTCTGGTAGTAATGTTTCACTCATGGCATAATGTCAGGCTTCCCCGCTCCGATGGTGAAATTGGTAGACACTGGAGACTTAAAATCTCCCGCCGCAAGGCGTGCCGGTTCGATTCCGGCTCGGAGCACCAGCTTATCTCAAGGCTAGTGGCGACAGTGCTTAGTGCTGATCCTCTGGCGGCACGCTCCAATATGGCTCTGGGCCGAAACGCGCTGCAAGGAAGTCGATGAAATTGCGTACCTTGGGCGGCAAAAACTTGCGGTTCGGATAAACGGCAAATACGCCGAGCTCGTCGGTTTCCCAGTCCGTCAGTACGCGTACCAGCTTCCGTTCACGCAGCGCCTCAAAGATCAGAAAATCCGGCTGCAGCATGACCCCAAGATCTTCAGTGGCGGCATTGCGCAAGATGTCGCCACTGTTGGCGCGCAGGCCGCCGGAGACGAGAATCCTGCGCTCTACGCCATGACGCCTAAAGCACCACTCGTTGGGCGAACTCACGTAGGCGTAGGTCAGACATTGGTGGTTAACAAGGTCCTCAGGCACTTTGGGAACGCCATGCTTATTCAAATAGCCTGGCGAGGCACATGCCACGAGGCGCGCGCCCGCGAGCTTGCGCGCAACGAGTCCGGGATCAATCTTTGCCGCAACGCGGATCGCGAGGTCAAAACCCTCCTCAACGAGGTCGACCTCCCGGTCGTTGAGCGTGACGTCAACTTGTACCCCCGGGTGTTGCTGCAGGTATTCCGTGAGCGCCAGCCCCAAATGCCGGGCGCCAAATGCATTCGAGGAGCTCATCCTCAAAATGCCGCGCGGAATCGAGGCTTGCTGCGCTAACGAATTTTCAGCCTCCTCAATCATGATCAACACCTGGGTGGCCCGCTCGTGGAAGTCGTTGCCGGCCTCGGTGAGCGAGATCCTGCGCGTGGTGCGATTGAGCAGCCGAACGCCTAAATGTTCTTCAAGCTGCGCCACATAGCGCGTGGCCATTCCTCTCGACAAATTGAGCTTGTCCGCTGCACCGGTAAAGCTTCCTGCATCCACCACTGCGGTAAAGACCCGCATGCTCATTGCCATGTCGATTGCCATTTTGTTTTATAAAATCAAATAATGAGTTGATATTTTGTGGGTTTATCTTTCATTGTGCAACTGTTTTAATGCAGTCATCGCACACGGGATCGGCTCAGACCAAGTGTAGTCGTCCGATCCTCTTCGCTGCCGTGGGCAGCAAATCGACTGGCTAAAGCCAAAGGGAAATGAAATGACTGTGAATAAATGGATGATAGACACCGACGACGCGGTATTGCTGCTGATAGATCACCAGACCGGATTGTTCCAGTTGGTCCGCGATATGGAGTATGCGGAGCTTCGTAACAACGTCGTTACGCTTGCAAAGGCCGCGCATATCGCCAAGATCCCGACCATCACAACGGCGTCGGTTCCCGATGGTCCGAATGGCCCGATTCTTCCTGAAATCCATCAGAGCAACCCCGACGCGGTGCATGTGCCGCGCAGCGGCCCGATCAACGCATGGGATCACCCCCCCTTTGTTGAGGCCATCGAACAAACGCAGCGCAAGACACTGCTCATCGCAGGTACGCTCACCAGTATCTGCATGGTGTTTCCTGCACTCAGCGCCCTCGCAGCGGGATACAAAGTGTTCTGCATCGTCGATGCGTCGGGCAATTGGTCGAAGATGGCAACCGACCTGTCCATTGCCCGAGTCGCGCAGGCAGGCGCAATGCCGATTGACACCTTCGCGGTCATGTCCGAGTTGATGAACACCTGGAATCGCCCGGAAGCCATGGAATTCGCAAAGGTCATGATCGAGCACATCGTTCCAGCCTATGGCGGGTTGATGGAGAGCTACGGGACGGCACAGCAAAGCGCGAAATAACGCCACGCGAAACCCCGCTTTACCGCTCATCGACAGCTAATCTTGACTGGCAGATCATCCAGCCGGTGCGGGGTTGCGCCTCGACTTACACGGTCCTTGTCGGGTTTGACACCGCAGCGCATTGGCTGGCCTGGACGGAGCCGCCAGTGCGCAGCAAACTTTTATAAAGAGATATGACTATGCAAACTACCCCCAACTCGGAACCGGTCCGTAGGCCGCGCCCTGTCGAGCATCTGGTGACAGGCCAGCAGACTTCCGATGGCGCCGGCGTGCGGTTGACGCGCGTGCTGACCCACGAATGGCAGCACCGGCTGGACCCGTTTCTCATGCTCGACGCCATAGCGTCCAATGATCCGGATGATTATCTTGGTGGTTTCCCTGACCATCCGCACCGCGGCTTTGAGATCGCCACATATATGATCGCTGGGCGTATGCGCCACCGCGACAGCGCCGGGAACGAAGGCCTGCTCGAGAGCGGAGGCATGCAGTGGATGACTGCCGGCCGCGGGGTGGTGCATTCCGAGATGCCGGAACAACAGCAGGGCCGGATGGAAGGCTTCCAGCTCTGGCTGAACCTGGCGGCCAAAGACAAAATGCTGGCGCCGTGGTACCACGATTTTAAGCCTGCCGAGATTCCGGAATTTGTCACCGCAGACGGCGTGACGGTGCGCGTTATCGCGGGCGCCAGCCACGGCGTGGCGAGCACGATCAGACGCGATACCACGCAGCCACTGTATCTGGACCTGCATCTGCCCGCTGGCGGGCGCTTTGCCCAGACGCTTGCGCCCGAATGGAACGCATTCATTTTCACCTACCGCGGCCAAGTGTTGGTGGGAGAACAAACCGTGCCTTTGCGCCATATGGCTGTATTCGAAAATGATGCGGATTGTGATGGCATCGTCCTGGAGGCGTCCGAACCCTGCCGTGTGTTGCTGATCGCCGGACGCCCGCTGCGTCAACCGATCATGCAGCAAGGGCCATTCGTCATGAATACCCAGGAAGAGCTTGACCAGGCCATCAGCGATTTCCAGAGTGGGCGTCTGGCGTAAAGTCCTGCGTGGCTGCTCTTAAGCCCAAGCATCATCATGATAGACGCCGCGCGTCGGTCGTCTTTGCCTGAAGAGCAGTATTCATTTTCCGAGCCCTCCATGTCGCAAACCCGCACTCCAGAAGAAATCCGTCATCCGCGCGTAGTCAATAAGGCAATTACGGCCCTGGCCCAGGCGACTGCCAGCGCCGTTGAGTTGACGCCGTTGCGCGACGATTACCTCGCTATCGTTCGAACAAGCCAGGCTTGGCGGCGCCTTTTGCGCTGGACTTCCAGCCTTGACACGTGATCCGTGACTTGCGGCCTGTTCCGCCTGTCGAGCCGTGTCGCACGGCACTAGCAACAACGCCATTCATGCGCATCCGCGCGGCGAACTGAAGCGCGAGTTGATCGCCTGTCCGCGCCACCACAATCAAGTCCGCCAACCCCGCAACCGGGGCATCGACCGGCGCGGCCGGATCCTGGATATGCAGAGCATCCCTATCCGTCCAGCAGAGGTCGAGGAAAGGCTGATCCACGGCCACCTGGCGATCTACTCCCGGGACGAACTCGACGCAATTGCCCTGTCGCTCAATACGCGGCCACTGGCAAGCCTCCATTCCGCATCGCCGCTCGTCGTTTATACTCAGCACACCGAGCTGTTGCAGCGTCCGACTGGCACTGTTAATTAACCCAGTGTTGCGCTTGGTATTTGAAACCGCCATCCATTAAATTCGAATGTCTTACAGAAAACGAGGATTCATGAGGCATGCGGTTCCGGTTCGGGCACCAATTCGACGTCGAACGGCCTCCGGCGACGTCTTCAATACGGCCGTTCTTCTATGAAGTTTTGGGTCTTTCGGTACGCACACCGTCGTCAGTGGCCCTTGCTGGCGGCTGGCCTTGCGTGCGCTGCGTTTGCGCAGTCTCCCGCGTTGGGGCAGTGGCCGCAGCAAGCCAGCACCGTTGTGGTGGCTGCGCAGCGCCCGGTCAAGCAGCCGACGGCAGATGCCGAAGCGCGGATACGGAAAATTGTTTCGCGGCAGGCCACCGCTTTCGAGGGCTTGCTGAGCTTGTGCTTGAATGCGCCGATCACGAATCTCGATTTTAAAGTCATGTGCGGCAGGAGCCATATCCAGGCTAAGGACAAGAGCTTGGGTGAAGGGCTGGATGCCTTCGATAACCACGACTATACGATAGCGCTGCAGCGATTCGAGGCCGCGTATGCGAAAGCAGGCTACCCGGATGCTGCCTTGATTATGGCGCATATCCATCGCCACGGGCTCGGCACGCCGAAGGATGCGGTCCAAGGTATCAGGTGGCTTCGTGCGGTCGCCGAGGACAGGTTCGATCCGCACCGCGACTGGATGCGTTTCAATCCGGG
Source organism: Pseudoduganella sp. GW821-FHT05F09 (assembly GCF_059419605.1). Taxonomy (NCBI): domain Bacteria; kingdom Pseudomonadati; phylum Pseudomonadota; class Betaproteobacteria; order Burkholderiales; family Oxalobacteraceae; genus Pseudoduganella; species Pseudoduganella sp. GW821-FHT05F09. Next base: position 123,435 of record NZ_JBWKSD010000006.1, read on the forward strand.
TAAACCGGACGCGACGAATGCCCGCATCGACGCTGCCATGGCGCTCGCACGGGCTTATCAGCTGGGAGGCGAGGTCGAACGGGACTGGGCCGAGGCCGAAAGGTGGTATGTCCGAGCTGCTGAGTTCGGATTCGTGCCCGCATGGAATACCTTGGGAGAAGCTTACTTGTCTGGCGAGGGCGCGAGCAAGAATGTAGGTCAGGCGATCGACTGCTTTACCAAAGCCGCCAAGGCCGGCTACGGCCTGGCAGCTTACAACTTGGGCAATTTATATTATCTGGGACGCGATGGCGTGGTGCGCGATCCGGACCAGGCATACAGCTATTTCAGCATGGCTGCGGAGGCGGGTCACCCCGACGCCCAGCTTGCGATTGGGCAGATCCATGCGCTTGACGATCGTGCGCAGGCGTCCAACAAGGCGTCTGCCGCGCAGCGCAGTAGCAGGCCGGCCGCCGCCGTCATTGCGGGCGGTGCAAACTCCGTGATGGAGAGCCCTGCGGTTGGCGATACTGTCGACATGGTCAGCGATACACTTCATTTGGCTTTATCCAAGCTGGCCAGTAACCCTTCGGACGCCGAGGCGTTCCGCAATCTGCGTTGGGCGGCAGACGAATTGAATATTGCGGCCAGTCCTCCCGCAGAAAGCCATGGCCAGGCAGGGGAAGTCCTGGCCCAGGTCCGCGTGACCGGTTTTCGGGCGGTGCCCTGGAAGAGCTATGGCGCCATGCGCGCGGCTGTCTCGGCCTACGAAAAAAACAAATCCCTCGCGCCCGACGCGGTATTCAGCTTCGCGGTGATGCCGCCCGCGGGAACCAAGCTCCCGCCCAATTTCGCGCTGCGTGTGCGCACCGAGAAAGGGCTGGAATTCCCGATCATTCTTGAGGAGGGCGAGTTGTTCACGCTGCCGCTCCTGCCCGGTCTTGCAGGGGAGGCGGACCTGGTAAGCAATTTCAAGGGAGGCACCCTACGTATTGGACTTCTCGTGCATACCCGCACGGTATCGCCTGAAAAGCTGCGCCTGGGCGACCTTCGCCTGCGATATGAAATCAACGCCGCCATCGCGATGTTTGACAAGCCGTGGGAATACGACTCCCAATGCAGGGCGACGGGGCGCTGGAGCCGCTGCAAGCGGCCCAGAACGGTAATATGGCACCGGCCTTGGACCGCCACCAGCGGCGCGTGGATCGTCGAAGGGAGCCGGCGCACGCCGTTGAAAGCCAACGATGATTCCATGACCCCAATGTATCGGATGCCAGTCGCGGGCGAACAGTGGGGCAACGACGCGATCATCGAGTTCGACTACAAGGTTCCGCTGCTTCGGCCACGAAAACTCTCCGAAGCGGCGATATATGACGCGAGCGACTAGCCTGGAAGAGATTCCCGCACGGCCGGCCGCGCCGTATCGCACGTCCAGCAGCTCCACTTCGAAGATCAGCATGGCATTCGGAGGAATCGGACCCGCGCCGCCGTCGCCGTGGCCCAGTGCGGCGGGCACGATCAGGGCGCGCTTGCCGCCCACCTTAATGCCTTGCACGCCAACATCCCAGCCTTTGATAACTTGGCCGGCCTCGTTGCCACTAAGCAACGCGCCTTAATTGCTGTTATGCATAGAGGCAATATCCACTATAATCGCGGCAGATTGGCCGGCGCCCCGCCCCCGTTTCCGGCCACCGAACTGGCCCCAGCTCCGCCAAAGTGTTGATTGGATGCGCTCCGTGCGCGGCAGGAGGCTCGCTATGCAGCCAGTGGTTCATTTCTTCCTTAGTTTCAAATTCAAGATCACGATGCTCGTCACCGCAATGGTGCTGTTCGCCGCGCTGGGCGCGGGCGGCGTGTCGCTGCTGATTGCCGAATCGGCCATGCGCCAGTCGATCGCGCAGCAGGAGCAGGCGCTGCTGGCGACCGCCGCAGCCTATGTGGAGCGCGACATCGTGGCCAAGCGCCAGATGCTCAAGGCGCTCACCGAGCAGCCGGCCGGCGCCGAGCCCGCGCTCGGCGACATGCAGGCGCTGCTGGAAGCGCACAGCAGCCTGCGCGACGAATTCTTCAACGTCACCGTGTTCGATACCGACGGCAAGCTGGTGGCCAGCCTGCTGGACCGCCGCGCGCGGGGCACGCTGAACATCGCCGCGCGCCAGTATTTCAAGGACACCCTGCGCACCCGCGAGGGCGTGACGTCGGCGCCGTTCCGCAGCGTACTGACCGGCAAACCGGTGGTGGCGCTGACGCAGCCGCTGCTCAACGCCAAGGGCGAGATGATAGGCGTGGTGCAGGGCGCCATCGAGCTGCTGCGGCCTTCGTTTTCGGCGCGCCTGGACAGCCTGCGCACCGGCACGGCCGGCTATCTGTTCATCGTGACCGGCGACGGCGTCTTCGTCCACCATCCCAACAAGGCCTTGCTGCTGAGCCACGGCGACGCCGGCGAGGGTTCGCTGGTGGATGCCGTCCTGGCCAGCGCGGACGGCTGGACCGACGAGCTGCTCGACGACGGCGTGCCGACCCTGCTGGCGCACCAGCGCCTGCGCGAGGTGGACTGGGTGATCGGCGTGTCCTACCCGATCCAGAGCGCGTTCGCGCCCATGGCCAGCGTGCGCGCCCGGGCCGTGCTGGCGGTCGCGGTGGTGACCTTGCTGGCGGGGCTGTTCGGCTGGCTGCTGGTCAAGCTGATGCTGCGTCCGCTGCTGCGCCTGCACCGCCACGTGGTCGACATCGACACCGGCCTGGCGCCGATCAGCGTGTTCGACGTCCAGGGCCGCGACGAGTTTGCCCAGCTGAGCCGCGCGTTCTTCTCCCTGTCGCGCCGCCGCGAGCGGGCCGAGCAGGATTTGCAGCGCCTGGCCACCACCGACGCGCTGACCGGCATCCACAACCGCCGCATGTTCGACGAGTACTTCCCGCTCGCGCTGGCCCGCGCCCAGCGCGCCGGACAGCAGGTGGGCCTGGCTTTCCTCGATATCGACCATTTCAAGTCCATCAACGACCAGCACGGCCACGCCGCCGGCGACGCGGTGCTGGTGGAGTTCGCGCGCCGCCTGAGCGATGCCGTGCGCTGCACCGACACCGTGGCCCGGCTGGCGGGCGACGAGTTCGTGATCGTCTTCGAGCAGCTGCCCGGCGGCGCCGAGATCGGCCTGCTGGGCGCCAAGATCATCGAAGCCATGCGGGCGCCGTTCGCGGCGGGCGGGCAGCAGCTGGCGGTGAGCGCCAGCGTGGGCATCGCCCTCACCACCGAGCTGCCGGTGGCGGCGGACCTGGTGATGCGGGCCGCCGACCAGGCCCTGTACGGCGTGAAGGCGGCGGGCCGCAACGGCTACGCGGTCAATTATGTGGGGGCGACGCGGGTGCTGCGGGTGCGCGGCGCCTGAGCCTGCGGCAGCGGCGGGGCGCCCGCCTTGGGTTGGACACGCAATTGGTGTAGCATGCTGGACGGCGATGGGGCAGGGTGCGCGCATGCGCGCCGGCCGCGCCCGATTTTTCCAGGAATACCGAATGCAAATCCAAATCAATGACATGCTGCGCAGCTATATCGACCCCTTGACCGAGGCCGAATACGCTGCGCTTGAGCGCAGCATCCTGGCCGAGGGCTGCCGCGACGCCCTGGTGCTGTGGAACGACGTGCTGGTGGACGGCCACAACCGTTATTCCATCTGCCAGCGCCACAGCATTCCGTTCAAGGTGATCCAGAACGAGAGCTTCCACAGCATGGAAGACGTGATGCTGTGGATGATAGACAACCACCTGGGCCGCCGCAGCGTGTCCGACTTCCAGCGCGGCGTGCTGGCGCTGCGCAAGAAGGACATCATGGACGCCCGCAGCGCCGAGCTGGCCGCCAGGACGGCCGCCGAAGACGCCAGCATTGCGCCGCCCGAGCCGGACCAGGACGGCGCCCCCGCGCCGGCCAAGGTGCGCACCTCGCGCGAGGACATCGCCCGCGCCGCCCGCCTGAGCAGCAACACCATCAGCCAGATCGAGAAGATCCAGAAAACGGCCGCGCCGGAGCTGGTGGAGGCGGTGCGCGCCGGCACCATCTCCATCAACGCGGCCGCCACGGTGGCCTCGCTGCCGGAGGCCGAGCAGGTGGCTGCGGTGGCGGGCGGCAAGAAGCTGCTGCAGCAGGCCGCCAAGGAAATCCGCGAGCAGCGCGCCGCGTCGCGCCCGCCCAAGGAAGCCAAGGCGGGCGAGGACGGCGCCACGGCCGAGCCGCTGAGCGAAGTGGAGCAATTGCGCGCCGAAGTGGCGCAGCTGAAAGACCGCGTGTCCAAGTTGCGCAATGAGAACGCCGAGCTGCGCGAGCGCATCGCCCAGCTGGTCGACGCTTCCTGATCAGAACCAACCCGGAGTTGTCTATGTCGAGATGGAGTTTTCTGCTGGTGGCCGCCGCTTGCGGCGCCGCCGCCGCGCCGCTGTGCGCCAGTGCCGCGCAGTCCGGCACGCCTGCCGTGGCGCGCCCCGCTGCCGCCGCGCCGCTGTCCAAGACCGAGGCCGCGCGCCTGAAAGGGCTGGCCCAGCGCGTGACGATCTTGCGCGACAAATGGGGCATCCCCCACGTCTACGGCCAGACCGACGCGGACGCCGTGTTCGGCCTGCTGTACGCGCAGGCCGAGGACGACTTCCACCGGGTGGAACTCAATTACATCAACGCCATGGGCCGGCTGGCCGAAGTGCAGGGCGAAGCCGAGCTGTACCGCGACCTGCGCATGAAGCTGTTCATCACGCCGGAGAGCCTGAAAGCGCAGTACGCGGCCGCCCCGGCCTGGCTGAAAAAGCTGATGAACGCCTATGCGGACGGCCTGAATTACTATCTGCTCACCCACCCCGACGTGCAGCCGGCGCTGATTACGCGCTTCGAGCCGTGGATGGCGCTCAGCTTCAGCGAAGGCAGCATAGGCGGCGATATCGAATCGGTGGACCTGAAGGAGCTGGAACGCTTCTACGGCAAGGCGCCGCAGCCCCTGCCGCCGCTGGCGCTGGCCGGCAGCGACCTGGACCACGAGCCCAGCGGCTCGAACGGCTTCGCCATTGCGCCGGCCATCAGCAAGTCCGGCCACGCCATGCTGATGATTAATCCGCACACCTCCTTCTATTTCCGGCCCGAAGTGCAGGTCAGCAGCATGGAGGGCCTGAACGCCTACGGCGCCGTGACCTGGGGCCAGTTCTTCGTCTACCAGGGCTTCAACGAGCGCCTGGGCTGGATGCACACCTCCGGCGGCGGCGACGTGATCGACGAATTCCTGGAAACGGTCAGTGGCAAGGACGGCAAATTCGTTTATAAATATGGCCGCGAGGAGCGCCCCGTGAAAGCGGTGCCGGTGCGCCTGCCGTATAAAACCGCCGCCGGCATGGCGGAAAAGACCGTCACCGCCTACTTCACGCACCACGGACCGGTGGTGCGCGCCATCGACGGCCGCTGGGTGTCGGTCAGCCTGATGAACGAGCCGCTGAAAGCGCTGCAGCAGTCCTGGCTGCGCACCAAGGCGCGCAACTACGCCGAGTTCTACAAGGTGATGGAGCTGCGCACCAACTCGTCCAACAACACCGTGTATGCGGATGCGGACGGCAACATCGCCTACTTCCACGGCAATTTCATACCCGTGCGCGACCCGCGCTTCAACTACCGCAAGCCGGTGGACGGCAGCGACCCGGCCACCGACTGGAAGGGCCTGCATGCGGTGAAGGACACGATACAGCTGTTCAATCCCAAGAACGGCTGGATCCAGAACACCAACAGCACGCCGTTTACTGCAGCGGGCGCCTACAGCCCGAAAGCGGCCGACTATCCGGCCTATATGGCGGCGCAGCCGGAGAACGCGCGCGGCATCCACGCCGTGCGGGTGCTGGAGAACAAGAAGGACTTCACGCTGGAGAGCCTGATCGCCTCGGCCTACGACAGCCAGCTCACCGCCTTCGAGCCGCTGCTGCCGCAGCTGTTTGCGGCCTGGGACGACCTGCCCGACGGCGACACGCTGAAGTCCAGCCTGGCGCCGCAGGTGCATGTGCTGCGCCGCTGGGACATGCGCTACTCGCTGAATTCCGTGCAGACCTCGCTGGCCATCTTCTGGCTGCAGGACCTGGCCAAGATCTTCGGCCCGGCGGCCCGCAAGATGGAGCTGCCGGTGCTGGACTACATCGCCACGCAGCTGGCGCCGCAGGAGCGCCTGTACGCGCTGGCGCGCGCGTCGGCCAAGCTGAACGAGGACTTCGGCAGCTGGCAAACGCCGTGGGGCGAAATCAACCGTTTCCAGCGCCTGACCGGCGACGTGGTGCAGCCTTTCGACGACGGCAAGCCCAGCATTCCGGTGCCTTACGCCTCCGGCAACTGGGGCGCGCTGGCGGCCTACGGCCAGACGTCCGCGCCGAAGACCAAGCGCATCTATGGCGAGCGCGGCAACAGCTTTGTGGCGGCGGTGGAGTTCGGCAAGCGGGTGCGCGCCAGGAGCATCCTGGCCGGCGGCCAGAGCGGCAACCCGGCCTCGCCGCACTTCATGGACCAGGCCGAAATGTATGCGCGCGGCGAGTTCAAGGACGTGCTGTTCTACAAGGAAGACGTGGAAAAACAGCTGGAACGCAAATATCACCCGGGCGAGTGACCGGCGCGGAGTTTTGTGACCATTGGTGAGTTTTGGGCCGTAAAATGAGATCACAATAGCGTCAACGCACATTCCGGAGGAAATGCGATGGCGGACAAGGACATCAACGGCACACCGGTGCCGGTCGCGGAATTCATTTTCATCCGTGAACTGAGCGAAGTCTATTTGTTGCTGGACTTTATCTCTGGCCGAAGTGACAAGAGTTTAACCAACGGCACTTCGCAGCCCGCACTGACGCCTCATTCGGCGGCGTCGCTTGACGGTTTGGGCGTGGATCTGGCACTCACCGCGCCTACGCTGAAGGATATCTGCGATATTGCCTTCTCCCCTGCGGCGGAGCCGGTGGCGCGGGCCCGCCAGGCCGCTATGCTGATCAGCGCTAAGGATAGGCTCAACGCCGCTGCCCGGCCGGCGAGCGGGCAATCGATCGGATTTACCGTGCTGGCGGTTGGAGAAGACAACCGCTCCAGGGCGGGGCGCTTGACTGGCCACAAGGAGTATGACGGCGGAATAATAGATGCCGAACATAAAGGCAGCCGCATGTCGCTGGCGCGACTCGCATTCCCCGGCATGGTGGACTCGGCCGAGCGCTTTGGTGGCCGGGTGCGCACAATTGTTTGGGGCCTGTTGGTTTGCCTAGGCAATCACTTGCATATTGTCAATGTATGTTGCGGCTGGAACCGCCTTTGCTATTGCGGGGAGCGTGACGAGCCGAAGGCGCCGGCAACGCAAGGCAGGGTCAAGCCGCGCAGCATTGAAGAGTACCATCTGTGCAACCAGCAAGAGCGTTTGGAGCGCCAGCGCGAACGTGCCCGCATTGACGTGCGCAGTTGGCTCTGGCCGTGGAAGGATGCGACGATGGCACAGGGAGCGCATGTGCCGTCTGGCCCGGAAATACATGCGGGCAGCGACGAACAGCTGGCCCGCATTGTGGTGCTGGTGATCGGCGCATCCGTGTTGCCCCTGTTGTACGGCATCCTTGGTGCGGGTGTCGCCGTAGTACGCCAACTATGGTGCAAGATGCGCGAAAGCCTGCTGTCGCCGCGCGATTTCACGCTGGCTTTGCAGCAACTGGCGCTGGGGGCCACCGTAGGCGCGTGCATCGGGCTGTTTTTCCCGGTGAATGCTGCGAGCGCGGGCGAGTCGGGGCCGCTTAGTGCTTTTACGCTCAGCGGATCGGCCCTGTCATTTCTCGCGGGTTTCTGCGTGGAGAGTGTGTTCATGGCCCTGGAAAGCTTTGTGCGGCGCCTGTTCAGTACGCCTGAACCCGGCGAAAAAAAGCACGAGAACGGCAAATCTTGAGATCGGTTTGATATTTGTCATCGCAGCTAAGATGTGACGGCACATGCTATGGCGTATGGAGGTGCGCCATGGCTGACATTAAAGGCGAAGGGGCCGCGCGGCCCGTCCAAATCCGCGATTTCATCTTCGTGCGCGAGCTGAGCGAAGTGTATTTGCTGCTCGACTTCATTTCCGGGCGCTGGGACAAGGGCCTGGCGCCGGATGTGCAGGAGCTGATCACCGAGATCTGCGAAATCGGCTGGCCGCCCGAGGCCGGCCAGGCCAGCCAGGCGCACCAGGCGGCCATCCTGTTGCAAGCCAAGGACAAACTGAACGCCGCCGCCAAGCCGGCCAACGGCGCCACCATCGCCTTCACCTTGCTGGTGGTGGGGGAGGACGACCCGCGCCAGCGCTCGCGCTGGGGCCGCCATGTCGATCGCCGGGGAGGCGGCGTCGCGCAGCCCGGAGCCGGCGGCGGGGAGGGCATGCGCGCGGACGCAGGGCCGCCGCCCTGGCTGGGCGGCCCCTCCGGCCCCGGCGGCTTGATGGGGGACAGCGCAAGCCGCAGCGCGCCCGGCTCCGGCCGAGGCGACGGCGGCCATGGCAGCGGTGGCGGCGGGGCGGGCGGCGGCGGCGGCTGGCCGGGCAGCCGTGCCGGCGCCGGCAATGGCGACCTGATCGCCCCGGGCGGCGGTTTTACGCGCCCGCCCACCCGCATGTCGCTGGCGCGTACCGCCTTCCCCGGCCTGATCGGCCCGGCCGGCAAGTTCAGCCGTGGCATCTGGCGCATCGTGGTGGGCCTGGTGATCTGGCTGGTGTTCACCTGCTTGCTGTCCTGGAACGTCACGGCGGGCAATGTGATCCTGACCCACCTGGACACGCTGCGCACCCAGCAGCGCGAGCTGACCGCCAAGGTGTCGGACGCCGAGGCCAAGCTGGCGGCGGACGAGCTGGCGCGGCTGGCCAAGGGCGCGCCGCAAGCGGCGGCCGTCATGCCGCCGTCCATGCACCTGGTCGTCTACTGCGACCCCGAGCGCGCGCCCCAGCTGGACAACACGCCGCCGGCGCAGCGCTACCGCAGCATAGAGGAATATCACTTGTGCACGCAGGACAACCGGCTGGACCGCGAGCGTTCCGTCACGCGGCGCAACCTGGCCGCCTGGCTGCAGCCGTGGAAGGCGCTGTACCGCAGCGCCACCTATTTCCTGGAACCCATCCCCGAGCCGCCGCAGCGCCCCGGCCGCGCGCCGCGCCAGGGGGGCGACGAGGAAACCGCGCGCATCCTCACGCTGGTGCTGGGCAGCGCGGTGCTGCCGCTGTGCTACGGCATCCTGGGCGCGGGGGCGGCGGTGGTGCGCGACCTGTGGCGCAAGATGCGCGAAAGCATGCTGTCGCCGCGCGACCATTCGCTGGCGCTGGGCCAGCTGGCACTGGGCGCCACCATAGGCGCGTGCATCGGCCTGTTCGTCAACGCCAGCGGCACCGGCAGCACCGCCGAGCCCGCGCTGGCGGGCGCGTGGACGCTGAGCGGCTCGGCGCTGTCCTTTATCGCAGGCTTCGGCGTGGAAGGCGTGTTCCAGGCCATGGAAAGCTTTGTCCGGCGCGTGTTCAACGTGCCGGACCCGTCCAAGCCGCGCTAGATCCGCGCTAGATGGCGTCCAGCACGTGCTGCAAGTCCCGGCGCAGGTCGGCCAGGTCTTCAATGCCCACCGACAGGCGTATCAGCCCGTCGCCGATGCCGAGCGCGGCGCGCTGCGCCGCCGGTATGCTGGCGTGCGTCATCAGCGCAGGATGCTCGATCAGGCTCTCCACGCCGCCCAGGCTTTCGGCCAGCGCGAACACCTCGCAGCGCTCCAGGAAGCGGCGCGCGCCGGCCAGGTCCGTGTCCAGGTCGATGGAGATGATGCCGCCAAACCCTTCCATCTGGCGCTTGGCCAGCTCGTGCTGCGGATGCGACTTCAGGCCCGGGTAGAACACCTTCTTCACCTTCGGCTCGCGCTCCAGCCACTCGGCCAGCTGCAAGGCGCTGGCGCAATGGCGTTCCATGCGGATGGCCAGCGTCTTCACGCCGCGCAAGGCCAGGAAGCTGTCGAAGGGCGAGGCGATCGCGCCCACGGAGTTCTGCAGGAAGCCCAATTGCTCGCGCCACGCCGCCTGGCGCTCCTCGCCCGCCACCACGGCGATGCCGCCGATGATGTCCGAGTGCCCGTTCAGGTATTTGGTGGCCGAATGCACCACGATGTCGAAGCCGTGCTCGAGCGGGCGCTGCACCAGCGGGCTGGCGAAGGTGTTGTCGGCCACGGCGATGATGTTGCGCTCGCGGCAGATCCTGGCGATTGCCTGCAGGTCGGCCAGCTTGAGCATGGGGTTGGTCGGCGTCTCCACCCACACCATGCGCGTTTCCGGGCGGATGGCGGCCAGCAGGTTTTCCGGATTGGTCAGGTCGACGTAGGTGAAGTCGTGGCCCGCGCTGCGGCGGCGCACGCGCTCGAACAGGCGGTAGCTGCCGCCGTACATATCGTCGCCGGCAATGATGTGCGAGCCGGCGTCGGCAATCTCGAGCACCGTGGAGATGGCGGCCAGGCCGGACGCGAAGGCGTAGCCCTGCACGCCGCTTTCCAGGTCGGCCACGCAGCGCTCCAGCGCCCAGCGGGTGGGGTTGTGCGAGCGGCCGTAGTCCAGGCCCTTGTGCACGCCCGGGCTTTCCTGCACGAAGGTGGAGGTGGCGTAGATGGGCGGCATGATGGCGCCGGTGGACGGGTCGGGCGACTGGCCGGCGTGGATCACGCGGGTGGCCAGGTGGGCTTTGTGGTCTTTGTTTGAGCTCAAGATAAAGTCCTGCGCAAGTGGTTGAGAAGGTCGAAGCGGGTGATCAGGCCGTAGAACTTGTTGTCGTCGGCCACCACGGCGGTCAGGCCGCGGTCCAGGGTGCTGCGCAGGGCCTGCACGCTGGCCGTGGGATGCAGCGTTTCCAGCCGCGTGGTCATGGTGGCGCCGACCAGGCTGGTGAACTGCTCGGCGTGGTTGTCCACCTTCAGCAGCAGGTCGGACTCGTCGATGATGCCCGCCAGGCGGCCCTGGTCCAGCACCGGCAGCTGCGCCAGATCGGCCGCGCGCATGCGGTTGAAGGCCACCAGCAGGGTGTCGGACGGGGCCACGCTGACCACGTCGCCCTCGTCGTAGCGGCGGCCGATCAGGTCGCGCAGGTCGCCCGTTTGCGGGCGCTGCACCAGGCCCTGGTCCACCAGCCAGCCGTGGTTGTACATCTTGGACAGGTAGCGCGTGCCGGTGTCGGCCACGAAGCTGACCACGCGCTTGGGCTCGGTCTGCTCGCGGCAGTATTTCAGGGCCGCCGCCAGCAGCGTGCCGGTGGACGAGCCGCCCAGCACGCCTTCGGCGCCCAGCAGGGCGCGCGCGCTGTCGAAGCTTTCCTGGTCGGAAATGGTGTAGGCCTTGCGCACCGAGCCCATGTCCGCAATGGACGGGATGAAGTCCTCGCCTATGCCTTCCACCGCCCACGAGCCGCTGGTGCCGGACACCACGCCGCTGTCGATGTATTCGGCCAGGATGGAGCCCTTGGGGTCGGCCAGCACGAACTCCAGCTCCGGCTGCACCTTGCGGAAGAAGCGGCTCAGCCCGGTCAGCGTGCCGGACGAGCCCACGCCCACCACGATGGCGTCCACGTCGTGGCCCATCTGCTCCCAGATTTCCGGGCCGGTGGTGGTTTCGTGGGCCAGCGGGTTGGCCGGGTTGTTGAACTGGTCGGCGTAGAAGGCGCCCGGCAGTTCGCGCGCCAGGCGGGCCGCGTAGTCCTGGTAGTACTCGGGGTGGCCCTTGCCGACGTCCGAGCGCGTCATGTGCACTTCGGCGCCGAGCGCCTTCAGGTGCAGCACTTTTTCAGTGGACATTTTATCCGGCACGACCAGCACCACGCGGTAGCCCTTGATGCGGCCCACCAGCGCCAGGCCCAGGCCGGTGTTGCCCGCCGTGGCTTCGATGATGACGCCGCCCGGCTGGAGTTGGCCGCTGCGCTCGGCAGCTTCGATGATGGACAGGCCGATGCGGTCCTTGATGGAGCCGCCGGGGTTTTGCGATTCCAGCTTGAGGAACAGGCGGCAGGGGCCGGTGTCGAGCCGGGTGACTTCGATCAGCGGGGTATTGCCGATCAGGCCGAACAGGGCGGCCTCGTGGGGTTTGTTCATAAACACTCCTCGCTTCGAAACAGCGCCGGCTGATTGTGTCGGCCGCGCTTTCCGTGAAAAAAGGCGGATGTTAGGCCGCACGATACTCGCTGGGAAGGAATCATTGTGTGCTTGTATATGCAAATTCTGCATGTCCAAGTATGCGCCTATTTTCGGCGGCAGTGGCGGTGGCGGAGCGGTGTGTGTTGGGCAGCTGTTGGCGTAGACGGGTAACTACCGGCCGCGACGTGGCCACCACCGTCATCACGCAGACAAACGTTCAATTTGGCAAAGTGGCAAGCATGGAAAATATAGTCAATGCGGAAATTACATTTGTTCAAACCTATCTTCTATAATGGCGATTCTTTCCTGCTCCGGCGATCCCATGCACCAGCGGCACGACATACCCAGCGCCTTCCGGCGCGAATTCGCCACGCCACGGCTATGGTGGACACGCGCCGTGGTGGTGGGCGCCGCCGCTCTGGCTGGCTTGATCGTGGTCGGGTTCACCTGGCTGGCCGAATCGGCGCTGGCCGTGTTCGAGTGGGCCAGCCACTGGGCCTGGTGGTTGCCCCTGGTCTGGAGCCCGGCGTGCGCGGCCGGCGTGGTCTGGCTGACGCGGCATTACGCCCCCGGCGCGGCCGGGTCCGGCATCCCGCAAGTGATGGCCTGCCTGGAAGCTGAGGTGGGGCCGACGCAACGCGGGCTGTTCGTGTCCTTGCGCCTGAGCGCGGCCAAGATCGGGCTGACCGCCGCCGGCCTGCTGGGCGGCCTGTCGCTGGGGCGCGAAGGGCCGTCGGTGCAGATTGCCGCCGGCGTCATGCTGGCGGTGCAGCCGCTGCTGCCGCGCCGATCCCTGGTCTCGGCGCAGTCGCTGCTGGTGGCAGGCGGCGCGGCCGGCATCGCTGCGGCGTTCAACACGCCGTTGGCGGGCGTGATGTTCGCCATCGAGGAACTGTCGCGGGCGCCGGAGCAGCGCAACAGCGGCCTGATAGTCGCCGGTATCGTCCTGGCTGGCCTGATCGCCGTGTCAGTGTATGGGAACGGCACGCATTTCGGCGTGATCCACGCCGGCCCTATCGGATGGCCGCTGTTCTGGCCGGGGCTGCTCACCGCGCTGGCCAGCGGTCTGGCGGGCGGCTTGTTCGCGCGCCTGCTGATCGCCAGCCTGAGCGGCCAGTCGGCGGACCGCTTCAGCCGCTGGCGCGCGGCCCGTCCGGTGCTGTTCGCGGCGGGCTGCGGACTGCTGGTCGCCGTGATCGGCGTGCTGAGTCACGGCGCGACGTTTGGCAGCGGCAACGAGGCCACCAAAGCCATGCTCGACGGCGCGGCGGCGCCGGCGCCGGGCTTCGCCTTGCAAAAGTTTTCCGCCACCTGGCTTACCGTGTGGACCGGCGCACCGGCCGGCATCTTCGCCCCGTCCCTGTCCATCGGCGCAGGACTGGGGCGCGATATCGCGCTGCTGACCGCCTATCCCTACGCGCCGGCGCTCATCGCGCTGGGCATGGTGGGCTTCCTGGCCGCCGCGACCCAGGCGCCGCTGACCGCCTTCATCATCGTGATGGAAATGGTGGACGGCCATGCCATGGTGCTGAGCCTGATGGCCTGCGCGGTCATCGCCAGCACGGTCTCGCGCGTGCTCAGTCCGCCGCTGTACGGGGCGCTTGCGCAATTGCAGTTGCGGCGCGTGGCGCCGCCGGCCTAGGCTGTGCCGCCGGTGAAGCGACCCATGACGGTCGCACTACATCGTGCGCCAGGCATATTGTTTCCGCAATATAATTTGTCCAAATGTATTTTTGTGGCGCGACTGCCCATCCATGATTCCTGACGACATCCGACGCTTCATTGTCCAGTGCATTCCCTCCGTGCCCTTCCTGGAAGCGCTGCTGCTGCTGCGCGACGGCGGCGCCAGGGAGTGGGACAGCGCTCAACTGGCGCAGCGCCTGTACCTGAATACGGCCAAGGCCGACGAGTTGCTGGCGCAACTGCTGCGCGCTGGCCTGCTGAGCTTGCACGAGGCGGCGCCGGCGCGATATTTCTACGCCCCGCGCACGCCGCAGCTCGCTGGCCTGGTTGACCAGCTGGCGGTGATATACGGGCAAAATCTGATCGAAGTCAGTACCTTGATCCACCTGAAGACCAACCGCAAAGCGCATCTGTTTGCCGATGCCTTTGTGTGGCGTAAGAAGGAGCGCTGAATGGCCATCATCATTTATCTGCTGTGCGCGGCAACCGCGCTGGCCTGTGCCTGGCTGCTGCTGCGCAGCTACACGAGGACCCGGCACCGGCTGCTGCTGTGGAGCGGACTGTGTTTCGCCGGCATGTTCATCAACAATATGCTGCTCATGCTGGACCGCGTCATTCTTCCTGAGCAGGACCTGTCGCTCTGGCGCCTGGGTTCGGCATTGCTGTCCTTGATGCCGCTGCTGTATGGCTTGATTTGGGAGGACGACTGATGGCGGTCAACTCTTTGCTTAGCGGCGCCATCGTGATGGCGGCACTGGTTGCCGCGCTGTTTTTCCTGCGTTTCTGGCGCCAGACCCGCGACCGTTTTTTCCTGTACTTCGCGGTCGCCTTCATGCTGGAGGCCTTGCACCGCCTGCTGTGGGCGCTGGCGCCGCTGGGCGATGCCGACGCGCCCCTGTATTACTTGATCCGTCTGGCGTCCTATGTGCTGATCCTGGTGGCGATCATCAATAAAAACCGGGCGCCGCCGCGCTAGCTGGACAATTACAAGTCCGCCAAGGGCGTTCTGGCGCCATGGTCGCCGGCCTGCAAGAGCCCGATCAACGCGGCCAGATCGTCCTCCAGCCGGACCAGCACGGACGGATCGAGCTCCCCCAGCGCGGTGGGCAACACGCCCCGGAAAGGTGTGGGCGCCTTGTCCAGTACCGCAGCCCCTTCTTCGGTCAGCGTCAGCTGTACCGCGCGCCGGTCCTTGGCGCGCCGCGCCAGCGTGACCAGCTCGCGCTCCAGCAGCGCCTTCACCAAATTACTGGCGGTCGATTGATGGATATCCAGCGCCGCTGCCAGCTCTCCCAGTCCTATGCCTGGCGAGGCGCTGATCTCGCTTAGCGCCCACAACTGTGCGCCGCCTATGCCGGCTGCCCGCTCCACTTCGCGAAAATGGCCGCGCACCGCGTTGAACAGCACGCGGAATTGGCGCAGCACGCGTGCCGGCGCCGCCGGATCGGAAGAACTTTCGTGGCCAAGTGACGAGGTGGAGGTAGACATGGGCGCATCATAGCGGAAAAACCCGCGCGTGCTGATAGGCCGGCTGCGGGCCGCAAAAAAAAGCAGCCCGATGAGGGCTGCCAACGGGTCCGGTAACCCGCCTACTGAGCTGGACTGCCTTGTCTTCGACAAGTGTTAAGGTGCTGCGCGCGCCACCACTTCGGCCGCCGTCCTGGTTGTGACATGCACCGGCCCAAAACCAAATGGCGCCACCAGGCGCAGGTGCTCTGCGCTACCGAGCCATCCCTTCAGCGCGCGGTTCACTGCATCGCACAAGGCCGCGTCTTCAGGGCGGAAGGCGAACGTGCCGTAACCGGCATGTACCGGGTCGTCAGCGAACACCGCCAGCGCTTGCACCCGGGCCGGATCGCGCTGCGCCAGCCGGCGCATGCTCAGTTCCGAGCCGGCGGCCGCGGCGGCCCGGCCGGTGCGCACGGCCTGCAACTGCGCCTGGCTGTTCGGCACCGACAGCAACTGGTGCGCGCTCATCCCGGCGTCCAGCGCATAGTCGTACTGGGCCGACCCAGTCACCACGGCCAGGCGCAGGCGCCGGTCGGCGGCAATGTCGCCGTAGCTGCGCAACTGGCGCGGATTGCTGCGCACAACCAGCAGCGTATCGCCCAGCCGGTAGTGCGGATTGCTGAACAACACGGTATTGCTCAATTCCGGTGTAATCGTCAGCGCGCCCGCGGCCATGTCGTAGCGGCCCGCCAGCAAGCCCGGAATAAGCGACTCCCATGTCGCAGCCACCGGCTCGATGCGCTGCGCCCCCAAACGGCCAAGTACTTCGGTGGCGATCACGGCGGACTCGCCGGTCAGCGTGCCGTCGGGCAGGAGGTAGGCAAACGGCGCCTCGTCGACATACCCCAAGCGTAGGACTCCAGTCCGGACTATGCGTTCCAGGGTTGTTTCCGCACGAGCTGCATTGGCGAGCATCATGGCCGCCAGCAAGATAGCGCCCAGTTTATTTAATCGACTCAATATCTCGGTTCCTGCTGCACAAAGGCAAAGGTGATGGCATATGTGGATATGGTTCCGGGCGCCAGGCGCCAGAGGACGCGGCCATCGTAGCAAGCAATACATTTGAAGTCAAATGTGATTGCCCATATTGCAATCATATCGGTTTGCTGCGCCAGCGTGCGCAGTTGGCGACGCGGCAATGCCATACTGGCGGGTCCGGGGACTCGGGCCGTATAATCCCGCTTTGTTCATTTCACTCGCATCGCCGTGGCAAAACTCTACTTCCGCTATTCGGCCATGAACGCCGGCAAATCGACCGCCATGCTGCAGGTCGCCCACAACTACGAAGAGCAGGGCCAGGCCGTGCGCCTGTTCACCGCCGCCATCGACAACCGCTACGGCGTGGGCAAGGTCACGTCCCGCCTCGGCCCGCAGCGCGAGACCGAGGTGTTCGACGCCGACACCGATTTCCTCAAGGTGATCGATCAACGCATCGCCTGCCTGCTGATAGACGAGGCGCAATTCCTGACCACTGTGCAGGTGCAGCAATTGCACAAGCTGGCGCAGGTGCGCGGCATTCCGGTCATCAGCTACGGCCTGCGCAGCGACTTCCGGGGCGAGCCTTTCCCCGGCTCGGCCTACCTGCTGGCGCTGGCGGACGATATCGAGGAGCTGAAAAACATCTGCACTTGCGGCAAGAAAGCCACCATGAATATCCGCGTGGACCAGGACGGCAAGCGCATGAAGGAAGGCGAGCAGATCAGTATCGGCGGCAACGAGAGCTACCGCCAGGCCTGCGGCCGCTGCTTCTATTCCGAGTAATTGATTGTTGTGCCGGTGGCGGCGGAAACACGGTAGTATCCGAGCATGTTCGACTGTGCCGCCATCGCCCCCGCCTGGTTCTGCCAGCACCGCGAAGTGCTGCTCAACGTCTTGCTCTACCTGGCCCCGTCGCTGTTGCTGGCGCTGGTGATACGGCGCCTGGCCGCCTTCCATCCCATCTTTTTCCTGTTCACGCTGGCCGGCACCATCTGCCACGAGCTGGCCCATTTCTGCGTCGGCGTGCTGACCGGCGCGCGCCCGGCCGGCTTTTCCGTGATGCCGCGCAGGGTGGGGCAGAGCTGGCAGCTCGGCTCGGTGAGCCTGACCCGGGTGCGCTGGTACAACGCGGCCCCGGTGGCGCTGGCGCCCTTCCTGGTGGCGGCGGTGCCGCTGGCGGTGGCGCTGTGGCGCGCCCAGCCCGGCTGGCATTTCGAGCCGCTGGACCTGTTGCTGGCCTTCGCCGTGGCGCCGCAGTTCCTGGCCTGCTGGCCGTCGGCCGTGGACTGGAAGATTTCGCTGCGTTCCTGGCCCTATCTGCTGATTGCCGTCCTGGCCTGGTCCGTCTGCTATTTGCCGGCGCGGCTGGCGGGCTAGGGCGCCCCTGGGCCACCTTTAATTCAGCCTTAAGGCTAGGCACGGAAACTGTGCCGCACAGCCATTGCTGGCAGCCTGCTATCCTGTAGAATAAAGCGCAGCTGTACCCAGTTTTCCATGAAATCAAAGTTTTCGGAGTAAGCCGATGAAGAAGCAGATGCTGTTGAGCGCGATTGCGCTGGCCGTTTCGGTACAAGTGGGCGCTGCCGCGCCTGACAAGGCAGCGGAGATCGTCAAGCCGCAGGCGGTGCAGTCGCAAGCCGCGTTGTGGGCTTCCCACGTCATGACGCGCTACCACTACAAGGCTACCCCGCTCGATGACGCGATGTCGGAGAAGATCTTCGACCGCTACTTCAAGTCCCTGGACGGCGAAAAGCTGTTCTTCGTGCAAGCCGACGTGGACCAGTTCGCCCCCATGCGCACCAAGATGGACGACGCCATCATGTCGGAAAACCTGACGGTGCCGTTCGCCATCTACAATCTCTACCAGCAGCGCTTCAACGAGCGCATCACGTATGCGCGCGAACTGCTGAAGACCAAATTCGATTTCTCGCTGGACGAGAGCTACCAGATCGACCGGGAAAAGGCCGAGTGGCCGAAGACCGACGCGGAAGTGAAAGACCTGTGGCGCAAGCGCGTCAAGAACGACTGGCTGCGCCTGAAACTGGCCGGCAAGGACGACAAGGCCATCCGCGAGACGCTGGACAAGCGCTACGACAACTACATGAGCCGTTCGCGCAAGCTGAACAATGAAGACGTGTTCCAGATCTTCATGAACGCCTACGCCATGTCGATCGAGCCGCACACCAACTACCTCGGCCCGCGCGCCGCCGAAAACTTCGACATCGCCATGCGTTTGTCGCTGGAAGGCATCGGCGCCCAGCTGCAGCAGCGCGACGACTACACCGTGGTGCGCGAAGTGGTGCCGGGCAGCCCGGCCGCGCTGTCGGGCAAGCTGAAAGTGGGCGACCGCATCGTGGGCGTGGCCCAGGGCGAGTCCGGCAGCTTCACCGACGTGGTGGGCTGGCGCATCGACGACGTGGTGCAGCAGATCCGCGGCGCCAAGGACTCCACCGTGCGCCTGCAGATCCTGCCGGCCGACGCCGGCCCGGACGGCAAGCTGGCGCAGCTGTCGCTGGTGCGCAAGAAAATCAGCATGGAAGAGCAGTCGGCCAAGAAATCCATCCTCGAAGTGCGCGACGGCACGGCCAAGCGCCGCGTCGGTGTGATTTCGCTGCCGACCTTCTATCTGGACTTTGAAGCGCGCCGCAAGGGCGACAAGGACTACAAGAGCGCCACCCGCGACGTGGCCCGCCTGCTGGCCGAGCTGAAGAAGGAAAAAGTCGACAACGTGCTGATCGACCTGCGCAACAACGGCGGCGGTTCGCTGACCGAGGCGGTGGAACTGACCGGCCTGTTCATCGACAAAGGCCCGGTGGTGCAGCAGCGCAATGCGCAAGGCAAGGTCGAAGTGGAAAGCGACACCAACGCCGGCCTGGCCTGGGACGGCCCGGTGGGCGTGCTGATCAACCGCAGCTCGGCGTCGGCGTCGGAGATTTTCGCCGCCGCGATCCAGGACTACGGCCGTGGCCTGGTCATCGGCGAACCGTCGTTCGGCAAGGGCACCGTGCAGCAGCTGGTGAGCCTGGACCGCTATTCGCAGGCCGACAAGCCGCGCTACGGCGAACTGAAAATGACGGTGGCGCAGTTCTTCCGCATCAACGGCGGTACGACCCAGCTGCGCGGCGTGGTGCCGGACATCAACCTGCCGTCCATGTCGGATCCGGAAACCTTCGGCGAATCGAGCTATGACAACGCGCTGCCGTGGGTGGCCATCAAGCCGGCGATCTACATTCCCGCAGGCGAGCTGAAGGAGATCGTGCCGCTGCTGGACAAGAAGCACGAGGCGCGCGTGGCCAAGGACAAGGACTTCCAGTACCTGGCCGAGGATATCGCCCTGGTGAAGAAGCAGCGCAAGGACAACGTCATCTCGCTGAACGAAACCGCCCGCCGCAAGGAACGCGACCAGCAGGAAGCGCGCGCCAAGCTGCGTGAAGCGCGCCTGCTGAACCTGGTCGCCTCACCGGACGACCCGGTGCTGATACCGGACGCCAAGGAAGCGCTGAACAAGGCCATCGCCGCCAAGCCGGCCAACGCCAACGCCAAGGCCGCGCGCCAGGTGGCGGCAGTGAAGGGCGCACTGCGCACCGACGACGGCCTGCAAGGCGACGAGCGCAGCCTGAGCGCCGAGCTGGACGCGGAAAAAGCCGCCAAAGCCGCCAAGGACGTGCTGCTCAATGAAGCGGTACACATCCTGGCGGACGAGGTAGGCCTGCTCAAAACCGATACCCGACTGGCCTCCCGCGTGCTCCCATACGCAGCCGACGTGGGAAAGTAGGTATCTTTGCCAAGTTATACGCATCATTTATTTCTATCATCACTAATATAAAGTAGAAATATATGATGCGCTACGGCATCATAGTTCCTGTCTCCTCTATTCTCCTTCAAGAGATTAGATTCAGCCCGCTCCCGTAGCGGGCTTTTTTTTTGCCTATGCAGCGCAACGCGACAGACTTATTTGTTTTGGCTATGACTGTCATTAGAAAGATAAAGTGGATTTATATGCTGCGACGCGGCATGATTACACCTGTCTCCTCTATTCTCCTCCAAGAGATTAGATTTAGCCCGCTCCCTGAGCGGGCTTTTTTTTGCCTTGCCGCCTGGCACGGCCGTCGCCCTTTGCTATCATTCGAGAAATACTATCTCAGGGACGACCATGATTTTCCGCCAGCTATTCGATCCAACCTCGTCCACCTACACCTACTTGCTGGGCGACAGCGGGGAAGCCGTGCTGATCGACCCGGTCTATGAACAAGTGCCGCGCGACCTGGCGCTGCTGCGCGAGCTGGGCCTGCGCCTGCTGGCCACGCTGGACACCCATGTGCACGCCGACCATGTGACCGGCGCCTGGCGTTTGCACCAGAGCTGCGGCAGCG
This sequence comes from Pseudoduganella sp. GW821-FHT05F09, assembly GCF_059419605.1. Lineage (NCBI taxonomy): Bacteria > Pseudomonadati > Pseudomonadota > Betaproteobacteria > Burkholderiales > Oxalobacteraceae > Pseudoduganella > Pseudoduganella sp. GW821-FHT05F09. The sequence continues at coordinate 144,090 of NZ_JBWKSD010000006.1, forward strand.
GCATTGCGCTGGCGGCGGCGGCCGGCGCCGAGCTGGCGGACCGGCCGCTGCGGCACGGCGACCGCATCCAGTTCGGCGGCCGCTACCTGGAAGTGCGCGCCACGCCCGGCCATACGAGCGGCTGCCTGACCTTCGTGCTGGACGACCACAGTATGGCCTTCACCGGCGACAGCCTGCTGATACGCGGCTGCGGCCGCACTGACTTCCAGGGCGGCAGCCCGCAGGAATTGTTCGCCTCGGTGCGCGGCCAGATCCTGACGCTGCCCGACGACTGCCTGCTCTATCCGGCACACGACTACCGCGGCATCACCGTCACCAGCGTGGCCGAGGAGCGCCGCTTCAACCCGCGCCTGGGCGGCGACGTGGACGAGGGCGATTTCGCCGGCCATATGAACAACCTGAACCTGCCGCATCCCAAGATGATCGCGGTGGCCGTGCCGGCCAACCTGCGCTGCGGCCAGCCCGAGGGCGGCGCCGAACCGCCTGATACGCCGGCCTGGGCGCCGCTCACGCTGCGTTTCAGCGGCGTGTGGGAAATCGAACCGATGGCGCTGCTCGAGCACGCCGACCAGGTACAGATAGTGGATGTGCGCGAGGCGCCGGAGTTCATCGACCGCCTGGGCCATCTGCGCGGCGCGCGCCTGGTGCCGCTGTCGCAGCTGATGTTCAAGCTGGACGAGTTCGACCGCGAGCGCCCCATCGTGGCCGTGTGCCGCTCCGGCGTGCGTTCGGCCCAGGCCAGCGTGCTGCTGGCCAAGGCCGGATTCAAGCAGGTCGCCAACCTGGCCGGCGGCATGCTGCGCTGGAAGACCGAAGCGCTGCCCGTCGCGCAGGACGTTGTCTAAAGAGAAATCCGGCGTATAATTGCTTTTCATGCAATTAGGGCGATTATGCAAGGACTGCTTTCTCTGCTGGGCACGGAAATCCTGACCGCGCTCGGCATGCTGTACCTGATGCTGGGCGTGGCCTCGCTGGGCGTTGGCCTGACGCTGCGCGCCCGCCCGCAGAGCCGGCTCAGGCTGCAGGTCAACGCCTGGTGGGCCATCTTCCCGGTGGTGACGCTCAGCCTACTGCTGCACCCGGCGGGCGCCACCTTGCTGGCGCTGGCCATAGGCGTGCTGGCGCTGCGGGAGTTGGCGCCGTTTGCCGGCCAGGGCGGCGCGGTGCGCTACACCTGGCCCGCCGCCGCCATACTGGCCGCCACGATCGCCTTGATTTTTGTCAAACCCCAGGCGGTTGCGTTCGCGCTATCCATTGCTATCCTTGTAACGCTGGTATATTTCCTTTGGTCACGCAGCGCGCCCTCGCTGCTGTGGCTGCTTTGGCTCATGCTGTGCCTGGGCGCCAGCTTTCTGCCGCGCTACGAAATGCTGCCGCTGGAGCCGCATCAGCGGCTGGCCTGGCTGTTTTACCTGTACGTGCTGACCGCGCTGAACGACGTGGCGCAGTTCATCAGCGGCACGCTGTTCGGACGGCACCGCATCGCCCCCGGCATCAGTCCGAACAAGACGTGGCAGGGGCTGCTGGGCGGCGTGGCGGCAACGCTGCTGCTGTCGCTGGCGCTGGGCGGCTATCTGCACCTGGCGCAGGCGCGGCAGCTGGCAGGCTATGGCGTGCTGCTGTCGCTGGGCGGGTTCTGCGGCGACCTGATGTTCTCGGCCGCCAAGCGCGTGCTGGGCGTGAAAGATTTTTCGCAACTGATACCCGGCCACGGCGGCATACTGGACCGGGTGGACAGCCTGGTGGTCACCGCGCCGCTGCTGTATTTTCTGATTAGCTCCGCACAAGGGATGCCCGCATGAAAGCTGAACGCTCACTGGCCTGGCGCACGACCGAATCCGGCTTCGACTGCAAGGATGGAACGCGGCTGTTCTACCGCGCCTGGGAACCGATGGCGCCGCGCCGGGACGGGCCGCAGCGCGCGCTGGTGTTCCTGCACCGGGGCCACGAGCATTCCGGCCGCATCCAGCCGCTGGTGGAACAGTTCGGCTTTGCGCAGGACCATGCTTTTGCCTGGGATGCGCGCGGCCACGGCTATTCGCCCGGCGAGCGCGGCGACGCGCCCAGCTTCGAGGCCCTGGTGGAGGATTTCGACACCTTCATCCGCCACATCCGCGACGCGCACGGCTTTGCCGAGGAAAACATCCTGGTGGTGGCCAATAGCGTGGGCGCCGTCATCGCCGCCACCTGGCTGCACGACTACGCGCCGCGCGTGCGCGGCGTCATCATGGCCGCCGCCGCCTTCGAAATCAAGCTCTACGTGCCGCTGGCCAAGCCCGCGCTGCGTTTCGCGCGCCGCTTCAAGCCCGAGCTGTTTGTCACCAGCTATATCCGCCCCGGCATGCTGACGCATTCGCAGCAGGAGGCCGCCGCCTACGCGGCCGATCCGCTGATCGCCAAGGCCATTTCCGCCTGCGTGCTGCTGGGCTTGGCGGACACGGCGCAGCGCATCGTGCACGACGCCGCCGCCATCGACACGCCCGTGCTGATGCTGGCCGCAGGCAAGGATTATGTGGTGAAGGAAGGACCGCAGCAGACCTTTTTCGACCGTCTGTCCTCGCCGCTGAAGCGCTACGTGCGCCTGCCGGACGCCTTCCACGCCCTGTTTTACGAGCAGGACACCAGCGTCGCCCTGCATGAAAGCCGCCAGTTCATCGAGCAGTGCTTCCAGCGCGCGCCGCTGTCCCCGTCGCACTACCTGAACGCCGACCGGGACAGCCACAGCGCGCGCCGCTACGCCGCCATGCAGGCCGGCGAGAGCTGCGGCGCGCTGCACAAGGCCTGGTTCGGCATGCAGCGCGTCATGCTGGGCGCGCTGGGCGGCGTGAGCGACGGCATGAGGACAGGCCTGGAGCACGGCTTCGATTCGGGCGCCTCGCTGGACTATGTGTACCGCAACCAGGCCGGCGGCCGTTTCATCATGGGCAAAACCATGGACCGGGGCTATCTGGACGCGGTCGGGTGGCGCGGCATCCGCCTGCGCAAGCGCCAGTTGCAGCAGATGCTGGGCGAGCGCATCGCGGCGCACACGGGTGCAGCGCCGCTGCGCATCCTGGATATTGCCGCCGGCTCCGGCCGCTACGTGCTTGAGACCGTGAAGCGCTTCCAGGACAAGAATATCCAGGTGACCCTGCGCGACTACACGCAGCACAATCTGGACCAGGCGCGCCTGCTGGCCGACCAGCTGCAATTGCGCGCCGGCGTGGAGTTCCAGCTGCGCGACGCCTTCAGCCCGGACAGCTACCGCGCCGCCGAAGGCGAATACGACATTGCCATCGTGTCCGGCCTGCATGAGCTGTTCAGCGACAACGAGCCGGTGTACGCCTCGCTCAAAGGCATCTTCAGCGTGCTGCGCCCGGGCGGCTATCTGATCTACACCGGCCAGCCCTGGCACCCGCAGCTGGAGATGATCGCGCTCACGCTGACCAGCCACCGGGGCACGCCATGGCAGATGCGGCCCCGGCCGCAGGCCGAAATGGACGGGCTGGTGGCCTATGCGGGCGGACGGAAGCTTGCCACGCGCATCGGCCTGGAGGGCATCTTTACGGTGTCGCTGGCGCAGAAGCCCGCAGCGCCTGGCGCAGGCGGTTGAACACGGTCCACACGGACAGGACGATCACCAGCACCAGCATGCCGTTCAGCAGCAGCGGCGCGGCTTGGTAGCCGATCAGCAGGGCAAGCAGGCCGAACCAGAAGGCGCGGTCGCTCTTGCCCATGGGCCCGTCGAAGCGGCGCGCGGCGCCCACGCTGAGCGCCAGCACGCCCGCGAACTCGGCCAGCAGCGCGCCCACCACGCACAGCAGCACCAGCGGCGCGTGCAGCGCGGCGGCCAGCATGAAGGGCAGGTAGAGCGCGGCGTCGGACACCTGGTCGCACAGCTCGTTGAGCAGCGTGCCGAGGCGGGTCTTCTGGCCGGTGGCATTGGCCAGCATGCCGTCGATGGCGTTCAGCGCCATGCGCAGCAGCAGGAAGGCGGGCAGGCCCAGCCACAGGCCTGCGCAATCGGGCTGCCACGCGAGCGCGGCGCCGTAAGCCACGGACAGCAGCATGGTGGCCAGCGTGATCTGGTTCGGCGTCACGCGGAAGCGCACCAGCGCGCGCATCAGGGGTTGCAGCAGTTGCTGGAATTTTGGCTTCAGCTGGTAGATCGAAAAGCTCATTGCTGGGAATACTCCTTGTAAAGCTGGGCGATATGGCGGCTGCGCTGGTAACCCATCGCGCAGTGCAGGTAAACATCGCGGCCCTGGGCGGCGTGGGCTGCGATGGCGGCCAGGATGGGCTGGACCGTGCGCGTGTCGAGCGCATGCAGGTCCAGCAGCGGGAAGTGCTGGTAGTGGCGCTGGCGCAGCGCCCTTGTTTCGCTCAGTTCGTTGGCGAGGTCGATGACGGCGCAGGCGGCCGGCAGGCGCGCCGCTTCCGCGCTGCTCAGGCGCCGGCCCACCCACAGGCGCTCGCCGTGCCGCTCGAATGGTGGCCGGCCGCGCTCGCGCCAGCGCACCAGTTGCCAGGTCAGCAGATAGCCGAGCAGATAGGGCGCGTACAGCAGCCAGACCCACAGCGGGTAGCGGCCCTGGTGCTTGTGCAGGAAGGCTGCATGGCGGCGCTGGTAGGCCAGCGCCACCAGCAGCAGGCTGGCGCACAGGTATAGCCACCACGGGCCGCCCAGCGCAAGCCAGGCCAGCAGCGACAGGCCGGCCATCAGCGCGTAGCTGAAGGCGACGGGCCTGGACGCGTCGGGTGCGGCCTCGGGCAACATGCTTATGGCAAGCACGCCGAGCAGCGCGCCTGCCGCCACGTCGGCCAGGTGGTGCTGCCAGGTGAACACGGTGGCGGCCGCCACCAGCAGCAGCCAGGCGGCCAGCGCGGCCTGCCTCGCCGCCTGCATGGCCGTCCGTGGTGCGCGGCGTCCTGCAAAGCGGCGCAGCGCCGGCCAGAAGATGACGCAGTAGGCCACGTGCAGCGATGGCAACTGGTTGTAAGGCTGGTCCATGGCGGATAGTTGCGCGAACAGCCAGGCGGGCAGCGGCGCCTCCACAACCGGCCGCAAGTAGCTGAAACGCAGTGGGAAGACGGCGAACACCAGGCAGGCGGCCACGGTGGAAAACGCCACGCGGCGGCTCAGCGCGGACAGCGCGGCGCGGCTGTCCGCCAGCAGAAAGCTGAGCCCGAACAGCAGGCCGGACGTCATATAGGGCAGCACCATCCACGGCAGAAAGGGCACGGCCGCATCCCACGGCAGCGCCGCGCTGCGGGTAGCGCCGGCGCGTTCGGCAAGGTGGTTGGCCAAGGGGTAACATAGCCCGAACAGCGCGCCATTGAACGCAAGCTGTGTCACGCGCTCGCGCATGCTGGGCACCGCCACCGGAGTCATGGTCAAGCTGTCCTTGTTATTAACTATGTAATTGATGCATTATGGCACGCATGATGCAAGCACAACCAGACCAGCACCAGGAACGCCCCGAACCATACCAGCGCTGCATGGTGCTGGCCGGCGGCGGTTTCCGTTTCGGCTACTACCTCGGCATGCACGCCGCCGCCGTGGACGCGGGCCAGGAGCCGGACCTGCTGCTGGCCGCCTGCGGCGGTGCGGTGGCCGGCGCCATCATCCGCAACCTGCCGGACAGCGCGGCGCGCAAAGCCTGGGTCGCCTCGCCGCAGATGTACGAGTTCTTCTGCGGCCTGCAGCCGGGGCCGCGCGCTTCGCCGCTGCGCGCGCTGGCCAACGTGGCGTTGCGCCGCCTGCATCCGGGCAAGGCGGCACGCCTGCCGGACCTGTTCCAGGACTATCTGTTCGAGATTCCCGCCGTGCTGCCGCTGCCGCCAGCGGCCGGGCAGGGCGGCACAGCGCTGGCCATCCTGGGCGGCAAGATGCTGTTCGGCGAGCATGAGGTGGGCCAGCCCAGGCTGGGGCGCCAGCTGTACGGCGTGACCCTGTTTTGCGGCAGCCGCACCGCCGCGCTGGCCGAAGGCCTGCCGTCTGCCATCGGCAGCGGTGGCTGGACGGACGCGGTGGCGCCCGGGCTGCTTGTCGATACCACCATGCCGCTGGTCGACGCTGTCCGCATCTCGATCTCGGACATGTACTATTTCCGCTGCCACTCGGTCGATGCCGGCGATTACACCGGCGGCGTAGTGGACCTGTTTCCCGTTGAGCTGGCGCGCAGCCTGGCGCGGCACGTCACCATGGAAATGAAGCCGCCCTACGACCAGTTGATGGCCATTCCCGCCTTGCGCGCCGTATTCGGTTTCGACGGCAACCGCCGCATGCGGCATGTGCATGGGCAGCCGGTGGACGTGTGGGTGGATACCAGCGACGTGGGCGAAGTCCTGCGCCGCAACGGCATCCAGAAGCGCGTGGACTGGCTGGGCAACCGCGTGCGGCTGGTGGCGCCGGGCAGCTATGCGCGCTATGTGGAGGAAGTGGAAGCGCAGTGGCAGTACGGCTACCAGCGCGCAGCCGAAGCCTATGCGCTGGCCGAGCAGGGCCGCAGCCCGGCCATGCGCCGCACCACGCGCCACAACAAGGCGCTGGCATGAAAGTGATGATTGTCGGCGGCACCAGCGGCATAGGCCTGGGGCTGGCGCGGCATTACTGGACGCAGGGCGCGCGCGTGGCGGTCTGTGGGCGGCATCCCGAGAAACTGGACGGCGTGGCGTTCACGCGGGACAGCCGGGTCAGCATCCACGTCTGCGACATTGCGGACCGGGCCGCCGTTGCGCGCACGGTGGCCGAGGTGGCGGCGCTGCCGGACGCCGCCGGCCAGCTCGACCTGCTCATCGTCACTGCCGGCCAGTACACCGACGCCGCCGCCATCGCGCGGGACCGCTACAACGCCTTGCCGGTGCTGCGCGTGAACGTGGGTGGCCTGGATAACGCCTTCGCGGCCGCCGCCGACGCCATGATGGAAGCCGGCCAGGCGCAGGGTCACCTCGTGGCGGTCGCCTCCATCGCCGGCCTGCAGGACGACTACCCCAACGGCTCGCTCTACAGTGCCAGCAAACGCGCGGCCATCGCCATGTGCGGCGCTTACCGCAAGGCGCTGGCGCCGTTCGGCATCGCCGTCACCGTCATCGTGCCGGGCTATGTGGACACGGCACGCTTGCGCGAACTGAACCACGGCGACGCCAGCCGCAAGCCTTTCCTCATGTCCGAGCAGGAGGCCGTGCAGCGCATCGCCGCCGCCATCGCCCGGCGCGATGAGTGCTGCGTGTTCCCCTGGCAGCTGCACGCGCTGGTCCGGCTATTCAACCTGCTGCCCGCTTTCCTCAAGCGCGCGCGGAAGAAATAAGCCTCAATAGCGAGGCCTCAATAGCGCGCCAGCGCAATGCCGCGATAGCGGCGGCGCAGCAGCATCAGCGCCACGGCGGCGCCGACCGCCATCGTCATCATGCCCATGAACTCGCGGTGGCCCTTGGGCACCACCGGTATCATGTCCGAGCGCATGGTGGCCGCCGCGTAGCGCTTGCTCAGGTAGGTTGCCCCGGCCACGATCTCCTCGTCGTTGATGGCGTTGGTCAGGTACAAGCCCTTGCCCGCCTGGTGCACCGCCATCTTGCCGTCGCGGTAGACGAAGGAGCGGCGCTCGTCGCCGATCAGGATGGTGCCCACCACATGGCCCGCAGCATTGATGCCGGTGGCGTAGCTGTTGCCGTAGCCGATGAGCGCGCCCAGGTCCACCATCTTGCCGCCGTCGTGCAGGAAGGCGTGCCAGCGGCGGTTCGGCATTTCGGACGCGCCCACCACCACGCCCGCGTCGTTCACGCCGGTGGCCGCGCTGGAGCGGCCGCCCAGCGTGCCCAAGTCCATCATGCCCGCGCCGGGACGGTGGATGAAGGCGCGCCGGTAGCCGTCCGGCAGCGCGGCCGTGCCCACCACCGCGCCGTGGTTGTTTATGCCGGACGCGTAGCTGATATTGCCGCCCAGCGTGCCGAGGTCCACCATGCGGCCCTGCGCGTCCAGCACGAAGGCGCGGAAATAGCCGTCCGCCGTGTCGGCGAATCCGGCGGCCTGGCCGGACGCATTGACGGCGGTGCCGTAGCTGCTGCCCCCGCCCAGCGTGCCCAGGTCGCGCATGCGCTCGCCTTTGCGCACCAGGAAGGCGCGCCAGTGGCCCTTGCCGTCCTGCGCCGAGCCCACCACCACGCCGTCGTCGTTGATGCCCTTGGTATAGCTGTCGCTGCCGCCCAGCGTACCCAGTTCCAGCACGCCCTTGTCGTACAGCACCGCGCGCTGCTTGCCATCCTCGTCTTCGATCACCGCCGCCACCTGGCCATTGGCGTTGATGTCGACCGCGATGCTGGCCTCCTTGCTGTTGGCGGCAAAGCCCGGCAACTGCTGCACTTTGGCGTCGGCGCCGGCGCTGCACAGGCTCAGCGCCAGGGTGAGGGGAAGCAGGGAAATTTTCAGCATGACGGTCTCCGGCTGGTGGGTTGCAAGATCGCCAACTATAGCATCCACATCACCTTTTCGGTTAAGCTCATCCTTCATTCCTGGACGGGTAGTAAAGTGGCGGCAAATCAGAATCGGCAGTACCAAAGAAAATACCTGCCCCTGGCGGGCATCGCTGTGGCGGCGGCCGTGGCAGGGGCGGGCGTGTATTTCTATTTGCAAGCGCGCGCGCCGCAGGCGGAGACCGGGCAGGCTGTTCCGGAAAAGATGGTGGAGCGCACGCCGGAATTCTGGGCCGCGCGCGTGACCACGCTGGCGGGCGACGGCATCGCGGGCGCTGCGGAAGGCAATATGCCCGTGACCGTGGCGCGCTTTGCCGACCCCTACGGCGTGGCGCTCGACGCCGCCGGCAATATCTATATCGCCGACGCGGGCGACAACAACCGCATCCGCAAGCTCACGCCGGGCGGCGCCACCTCCACAATTGCAGGCGGCAAGGAAGGCTTTGCCGACGGCCCGGGTGCGCAAGCCATGTTCAATACGCCGTCCGGCATCGCCATCGACGCGCAAGGCAATCTGTACGTGGCGGACACCGGCAACAACGCCATCAGGAAAGTGGCGCCGGACGGCACCGTCAGCACGCTGGCTGGCAGCGGCGTGGCGGGCACGGCGGACGGCAAGGGCAGGGAAGCGCAGTTCAACGGCCCGGTGGGCGTGGCGGTGGGCGAGGACGGCGTGGTCTACGTGGCCGACACCTACAACGACGCCATCCGCCGCATTGCGCCCGACGGCACGGTAAGCACCATCGCGGGCAACGGCCTGCCGGGCGACGCGGACGGCCCGGCCTTGAAGGCGGGCTTCGACACTCCCTGCGCGCTGCTGCTGGACGCGGACGGCGCGCTGCTGATTGCCGACACGCGCAACAACGCCATCCGCAAGCTGGGCAAGGACGGCATGGTCAGCACCGTGGTGCGCGCGCCGGACAACGACAGGCAAGCCCTGTTGCGCCGTCCCATCGCGCTGGCGCGCACGCACGACGGCCATTTATACATCGCCACCGGCTCGCAAGGCCGGATATTGCAGCTCACGCCGCAGGGCGGCCTGGACGGGCTGGCCGACGTAGGCCAGAAAGTCGAGCCGGGCTACGGCAGCGACGGCAAAGTGCAGCTCTACGCGCCGCGCGGCATAGCGCTGGCGCGCAACGGCAGCCTGGTGGTGAGCGACGCCGCCACCTTCCGCATCCACCGCCTCAGCATGGCCACGCCGGCCGAGGTCCAGACCCAGCCGCAGCCACAGCCACAGCCGCAGCCTGCTGGCGGCGATGGCGTGCTTGCCACCGCCGCAGCGTCGCCAGCCGCCGCCACGGCGCCGTCCGGCGCGGCGCGGCGGGCGTCCCCGGTGACCAGTATCCTGTGGCCGGTCGGCCCGCAAAACGAGCCGCACGAAGTGGTGGGCCTGATGGGCGAAGTGCGCGGCAATTTCGAAGGCGAGAGCCGCGACCACTTCCACGCCGGCCTGGACGTGCAGGCCGACGTCGGCCAGCCCGTGCTGGCCGTGGCCCCCGTCAAGGTCAGCGACCCCTTGCCCAACTGGGGCTTCGGCAGCCTGAGCGAAGGCATCGCCCTCGGCCACATCTCCTACATCCACATGCGCGTGGGCCGCAACACGAAAAACGCCGCGCTGGACGAACGCTTCCAGCTGCTGCGCAACGCCAAGGGCAAGCCCGAACGCGTGCGCGTGCGGCGCGGCGCGCGCTTCGCGGCGGGCGACACGCTGGGCACCATCAACGGCATGGCCCACGTCCACCTCGACTATTACGAGCAGGGCAAAGTCCTCAACCCGCTCAGCCTGCCGTTCAAAGGCCAGGTGGATACGGTGCGCCCGCACATCAACAGCATCACCCTGTTCGACGGCCGGGGCAAGGTCATCAAGGCCGCCAAGCGCAAGCCGCTGGTCATCCCGCGCGAAGTCGGCGAGCTGAGCATCGTGGTGGACGCCTACGACCAGATGGACGGCAACGAAGCGCGCCGCCGCCTGGGTCTCTACAAGCTCGGCTACCAGCTGCTGCGCGAAGACGGCAGCCCGGTGGCGGGCTACGAGCAGCCCACCATCACCCAGGTCTACGACGAACTGCCGCGCAACAAGGAAGCCGTGAAATACGCTTACGCGCCGAATAGCGGCATCACCGTCTACGGCAGCAAAGCCACGCGCTTCGCCTACACGCTCACCAACCGCATGATGCACGGCCAAGTCACGCCCGGCATGTGGAGCGTGGCCGGCCTGGCGCCGGGCAACTACAAGCTGCGCGTGCTGGCGGCGGACTACGCTGGCAACCAGGCCATCGAAGGGCGCGATTTGCCGTTCCAGGTGGAATAGCAGTATCAGCTGCTCGACTTCCCGCGCCGCGAGGCCGTCCTCGTCGAGCGGCTCTTGCTGCGCGAAGCGGAGCGGTTCAGCGGCTTGTGCTTGGTCTCGCCATTCTGCGCGCGCTGCTTGTTGACGATGCGGGCGGCAACTTCCTCCTCGCGGCCCTTGTACCTGCCTTCCTCCTTGAATTTGTGCTCGATTTCCTTGAACTCGCGTTCGCGTTTCGGGCTTGCTCCTCTGGGCATGATGTGCTCCTTGTATGTGCCACTGTGTGGATGATGTGACACGCTCGAGTCGCCGATCTGTGCGCGATCTCACACAGACTCATGGTGCTGCGCCGTGCGCTGATGTACACTTAGCGAACGGTCGTGCTTTTACGATAGAACAGAATAAAAGGAGACAGCATGGATTTGAACTATTCGTCCGAGGATCTGGCGTTCCGCGACCAGGTGCGCGCCTTCCTCGCGGCCAACCTGCCCGCCGACCTGCAGCAGAAAGTGCGCAAGCACCTGCGCATGTCGCGCGAAGACATCGTGCGCTGGCACCGTATCGTCGCCAAGCAAGGCTGGGTTGCCCCCGCCTGGCCGGTCGAGTACGGCGGCCCGGGCTGGAACGCCACCCAGCGCCACATCTGGGAAGAGGAGTGCGCCATCGCCGGCACGCCGCCCGTGCTGCCCTTCGGCATCAATATGGTGGCCCCGGTCATCATGGCCTTCGGCAATGAAGAACAAAAAGCCTACTACCTGCCGCGCATCCTCAGCTGCGAAGACTGGTGGTGCCAGGGCTATTCCGAGCCGGGCTCCGGCTCCGACCTGGCCTCGCTGAAAACCACCGCCGAGCGGGTGGGCGACCACTACATTGTGAACGGCCAGAAAACCTGGACCACGCTGGGCCAGCACGCCGACATGATCTTCTGCCTGGTGCGCACCGACAGCACCGTGCGCAAGCAGGAGGGCATCTCCTTCCTGCTGATCGACATGAAAACGCCGGGCATCACCGTGCGCCCCATCATCATGCTGGACGAAGACCACGAAGTGAACGAAGTCTTCTTCGACAACGTGAAGGTGCCGGTCGCCAACCTCATCGGCAAGGAAAACAAGGGCTGGACCTACGCCAAATACCTGCTGGGCCACGAGCGCACCGGCATCGCGGCGGTGGGCCGCTCCAAGCGCGAGCTGCAGTTCCTCAAGAAAGTGGCGCTCAAGCAGCTCAAGCGCGGCAAGCCGCTGCTGGAAGACCCCTTGTTCGCCGCCAAAGTGGCCAACCTGGAAATCGAGCTGATGGCGCTGGAAACCACGGTGCTGCGCACCATCTGCCAGGAAGACCAGACCCCGGGCCCGCAAGCGTCCATGCTGAAAGTGCGCGGCTCCGAGATCCAGCAGATCCTCACCGAACTGATGATAGAAGCCCTGGGGCCGGACGCGCTGCCCTTCGACACCAGCTACCTGGAAGGCAAGTCCGAACACGCCGTGACCGGCGACGACGACCACGCGCCGCTGGCCGGCTACTACTTCAACTTCCGCAAGACCTCGATCTACGGCGGTTCGAACGAGATTCAGAAAAACATCATCACCCAGATGATACTGGGCCTGTGAGGGGAGACAGCATGGACTTTACTTTCAAAGAAGAACAGCAGCAGTTCGCGGACGCCCTGCGCCGCTGGGTGGACAAGGACTACGGTTTCGACACGCGCAAGCGCATCATCCACTCGCCGGCCGGCGTGTCGGACGAAGCATGGGCCACGCTCACCGAGCTGGGCATGCTGGCGCTGCCCGTCCCCGAAGAGCAGGGCGGCTTCAACGGCAGCGCCGTGGACATGCTGGTGGTGATGCAGGAACTGGGCCGCGGCCTGGTGGTGGAACCCTATTTCGCCACCGTGCTGGGCGCGCAGTTCCTGAAGCTGGCCGGCGGCCAGGACCGGCTGCTGGAGCAGGTGGCGGGCGGCGAACTCAAGCTGGCCTGCGCGCTGGGCGAGCAGCAGTCGCGCCATGACCTGAGCGACGTCGCCACCACCGGCCACGAGCAGGGCGACGGCTATGTGCTGAACGGCGCCAAGACCGTGGTGATCCACGGCGGCCAGGCGGGCGCCTTCATCGTCTCCGCCCGCAGCGGCGGCGAGCAGCGCGACAAGGGCGGCATCTCCCTGTTCGTGGTGCCGGCCGATACTAAGGGCGTGACCGTTACCGACTACCGCACCATCGACGGCCAGCGCGCCGCCACCGTGCAGTTCAGCGGCGCCGAAGTGCCCGCATCCGCGCTGCTGGGCGGCGTGGGCGCCGGCTGGGACATCCTCGACGCAGCCTCCGACTACGGAGCCACCTTGCTGTGCGCCGAAGCCGTGGGCGCCATGGACGCCATCTTCGCCGCCACGCTGGACTACCTGAAAACGCGCCAGCAGTTCGGCGCGCCGATCGGCAAGTTCCAGGCCCTGCAGCACCGCATGGCGGACATGTTCATCCACCTGGAGCAGGCCCGTTCCATGGCCATGCTGGCGGCGGTGAAAGTGGCTTCCAGCGACGTGGAAGAGCGCCGCCGCGTGGTGTCCGCCGCCAAGGTGCGCGTGGGCCACGCCTGCAAATTCGTCGGCCAGCAGGCGGTGCAGCTGCACGGCGGCATGGGCGTGACGGACGAGCTGCCCGCCGCCCACCACTTCAAGCGCCTGACCATGATAGACCTGACCCTGGGCGACGCCGACCACCACCTGGAACGCTTCATCGCCCAGCCGGGATTCAAACACGCCGCTTAATCAGGAGGCCGCATGAAGAAATGGTATTTCGAGGACTTTGCCGAGGGCCAAGAGATCACGCTGGGCGGCCGGCAGGTGACGGAGGAGGAGATCATCGCCTTCGCCACACAGTTCGACCCGCAGCCCTTCCACATAGACCACGATGCGGCGGCCAAGTCCATCTTTGGCAAGCTGGCCGCCAGCGGCTGGCATACCTGCAGCATGATGATGCGCATGGTGGTGGACGGCATCCTGAACGACTCGTCCAGCATGGGTTCGCCCGGCCTGGACAGCATCCGCTGGGTCAAGCCGGTGTACGCGGGCGACACGCTGAACGTCACGTATGTGACCAAGGAGGTGCGGCCGTCGAACTCCAAGCCGGACCGGGGCGTGGTGGTGTCGGTCTGGAAAGCCACCAACCAGAATGGCGAACTGGTTGCCACGGTGGAAGGCATGGGCATGTTCGGCCGCCGCCCGGCGGGAGCGGCCGATGCGTGAAATCGCCACGCTGGAGGACATGAAGCAGCTGGTGGGCGAAGAGCTGGCTGTCTCGGCGTGGTTCGACATCACGCAAGAGCGCGTGAACCGCTTCGCCGACGCCACCGACGACCACCAGTGGATACACGTGGACGAGGACCGCGCCAAGCGCGAATCCCCGTTCGGCGGCACCATCGCGCACGGCTTCCTCACGCTGTCGCTGGTGCCCGCCATGCTGGAAAGCGCGCTGCGGATGGTGGACATGAAAATGGGCCTGAACTACGGCCTCAACAAAGTCCGCTTCCCGGGCCCGGTGCCGGTCGGCAGCCGCCTGCGCGCCCGCATGACCATCCAGTCCATCGCCGACATCGAAGGCGGTGCGCAAGTGGAGTGGGGCGTGGTGATCGAGCGCGAAGGCCAGCCCAAGCCCGTCTGCGTGGCCGAGTTCGTGATGCGGCGCTACTAGCGCAAAGCCCGTAACCCGCCAGGCTTAATCCGTGGCGGACATGCAATAGCGGTTGCGGCCGGTTTCCTTGGCGCGGTAGAGCAGGGCGTCGGCGGCGCGTATCAGGGCGCTGGGGTCGGCGTTTTCGTCCGGCAGGGCGGTGGCGACGCCCATGCTGACGGTGACCAGAGGTCCCACCGACGAGGCTTTGTGCGGTATCTGCAGCAGCCGGATCTCGTCCAGGATGCGCTTGGCCACCACTTCGGCGCCGTCCGCGCCCACTTGCGGCAGCAAAATGATGAATTCCTCGCCGCCGTAGCGCGCCAGCAGGTCGGGCGGGCGGCCAGCGCAGCGTTTCATGGCCGCGCTCACCTGCTGCAGGCACAGGTCGCCGGCCTGGTGGCCATAGGCGTCGTTGTAGTGCTTGAAGTGGTCGATGTCTATCATGACGACCGCCATTTCCACGCCGGAGCGTGCGCAGCGGCGCCATTCGTTGTCGAAGGCTTCGTTGAAGCTGCGGCGGTTGGCCACGCCGGTCAGCGCGTCGGTCAGGGTCAGCTCGCGCATGGCGTCGGCCTGGCGCTTGATGGTCAGCTGGGTGCGCACCCGCGCGCGCACCACCGCCACGTTGAAGGGCTTGCTGATGAAGTCCACCGCGCCCGCTTCCAGCGCACGCGTTTCGTCTTCGGGATGGGTGAGGGCGGTGACGAAGATCACCGGAATGTCGCGCACGTCGGCCGAGGCGCGCAGCGCGGCGCACACTTCGTAGCCGTCCATGCCGGGCATGACCGCGTCCAGCAGGATCAGGTCCGGCTGCTGGTTGTGCGCAATCTGCAGCGCTTTTTCACCGCTGAGGGCGAACAGCACATCGTGCTCGTCTTGCAGCGCGTGGTGGAGAATCTGAATATTCTCCATCGCGTCGTCGACGATCAGGATGCGTCCGTTCATCGCCAGGTCGCTCCAGCTCATGCAGTGTCCTTTCGCTTCAGCATATCTTGCACCAGTTGTTCCGCGGCGGCGAAATCCAGGGTTTCCACGGCGTGGGCCAGGGCCAGCACGGCGTCGTGGCCGTGTGCCTTGAGTCCGGAACGCAGTGACTGGAAGTGCGTCAACGCTTTCATATTGTTAGTCTGTAACAAGGATAACAGGTCTTCCAGTGCTTGCGGAAGGGCGGGGCCGCCCGACGCCCCGGCCGGCCCGCTGGCCGCGTCTGTTTCCGGCAACGGCAGCGGCAGGGTGCGCGCCGCTTCGGTCACCACGCTGATGGACTGGTCCAGCGCAGTCAGCAGGAAAGCGAGCTCGGTTTCGCGCGCCTCGTGCAGCGCCACCTCGGCCTGCGCGCTGAGGCGGGCGATGTCGCCCGCGCCCAGGTTGGCCGCCACGCCGCGCAGGCGGTGCAGCAGCTGGGCGGCGGCGTGGTGCTTGCTGTTTCCCAGCAGGGTGCGCACTTCGCCCACCGTGCCGCCCTGCGAATTCTCGAAGCGCTTGAGCAGGCCGACAAAAGCCGGGTAGTTGCCCGCCAGCCGCTTCAGCGCCGCCTCCAGGTCGATTCCGGGCAGGCTGAGCGGCCTGTCCTCGGCGCCCGGCTTGCGCCAGCTGTCGTCGGGCGCGGCCCGGCCGGGACCGGGGCGCAGCGGCGCCAGGCGCAACAAGGTGGCCAGCAGCTCGTCCACGTCGATGGGCTTGGGCACATGGGCGTTCACGCCGGCTTCGATGGCCAGCTGGCGGTCCTCGTCCAGCGCGTTGGCGGTCATGGCGATAATGGGCAGCTCGTCCAGGCCCATGGCGCGCAGCGCGGCGGTGGCCTCGTAGCCGTTCATGACCGGCATTTGCAGGTCCATCAGCACCGCGTCGTAGCGGTTGCGGTCCTCGGCCAGCAGCTCGACCGCCACGCGGCCGTTGCCGGCGATGTCGACCCGGGCGCCGGCGTGCAGCAGGATGTATTGCGCCATTTCCTGGTTGATTTCATTGTCTTCCACCAGCAGCACGCGCATGCCGGCCAGGCGGCCGGACAGCGGCGTGTGGGCCGGCAGTGCGGACTGCTGCACCGAGCCGGTACGCACGGCGGTAATGGCCGACAGCAGGCGGGCCGGCGTGGTGGGCTTGGCCAGCACGGTGGCGATGTGGAGGCTATCGGCGATGGGGATCAACTCCTCGGTGTAGTGGTCGGGCGCCATCATGATGGTGGGCGGCAGCAGCAGGGTATCGTCGGTATGCGCCTGGGTCAAGAGCGAGATGCCGTCCAGGTCGGGCAGGCCGGCGTCCAGCAGCAGCAGGTCGAGCTGCGCCGGGGCGCCGGCGCGCGCCAGCTTGCGCAGCATGGCCAGCCCGGCCTGGCCGCTGTCGGCGCTCCACACGCGCCAGCCCAGGGCCTCGCACTGGCGCGCCAGCATGTCGCGCACGGTGGCGTTGTCGTCCACGATGAGCAGGCTCAGTCCCTCCAGCGCCGGCGCCAGCGTGCGCGGCGCGGGCAGGCCGTGCACGGCCCGCTCCAGGGTGCAGGCGAAGCGGAAGGTGGAGCCCTTGCCCAGTTCGCTGTGCACGCTGATGGCGCTGCCCATCAGGTCGGCCAGGCGGCGGCAGATCGCCAGGCCCAGGCCGGTGCCGCCGTACTGGCGGCTGGTGCTGTTGTCGCCCTGCGAGAAGGCCTCGAACAAATGGGCCTGCTGCGCCGGGCTGATGCCGATGCCGGTGTCGCGCACGGCGAATTCCAGCGTGGCCGAGGTGGCGGTGCACGACAGCTGCCGCACCGCCAGCACCACTTCGCCCTGCTCGGTGAACTTGACGGCGTTGCTGCACAGGTTGAGCAGCACCTGCTGCAGGCGCATGGCGTCGCCCTGCAGCTCCAGCGGCACCTCGGGCGCGATGCAGAAGATGGGCTCGACCCCCTTGTTCCAGGCGGTCTGCCCGATCAGCACGCCGATGCTGGTGAGGATGTGGTCCAGATTGAAGGGGCTGTGATCGAGCTTGAGCTGGCCGGCCTCGATCTTGGAGAAGTCCAGCACGTCGTTCACCACGGCCAGCAGCGAGTGGGTGGCCAGCTGGATCTTGCCCACGTAGCTGCGCTCGCGGCGCGCCAGCGGCGCCTCCTCCAGCAGCCGCGCCAGGCCGATGATGGCGTTCATCGGCGTGCGGATCTCGTGGCTCATATTGGCAACGAAGGCGCTTTTCGCGCGGCTGGCCGCTTCGGCGCGGTCGCGCGCGCGCACCAGCTGCTCGTTCAGGTCGTGCAGGCGCAGTTCGGTGCGCTTGAGCTCCGTCACGTCCGACACCATGACGAAAAAGCCGCGCGTGCTGCCGTCTTCGTTCAGGTCGGGAATGTAGTTGGCCCACACGAAGCGCGAGTCGCCGTTGCGGTCCGGGCGGTCCTGGTAAAAGCTTTGCGGGTGGCCGGCCAGCACCGCCTCGATGCGCTGGCGGTTGCGCCGGTACATCTCGCCGCCCATGATTTCGGGGATGGTGGCGCCCAGCACGGTGTTGATGTCGCTGCCGGTGGCTTCGATAAAGGCGCGGTTGGCGAAGCGGCAGCGCAGCTGCTCGTCCCAGTAGGAGACCATGCCGGGCACGTGGTCGGTCACGGTGCGGATAAAGGCGTTGCTGCGCGCAAGGCTGAGCGAGGTGGCGCGCAGCACCTCGTCGGCGCGCTTGCGTTCGGTGATGTCGATGGACATGCCCAGCAAATGGGTGGGCTTGCCGTCGTCGTCGCGCAAGGCCACCTTGCGGGTGTTGAGCACGCGCACGGTGCCGTCGGACGAGGTCAGCTCCTCCTCGGCGATTTCCACCACGTCGCCGCTGGCCAGCACGGCGCGGTCGGCGGCGGCGAAGGCTTCGGCCTGCTCGCGCGGGAAGAAGTCGAAATCGTTCTTGCCCAGCACCTGGGTGCGCGGGCGGCCCAGCGTCAGTTCGCCCTGGCGGTTCAGCATTTCGAAGCGCAGATCGGCCGCGCCTTTCACGAACATCATGGCGGGCATGTGCTCGACGGCCGACTTGAACAGCTGCTTGGACTGGCGCAGCTCGCGCTCGATGCGCTTCTGCGGCGAGATGTCGACCAGCAGCCCGGTAATGCCTATCATGCGGCCGGCGGCGTCGCGCACCGGGAAGTAGCCGGACAGCCAGTGGGAGGTCTGGTCCGGCCGGCCCGGCGCGCTACCGCTCATCTCGATGCCGGAAATGGCTACCCCGGTGGCGATCACCTTGCGGTAGTCGCGCTCCACGTCGCTCCTCACCTGCGGGTCTGGAATCACGTCGCCGAAGTGCAGGCCGATGTGCTCGGCCACCGGCCTGCCGTTCACCGAGGCCAGGTAGTCGTTGATCATGACGATGCGCAGGTCCAGGTCCACATAGCTGAGGCCGACCGGCGCGCTGGCGTACACGGTTTCCAGCAGGGCCTTGGACGCTTCCAGTTCGGCGGTGCGTTCGGCCACCAGCGCCTCCAGCTCGTGGCGGTGGCGGTGCACGTCCACTTCCACCTGGGCCAGGGCCTGGGCCACTTCGTCGGCCTCGCGGAAGGTCATGATGGGCAGTTGCATGGCTTCGCCGCTGGCCAGCGAGCGCGCGGGCCGGGTCAGGCCGACAATGGAGCGGCTGATCTGGCCGCCCATCAGCCAGGCCAGCACGATGCCCACCGCCAGCAGCATCGCCACCGCGCCCGACACCAGTGGCACCGAGGGCAGTTCGGCGTTCAGTATGGCTTCCTGCTCCGGCATGCCCACGCCCACCGCCCAAGTCCGCCCAGGCAGCAGGCACAGGGCGGCGAAAACCCGGAAACCGTCGCGCGAGTCGGTGCGCAGCGCGGCCTCGCCGTCGGCCAGCAGCAAAGCTCGGTTGGCCTCCGACATCGGCGTGCCCACGTAGCGCTCGCGGTTCTTGTTGCGGTCCAGCACCACACCGTCCGGGCCGATCAGCGCCATCAGCAGTTGGGGCGAGAAGTGCTGCGCGGCGGCCGCCGCGTCCAGCCGCTGGGGCTGCAGCACGGCGGTCAGCGCGTAGACGGCCTTGCCGTTGCGCAGCACCGGCACGTCCACCGCCACTTGGGGATGGTGGGGCTGTCCGGGCTGGGCGAGCACGGACAGGGCCGGCTTGCCTTGTTCGAATAGGGGGGCCAGGCGTTTGGCGTTGTCCTGCTGGGGGATGGCGGCGCCGGCGGGCCCGGCGCTCAGCAGCAGCCTGCCGTCCGCGCCGCTGAGGAGGAAGCGCTGGACCGGCAAGTTGGGGCGCAGCAGGCTTTCGGCCTGCGCCGCGAAGGCGGCCAGGCCGGCGGCGCTGCCGCCGTCCAGGGCGGGCGAGCTTGCCAGCCCCAGGGCTGCGCCTTCGGCCTCGTCGATATCATGGCCGATGGCGGCGGCCAAGGTGCGCGCCGTAATGAGGGTGTCGTGCTGGATCTGCAGTTGCTGGCGGTGATAGAAGTGCTGGACCAGCACGCCCAGGCCGATAACGGAGGGCAGCGCGCAGGCCAGGACCAGCAGCGCGATCTGCAAGCGTATCGATGGCAGCCTGGCCTTAGTGTGTAGCACCGCGTCGCCCCCGGAGTGCGTGGATAGCGCTCTGATAATAGCCGAGCGCCGCGCGGCGACCAAGAAAAATTGTCACGCCCGCCGGCCTCGATGCAACACTGATGGCAATGTTGCAGGGGCCGGAGGATGCTCAGCTGCGCGTGACCGGCAGGCTGAGGTCTTCCTTCAGCGGCAGGTGCTTGGCCAGCTCCAGCTTGGCGATGGCGTTGCGGTGCACCTCGTCCGGGCCGTCGGCCAGGCGCAGCGTGCGGTTGCCCGCCCACTGGTAGGCCAGCGGGAACTCGTCCGACACCCCGGCCGCGCCGTGCGCCTGGATGGCCCAGTCCAGCACTTGCTGGGCCACGTTGGGCGCCAGCACCTTGATCATGGCGATCTCGGCCTGCGCGCCCTTGTTGCCCACGGTGTCCATCATATAGGCCGCCTTGAGGGTCAGCAGGCGGGCCGTGTCGATCTGGATGCGCGCTTCGGCGATGCGTTCGCGCCACACGCCCTGTTCGGAAATGCGCTTGCCGAAGGCCACGCGGCTGTGCAGGCGCTGGCACATCAGCTCCAGCGCGCGCTCGGCCACGCCGATGGCGCGCATGCAGTGGTGGATGCGGCCCGGCCCCAGGCGGCCCTGGGCGATTTCAAAGCCGCGCCCTTCACCCAGCAGGATGTTGGCGGCCGGCACCCGCACGTTCTCGAACACCAGCTCGCAGTGGCCGTGCGGCGCGTCGTCGTAGCCGAACACCGGCAGCGGACGCACCACGGTCAGGCCGGGGGTGTCGGCCGGCACCAGTATCATGGACTGCTGCTGGTGGCGGGCGGCGCTGAAGTCGGTCTTGCCCATGGTGATGTAGATCTTGCAGCGCGGGTCGCCGGCGCCGGAAATCCACCATTTGCGGCCGTTGATCACGTAGTCGTCGCCGTCGCGCTCTATGCGGGTCTCGATATTGGTCGCGTCCGAGGAGGCCACGGCCGGCTCGGTCATGGCGAAGGCCGAGCGGATCTCGCCGCGCAGCAGCGGCTCCAGCCATTGCTGCTTGTGCTGCTCGCTGGCGTAGCGCTCCAGCGTTTCCATATTGCCGGTGTCCGGCGCGGCGCAGTTGAACACCTCCGGC
The DNA here is from genome assembly GCF_059419605.1 of Pseudoduganella sp. GW821-FHT05F09. Taxonomy (NCBI): domain Bacteria; kingdom Pseudomonadati; phylum Pseudomonadota; class Betaproteobacteria; order Burkholderiales; family Oxalobacteraceae; genus Pseudoduganella; species Pseudoduganella sp. GW821-FHT05F09. The sequence goes on from NZ_JBWKSD010000006.1 coordinate 165,106, forward strand.
GCCCAGGGCACGCGGCCCATGATTTCGCACAGCGGCGCGTAGTCCAGATTGGACAGGCCTTCCGGCGCGCGCGTGGACTTGGGCAAGAACAGATTCCACAGGCCCTGTTCGCGCGCGAGCGGTTTCAGCTTCTCGATGATCTCGGTGGGGATCCAGCGGTTGCCTTTTTCGCGGCCATTGCGCTCCACTTCCTGGTAGAACACCTTCTCGTTCGGGTAGATATGCTGGTCCATGAAGGCCAGCAGTTTGGCTTGCAGTTCTTTGCAGCGTTCCGAGTACTCGAATTCCATGCCGGTCTCCTGTCAGATTTGTTTGCCGGACGCGTAGGCCCAGGCCAGCTCCGCCATGGGGCGCGCCATCTTGCCCGATTCCAGCGCCTGCGCGCTGGCGGCGGTGCCGACCACATAGCGTTTCATAATGCCTTGCATGATGCTCGCCAGGCGGAACATATTGAAGGCCAGGTAGAAGTTGAAGTCTTCCAGGCGTATGGTCTTGCCGGTGCGTTCGGCGTACTTGGCGATGTATTCCTGCTGCGAAGGGATGCCCAGCGCTTTCAGGTCCAGCCCGGCGATGCCGCGGAACTGGCCCGGCTCGATATTCCAGCCCATGGCATGGTAGGAGAAGTCGGCGAACGGGTGGCCCAGCGTGGACAGTTCCCAGTCCAGCACCGCCAGGATGCGCGGCTCGGTGGGGTGGAAAATCATATTGTCCAGGCGGTAGTCGCCGTGCACGATGGACGTGTCGTCGCCGGGCGGGATGTTGTTGGGCAGCCAGGCGATCAGCTGGTCCATGGCCTCGATCTGCTCGGTTTGCGAGGCCACGTACTGCTTGCTCCAGCGCTCGATCTGGCGCTGGAAGTAGTTGCCCGGCTTGCCGTAGTCGCCCAGGCCGATGGCGGCGTAGTCCATGCTGTGCAGCTGGGCGATCACGCGGTTTTGCTCGTCGTAGATGGCGCTGCGTTCGGCCGGCGTCATGCCGGGCAGGGCCTGGTCCCACAGCACGCGGCCGTCGACGAATTCCATCACGTAGAAGGCGCGGCCGATCACGGCCTCGTCGGTGCACAGGGTGTACTGGCGGGCGGCGGGGAAGCCGGCCTTGTTGAGCGCGTCCATCACGCGGTATTCGCGGTCGATGGCGTGGGCCGAGGCCAGCAGCTTGGCGGCCGGGGCCGGTTTGGTGCGCAGCACGTAGTGTTGCTGTTGCGCGCCTTCGCCCTTGCTCAGCTTGAAGGTGGGGTTGGACTGGCCGCCCTTGAACTGGACCACCGTCAGTTCTCCCTCCGGATAGCCTTCGACGTGCTGGCGCAGATACGCGTCCAGCGCCGCCACGTCGAACTGGTGGCGTTCGGACACTGCTTTGGTGCCCATGAATTCCTCAAACATCGCGTCTCCTGCGTTGGGATAGTTTATTTATTCTATCGCAAAAAAACGAACGCGCGTACTTTTTTATGTTGTGGTCAAAAGAATATCGCCAGGCGGGTGATGATGGCGCCGGTATTGGTGTACGCCGTAACGCCGGGTGCGACGGCGGCGCGCACCGAGCCGGTGTTGGGCTTGCCGTCGTCCAGCTTGGCGTCGATCTGCTCGGCCACGGTGTCCGGCAGGTTGTCGATGCGGATGCCGTTGCCGCCGCGCCCGCCCACCACGTCGTTGTACAGGTAGACCGCGCCGCCCTGGGCGCTGGTCATGAAGTCCGTGCTGCCGTTGTAGGAGCCGGTGATAAAACCGGCCAGCGCCAGGTGCTGCGGCGCGAGCTGGTATTCGGTGATCTGGCCGTCGCCGTTGCCGTTGCCGGTGGCGCCGGGCACATGGGCGGTGGCCAGCGGATCGTCGCCGGGGAGGGCGCGGAATTTGTCCTGGTAGGCGTTCACGGCCGAGGTGAGCGAGTTCGCCTGCTGGATGATGTTTTTCACCTTGGCGCTGTCGATCAGGCTTTGCCCCTTGAGCACGCCCCCCAGCAGCAGGCCGATAATCACCAGCACGATGGCGATTTCCACCAGGGTGAAGCCGCGCTGGGCAGCCGCTTTGCTTGATTTGCGCATGTGAGATCCTTTCGCTGTTTTCATATTAGGGGAGTACCTGCGCCGCCACCATGCGGTTGAACAGGATGTTGGGGGAGACCCAGGCCACCATGTCGTCGAACTCGCCGCCCGGCAAGGCCCGGTTGTCGCTGGCGCCGCGCGCCATGAAGTGGATGTCGGCGCTGGCGTTGTTCTGTTCGTCCTCGTTGCTGCGCGAGCCGTTGCTGATGAGCAGCCCGGCGTCGCTGGTGGCGCCGTAGCCGTTTTTGCCGTGCGAGAGGATGACGGCCGGGATGTCGGCCGGGGCGGTGGCGGGCGCAACGTTGCCCAGCCCGTCGCGGGTGTAGACGGTGATGTCGCGCGCGGTGACCAGCTTGAAGCGGATGGCGCTGTCGGCGAAGGCGGGCGTGACGCTGTAGCGGTACAGGTGGTTCCAGGCGTCCAGCCGGGGCAGGCCCAGCGTGGCCCAGGGCAGGTAGCCGTCGCGGCGCTCGCCGGTGCAGCGGCTGCCGCTGCGGTCTTCCTGGCCGTCGCTGGCGGAAACGGCGGGGCAGGGCAGGTAGCCGTTGCGCAGCGCAAAGCCGACCAGCGCTTCGCGCGCGTCGTCCAGCGCGCGCTGGGTGTCGGCCGCCTTGCGCTGCTCGAGCTGCATGGTGAGCGGCGTGAGCAGGCCGCCCACCATGAGGCCGACGATCACCAGCACGATGGCGATTTCGACGAGGCTGAATCCTTGTTGCTTGTTCATGGCGGTGCCGGGTCTTCAGTTGGGCAGCGTGCGCGCGGCGCGCATGCGGGCGTACAGGGTTTGCAGGGACAGCCAGGCCAGCTGGTCGTCGAACTCGCCGCCGGGGGCGTTCGGCTTGCTGCTGGCGGGACGGGTAATGAAGTGCGTACTGGCGGTGGCGTTGACGGCTTCGTCGCCGCCGTCTGCGTCAGGGCCGGCGTTGGCCTGTTCCACGCCGAGCACGGACGTGCCGTGGTTGTGCTTGCCGTGCGACAGCACCACCAGCGCGGCGCAGCGCAGCTGTGCGGTGCAGGCAGGGCCGCCGGCCACGTAGTGCAGCTCGCCGTCCGCGCCGCGCTGCTGCACGGTGCGCGTGGCGGCGGCCGTTGCGGGCTGGTAGTCGTAGCTGGTGAAGGCGGGCGTGACGCTGTAGCGCAGCCGTTTGCCCCATGCGTCCTCGCCGGCCACGCCCAGCGCCACCCAGGGCAGGAAGCCGGTGCATTGCTCGTCGTTGGCGCAGGGCTGGGGCCGCTCGCGGCCGTCCGTGGCGGAGACGGCGGGGCGCGGCAGGCGGCCGTTGGCGGCGGCGTAGCCGGTGAGCGCGTCGGTGGCCTCGGCCAGCAGCATCTGCGTTCTCTGGACGCGCAGCTTGTCCACCGCGCTGCCGCCAAAGGCCGAGATCAGCAGCGACGCGCCCGCCAGCGCAAGCACGGCGAGCAGGATCAGCAGCACGGCCCCGCGCTGGCGCCGCGCTGGCTTATTGGCCGGCATTGGTGATGGCGCCCGTGGTTTCGTCATAGCTTTGGCCTGCTTTCAGTGTGATGCGCTTGCCGGATGGGAGCTGCAGCAAGACCGAGCGGTCCGGCAGCACCTGGCTGGCGGGTTCGGCCAGCGGCGCGTCGTTCAGCCATACCGTGGCACGGCCGCCCTTGCGCTGGACCACGCCGTTCAGTTGCAGCGGCGCGGGCGGCGCCGGGGCCGGCGCCGCTGCGGCATCGGCGCCGGCCTGGCCTTCGACAGCGTTGCCGTCGCGCTGGGCATCCAGCTGCGCGCGCTGCTGGGGCGTGGAAAACAGGCGTCCCAGGTGGCGGACCTGCGGTGCCGGGGCCTGGGATTGGACCTGCGCTTCAGGCGGCATGGCCCGCAGCGGCGCTGCGGCGAGGGCGGCAAGCAGCGCCGCCGCAAGGGCAGCGCGGCCGGCCGCCGGGCGTGCTGCCAAGGCGCTCATTGCGGCCTCCATTGCTGGGCGACTTGCGGCGCGGGGGCGGGCGTCAGCGTGAGCCAGTTGAGGGTGCAGTCGGCCGTGAGCGTGGGCGCGAGCGGGGTGGGCAGGCCGGCTGCGGCGCGCTTGATGCTGCATTCCTGCGCGCTGTAGAAGCTGCGCTGGCGCAGGTCGTCCAGTAGCACGAACAGGTCGCCCTCATGCAGCAAGTCCATGTGCAGATTCATGCGGCTGCCGTGCAGCCGGTAGCCGCCCAGCGGCGTGGCCGCGTCCACGCGCACCGGCTGCTGCGGCGCCAATTCGTAGCTGATGGGCAGCAGCTTGCGCTGTTCCTGCACCTGGCGGATGGCGTCCACCCAGTCGAGCCGGTTCTCCTTGCCGATCAGCCCGCGTTCGCGCAAGGCCGCGTACTGCGGCTGGTACAGGCGGATTTCGCGCTTTTCGGTCTCGGCGTTGAACAGGCGGTCGCGCGCGCCGTTGCGCTTTTGCTGCGCCCAGGCCTGATAGTCGCGCGCCTGGTGGAAGTACCAGCGGCTGGTGCTGACGGCCGCTGCCGCCATCGCCGCCGTGAGCACGAAGGCCAGCACCTGCACGCGTATCAGCGAAAACTCGCGCAGCCAGTACGGCAGCGCCGCCGCGCGCGGGGACGGGGCTTTGCGGGACGCGGCGTTCATGGCGCGAGGCTCAGGTTGAGAACAAACGGCGCCGGCTTGCCGCCGGCCGCGCCGGTGCTGCCGCTCAGCTTGACCGAGGAACTGATATCGAGCACCGGCCGCTCTATGGCCACCGTCAGCCTGGGATTGCGGGCCAGCTCCTGCGCAAAGGCGTTCATGCTGTCGACAATGGCGCGGGTGCTGCCGGCCACCAACGGAATCTCGGCCTCGACCCGCAGCGTCTGCGGCGGCTTGGAGGGGATGCCCAGCACGCGCGACGGAATGGCCGCCTCGGGATCGGCGCCGTCCGCCGCCACGCGCCAGTCCAGGCGCACGATCTGTACCTGCGGCGCCCTGTCCAGCGCCGCGCTGAGCATGCCCACCATGTCGATGGGCGCGGGCGCCTGCGTGGCCAGCAGCCGCTCTATGGTCACCGCCGCCTTCATATTGGCGGTGGGCGCCAGCGACGGCGGCATGTCCGACATGCTGACCCGGTAGCTGGCGTCGTAGCCGGCCGCCTCCAGCACCAGGCGGCTGCCTTCGTGCTGCGCTTCCGCATAGCCCCACAGATTGCCCCCGGTCCACAGCAGCGCGCACGCGGCCAGCGCTGCGCTGGAGGCCATCAGCGTTTGACGGATGCGCCACAGGCGGTAGTAGCGGCCGTCGTCGCCCAGCGGATACTGGCTGGCCGGCTGCGTCCTGGCCAGCAGCTCCAGGAACAGCGGATCGGCCAGCGGCGCCTCCGCAGGCGGCTGGCCGGGCTGGCTTCCCATTGCGCCCGTCGTGCCCAGCCCGGCCAGCCCCGCCGCCGTCGCCAGTGGAATAAAGTGGTAGACCGTCTCCGGTCCGCTTGCGCACTGCGCGCTCCAGCGCTCCAGGTCCGGCGCCGGCGCCACCATGACGGCGTGCAGTTGCTCGCCGCGTTCCATCATGCGCACGCTCACCAGGAACTGCTGCGTGCGCGCCGTCTCGGTACCGGCGTTGACCAGCATGCCTTCGCGGTCCGTGGCCAGCGTCAGGCGGCTGAATTTCAGGCAGCCTTCATGAAAATAGCTCTGGCGCACGCCCGCCGTCTGCTGCGTCACCAGCAGCACATGTTCGTGCTCGCGCCCCAGGCCCAGCCGGGAGGCTAGCTCCTCGCTCAGCAGCGGCACCGAATACAGGCCCGCCAGCGGCACTTTCAGCAGCGCCAGCGCGTCGGTCCACGGCTGCAGCAGCAGGGGATTGGTGAGCGCCGAACACAGCAGGATATCGTCGCGCCGGCCTTCCTCCGCGCGCCCCTGCGCGGTGGCCTGGCGGTAGGGCGTTTCGCGGTACTGCTGCAGCAGGCGCCGCTCCAGCAGGTTGCGGCCGGCCTTGCCGCCCACGTGCGGCAGCAGCATGCGCTGGAAATCCTCCTCCACCATGTCGGCCAGCAGCAGCGCCGGCGTGCCGGGGTGCTGGTGCTCCAGATAGTCGAGGAAGGCGTCCAGCCCCGCGCGGGTGGCGGCAAAGCTGGCCGGTCCGCTCAGCTTGCCGGACTGGTACAGCCAGGCGTCCAGCCTGTCGCTGCTCAGATAGAAGAGGTGTTTGCGGCGCATGGCGGTCGTCCTCACAGCCGGATGCTGCTGATGGTGTCGTAGATCGGCCCCAGCACCGACAGCATGATCCAGCCCAGCATCAGGCCCAGCGTCACCGTCATGGCCGGTTCTATCATGGCCTGCACGCGCTCTATCATCTCCTTCACTTCGCGGTCGTAGAAATAGCTGGCGTTGTGCAGCGCGCGGTCCAGCGCGCCGGTGGCTTCGCCCACTTTCAGCATGCGGATCACCAGTGGCGGAAAGATGCCGGTGTGCTGGAAGGCCGCCGTGACGCTATAGCCTTCCGAAATCAGCTGCGCCGCGCGGCGCAGGCCGGACGCCACCACCCGGTTGCCGACGATGCCTTCGGACAGCCGCAAGCACTCCAGGATGGTGATGCCGGACGCGTACATCAGCGCAAAAAAGGTGGCGAAGCGGGCCAGGATAATCTTGTGCAGCACCGGCCCCACCAGCCACACGCGCAGCTTGAAGGCGTCGAAGGCGAAGCGGGCCCGCTCGCTGCGGCCCAGCCAGACGCGCAGCGCCACCCAGGCCAGCACCGGCAGCAGCAGGATGGCGTACCAGTATTGGATGAACACGCCGGACACGGCGATCAGCACGCGCGTGTGCAGCGGCAGCTCGTTGCCCATGTTGCGGATGAAGGCGGTCAGCTGCGGCACCAGGTAGATCATCAGGAAAAAGGTCACGCCCAGCACCACCAGCGCCACCACCAGCGGATAGGTGAGTATCTTGCGCATGCGCGCCGCCAGCTCGTCCTGCCATTTCAGGCTGTCCGACAGGTTGCCGAACACCTCAGCCACTTTGCCGCTCTGCTCGCCCGCGTGTATCAGGCTGGTGAAAGTGCGGTCGAAGGTTTCCGGGTGCGCGGCCAGCGCGTCCGACAGCTGCAGACCGCCTTCTATGCTCTCGATCAGCGCGGTGAGCACCTCGCGGAAGCGCGGATGCTGCTCCATGCTCTCGCGCAGGTCGCCCAGGCCTTCCAGGATGGGCACGCCAGCGCCCGTCATCTGCTCCATGTGGAAGCAGAAATTGATCAGGTCCGCGCGCGAGATGGCGCGCCGGCCCAGCACCAGCAGCTTTTCGCGCGTGACGGTGTAGTCGATCAGGTCCAGCTCCATGCGGCCCAGGCGCAGCTCCAGGTCGGGCACGTTGGCCGCGTCCATATTGCCGGGCATGAGCTGGCCGGCGCTGTCCATGGCGGTGTAGAGATAGTGCGGCATCAGCCCAGCCTGTCCGTCAGATCGACCACGCGCGACACTTCCTCCAGCGTGGTCACGCCTTCCAGCACGCGGCGCATGCCGTCGTCCACCAGTGTTTTGAAGCCGGCCGCGTGCGCCGCCTTGCGCAGCTCGCGCGCCGAGGCGCGGCGCGCCACCAGTTCGTCCAGCTCGGCGTTCATTTTCAGCAGTTCCATGATGGCCAGCCGGCCCTTGTAGCCCTGGTGCGCGCAGCGCTCGCAGCCCACCGCGCGGTACAGCGTGGCCCGGCTGTCGTCGCGACTGTCCTCGGGCAGGCCCAGCAGGCGGCGCTCCAGCCCGTCCGCCGTGTGCGGCGCGCGGCAATGCGGGCACAGCCGCCGCACCAGGCGCTGCGCGATCACGCCGATGATGTTGCCCGCCATAACGTCGGCCACGATGCCGATGTCCAGCAGGCGCGAGATGGAGCCGACGGCCGAGTTGGTGTGCAGCGTGGAATAGACCTGGTGGCCGGTCATGGCGGCGGCGAAGGCCATTTCGGCGGTTTCCTTGTCGCGCACCTCGCCAACCAGGATCACGTCCGGGTCCTGCCGCATCATGGAGCGGATGCCGTCGGCAAAGCCCATCTTGGCCGATTCGTTGACCGAGGTCTGGCGTATCATATTCATCGGGTATTCCACCGGGTCCTCCAGCGTCATGATGTTCACGCTCTCGGTGTTGATGTGATTCAGGATGGAATACAGGGTGGTGGTCTTGCCGCTGCCGGTGGGGCCGGTGACCAGGATCACGCCGTCCGGGCGCGCGATCATCAGCTTGAGCAGGGTCAGCTCGGGCTCGTCCAGGCCCAGGCCGTCCAGCGGCACGATGCCTTTCTGCCGGTCCAGCACGCGCAGCACGATGTTTTCGCCGTGCGTGGTGGGCTGGGCCGAGGCGCGGAAGTCGATCTGGCGGCCGGAGAACTTGATGGCGATGCGGCCGTCCTGCGGCGCGCGCGTTTCCGCGATATTCATCTTGCTGATCACCTTGAGCCGCACCGCCATGGCCGGCCAGTAGGATTTGTGCAGGCTGCGGATCTGGCGCAGGATGCCGTCGATGCGGTAGCGGATGCGCAAAAAGCTCTGCTCGGGCTCGAAGTGGATGTCCGAGGCGCCGTTCTGCACCGCGTCCGCCAGCAGGGCGTCGATCAGGCGCACCATGGGCTGGCTGTATTCGTCGCTCAGCGTGCCCAGGCTGGCGTAGTTCACCTCGCCCGTTTCGATCTCGTGCAGGATGCCGTCGATGGACAGCTCGAAACCGTAGTACTGGTCGATGGCGCGCTGGATGTCGGACTCGTTGGCCAGCATGGGCGTGATGGTGATGCCCTGCACCAGCATGGCGTTGATCTGGTCCAGCGCCACGATGTTGCTGGTGTCGGACATGGCCAGCACCAGGTTGTCCGTGTCGCGCTGGTAGACGATGGGGAAGACGCGGTAGCGCTTGGCCACTTCCTTCGGGATCAGCTTGAGGGCGACGGCGTCCACCACCAGGCTGTTCAGGTCGGCGCTGGGGGTGTGCAGGTTTTCGCTCAGCGCCTCGCGCATGATGGCTTCGGTGACGAAGCCCAGCGCGATCATCATCTTGCCGAGCGGCTCGCCGCTGCGCTTTTGCTCGATCAGGGCAATGCGCAGCTGGTCTTCGCTGATGACGCCTTTCTGGATCAACAGCTTGCCGAGGGGGATTTTCGGAGACTCGCCCATCGCTTAGTCCGGCGCCCCAAGCTGGCGCATGCGGGCGCGCACGGCCTCGGCGTCGAAGCCCGCCGGCGCGGACTGGGACAGCGCCAGCGCGCGCTGGTAGTAGGTCATGGCCAGCCGGGGCTGGTTCAAGCGGTCCAGGCCGATGGCCAGGTTGACCGCGTAGTCGGGATTGTCCGGGCTGGCGGTGTAGGCGCGGAAATAGGCCTGCTGGGCGTCGGTCCAGCGCGCCTGGCGCGCGTACAGATTGCCGAGCGCGAACTGGATGGGCGCGGCGTCCGGGGTCTTGCGCAGCAGGGCCTTGAGGCGCTGCTCGGACTGGCCGGCGTCGCCGGGACGCAGGCTGAGCAGGCCGGCGAGGGCGTCGGCATCGCTGGGATCGAGCTCCAGCATGCGGGTGTAGCTGGCCGATGCCTGCGCCGCGTCGTTGCGGCGCAGCGCCACGGCGGCGTTGCCGAGCAGGGCGTCGCGGTTGTTCGGTTCCTGGCGCAGGGCGGCGGCATAGTGCTCGGCGGCGGTGGCCAAGTCGCCCGCCAGCAGCGCCTGGTAGCCGGTCTGCAGCGACGGGCTGAGGCGCGGGGCGTTGCTGTGGCGGCTGACCTTGATGTCGCCGCTGGACCAGGACGCGTCGGCCGGGCGTGCGCCGGCGGACGCCGTGCCGCTGGCGTTGAATCCGCCAGTACCGGCCACGCCGCCGCTTGCAGGCGCTGGCGCGGCGGCGTGTGCCGATGCCGCGAATGGCGGTGGCGATCCTCCTTGCTGGCCGGCTTGCGCCTGCATGGCTTGCTCGATTTCCTCCGGAGTCGCCATGACGGTGTTGGACGCCGGCGGCGCGCTGCGCGGCGAGCCCAGCATGGAGCCCGTGCCGGAAGATCCGCGCGCGTAAGGCGCCGCCAGTGTGATGCCGGTGGATGGCGACTGCGCTTGCGGCGCGCCGGACGCGGCGACATGGTCGCCAGCGCCGGCTGTCCCAGCCTGGGCTACGGGCAGCTCGGCGCCTGCCGGTCCGCCCTGCGTACTCGCGGGCGGAATTACGATGGTGCCGGCTTTCGCGCCTGCCGCGTCCGGCGGAGGCATGGGCACCATGGGCAGGCTCGCGCCTGGCCCGGGAGACGTGGTGGCGCGCCAGAACAGATAGCCGAACAAAGCCACGACCAGCAGCAATATGCCGCCCAGCACCGCAAGCCGCACGCGGGCCGGGTCCCAGCCCAGCTTTTCGTCGGCTGCCGCGCGCGTGGCCGCCCGTACCCGGGCCGCCGCGCCGGCGCCAGTGCCAGCGCCAGCGCCAGGTTCGGCGCCCGTGCCGGGGGCCGAGCGTGGCCAGGAGCGCGTGCCGCCGTCCGGCCCCGTCCCGCTTTCCATTTTATGCCTGGCTTCCGCCGCCGGCGAAGCGGCATGCTCGCCGCCGACCCGGGCTTGCGGCGGCGTCGGGTCATGGGGCGCCTCCTCGGCCGGCGTCAAGGCCGGAATCTGCTCATCCTCTTGCTCCGGCAGCAAGGCCTCATCGAGCGGCTCCAGCGAAAACTCCGTCGGCTTCGGCTGAAAGCGCTCCTGCGCCATATCCTGCGGCGTCAGCGCCAGCACCTCGTCAAACGCCTCGGACGGCTTGTCCGCCGCCTCCTCGTCCAGCAAGGTATGTTGTTTGGAGCGCTCCGCCTTTTTGAGCGCCTGCATCAGCAAGCTCATAGCCCACCTGCCTGGCCCGGTAGCAGATAGCGGTAGTCCTTGTAGTCGCCGCTCATGCTGGCGTCCTTCACCACCACCGGCCGCATAAAGATCACCAGTTCCGTCTTGGTCGCGTTCTCGTTGCGGTAGGCGAACAGATTGCCCACCACCGGCAGCGTGCTCAGGAAAGGCACGCCGTCTTTGGCGTTGTCCACAGAATCCTGCATCAGCCCGCCCATCACCGCCACCTGGCCGTTGCTGATCTTCATGATGGACTCCAGCTCGCGCGCCTGGATCACGGGCACCTGGCTGCGCACATTGCCCGCCGCCAGCGCGGGATTCGGGTCCTGCACATAGCCGACGATGCGGGTGATGGTCGGCCGCACGTTCAGCGTCACTTCGTCGCTGTCGGCAATTTGCGGGGTCACGCTCATCACGAAGCCCACCGGCACGGTCTGCAAGGTCGATTCATAGGTGGCCGGGGCGGTCACCGTGCCGCTGGAATTGAGCACGGCGGGTGTGACCTTGATGGTGAAGAACACATTGTTGTCCACCACCTTCAGCATGGCGGTCTGGTTGTTCAGCACGCTGATTTTCGGGCTGGACAGCACTTTCACCTTGCCGAAGGACTCCAGCAGCTGGATGGTGGCGCTGAGGTTGCCCGGATTGAGGTAGTTCAGCACAAACATGCCGGGGCTCACGCCAGGCTGCACGCCGCTCGGCAGGGCAGGCGTGCCCACCTGGCCCTGGATCAGGTTCAGGCGTCCGTTCAGGCCGTTCCAGTTGATGCCTTGCTGGTACTGGTCGCCCAGCTTCACTTCGATAATGGTGGCCTCGATCAGCACCTGGCGCCGCGCGCTGTTGACCACCAGGTCCAGGAACTCCTGGATCTTCTCGTGCTGGCGCGCGGTCGCCCGCACACCGATCAGGCCGCTTTCGGCATTGACCACGATGGAGGGATCGTTGCGGACGCGTCCGCGCTGAGAGTAGGGCGAGGCGTTGTCGGTGAAAGGCTGGGGCGCCGCGCCCATGGGCGCAATCGCGCCCTGGCCGGCGGCGCCGCCCGCAGTTTGCGCGCTCTGGGCCGCCTGCGCCGCCATCTGCGCCAGCGGGTCCTGCGGCGTATCGCCCAGGGTCGAGGCGCGCAGCATGTCGCGGATGTTCTTTTCCAGGCTGTACCAGAAATTATTGTCCGAGCGGTTGGACACCGATGTGGTGGAGTTGTTGTTGCCGCTGCCGAGGCTGGAGCTGGCGGGGCCGCCGCCGCCCTGCGTCGCCGCGCCGACCGGGTTGCTGCTCTGGCCCGAACCGCCGCCGGTGGTGGAAATCTGCGTGGCGATATTCACGCTGCTATTGGTGCTGCGCGCCACGTTGACGTAGTCGACCTTGTAGTTGCGCCATTCCGGCGAGTCCGGCAGCACCACCAGGTTGCTGCCCTCGATCTCGTAGCGCATGTCCACCTGGCGCGCGATGCGGCCCAGCAGCTGCGGCAAGGTCTGGTCCAGCGCATTGAGGGTGACGGTGCCTTCAATGCCCGGATGAATATCCACGTTCATGCCCGCATCGCGCGCCAGCGCGAACAGCAGCGACTGCACCGGTACCTTGTGCACCGTGACGCTATAGGTCTCCACCCTGGCGGACGCTTTGGGCGGCGGCGGCAGCGTGCTCTGGCGCACGGGATCTGGAATGGCTCCCGGCACGCGCGGCGTGTCGGCCAGATGCGCAGGCGAGAGCGCCAGTTGCGGCGTGGCGCAACCGGCAAGCAGCAAGCATGCAACCGGGATGAGCGGAGCGACGAGTTGTTTCATGTGCAGAACGCCCCAGGCAAGCGAAATGTTGTAGTTTTGGAACGATAGTTCGCATCATCTAACAAAACCTGCAACAGGGGCGCACGGTTCAATTTCCAACTGTAAAGTACCAGCGTGCTCTACAGTTGGGGTCAGTTCTGGCGGGTAGTTCTTGGGCAGGATGGGCTGTTGCGGAGTTGAGGGCGGTAGCAGGCTCAGCTTGCTTGTTTCTTGCTTTCCGCTTTAGCTGCGGCTTCGCGAATGCCCTTGATGGTGCGGATCTTGTGGTGGGTGCCGGAGCGCTCTGCCAGCGTGGCTTGCACTTCCTGGACCTTTTTGGCGGATGCGAAGCTGCCGTAGACGATGGCGATGCGGGGCTCGCCCTTGATCAGCATGGGGTAGCTGTGGACTTCGCTCAGGCCGATGGCGGCGCGGGTGTCGGTGAGGAATTGCTCGGCGCGCTCGGCTTCGCTGGCGGGGAAGTTTTCGATCTGCACGCAGAAGTTGTTTTCCGGCTCGTCGCGCAGCCAGGTTTTGCTGGCTAGCAGGGACTGCTTGAGCAGGCTGGCGGGACGGGGCGTGGCGGCTGCCGTAGTGTGGCGCGGCACGTCCAGCGTCAGGCCGCGCGCGGGGGCGATGGCCGGCGCCGCTGGAGGCGCCTCGGACGCCGCTGCCGGGGGAGCCGGGACGGGTGCCGCTGCCACTGCTGGAGCGGGCTCGGACGGCGGCAGCGCCATCTGCACGGGCGGACGGGCGGACACCTTGGCCGGCCGGGGCGTGGCGATGGTGGCGGCAGTGGTGGCAGTGGCGGCAGCGGTGGCCGGTGCGGCGGCCGGGCGCAGCAGGAAAGCAGCGCTTGCAATACCGGCGACTGCGAGCATGGCGCCGCTTGCGATCATTGCGTTGCGCCGCAGCGAGCCAGGACGGGGTGGAACTGCGATTAAGTCCTGCGGGCCGGCAGGCGGCGTTGCCGGTGGGGCGGCGAATCGCTCAGCCAGTTCGAGTGCGGCGGGCGTTGCTTCGGGCGGAGGCGGAACAGGCTCAACCGGTGCGGCTTGGGCTAGCGGCGCAAGCGGCTCAGCCCGTTCAACCGGCGCGGCTGGCTCAACTCGCTCAACCGGCTCAATCGGCTCAATCGGCTCAACTGGCGCAATCGCCTCAACTGGCGTAATCGGTGCAATCGGCGCAATCGGCGCAATCGGCGCAACCGGCGCCGCCGGGGCGAGATCGCTGGCGGGCCGCGCGGGCACACCCTTGATGGCGTCGCGCACATGGAACATGGCCACGGCGGAGGCGCTGGCGCCGGCGGCGACGGCCAGCGAGCTGTCCGCCAGCGCCACGAGCGCGTGCAGGTCGGCGCCGGCGGTGCGGGCGATCAGTTTGGCGGCGTCGAGCTGGAACAGGGCGCCGTCCGGGTGGCCGGCGGCGCGCAGGCGGCAAGCCAGCAGCTCGGGCGCCAGCTCCGGCGGCAGCGGCGGCACCACGAAGCTAAGCGTGATGCGTTCGCGCAGTTGCCGCAAACGCGGCTGGCGCAGCACGTGGTTCAGTTCGGGCGTGCCGACCAGCACCACCGGCAGCAGCGTGTGCGGCCCGGCGCTGAGGTTGGTGAGCTGGCGCAGCGTCTCCAGCGTGTCCAGCGGCAGCGCGTGCGCTTCCTCCACCAGCAGCACGGCCAGCTTGCCGGCGGCGCGTTCAGCCGCCAGATGGGTGTGCAGCAGCCGCATCACTTCGTCGGTGCGCAGGCCGCCCGGCGCCAGGCCGAGCTGGCGCGCGATGGCGCACACCGCGTCCAGCGGCGACACCGGGAACTGCGTGCCCCGCCCCAGCAGCACTGCCTGCACCGGCGGGGCGCCAGGCACGGCCCCTTGGGCCAGCCGCTCGGCCAGCACCTGGCACAGCATGCGCTTGCCGCTGCCCGGCTCGCCGGTCACTTTTATCACGCCATCGCCCTGCCTGAGCGCGTAGTGCAGGGCGCCCAGCAACTCGCGCCGCGCCGCGTCCTCGTAGTGGAAGGCGGGGCCGGCGGCGGGGCTGAAAGGCGGGCGGGTCAGGTTGAAGTGGTCGAGGGCCATATGCGTGCATGCTGAACAGATGAGCACTGTAGCAAATATCGGACTGGTTTAGCCAGCAGGCAGCACATATTACTCGTAGAAACGGGCTGATCTGGCATAAAATGGCCGCGACCATTGTGCAACGATCGGAGTAGTGTATGGCTCGGCCCGAAAAAGTCCGCTTAGGCGAAATCCTGGTGCAGCAAAAACTGCTGACGGAGGAACAGCTGGGGCTGGCGCTGGCCGAACAGAAGCGCAGCGGCCGCAAGCTCGGCCGCGTCTTCATCGAAAGCAGCTACGTCACCGAGGAGCAGATTGCCGGGGCGCTGGCGCGCCAGCTGAACATCCCTTACATCAACCTCAAGTTCTACAACATCAATCCGGAAGTGGTGCGCCTGCTGCCGGAAACCCAGGCCCGCCGCTTCCGCGCGCTGGTGCTGGAAGACAGGCGCGGCTCGCTGCTGGTCGGTATCGCCGACCCCACCGACCTGTTCGCCTACGACGAAATCGCCCGCCTGGTGCAGCAGAACATCGAGCTGGCGGTGGTCAACGAGACCGAGGTGCTGGCCGCCATCGACCGCATCTACCGCCGCACCGAGGACATCACCGACCTGGCGCGCGAGCTGGAGCAGGATCTGGGCGACGTGTCGGTCGACTTCGGCGCGCTGGCCGCCAACCCGGGCCTGGAAGAAGCGCCCATCGTCAAGCTGCTGCAGTCGGTGTTCGACGACGCCACGCAGGTGCGCGCGTCGGACATCCACATCGAGCCGCAGGAAAGCCGTTTGCAGATCCGCTTCCGCATCGATGGCGTGCTGCACCTGCAAACCGAGGCCGACATCAAGATCGCCCCGTCGCTGGCGCTGCGCCTCAAGCTGATGTCCGACCTGGATATTTCGGAAAAGCGCCTGCCGCAGGACGGCCGCTTTGCCGTGCGCGTGAAGAACCAGCGCATCGACGTGCGTATTTCCACCATGCCGACCCAGTACGGCGAATCGGTGGTAATGCGTCTGCTGAACCAGGGCGGCATCAACCTGCGCCTGGACGCCATCGGCATGCCGCGCGGCATACTGGAGAAATTCCGCGCCATCGTGCAGCGCCCGAACGGCTTGGTGCTGGTGACGGGGCCAACCGGTTCCGGCAAGACCACCACCTTATATAGTGCGCTGGCCGAGCTGAACTCGGTGGAGAAGAAACTCATCACGGTGGAAGACCCGGTCGAATACCGCCTGCCCGGCATCAACCAGGTGCAGGTGAACGACAAGATCGAACTGAATTTCGCGCGCGTGCTGCGCTCCGCGCTGCGCCAGGATCCGGACATTGTGCTGGTGGGCGAGATGCGCGACCAGGAAACCGCCCAGATCGGCCTGCGCGCCGCCATGACCGGCCACTTGGTGCTGTCCACGCTGCACACCAACGACGCCGCCAGTACTCCGCTGCGCCTGATGGACATGGGCGTGCCGCGCTATATGGTGGGCAGTTCGCTGCAGGCGGTGCTGGCGCAGCGCCTGGTGCGCGTGATCTGCGAAAGCTGCACCACGCCGTACACGCCCACGCCGCCCGAGCACGAATGGCTGCGCCTGGAGCTGAACGACAAGGTGGACATGGCGCGCTATTTCCACGGCAAGGGCTGCTCGCATTGCAACGGCATGGGCTATCGCGGCCGTACCGGCGTGTATGAGCTGCTGGAGATGACGCAGGCGGTGGTGGACGCGTCGCATAGCGTGGACACCAACCATTTCATGAAGGTGGCGCATGCGCAGATGCGGGGCGAGACCCTGCGCCGGCACGCGGTCCATCTGGTGATACAGGGCCGCACCACCATCTCTGAAGCCATGCGCATCAGCAACCAGTACGAGGAGTGACGTGCCGTTTTTCGCCTACAAGGCCCGCAACGCGCGCGGCGAACTGATGCAGGGAGTACTGGAGGGCGCCGACAGCAACGCGGTGGCCGACCAGCTGTTCGGCACCGGCGCCACGCCGGTGGAAATCACGCTGACGCGCCAGGCCGTGGCCAAGGACGGCGAGAACTGGTGGACCAGGATGACCGAGAAAAAGGTCAATTCCATGGACGTGCAGCTGTTCAGCCGCCAGCTCTACACGCTGCTCAAGTCCGGTGTGCCTATCATGCGCGGGCTGGCGGGCTTGCAGGAATCGGCCATCAGCAAGGCTTTCGGCAAGGTGCTGAAGGATTTGCGCGAGTCGCTGGACGCGGGCCGGGAACTATCGGTTGCAATGCGCCGTCACCCGCTGGTATTTGATAATTTTTATTTGTCCATGGTGCGGGTTGGCGAAATGACCGGGCGCCTGGATGAAATCATGCTGCGCCTGTTCGACCATCTTGAGTTTGACCGGGAAATGAAGAACCGGGTCAAGAGCGCGCTGCGCTATCCGACCTTTGTCATGGTGGCCATGACGCTCGCCATGATCGTGGTGAATGTATTCGTGATTCCGCAGTTCGTGAAGGTGTTTGAAAGCTTTCATGCGGAATTGCCGCTCATGACGCGCTTCCTGATCGGCATGTCGAATTTCATGGTCAACTATTGGCAGTGGTTGCTATTTGCTGCTGTAGCGGCTGCGTTCGGCTTCCGCCAATGGATTAAAACCAGCAGCGGACGCCTGACCTGGGACAGGCTCAAGCTGCGTTTCCCAATAGCGGGCAAGATCATCCATAAAGCGACCATGGCCCGCTTTGCGCGCAGCTTTGCCTTGTCCAGTCGCAGCGGTGTTCCCATCGTGCAGGCGCTCACTGTGGTGTCGCAGACGGCCGACAATGCCTATCTGAGCGCGCGCATTGAGCAGATGCGCGACAGCGTTGAGCGCGGCGACAGCATTTTGCGGACTTCGATCGTCGCAGGCATTTTCACGCCTGTGGTGCTGCAAATGATTGCGGTCGGCGAGGAGTCCGGCTCGCTGGACGATCTTATGGATGAGATTGCCGCGATGTACGAGCGGGAGGTGGATTACGAACTGAAGACGCTGGCCGCGCAAATTGAGCCCATCATGATCACTTTCCTGGGGGCCATGGTGCTGGTGCTGGCGCTGGGTATTTTCCTGCCGATATGGGACCTGGGCAAGGCAGCCATCCCCAAATGACGCATCCGGTTCGTGACAATGTCTCACAAATGCAACGAGGCCGACTTGGCGGTTTGACACTTCTTGAATTCGCGGTTGTTGTCATTGTTCTAGGCGTATTGCTCACAGTATTCTTGCAGCGCGTGTACTTCTATCAAGGCGAGGCGGAACGTGCGGAAGTGCACAAACTGGTCGCAAATATGCGGGTAGGCCTTAATAGCAGGCTATTACAGGCTGTAGTGCAAGGAAAATTGCGGGAAATGGCGGTGTTGGCGGGTTCGAATCCCATTGAATTGCTGGCCCGGCCACCGATTAATTATCTGGGCGAGGTAGACGAATCGGTTGGACATCGGGCAGCCCCGGGCAACTGGTATTTTGAGAGTCGCGGGCGAAAACTTGTGTATGTGTTCAGCAGCAAAAAAAGTTTTCCTGGCGACTCATATGAGCGCTGGTGTTTCAGGTTAGAATCAGCTCGCTTGCCCACAAAAAACGCCAAGCCCAATGGAACGCCAGATCTTGATGGTGGCGTGGCCCTGATTCAAGTTGACGGCAACTAGCCGCTGCAACTTCACAATTTTTGTCTTAGTTGGAGATTTAAATGCAAATCAAACAAATGGGTTCGCTGCGTAGCGGGGCACAAGCCGGCTTTACGCTGATCGAGCTGATCGTGGTCATTGTGATCCTTGGCATCCTGGCTGCTACCGCACTGCCAAAGTTCGCCGGTCTGGGCGGCGATGCACGCATGGCGAAGCTGCAAGCGGCTCGTGCCGCTGGCTTGAGCGCCGTCAGTATGTACCGTGGCCGCTGGCTGGCCAACGGTTCGCCCGCCACTGCCAGTACTTACGATACTACTGTGACAGTCAACGCCAGCGGCTGGCTGACCGGCGATGCTGCTGGTTTCATTGCAGCCGCAGGCGGACTGGCTGATTACACCGTCAGTTCTGCTTCCGGAGTAGTCACGGTCAAGGCAGACGCTTCGCACGCCAACTGCCTGATCACGTATGACGCGTCAACCGGTGCCGTGAGTGCTGTGCCTGCGACGTCCACTTGCGAGTAAACATGCAACTTGTGCGCAAGCCGTTTCGGCGGGCATAAGCTTGATTTCCCATAAGTACCGCAGTGAACTGCCTGGCCTTCGTGTCAGGCAGTTTGGGTTTACGTTCGTGGAACTCATCCTGGTTATCGTCGTAATCGGGATTCTGGGAGCGGTAGCGGCGCCCCGTTTCTTTGATCAGAAGGGCTACACGGCGATCGCGTTTGCGGATCAGGTGCGGGGATTGATACGCTACGGACAGAAGGTGGCGATAGCACAGAACCGCAATGTATATGTGCGTCTGGACGGCGCCAGCGTGGCACTGTGCTACGACAGCACCTTGGCCTGTACGCAGCGCGTTCAGCCTCCGGGTGGCGCCAATTCAGGTAGCAGCGCAACCTTGCAGCGCTGCGGCAATGCCGCTAACTGGGCCTGCGAAGGCGTACCCAGCGGCATTAGCGTTACCAGTCACGCGCTGTTTTACTTCGACCCTATGGGCAAGCCATTCCTAGCGACGGATTTGCCGCCTGTGCTGTTCTCGAACTTCACCAGCCGCACCATAGTCGTGTCGGGAGATGGATTGAATCACAATGTCAATGTCATTGCGGAGACGGGCTATGTCTATTGACAAACGCCAGCGTGGCTTGACTTTGATCGAACTGGTGATGTTTATCGTCATCGTGGGCATCGCCGTGGTCGCCATACTGCGGGTATTTGCCTTGAATACCGGCAGCAGCGCCGACCCGGCCCGCCGCAAGCAGGCTCTGGCCATCGCCGAAGGGCTGATGGAGGAGGTGAGGCTGGCGCCGTTTACCGCCTGTGACGGCGCCGACCCGGCAGTGGAAACCCCTGGCGCGGCCTGCACCGTCGCCGAGGGCGTTGGTCCCGAGCCCGGCAACTCGCGCCCATACGACAACGTGAACGACTATGTGGCCGCCTTTGGTGCGCCCAAGACCTACGCCACTGACGTGGTGGGCAACAGCTTCCCAAGCGGCTACGCGGCGACCGTCACCATCGTCGAGGACAGCGCCTTCGGCCCGGCCGGCGCCCGGGTGCCGCAAAACCTGGCGCTGCGCATCACCGTCAGCGTGGCCTATGGTTCGGAGAACGTGGTGCTGGAAAGCTACCGTGCGCGCTATACGCCGCAAAACCTGCCGATCAGCCCACCGCCGCCATGAGAACATCTTTCCCGCTCCGCCGCGCGCGCGGCTTCACGCTGGTTGAAGCCATTATCGTCATCGTCATCACCGGCATCGTGGCCGGTATGGTGGCCATCTTTATCAAGGCGCCGGTGCAAAGTTATGTCGACAGCGTGGCGCGCGCCGAACTGAGCGACGCTGCCGACCTGATACTGCGCCGCATCAGCCGCGAGCTGCGCCTGGCGCTGCCCAACAGCATCGTGGTGTCGGCCGACCGCCGCTCGGTCATGTTCCTGATTACCAAGACCGGCGGCCGGTATATCGACGTGCGCGACCAGCCGCCGCCCGCCGTGCTGCCGCTCAGTTTCACCAACCCCACCGCGCGCACCTTCCACATGGCCGGCGCGGCGCCCACCGGCCGCCAAGCCATCGTGCCGGGCGACTTTATCGTGGTGTACAACCTGGGGCAGGGCCAAAGCCCGGCCGACGCCTACAACCAGCAGAACGCCGGCC
The DNA here is from genome assembly GCF_059419605.1 of Pseudoduganella sp. GW821-FHT05F09. Classification (NCBI taxonomy): domain Bacteria; kingdom Pseudomonadati; phylum Pseudomonadota; class Betaproteobacteria; order Burkholderiales; family Oxalobacteraceae; genus Pseudoduganella; species Pseudoduganella sp. GW821-FHT05F09. Next base: position 185,494 of record NZ_JBWKSD010000006.1, read on the forward strand.
TGGTCACCGCCGTCAACGGCACGCAGATCACCATGGCCACCAATCCCTTCGCCGTCGCCACGCCCACCATGCCGTCGCCGACCAGCCGCTTCCAGGTGGTGAGCGGAACGGTGGTGTACCAGTGCGCGCTGCCTGCGAGCGGAACCGGTACGCTAACGCGCTACGTGAATAACCAGGTGCTGCAGGCGGTGGATGTGCCGGGTCCGCTGGGCGTCGGCGCGCTGATGTCGAACGCGGTGGCGTCATGCCAGTTCGACGCCACGCAGCTGCCCAACATCCAGACCGCCCTGATCACCATCAAGCTGAAGCTGCAGCTGCCCAACGGCGAGGCCGTGGAGCTGGTGCGGCAGGTTCACGTGGATAACACGCCATGACAACGCAACTCTCCATAGCGCGGCGCTTGCGGCGCCAGGCCGGCGTGAGCATCGTCACCGCGATTTTCCTGCTGGTGGTGCTGTCGGCTTTGGGCGCGGCCATCGTCACCCTGTCGACCACGCAGCACCAAGGCTCGGCGCTGGATTTGCTCGGCTCGCGCGCCTACGAGGCCGCGCGCTCCGGAGCCGAATACGGCTTGTACCGGCAGGCGATAGACGGCGCCTGCGGCACCAGCTCGTTCACGATGCCGGCGGCAACGATGACGCCTTTCACGGTCACCGTGCAGTGCGCGCAGAACCAGACCAGCAATATGCCTGCCATCGCCGCTGCGCCCGGTGTGGCCGCCCAGCCCGCCGGCCATCCGCTGCAAACCATCATTACCTCCACGGCCTGCAACCAGCCGGCCAGCGGCGCTTGTCCGAACCCCGCGCCGACATCGCCGGACTATGTGCAGCGCGTTGTGACGGTGCAGTTCTGATGGGGGCGCTGCGCAGGGCTTTGCTGGCTGGGCTGGGGGCGCTGCTGCTGCTGCTGCTGGCCGCGCCTGTCGCGCGCGCGGATACGCCGATCAAGCAGTTCAAGGCCTTCGCCGGCAATATCAACTTCACCGGCGCCGAGAAGAGCATGCGGACCTTGCCCAATCCCAGTGGCAATAACGGTGGCGACGCCTGTGCGGTCGACGAAGGCACCTTGAATATGCCGCTGACCGGCTTGCCATCCGGCTCCACCGTTCTGAGCGCCCACCTGTACTGGGCCGGCTCCAACCCGGCGCCACAATACACGGTCAACTTCGACGGCGTATCGGTCACCGCGCCGGCGGCGCGCCAATTCTCCTTGGATTACGTCAGCTCCAACGTGCATAGGCCATTCTTCGCCGGCGCAGTCGATGTGACCGGTCAGGTGAGGGCCAAAGGCAATGCGGTTTATACCGTCGGAAGCATGGCGATCGTAAAGGGCGAGCCGTATTGCTCGAACCAGACGGTGCTTGGCGGTTTCCAGCTGCTGGTGGTTTATTCGCTGCCGAGTGAAACGTTCCGCGTACTGAATATTTATGAGGGTTTCCAGTTCATCAGCAACTCTTCGCAGTCCTTGGTGCTTAGCAATTTCCAGATCCCGAACCCGATCGGAACCGTTACTGGCCGGGTAGGACATATTACCTGGGAAGGCGACGCCACGCTGAACGACAGCGAGTATCTGCAGTACAACGGTGTGGCGATGCAGGATACGCTCAACAATAGCGATAACCAGTTTAATTCCGCCAGCAACATCGATAACAATGCGGCGTCCTACGGCATCGACTTCGATGCCTATACGGTACGCTCGCCGGTAATCAAGGGCGGCGACACGCAGGCGACCACCACCTACCGCTCCGGCCAGGACCTGGTGCTGATGAACGCGGAAATCATCGCGGCGCCGAATGTGCCGGCCACGGACCGCAGCATCACGATGACGCTGAACAACACGTTGGCCCCGTCGCTACCCAGCATTTACACCATCACGGTAGGCAACAACGGACCGCTTGCCGAGACTGGCCCTATCGTGGTGCGGGATACGCTGCCCGCTTCGCTGATCTACACCGGCGCCAGCGGCACCGGCTGGACTTGCGGCATGCTGGCGCAGGTGGTGACTTGCACCTATAGCGGCACGCTGGCGATGGGCGCCACCTTGCCCGTCATCCAGCTGCGCGTCACGCCGGCCGCGAATGCCAGCGGCCTGATCAGCAATACTGCGACGGTGAGCGGCGCCCTGTTCGACTACGACGGCAGCAACAACAGCGCCACCGTGAGCGTGCGCGTCGGCCAGGGCGGCATTTTGCCCGTGTATGTATTCACCGACGCGGTCTGCGCCCACGGCCAGCCCTTCGGCAGCGCGGCTCAGCCTTGCAAACGGATTTCGCTGGCGACGGTCACGGCCAACGAGCCGATACCCATGTATGTCACCTACACGGTAAACGAAGTGCCGACCAGCCTGGCCACCAGCGACACCACGGTTAAAATGAAGTTTGCATTGTCTTGCCACAATCCTGCCACCGCCAACGGACGCAAGGCCAGTTTTAACCCGCGCGGCGCGTCCGCCATTTCGCTGGAATTGTGCGCACAGAGCGGCCTGGTGCCAGCCGCCAGTGCGGCCGAGTGGGGAAACACTTTCCGCGATGTGGTGCTGCCGGCCAATTCGCCCACCAGCGCGGCGATCTACGAGTTCAACTACGCCGACGCCGGCCGGATTGAACTGCTGGCCATCGACCAGGCCGGCAAGCTGGGCACGACCGATCCGTTCGTGTCGCGCCCGCGCGAACTGCGGCTGGCCACCATCACCAGCGTAGGCATAACGCCGTCCCGCAACAACCAGGCGGGCTGGCCGGCGGCATCCTTGAGCGATGGCGCTTTCGTACCGGCGGGATCGAATTTCCGGGTGCAGGTGCAAGCCATGTCCGGAGGCAGCGTGCCCGTGATAACGCCCAACTTCGGCCGCGAAGACGACCCGCTGGCCCTCACGCAGACGGCCAGGGTGGCGACCGATGCCAGTGGTGAATACTTTGTGGATATGGCCCCGACGGTTGTGCTGCGCGGCACGTTCGGCGGGTTCAGCAGTGGCGTGGCCAGCGGCGATTTTGCCTTTGACGACGTCGGCATTATCCGGCTCAGCGTGCAGGCATTGGATTATCTGGGAACGGGCCCCATTGACGTGCTGCCGGTCAACGTTGGCCGCTTCTACCCGCACCATTTCGACACCGTTCCTGCGCGGACCCTGGACTGCCATACCCTGCTGCCGTGCGCGGCTGGCGTGAACGGCGCGGCCTATTCGAAGCAGCCGTTCCCGGTGCAGTTACTGGCCCGCAATGCGCTCGGCGCCACCACCGTCAACTATCGCGGCAGTTTAGCCAGGGCGGCGGCATTGACGGCTTTCTCCGCCGCGCAGGGGAGTAGCGCCAATCCGCCCAGCACGCCGACCGGTTCGGTGCTGAGCGCGGCCACCGTTGCCGCAAGCAACTTTGTGGACGGCATCGCTACGCTTACGCCGGTTTATACCTTTCCAACGGTAAATGCGGCCAGCACCATCGCGCCGACGAATATCTTCCTGCGCGGCACCGAGACCAGCGGCACCGACGCCGTCACCTCCAAGATCAGCGGCGCCATCGAGGGTGGCCTGGTGATCGTCAGCGGCCGCTTTGTGGCCAGCCATGGCTATGGCTCGGAGCTGCTGCCCATGCCGCTGGACTTGCAGGCGCAATTCTTCAGCAGCAGCGGCTGGCAACTGAGCATCAGCGACAACGCCAGCAGCCTGGCCGGCACCGACCTGGTGTTCAGCAGCTGTACCAAGACGCTGGCAAACGGTGCGCAATGCAAGGCCGTGCTGGCCTCCATGTCCGCCGCCACGGTGACGTTGCAAAAAGGCGCGGCGACCATCCGGCTGGCGGCGCCGGGCGCGGGCAATTACGGCAGCACGAATGTGATGCCTGCCAAGCCGGTCTGGCTGCCCGGCGTCTATGGACGGCTCACTTACGGCACCTACCGCGCGCCATACATTTACCTGAGGGAAATGCATTGACCGGCTTGCAATGTGCTTTTTGTCTCCATTCGGCAAAAAAGCAGGGGAAAGTTGTTTCAAGGGATGAAATATGGCCTCGACGCGGCAGGAATCTTGAATATAATCAAGCCACTGCGACGGTTTGTGAATGCATCGCTAAATATTGAGACGGTTTTATGGGTTTTTGGGGAAAAGCGAAGAAAAAAGACGGCTGGCTTGCCATTGCGCTCTATGCGGACGGCGTGCTGGCTGCGCGCGTCGAGCGCCGCCGCGAAGCCAAGCCCGCTGTCCGGACGGCGCTGTTTGTGCAAGGCGCGCGCGAGCAGGCCGGCGCGGCCTTGGCGCGTCTGCACAAGGACCTGAACACGGCGCAGTACCAGTGCTCGAGCGTGCTGGGCATGGGCGAATACCAGCTGCTGATGCTGGAAGCGCCCAATGTGCCGGCCGAGGAATTGAAGACGGCGGTGAGCTGGCGCCTGAAAGACATGATCGACTTTCCGGTAGCCGACGCCACCGTGGACGTGCTGGATGTGCCGGTGGCCAAGAACGCGCCCGCCCACAACCACCAGGTGTTTGCCGTGGCCGCGCGCAATAGCGTGATCGAGCCGCGCCAGAACCTGTTCGCGGGCAGCAAGGTCTGCCTGGACGTCATCGACATCCCTGAAATGGCCCAGCGCAATATCTCAGCCATGCTGGAGCCGGAAGGGCGCGGCGTGGCCTTGCTGTCGTTCGACATGGACGGCGGCCTGCTGACGGTCACCTTCGGCGGCGAGCTGTACCTGGCGCGCCGCATGGACATCACGCTGGCCCAGCTGCTGATCGGCGACAGCGGCAAGCAGCAGCAGCTGCACGACCGCATCACGCTGGAGCTGCAGCGTTCGCTGGACCACTTCGAGCGGCAGTTCAGCCATGTCGCAGTATCCAAGCTGGTGCTGGCGCCGACCGGCAGTCCGGAGCTGCACGACTACCTGTCGCGCAACCTGTATCTGCCGGTGGAAGTGCTGGACCTGGACAGTGTGCTGGACCTGGAGCAAGTGCCCGAACTGCGCGACCCGGCGCAGCAGGCGCGCTACTTCATGACGCTGGGCGCCGCCCTGCGCGATGAAGGAGGCCGCCCTTGAGCCAGCAGATCAATCTCTTCAATCCGCGCTTCCTCAAGCAGAAGAACTATTTCTCCGCCGCCGCCCTGGCTGGCGTGCTGGGCGTTGTACTGCTGGCCGGCCTGGCCGCCGGCATGGTGGCAAAGCAGCGCGCCGCCGCGCTGGAGGCGCAGGCCGCCGCCGTCAAGAGCGAGCTGGCGCAGAGTGAAACCCGCAAGACCGCCGCGCTGACTGAACTGGCGCCGCGCCAGCGCAGCGCCACGGTGCAGCAGGAACTGGACCAGGCCGAGGCCGAAAACCGCGCGCTGCTGGGCGTGTCGGCCATACTGGACAAGGGCGAGTTCGGCAACACGCGCGGCTACTCGGCTTACTTCAAGGCGTTTGCGCGCAGCCGCGTCAACGGCTTGTGGCTGACCGGCGTGCAGATCGTCGGCGCGGGCAATGAGATCGGCTTGCAGGGGCGCACCCTGCAGGCCAGCCTGCTGCCGGGCTATCTGGGCGGGCTGTCGCGTGAGCCGGTGTTGAAAGGCACCAGCTTCGGCCACCTGGAGATGAACCAGCCCAAGCCCGCTGCGGCCGTGCCGGGCGCGCCCGCGCTGAGCACGGCGCCGCCGGGCGGCGAAGGCGCATCCAGTGCGCCCGCAGTGGCGCCTTATATTGAATTCCGCCTGCAAGCCATGCCCGCCGGCGCCAAAGCGGAGGCGCCATGAAGCAGCAATGGTTGAAACTGGCGGCCCGCATTGAAGCGCTGAGCCTGCGCGAGCGGCTGATGGCCTGCGGCGCCGCCGCCGCGATGATCGTGTTCTTGCTCTACACCATGATGATAGAGCCGGCGCTGGCGCGCGAGAAGTCGCTCAAAGCTGTGATCAGCCAGCAGCGGCAGCAGATGGCCGCCAACGACATGGAACTGGCGCAGCGCCAGGCCGTGGCGCAGATTGACCCCGACCAGGGCAGCAAGAACCGCCTGGCCAAGCTCAAAACTGAGAACGAGTCCATGCGCACCGCCTTGCGCACCATGCAAAAAGGGCTGGTGGCGCCGGAGAAGATAGGCCATATGCTGGAGCAGATGCTGCAAGGCGGCAAGTTGAAGCTGGTGTCGCTGAAGACGCTGCCGCCGCGCGGCATGAGCGACGGCCGTTTTGCCGAGCCGGAAGGCGGCGCCGCGCCGGTGTTGAACGACACCCAGCGCGTTGCCAACAATCTGTTGCAGCCCGCCGCTCCCGCAGCGCCCGCCAATGCCGCCGCCGCCGGTGCCGCCGCCGCGCCGGTCCCCGCCAAGCAGGAAGAACTGCTGTACCGCCACGGCGTGCAGCTGGTGCTGCAGGGCAGCTACCTGGACATGGTGAATTATATGGAAGCGCTGGAGCATATGCCGTCCCAGCTGTTCTGGGGCAAGGCCACGCTGGAAGCGGAAGACTATCCGAAAGCGCGCCTCACGCTGACGCTGTACACCCTGAGCCTGGATACGAAATGGATAGCGCTGTGAAGCATATCGCCCTGTACGCCGCACTGGCCTGCCTGCTGGCGGGGCCGGCGCAAGCGCAAAGCCTGGCCGATCCCACCAAGCCGCCCGCCGTCATGGGCGTGCAGGGCGGCGAGGCGGGCGGGTCCGCGGAGCCGGCTGCGCCGCAGTTGCAGTCCATCCTCGTCTCGCGCGAGCCAGGCGGGCGCCGCGTCGCCGTGATTAATGGCGAAATGGTGCGGGTGGGAATGAAAGTTGGCGATGCCGTCGTCGAGCGGGTGGGCGAAACGGAAGTGGTACTGCGCCGGGGCAAATCCCGGGAAACGCTGAAGCTGTTCGCCAAACCATGAAGCACAAAATAACAGGCTCCAACCGAGTGATAACCATGCAAAAACTCATACACCTCGCTTGCGCCGCCGGCGCCGTAGCCAGCCTGGCGGCCTGCCAGAGCCAGATTGCCGCGAAGCGCGACACTTATGAGGAGATCGGCAAGGAAGTGCGCCAGGCCGCCGCCAACTCGCCGCGCCAGCAGGCCGCGCCCGACGCGGTGGAGGCGGCGCTGCTGCCGCAGCTGCCGGCGCTGGCCTCGCAGCTGCCCAAGGCGCGCGCGGTGCTGGACGAGCGCTTCAACGTGGCGTTCAACCAGGTGCCGGTGCAGCAATTCTACAATTCCATCGTGGCGGGCACGCGCTACAACATGCTGATCCACCCTGAAGTGAGCGGCACCATCACTGCCCACCTGAAGGACGTGACGCTGTTCGAGGCGCTTGACGCGGTGCGCGAGCTGTACGGCTACGACTACAAGGTCGAAGGCACGCGCATCTACATCCGTCCGCTGACCATGCAGACCCGCATGTTCAAGGTGAACTACCTGACCGCCAACCGCAAGGGCAGCTCCAATGTGCGCGTGTCGTCCACCTCGGTGGGCACGGCGGGCGCCACCACGTCCGGCCAGAGCGGGCAGAGCGGCAACGGCCAGAACAACACGCCGCAGCAGCCGCAGCAGAACGGCCAGCATGCAACGCAGGAAGATTCCAGCAACGTCACCACCACGTCCGACAGCAATTTCTGGGCCGACCTGAAGGAAGCGCTGACCGCGCTGATGGGCGGCGTGGCCGACGGCCGCAGCCTGGTCATCAGCCCGCAGTCCGGGGTTATCGTGGTGCGCGCCATGCCCGAGCAGCTGCGCAATGTGGACCAGTACCTGAAGGCCACCCAGCTGGCGGTGGAGCGCCAGGTGATTCTGGAGGCGAAGATACTGGAAGTGCAGCTCAACACCGGCTTCCAGAGCGGCATCAACTGGGCCTCGTTCGCCTCCTTTAAAACCGGGCATGACAACCGCGTCTCTGCGGGCTTCCTGCAGCCGGGCTCCGCATTGCAGCCGCTGCCGTTTGCCGGCGGCCAGCCGCCCACCATGACCACCGGCGCCGGCCTGGCCGCGAGCACCGGCTTTGCGCTGGCCAACGCCGCCACCAATCCCGGTTCGCTGTTCGGCCTGGCCTTCCAGACCAGCAATTTTGCCGCCATGATTTCCTTCCTGGAGTCGCAAGGTTCGGTGCACGTGCTGTCCAGCCCGCGCATCGCCACCATGAACAACCAGAAGGCCGTGCTGAAGATAGGCACCGACGAGTTCTACGTCACCGGCGTGAGCACCACCACCAATTCCAACGCCACCGGCAACACCACCAGCCCGAATGTGACGCTGCAGCCGTTCTTCTCCGGCGTGGTGCTGGACGTGACGCCGCAGATCGACGACGAGGGCAACATCATGCTGCACGTGCATCCGTCGGTCAGCCAGGTGACCACCGTGAACAAGGTGGTGAACCTGGGCAGCGCCGGTTCGCTGAACCTGCCGCTCGCCGCTTCCAGCACCTCGGAGATGGACAGCATGGTGCGCGGCCAGGACGGCCAGATCGTGGCGATCGGCGGCCTGATGCGCCAGTCCACCGTCAACGACCGTTCCCAGCTGCCCGGCGCGGGCGACATTCCGGTGGTGGGCGCGCTGTTCCGCAATACCGACAGCCAGACCCAGAAGCGCGAACTGGTGGTGCTGATCAAGCCCACCATCGTGGACGGCGCCGCCAGCTGGACGCAGGATATGCAGGACGCCAGCGGCCGCATCGACAAGCTGGACCCGCGCCGGCCTATGGAGCGCCGCTGATGTACAAGTCCCACTTCGGCCTGCGCGAGGTGCCTTTCAGCATCACGCCGGACACGAGCTTTTTCTTCACCAGCCCGCATTCGCAGGAAGCGCTGAATACGCTGCTGGTGGCAGCCCGGAGCGGTGAAGGCTTCATCAAGATTACGGGCGAGGTCGGCACCGGCAAGACGCTGCTGTGCCGCAAGTTCATGGCCACGCTGGGCGAGGAATTCGTCACCGCCTACATTCCCAATCCCTATCTCGAGCCGCGCACGCTGATGCTGGCCCTGGCCGACGAGCTGGAGATTACGCTGGAGCGCGACGTGGACCAGCACCAGCTGCTCAAGTCCATCAACTACCGGCTGCTGGAACTGGCGGGGCAGGGCAAGCAGGTGGTGCTGTGCCTGGACGAGGCGCAGGCGATCCCGGTGGAAAGCCTGGAAGCCTTGCGCCTGCTGACCAACCTGGAGACCGAAAAGCGCAAGCTGCTGCAGATCGTGCTGTTCGGCCAGCCCGAGCTGAACGCGCACCTGGAAAGCCCGACCATCCGGCAACTGGCGCAGCGCATCACTTTCCATTACCACCTGGGCGCCTTGTCCAAGGACGACCTGGATTATTATCTGGCGCATCGTTTGCGTATTGCGGGCTATGCCGGCGGCAGGCTGTTCGCGCGCGGCGCGGTGCGCAAGCTTTACCTGGCGACCGGCGGCATACCGCGGCTGGTCAACATCATGTCGCACAAGGCGCTGATGCTGGCGTATGGCGAAGGCCGCCAGCAGGTCGAAAAGCGCCATGTGACGCTGGCCGCCTCCGATACGGTGGCGCCGCCGCGCGCGGCATGGCCGTGGTTCGCCGGCGCTGCCGGACTGGCGCTGGCGGCGTGCGGCATTACCTGGGCTTTGATCAAATGAGTCTGATAAATAAAATGCTGCAGGACCTGGACGCGCGCGGTGGCGCGCAGGCCGGGCACAGCAGCGTGCCGCAGATGCGCGCCGTCACCACAGGCCAGCCACCGCGCGCCATGATGGCGGCAGGGGCCGGACTGGCCGTGGTGCTACTGGGCCTGAGCGGCTGGCTGGGCTGGCGGTTTATGCACAAGCCGGAGGCTGTGCCTGCCACCGCTCCCGCTGCCCCGGCGGCGGCCCGCGCTGCTGCCCCTGCTGCTCCCAATGCAGCGCCCGCTGCTGGGTCTGTCGCTGCGGGGAGCGGTGCTGCGGCGCCGCACGGTTCGGCGCCTTTGCTGGCCGTGGTGCGCCCCATGCCGGTAGCGCCGGACGCCGTTGCGCCAGACGCCGGCGACACGGCAGCGAGTTTCTCACGCCGCCCGCCCCGCGCCAAAGCGGATGAGCACAACGCCGCAGAGCTGGCGGCGGAACTGAAGGCGGCCAAGAAGAAGGCGCGCCAGGCCAGGATCGAGGCGGAGCGTTTGGCTGCGGCCGACGCGGCCACGGCCAAAGCCAGTGCGAAAGCCCTCGCCGCAGCTGGCCGCGCAGCCACGTCCGCAGCTGGCACGGCAGACGCGCCGGCCGCCGCGCGCGCGGCGAAGGCCGAGGCTAAAGCCAAGGCGGTGCGCGGCGCCGAAGCCGCAACCCCGCCCGGCACTGGCGGCGTGACGGTCACGTCGCAGCAGCAGGGCGAGAATGCCTACCGGCGCGGTTTGGCGGCATTACAGGAAGGTCGCGTGCCGGATGCGCTGGCCAATATGGAGCAGGCCGTGTTCCTGTATCCGCGCCACGATACGGCCCGCCAGACGCTGGTGGGCTTGCTGATCGAGAACAAGCGCCTGGACGAGGCCATGCGCCATTTGCAGTTCGGACTGGGCCTGGATTTGAAGCAGCCGCAGATGGCCATGATATTGGCGCGCTTGCAGATAGAGAAGGGTGGCCCGGCCATCGAGACCTTGCAGCGCACCTTGCCCTACGCGGGCGGGAACGGCGACTACATCGCCTTCCTGGCCGGCGCCTTGCAGCGCGCGCAGCGCAACCGCGAAGCGGCCGAGCAGTATCAGGCCGCGCTGCGCTTGCAGCCGCAGAACGGCGTGTGGTGGATGGGGCTGGGAATTGCGCTGATGGCCGACAAGCGCAACCCCGAAGCGCAGGAGGCGTTCACGCGCGCGAAGAACAGCGGCAACCTGTCGCAGGAGCTGCAGAGTTTCGTGGACCGCAAGCTGCAGCAGCTGGGACGCTGAGGTTTGGCGGGCTACAAGCTAGCCTGTTCGCCCCAGATTTGCTTCATGCTGAAGCGCACGTCGGCCTGGTCTTCGCTGAGGACTTCGGCGATGGCGCAGTCGGGGTCGCTGGCGCGGCGCAAGGCCTGGCTCAGGCCGCTGGCGTCGCGCAAGGATTTGCCGTTGGCATCGCGCAAACAGTGGATGTGGATCTCGCCGCTGCCGTCGCGCTGCGTCACCACGCCCACCTCGCCATTTTGCAGGCGCACCAGCGCGCCCGGCGGGTACTTGCCTATCTGGCTGATGAACTGGTCCGCCAGCAGCGCATCGCTGACCTTGGCCGGGTCGCCCAGCAAATTGTTCAATGCCCTGTCCGCCAGCACCGAGCAGCGGTAGTTGCGTGCCGACACCTGCGCGCAATAGCGGTCCGCCAGGCTGATCAGCCGCGCGTTCTGCGTGATCTGCGCGCTGGTGCGGCCTTCGGGATAGCCGGTGCCGTCGTCGTTCTCATGGTGCATCAGCACGCAGGCGATCCACTCCTCGTCGTCCACGCCCGCGTCGCGCAGCAGGTCCACGCTTTCCTCCGGATGGCGGCGCACGATGGACATTTCCTCGCTGCTCAGGCTTGAATTCTTGTTGAAGGTGTTCTGGTGGCGCAGCATGCCCACGTTCATGGTCAGCGAGGCCGCCGCGATCACCAGCATTTCCTCCTGCGGCTTGCGCATGCGCTGCGCCACCAGCGTGGCCACGATGGCGGTCTCGATGCAATGGCGCACCGCATAGGTGCCGGCGATCTGGCTCAGGAAGATGCTGGCCAGCGCCACGTCCTGGTTCAGCTGCACCGCCGCCATCACTTCGCGCGCGATGGCGCGCAGTTCGCTCTGCGCGTTCGCTTCGTTGCGCAAATCGGCCAGCAGCTTTTCCAGGCGGCGGTTGGACTTGTTCAGCGCGTTGAGTGCGGAAGGCCGCGCCATGGCCAGGTTGGGCGTGTCGCCCAGGACGATGTCTTTCAGGCTGCTGTACTGGTTCATGGCTCTATCCCCGTGCTGCCGTCTTCTTATATTCTGGCCAGGCGTTCAAGCGCCAGGGCCAGTGTGTCGTCTTTTTTCGCAAAGCAGAAGCGCACGATGCCGGACTCCTGGCCTTGCTGGTAAAACGCGGAAACCGGTATCGCCGCCACTTTCACTTCCGTGGTCACCCATTCGGCGAACTGCGCTTCCGGCAGGTCCGAAATGGCGCCGTAGCGCACGCACTGGAAATAGGTGCCGTCGGCCGGCAACAGCTCGAAGCGGCTGCCTTGCAGGCCGTTGCGGAAGATGTCGCGCTTGCGCTGGTAGAACGCCGGCAGCTGCTGGTAGGGCGCCGGATCGGCCATATAGCTGGCGATGCCGTGCTGCATGGGCGTATTGATGGAAAAGACGTTGTACTGGTGAACCTTGCGGAACTCCACCATCAGCGCGGCGGGCGCGGCCACATAGCCTATTTTCCAGCCGGTCACGTGGTAGGTCTTGCCGAAGCTGGACACCACAAAGCTGCGCGCCGCCAGCTCCGGAGAGCGGCAGATCGATTCGTGCCGCTCGCCGTCGTAGACCATGTGCTCGTACACTTCGTCCGACAGGATCAGGATGTTGCTGCCCCGGACAATATCGGCCAGCGCCTGCATGTCGGCCGCGCGCAGCACGGTGCCGGTGGGGTTGTGCGGGGTGTTGATGACGATCATGCGGGTCTTGCCGCTGACGGCGGCCTGCACCTGGTCCCAGGGCACGCTGTAGCCCGCTTCTCCCACCGCCATCTGCACCCGCACGGCCACGCCGCCGGCCAGCTCGATGGCGGGCAGGTAGCTGTCGTAAGCGGGTTCGATCACGATTACTTCGTCGCCCGGATGGACCGCGCACAGGATGGCGGTGGTCAGCGCCTGCGTGGCGCCGGCGGTGACGGTGATTTCGGCGTTGACGTCGTAGCGGTGGCCGTAATGCGCGGCGATCTTGTCGACGATGGCCTGCCGCAGCACCGGCGCGCCGGTCATCATGGGGTATTGGTTGAAGCCGGCGCGCATGGCGTCGCTCACCATGTCGACCAGTTTCGGCTCGCAGGCAAAGTCCGGGAAGCCCTGGCCCAGGTTGACGGCGCCGTGTTCGGCGGCCAGCGCGGACATGCGCGTGAAAACGGTGGTGCCGACCGCCGGCAAGCGGGTGGCCAGGACGGGGGGTGCGGGCAGTATTTGACGGCTGTTCATGGGGCGTAGACGGAAGAATGCGTATGCTTATTCTAGCGCAGCCGCCACTATTCGGTGTTGCTCATCCGCCCACAATTTTGAGAGAGGCGCTCAGGCTTCCGGGGTCCACGCCTCCGGCACCATGACCTTGAACATGCCGGCCTTGGCCAGGCGCTTGCCCAGCTTGAGCAGGGCCTTGTCCTTGGTGATGAGGATGGCGGCGCCGGCGTCGCGCGCCAGCTCCAGGAATTTCTGGTCGTCGCGGTCGGTGCAGACCGGCAGGCGCACGCCGGACTCGGGCGGCTCCACCACCTTGATCAGCTGGTCGAAACGGGCCGCGCTCAGCGGGCGGCTGTCGTCGTCCAGCGGCAGGTGCTTGTAGTGCAGCACCACCAGGTATTCAGCGCGGCAGTCGGCCCGGGTGATGGCTTCCACGGCGCCGCTTTCAATCGCGGTGAGCAGGGCGGACCAGCGCGGGTCCTTGAACACGAACAGGTCGAGGCAGACATTGGTGTCCAGCACGATGCGTTTTGGTGAAACAGGTATCATGTCGGTTCTTGATATGAAGTAATGTTTAAAATTTATGCTGATAGTGCTTTCACCCGCCAAAAGTCTCGATCTGGAGACCCCTCCGACCACCAAACTGCACACCCAACCCGATTTTCTCGACCATTCGGAACAGCTGATCAGCCGCCTGCGCGATTTCTCGCCCGCCGAAATCGGCGAGCTGATGGATATTTCGGATGCGCTGTCCACGCTGAACGTGGCCCGCTATGCGTCCTGGACCAAGGATACGTCGGAAGCGCGCCAGGCGGTGATGACTTTTAACGGCGACGTGTACGACGGCCTGGCCGCCCGCACGCTCACGCCCAAGCAGCTGGGCTACGCGCAGCAGCGCGTGCGCATCCTGTCCGGCCTGTACGGCATGCTGCGCCCGCTGGACCTGATCCACCCGCACCGCCTGGAAATGGGCACGCGCCTGAGCACGCCGCGCGGCAAGGATTTGTACACCTTCTGGGGCGACACCATCGCCGACGCGCTGAACCGGACCGCCGAGGAGCAGGGCGCCGAAGTGCTGATTAACCTTGCTTCCGAGGAATATTTTAAGTCGGTCAAGCGCGCCAGGCTGGGCATGCCGGTGATTACGCCGGTGTTCGAGGACTGGAAGAACGGCAAATACAAGATCATTTCGTTCTACGCCAAACGCGCGCGCGGCCTGCTGGCCCGCTACGCGGCGGTGAAGAACATTACGAATCCGGAAAAGCTGAAAGCCTTCGACGTGGACGGCTACGCCTTCGACAAGAAAGACTCGGACGAACGCACCTGGGTGTTCCGCCGCCGCGTTGCCGAGTAATCAAAGCTCCCGCGCTGCGGGAGCTTCAACGGCTTAGCCCCAGAGTTTCCACCACTGGCGTTCTTTTTTCACGCCTTCGTCGAGGAACTTGCTGTTCGGGTAGTTCTTCTTGAACACGCGCAGGGCGTCGTCGTGCATCTGCACGTTGCCCATTTTCTCGTAGCCACGGATCATGATGAACAGCGCTTCCTCGATGGAAGGCGAGTCGCGGTAGTCGCTGATCACGCCCATGGCGCGGTTCACGGAGGCCAGGTAGGCGCCGCGGCGGTAGTAGTAGCGCGCCACGTGCACCTCATACGAGGCCATCGCGTTAATCAGATACTTCATCCGGTCGATGGCATCCGGCGTATACTGGCTGTCCGGGAACTTGTCGACCAGCGCCTTGAACGCTGCGAAGGCCTCACGGGTGGCCTTCGGGTCGCGCTCGGTGGGATCCTGTTCGTAGATGAAGTTCAGGAAGCCGATCTGATCGTTGAAGCTGATCAGGCCGCGCAGATAGTACATATAGTCTACGTTGGCATGATTGGGATGCAGCTTGATGAAGCGTTCCACGGCCGCCAGCGCCTGGGCTTGATCCTGGGCCTTGTAGTTGGCGTAGGCGATTTCCATCTGCGCCTGCACCGCATAAGTGCCGAACGGATAGCTCGCTTCCAGCTTCTCAAACAACTGAATTGCACGCTCGTAGTGCCCGCCGGCCAATTCCTCCTTGGCCTCCGAGTATAATTTCGTAGCGGACCAGCCTTTGGTTTCATCTGCCTTTTCCGGCAGCAAGCTGCAGCCTGAGAGGCTGAGCACTAAGAAAGTTGCTGCTGTTGCTGCTGTTTTTGCCGCGCTTACCGATAATTTTTTTTGCATGTTGTTTTGCAAGAACGTTTAACCAAGATATGTACAACTGGCTGATTATAGCCGATGGGAATGCTGTGATTTTAACTAATAACGATAATAACGAAATAGACGCCGACTTTGATGCGGACTTCCTGGGCGAAGACGAGGCCAGCGACGCGCTGGCCCCTATCGTACTCGAATTGAGCCCCGAAGCGTGCGGCGAACGCCTGGATAAAGTGATCTCCAAGCTGGTGCCCCAGTTTTCGCGCGGCCGCCTGCAGATGTGGATCGAAGGCGGCTTCGTTACCGTGGACGGCAAGCCATCGAAAACCAAGGCCACCGTGTATGGCGACGAGAAGGTCGTCATCCTGCCGCAGCCGGACCAGGAAACCGAGGCCTTCAAGCCGGAGCCGATGGACCTGGACATCGTCTACGAGGACGAGCACCTGATCGTGGTCAACAAGGCCGCCGGCCTGGTGGTCCACCCCGGCAACGGCAACTGGAGCGGCACGCTGCTGAACGGCCTGCTGCACCACTGCCCGCAGCTGATGGGCGTGCCGCGCGCCGGCATCGTGCACCGCCTGGACAAGGACACCAGCGGCCTGATGGTGGTGGGCAAGACCCTGGCCGCACAGACCGACCTGGTGCGCCAGCTGCAGGCGCGCAGCGTGAAGCGCGAATACTGGTGCCTGGTGTGGGGCACGCCGCAGTCCGGCGGCACCATCAACAACCCCATGGGCCGCCATCCCAAGGACCGCGTGAAGATGGCCGTGTCCACCGGCCTGGGCGCCAAGCCTGCTATTACGCACTATGAGCGCATCGAGTCCGGCGTGCTGGAAGGCCGTCCGGTCAGCATGGTGCAGTGCCGTTTGTCCACCGGCCGCACCCACCAGATCCGCGTCCACATGGCCCACCTCGGCTTCCCGCTGATCGGCGACTATGTGTACGGCAAGGCCCACCTGACGCACTTCTTCCCGCGCCAGGCCCTGCAGGCGCGCCGCCTGGGCCTGATCCACCCGGCCACCGGCGAGGACTGCGAATGGCGCGTCCCGCTGGCGGACGACTTCGCCGCGCTGCTGGAGCAGGTCGGCATCCACAACCCCGGCCTGGACGACGTGGGCGGCGACATTGAAGACGACTACCAGGAAGACGACTTCGACTACGGCGACGACGACTGATGACAGGACCGAGGAGCGCTCCGCAATGGCTGGTTCCCGACTGGCCGGGCCTGCCGCCGAACATCGGCGTGCTGGCCAGCACGCGGCGCGGCGGCGTCAGCCCCGCGCCCTATGACGACGGCCAGGGTGGAGGCGGGCTCAACCTTGGTATCCATGTCGGCGACCAGCCGCACAATGTGGCGCAAAACCGCGCCATGCTGGCGGCGGAATTGCCGGACGAACCGGTCTGGCTGAACCAGGTGCACGGCGTGGCCGTGGCGGATGCGGACAAGGTCCGTCCCGGCCAGGTGCCCACGGCCGACGCCAGTATCGCGCGCGCGCCGAACACGGTTTGCGCTATCCTCACGGCCGACTGCCTGCCGGTGCTGTTCTGCGACACCGCCGGCGCGGTGGTGGGCGCGGCCCACGCCGGCTGGCGCGGCCTGGCCGACGGCGTGCTGCAGGAAGCCACGCGCGCCATGCGCGAGGCGGGGGCAGGGGAGATCATGGCCTGGCTGGGCGTGGCCATCGGCCCGGTGCGCTTCGAAGTCGGCAACGACGTGCTGCAGGCTTTCCTGAAAGAGGCGCAGGCCTCCGGCGACGCGGCGGCGGAGGGCCTGGTGCGGGCCGCCATCGTGCCGATCACGGGCAAGCCGGGCAAATACCTGGCGGACATGTACGCGCTGGCGCGCGCCATCCTGCGGCGCGACGGCGTGCTGCGCGTCGCGGGCGGAGAATACTGCACGGTATCGAACTCCGGCCGTTTCTACTCCTACCGGCGCGACGGCGTGACCGGACGGCAGGCGAGTTTGATCTGGATCAAATGAGGCGCGGCCGGAAGGCCTTAGGCTTCGGGTGGCCGCTCGCAGGCGGCAGCGGTCTGTTCCTGGGCCGCTTGCTCGCGCGCGGCGCGGGCGCGCTTGCGCCGGCCCGACCCTGTTAAATAGAATAGTATTCCCAAAGGCAACACGCAATACAGCAAAAACGTCATAATTCCGGCAACCACGGTAGGTTCGGTGAATGCCATCAGCACCACCACGTAGATCCAAGCAACAGCGACAATCAGCATAAGCAGTCTCGGTAAAAAACTCTTTTTATGGACTAAACATGAAATTGCCCGATCCTCAAGCCTTTGCCACCTCCTGGACCTCGCAATTCAGCGACCCGGCCCAATGGCAATCCTGGTTCAACATGGTGCCGGACGTCCAGTCCCACCCCATCGGCGCCATCCTGCGCGATGCGGGCGCCACCATCAAGCCTGACACGATCGAGCAGCTGAAAAACGACTACCTCCAGCAGTTCGGCGCGCTGTGGCAGGAAGTCCTGTCCGGCAAGGCGCCGTCGCTGAGCGACCGCCGTTTCTCCTCGAGCGCCTGGCAAAGCAACCCGGTGACCGCATTCAATGCCGCATCATACCTGCTTAACGCCAAATTCCTGACCGCCATGGCCGACTCCATCGACGCCGCGCCGCAGCAGAAGCAGAAAATCCGCTTCGCCGTGCAGCAGCTGGTGGACGCCATGTCGCCCGCCAACTTCCTGGCCACCAACCCGGAAGCCCAGCAGAAGCTGGTGGAAACCAAGGGCGAAAGCCTGACCAAGGGCCTGGCCAATATGCTGGGCGACATGCAGAAGGGCCACATCTCGCTGTCGGACGAGTCCGCCTTTGAAGTGGGCCGCAACCTGGCGCTGACGCCGGGCCACGTGGTCTACGAAAACGATTTGTTCCAGCTAATCCAGTACACGCCGGCCACCGCCAAGGTGCACGAGCGTCCGCTGCTGATGGTGCCGCCGTGCATCAACAAATTCTACATTCTCGACCTGCAGCCGGAAAACTCCGTGGTGCGCTACGCGGTAGAGCAGGGCAACACCGTGTTCCTGGTGTCCTGGCGCAATCCGGACCAGTCCATGGCCCAGGTGAGCTGGGACGACTACGTCGAGCGCGGCGTGATCAACGCCATCGGCCTAGTGCGCGAGATCAGCGGGCAGGACAAGATCAACGCCTTCGGCTTCTGCGTGGGCGGCACCCTGGTCAGCACCGCGCTGGCCGTGCTGGCCGCCCGCGGCGAGCAGCCCGCCGCCAGCCTCACCCTGCTGACCACCTTCCTCGACTTCAGCGACACCGGCGTGCTCAACGTCTTCGTCGACGAAACCCAGGTGGCGCTGCGCGAGCAGTCGCTCAAGGCGGGCGGCCTGATGCCGGGGCGCGACCTGGCCACCACCTTCTCCAGCCTGCGCCCGAACGACCTGGTATGGAACTATGTGCAGTCCAACTACCTGAAGGGTAACGAGCCGGTGCCGTTCGACCTGCTGTACTGGAACTCGGACAGCACCAATCTGCCCGGCCCCATGTTCTGCTGGTATCTGCGCAACACCTATCTGGAAAACAGCCTGAAGGAGCCCGGCAAGCTCACCGTGGCGGGCGAAAAGATCGACCTGTCCGCCATCGACGCGCCGGCCTTCATCTACGCCTCGCGCGAAGACCACATCGTGCCGTGGACCTCGGCCTACAGCTCGCTGAACATCCTGAACCCGAAAAAGCCCAAGGCCAACCGCTTCGTGCTGGGTGCGTCCGGCCACATCGCCGGCGTGATCAACCCCGCCTCGAAGAAAAAGCGCAGCTACTGGATCAACGACGACGCCACGCCCAAGACCGTCAAGGCCAAGCGTCCGGACGCCGACACTTGGCTGCAGGGCGCGGCCGAGCACGCGGGCAGCTGGTGGCCGGAATGGGCCAAGTTCCTGGCCGAGCACGGCGGCAAGGACGTCAAGGCGCCGACCCAGCCCGGCAACGCCGCACACCAGCCTATAGAGCCGGCCCCAGGCCGCTACGTGAAAATGAAAGCCGACTAGCGTCTTGGTTGCGTTGCAATAAAACACGAAAGTTATAAGCCAGAACGTGCTGATGAGTTTTTTTCACTCTATAATAGGACTATGAGGCTTGTGAAAAAGCGGACCTGGTTCGCTTTTTTTTCGGATTAACGCGCTGCGGCGCAATACGTGGACTTGTGATGAGTAGTGCAAAAAAAAATGCGGAACGCTTGATCAAGAAATATCCCAATCGCCGGCTGTATGACACGCAGACCAGCTCCTACATCACCTTAACCGACGTCAAGCAGCTGGTGCTGGACAACGAAGAATTCACGGTGGTCGACGCCAAGTCGAATGAAGACCTGACCCGCAGCATCCTGCTGCAAATCATCCTGGAAGAGGAGGCCAGCGGCGTGCCGATGTTCTCCACCAGCGTGCTGGCGCAGATCATCCGTTACTACGGCCACGCCATGCAGGGCATGATGGGTTCCTACCTGGAAAAGAACGTCGAAGCCTTCACCGACATCCAGCGCAAATTCACCGGCGCCTCGCTGGACGGCAAGCCGTTCAGTCCGGAAATGTGGACCCAGTTCATGAACGTGCAAGGCCCGATGATGCAAGGCATGATGAATAATTATATCGACCAGAGCAAGAGCCTGTTCGTGCAGATGCAGGAGCAGATGCAGAACCAGAGCAAAAACCTGTTCGGCGCCTTCCCCTTCGTCATGCCGGTGCCTCCCACCGACAAAAAGTAAGCAATAAGCTTTCCCCACTGCAAAAAGGGGTCAGGGTTAGTTTTCCCGTGTGGGAAAACTAACCCTGACCCCTTTTTTGCTTTGGACTATTACTGGAGCAGGGAGATGATCAGGCTGCTGACGCTGCTGCTTTGCTTGAGCATGGCGGTGCCGCTTTGCATCAGCATCTGGCTGGCCGTCATGGCCGCTGTTTCCTGGGCGAAGTCGGCATCCATGAAGCGGCCTTCGGCGCGCGTGGTGTTCAGGCTGATGTTCTGCAGATTGGTGTAAGCATGCTCCAGCCGGTTGGAGACCGAGCCGAAGATGGAGCGGCCGGCCGCGACGCCGTCGATAGCCTTGTTGACCTTGTCTATCGTGTCACTGGCCTTGCCGCCCAGCAGTTCGTCCCCCAGCACGGGCAGCGCCGCAATGTTGCCGGCGTTGAAGACCGAGGTTTGCGTCAGCGGCTGGAAGGCGTCCGTGTAGGCGTCGTCGAACTGGAAAATGAAGCGTTCGCTGGCGTCGGAGCCGATCTGGAAGGAGCGGTCGAAGTCGGTGAAGGTGCCGCCCGGGAACAGGCCGCTTTCGCCGAACACCGTCTCGTGCCAGATGGCGCGGCTGTTGTCTTTGGCCAGGCCGTCGTACTCGGCCTGCATGGCGGCACGGTCGTTTTCGGTGTAGCCGCTGTCGGCCGCCGCGGTGGCCAGGTCCAGCATGCGCAGCAAGTTGTTGCCTATGCTCTCGTACAGCGTTTCCACCGATTGCAGCTGCGAAATGCTGTTCTGGATGTTGCGCATGGCGACCTTCATGCCGCTGCTTTGCGCCTTCAGGCGCGTGGCGATCTGCAGCCCGGCCGCGTCGTCCATCGCCGAGTTGATGCGGTAGCCGGTCGCCAGCCGCGTCGAGCTGATGGCCATCTGCCTCTGCGTGGCGGAGGTGGCGTTCAGTGCGGCCAGATTGGCCTGGCTGGTGTGTAAGCTGAGCAAACGTGCCTCTGGGATGGAATCTTTAACTTAAGGCAATTATACATAAGTGAAATGCATTTGGGAAACGTTTTGCCTGGGCCCGCATAGGGTATAATGGCCGATTGGCTTGAACATTGATCGCTCCCCACTACCATGCAAGAAATCTCCCGTATTCCCAAGGCTGCAACCGCAGCGGCACCCGCCGGCACCGCTCCCAAAGTCGGATTCGTTTCGCTCGGCTGCCCGAAAGCGCTGGTTGACTCCGAACAAATCCTGACCCAGCTGCGCGCCGAGGGTTACGAGACCGCCAAGTCCTACGACGGCGCGGATCTGGTGATCGTCAACACCTGCGGCTTTATCGACGCCGCCGTGCAGGAATCGCTGGACGCCATTGGCGAAGCCTTGGCCGAGAACGGCAAAGTCATCGTCACCGGCTGCCTGGGCGCCAAGAAGGACGGCGACGGCAACGACATGATCAAGACCATCCACCCGAAAGTGCTGGCCGTGACCGGTCCGCACGCGCTGGGCGAAGTGATGGCCTCGGTCCACTTCCACCTGCCGAAGCCGCATGAGCCTTTCATCGACCTGCTGCCGCCGCAAGGCGTGAAGCTCACGCCCAAGCACTACGCCTACCTGAAAATTTCCGAAGGCTGCAACCACCGCTGCAGCTTCTGCATCATCCCGTCCATGCGCGGCGACCTGGTGTCGCGCCCGATCGGCGAGCTGATGCTGGAAGCGGAGAACCTGTTCAAGTCCGGCGTGAAGGAACTGCTGGTCATTTCGCAGGACACCTCGGCCTACGGCGTGGACGTGAAGTTCCGCTCCGGCTTCTGGAACGGCCGCCCGATCAAGACCCATATGACCCAGCTGATGGAAGCGCTGGGTGAGCTGGCCAAGCAGTACGGCGCCTGGGTGCGCATGCATTATGTGTACCCATATCCGCACGTCGACCAGGTGATTCCGCTGATGGGCGAGCACGTCCTGCCTTACCTGGACATCCCGATGCAGCACGCGCATCCCGATGTGCTCAAGCGCATGAAGCGTCCGGCCAGCGGCGAGAAGAATCTGGACCGCATCCTGGGCTGGCGCGCCATGAATCCGGACCTGACCATCCGCTCCACCTTCATCGCCGGCTTCCCGGGCGAGACCGAAGCCGAGTTCGAATATCTGCTGGACTTCCTGAAAGAGGCCCAGATCGACCGCCTGGGCTGCTTCGCCTATTCGCCGGTGGAAGGCGCGACCGCCAACGAGATCGCCAACCCGGTGCCGGAAGAAGTGCGCGAAGAGCGCCGCGGCCGCGTGATGCTGCTGCAAGAGGAAATCTCGCGCAAGCGCCTGCAGGCCAAGGTCGGCAAGACCGTGCGCGTGCTGATCGACGAGCTGACCCCGAGCGGCGCAGTGGGCCGTTCCGCGGCGGACGCGCCCGAGATCGACGGCGTGGTCTACGTGAAGAAGCCATACGAGCCGCACAAGAAACTGAAAGTGGGCGAATTCTTCGACGTGGAAATCACCCGCGCCGACGCGCATGACCTGTGGGGCGAGGCGTAATTATTCCACTGCTGTAAAATCGAAGGCGGACGCGCACAGGCGGTCCGCCTTTTTTCATTCAAGAGCCATGACGAATCCAAAATCCCAGCAGACCGCCCTGATCCACACCGACTATGAAGCGCCGTCCGGCTTCGCAGCTTTCCCGACCGCCATCCACCACGCATCGACCGTGCTGTTCAAGAACGTCGCCGCGCTGCGCTCGGGCGAGTGGCGCGAGAAGAACGCCTATACCTACGGCCTGCACGGCACGCCCACCACCTTTACGCTGGAAGCGCGGCTGGCCGAAATCGAAGGCGGCCTGCACTGCCTGCTGGCGCCGAGCGGGCTGGCGGCCATCGCCATGGTCGACTTCGCGCTGCTGAAAAGCGGCGACGACGTGCTGCTGCCGGATAACGTCTACAACCCCAACCGCGAACTTGGGCGCTGGCTGGCCGACTTCGGCGTCAGCGCGCGCTATTACGATCCGCTGATCGGCGCCGGCATCGCCGCGCTGATCCAGCCGAACACCAGGCTGGTGTGGACCGAGGCGCCGGGATCGGTGTCGATGGAGGTGCCGGACCTGCCGGCCATCTGCAAGGCCGCGCACGAGAAGGGCGCGCTGGTCGCGCTGGACAACACCTGGGCCGCCGGCCTGGCGCTGCGCGGCTTCGAGCTGGGCGTGGACGTGGTGATGCAGGCGCTGACCAAGTACCAGTCCGGCGGCTCGGACGTGCTGATGGGCGCCGTCATCACGCGCGACCGCGCCGTGCACGACCGCATCTCGCAGGCGCACATGCGGCTGGGCATGGGCGTGGGCGCGGACGACACTTACCTGGTGCTGCGCGGCCTGCCGACCATGAAGCTGCGCTTCGAAGCGCACGACAAGGGCGCGCGCAAGGTGGCGGCGTGGCTGAAAGCGCGCCCCGAAATCACCAAGGTGCTGCACCCCGCGCTGGAAGACTGCCCGGGCCATGACATCTGGAAGCGCGACTTCAGCGGCGCGGGCGGCCTGTTCTCGGTGCTGTTCGACGAGCGCTACACCGAAGTGCAGACCGACCGCTTCGTCGACGAGCTGAAACTGTTCGGCATCGGCTACAGCTGGGGCGGCGCCAACAGCCTGGCGGTGCCGTACCGCATCCAGGCCATGCGCCAGGACTGGCAGCACGGCAAAGGCATCCTGGTCCGCTTTAACATCGGCCTGGAAGATCCGGACGACCTGATCGCCGACATCGAGCAGGCGCTCGGCAAGCTGTAAGCGCATGCGGCCGCCAGCGATTGCCGGTTTTATCGGGAACGCCGCACTGCGGCACGACAAGATCGGCGAATCGCCTTGCCAGGTGCACAGCTTCAAGCGCGGCAAGGAGCTGTTCTACCTGAAGGCTTCCCCGGCCGTGTACGCGCCCACCACCTATAGCGTGCGGCGCGAAGCCGCCATACTAGGCTGGCTTTCCGGGCGGCTGAACGTGCCCGAAGTGGTGCTCGCCGCCAGCGGCGATACGCACGAATACATGATCACGCGCGCCGTGCCGGGCGTGCCGCTGTCTGCGCGCGTCGAAGCCGGGCAGCCCGTGCTCGAGCTGTTCCTCGAAGCCCTGCGCCAAGTGCAATCCATTCCCGCCGCCGGTTGCCCATTCGATGCCGGCGCGCATTTCCGCTTGCGCGAACTGGACTACCTGCTCGGCAAAGGCCTTATCGACGAGGACTACGACCTCGCGCCATGGCCGGGCCTCTCCACGCCGCAGGATCTGGTAGCGCGCCTGCGCTCCACCATCCCGCAGGAAGACCTGGTCTTCGCGCATGGCGACCTGGGCGACAGCAATGTCTTTATCGACCAGCACGACCAGCTGCACTTCATCGACTTCGGCCGGGGAGGGCTGGCGGACCGCTGGATGGACATCGCCTTCGCGCACCGCAACCTGCGGGAAGACGTTTCCGACCAGGCCGCCGGGCAGCTGCTACTCGGCCTGGGCCTGCCCGACGCCCCAGCCAAGCGTGAATTCTTCGAACAGCTCGATGAACTCTTTTAGCCGAAAGCACCGACAATGACCGAGATCGATTTGTCCCTTCTGGAACGCTGGTTGACCGGCTGGAGCCTGTCCCGTGGCGTGCCGCTGCCCGTCAGGGAGCACGGTGGTTTGAGCGTCGAAGTCGGCATGCCGCTGCAATTGCGCCGGCATGTATTCCTTGACGCCGGACCTGCGCTGCAGGCATGCGCCGAGCGTATCCACGCCCCCCTCATTTACCTGAAAGCGCCGGTCGATCCCGCTGTGCTGCGCGCCGCGCTGCCGGCGCGCTGGACCGTGGAAGACCCGGGCTACCTGATGCTCGGCCCCGAGGCGATGGCCAGGCAAGCAGAACTTCCAACCGGCTATGCCATCGAAGAGTCTGCGGAACATGGCGCCAAGCTCGTGCGCGTCATGCACGCGGATGGCGAGCTAGCCGCATCAGGCCGAATCACCACGGACCAAGGCTGCGGCGTATTCGACCAGATCATCACCTCCGAATTCCATCGCCGCCGGGGCCTGGGAACGGTGGTCATGCAGAGGCTGGATGCGATAGCGAGGCAAGCCGGCGTGACGGAACGCCTGCTGGTCGCCACGAAAGAAGGCCGGGACCTCTACATGAGCCTAGGCTGGCGCCAGCTTGCGCCGTGGAGCACGGCTGTATTGCCGGCGCCGGACTTGTAGCAGCCGTAGTGACAAAGCACGCATTTTCACGAACCTGCCTTGATGTAAATTATGGGCAATGGCAAAGCCATGCGGCGCGAGTCCTCCCCAGGAATGCCCGCTGGCTTGGCGAAGGAAGCGGCGCTAATGGAAGAGCTGATGAAAATTTTCGTAATAGTTTACCTAAGTATATTCGCGCTAAGTTGCTGGGCGGAAGAAACTGCATCGTTCACCTTGGCGTCGGGCGTCACGTTGGTGGAGAAAGCGACTGTTTCCAATAGCGTGGAGGGTTCGCTGATACTGAATAAGACCAAGGACGGCTATGAAGTTCTTGTTCACGCTTATATGCCTTGCCAAGGTGACTTTGCCGTTCCTTGGCTAACACTCGGCCCAAAGGCAACTTTGGTACTCGGGAAGGAGCGCTCCCTCCTCGGATTTCGCAACAAAGAGGAGTGTAAATATAGAGTGCGAGCTATCATATCCAGGGATCGATTAGATAGCGGCAACACTCTTTATGTCGTAAATGACCAAGTGGTTCTTGGCCATGCAAAGGTTCCCTGACAATTCATAAGCCCGAATATGAAAGCTAATGGAGAACCGCCAAGAGCTGCGGTTCAGCTCCTACACGTGAAAGTAAATTTCTTGAAGTATCTTCTTTGTGTATTTGCAGCATCTTCTTTCAATGTGCACGCAGCCGCGTGGCAACCGGAAAACGGATATACGCAATTACCGATCTGGCCTGGAGCCATACCTAACGCCAATCCAACCCCTGGGCCTGAAGAGGAAGTGACGCTGCAGGACAAGCGGCTCGTCGCTGGGAAGTCCTGGTTGGAGGTCGCCAATGTCACACGTCCGACGATGACGATTTACCCGCCCAAAGGAGCAAACACGGGCGCCGCTGTGGTAGTTTTTCCTGGCGGCGGTTATTGGCACCTGGCTATCGATCTTGAGGGAACGGAAGTCTGTGATTGGCTGACATCGATAGGTGTGACGTGTGTACTCTTGAAATACCGCGTTCCAGGATCTGGTCCGCACTGGGATCAAATTCGCAACATGCGTGTCATCCCGAAAACGCACACCGCGCTGCAAGACGCGCAAAGAGCGCTGGGGCTCATTCGCCACAATGCAGCCGAATGGAAAATCGATCCGAGGAAGATCGGGGTACTTGGCTTTTCCGCAGGCGGGCATTTGGTCGCCTCAATCAGTACGCATGCTCAGCGCATCTATGCGCCTGTTGATGACGCCGACAAGGAGAGTTGCCGCCCCGACTTTGCCGTGGCTCTGTATCCAGGGCATATGTCGGTGAATTACAAAGCGGACCTGTCAAGACTGAATCCGACCATTCAAGTCACGAGCCAAACACCTCCGACCTTCCTGCTTCACGCTCAAGACGATCCGGTGGATCCCGTCGAGTTTTCTCTGCTTTACTATGCAGCCCTAAGGAAGCAGAATGTGCCCGCTGAAATGCACTTGTTCGCCAATGGCGGGCACGCGTTTGGCCTTCGTCCTGCCAAATCTCCAATCACGAAGTGGCCCTTGCTGGTCGAGACTTGGCTAGGAACGATCGGAATGATTCCGGCTTCACCGCCTTAAGGTGATTTTGATGACAGCACATAACTGCCCACGATTTTAGGAAAACAATGCGTAGACCACTAGCTAGTGTATTAATTTTCGGCGGACTAGCCATCTCGTCCCCATTCGCCATGGCCCAGACGCCGGACAGAAACGACAAGGCGCAAATCGAACGAGTGATTGAAACCTTCCGTGCGGCTATCGTCAACAAGGACGAGGAAGCATTTCTACGATTGTTCGTGAAAGAGGACATCACCTGGACTGGTGTCACCACGGATGCCAGTATCGAAAGGATGTACGCGAACAGGCCCCAGCCTGAATTGAAACGGCCTATTAAATTCTTCAACAGCAGTCCCCGAAAATTTATCAACTTTGTGGTCAAAGACAAGGAGAAAATCGACGAGACGATCACCAACGTGCGCATCGATAGCGATGGCGACGTTGGGCAGGTCTGGTTCGACTACACCTTTGTCAACGGTAGCTATAAGGAAAATTGGGGCAAGGAAAGCTGGCAGATGGTGCGCACCATCGATGGCTGGAAAATCGCAGGGGTGGTGTGGTCGCAGGAAATGAATCCAATACCCCCTTCCTCACGCCAGGGACGATTGGAATGATACGGCGCCCAGCCGTCGTTTATTCAGTCTTCAAGAACACCCGGTCGTAAACTTGACGTATCTGCCGCGCGCCTTCTGGATCTTGCCATTTTTGTAGTCGACTCTGCGAATTTGAGGAGAAATTTTCGGCGCGGTAGTAGTCGAAAACCTAAAGGAGAACACAATGTCAGCTTACGTCATATTCATCCGCGAATCGACCATCGATGAGTCTGAGATGGAGCAGTACAAGCAGAGTGCGCCAGCGGCGCGCGCTGGCCACGATATCACCCGCCTGGCGTTTTATGGTCAGCTGGACGTGCTGGAAGGTGAGCCGCCGGAAGGCGTGGCCATCCTGCGTTTCCCGGACATGGCTGCGGCCAAGGCCTGGTACACGAGTCCGGCCTACCAGGAAGCGCGCCAGCATCGCCTCAAAGGTGGCAAGTTCCGCCTCCTGCTGGTCGAAGGCAGCGACGTCACCCCCGCCTAGCGATCGCGGCCGCGGCAAGCCAGCTCAGGAACACGTCAGCGACTGCAAATGCCCCGGTGGCGGGCCGTCGCTCTGGTCGTAGCGGGCCACGCAGCGGGACAAATGGGTGTCGAGCTTGCGGGCGAGGACGACGGTGGTGTCGCGGTAGGCGCAGCCGATCCAGAATTCTGGCGCTTGCTCGCGCCGGATGCGCCATTGCGTAATTAGGGCTTTGCCCTTGGAACTCTCGTCCGGCGTGACCTGCACCGCGTCGCTGGGATGGCCGGAGAAGAGCTGGGCGTGCTCGAGCTTGTATTCGGCGGCGCCGCCCACCGGCTCCCAGCCTTCGGCCGTGGTCACGGTGGTGGACGCCAGGATGGCGGGCGGGCACACGATTTCTTCTTTTTGGGCTTGCGCGCCGCCGGCGGCCAGCGCGGCGCAGAGCATTGCGGCTGCGTGTTTCATGTCGCCTCCCGGTTCCACGAGAACTTTCATGGTAGGGCGCAGCGGAAGCACGCGTTTAGAGGAAGATCAAGCTACCGTTCAGTACATAGGCTCGCCGCGCGCGTCCGCCGCGAGGAAGTCCCGCCAGTCCCGCCCGACCTTGGCGGCATAGCTGTCCGCAAAGCCGGTCAACTCGGCGAGGAAACCGCCCTGGCTGCTGACCGCCGCGTGGATCTGCGCCGCGATATCGGCCGTGGCCGGCGGGCTGGGGAGATTCTGGCCGGCCAGGGCGTGGGCGGAGGCGAGCGCCATGCCGAGGCTGGCTGCGGCCTTGTTCAGCTCGGCTGCGGTGGCGATTTCCTGGTATTTGAAGTCTTTGTCGGTGGGCGCTTTTTCGTGGACGTGGAAGGGCAGGCCTGCGATGGTGGCGTAGCCCGCGAGCGGGTCGGCGCCGGGCAGCATGGCTTGTTGCGCCAGGGCGATGCGCCGCCCTTCGTGCCCGTCGCCGGACGCGGCCGGCAGCACGCCGGGGCTGGCTTGCGCGACGGCGCTGGCGATGGCTTGCTTCAGTTCGAGCATGACCTGGCCTTCGGCGCCGCCTTGCAGCAGCGCGTAGTAGCGCAGCTTGCCGAGGCTGCCCATGCCGGCGCCGAAGCGCTGGCGCACGTCGAGCACGTCGTAAAAACCGGCGGGCTTGCGCATGGACGGCGCGATGGCGGCGATGTAGCCGGGCATGGCGGCGAGCACCGCATCGATCCTGGCCTGGCTTGGCGCGGCGGTTTCCTCGCCTTTGAATTTGGCCAGCAGTTCGCCGCGCTCGCCCTTGGCGCCTTTCTTGATGGTCTTTTGAACGATGCCGCTGGTGTTGTCTTCGGTGAGCCGGAAGGCCTGCGCGGCGCCGCTGCTCCGGAACTGCGCCATGCAGGCCAGGTAGGCCGTTGCCATGGCGGCGATGGCGGCGCGCCGCTCGTCCGGCGGCGGCTTGTTGGCGTAGGGGGCCAGCAACAGGCCCACGGCGAGCCGCCGCAGGTCCCACAGGTATTGGCCGGGATAGGCTTCGTCGAAGTCGCTGACGGCGAAGACCTGGGCGCCGCCGGCGTCGCGCATGGCGCCGAAGTTGGCCGGATGGGCGTCGCCCACCAGCCAGCAGCGGCCGGTTTGCGCGTTGGTATAGGGCGACGAGGGCAGGGCGGCCATGTCGCGGTAGAACAGGTGGGCGGTGGCGCGGAAGAAGGGATACAGGTCCTCGCGCATGCTCGCTATCTTGAGCGCCAGGTCCGCCTCGTTGCTGTCCCTGAACTGGCGGTTGTGCGCCAGGATCTCCTGCGCGGCCGTCATGTCAGTCCGGCATGGGCCGGTTCTCGTTCAGGTCCTTGATGCCGCGTACCAGCCGGTAGGCGGACCACAGCCAGGCCACGACCCAGATCGGCACCGCCACCACCAGCCCGATGAAGGTGGCGGCGAAGATGATGCCCACCACGAACCAGACCATATACCACCAGAAAGTGCGGATCTGCCAGCTGTGGTGGCTGTAGACGAAGGTGCCTTCGGTGGACGGCCGCTGCACGTAGTTGATGATCAGCACCAGCAGCGACAGCGTGCCGACTGAGAATACAAACGCCACCCCGTGCAGCAGATAGAGCCACCATGCGGTGTTCTTGGCCGATTCCAGCCGGTTGTCCAAAACGATGTCGCTTGCCATGCTTGCTCCTTGCAAAGTTGATATCGCCAGTGTAGCGAATTTTTCATCTTTTTGACACACCTCTCCCGGCCAGCCGCGTGCGCTGCCTGCCGCAATTAGTCACATTGTTGACAATTCCGGTTAATCGTTTACGCCTATTATCGATTTCGTAAGGCGTATTTCACCTTGCTAGCCCACTACAAAAAATATGAGGAGACCTAGGCATGGCATTGAATAGCATTACCCATCAACTTATCCGGCCTACCGCGTGTGCGGCCGCGGTGGCCAGTGCGCTTGCGCTGCTGGCGGCGCCTGCGGCCTACGCCCAAGAGGCGGCGGCCAACAACAACAGCAGCGTTGTGATCGTGTCCGGCACGCGCCAGTCGGTGGCGAGCGCCATCGACCGCAAGAAGAACGCCAGCACGGTGGTCGATTCCATCGTGGCCGAGGACATCGGCGAATTCCCGGACAAGAACGTGGGCGAGGCGCTGTCGCGCGTCACCGGCGTGCAGCTGTCGCGCGACTTCGGTGAGGGTTCGCAGGTCAATATCCGGGGCGTGGAGGCGAACTTGAACCGGATCGAGATCAACGGCCTGTCGGTGCTGAGCACCAATGGCACGGCGGGCCGTGGCGCCGAACTGCGCGAGCTGCCCGCCGAGCTGATCAAGTCCATCGACGTGTTCAAGGGCGTGACCGCCGACCAGACCGAGGGCGGCATCGGCGGCACGGTGAGCATCAAGACCAATATGCCGCTGGATTTCAAGAAGCGCACGATGGTGGTAAAGCTGGAAGGCGAGCGCAGCACCAACCGCGGCGGCGTGCAACCGCGCGGCAGCCTGCTGTGGGCCGATAAATTCCTGGATGGCCGCCTGGGCCTGATGGCCAACCTGGTGTATGACAAGGTGTTTACGCAGAATGACTACGTCCGCAACAGCAACTGGCGCTATTTCCGCGACTGGGACCAGTCGCCGGAAAAGACCAACACCAGCCTGAATCCGCGCGCAGCCGCCGTCGGCGCCAAGGCCGGCTGCGCGGGCCTGGGCACGGCCGCCGACCGCACCGCCTGCGACAGCCAGTGGTTCGACTACTCGCCCGGCGTGCCGCGCTACGGCATCTGGACCCGCGACCACGAGCGCTCGAGCGCCGAGTTGACTGCACAGTACAAAGTGGACAACGACCTGAACGTGTGGGCGCGCTACAACAAGAACGACCAGAAACAGAAGCTGAACGACCGCAACTATGTGACCGATTTCGGCGCCATCAAACGCTTTTCGACCAGCGGCGTGGCGCCGGTGTACGGCGCCAACGGCGCCCCGCTGAGCACGCCCGCCGCGTCCTGCGCCGAACCGCCCACCGGCGTCACGCCGCCGGGCATGAGCTTCACCAACCACGTGATGACGGGCTTCACCGCCGGCAGCTGCGTCAACGTGCCGGGCGAGGGCGCGTCGTACAACTTCAACACCGCCGCGCGCGACTTTGCGTTGAACATCAACTCGGACTACAAGTCGGCCGGCTTCAACTACAAAAAAGGCGCGTGGTCCGCCGAGGGCTTGGTGGCCAAGACCAGCTCCTTCTACGAGCTGCACACCAACAACATCGTGCTGGACGCGAACATCCCCGGCCTGCAGGTGAAGTTCGACGACCAGGGCTTGCCGAAATTCGTCTTCCCGGCCAACTTCGACCCGAACAAGAGCAGCAGCTACACTCGCATCCGCTCGAATTACCAGCCTTCGTTCACCGACAATACCGAAGACCAGGTCAAGCTGGACCTGAAGTATCGTCCCGACCTGCCCATCCTGACCACGCTGCACTTCGGCGGACAGGGCCGCAAGTCGACCTCCGAGCAGTACCGCTGGACCGGCTATATGGCCAGCGCGGGCGCCGATCCAAACAGCACGGCGGACGACATCATCGTGCGCAGTCCGGAAGTGACCCACGAGATTATCTTCGACCCGCTCAACACCAGCGGCGTGCTGCGCAACGGCGGCGCCATCATTCCGGGCAGCGGACTCACGGCCAACAACACCACGCGCTACGTGACCGCGCCGCAGATGGCCACGCTGGTGGACGCCATCCGCACCAACACGCCGGGCACCTTCCTCAACGGCTACGACGGCCTGAGCGGCTATCCCGCCGGCTGGATGGCGCCCAGCTTTGCCAACTCGGCACAGTTCTTCGACCTGAGCCGCTACAACCACGACCTGCTGCGTGAATCCATCGGCAGCGACGGCAAGATGTACAAGATGCCGCCGCAGTTCGCCGTCTCCGAGCGCATCAAGGCCTTCTACCTGCGCGCCGACTTCGAGCATGAGCTGTTCGGCGTGGCCTGGGACGGCAACGTGGGCGTGCGCTACGCGGGCACGGAAACCAACGCCACCGGCCTGCGCTCCTACCGCATCTACACGCTCAATCCGTCCAGCGGCGCGCGCGTGGAGACTGTGCTGAAGAACGACATCGTCACCGTCAACAACAAGTACAACGACGTGCTGCCGAGCTTCAACCTGGCCGGCTGGCTGGTGCCGGACACGCTGGTGGCCCGCCTGGGCTGGGGCAAGGTCATGTCGCGTCCCTTCATCGACCGCCTGACGCCGACCGTCAACTGCATCGCCAACAGCGGCCAGTCGCAATTCGGCGGCGACGGCAGCGCGGACGACTGCACCGGCGGCAACGTCAACCTGAAGCCGTTCCGCGCCACCAATAAAGACCTGAGCGTGGAATGGTATCCATCGCGCGACTCGCAGCTGTCGCTGGCCTTCTTCCGCAAGGACATCGCCAGCTACATCCAGAACGACGTGATACTGCCGAACCAGGACGTGTTCGGCGACGGCAGGCTGTGGGACCTGAAGACGTCCATCAACAGCGAAGGCGCGGTGACCAAGGGCTGGGAGCTGGCCGGCCGCACCGCGCTGACCATGCTGCCCGGCGTGCTGGGCGGCTTGGGGCTGGACGCCAACTACACCCGCATGTCCTTCGCCTACGCGCCGGGCAAGGAGCTGCTCAATCCGCTGGATAATACGGTGCTGCCGTATCCGGGCATGTCGCGCAACAGCTACAACGTGGGCATCTGGTACGACAGGGGGCAGTGGAACGCGCGCCTGGCCTACAACTACCGCGACGCCTACTACACCGGTTCGGTGGACGCCAACGCGTCGCTGCCTGTTTATGGCGAGGCGGTGGGCTTCCTGGACGCCAAGATCCAGTACCGCGTGAACGACAATCTGACCATCTCTTTCGAGGGCAAGAACCTGTCGGATGAAGCGCAGTACCTGAACTCCGGCTCCACCTCGCGCCGCAACGAGATGGCCTGGTCCGGCCGCCGCTACTTCGTGGGCGCGACCTACAAGTTCTAAGAGCTGACCATGCGCCCGGGCGGGCTAGCCTTCGCCGCCCGAGCGCATGCTGCCTGTGTCAGGAGCACTCGATTGCTTGCAGGCGCCCTGGCGGCGGACCTGTGTTGCGCTTGTAGCGGATCATGCAGGTGGAGTATTTCCGGTCCAGCTTGCGGGCCATAGTGAGGGGCGTGTCCCTGTAGCTGCAGCTTATCCAATATTCGTGCTGAGCGCCTGGTGGCAGCTGCCATCGTGCCGTCAGTGTATTTCCGCTGGAAGACTCGTCCGGCATCAACGAAGCTTCCTCGCCGGGATGGCCAGAATAAATCTGCGCATTTTCCAGCTGGTGCTCATGCTTGCCACCGACCGGCTGCCATTCACGCATGGTCGGCGCTGATGATGCGACTATGATGGACGCCGGACATACTATGTCCTCCGCATGAGCGGTGCCGAGATAGGACCATGCAATGGCGAACGCCGCAGCGCGCATGATGTCGGTGGTGTTCATTCGATAACAAAGTAGGTCGCAGCGTCGTCGCTGCGCTTTGCTGCTTTTGGATTGAAGCGTATGGTACGCCGGGACACCTGTCCCTTTGCGTTCCACTGATCGAGCACCACGATTCCGCTGACACTGTGGCTAAGGTATATCGCGGCATGACGCCCACGAACATCCGTCGGATATCGCCCATCCCTGTCAAAAGTCGCGATAGCCGTGCCGCGTTTTACTTCACCCAGACTGGCGTCGGCCACTTTTTTTCCCGGCTTCCAATATGGCGTGCCCGGTGCGTCGGTAGTTTGCCGGACAAACTCGACGCATTCCGCGTTACCCTTGGAGTTCAGGTAGCGCTTTTTCTGGGCAATATCTTCTTCGCTGACTTTGATAGTGTAGGGCATACGGCCTCCTGTATGTGAGGAGGCCATGTTAGTTTGCCCACTGCGAACCCGTATTGTGCTTGCGCAAATCCCGTTGCTGTTACAAGGGCAAGCCCTGGCGGCTTAGGCCAGCAGGTTGAGGATGCCGTCCAGGCCGACGAAGTTCAGGGCCACGCTGGCTTGTTCGCGCACCACCGGCTTGGCGCGGAAGGCGACCGACATGCCGGCTATGCCCATCATTTTCAGGTCGTTGGCGCCGTCGCCCATCACGATGGCTTCGCCGGTGCCGATGCCCAGCTTGGCGCAGCATTCTTCCACCGTGCGCTTCTTCACTTCCGCGTCCACGATCTCGCCCAGCACTTCGCCGGTCAGCTTGCCATCGACGATTTCCAGTTCGTTGGCCAGCGTGAAGTCCAGCCCCAGGCGTTCTTTCAGGCGCGCGGTGAAGAAGGTGAAGCCGCCCGACACCAGCAGCGTTTTCAGTCCGGCGCGCTGGACCGCGGCCAGCATGGCCTCTGCGCCCGGCGACAGCTGCAGGCGCTCCGTGTACACGCGCTCCAGCGCGGACGCGTCCAGGCCCTTGAGCAGCGCCACGCGCTTGCGCAGGCTGGCCGAGAAATCGAGCTCGCCGCGCATGGCCGCTTCGGTGATCTCCGATACCTGCGGCTTGAGCCCCTGCATGTCGGCGATTTCGTCTATGCATTCGATGGTGATGAGGGTGGAGTCCATGTCCATCGCCACCAGCTTGAATTCGTCCAGCTTGTGCACGCCCATCATATAGGTTGCGTCCAGCTGGGCCGCGTGGGCCGCTACCTCGATGGTCTGGCGCAGCGCCACCGAGTAGGTGATGCCTTCGCAGCGGATGGCGGTGTCGGAAATGCGTACCACGCGCTGCGGCGCGGTCAATGCCGCAATGCGCTCCAGGCGCGGCATGCAATCGCCCAGGCCTTGCAGCACCAGGTTCATCGTGTGGTTGTTTTTGGTCTTCATTGGATCAGGCTACCAGTTGTTTAATTGCGGTCTTGATTTGCGTGACGCGCGCCGACAGGTCGGGCATGTTCGCAGTGATCTTGAGTTTGTCCTGCCCATTGAGCTTGATCTGCTTGTTCTTCTGGATCAGCGTGATGATGCGCATCGGATCGATGGGCGGCTTGGGCATGAACTGCAGCGTGGCAGCTTCGCTGTGTGCGTCGATCTTGACGATGCCCACCGTGGCGGCGGCAATGCGCAGCCGGTGCGTTTCGATCAGCGCCTTGGCCGGTTCGGGCAGCTTGCCGAAGCGGTCTATCATTTCTTCCTGCAGGTCGTCGATCTTGTCCTGCTCCTTGCAGTTTGCCAGGCGCTTGTAGATGGACAGGCGCTCGTGGACATCGCCGCAGAAGTCGGCCGGCAGCAGGGCGGGCACGTGCAGGTTGATCTCGGTGGTGGTGGACAGCGGCGCGGCCAGGTCCGGCTCCTTGCCGGCCTTGAGCGAGCGCACCGCTTCGTTCAGCATGTCGGTGTAGAGCTGGAAGCCCACTTCCAGCATTTCGCCGGACTGGTTCTCGCCCAGCACTTCGCCCGCGCCCCGGATTTCCAGGTCGTGCATGGCCAGGTAGAAGCCGCTGCCCAGTTCTTCCATCTGCTGGATGGCGTCCAGGCGGCGCTGCGCCTGCTTGCTCAGGCTTTGCACGTCGTTCACCAGCAGATAGGCGTAGGCCTGGTGGTGCGAACGGCCCACGCGGCCGCGCAGCTGGTGCAGCTGCGCCAGGCCGAACTTGTCGGCGCGGTGCATGATGATGGTGTTCGCGGTCGGCACGTCGATACCGGTTTCGATAATCGTGGTGCACAGCAGGATGTTGTAGCGCTGCGCCACGAAGTCGCGCATCACTTTCTCCAGGTCGCGCTCGTGCATCTGGCCGTGCGCCACGGCGATGCGCGCCTCCGGCAGCAGCTCGGTCAGCGCGGCCAGGCGGTTCTGGATGGTTTCCACTTCATTGTGCAGGAAGTAGACCTGGCCGCCGCGTTTCAGCTCGCGCAGGCAGGCTTCGCGGATCACGCCTTCGTTCTCGCTGCGCACAAAGGTCTTGATGGCCAGGCGCTTCTGCGGCGCCGTGGCGATGATGGAGAAGTCGCGCAGGCCTTCCAGCGCCATGCCCAGCGTGCGCGGAATGGGCGTGGCGGTCAGGGTCAGCACGTCCACTTCGGCGCGCAGGGACTTCAGCGCTTCCTTCTGGCGCACGCCGAAGCGGTGTTCCTCGTCGATGATGACCAGGCCCAGGCGCTCGAACTTCACGTCGTCCGACAGCAGCTTGTGGGTGCCGATGACGATGTCCAGCGTGCCGTCCGACATGCCCTTGATGGCTTGCGCAATCTCTTTGCCGGTGCGGAAGCGCGACATTTCGGCAATGCGCACCGGCCAGTCCGCAAAGCGGTCGGCGAAGGTTTGCGCGTGCTGTTCCGCCAGCAGCGTGGTTGGCGCCAGGATGGCGACCTGCTTGCCGCCCATGACGGCGATGAAGGCGGCGCGCAGCGCCACTTCCGTCTTGCCGAAGCCGACGTCGCCGCACACCAGGCGGTCCATCGGTTTGCCGGAGGTCATATCCTTGAGCACATTGCCGATGGCGGCCGCCTGGTCCGGCGTTTCGTCGAAGCCGAAGCTGTCGGCAAAGCGCTCGTAGTCGTGCGCCGAGTATTCGAAAGCGTGGCCCTGGCGCAGCGCGCGGCGGGCATACAGGTTGAGCAGCTCGGCGGCGGTGTCGCGCACCTGCTCGGCGGCCTTGCGCTTGGCCTTTTCCCACTGGCCGGAGCCGAGCGAGTGCAGCGGCGCATCGTCCGGCGAGGCGCCGGAGTAGCGCGAGATCACGTGCAGCTGGGATACGGGCACGTAGAGCTTGGTGTCCTTGGCGTATTCCAGGTGCAGGAATTCGGTTTCGCCTTCGCCCAGGTCCATGCTGGTCAGGCCCATGTAGCGCCCGATGCCGTGGTTGATGTGCACCACCGGGTCGCCTATCTTCAGCTCGGACAGGTCGCGCACCATGGACTCGACCTGGGTGACGCCTTCCTGCTTCTTCTTGCCCGCGCGGCGGCCGGAACCGGCATACAGCTCGGTTTCGGTGATGAACACCAGCTGCACTTTGTCGGCAGACCATTCGAAGCCGGCGTGCAGCGGGGCCACGCCCAGCATCAGCTTCGCGTCCGACTGCAGGAAGCCTTCGTAGCCTTCCACCGGCGCCAGGCTCAGGTCGAATTCGCCGAAGTACTGCTGCAGCGTTTCGCGGCGGCCGTTGGATTCGGCGCAGATCATGACGCGGCGGCCGCTTTGCAGCAGGTAGGCGCGCAGATTGGTGAGCGGGTCGTCCAGGTGGCGGTTGACGGCGATGTTGGGCACCGGCGCCGAGATCTCGGAAGCCTGCCCCAAATCTTCGCGCGATATGCTGATGCGCGCGTGCGGCTTGGCCAGCGTGAAGAACTGCTCGTCGCCCAGGAAGATGGCTTCCGGCGCCAGGATGGGGCGTTCGCGGTCCGACTTCAGGAAGCGGTAGCGCGACTGCGTGTCCAGCCAGAAGCGCTTGATGGCCGCGTCAATGTCGCCCACCATGGCCAGCGTGGAACCGGCGGGCAGGTAGTCGAACAGCGTGGCGGTCTGGTCGAAGAACAGCGGCAGGTAGTACTCGATGCCGGCAGAGGCGATGCCGCTGCTGATGTCCTTGTACACCACGGAGCGCGATGGATCGCCCTCGAACTGCTCGCGCCAGCGGCTGCGGAAGGTGGTGCGGGCCGTTTCGTCCATCGGGAACTCGCGGCCGGGCAGCAGGCGCACTTCATTCACCGGGTACAGCGAGCGCTGGGTGTCGGCGTCGAAGGTGCGGATGGTTTCAATGGTGTCGCCGAACAGGTCCAGGCGGTAAGGCAGCGCGGAGCCCATCGGGAACAGGTCGATCAGGCCGCCGCGCACCGAGTATTCGCCGGGCGACATCACCTGCGTCACGTGGGTATAACCCGCCAGCGTGAGCTGCGACTTCAGCTTGGCCTCGTCGAGCGATTCACCTTTTTTGAAGAAGAAGGTGTAGGCCGCCAGGAAGGACGGCGGCGCCATGCGCACCAGCGCCGTGGTGGCCGGGACTATCATGACGTCGCACTGGCCGGTCTGGATCTCGTGCAGCGTGGCCAGGCGTTCGGACACCAGGTCCTGGTGCGGCGAGAAGGCGTCGTAGGGCAGGGTTTCCCAGTCCGGCAGCAGGTGGCACCGTAAGGCGTCGCCTGCGAACCAGGGTATTTCGTCCAGCAGGCGCTGGCCGTCGCTAGCGTTGGCGACGATCACGGCCAGCATCTGGCCGCGCGCCTTCAGTTCAAGCGCGGCTTGCGCCAGCGCGTGCGCGTCGGCGGAACCATGCAAAGTGGGGAGCGCAAAGCGGTTGCCTGGCTTGGGGAGTGCTTTTTTTAAGTCAAAGGACATCGATGACATCTATGAACGGTTGAGCGCGGGACCTGCCCCGCGCGCTCCGGACATTATAGACGATGCTACTCCAGACCGTGGCGACTCTGGCGGGTTACGCACTGCGTGCCAACCCGCCAGCTTTCAAATGCCCAGCTTCAGCTGCAAGCCGGTATCTGTATAGACAGCTTCCACCTTGAAGCCCGGCACGGTGATGGTGTCGAACTTGCCTTGCATGCTGGCGGCGGCTATCACATTGAGGGTGTCGCCGGCGGCCGGCTTGTAGCCGTTCTGGAAGCTCACCACCAGGCTGCCGCCGGCCACCGTCATGGCGCCAGCCACTTGCAGGCGGCCTTGCTGGCCGTTGCCCAGTTTCAGTTCCAGGCTGCCTGCGGCCAGTTGCGTGTACTTGCCTGCCAGCGCCAGGGAGGCAGGCGCGTTGCTCACCAGCGTGCCGCCGCTCACATAGACGTCGCCCTTGCCGAAAGCGCTGGCCGAATTGCCTTCCAGCCGGCCCGCTTCAAGCTGGGTGCCGCCGCTCCAGGTGTTGTTGCCGCCCAGTTTCAGCGTGCCCGAGCCTTGCTTGGTCAGCTTGCCGCTGCCGGAAATGTCGTTGCGCCAGCGGTCGGCCGCGTTGAAGCCGCCCTTGGCCGCGTCCATCACCACCACCACATTGCCGGTGAAGACGCCGTAGCCGTCCGCCGCCGCGAACAGATTCAGCCTGCCCCAGCCCTCGGCATCGTCCAGGATGGGATAGCCGGACGGCAGCGCGGTGGTCTTGAGCACCACGCGGCGCTGCGCTTCGGTCAGGTACGGCAAGCGGGTTTCCAGCAGCACCTCGGCGCCTTTCGGCACCACGGCCGGCGCGGTGGTGGCGCCGATCGGCGTAAAGCCGAAGGTCAGGCGGCGGATGTAGGCGGCCTTGATGGCGGCGTAGTCGGCAAAGCGGTCGTTGGCGGCGGTGCCGGAGTGGGCATAGTCGTTGAAGGTCTCGGCCGTGGTGCCGGTCTTGAGCATCAGCGTGGCGTGCGCCTGC
The DNA here is from genome assembly GCF_059419605.1 of Pseudoduganella sp. GW821-FHT05F09. Lineage (NCBI taxonomy): Bacteria > Pseudomonadati > Pseudomonadota > Betaproteobacteria > Burkholderiales > Oxalobacteraceae > Pseudoduganella > Pseudoduganella sp. GW821-FHT05F09. The sequence goes on from NZ_JBWKSD010000006.1 coordinate 224,928, forward strand.
GCGACTGCGGCAGCCTTGGTGGCGGCATTGGCCGGGTCCAGCAGATTGGCCGCGGCAATGGCCTGCGCCTGCACGCGGCCGCTGATCACGTCCAGCGGCGAGTGCATGCCGGCGATGATGCGGCTTTCGCCCAGCTCCAGGCTGCGCGCCATGATTTCCTGGTAGCGTTCCGGCACGGCGTAGGCCATGGCGACCGCGCCGCGCACCGCCTCGGCCGAGTGGCCGCTGGTGAAGCCGCCGTCCGTGGACGGCGTGCTGCTCTTGGCCGGCACCAGGGCAGGCACCACCACCACGCTGCTGCTCCAGCGGTAGGGGCGTGCGTATTTGAAGAAGCGCTTGGCCGGCTCGGTCGAGCCGTTGTTGCCCATGGCGTTGACGAGCGTGACCACGTCGCCGAACTCCGCGTTAGCGCTACCGGCGACGCCCGTATTATTGCCGCTGTCGTTGTACAGCACCGTGGTGGCGTCGGCGGGGACGCCGGTAATGCTGGTGGTCTGGCGCGCGGCGCTGCGCCAGGCTTCGGTCAGTGGACCCATGCCGTCGGTCAGGCTGTAGCCCTTGCCGCGCCGGTCGTCCAGGTAGGCCGCCACTTCCTGCTCTTTGCTGCGGCTGGCGGTGGCTTTCACCACGTAGTCGATATTGGCGTTGTAGACGGCGGCGTTGACGATGGTGCCGCCGGGCGTGCCGTCGTTCGGCAGGCCGGTCCAGGCGGATGCCACCACGGCGGGGAAGCCCGCCACTGCGGGCGCGGTTTGTCCCGCGTCCACGATTTCGGTCAGCGGCTTCCAGATGTCGAGCATGCCGATCAGCACGCGCACGCCGGCGTTGGTGGCGGCGGTGGCGTAGCGCGCGTCACCGCGCTGGTTCGTGGCGACGTTGTCGACGAAGGCGGGCACGCTGGCCGGTATGGGCGCCGTGTCGGGGGCGCCGGCATCGGCGGGTGCCGCCGGGATGGCCAGCAGTTGCGGCTCGTTGTGGCCGGAGCCGCCACAGGCGGCCAGCGCCAGGGCAGCGCCGACCGCGAGCGCCAGCGGCAGGCGGCGCAACAGGTTCAGGTCTTGCATGGGATTCCTCGGGTAGCGTTAAAAACTACCCGCATGCTACCGATGCATCATGACGCCGGTGTGACCGTTAACATGGCGCGACCCGCGCTAAGACAGCAGCGCCACCAGGGCGTTCGGGTGGAGGGCCCATCCCGCCAGGCCGGCCAGCCCCATCAGCACGCCGAAGGCGGTCGGCACCAGCGCCACCAGGTAGAGGCCGAATTGCTCGGTCAGGGAGGTAATAGCCAGCAGCGCGATGGCAATGGCCAGCAGGGTGTCGGACAGGTCGAACTGGTCGTCCTTGAAATTGGCGGCGTCGTAGTCGCGCTGGTCCTGTTCGGCCTGGACTTTGGCGTCGGCCTTCTTTTTTTCCTGGTCCGCCACCAGCGCGTCATACTGTTTGATGGCGTCGCGGTAGGCGGCTTGCTCGGCCTCGGGGCGGCCCATCTGGTTCAGCTTGAGCTGCACCAGCGTAGCCTTGGCCACTTCCTCGCGCACGTTGCGGGCCTGGTAGTAGTTCCAGTGGTCGATGCGGTTGGCCTGCAATTGCTGCATCTGCTGGCAGATATTGTCGTCCTTGACCTTGCAGATGCCCATGAAGGTGGCCAGCAAGGCCACCGTCACGGCCACCAGCACGTTCAGCTTGCGGCTGGCCGCGCTGCGGCCTTGCGGTTCGGGGAGGTCTATCGTTTCCATTGCGCGGTGGCGGTGCGGTAGTGGGTCATCGCGCCATTTTAGGCAACGCTAATTAAAGCAGGCTGAAGGCTGCATCAGTCGAGCACGGGCCGGCCGTTGAGGGCCTGCACCGGACGGTTGTTGGGGTGGTGTATCAGCTCGGCGAAGGCGTCGACCTGCGCTTTGGATACCGTCACCGGGCTTTTCATCACCAGCCAGCGCACGCCTTCGGAGCAGGGCGGGGTGGTGAGCGAGCCGCTGAAGCGGTAGTAGCCGCGCTTGGCGGGCAGCAGGGCGGCCGCGCTCAGTGGCGCTGCCAGCGCGGCCTTGGCGCCGGCTTCCTTCGGCAACTGCGGCCACAGCGCGGCCAGCGCCTTGTTGTCGGCGCCCTGCTTGAACATGACGGCGACGACGGCCAGGTTGCCGTCCTTGTCCGCATGGACCAGGTGGACTTCGAGCGGATAGGACACGCCCGCGATCAGGTTTTCGCTGGGAGCGTGGAAATGGTACTGCTTCAGCTCAAAGCGCTCGCCGTCCAGCCACAGCGCGCTGCCGGGCGTAAAGCCGACTTGCAGCGTGTGGCCGTTGTTGAGCACTTCGCCGCCGCCGGCCTGGTATTCCATCTTGAGCGGCTTGAGCGCGGCGTGGATGGTGCCTTTCAAATCGACAGGCGACTGGTTTTTGCCGTTGCAGGCGTAGTTGTCCGGCGAGAGCTTGGCCCACTGGTCCGGGCCTTCGGCGCCGTTATAGCTCCAATGGACACCGTCCCCGGCAAGTACGGCGTGGCTGGCGCAGGCCATCAGCGCTGCGAGTGCGAATTTTTTCATGGCGTCTCCCGGAATAGTTGTTTTCCTATTCTAGTGCGTGCTGCGCCTGCAAAATACGCCGATTGTCACTAGCGGCTATTCCACCACACTGCTACTCCAGTGGCAGGTTGGCCACGCCGAAGGGCACGTGCACCATGGGAATGGTGCCGCCTTCGGACTTCAGGTGGCTGAGCTGGTCGTCGAAGAAGATGTGGGGTTTGAGGATGGAGAGCACGCGCGATTTCTCCATGCCGCCCAGGAAGAAGGTCTCGTTGGCCGACACGCCCCAATTTTTCAGCGTGGTGACCACGCGTTCGTGCGAGGGCGCGCTGCGGGCGGTGACGATGGCGATGCTGAGGATGCGCTTGTAGCCCGGGTCGCGCCGCGCCAGCACGGCTTCGTAGCGCTGCATGACGTGCAGCTTGCGGAACAGGTCCGCCAGCGGGCCGGGACGGTGGGGAATGGCCACGCGCTCGGTTTCGTGGGCGTGGAACTCGCCCACGTCGTTGTTGCGCTTGTAGACGGTTTCGGATTCGTCGTCGGCGATCACGCCGTCGAAGTCGAAGGCCACGCGCAGCTCCATGTCGTCCTCGTCGTCCTCGATCAGCGAGGGCAGCACCAGGCCGGCGGGGTAGTTGTTGGCCAGCGCGCTGCGCACGTCGTCCGCGTTCGCGCTCAGGAACAGCGAGGTGTTGAAGGCCGGCAGGTAGGTGTAGGGCGATTTGCCGGTGACGAAGGCGGCGCGCGAGATGTCCAGGCCGTAGTGGGCGATGGATTTCATCACCCGCAGGCCGGTTTCCGGCGAGTTGCGCGACAGGAGCACCACTTCCACCGGCATCTGGCCGGGGAAGTGCTTGTTGATGTTGAGGAAGCGGCGGATGAAGGGGAAGGCCACGCCTTTGCCCAGGATCGTATCAATATGCGCTTCCTGGTATTTGCGGTATTCCTCCTCGCCGCTGTCCTCGTAGACTTTATGCGATGCCGACAGGTCGAACAGGGCGCTGGAGGCGATGCCGATCACCAGCTTGTTGTGGATGGGGTAGGACATTAACCCTTTCTGAGCACGCCGGTGGCCTGGAAGTGGATTTCGCCGTCCGGACCGGGCGTGGTGGTGATGTGAAGTTCGCTGATGCCGTGCTGCGCGGCGGCCAGCAGCAGCGGGCTGATGGCGCTGGCGATCAGGGTTTGCTCGACGTCGGGCAGCGCGGGGATGGGCGGGCGGCGCGGTGCGGCGATGATGGTGGCTTCCGAGGCCGAGTTGGCCGTGGTGCTGGCTACGGGGCTGGCCACGGGGCTAGCCAACGCGCTGGACGCGGGCGCCGGCGGCGGCACCGTGTCGGCGGGCGAAGCGTCGGCCGCTGCGGCGTCGGCGGCGCCGAAGAACTGGTTCACCATCCAGCCGAATTCGCGCCGCGTGGTGACGCAATAGATAGGCGTGGCGTTCGGGAACACGCGCTGCACGGCGCCGCTGGCCTTCAGGTGGTCCGGGTCCACCGCCAGGATGAACAGGCCGTGGCGGCCTTCCTCGATCGGCATCCACTGGTTCTGCACCACGTATTCGCGGTTGAAGTTGTCGAGCAAGCCTTGCGGGCGGCGCCGGTCCACCTGGAACATGAAGTAGGGCACGCCGAAGAAGTCGGCCAGCGCGCGGCCCACCAGCGCCGGCTTGATGGCCAGTTCGTCCAGCAGCACGTCTTCGATGTCGATGTTGCGCGCGGCGGCGCTGCGCAGCGCCTGGTCCAGCTGGGTGCGCGGCAGCGCCGATTCGGACAGCATGCCGGCGAAGCGGCTGCGCTCGCGCGTGGGCGCCTTGTGGCGGTGCGCGAAGGCGATGGCGATGGAGTCGCACAGGTGCTGCGCGCCTTCCTCCACCATGGCGTCGAAGGCGCCGCCCTTGCGGTTGTTGATGAGCTGGAGCACGCCCAGCACGGCGCCGTCTTCGGCCAGGATGGGCGCCACCAGCATTTGCTGCGTGCGGTAGCCGGTGCGCCGGTCCACGCCCTGCTGGAAGCACAGCGCGGCGTCATGGCGCCGCAGCTCGGCTTCGTCGTACACGTCCAGCAGGTTGAGCATTTTCTTCGACAGCGCCGCGTAGCCGGCGATGCTTTGCGCCGAGATGGGCAGCTTGAGCTGCTTGAACGAGGCCAGCCCGGTCTTCACCTTGGACACCATGCTGCCCTTGTCCTCGGACAGCGCGTAGATGGTGAGCCGGTCGCCGCTGAACAGCTCGCACAGCTCGGCCGACATCTCCAGCATGATGTCGTCAATATCCTGCGTGGCGTGGATCTTGTTGGTCAGCTGCTGCAGGCGCTTGAAGAAGTGCAGCCGGTCTTCGGCGGAGGTCATGGCCGCTGCTCTCAGCGTTTCACGTCAGGGCGCACGCCGGGCGGCGTGGTCACCACGGTCGCGTCCTGGTCCACGCCGGGCGGCGTGGGCAGTGGCAGGCCGACGCCGGAGATCTGCGTGGCGTCCGGGTCCTCGCCGGCGGCGTAGGGCTGGAACGGGGGCAGGGTGGTGTGGGCGCCCACGCCATGTCCGCCGCCCGATGCCGCGCCGGCGCCGGCCAGGAAGGCGTTCTGCACGCGCGCCTGCGGCGGCATGGTGTCGTCCAGGCCCACTTCCTCGCCGTTCAGGGCGCGCTTGAGGTCTTCCTTGAAGCTGCGCGCGCTCGGGTAGCGGTCTTCCGGGCGCTTGGCCAGCGCGCGCAGCACCACGCGGTCGAAGGCGGGGCTGATCAGGGGGCTCAGGGTGCTCGGCAGCTCAGGCTGCTCGTAGACGATCTTCTGCTGCACCGCGAACAGGCCCTGGCCGACGAAGGGTTTTTCGCCGGTGAGGAACTGGTACAGGATGATGCCGACCGCGAAAATGTCCGAACGCGGTCCCACGGCCTGGCCGGTGATCTGCTCGGGCGACATATAGCTGGGCGTGCCGACCATGGTGCCCGCTTCGGTGTGCATGGTGTTCACGTCCTGCATGCGGGCTACGCCGAAATCGGTCAGCTTCACGCGCAGCTGGCCGCTGAGCATGATGTTGGCGGGCTTGATGTCGCGGTGGATGATGCCTTGCTGGTGGGCGTAGTCCACCGCGTCCAGCAGCTCGCAGGTCATGCGCACCGAGTCTTCCAGCGTAAAGTCGAGCGAGAACACCTGGCTATCGTCGAAGTAGCTGCCCAGCTCCTCGCCGGCGATCAGTTCCATCACCAGGTAGGCCTCGCCGTTTTCCTCGCCGAAGTCGTACACGGTGACGATGTTGGGGTGGTTCAGGCGCGCCACCGCCTGCGCCTCCTGGGTGAAGCGCGCGGAATACTCCGCCCGCAGCGCCGGATCGTCGATCCGGCCCATGTGGATCACCTTGATGGCGACCCGGCGGTTCAGCTTGGGGTCGACACCTTCATAGACCAGGCCCATCGCGCCGCGTCCCAGCACGCGCAACAATTGATACCGGCCCAGCTGCTTCAGTTCATTCATGTGGCGATAGTGGAATAAAACTTGGGAAAGATTAAGTTTATAGCAGAAACGTCTCGTCGTATGATAAGCGAATGACAACCTTGTAATCCAGCGTCCATGCAAATAAATATCGGCAGCGTGTTGCCCGGCCGCGCAGGCGGCTATGTGCTGCGGCGCGCGCTGGCTCCCGGCGTGTGGCTGGCAGGGGCGCCGGACGGCGCGCCGGTGGTGCTGAAGATGGCGCTGAAGCTGGAGCAAAAGCAGGCCGCTGCGCTGGTTTTCCCGCCGCCGTGGATGCGCCACCCGCGCATCGTGGCGGTGCTGGAGGCGGCGCCGGAGTTCATGGTAATGGAATATATGGACGGCCCCGCGCTGTCCGCGCTGCTGCAGGAGGGGCCGCTGCCGGCCGCGCGCGCCGTGGCGTGGATGGCACAAATACTGGAAGGGCTGGACTATGCGCACGGCGCGGGCGTGGTCCACCGCGACATCAAGCCGTCCAATTTGCTGCTAGATGCGGGCGGCGCGCTGAAAATCTCCGACTTCGGCCTTGCCGTCAAAGCGGGCGCCGCCAGCGCGCACGGCACGCCCGGCTATATGGCGCCCGAGCAGATGCGCGGCCAGGCCGACCCGCGCAGCGACCTGTTCGCCGCCGCCGTGGTGCTGTACCAGATGCTGGCCGGACGCCGCCCCTTCGAAGGCACGCCTTTCCAGATGATGCAGCAGGTGCTGCTGGAGGCGCCGCCGCCGCTGCCGCCCGCGCTGGCGCGCTTCCAGGCCGTGATCGACCGTGGCTTGGCCAAAGCGCCGTGCGGGCGCTTTCAGCATGCCAGCGAATTCCTCGCCGCGCTCGGCGCCGCTGCATAAGCATAACGCTGCACATCTTGCAATATATTTGGGCAACAAATTCGTGTCGAAATAGAATTATTTTTTAGAACACTTTTCCCAATTTCAAGTTATAGTCATGGTCGGAAATCGGTCATTTGCCTAGGGTGGTGGAGTGGATATAGATTCTTTGCTTCAGGATGTTGAGGCGGACGCGCCATGCGGTCCCAATCTCGAGTACGACCCGGAGTTCCTTGAACTGGAACAGGCTATCCTTGGCAAGCCGGAAGTCCAGTATGGCGACACCATCACGCCGGCCGTGCCTCCTGAATGGAAAGTGGTCAGACGCCTGGCCAAGGACCTGCTGGAGCGCAGCCGGGACCTGCGGCTGGCCGTTTCGCTGTCGCGCGCGATGCTCGCGCTGGAAGGCGCGCCGGGTTTGGCCAACGGCCTGGCGCTGATCGAGCGCCTGCTGGACCAGCGCTGGGACAGCGTCCATCCCCAGCTCGACCCCGACGACGACATGGACCCCATGTTGCGCATCAATTCCCTGGCCGCCCTGGTCGACAATGCCTTCCTGCGCGAGCTGAAAGACGCCACGCTGCTGATGCTGCCCGGACTGGGGCCGCTGTCGCTGCGCACGCTGGAAGTGAGCAGCGGCGAACTGCCGCCGGCCGAAGGCGAAAGCAAGATTGAAGTGCATTCCATTGCCGCCGCCTTGCGCGACGCGGACCCCGAGCGCGTGGCCGCCAGCAGCGCCGGCCTGGCCGCCGCATGCGAGAGCGCCACGCAGATAGAACTGATACTGGTGCGCCAGGTGGGCAGCTCGCAGGCGCTGAACCTGGACGGCCTGGTGCGCCTGCTGCGGCGCGGACGCGACTTTTTCGCCGAGCAGGCCGGCGAGGCCGATGACGGCGCGGCGGCGGAAGGCGAAAGCGGCGGCGAAGGTGAAGACGCCGGCGGCGCGGCGGGCGGCAGCGGACGCGCGGCGCGCGGCGGCGCCATCAGCGGCGAAGTGGCCAGCCGGGCCGACGTGATACGCATGCTCGACAAGATCGGCCAGTACTACCAGAAATATGAGCCGTCCAGCCCCGTGCCGCTGCTGCTGGAACGCGCAAAACGCCTGGTGCCCAAGAATTTCTTCGAAATCATGGAGGATCTGGCGCCGGAGGGCATGGCGCAGCTGCTGATGGTCAGCGGGCCGCGCGAGGGCGAGCAGCAGGAGCAAAGCGAGTATTAAGCAGGGTACTAATTCAGGTTGTTTCCATCACTAGGAGGAGTAAATCGTGGGCAAAGAAAGTAGCCAGAAGTTCATCGCGCGCAACCGCGCGCCGCGCGTGCAGATCGAGTACGACGTGGAAGTCTACGGCGCGGAAAAAAGCGTGCAACTGCCCTTCGTGATGGGCGTACTGGCCGACTTGTCGGGCCAGCCGGCCGATCCGCTGGCGCCGGTGGCGGACCGCAAGTTCCTGGAGATCGACGTCGACAACTTCGACGAGCGCCTGAAGTCGATGAAGCCGCGCGTGGCGGTGCAGGTGCCCAACACGCTGACCGGCGAAGGCAATATGGCGGTCGACATGACCTTTGAAAGCATGGACGACTTCACCCCGGCCGCCATCGCGCGCAAGGTGGAATCGCTGAACAAGCTGCTGGAGGCGCGCGGCCAGCTGTCCAACCTGCTGACCTATATGGACGGCAAAACGGGCGCCGAGGAACTGATCGGCAAGCTGCTGGCCGAACCGGCCCTGATGCAGGCCCTGACCTCGGCACCGAAGCCGCAAGAATAATCGACGGAGGAATTGATGGCACAGATCACTGAAGCACAACAAGGCGCGGCCGGCACCCTGGAGATGAGCGACTTCGGCAGCTTGCTGCAGAAGGAGTTCAAGCCGCAATCGGACAAGGCCAAGGAAGCGGTCGAGAACGCGGTCAAGACGCTGGCCGAGCAGGCCCTGAGCGGCACCAACCTGATCTCGAACGACGTGCTGGGCACCATCGAGGGCCTGATCGCGGCGCTGGACAAGAAGCTCACCGAGCAGATCAACCTGATCATGCACACCGAGGAGTTCCAGAAAGTGGAAGGCGCCTGGCGCGGCCTGCACCACCTGGTGAACAACACCGAGACCGACGAAACGCTGAAGATCCGCGTGATGAACATCTCGAAAAACGACCTGGCCAAGACCCTGAAGAAATTCAAGGGCACGGCCTGGGACCAGAGCCCGATCTTCAAGAAGATGTACGAGGAAGAATTCGGCCAGTTCGGCGGCGAGCCGTTCGGCTCCATCGTGGCCGACTACTACTTCGACAACAGCGCGCCGGACGTGGAACTGCTGGCCGGCATGGCCAAGATCGCCGCCGCCGCGCACGCGCCGCTGATCGCCGCCGCCGCGCCGTCGGTGATGCTGATGGAATCGTGGCAGGAACTGTCCAATCCGCGCGACCTGACCAAGATCTTCCAGACCCCCGAACACGCCGCCTGGCGCTCCTTCCGCGAGTCCGAGGACGCGCGCTACGTGGGTCTGGCCATGCCGCGCTTCCTGGCGCGCCAGCCCTACGGCGCCAAGACCGATCCGGTGGAAGCGTTCGATTTCGAGGAAGACACCTCGGCCCCCGGCAGCAAGAACTACACCTGGGCCAACGCGGCCTACGCCATGGCGGTGAACATCAACCGTTCCTTCAAGGAGTACGGCTGGTGCTCGCGCATCCGCGGCATCGAGTCCGGCGGCGCGGTGGAAGGCCTGCCGGTGCACAGCTTCCCGACCGACGACGGCGGCGTGGCCATGCAGTGCCCGACCGAGATCGCCATTTCGGACCGCCGCGAGGCGGAGCTGGCGGCCAACGGCTTCATGCCGCTGGTGCACAAGAAGAACACCGACTTCGCCGCCTTCATCGGCGCGCAGTCGCTGCACAAGCCGGCCGAATACGACGACCCGGACGCCACCGCCAACGCCAACCTGGGCGCGCGTCTGCCTTACCTGTTCGCCACCTGCCGTTTTGCGCATTACCTGAAGTGCATCGTGCGTGACAAGATCGGTTCCTTCAAGGGGCGCGATGAGATGGAGCGCTGGCTGAGCAACTGGATCAACCGCTACGTCGACGGCGATCCGGCCAACTCCAGCGAAGGAACCAAGGCCACGAAACCGCTGGCCGCGGCGGAAGTGATACTGGAGGAAGTTGAAGGCAATCCGGGTTACTACACCTCGAAGTTCTTCCTGCGTCCGCATTACCAGCTGGAAGGCCTGACGGTGTCGCTGCGTCTGGTATCGAAGCTGCCGTCGGCCAAGGGCGGCTAAGTTTTTCATCGTAGTTAGATCAAGTCGGACCACACACTAGGAGAATAAGATGGCAATAGACATGTTCCTGAATCTGGGCGCCACCATCAAAGGTGAAACCCAGGACAAAGCGCAAAAAGCGGCTGGCGATATCGACGTGCTGGCATGGAGCTGGGGCGCTTCGAACGCCGGTTCCTTCCACACCGGCGGCGGCGGCGGCGCGGGCAAGGCCAATTTCCAGGATATCTCGATCACCAAGTACCTGGACAAGTCCTCGACCGCGATCCTGAGCGCGCTGGCCAAGGGCTCGCACATTCCGGTGGCCAAGCTGCTGGTGCGCAAGGCCGGCGAAGGCCAGCAGAAGTACCTGGAAATCACCATGACCAAGGTGCTGGTCACGTCGCTGTCGACCGGCGGCAGCGGCGGCGAAGACCGCCTGACCGAAAACATCAGCCTGAATTTCGCTGAAGTGAAGATGGAATACTTCCTGCAGAACGAGAAGGGCGTTACCGCTTCCGGCGGCGTGTTCAACTACGACATCGCCGGCAACGTGGCGAAGTAATCGCATGCAGCCGGGGCATGGTCGCCCCGGCTTTTTTTTCACCTGTTTTTTGACTTCCACCAGGGCTCCTTATGGACGCGCAACAGCTTATTAGTGATGGCCAGCTTGGCGCCGCGCTCACCGCGCTGCAGGACCAGATCCGTAAAGACCCCTCGAACGCGAAATACCGCACCTTCCTGTTCCAGCTGCTATGCGTGCAGGGACAGTGGAACCGCGCGCTGACGCAGCTGAACGTGGCCGCCGAACTCGACGCCGCCACCCTGCCGATGGCGCAAACCTACCGCGAAGCGATCCAGTGCGAGGCGCTGCGCGACGAAATTTTTGCCGGCAAGCGCCTGCCCGTGGTGTTCGGTGAGCCGCTGCCGTGGATAGCGCTGGTGGCCGAGGCCCTCAAGCTGGAAGGCGAGGGCAATGCCGCCGGTGGCGCGGCGGCCCGCGCGCGCGCCTTCGAAGACGCGCCGGCCAGCTCCGGCAGCATCAACGGCGAGCCCTTTGCCTGGCTGGCCGACGCGGACGCCCGCATCGGCCCGGTGCTCGAAGTGATCATGAACGGGCGCTACATCTGGGTGCCGGTGCAGCACGTGAGCCGCATCGAGATAGCCGCGCCGGCCGACCTGCGCGACAAGGTCTGGATGCCGGCCACCTTCACCTGGACCAACGGCGCCAGCACGGTCGGCCTGATCCCGACGCGCTACGCGGGCACGGTGCACCCCGGCGCCGACGACGCGCTGCTGCTGGCGCGCCGCACCGAATGGAGCGGGGAGGGCATAGGCCTGGGCCAGCGCATGCTGGCCACCGACGCCGCCGACTACGCGCTGATGGACGTGCGTACCGTGGAATTTGACGACGGCGCCGGCGCCGTCTCCGAAGCAGCAGACGCGCCCGCCAATGGCTGAACTGGCGCCCCGGGAGCGCTTGCAGCCCTCGCTGCTGGACCGCCTCACCGACGATGAGCCCGACAGCGGCGTGGAATCGCGCGAACGGCGCGTGCTGTCGCTGCGCACCCTGCGCGAAAGCGTGCTGCGCGACCTGGCCTGGCTGCTCAACACCACCAATCTGCTGTCGGTCACCGACTTTCCGAAACTGCCGCACGTGGCCAACTCGGTGGTCAACTACGGCATGCCGGACATCTCCGGCATCTCCGTGGCGGGCATGAACCTGACCGACCTGGAACGCGGCATCCGCCAGGCGATCTGGGACTTCGAGCCGCGCCTGATACGCGCCACCGTCAGCGTGAAGGCGATGTCCCAGAAGTCGGAAGGCAACACCATCATGTTTGAAATCGAAGGCGATATGTGGGCGCAACCCTACCCTGAACGGCTGTACCTGAAAACGGAACTCGACATCGACCGCGCCACCATACGCCTGACCGAGAACACCGGCGGCAAGGGAGCGGCGGCATGAATCCGCGCCTGCTGCGCTATTACAGCCAGGAGCTGCAGCACCTGCGCGAAGTGGGCGGCGAGTTCGCCAAGGAATACCCGAAGATCGCCGGCCGCCTGGGCCTGGAGGGCTTCGACTGCGCAGACCCCTATGTGGAACGGCTGCTGGAAGGCTTCAGCTTCCTCGCCGCGCGCGTGCAGATGAAGATAGACTCCGAGTTCCCGCGCTTTACGCAGCACATGTCGGAGCTGGTCTACCCGCACTTCCTGGCGCCCACGCCGTCGATGGCGGTGGTGCAGCTGCAGCCGGACCTGAGCAACCCGGCCCTGAAGCAGGGCTATGTGGTGCCGCGCGGGACCGCCTTGCGCAGCGTGCTGGGCAAGGGCGACACCACGGCCTGCGAATACCGCACCGCGCACGATGTGACCATGTGGCCGGTGGAGCTGGCCGAAGCCAAGTTCTTCACCCACAGCGGCGCGCTCGGCGGCGCGCCCATGGCGCTGCCGGCCGGCGTCAAGGCCGGCATCCGCCTGCGCCTGCGCACCGTGGGCGGGCTGCCGTTCCACGCGCTGAACATGGACAGCCTGGCGCTGAACCTGCGCGGCAGCGACGAAATGCCGGTCAAGATCTACGAAAAAATCCTGGGCAGCGTGGAGGGCGTGCTGGTGTCGTCGGCCGGCGGCAGCACCTTGCTGCCCAAGAGCGCCGTGGCGCCGCTGGGTTTCGGCGAGGAGGAAGCGCTGCTGCCGAGCGGCCGCCGCACCTTCCAGGGCTACCGCCTGCTGCAGGAGTACTTCGCCTTCCCGCAGCGCTACCTGTTCGTTGAACTGCGCGGCCTGCGGCGCGCCCTGGGCCGCTGCGCCGAATCGGAAATCGAACTGGTCATCCTGCTGAACCGGGGCGACACCCAGCTGGAGCAGATGCTGGACGCGTCCAACTTCGCGCTCAACTGCACGCCCGCCATCAACCTGTTCCAGCGCCGCGCCGACCGCATCAACGTCAGCGGCGAGCAGTTCGAATACCACGTGCTGGTGGACCGCACGCGGCCCATGGACTTCGAGGTGTTCCAGATCGAGGACGTGACCGGCTACGGCACCGGCCCGCAGGCCGAGCAGACCTTCCGGCCCTTCTACACGGCCAAGGACATCGGCGGCCTGCACCAGGACAAGGCCTTCTACCATATCCGGCGCGAGCCGCGCGTGATCTCGCAGCGCCAGCGCAAGGTGGGGCCGCGCTCGAGCTACATCGGCAGCGAAACCTTCATCTCCATCGTCGACGCGGCCGAAGCGCCGTACCGCAGCGACCTGCGCCAGCTTGGCCTGCAGGTCTGGTGCACCAACCGCGACCTGCCGCTGTCCATGCCGCTGGGCGTGGGCAAGACCGATTTCATCCTCGACTCCGGCGCGCCGGTGACGGCGGTGCGCTGCCTGGCCGGCCCCAGCCAGCCGAACGCCTCCTTCGCCGAGGGCGCGGTGGCGTGGCGGCTGCTGAACCACCTGTCGCTCAATTATTTGTCGCTGACCGACAGCGATCCGCGCCAGGGCGCGGTGGCGCTGCGCGAGATGCTGTCGCTGTACTGCCATCCGGGCGACCTGAACGGCCAGCGCCAGATCGAGGGCGTGCAGTCCATCAGCACTTCCAGCATCACGCGCCGCATGCCCTCGCCGGGACCGATCACCTTCGGGCGCGGCCTGCAAGTGACCGTCACGCTGGACGACGCGGCCTTCGAGGGCACCGGCGCCTTCCTGCTGGGCGGCGTGCTGGCGCAGTTCTTCGCGCAGTACGTGTCCATCAATTCCTTCACCGAGACCGTGGTGCGCACCGTGGGGCGGGGCGAAATCATGCGCTGGCCGGCCAAGGGAGGCGCATGCGCGATCCTGTAGAACTGGACCTGGAGCTGGAGCGCAATGCCGCGCGCATGGACTTTTTCCAGGTGCTGCGGCTGATCGAGAACGCGCACCCGGAGCTGCCGCGCATCGGCGCCTCGCTGCGTCCGCGCGACGACGCGGTGCGCTTTGGCCAGGACCCGGCGCTGACCTTCCACGCCACCGCGCTGGGCCAGTTCCTGCGCGCCGGCGCGAACGGGCCGGATTCCAGGGCGCGGCTGGCGGTCAATTTCTTCGGCCTGCTGGGCGCCAACGGGCCGATGCCGACGCATATCACCGAATACGTGCGCGACCGCCTGCGCAACGGCGGCGACGGCACCATGCTGGCCTTCCTGGACGTGTTCCACCACCGCATGCTGTCGCTGTTCTACCGCGCCAAGGCGCAGGCCGAGCCGGCCATCAACTTGGACCGCGAAGAGACCGACCGCTACGCCGAATTCGTCGGCAGCCTGTTCGGCATCGGCTCGCCCGCGCTGCGCCAGCGCGACGAGATCGGCGACTTCGCCAAGCTGCACTTCGCCGGCCTGCTGGCCAACAACGCGCGGCCCGCGTCCGGCCTGGTGTCCATCCTGCGCGAGTACTTCAAGCTGCCGGTGCAGGTGGAGCAGTTCGTGGGCCACTGGATGCGGCTGCCGCTGGAAATCCAGTCGCGCCTGGGTGGCGTGGAGGACGGCAACCGGCTCGGCATTTCCACCGTCCTTGGCAGCAAGGTGTGGGACAGCCAGAACAAATTCCGCATCGTCATCGGCCCCATGGGCTTTGCCGACTATGAACGCATGCTGCCCGGCGGGGACAGCATGAAGCGCCTGCTGGCCTGGGTGCGCAACTACGCGGGCACGGCCCTGGACTGGGACGTGCGGCTGATTTTGAAGAAGGAAGAAACCCCGGCATTGCGGCTGGGCAGGGACTCCAGCGGGCGCGGCCTCCGCCTCGGCTGGAGCACCTGGCCGGCCAGCACGGCGCCCAGCCGCAATCCGGACCAATTGCTCATCAACCCAAGCGCCCATGCGGGCTAAGGAAAAACACCATGGCAGAAATTAGTCGCGTTGCCCTGTTCGGCAAATTGAATTCGCTGTGCTACCGCGCCATCGAAAGCAGTACCGTTTTCTGCAAGCTGCGTGGGAATCCCTACGTGGAACTGGTGCACTGGATGCACCAGATCCTGCAGCTGCAGGACTCCGACCTGCTGCGCCTGATGAAGCACTATGAACTGGACGCGGCCGCGCTGGCGCGCGACCTGACCGCGGCGCTGGACCGGCTGCCGCGCGGCTCCACGTCCGGCATCGACCTGTCCTCGCAGCTGGAGGAATCCGTGGAGCGCGCCTGGGTGTACGGCACGCTGATGTTCGGCGAATCGCAGGTGCGCTCCGGCCATATCCTGATCGGCATGCTGAAGACCTCCAGCCTGCGCAACGCGCTGTACGGCATGTCGGCCCAGTTCCAGAAGATCAAGGGCGACGACCTGAGCGAAAAATTCGCCAGCCTGCTGAAGGATTCGCCTGAATCGCAGATGACGGCCACGGACGGCTTCCAGGCCGGCGGCGGCGCCGCCCCGGGCGAAGCCTCGGGCGCCATCGCGCCGGCGGCGATGGGCAAGCAGGAAGCGCTCAAGAAATTCACCGTGGACCTGACCGAGCAGGCCCGCAGCGGCAAGATGGACCCCATCGTGGGCCGCGACGACGAAATCCGCCAAGTGGTGGATATCCTGATGCGCCGCCGCCAGAACAATCCCATCCTGGTGGGCGAGGCCGGCGTGGGCAAGACCGCCGTGGTGGAAGGCTTTGCGCAGCGCATCGCGCGCGGCGACGTGCCGCCCAGCCTGAAGGACGTGCAGCTGCTGACGCTGGACGTGGGCCTGCTGCAGGCCGGCGCCAGCATGAAGGGCGAGTTCGAGCAGCGCCTGCGTTCCGTCATCGACGAAGTGCAGGGCAGCCCGAAACCCATCATCCTGTTCATCGACGAGACGCACACGCTGGTGGGCGCGGGCGGCGCGGCCGGTACCGGCGACGCGGCCAACCTGCTGAAGCCGGCCCTGGCGCGCGGTACCCTGCGCACCATAGGCGCGACCACCTTCGCCGAATACAAGAAGCACATCGAGAAAGACCCAGCGCTGACGCGCCGCTTCCAGACCGTGCAAGTGGACGAGCCGAGCGAGGAACGCGCCATCCTGATGATGCGCGGCGTGGCCTCCACCATGGAGAAGCACCACAAGGTGCAGATCCTGGACGAGGCGCTGGAAGCGGCGGTTAAGCTGTCGCACCGCTACATTCCGGCGCGCCAGCTGCCGGACAAGTCGGTCAGCCTGCTCGACACGGCCTGCGCGCGCGTGGCCGTGAGCCTGCACGCCACCCCGGCGGAAGTGGACGACAGCCGCAAGCGCATCGAAGCGCTGGAAACCGAACTGGGCATCATCGGCCGCGAAAGCGCCATCGGCATCGACATCGGCAAGCGCAAGTCCGATGCGGACGACTTGCTGGGCGCCGAACGCGAACGCCTGGCCGGCCTGGAGACGCGCTGGAACGCCGAGCGTGAACTGGTGGACCAGCTGCTGGCCTTGCGTGCCAAGCTGCGCGACGTCGCATCGCCGGTCGAAGGCACGGGCAGCGCGCTGGAGGCCGGCGCCGAAGCCGAACTGGCGGGCAAGGAGGTTGGCAACGGCCTGAGCGCCGAAGAGCGCGCCGCGCTGATGGAGGAACTGCAAGGCGTGCAGACGAAGCTGAGCGAGCTGCAAGGCGAATCCCCGCTCATCCTGCCGACCGTGGACTACCAGGCGGTGGCGGCGGTGGTGGGCGACTGGACCGGCATCCCGGTTGGCCGCATGGCCAAGAACGAAATGGAGACCATCCTCAAGGTGGCTTCGCTGCTGAGCCAGCGCGTGATTGGCCAGGACCATGCGATGGAAATGATCGCCAAGCGCATCCAGACTTCGCGCGCGGGGCTGGACAATCCGAGCAAGCCTATCGGCGTGTTCATGCTGGCCGGTACCTCCGGCGTCGGCAAGACCGAAACCGCGCTGGCCCTGGCCGAAGCGCTGTACGGCGGCGAACAGAATCTGATCACCATCAACATGAGCGAGTACCAGGAGGCGCACACCGTCTCCACGCTGAAAGGCGCGCCGCCCGGCTACGTGGGCTACGGCGAAGGCGGCGTGCTGACCGAAGCGGTGCGCCGCAAGCCGTACTCGGTGGTGCTGCTGGACGAGGTGGAGAAAGCCCACCCGGACGTGCACGAGATGTTCTTCCAGGTGTTCGACAAGGGCTTCATGGAAGACGGCGAGGGCCGCTTCATCGACTTCAAGAACACGCTGATCATCCTCACCACCAACGCCGGCACGGACCTGATCGCGGGCCTGTGCAAGGACCCTGACCTGATGCCCGACCCGGACGGTATGGCCAAGGCGCTGCGCGCACCCATGCTGAAGGTGTTCCCGCCTGCGCTGCTGGGCCGCATCGTCACCATCCCTTACTACCCGCTGTCGGACCAGATGCTGGGCCAGATCGTCAAGCTGCAGCTGAACCGCATCAAGAAGCGCGTCGAGGCGCGCTACAAGATCCCGTTCAACTACACCGAGGAGGTGGTCAAGCTGGTGGTGTCGCGCTGCACCGAGGGCGAGTCCGGCGGCCGCATGATAGACGCCATTCTGACCAACACCATGCTGCCCGATATCAGCCGCGAATTCCTGAACCGCATGATGCAGGGCGACGCCATCGGCGGGGTACAGGTTGATGTAAAAGAAGGCGAATTCTCTTATCGTTTCGATTGATTGAGCTGGAGGGGAAACCATGATTAACTACTACGAGCTGGGCCCGGACAAGAAGCTGAATGAAGTCGTCATGGCGGGCAGCCACGACGCGGCCGTAACCCTGGGCGGCGCCAACACGCAGACCCAGGACCTGGACATCCATGACCAGGCCGTCGCCGGCGCGCGCCTGTTCGACATACGCATCACCGGCGCGGTGGTCAAGAAGGGCGGCGCGGAAAAGGTGGTGACGCTGAAGGCCTATCACGGCAAGGGACCTGAGAGCAATACCACCGGCGTGGACCTGCGCACCGGCACCGCCGCCACCGCCAAGGTGAAAAGCATGTGGGGCGGCGAGTACGGCCTGTCGCTGACCAAGATCCTGACCGACGCGTCGCGCTTCGTCACCAACAACCCCAGCGAGTTCGTGATACTTAAGTTCGACCATTGCCACAACTGGGAGATGATCGCCGAGGCTTGCGTGCAGGTGCTGGGCGATAAAATCTACAAGGGCGCCGGCAACCTGAACAACAAGACGCTGCGCCAGCTGCAGGGCAAGGTGATCGTGCTGTTCGCCTCGGACGGCCTGGAACTGGTGCGCGGCACCTACAGCGCGGCCCAGGGCATATTGGGCATCAAGAACCTGAGCAAGGCCGGCAGCACCTACAAGGACGTCTACGACGGCATGCAATATTTCGGCAAGGGCGGCACCAGCGTGGGCAAGCCGTTTGGCAAAATCGAGCAGAACATCAAGAAGCAGCGCAAGCTGATGGCGCGCGGCGGCGACGGCAATCCGAATGTGGTCGGCATGATGTACTGGACCACGACGGGCGTGTTCGAAAGCATCCGCGACCGCAACACCGGCATGTGGACCGCGCCCAACGTGGCCAAGCTGAAGGACATGTGGACCAACGGGCTGGACGAGGCCATCACTTCGCGCATGAGCAAGTTCGCCAAGATAGACGGCTTCGCCAGCGGCACGGTGCTCAAGGCCTTCATGCCCAACTTCGTGATGATAGACTTCGTGGACGAGGCCAAGTGCAAGCACATCATGGAGCTCAACACCATTCCGCCCACCTTCCTGGTGAAGAATATCGATAACTTCATGCGCACGGATACCTGATAGATGCCGTTTGTTTTGCTGTTGAAGCTGTTGCTTGTTCCTGTCTTGATTTATGCAGTAACGCTGGCGGGCCGCAAATGGGGGCCGGGGGTGGCGGGATGGATGTCCGCCTTTCCCATCGTATCCGGGCCTATCCTGCTGACGGTGGCGCTGGAGCAGGGCGCCGCCTTCGCGGCGCGCGCCGCCGAAGGCACGCTGCTGGCGGTGCTGGCCATCCTGGTGTTCAGCATCGTCTACGCGTGGGCGGCGCAGCGCTTCGGCATGGCGCTGTCCATGCTGGGCGCATTGCTGGCCTGGGGCGTGGCGGTGGCGGGCCTGAAGGCCGTGCCGCTGCCGGTGGAGGCTTGCTTCGTGCTGGTGGTGCTGGCCTTGCTGGTGTCGCCCAAGCTGTTTCCGCCGGAGCCTTCCGCCGGTGCAGTCCCGGCCCAGGCGCGTCCGGCGGCTGGCGCTGCCGCGGCCAGCGACCTGCCGTGGCGCATGCTGGCCGGGGCGGCGCTGGTGCTGGCCGTGAGCTACGGCGCCGCCGCGATAGGCGCGCGCCTGAGCGGATTCTTCGCCATGTTCCCCGTGATGAGCACCGTGCTGGTGGGCTTTTCGCATGTGCGCTCCGGCCGCGCCTTCGCGGTGGCCCTGCTGCGCGGCATGGTCTACGGCTACTTCGCCTTCGCCACGTTCTGCCTCGTGCTGTCCTTGCAGCTGCGCGGCGACAGCGTCGCCACCGCCTTTGCCGCAGCCTTCGCCTGCGCGCTCGCGGTTCAACTGGCCATCAAGCGCCTGATGGCGCCTGCAGCGCCGGCGCGGCCGGCGGCCGTCAAATAAGATGGCTTATTTCTGCTCAACTGCGGACTTGATGTCGATCAGGTCTTGCAGCAGGGCCTTACTGGCCTCGCCCTTGAACAGAAGTCCCATCGGGATCGACATGAGTTTTGCGGTGAAGCTTTGCGGCTGGGAGTCGTGAAAACTGGTTAGCGTAAAGCCGCCGCTGCTTTCGGAGATGCTGGTGGTGGACAGGAATATGAAGCCGTCGCTTTCGGCCCTGGTTTTGTAGAACTGGTTTTCAACCGCGTCGGTGATCCACTTTTCCGCAGTGGCTGGTTTACCGAACAGCATGCGGGTTTCCCGCCACTTCAAGCCCACGAGTCCATGCGCCGGGCGTTCGACCACTTCGATATTGTCGATTCCCCGGATGATCTTCGCGGCGCCTTCGATGTCCGTCATCGCGGCCCAGATCGCGGCTTTGCTGCCCTGGATGGTGACTTGGACTTCAACGAGCATGCGGCATCTCCTGTGCGGCGAGCGCTGGTCCGGGCTTTGTTGCGCCGACCAGCAGGCCCGCAACAGGCTTGCCGGCTTCCTGGCGCAGGGTGATGTGGCGCAGTTGCGTGAGCTCCAGGCCAGCGGCGGCCAGCGTGCCGCGTACATATGGTTCGGCGTGGCTGTAGCGGCCGTGCGCGTGGAGCAGGAACTGGGGGGCGGCTGCGGCGTCCTGCGTCGCTTCGACGGTGAACACCAGGTGGCCGCCGGCCCGCAGCGCTGCGGCTGAGCCGTTCAACAGCGCTTCCAGCGCGCCGAAGTAGCAGAGCGTGTCGGCGGAGACGATCAGGTCGTAGGCGCCCGCATGGGCGGACAGCCAGGCGGTCAGCTCCGCCTCGTGCAGTTTGTCGTAGTCGCGCCGCTTGCCCGCCTTGGCCAGCATGCCGGCCGACAGGTCGACGCCTTCCAGCCGCTTGGCGTAAGGCCGCAGCAGCGGACCGCACAAACCGGTGCCGCAGCCGGCGTCCAGCACATCCAGCGTGCGCTGCGCCGCGCTTGCCTCGCCCAGCAGCGAGGCGACCATCTCGCCGCACATGGCGGGGGCGCAGTATTCCAGCCTGGCCAGCACTTCGTCGAAGCTGTCCGCAAAGCGGTCGAACACGGTCTGCACATAGGAGTCCGACGCGCGCTCGGGCGCGGCGGCGCCCTGGCAGGCGGCGATGTGGTGCTTGACCACTGGATTGTCCGGATCGATTTTCTCCCACTGGCGGTAGACTGCCAACGCCTCCTCATCCCGCTGCTGCGACACCAGCGCGCGCGCCAGGCTGCGGTACAGGTCCGGATTGTCCGGCGAGAGCAGTATGGCCTTCTTGTAGGCGCTGAGCGCCTCGTTGAAGTCGCCGGTTTTCTTCAGCACATGGCCCAGGTTGATCCAGCCTTGCGCAAACTCGGGCGACAGCGTGATGGCTTGCCGGTAGGCGGCGGCCGCCTCCTCAAGGCGCTCCTGCGCGCGCAGCACCACGCCCAGGTTGTTGTGGGCCATTGCGAAGTCCGGCCGCGCTTCCAGCACGGCGCGGTAGGAATGTTCGGCGTCCACGTGGCGGCCCATCTCCTTTTGCACGTTGCCCAGGTTGTTGCGCGCGTCCACATAGTCCGGGGCCGCCTGCAGCGCGCGGCTGATCAGGTTGACCGCGCCTTCGTGGTTGCCCAGCTGGTGCTGGGCCACGCCCATGTAGTGCAGCGCGTCCGGATGGGTGGGCGCCACCTGGAGTATGGCTTCGTAGTGCTGCGCCGCGAGGCGCGGCTTGCCCTGGCGGTGCACCGACACCGCCAGCTGCAGCGCGTCGTCCAGCGAGATTTTCTGCAAGGCTTTCTTCTTCATTCTGGCTCAGGAATTCCATGCGCCGGACAGTGCCCGGGCGGGTTGGGAGATGGACTGGCTGCGCAGCAGGCGCGCGGCATTGCGGTTCTTGAAGCTGAGCAGCGGTATCAGGCCGCGCTCCAGCAGCACGGTTCCGGCCCGCTCGGACAGGAAGGCCTCGGCACATGCCTGCATATGGGGCTGCCCATCGCGGCGCACGGTGTGGGCGGGCAGGTCGTCCAGGTCCAGCGCGTCGCCGGGCGACATGTCCCAGGCGCTGTCTTCGAAGGCGCGGCCCAGCAGCATGGCGCAGGCCAGCGAGGCGTGGCCCCACAGGTAGTCCTCATGCTCGTGGCCCGCGTCCGCTTCTTCGAATGCAAACTGGTCGATGCTGTCGGTGGCTTTGCCGTAGGGCAGGCGCAGCAGCACGCGCGGCAGCGCCAGCCCCAGCCAGCTGGCCTGCGGCGTGGCGCGCAGCGCTTGCCAGCGGGCTTCGGCTGCGGCATCGAGGGCCTGCCAGCTCGATGCGTCTGGCTGGTCGGCCAGCGAGGTGGCGCCGGCCAGCGCAGCGCTGGCGTCGGCCAGGAAGGGCGCTTGCGCGCGGGCGGCCAGCGCGCCCAGCGCGGCCAGCAGGCCGATGTCCGCCTCGCCGGGACCAAAGCTGTAGGCGCCGCACAGCACGGACCAGGGCGCGGCATCGGCGCCCATGCGCGGCTGCTCAACCAGCAGCTTGTGCAGCGTGCTGGTTTCCAGCGCGCCGTCGGCCGCGTCGATATCGGCCTGCAAGGCGGTTTTGTCCGCATCCATTATGTAGAGCTGCAAGTCCTGGCCCAGTTCGAGGCCGGTGACAATCTGGTACAGGCCGCGCCAGTTGGCTTCCAGCGCCTGGAACTGCGGCGCATGCAGCACGGCGCGCATGCGCTGGGCGACCACGCCGTCCAGCGCGGCCACGTATTCGGCCTGGCGCGGGTCTGCGCCGGAGGGCATGGCGCCGACGATGCGGCGTATCAGCTGGTCGATATCCGGCAGGCCGCTTGCCGGCGCGGCCGGCTGGCGCACCTGGCCTCCGAGCAGGCTGGCGAAGTCGCTGGCGGCTGGCTGGTGGGGCTGGGCAGGCGCGGGCGGCGCGGCTGCCGCGCCGGTGTTCGATTGCAGCGCGGCGGCGGCCGCCGCGAAGGTGGCGGGATTGCGCAGCTGCTGGCGCTGCGCGCGCAGCGCCGCGAATGCGTCTGATTTTTGATACAGCTGGTCGGGATGAAAATCGTCCAGCTCGTGGAACTGGAAGGTGCAGATGGCGCCGTCCAGCGTGACTTGCACGCTGGGCGCCAGCTGCGCCAGCTGCGCCAGCAGGTGGTCGAAATTGTCCAGGTCGACCCGGCGCGGCACACCCAGGCCCGCAGCATGGGGCGTTGCGGCGCGGCCGCTGAAGTCCCCCATCACCAATATGCGCATGGGCTGCCCGTCCTCGCCGGCTTCCTGCGGGCCGGCGGCGGCAAATCCGAATTCGAATGTCAGCGATGTGGCCATGACTGTCCCTCGTCGATACGTGATGGTGTTGTGGAGCTTATCCTAAAACCTTACCTTTAAGACAGTTTTTTCGGTCATAATAGGCCCAGGAGGGGATATGCCAAATCAGGTGGTGATGGGAGCGATGATGACTTGCACGTTCGGCGCCGCGCCGTCGACGCTGGTGGTGCTTCCCGCGAACAAGGTGATGGCCGAAGGGCCGCCGGCGGCCAACATCATGGACCATAAACCCATGGTCAACATCATGCCCTTCGGCGTATGCAATTCGATGGCCAATCCAACCGTGGCCGCCGCCACCGCCGCCGCGCTGGGCGTGCTCACGCCCATGCCCTGCATACCGATGACGTCCGCGCCCTGGGTGCCGGGCGCGCCGACGGTGCTGATCGCGAATATGCCGGCGCTGGACAATGTCGCCAAGTGCATGTGCAACTGGGGAGGCGTGATCGCCTTCACCAAGCCGGGCACCACCAAAACCATGATCCCCTGATTCCGGACCGGACCCCGTATGCCAGTTACGCAAGCCAACCGAGAAGTAAACGTTACCAGCAGCCTGGGAACCGATGTGCTGCTGTTCGACCGCATGAGCGGCAGCGAGCGGCTGGGGCAGTTGTCCGAATTCCGCGTCCAGCTGCTGAGCACCAAGCCGGACGTGAAGATCGCCGACGTGCTGGGCAAGCCGCTGGGCGTGCATATGAACCTGGTGGACGGCGTGCGGCATTTCCACGGCATCGTCACGCGCTTTGCCTGCACCGGCTGGTACGGCAGCCTGGCGCGCTACGAGGCCACCGTCCACCCCGGCCTGTGGCTGCTGACGCGCTCTTCCAACTGCCGCATTTTCCAGGACAAGAACGTACTCGATATCGTCAAGGCGGTGTGCCAGGACGCGGCCTACGGCGGCGCCATTGACCTGAACGTGTCTTCGCTGAGCGGTACTTACGAGGCGATGACGTATTGCGTGCAGTACCGCGAGACGGACTTCAACTTTGTCTGCCGCCTGCTGCAGAACGAGGGCATCTACTTCTACTTCACGCACGACGCCAGCAAGCACACCATGGTGCTGGCCGACTCCTACAGCGCCCACCAGAGCCTGCCCGGCTACGCCAGCGTGGAGTTTTCCGGCGAGGCGGGCCGCCGCATCGTGGACCAGGAGGCGGTGTACGGCTGGGCTGCGGCGGGCGCGATCCAGGCCAGCAGCTATGCGCTGAACGATTTCGACTTTGAAAAAGCCGCCGCCAGCAACAGCGGCGGGCTGAAAGTGAAGTCCACCATCGCGGCGGCCTTCGATCAGCAGGCCTACGAGATGTACGACTATCCCGGCCTGTACAACGTGGCGGCCACGGGCACCACATTGGCGCGCGGCCGCATGGAAGGCCTGCATGGCCAGTGCGAGGAGATCTCCGCCGACACCAATGCGCGCGGCCTGTTCCCGGGCGGCCTGTTCAAGCTGGTGCACCATCCGCGCTCGGACCAGAACCGCGAATTCCTGGTCACCGGCGCGCAGTATGAAATTGTCGGCGACGACTACGCCACCGGCGGCGACACGCCGCTGGACTTCCGCTGCGTGTTCAACGCCATCGGCAAGGAGCACAGCTACCGCGCGCCGCGCACCATCGCCAAGCCGGTGGTGCAGGGGCCGCAGACCGCCATGGTGGTGGGCAAGGCGGGCGAGGAGATCTGGACCGACAAGTACGGCCGTGTGAAGGTGCAGTTCCACTGGGACCGCGAGGGCAAGGAGGACGAGCTCAGTTCGTGCTGGGTGCGCGTGCAGCAGAGCTGGGCCGGTGCGGGCTGGGGCAGCGTGTTCATTCCGCGTATCGGCATGGAGGTGGTGGTGAGCTTCCTGGAGGGCGATCCGGACCGGCCGCTGGTCACCGGCTGCGTCTACAACAGCGACGCCATGCCGCCGTATGCGCTGCCGGGCGAGCAGACCAAGTCCACCGTCAAGACCAACACCAGCAAGGGCGGGGGTGGCTACAACGAGATCCGCTTCGAGGACAAGAAGGACGCCGAGGAGATCTACGTCCAGGCCGAGAAGGACTTCAACCGCGTGGTGAAAAACAACGACACGCTGAAGGTCGGTTTCGAGAAGAAGGACAAGGGCGACCAGACCATACAGATCAAGAACGACCGCAGCCTGGACGTGGGGCATGACCACAAGGAGCACGTGGTGAACGACCACACGGTAACGGTGGACCACGACCAGATCATCACCGTGACCAACGACCAGACTCTCAAGGTGGACAACAACCAGACCATGAAGATCGCCGTGGACCGGAAGCTGGACGTGGGCGGCAACCAGACCACGGCCATCAAGGGCGACCAGAAGGTGACGGTGTCGAAGACCATCGTGATCGAGGCCACCACGTCGATAGAGCTGAAGGTGGGCGGCACCAGCATCAAGATGGAACCGGCCAAGATCACCATCAAGTCGCCGGAGGTGAAGGTGGAGGCCGACGGCATGGCCACGCTCAAGGCGGGCGGCATCATGACCATAGGCGGCGCCCTGGTGAAGATCAACTGAGCGGAGTGATTGTGTTTTACGCAATAGCAACCGTATAATGATCCGCGCCATGCCCTTCGATTTCAATTAGCAGCCTCTTAGCAGCGATAGTGAGCCGATGTACTTAACTCTGCGGATTCAGTCATACCGAAAGCAAGCTCCGGCTGCGCCCGTTGAGCGCCGCTTCGATCAATTGGGCGGGACCATAGGCCGTGCCGCAGGCAACGACCTGGAGCTGCCCGATCCGGGCAAATACATCTCGCGCAACCACAGCAAGATCGATTTCGCCGGCGGCCAGTACACGCTGATGGACCTGGGCGCCAATCCCAGCTGGATCAATGACCGTCCGGTAGGCACCGGCAAGAGCGCCGTGCTGGCCGACGGCGACCGGCTGCTGATCGGCGACTACGTGCTGGAAGTACAGGTGGGCGAGGGCGCCGCCGCCGCGCCGGCCATCCCCGTGTTCCAGCCCGAGACCTCGGACGCCTTGCCCTTCCAGGCGCAGCCTGCCGTGGCGGCGTCGCCCTACGAGGGCAAGTCCTTCGACGAGATGCGCGACACGCTGGCCGGCGTGAAGATACTGGAACTGAGCGGCGGACACGATCCCCTGGCCGCGCCGTCCGCCAATGATCCGCTTGGCCTGAATATGCTGAGCGACGCCAACGCCGCGCAGGCCGCGCCGCCGGTGGCCTTCCGGGGCTCGGAGCCGGACCACGCGCCGCCGCAGTGGATGCCCATGGCGCAGCCGCAGCCGCCAGCGCCGGAGCCCGCGCCGCAGTGGGGCAACCCCGCATACGGCGCGCCGGCGCAGCCCTTTGCCCACGCGCCCGAGCCCACGGTATTGACCGTGCGCGCCGCACCGCCGCCGCCCGCGCCCGCTGCGCCCGCGCCGGCCATGCTGATACCGGACGACTACGATCCGCTCGCCGATTTCCTGCCGCCGCGCGTGCAAGCGCCGGCCGCGCCATATGTTCCGCCTTCCGCCGCGCCCATCGCCTACGCGCTGCCTCCGCAGCAAAGCCATGCCGCTCCGGCGGGCGCGATGGGCCAGGTCCAGGGCGGCGAGGAAGTGATGCAGGCGCTGCTGCGCGGCCTGGGCCTGACCGGCCTGCGCACCACCAGGTCGCCCGCCGAAACGGCCGAACTGGTGGGCGCCATGCTGCGCGAAGCCACCTCCGGCACCATGGCCGTGCTGATGGCGCGCGCCATGACCAAGCGCGAAAGCCGCCTTGAAATGACGGTGCTGGGCGCGCAGGCCAACAACCCGCTGAAGTTCTTCCCGGACGCCGAAAGCGCGCTGTCGCAAATGCTGACCAACGCCTTGTCCGGCTACATGCCGCCGGTGAAGTCCATCGGCAGCGCCTTCGAAGATTTGAAAGCCCACGAACTGGCCGTCATTGCCGGCATGCGCGCGGCGCTGGACGGCGTGCTGGCGCGCTTCAACCCCGCGCTGATCGAGGCCAAGGAACCCGAAGGCGTGATGGACAAGATGATGGCAACCACGCGCAAGGCCCGCCTTTGGGACCGCATGGTGGCGCTGCACGAAGACATCCTGCGCGAAGCGGACGACGACTTCCAGCACCTGTTCGGCGAAAAATTCTCTGCCGCCTATGAAGACCAGATCGGCCGGCTGCACCGCAAATAATCCTATCGAGTGAGACATCATGGCGTGGAACCGTAAAGTCATCTGGTCCGAAGGCATGCTGCTGCAGCCGCAGCACTTGCAGCAGCACGACCGCTATCTGCAAACCCAGCTCGAAAGCCGGGTGGCCAGACTGCGCCCTTATTCATGGGGCTTTTCTTCGCTGAAGATAGACGAGCAGCAGCTCGCGCTGGGCAAGCTGGCGCTGTTGTCCTGCAGCGCTGTGCTGCCGGACGGTACGCCGTTCATCCTGCCGGCGGACGACGACCTGCCGCTGCCGCTGGACATACCGGAGGACGCGCGCAACGTGGTGATCGTGCTGGCGCTGCCGCTGCGCCGGCCCGGCATACCGGAGACCGGCGACAGCCCGGCGCCGGACAATTTTGCCCGCCACGGCGCCGTGGACCACGAAGCCTGGGACAGCAACGGCATCGACAACAGCGCGCTGATGCAAGTGGGGCGCCTGCGCCTGCGCCTGGCGCTGGAATCGGAGGTCGCCAACGCCTACGCCTGCATCGCCGTGGCGCGCGTGATCGAGCGGCGTCCGGACAACCGCGTGGTGCTGGATCCTGAATTCTGCCCGCCGTGCCTGGACTTCCGCGTGGCGCCGCGCCTGGGCGGCTTTGCCGACGAGGTGGTGGGGCTGCTGCACCAGCGCGGCGACGCGCTCGGCAACCGCCTGTCCCAGCCCGGCGCCGCCGGCGCGGCCGAGATTGCGGACTTCCTGCTGCTGCAGCTGGTGAACCGCGCGGAGCCGCTGTTCGCCCACTTGGCCACCATGACGGGCCTGCATCCCGAGGACTACTACCGCGAAGCCGTGCAGCTGGCCGGCGAGCTGGCCACCTTCAGCCCGAACAACAAGCGCGCCATCCAATACCCCGTGTACCGCCACGATCAGCTGCGCGAAACCTTCCTGCCGGTGATGGAGGACTTGCGCCAGTCGCTGTCCATGGTGCTCGACACGCACGCCATTCCTATCCCGCTGGAGGAGCGCCAGTTCGGCATCCGCGTCGCGGTGATGCGCGATCCGGAACTGCTGAAGTCCGCCACTTTCGTGCTGATGGTGAACGCCCATATGCCGCCCGAAACGGTGCGCAGCAGCTTCCCGCGCCAGGTGAAGATAGGCTCGGTCGAGAAAATCCGCGACCTGGTGAATCTGCAGCTGCCCGGCATCGCGCTGCGTCCGCTGCCGGTGGCGCCGCGCCAGCTGCCTTTCCACGCGGGCCACACCTACTTTGAGCTGGACAAGGGCAGCGAGTACTGGCAGCACCTGGCCACCTCCGCCGGTTTCGCCATGCACGTGGCGGGCGACTTCCCCGGCCTGCAGATGGAGTTCTGGGCCATCCGGAAGTAAGCGAAGATGAGCCAGGACGATTTGCCAGATTCCGACCGCACCATCCTGGTCCCCAAGCCCGGCGGACGGCGCGGCGCGCCTGCGCCCGTGCCGGGACTGGGTCCGGGCGGCGATGCAGGCGCCGCGCCTGCGGGCGCCGCCGGCGCCTTCCCGGCCAGCCCTGCGCAGGGCGGCGACGGCGGCATGGGCGGCGAAGCTGCGGCGCCGGCCTGGCCCGGCCCCGGCCTGGGTGCCGCAGCCGCTGCGGGCAGCTTTGGCGCGGAGCGCGGCGCAGGCCATGTCAACTACGACGCCGCGCTGGCCCCGCTGACGGCCGCGCCGCGCGCCCATTTGAACGGCGTGAACCCGCTGGTCGGCGCCGCCAACGCCTTGCTCGACCTGGTGGTCCCACTGCGCATCATGGCCACGCACCCCAGCGTGGAAGGACTGCGCAGCCAGCTGGTGGCCGCCATCAAGAAATTCGAAATCGACGCCCGGAACGCAGGCTGCGCGCAGGAAGCCATCGCCGTGGCGCGCTACTCGCTGTGCACCTTCCTGGACGAGACCATCTCCAGCACGCCCTGGGGCGGCAGCGGCGTGTGGGCCAGCCGCAGCCTGCTGGTGGCCTTCCACAATGAAGCCTTCGGCGGCGAGAAGTTCTTCCTCATCCTGCAAAAGCTCAGCCAGCAGCCGCGCGCCAACCTGCACGTGCTGGAGCTGATGTATCTGTGCCTGGCGCTGGGACTGGAAGGCCGCTACCGCGTGATGGACGGCGGACGCGTCCAGCTCGACGTGCTGCGCGAACGGCTGCAGCAGCTGATCCAGAAAGAGCGCGGCCCCTTCGAACCGGACCTGTCGCTGCGCTGGAAAGGCTCGAATGAAAAGCGTCCCGGCCTGCTGCGGCTGATTCCCGTCTGGGTGATCGCCGCTGTTGCGGGCCTGCTGCTGCTATGCATACATCTCGGTTTCAGCTTCCTGCTGAACCGCCACTCGGACCCCGTGTACGCCGCCTTGCAGCGCATCCGCCTGGTGGCGCCGGCGCCCCCGGCGCCGCCCATGGCCAATCCTCCGGTGCGCGTGGCCCGTTTCCTGGCGCCCGAAATCGAGCGCGGCCTGGTGAGCGTGACCGAAACGCCGGATCGCTCCACCATCGTCCTGCACGGCGACGGCGTGTTCAAATCCGGCAGCGCCGAAGTGCTGCCGTCCTACGACGGCCTGCTGCGGCGCATAGGCGAAGCGCTCAAGCCGGTGCCCGGCAAGGTCATAGTCATCGGCCACACGGACGACGTGCCCGGCGGCTCGGCGCGCTATCCGTCCAACTGGGCGCTGTCCAAGGGCCGCGCCGCCACCGTGGTGGAGCTGCTGGCCAAACAGGCCGGTCCCGCAGCGCGCTACACCGTGGAAGGCCGGGGCGAGACCGAACCGCTGGTGCCCAATGACAGTGCCGCCAACCGCGCGCGCAACCGCCGCGTGGTGATTATTGTACTGACTCCAGTGCTGACCCCAGTGCAGACCCCATGATCAAACGCTTCTTCAACTGGTTCATCAAGCCGCCCGTGCTGGCCTTCTTCGGCGTGCTGCTGCTGTCGCTGATCTTCTGGTTCGAGGCGCCGCTGCTGGCTTTCGACGGCAAGGAGCCGTTCGCCTCCACCGGCGTGCGCTGGTTCTTCATTGGCCTGATGTTCCTGGCCTGGGCCTTGTATTTCGGCTGGAAGCTGCTGCGCGCAAGGCTGGCCGAACGCCGCCTGATGAAAAGCGTGGCGGGCGATCCCGATACCGCGCCCGCCGTAGTGCCGGGGCAGAAGGAAAGCGCGGCCGAAATGGCGCTGCTGGCCAAGCGCCTGCAGGAAGCCATGGCGGTGCTGCGCAAATCGAAGACCGGCAGCGGCTTCGGCAACGGCGGCGGCCTGTATCAGCTGCCCTGGTATATGTTCGTCGGCGCGCCCGGCAGCGGCAAGACCACGGCGCTGGTGCATTCCGGCCTGAAGTTCCCGCTGTCCGACACGCACGGAAAAGGCGCCATCGGCGGCGTGGGCGGCACCCGCAATTGCGACTGGTGGTTCACCGACGAGGCGGTGCTGCTCGACACGGCGGGCCGCTACACCACGCAGGACAGCTACACCGAAGTGGACCAGGCCGCGTGGAAGGGCTTTCTGCAGCTGCTGCGCAAGCACCGCCGCCGCCGTCCCATCAACGGCGTGATCGTGGCGCTCAGCGTGGCGGACCTGCTGCAGCAAGGCGAAGGTCAGCGCCGCGTGCAGGCGCTGGCGATACGCGCGCGCATCAAGGAGCTGCACGAGGAACTGGGCATCCGCTTCCCGGTCTACGTCATCGTCACCAAGTGCGACCTGCTGGCAGGCTTTGTCGAGTTCTTCGACAACCTGGGCCGCGAAGAGCGCACCCAGGTTTGGGGCGTGACCTTCCCGCTGGCCTCGGCCGAGCAGGCGGACGCCGGACTGAAGGCCTTCCCGGCTGAATTCGATGCGCTGCAGGCGCAGTTGCAGGCGCGCCTGTTCGAGCGCATGCAGCAGGAGCGCGACATCCAGCGCCGCGCGCTGATGTACAACTTCCCGCAGCAGTTCGCCGCCATCGGCGACGTGCTGGAATCCTTCCTGACCGACGTGTTTGAGTCCACCTCCTACGAAGAAGCGGCGCTGGTGCGCGGCGTGTACTTCACCAGCGGCACACAGGAAGGCAGCCCGATCGACCGCGTGATGTCCACGCTGGCCGCCAGCTTTGGCCTGGACCGCAAGGTGCTGCCGGCGAATGCCTTCGGCGGGCGCAGCTACTTCATCACGCGGCTGCTGCGCGACGTGGTGTTCCAGGAGAGCGAGCTGGCGGGCGCCAATCTGCGGCTGGAACGCAACCGGCGCTGGCTGCAATGGGGCGCCTACGCGCTGACGGCGGCCGTGCTGGTGCTGGTGACGGCCGGCCTGGTCACGAGTTACGTGCGCAACGAGAATTACGTGAACGACGTGGCCGCGCGCAGCCAGGAGATCGACAAGCTGGCGCGCGCCTTGCCGAAGGATCCGTCGCCGGTTGCGGCGCTGCCGCTGCTGAACGCCTTGCGCGACATCCCGGGCGGCTACCGCAGCCAGGGCGAGGAAGTGCCGCTGCTGATGGGACTGGGCCTGTACCAGGGCGGCAAACTGGGCGAAGGCGCGCAGGGTGCCTACCAGCGCGTGCTGCGCGAAGCGCTGCTGCCGCGCATCCTGGAGCAGATGGAGACCCAGCTGCGGCGCGGCACCGCCAACAATCCCGAATACCTGTACGAACTGCTGCGCGTCTACATCATGCTGGGCGAGCGCAACCACCTGGACGCGCCGGCCGTGCGCGCCTGGCTCGACTACGACTGGAGCCGCAACCTGCCGGAGGCGAACGAGCTGCAGCGGCAGGATTTGTCGCAGCACGTGGCTGCCATGCTGGCGCCGTCCAGCCAGGCCGAGGCGCCGCCGCAGTTGAACAGGGCGCTGATCGCGCAGGTTCGCCTCAGCCTTGCCAAGCTGCCGATGGGCGAACGCGTCTACACCCGCTTGAAGCGCGGGCTGGCCGCCGCCAATGTGCCGGACTTCGACGTGACCGCCGCCGCAGGACGCGACGCGGGCGTGGTGCTGGAGCGGCAAAGTGGGCTGCCGCTCACGCGAGGCATCGCCGGGCCGTTCACGCTGGCGGGCTACAAGAAATTCACCGAGCAGATAGACGGCGCCATAGCCGACGTGGTCAAGGACAGCTGGGTGCTGGACCAGCGCGAGGCGGTGGACAGCCTTGAGAGCGCGGCGCAGATGAAGGCCGTGGTGCAGCAGATGTATTTCGAGGAGTACATCCGCCTGTGGGACGGCTTGCTGGCGGACGTGACGCTGGTGCCGTTCACGTCGCTGGACCAGGCGGCGCGCGTGATCAACAGCGTGAGCAGCCAGGAGTCGCCGCTGCGCAAATTCCTGCAGGCGGCCGCCAAACAGACGCGGCTCGACAAGCTGAAGACCGCCAAGTCCAGCGTGGACGCGGCCACCGACACCGTCAAGCAGCTCAGCGACGCGGCCAAGCGGCGCCTGGAGTCCGCCCTCAGCGACGGCACGCAGGACGTGCTGCCGGCCGACGTGCGGCCCGTGAATCCGGTCGATATCCATTTCGCGCCGCTGCACAAGATGGTGGAGGCGGGGGCCGGTGTCGCAGGCGGCGCGGCAGGTGGCCCGGGAGGCGCCTCCGGCCTGGACGGCGTGCTGCTCAAGCTGAAGGACGTGGCGGTCTACCTGGACGCGGCCAGCGCCGCCCGCGCCGCCGGCCAGCCCGCGCCGCCGGCCGACGCGCTGGTGCGCCTGAAGCGCGAGGCGGACGGCCTGCCGGCGCCGCTGGGCGCGCTGGTGCGCAACGTGAACACCGCCGGCTCCGGCCTCACGCTGGGCACGGAGCGCGACCGCCTGGACGCCTTGTGGAAGACCGGCCCGGCGCTGTTCTGCCGCGCCGCCATCGCGGGCCGCTACCCGCTGGTGCGCAAGGCCGTGCAGGAGGCGACGCCGGACGACTTTGGCCGCTTCTTCGGCCCCGGCGGGCTGGCCGACGAATTCTTCCAGAAGCACCTGGTCAACTACGTGGACACCAGCGGCGCGCAGTGGCGCTGGCGCATGGTGAACAATATGGACCTCGGCATCAGCCAGGAAGTGCTGAACGAATTCCAGCGCGCCGCGCAGATACGCGACAAGTTCTTTGGCAACGGCGGCAAGCAGCCTTCGGTGCGATTCGACCTGAGGCCGCTGGCGGCGGACGCCGCGCTGACCCGCGTGCTGCTGGACGTGGACGGCCAGCAGCTTGCGTTTGCGCCCAAGACGCAGCAGGGCGCGGCCGGCTTCCAGATCCCGAGCGGCAAAGGCGTGAATGCGGTGCGCTTCGAGGTGGCGCCCGCCACCACGGCGGAGCTGCGCACGGAAGGCGCGTGGGCCTGGTTCCGCATGCTGGACAAGGCCATGCTGGAGCCGTCCGCGCAGGGCGAGCGCTACAAGCTGACCTTCGATCTGGAAGGCCGCAAGATCATCTATGAACTGACCGCCAACAGCGTGAACAATCCGTTCAAGCGCGACGGCGTGGAGCAGTTCCGCTGCCTGGAGTCGCTGTAATGGAAGAACCGGAACTGGCGCCGGGCTTTTTCGGCAAGGTGAGCACGCATGGCGACTTCGTGTCGCGCCGCTTGCCGCCGCCGCTGCTGGGCGTGTGGGACGCGTGGCTGCAGGCCTCCATGCAGGGCAGCCGCGAGGCGCTGGGCGCGCGCTGGCTGCAGACCTATCTTACGAGCCCGATCTGGCGCTTTGCGCTGGCGCCGGGCGTGTGCGACCGCAATGCCTGGGCCGGCGTGCTGATGCCCAGCGTGGACCGCGTGGGGCGCCACTTTCCGCTCACCATAGCGGCCGGTGCGCCGGGCGGTGGAGGGTTGCTGGATTGGGTGGCGAACGGGAAGCCGTGGTTCGACCAGCTGGAGGCGCTGGCCTTGTCCTCGCTGGAGGAGCGCTTCCAGCTAGAGCCGTTTGATGGCTTGCTGCAGGCCATGCCGCCGCTGAGCGATGCGCCGCTGGCCGGACAGCAGGGAGGCGTGGGATGCCGCTTGCCGCTGGCGTCGCTGGACGCGGTGGCGGCGCAGGTTCCCGCGCTGGCCGCTGCGGCGCTGCGCGGGCAGAGTATCTGGTGGACCGATGGATCGGCCGAGGTGGAACCGAGCTTGCTTCTGTGCCGTGGGCTGCCCGCACCTGCGGCGTTCGCCGGCATGCTGGCGGGGACGTGGCTGCAAACCGGCTGGGGCGCGTGACCGCCTGGCGGGTTACGCGTCCTTGCAGCGCACGATCACGGCGGTGATGTTGTCGCGGCTGCCGTCGCGCTTGGCCATGGCTACCAGTTCGGCGCAGCATTCGGCCAGGTTGTCGTCCCGCACCCGCGCCAGGATGGCGGCGATGGCTTCCGGCGGCGAGTTGCCATACAGGCCGTCGCTGCACAGCATGTAGACGTCGCCCGGCGACACGGCCTGGGTCTGCAAATCCGGCTTGATCAGCGGCGCGGGTCCAAGCGCCTGGAGCAGCAGGTTGCGCGCCGGGAGCGGCTCCGCCATGCCTGCCTCCAGCGCCTGCTGGTACAAGGTCTGGTCGCGCGTGAGCTGGTTCAGGCGGCCGTTGCGGAAGCAGTACAGGCGGCTGTCGCCGATGTGGAAGATGAACACCGGCCCGTCCTGCGCCACCTGCCACATGCCGGTCAGCGTGGTGCCCATGCCGGCGCCGTCGGCCTGGTCGTTGGCGCTGTTGGTCTGGTACATGCGCTCGTTGGCGAATTCCACCGCGTCGTGCAGCGTGATCATGGCGCGCATGGTGGCGTCGGTCCATGTGGCGTCGGGGTCGGCCTGCACCGGATCGAAGGCGCTGGCGTGGAAGACCGGCACGGTGGCGTCGCTGGCGTCGCCGGGCGAGGCCTGCTGGTCTCCGTGCGAGGCGCGCAGGAAGCTGTGCAGCAGCCGGATGGCGTCCGCGCTGGCGATTTCGCCCGCTTCGTGGCCGCCCATGCCGTCGGCCACGACCACCAGGCCAAGGTCGGGAGCGATGAAGAAATTATCCTGGTTGGACTCGCGCACGGTGCCAACATCGGTCAGGCCATAGGCCAGGCCCAGGTCGAGGCGGTGCAGCGCCGACGGTGATAATTGCTTCCAATTGCCCAAGGTGTCTCCAGTAGTAGAAATTGTCTCCAGGCCTTTGTCACAAAGGCCATAACTGCATGCTAGCATGCGCAATGCGCTCTATGGCGCGACGTGGTGAAAAATGAATGGCGGGATGATGCATGGACGATAGCGAACAGCGCGGGCAGCAGCACGGTGTGGGCGGAGCGGAGGGGACGGCCGATGAAGGCCGCAACGCCGCCGCCGAGGCGCGCGCAGCCATCCTGGCGCGCCGCGTGGCTGCGCTGGAGGCCGTGGTGGCGGTTGAACGCCGCATGCGCGACGTGCAGGAAATGACGGCCCGCGCAGCGACGGACCAGCTGGCCGCGCGCGACGGGCAGGCCGACATCACCGTGCCGCGCCCGCACAGCGCCCAGTACCAGCATGACGACGACGCCACCATCCCCGTGCCGCACTATCGCCCCGACGGTACGCGCGAACCGGCGCGCCAGCGCGGCGGCGACTCGCCGCACACGCAGCCCACCACGCCCACGCTGGGCCGCTCGCAGCCGCCTTCGCAGCCGGTGCGCTCGCAGCTGCCCGCCTTGCCCGCCGCGCCCAACCGCTCCATTGCGCCCGGCATTTCCACGCCGCTGGCCCTGGCGCCGGGCTTCGAGCTGTTTGAATACCGCATCGACGCGGTGCTGGGGCAGGGCGGTTTCGGCATCACCTACCTGGCCACGGACGTGAACCTGAACGTGCGCGTGGCGATCAAGGAGTATTTGCCGGCCGATTTCGCCACCCGCGCCAGCGACAAGTCGGTCTCGCCGCGCTGGCCCGAGGATAACGACTTCTACCTGAACGGACTGGAATGCTTCCTGGTCGAAGCGCGCACGCTGGCAACCTTCCGGCACTCCAACATCGTGCGCGTGGCGCGCTTCTTCGAGGCGCACCGCACCGCCTACATGGTGCTTGAATACGAACGCGGCCAGCCGCTTAAGCAGTGGTGGGACAAGCAGAAGAACATGGGCGAGCAGCAGTTGCTGTCGCTGGTGCAGCCGCTGCTGGACGGCCTGTCGCTGGTGCACGAGTCGGGCTATCTGCACCGCGACATCAAGCCGGACAACATCTACGTGCGCAAGGAAGACGGCAGCTGGGTGCTGCTCGACTTCGGCGCTGCGCGCCAGACCGTGGGCGGCCTGCAGACCATGGCCGACGTGGTCACGCCCGGTTACGCGCCGCTGGAGCAGTACCAGGGCGGCGAGCAGGGGCCGTGGACCGATATCTACGCCATCGGCGCCACGCTGTACTGGATGATCACCGGCGCCAAGCCCGCGCCCGCGCCCGAGCGCCAGAGCGGCGTGGCCGAATACATCCCCGCCACGCAGGCGGGCAAGGGCCGCTACAGCGAAGAATTCCTGATGGCGGTGGACTGGGCGCTGGTGGTCGATCCCAAGCAGCGCCCGCAAAGCATCGCGGAGTTCTCGCAAAGCCTGTTCGCGTCGCACGCCGGCAGCCTGGGCTTGCAGGAGGCGCTGCGCGTGGGCGACCTGGATGGGCAGCGCAGCCTGACGAAAGGCGTGCGCAAGCTGGGCAAGGCGATCTGGCGGCCGTCCTCTTGGCCGCTGGTGGTGAAGATGACCATCGCCATGATGCTGGCCGCGCTGCTGCCCATGACGATTACCGCCTACTACAATCTGAACGGCTCGGTGGCGGCGGTGTCGGCCAGCGAACTGCGCAACCTGGAGAGCCTGGCGCAGGCGACGGCGGGCCGCATCTCGCAGCTGATACTGGACAGCCGCTACCAGGCCGGCTACCTGGCGACCGACTCCGCCTTTATCGACTACCTGCGCGCTCCGACCGATGCGAAGCGCGAGGTGGTGAGCGCCAAGCTGGCCAACCTGATCAAGACCAACCCGGACGCGCACCTGATCTTCCTGATGAACGCCGAAGGCACGGCGCTGGTGTCCAGCGAGCCTGGCGTGGCGGGCGTGAACTTCAAGTTCCGCGAGTACTTCCAGGAGGCCATGAAGGGCCATCCCTTCATGACCGGCGTGATTATCGGCTCCACGGCCGGCAAGCCCGGCGTGTACTACGCCAACCCGGTGTTCGACAATGCGAACAAGGTGATAGGCGTGGTGGTGTTGCGTATCAAGGGCGGCACCATATCGTCCATCCTCAGCGATGCCGGTGCGGGCGGAAACGGCAAGCGTGTCCCCTTCATGATAGACGGCGACGGCATCCTGGTGCATTACCCGGACCAGAACCAGCTTTACCGCAGCCTGGCGCCGCTGCCCAAGGCCACGCTGGGCCGCATCGTCGCCGACCAGCGCTTCCGCCGCCACCGCATAGAAAGCGTGGACATGCCGGAGCTGGCCAAGGTGCTGATAGGCGCAAAAACGGCGGGCAATATCAGCTACCACTCCACCCTGAGCGGCGTGGACGAGCACGCGGGCTACGCGCCGGTGCAGGGCCACAACTGGGTGGTGGGCGTGACCGAGTCGCGCACGCGCTTCGAGGAACCCTTGCAGCGCCTGTTCGTCAATGTGCTGTACAGCGTGGCCGCCGTGGGCCTGGTGTTCCTGATCCTGGCGGTGCTGTTCGCGCGCAGCATCACGCGCCCCGTGGTGCGGCTGACGGAAGCG
The DNA here is from genome assembly GCF_059419605.1 of Pseudoduganella sp. GW821-FHT05F09. Classification (NCBI taxonomy): domain Bacteria; kingdom Pseudomonadati; phylum Pseudomonadota; class Betaproteobacteria; order Burkholderiales; family Oxalobacteraceae; genus Pseudoduganella; species Pseudoduganella sp. GW821-FHT05F09. The sequence goes on from NZ_JBWKSD010000006.1 coordinate 262,571, forward strand.
GCCAATGCGCTCAAGGACGGCGACTACGACCGCGCCAGCATCAAGGTCACCAGCACCGACGAAATCGGCCGGCTGGCGCGGACTTTCAACGTCATGATAGACGTGCTGCGCCAGCGCGAGCGGGAGAAGCAGCGAGGCAAACTTGGACATCAAGCAAAGGAAAATCAAACGGATGACGAATGAAATCATGAACACGCGCCGCGGCTTTCTGCAGGCAGGCGCCCTGGGGGCCGCTGCGCTGGGCCTGGCGCCGGCGGCGGTACTGGCCAAACCTGCGCTGAAACTGGGGCCGCACGGCCTGCGCTCCCTGGCGCGGGACTTTGAGGGACGTCTGATACTGCCGGGCGAAGACGGCTTTGCGCTGGCCGCCTGGCCAAACAATGCGCGCTGGGCCGGCGTGCAGCCGCAGGCAGTGGCCATGTGCGCCACCGAGGCCGACGTGCAGCGCTGCATACGCTGGGCCGGCGACAGCCGCATGCCCTTCGCCATCCGCTCCGGCGGCCACAATTACGCGGGGTTCTCCACCACGCCCGGCCTGCTGATCGACGTGAAAGCCATGAACAAGGTGACGCTGGACCTGAAGAACCAGACAGCGTGGGTGCAGGGCGGCGCCAACAACAACGACGTGGCGGCGGTGCTGCGCAATTACGGCGTTGCGATACCTTCGGGGCGCTGCCCCACGGTGGGCACCAGCGGCCTGGTGCTTGGCGGCGGCTGGGGCTTCGCGGCCACGCACACGGGCCTGACCTGCGACAGCCTGCTCGGCACCGAGCTGGTGATGGCCAGCGCTGCGGCCCGCCGCATCGACGCCAACAGCGACAGCGAACTTTTCTGGGCGGTGCGCGGCGGCGGCGGCGGCAATTTCGGCGTCCATACCGGCTTCACCTTCAAGCTGCACCAGGTGGGCACGGTCACCACCTTCAACCTGACGTGGGCGCCGGGCAAGCAGATTGAATTGCTGCGCGCCTTGCAGGCCTTGCAGATGGCGCACCCGACACGGATTTCCACGCGCAGCAAGGCGCTGCCCATGGCCGCCGGCGCGCGGCCTTCGCGCGACAGCCTGTACGTGGAGACGCTGGGCCAGTTCTGGGGCGGCGAGAAGGAACTGCGCGAGATGCTGGCGCCGCTGTACGCGGTCGCCGTGCCGCAGATTGCCGACATCTACGAGGTGGACTACTGGCGCGGCCGCGACTACCTGCTGACCGACGATCCGAACGGCCTGTACGACATCCGCTGCAGCTTTGTGCAGAAGGAGCTGAGCGAGGCGGCGCTGGACAATATGCTGAACTGGATGACGCGCTGGCCGGGCGGCTCGCTGCTGCAGGAAAATATGGGCATCCTGTTCGCCATCGGCGGCAAGGTGAAGGAAGTGCCGCGCAACGCCACGGCCTATGTGCACCGCGATTCCAACTACATTTTCGAAATGGAAGCCTCGTGGGGGCCGATCGACAAGCCGGAGACGGTGCAGCGCCAGCGCGCATGGCTGAAGGATTATTACGACGACATGCAGCGCTTCCTGCAGCCCGAGTCCTACGTCAACTTCCCCAACCGCGACCTGAAGAATTGGGCGCAGGCTTACTACGGCACGAATCTGAAGCAGCTGTCGGAAGTGAAGCGCCGCGTGGACCCGCACAACCTGTTCCGCTTCGAGCAGAGCGTGCCGCTAGCCTGAGGCTTGCACGCCGTATTCCACGGACCAGTGATTGTTCTCGTCCTGCCAGCATTGGAAGCCGCGCAGGCCGTCCGCCAGCGCGCGCTGGTGGCCCGCGTGGTCGCCATGGGCCACGCGGCGGCAGGCCATCCACGGCGCCTCCGGCTGCAGCAGGTCGCGCTGCACCAGCAGGCGCGCCAGTCCGCCGTAGACCAGGGCGTAGCCGGATACGCAGAAACCCTCGAGCGTGAGCCCGCGCAGGCTGCGCATGTTTTCCGGCGCCACGGTGGCCACCACCAGCGTGCGGCCCAGCTCCCGGCCCAGCGCCATGCGCTCTTCGATGGCGGCGCAATGCAGCCTGCGCCCGCGCCATTCCGGCAGCGAGGCGGCGCCGTCCAGCACGCACATGCGCGCGCGCCCGGCCGGGCCGGCCCCCAGCAGCTCGGCCATGTGGTCCACCGTGTGCGAGTCCATGCCCAGCACGCCGTAGGCCACCAGCTCTCCGTCCGCGCGGCAGCACAGGATGCGGCCTTGCGTTTCCGCGTGCTGTTCGAAGTGGCTCAGTTCATCGGGCCGCACCAGGCCGGCGGGCATCTGCGCCAGCACGCTGCGGTGTAGCTGGTGCACCTGGGCCGCTTCATCCTGGCGCATCAGTTGCCAGCGGAATTGCGGATCGTTCGAGCAGGAAGTCATTTCAGCAGCTCCGCGTAGTTGAGCACCTTGAGCGGCGGGTAGAGGTCGAGCTGGGCGGCCACCGGCATGTTCACCAGGTAGGAGAAGCGCGCCAGCGTTTCAATCGGAATGGCGGCGGGCGCCATGTGCTGGCGCAGGATCTGCTCCGCCTTGTGCGCAGTGAGCCGGCCCACGCTTTCGTAGCCGGACACCAGGCCAAACAGCGCTTTGCCTTCGCGCACGGCGATCTCGGTGGCGGAGAAGGCGGGCAGGCGCTGCTCCAGCGCCGCCTCGGTCAGCACCTTGCGGTTGGCGGCCAGGAAGCTGTCCGGCCCTATGTAGAGCAGCTGCACACGCTGCTGCGCCAGTTCCGCCACCATGGCGGGCAGCTCGGACGCCAGCGGCTGGCCTTTGGCGTCCAGCGGCACCGGGCGCTCCAGCAGCTGGAAGCGCTCGCTGGCCGCCACCGCGCGCAAGTCCTTCACGTTCTGCACGGAGTTCGGTTCTGCCGGATTGTAGATAATGGCTAGGCGGTCGAAGCGGCGGTAGGCGCGGATGGCGCTGAGCTGCTGGCTGGGCGGCACCACGTGGCAGGCGCCGGTGATGTTGCGGCCCGACGAGGCCAGCGACTTCACCAGCCCGGAACCCTGCGGCGAGGCCACCATGGTGAACACCACCGGGATGTCGGTCACGTGGCGGGCCGGGTCGACCGCGCCCTGTTTGCCCGCCACCGCGAGCGTGATGGGCGTGCCCCAGGTGTAGATCAGGTCCACCTTCATGGCGCGCGCTTCGGCGATCAGCTGCGGCACCTTGCCCACGTCCAGCGCCACGTCGCGCACGATCAGCTCCACAGCCATGCCGTTGACGGCGAAGTAGTCGCGGAAGCCTTTTTCGACGGCGGTCTCGCCGCGGAACAGTATCATGTAGATGCGCGGCGGGCGCGGCGCGGCTTGCGGGCTTTGCGCCAGCGCGCGCGGCAGGGCGCCGCCCAGGGCCAGTGCGGCTGCCGCGCCGCAAACGTAACGCCGCTTCATGCCGACGCCTCCTGCGCCGGGCCGCCTTGCGCGCCTGCCGCGCGGCTGGCCAGCGCGAAGACCAGCGAGAACAGCAGCGAGGCGCCCAGTGCGAACACGCCGAGGAAGGCCATGGCGTGCGCGGCGCCGTAGCGCGCGGCCAGCGCGCCGGTGGCCACCGGCCCGGCCGCCGCGCCAAGGCGTTCGAGCAGCCGGAACAGGCCGACAATGGGGCCGGTGCCCGCGTCCCGCGCCTCACGCGCCGTCACGCGCGCCACCAGCACCAGCTGGGCGGAGATGCTCATGGACTGGCCGACGCCCAGCGCGCCTATGCCCAGCATGACCAGCTCCCCGCTGGCGCCCCATGCCACCGGCAGCAAGCCAAGTCCGGTCAGCACGCCGCCGGCCGCCACCAGCGGCGCGTAGGCGTTGTAGCGGTCGGCCAGGTGGGCGAACAGCGGCGCCAGCGCGAGAGAACTCAGGCCGTACAGCATGGTGTAGCGGCCGATCTCGGACTTGGACAGGCCCAGGCCGGACAGCAGCACCGGCACCAGGAAGATGAGGAAGCCGGAGTACAGGAACTTGGCGGGCACGCCGGACAGGATGGACAGCGCCAGGAAGCGCCGGTTCCGCACCAGTCGCGCCAGCAGCGGGGCGGACTGCGTTGCGGACAGAGATGCCGGCTGAGATGCGGGCTGAGACGCGGGCTGAGATGCGGGCTGCTGCTGCGCACCCTTGCTCAGCACCGCCGCCGCGATGGCGGCCGCCGCCAGCGCCACGGCCGCGCCCAGCAGGAACACCATGCGGTAGCCGACCCGGTCGGCCAGGATGCCGCCCACGGCAGGCGCGCAGATCTCCGCCACCATGATGGCGCCCACGAACAGCGCCATGCCTTTGCCCCGGTTGCTGCTGTCCGTGTGGTCGAACACGAAGCCCTGGCAGGCCATGAACATGATGGCGTAGCCCACGCCGGTGAGCGCGCGCGCGCCTACAAGGACGTAGTAGTCCGGCACCAGGCCGGTGACGGCCAGCCCGGCCATGACGGCCAGCGCGCCGGCGATATAGCTGCTGCGCCGGCCCATGCGGTCCGACCAGCGGCCAGCGAAAGGCATGGTCAGCGCCACGCCGAGCAGGAAGGCCGTCACCGGCAGGCTGGCGTGCAGCGAGCCTGCGGCGGCGCCGGCAGGCAGCGAGGCGGCGTACACCGGCAGGAAGGGGCGGGACAGCATTTCGGCAAACATGAACAGGAAGCTGAGCACGCGCACCAGCACGATGCGCGGCGCCTGGGCGGGATCGATGGCGGCGTCGCCGAAGGAGTAGGTCTGGCGCAGCCGCTGCAACAGCGGTTCCGCATGCTCCGCCTGCTGCGGACTGGCCTGGCGCAGTGCGGCGGCGCTGCGCAGCAGTTCTCCAAAGCCGTGGTTGATGCGCGCGCTGAGTGTGTGCAGCCGGACGGCGATGGCGGCGCTGGCGTCCGGCGCGGCGCGCTGGCGGAAGTCGCCCGCCGCCATGCTGGTCATCAGCCCGATGATCTGGCGCATTGGGGCTGTGAAGGTGAGCGTCACCACGAACCACAGGATTTCGAAAGCGATCAGCAGGCTGGTGAGCAGCACGATGCCGATGTCGTAGCGCAGTTCGCGCACGCGCGCGGCGATGTAGTTTTTGTCCACACCCACATGCAGCCGGCCCACCGCCTGGCCCTTGTGCATCAGCGGCAGCGCCGTATCCAGGAACTGCTCCGGCGCGCTGCTGTCGGCCTGCGTGCTGCCGAACAGCGCCTTGCCGCTGCCGTCCACGATGCGCAGATAGGCCAGGTCGCGGTTCTGCTTCAGCACGTCGGCAAAGAATTCCGGCACCCCTTCCAGGCGCTGCAGCGGGATGCCGTAGTCCAGCGCGCGCGCCAGTTGCGCCGCCAGCGCCGTGCCGGTGGTCTGCGCCTTGCGGCCGAACTCCGGCAGCAGCGCGCGCTCGGACAGCGACCACGCATACAGCGACAGCGCCAGCTGCACCGCCAGCAGCAGCGCCAGCGTGAATACAAACAGGCGCCGCACGGGCCGCGTGTAGAGGCGCTCCTCGTGGACCACGGCCGGGCTCATAATTTTTCCCCCGCCACGTCCTTGCTGGTGATGGCGCGCTGCGCCTGCTCAAGTTCGCGCAAGGCCTGGCCGGCGCTGTGCGCAGCCAGTTCCGCCAGCGCGGTTGCGTGCCGGTCCGGCCGCGCCACCGGCGGCGCGCTGGCGTCCAGCGCGTGTTCCATGCTGCCCAGCGTGCGCCTTATGCGCCGCACCCACAGCCGCGTGCCGAGCACCGCCAGCAGCGTGGACAGGGCGGTGGCCGCCAGCCCCGCCAGCAGCAGCTGGCGCGAAATGCCGGCCACGAACTGGTCGTGCCCGCGCCGGGAATAATGCAGTTCGATGGCGCCCACCGTCACGCCCAGGTTGTTGGACAGCGGCGTGCTGACGGTGACGCTGTTGCGTTCAGCCGGCCGGCCGGTGGTGAAGGCGGGCCGTCCGCGCTCGTCCTTGACGACGATGGCGACGATGTCCGGGTCCTGCCGCGTTTCGAAGTCGATGGCCGCCTGCGCGTTGCCCAGGCCGCGCACCGGCAGGCCCAGGTCCAGCCCCGTTTCCAGGTTCTGCCGCAGCACGTTGACGGTGAAGCGCAGCCGCGAGTCTTCCAGTTCGCCCAGCGTGCGGTCCAGCTTTCCCACGTTGAGGAAAACCGTCAGGCCGATGGCCAGCGCCGAAATCAGCACGATGGGCGCGGTAATCGTAACGCTGAGTCGTGACATCGCCATGCTTGCACACCGGGGGAGCCGTCGTATTGAATTGGCAAGAGTGTAGCATTGTTGAGCTTGCCGTTGGCGGGTTACGGCGCCATGGACTCGGCGTCCCCCGCTAACCCGCCCTATTGGGTGGGCTGGACGTTGGTGGCGCCGGGCTCCTTCTCGGGCGGAGCGGCTTGCTGCTCCAGGTCTATGCTGCGCACGGAGGCGTCGTTGACGTATTCGGCGTACATCCACGAGCCGTCTTCGGCTTGCACCACGCCTTCCGGCACCGGGCGTTCGCGCGGCGGCGCTTTTTGCAGCGCCACGCGCATGTAGTCTATCCAGATCGGCATGGCCAGGGTGGCGCCGAATTCGCGCCCGCCCAGCGATTTCGGATCGTCGTAGCCCATCCACGCCACGCCGACCACGCCGCCGCCGTAGCCGGCGAACCAGCCGTCCACCGCGTCGCTGGTGGTGCCGGTCTTGCCGGCCAGGTCGGGACGGCCCAGGCGCGCGCCCGCTTGCGCGCCGGTGCCGCTGCGCACCACTTCGCGCAGCATGGAGTCGGTGATGAAGACGTTGCGCGGGTCGAGCACGCGGTTGCTTTCCTGCGCGGCTTGCTGCGGCTTGGTCTCGGACAGCACTTTGCCGTTGCCGTCCACGATGCGGGCGATCAGATACGGCTGCACCTGGTAGCCGCCGTTGGCGAACACCGAATAGGCGCCGGCCATCTGCTGCGGCGTGACCGCGCCTGTGCCCAGCGTCATGGTCAGGTTGGTGGGGTGCTTGGCCGGGGTGAAGCCGAATTTTTCCAGGAAGCCGTGCGCATACGGCACGCCCACGGCGCGCAGCAGGCGCACCGAGGTCACGTTCTTGGATTTGGCCAGGGACACGTGCATGGAGATGGGACCGTCGTAGACGTTGTCGTCGTTCTGCGGATCCCAGCCGCCGCTGTCCACGCCGGTCTCGGACAGTTTTACGTCGTTGATCAGGGTGCCGGGGTAGTAGCCTTTTTCCAGCGCCGACGAGTAGACGAAGGGCTTGATGGAGGAACCGGGCTGGCGCCAGGCCTGCGTAACGTGGTTGAACTTGTGCAGGTTGAAGTCGAAGCCGCCCACCATGGCGTGGTAGGCGCCGGTGGCCGAATCCATGGACACGAAGGCCGCCGCCACTTGCGGCACCTGCGTGATGGCCCAGCGCTTCTTGTCGCCCTGGGACACGCGGATAATGGCGCCGGGCCGCAGTTTCAGGCCGGCCTTGGCGTTCTCGCTCAATCCGGGGGCGGCCAGTTTCAGGCCGTCGCCGGTGATCTCGATTTCTTCGCCGTCTATGGTTTCCACCGTCACGCTCTTGGCCGACGCGGCCAGCACCACGGCCGGGATCAGGCGATCGCTGCTGCGGCGCTTCTGCAGCGCTTCGTCGATGGCGTCCTCGCGGTCTTCGGGGTCGGAAGGCAGGTCGATAAAGGCTTCCGGGCCACGGTAGCCGTGGCGCTGGTCGTAGTTCAGCACATTGCGGCGCACCGACTCGTAGGCCGCGTCCTGGTCCGCTTTCAGGATGGTGGTGTAGACGCTGATGCCGCGCGAGTACGACTCTTCCTTGTACTGCTCATACACCGCCTGGCGCGCCAGTTCGGCCGCGTATTCGGCGTGGGTGTCGAATTCCTGGCCCTTGTTGCTGACGTGCAGAGTCTCTTTCAGCGCCTGCTGGTACTGCGCTTCGGTGATGACGTCCTGGCTGCGCATGCTTTTCAGTACCAGGTGCTGGCGCAGGCGCGCGCGCTTGGGATTGGCCACCGGGTTGTGGCGCGCGGGGTTTTGCGGCAGGCCGGCCAGCATCGCCATCTCGGCGATGGACAGTTCCTTCAGCGATTTGCTGAAGTAGGCTTGCGCGGCGCTGGAGAAGCCGTAGGAGCGCTGGCCCAGGTAGATCTGGTTCAGGTACAGCTCCAGGATCTGGTCCTTGCTCAGGGCCGCTTCGATGCGGTAGGCCAGCATGACTTCGGTCATCTTGCGCGCCGGCGTCTTGTCGCGCGTGAGGAAGAAGTTGCGCGCCACCTGCATGGTGATGGTGGAGCCGCCCTGGCGGAAGCTGCCGCGCAGATTGGACTTGACGGCGCCCAAGGCGCGTATCCAGTCTATGCCGCCGTGGTCGTAGAAGCGCTTGTCCTCGATGGCGAGGATGGCCTTCTTCATCATTTCCGGCACGTCCTTGATGGCCACGAAGTCGCGGTGCTCCTCGCCGAACTCGCCGATCAGCGCATTGTCCGCCGTGTAGATGCGCAGCGGGATCTTGGGCCGGTAGTCGGTGACGGCGTCCAGCGCAGGCAGGTTGGGGGCGATGAACAGCAGCATGTAGCCGCCCAGCAGGGCGGCGCCCACGGCGGCGGCGATGCCGCTTGCGGCCAGGGCGCGGATGGCGTTGCGGCGGGTCAGATACTTGGTGAGCCACTTAGGCAAGGCAGGGGAGTTGGCAGTCAAAACGGGCACTCATGGTTGCGCAAGGTTTGCGGATGCGGGCAATTATAGTCCAAGCCCATTCCGCCGCAGCTTGTTCTTATGCTACTCTTGCCGCACACTAATTTTCACGGGAATCCGCTCATGCGCGCTCAATCCGCCCTCGGTCTGCTGTTGTTGTTGAATGTCGCTGCAGGCGTTGCTACAGCAAGCGCCGCAACCCAAACGGTCGATTGCGGCCGGCTGCTGGACGTGAAGGCTGGCGTCTGGCGTGAACGCGTCACCGTGGTGGTCGACGGCGGCGTGGTCAAGTCGGTGGCGCCGACCGGCGCGGCCAAGGGCGATATCGACTTGAGCGGCCAGTCCTGCCTGCCCGGGCTGATCGACATGCACGTGCACCTGACGGGCGAGTCGCACAAGGAGGTGGAGTCGCTGCGCATGAGGCTGAGCCAGGACGTGGCGGACGACGCCTTCCGTTCGGTGGCCTACGCCGAGCGCACGCTGAAGGCCGGCTTCACCACGGTGCGCGACCTGGGCGCAAGCGATGGCCTGAATATCTCCCTCAAGCGCGCCATCGCAAGCGGCGCCATTGTCGGGCCGCGCATGTATACGGCGGGCACCATCATCTCCACCACCGGCGGCCACGGCGATGGCAGCAACGGCCTGTCGCGCGAACTGGGCAAGGCGATGGGACATCCAACCCCTTACGACGGCGTAATCAACGGTCCGGACCAGGCGCGCGAAGCGGTGCGCGCCCGGTACAAGGAGGGCGCGGACCTGGTCAAGATCACGGCCACAGGCGGGGTGCTGAGCCAGGCCGCCAGCGGCCAGAATGCACAGTTCACGGACGAGGAACTGAAAGCCATCACGGCCACCGCCAAGGACTACGGCTTCCGCGTGGCGGTGCATGCGCACGGCGTGGAGGGCATCAAGCGCGCGCTGCGCGCCGGCATCGATTCGATCGAGCACGGCACCTATATGGACGACGAGGCGATCGCCCTGTTCAAGAAGCAGGGCGCGTACTACGTGCCCACCATCAGCGCCGGGCGCTACGTGGCGGACAAGGCCAAGGACCCGGAATTCTTCTCCCCGGTGGTGCGGCCCAAGGCGGCGGCTATCGGCCCGCTGATACAGGCCACCTTCGGCCGCGCCTACAAGGCGGGCGTGAAGATCGCCTTCGGCACCGACGCGGGCGTGTTCCCGCACGGCGACAACGCCAAGGAGTTCGCCTACATGGTGGAAGCCGGCATGCCGGCGCTGGAGGCGATACGCTCGGCCACGCTGAACGCGGCCGAGCTGCTGAACCAGGGCAGCCGCCTAGGCTCGGTGGAGCCGGGCTACGCTGCCGACATCGTCGCCGTCAGCGGCGACCCGCTGAAGGACATCAGCCTGCTGCAGCAGATCCGCTTTGTGATGAAGGACGGCGTGGTCTTCAAGCGCTGAGGCAGGGCTGCCGCACACCAGCTCCGGCTGCAGCTGGTGGATCGCCAGGTCCAGCCAGTTGGCGGTGTCGCCGAAGCGGTAGCCCAGGCAGCGGGTGCGCGCCGTGTCCATCAGATAAGGCACGGGGTAGTCGAAGGGACTCAGTCCGCCCTGCGTGATGTGGGGCAGCGCGCGTACTGTCAGACCCAGCACCTTGCCCACGCGGCGGTGCAGCTCCAGCGCGGACAGGGCGCCCTTGTCGGCCGCGTTCACCGGGCCGAGGAAGTCCTGCATGCCGCTCCACAGCAGGAAATCGCTCGCTTCCTCCGCGCTGATGAAACAGGTGGCGCCCCTGGCGCTGGCGTACAGGAGGGCCTGGCCGGCCTGGGCCAGCGCCACGTAGTAGGCCAGCCGTCCGGTGAAGTCGTCGCCGCCCAGCACGTGGGCCAGGCGCACCGTCACCACCGGCAGCGTGCCGTCGCGGTACAGCAGCGCCTCGCCCTGGCGCTTGCCTTCGGCGTAGTTTTCGTCCGCCATCAGCGGGTCGTTCCAGGGATGCGCCAGGTCGATGCGCTGCGCTTTCAGGTCCAGGTCCAGCTCCTCGAAAGCGCCGTCCTGGCAGCCCAGCAGCTTGCGGTACACCTCCATGCTGGACGCCATCACGTAGCGCTCCACCTTGCCGGCAAACAGTTCGATGGCGATGGCCGCGTCCAGCGGGCTGTAGCAGGTCTGGTCATACACGATATCGTAGCCCTGGCTGCCGGCAAAGGCCGTGCGCATGGCGTCATGGTCGCGGCGGTCCACGCGGATGCGCTGGACGCGGCTGCCGAAGCTGTCCGCGCTATGGCCACGGGTGGCCAGCGTGACGCGGTGGCCCGCGTCCAGCAGCTTCTGAACCAGCAATTTGCCAAAATAGCGCGTGCCGCCGATCACCAAGATATTCTTGTGCATGATAATCTCCTGTTGGTATGGAATCATTGTCGTTCCTGCCTGGGCGGCGATCAAACGAGAAAATTGCCAGTCTGAGAACAAGATTAACTAATTCATGGAGCGTGCATGGCCAAACCGCTGCGCAGCCTGTCCGGGCTGATCGACCTGGAATCCGCCGCCCGCTGGGGCAGCTTCAAGCTGGCCGCGGAGGAGCTGCACAAGACGCCGGCCGCCGTGAGCCAGCAGATCAAGAACCTGGAGGAGGAGCTCGGCTTCGCGCTGTTCCTGCGCCACCCGCGCCACGTGGCGCTGACGGAAAAGGGACGCGACTTCGCCGCCACCGTGGCGCGCGTGCTTGGCGACTTGCGCACCAAGGCGGCGGCGCTGCAAAAAAGCGGCGAGGAGTGCGTGCTGCGCATCTCCAGCACGCACTCGTTCACGCTGAAATGGCTGGCGCCGCGCCTGACGCATTTCACGCGCCTGCATCCCGACATCGATATCCGGCTGGACGCCAGCGACCGCAACGTGAGCCTGGAGGACGACAGCGTGGATGTGGCCATCCGCTACGGCCTGTACGAGCCGGACGACCCCGCCATGCTGTTCTCGGACCGGCTGGTGGCGGTGTACAGCCCGGACATCCTGCCGCCGGGCCGCAGCGAGTTCACGCTGGCGGACCTGCGCAGCCTGCCGCTGCTGGACGAGGGCAGCAATCTGTACTGGGACCGCTACGTGGAGGCCAACGGCCTGCCCAGGGGCGGCTACAAGGTCTCGCGCGGCTACAGCCACTGGGGCGTGCTGGCGCAGGCGGCGGTGGCGGGGCAGGGCGTGGCGCTGGCCGCGTTCAGCATCGTCTACGAGGACTTGCGCCGGGGCGACCTGCACATGATCGCCGCCTGCCCGATTCCCTACACCTCCGGCTACCGCTTCCTGGTGAACATCAACAAGGAGCGCATGCCCAAGATAGAGCATTTCCGTGCCTGGCTGGGCGATGAAATGGCGGAAATGCAGCGTGCGCTGGCGGCCTGCTCGCCCGCGCCGGAACAGATGGCCAGATAGGGGTTGCCAGATTCTTCATAAATGGCGTATCTTTATCCTACGGCAACATCTCGGATAATGGAATGACGGCTGCGGTGCACGATATCGAATGCGATTTGCTGGTGGTCGGCGGCGGCATCAATGGCGCCGGGATAGCGCGCGACGCCGCCGGGCGCGGCCTGTGCGTGGTGCTGTGCGAAAAGGACGACCTGGCCTCGCATACCTCGTCCGCGTCCACCAAGCTGATACACGGTGGGCTGCGCTACCTCGAATACTACGAATTCTCGCTGGTGCGCAAGGCGCTGATCGAGCGCGAAGTGCTGCTGCGCGCCGCGCCGCACATCATGCATCCGCTGCGCTTCGTGATGCCGCATGCGCCCGGGCAGCGCCCCGCGCTGCTGATACGCGCCGGCCTGTTCCTGTACGATTTCCTGGCCAAGCGCGAGCTGCTGCCCGGCTCCAGCGGCATCGGCCTGCGCTGCCATGTGGCGGGGCGGCCGCTCAAACCCGAGTTCACGCGCGGCTTTGTCTATTCGGACGGCTGGGTGGACGACGCCCGCCTGGTGGTGCTCAACGCCATGGACGCCTGCATGCACGGCGCCGCCATCAAGACCCGCACCGCCTGCACGGCCCTGCGGCGCGAAGGCGGCCTGTGGTACGCCACCCTGCGCGGCGCGGACGGGAAGGACAGCGTGGTGCGCGCGCGCAGCGTGGTCAACGCGGCCGGGCCGTGGACCGCCAGCCTGCTGGGCCAGGCCCTGCCCCAGCGCTCCAGCCAGCACCTGCGGCTGATCAAAGGCAGCCACATTGTCGTCAAGCGGCTGTTCGACCACGACCACGCCTACATCTTCCAGAACCGCGACGGCCGCATCGTGTTCGCGATTCCCTACGAGCAGGACTTCACGCTGATCGGCACCACCGACCTCGATTACAAGGGCGACCCGAACGCGGTGGCGATCACGCCGGAGGAAGTGTCCTATCTGTGCGAACTGGTCAGCCAGTATTTCAAGGAGCCGGTGCGGCCCGAGCATGTGGTGTGGACGTATTCCGGCGTGCGCCCGCTGGTGGAGGACGAGGCGCAGGACGCCAAGGCCGTCACGCGCGACTACCGGCTGGAGCTGGACGATGACGGCGGCGCGGCGCCGCTGCTGAGTATTTTCGGCGGCAAGATCACCACCTACCGCAAGTTGTCGGAGGAAGCGGTGGACATGCTGTGCAAGGCGCTGGGCAACCGCCAGCCGGGATGGACGGCGAAAGCCTGCCTGCCGGGCGGCGATCTGTTCGGCGACACGCCGCAGAACTGCGCCGTGCTGCGCTACGACGAATGGCGCGACAAGCTGCTGCGGCAGTACGAGTGGCTGCCGCGCATGCTGGTGGCGCGGTACGCGCGCGCTTACGGCACCCGCATCCACACCCTGCTGGCGGGGCGCGTGAAGCTGGAGGATATGGGGGCGGAGCTGGAGCCGGGACTGTATGAAGCGGAAGCGGACTACCTGCGCCGCTACGAATGGGCCACGACGGCGCAGGACATTCTGTGGCGGCGCTCCAAGCTCGGCCTGCATGTGCCGGAAGGGGCGGAAGCGCGCCTCGCCGCATGGCTGGCAGCGCACCCCTTGCCAGCGTAGGCGGATAAAAAAACGGCAGCCGAGGCTGCCGTTTCTCATGGAGCGTTGAAGCTTACTTCACGCCGTGCATCAGTTTCTGGATCAGCGGTGCGACCAGGAACAGGATCACGCCGCCGGCCATCAGTATCCAGAAGCCCTGGGTGTAGGCCGACAGGGCGGTGGTCACCGACATGCCGCTCTCGCCCGAAGCGTGGGAAGCGAAGATGCCGGACAGGTTGTTGCCGATGCCGGTGGACAGGAACCAGCCGCCCATGCCCAGGCCAACCAGGCGGGTAGGGGCCAGCTTGGTGACCATGGACAGGCCGATAGGCGACAGGCACAGCTCGCCAACCGACTGGATCACGTAGACCATGAACAGGGTCCAGAACGGGATCTTGCTGTCGGCGCCGACCAGCGAGGACAGCGAGAACCACAGCAGGCCGAAGGCGGCGGCGTTGAACAGGATGCCCAGGCCGAATTTGCGCGGGATGGACGGATTGGCGTTGCGCTTGGCCAGCAGCACCCAGGTGGCGGCGATGACAGGCGCGCAGGCGATGATGGCGATCGAATTCACGGTCTGGAACCAGGCGGTGGGGAAGGTCCAGCCGCCGAAGTCGCGGCGCACGATGTTATCGGCCAGGAAGGTGAAGGAGCTGCCGGCCTGTTCGAAGAACATCCAGAACATGATGTTGAAGGTGAAGATCACCATCATGGCGATGACCTTGTCGCGCGCCACGGCGCCGTTGCGGAAGCCTTCCAGCAGCAGCATGGCGGCCAGGATCAGGAACAGCACGGTCAGCACCACTTGCAGCTGGTTGGCGCCCACGGCGAGCAGCAGGTAGACCACCGGGATCACGGCCAGGCCGCCCAGCACCACGTAGATGACGCGGTTCATGCCGCCGGCCGCAGGGTCCGGCGCGCCGATGCCCTTGAGCTGGGCGCGGCCGATGAAGAACCAGACCAGGCTGATGATCATGCCCACGCCTGCGGCCATGAAGACAACTTTGTACGAAGGCATGCCTTCGGCGCCGAATACCTTCTCGGCCAGGATCTGGGTCAGTACCGGGGCGATCAGCGCGCCGGTGTTGATGCCCATGTAGAAGATGGTGAAGCCGGAGTCGCGGCGCGGGTCGGCCACGGAGTACAGCTTGCCCACCATGGTGGAGATGTTCGGTTTGAACAGGCCGTTGCCGACGATGATGGTGGCCAGGCCGATCTTGAAGATGGTGTCGTCAGGGATGGCGATGGCGAACAGGCCGGCGGCCATGAACACCGCGCCCACCAGGATGGAGCGCTGGTAGCCGAGCACGCGGTCGGCCACGTAGCCGCCGAACAGCGCGGCGGCGTACACCAGCGCCAGGTAGGAACCGTACAGCGCGCTGGCGGTTTGCTGGCCGGAGGCGTCGCCGCCGAAGAACTGGGCCACGATGTACAGCACCAAAGCCCAGCGTATGCCGTAGAACGCGAAGCGCTCCCAGAACTCTGTCATGAATAGCATCCACAGCGGGGCCGGATGGCCCAGGATCTGTTTGAACTCCGGGATTTTGACTTCCGGGCTTTGCGTAGTTGCTCCGCTCACGGCTTCTCCTGAAAAATTTTCTGTTTAGATAAAAAAATATGGGACCGGACTAAGCAAGCGCGCTTGTAGCGTGGTTGCCGGTAGTCCGTGTCCCAACAGGGCGCCATTTTAATCTACCGCGCACTTATGTCCAGCAATTCGCTTGCTGCGCCGCAGCAATGTGGCTAAACTCGCAACGGCTGTTGGCGGGATGTCCATCAGCGATAGCCGCTCGCTATTAAACACTGGCCCCAAAACGGTGCCTTTGTCGTATATTGGTGTCGCAGGCTCAAGAGTTGTTGTGGTTGTGTGGAACTGAATAAGGAATCCGTATCATGGAACATGACGTTGTCGATACCCTGATTTCCCCGGAAGGCATGCTGGAGGTGCTTTCCAAGGCGGAAGTAATAAAGTTGCTCGATTCCGGCAAGGGCGGGCTGTACAACATCTTCCGCAACTGCGCCCTGGCGGTGCTGAACTGCGGTAGCACTATCGACGATGGAAAGGAACTGCTGGAGCGCTACAAGTCATTCGACATCAACATCATGCAGCGCGAGCGCGGCATCAAGCTGGAAATCAAGGGCGCGCCGGCGATTGCCTTTGTCGACGGCAAAATGATCAAGGGCATACACGAGCATTTGTTCGCGGTGCTGCGCGACATTGTTTTCGTCAGCAACGAGGTGACGGACAATCCGAAGTTCGACCTGAGCCGCACCGACGGCATTACCGACGCGGTGTTCCATATCCTGCGCAACGCCAACGTGCTGAAGCCGCACCTGAATCCCAACCTGGTGGTGTGCTGGGGCGGCCACTCGATCAACCGCGCCGAATACAATTATTCCAAGGAAGTGGGCTACCAGATGGGCTTGCGCGGCCTGGACATCTGCACCGGCTGCGGTCCGGGCGCGATGAAGGGGCCGATGAAGGGCGCCACCATAGGGCACGCCAAGCAGCGCACCCACCAGGGGCGCTACCTGGGCATTTCGGAGCCGGGCATTATCGCGGCCGAATCGCCCAACCCCATCGTGAACGACCTGATCATCATGCCGGACATCGAGAAGCGGCTGGAGGCCTTCGTGCGCACCGGCCACGGCATCGTAGTGTTCCCGGGCGGCGCCGGCACGGCCGAGGAGATCCTGTACATCCTGGGCATACTCCTGCACCCGGAGAATGCGGAAATCCCGTTCCCGCTGGTGTTCACGGGGCCGGAAACGTCGCGCGAATACTTCGTGCAGATCAACCAGTTCATCGCCGACACGCTGGGCCCCGAAGCGCAGAAGCGCTACAAGATCATCGTGGACGACCCGGAGCTGGTGGCGCGCGAAATGCAGGCCGGCATCAAGGAAGTGCGCGAGTTCCGCAAGGCGCGCAGCGACGCTTACTACTTCAACTGGGCGCTGAAAATCGACCAGGAGTTCCAGAAGCCGTTCGCGCCGACGCACGAGAACATGCGCAACCTGAGCCTGCACAAGAACCAGCCTACGCACCTGCTGGCGGCGAACCTGCGCCGGGCGTTTTCGGGCGTGGTGGCGGGCAATGTGAAGGACGAGGGCATACGCGCCATCGAGAAATTCGGCCACTTCGAAATCCACGGCGACCCGGCCATCATGGGTCCGATGGACTCGCTGCTGGCGTCCTTCGTGGCGCAAAGCCGCATGAAGCTGGCGGGCAAGGCCTACACGCCTTGCTACCGCATCGTCCAGTAAGCTACCTGGATGGCCGCGCGGGCGGCGACTGCCGTTCCGCGCGCTCTCGCTCAAGCCGTTCGTCAAGCTCGGCGCGCATGCGCGCAAACTCCTCGGTCTGCTTGAGCATGGCACGGTTGAACTGCGCGTCCTGCTCCTGCATGCGTTTTTCCAGCCTGGTCATCATGGCGCCGGCGTCCTTGCCGGTGTCCGGCGCCGCCAGCATGCCGGTGAATACCGTCGCGTTGACGGCTCCCACGCCGAGAATGATTGTGAGTGTGGAGGTAATGGCCGTGATGATCATCGCTTTGTAGAGCGACGCCAATTTCGCTTCGAGCGCGGCGAACCTGGCATCCATGTCCGCGAAACGCCTGTCCATTAGCTCGATCAGTGCCGCCGCCATGGCATCCATGCGGGCCGTCATCGCCTTCTCTATGCCTTGGCACCGTGCTTCAAAGGCCGCTTCCATGCGCGCGCATCGTGACTCAAAGGCTGCTTCCATGCGCGTGCACCTTGACTCAAAGGCTGCTTCCATGCGCGTGCCGCGCGCATCCATGCGGGCAAAAAAGGCTTCGCTGGACATCCTGATGGATTCCAGCTTGGCATCAATTTCTTCTCGTGAGGGCGGACCGTTCATTCCCCTATGCTGCTCTTCGACCTGTTTCAGGTCAAGCAAACACGGGGATTTGCTGACGCGGCACAAACCGGCGTAAAGATGGCCGCTGCGCTGGCTTGCACGGCGGTTTCTTGTGTGCGTCGGAATAGATCTGAACTGTCGGAAAACTTTACAGTCGCGCTCACTATTTCCGCTAAGCCATTGATTTTGCAATATGGCATGTTAATTGCTTCTGTGTAAGCAATCTTACTTAACATCATGAACATGACTACTCTGAACAAACTGGCGGTCGCACTGGTCGCCGCTGTTATCGGCCTGGCGGCGCCAGCTGCCCATGCGGACCTGATCGCTCTGTACCAGTACAACAATGCGTCCAATCTTGGCTTGGACAGCAGCGGCAAGGGCAATAACTTGCTGGTGTCCGCTGCGGGCGCGAGCGCGGCGGGCGGCAAGTTCGGCGGCGGCGTGGACCTGAACAACGCACAGGGCGGCATGTTGTATTCCAGTAGCGGGACGCTGGCCGGCCTGCCACTGGGTAATTCTTCCTACACCGTTGCGAGCTGGATCAATCCGGACACGGCAGGCAACAGCAACGCCGGCGGCATCGTCGGCTGGGGCAACTACGGCACGCAGTCCCAGGTTAACGCGCTGCGCATGAACGGCACCAATTCCTTGCACCAATATTGGTGGTCGAACGATCTGCCCGCAGCCGCAGGCTTCGACCTGACGACCGGCAGCGGCGCCAATGGCTGGCATTTTGTCGCGGCGACCTATGATTCAGTTACGCACGTGAACAACGTCTTCATTGACAACATCCTGGTGGCGACCCGTACCGCCTCCATGCTGCCCAACGTCCAGGCCGGCAATTTCGCAGTGGGCCGCACGGTGGGCGCCGAGTTCTTTGATGGCCAGCTGGACAACACCGCCATTTTCAATAGCGCGCTGACCGCCGAGGAGCTGCGCACCATCTCGACCGGCAACTTCCATGCTTATGGCGTGCCTGAACCGGTATCGCTGGCGCTGTTCGCCGCCGGCCTGCTGGGCATGGGCTGCGTGCGCCGCAAGCGCGCGAAGTAAGCGCTGCGGAAATAGGAAAAGCCGCCGGACTTCGCAGTCCGGCGGCTTTTTTTGCGCCTGGAAGGGGCGCGAGCCCCCTCGGAAGTTTAGTCTTCCTTGCGCAGGTGCGGGAACAGCAGCACGTCGCGGATGTTGGGCGAGTCGGTGATGATCATCATCAGGCGGTCGATGCCGATGCCGCAGCCGCCGGCCGGCGGCATGCCGTATTCCAGCGCGCGGATGTAGTCCGCGTCGTAGAACATGGCTTCGTCGTCGCCCGCTTCCTTGGCCGCAACCTGCGCCAGGAAGCGCGCCGACTGGTCTTCCGCGTCGTTCAGCTCGGAGAAGCCGTTGGCGATCTCGCGGCCCACCATGAACAGCTCGAAGCGCTCGGTGATGCCTTCGCGGGTGTCCGAAGCGCGCGCCAGCGGCGACACTTCAACCGGGTAGTCGATGATGTAGGTCGGTTCCCACAGCTGCGACTCGGCGGTTTCTTCGAACAGCGCCAGTTGCAGCGCGCCCAGGCCCGAGTGCGCGTGCGGCTTCACGCCGAACTTCTTCAGTTCCGCCTTGATGAATTCCGCGTCGTTCAGCTGCGCGTCGGTGTAGCCCGGCGCGTACTTGTTGATCGCTTCCACGATGGTCAGGCGGTGGAAAGGCTTGGCCAGATCCAGCTCGCGGCCGCCGTAGGTTAGGGTGGCGGTGCCGTGCGCGTCGACGGCGGCCTGGCGGATCACGGCTTCGGTGAAGTCCATCAGCCATTTGTAGTCGGTGTAGGCCGCGTAGAACTCCATCATCGTGAATTCAGGGTTGTGACGGATCGACACGCCTTCGTTGCGGAAGTTGCGGTTGATCTCGAACACGCGGTCGAAGCCGCCCACCACCAGGCGCTTCAGGTACAGCTCGGGCGCGATGCGCAGGTACATCTGCATGTCCAGCGCGTTGTGGTGCGTGATGAAAGGCTTGGCCGCGGCGCCGCCTGGAATGGTGTGCAGCATCGGCGTTTCCACTTCCATGAAGTCGTTCTTCTCCATGAAGCGGCGGATGGACGACATGGCGGCGGTGCGGGCCTTGAAGGTGCGGCGCGTCTCTTCGCTCATGATCAGGTCCACGTAGCGCTGGCGGTACTTGGTTTCCTGGTCGGCCAGGCCGTGGAACTTGTCCGGCAGCGGGCGCAGCGACTTGGTGATCAGGCGCAGTTCGGTGACCTTGATGGTCAGCTCGTCGGTCTTGGTCTTGAACAGCGTGCCGGTCACGCCCAGGATATCGCCCAGGTCGTAGTGGTGCAGGGCGGCCATGGCCGCTTCGCCGGTCAGGTCCAGCGTGGCGTAGATCTGGATGCGGCCGTCGGCCTTGGCGCCGGAGGCGTCCTGCAGCGTGGCGAAGGCGGCCTTCTTGCCGGCTTCGCGCTTCAGCATCATGCGGCCGGCCAGCACCACGGTCACCGGATCGGTTTCCAGTTCTTCGCGGCTCTTTTCGCCGTACTGGATGTGCAGGTCGGCGGCCTTGTGCTGCGGCTTGAAGTCGTTCGGGAAGGCGACGCCCTGCTCGCGGATGGCGGCCAGCTTGGCGCGGCGCTCGGCGATGATTTTGTTCTCGTCTTGCGGGGCGGCTGCTTGTTCTTGGATATCCGTAGTCATGATTTTTATTTGGTAGATTAATTAATTTCGGCTGCAAACAGCTCGGCGATATTCAGCTCGCTGAAGTCGCGCGCCACGCAGATCACGTTGTCGAATTCTGCAAACGCGCTGGCCGGCAGGGTGGTTGTCAGGACCACCGCGCGCATGCCGGCGCGGCGGGCCGCTTCCACGCCCAGCGGCGCGTCCTCGAACACGATGCAGTGCTCGGGCGCTACGCCGCAGCGCTCGGCGGCCAGCAGGAACACGTCCGGATTCGGCTTGCCGCGCGCCACGTCGGCCGCGCCCACCACGGCATGGAAGTGCTTGCGCAGGTCCAGGCCGTCCAGCGTGAAGACGATGTTGTCGTTCGGCGCGGCGGTGGCCACGGCCAGCGCCACGCCGTCCGCCTGGGCGGTGGCGATCAGCTGGTCGAAGCCGGGCACCGTTTCCAGGTGCGGACCGTACAGCTCGCGGTACAGCGCTTCCTTCTCGGCGTCCAGCTCGGCGCTGGCTTCCCTGGTCAGATGGTCGCCCATGTACAGGCGCATGATCTCGTGGCCCTGGCGGCCTGCGGTGTCGCGGAAGAAGGCGTCCGCGTCCAGCGCGCGGCCGCGCCGTTCGAAAAAGGCCAGCCACGACTTGGTGTGGAAGGCCATGTTGTCCACGATGGTGCCGTCCATGTCGAAGATGAACGCGCGCGATGCCTTGCTCATTTAGACGCCTTGCTTGAGGGATGCGGAAATGAACTCGTCCAGGTCGCCGTCCAGCACGCCCTTGGTGTTGCCCGTCTCGAAACCGGTGCGCAAGTCCTTGATGCGGGACTGGTCCAGCACGTAGGAGCGGATCTGGTGGCCCCAGCCGACGTCGGTCTTGGAGTCTTCCAGCTTCTGCTGCTCGCTCATGCGCTTGCGCAGTTCCAGCTCGTACAGCTTGGCCTTCAGCATGTCCATCGCCTCGGCCTTGTTGCGGTGCTGCGAACGGTCGTTCTGGCACTGCACCACAATCCCGGACGGGCCGTGCGTCAGGCGCACTGCGGAGTCGGTCTTGTTGATGTGCTGGCCGCCGGCGCCGGACGCGCGGTAGGTGTCGATGCGCAGGTCGGCCGGGTTGATCTCGATGTCGATCGAATCGTCCACTTCCGGGTACACGAACAGCGACGTGAACGAGGTATGGCGGCCGTTGGCCGAGTCGAACGGCGACTTGCGCACCAGGCGGTGCACGCCGGTTTCCGTGCGCAGATAGCCGTAGGCGTGGTCGCCCTCGACCTTCAGGGTGGCGGTCTTGATGCCGGCCACCTCGCCGTCGGACTGTTCCATCACCTCGACCTTGAAGCCCTTGCGTTCGCAATAGCGCAGGTACTGGCGCAGCAGCATGGAGGCCCAGTCCTGGGCCTCGGTGCCGCCGGCGCCGGCCTGGATGTCGATGAAGCAGTTGTTCGGGTCCATCGGATTGTTGAACATCCGGCGGAATTCCATGCCTTCGATGACGGTCTTGATTTCCTCGGTGTCGGCGATGACCGCTTCCAGCGTGTCGTCGTCGCCTTCTTCCTTGGCCATGGCGAACAGGTCGGCCATGTCCTTCAGGTCGGCGTCGGCCTTGGTCAGCGTATGGACGATGGCTTCCAGCGACTTCTTCTCGCGGCCCAGGTCCTGGGCGCGTTTCGGGTCATTCCAGACGGTGGGGTCTTCCAGTTCTTCGTTTACTTGTTCGAGCTTCTCTTCTTTGACAGTGAAGTCAAAGATACCTCCGAAGTTCGGCTTCGCGGGTCGTCAGATCGGCGAGCAGGGCGGAGAGGGCGTTGATGCGTTCGGCTTCCATGATCTTCTAGTCTTTTAGTGGTGTAATCAAACCTTGGATTATACCCTAGAGGACGCATGCCCTTACAGCGCCAATTCGCAGGCACGGGGCCTTGCCGCCGTGCCGAAGCGCGAATGGCATCAGATGGTTTCTTTGGTTCGCATTTGCATGATACGCTCCTTGTCTAGTTGGCAATTAAAATTAGTGTATACCCTTGGCCCGGCAGCAGGAGCACGTTATGCTGCGCCAACTCCCAGCGCACTTTCCGGCCGCCGCCGGGTACCGGCTTGGGATTGCATTTCTCCATGCCGTTGGCGATCAGGCGCACCCGGTAGCCGGGCGAGATCTCCGTCTCGATCACCGCGCCCTTGATAAAGCGGCTGATGGTGGCCGAAATAAAAGGTTCGGCATGCATGTCCTGCACCGTCACGTAGGTGCGCTCAAGGCGTATCGTGTGCTGGCCGGGTTTCAGGTAGTCCTTGAGGTTGACGCTGACGGTCAGCTGTTCGCCCTGCGCACTGCGGCGGCCGCTCAGCTCCAGCACCGGCTCCACCCTGTCGCCATCCAGCGTAAATGACAGCAGTTCCGCTGCAGCGTCGGACTCTATGGTCTGGACGAACAAGTAATTGCTGCAGTCCGGCGCCAGATGCACATCCGCGCACATGGTGTTGGTGACCATGACGGAACTGCCGTCGGTCTCCATGTGGTAGCTGATCTTGAAATCGTCCAGATAGTAGCTGTGCCGCTTCTCCATCAGGGATTCGACGAGGGCGGCGGTGGCCGCTGCGCTCTGATCGGTCAGCAGGCGCGACAGCAGTAGCCTGGTCAGCGCTTCCCATTTGTCCTGGAATTCCTTCTTTCCAGGAATTGCTTCGAACGCAGGATGGCGGCACAGATCCCCGCGCCGAAAAAGGTCGCGCCGGCCTTGGCCGCGTGGCTGGCGTATTCCGGCGCCAGCCAGCTCACCCTGGACTCGCCCAGCACATAAGCGAATGCCCCCGCAAGCACGATGCCCAGCACCATGTGCTCTTTGACGGGCTCGACTAAGACCCGGTTGGCTAGCGTTATCAGGCTCATGACAGCCCCTTTTTGTGCACCTCATGATGTCAGTTTGGCACACCGCGCGGCCGGTTTTGCGCACAAGTGCGGATCGCTTGATTCATGCCGAACAGCGCGAAGAACTGCGGAACTATTGCGAGCGGACTGGGCGGCGCGTATGATCGGTCGCTTCTGAAACAGTTGCTTTTGATGCACGCCGCCATGCGCCGACTTCTGCCTTGCCTCGTTTTTCTGCCATTGGCTGCCTGCGGTTCCCTGGCGCCCCAGGCCCAGGTGCCGGACGGCGCGCGCGCCACGCTGGCCTTGCTGGAGACCTCGGACCTGCACGCCAATGTGCTGAGCTACGACTACTACAAGCTGGCGCCCGACGCCTCGCTGGGCCTGGAACGCACTGCGACGCTGATCCGGCAGGCGCGCGCGGAGTTCCCCAACAGCATGCTGCTCGATAACGGCGACACCATCCAGGGCACGGCGCTGGCGGACTACCAGGCGCTGGCCGCGCCGCTGCCTTGCAGCGAAACGCTGGCGGTCTACAAAGCCCTGAATTTGCTGGGCGTGGAGGGCGGCGGCCTGGGCAACCATGACTTCAACTACGGCCTGCCCTATCTGAGCCAGGTGACCGGCGCGCGTTTCGACGTGGACGGGCTGGACCCGGCCGCGCCGCGCTGCGCCGGTGCGGCTTTCCCGCTGGTGCTGGCCAATATCTACAGCACCAGGACCAGGCAGCCGCTGTTCCAGCCCTACACCATCATCGACAAGCGCATCACCGCTAACGGCGCCGACGGCAAGCCGGTGCAGGCGGTGCTCAAGGTGGGCCTGATCGGCTTCACGCCGCCGGGCATACTGGGCTGGGACAAGCGTTGGCTGGAAGGGCGCGTGTACGCGGAAGGCGTGCGCGAGTCGGCCCTCAAGTACGTGCCGCAGATGCGCGCGCAGGGCGCCGACATCGTGGTGGCCATCCTGCACGGCGGCCTGGACGGCGCGCCGTACACGCCGCAGATGGAGAATGCGGGCCTGTACCTGGCCCAGGTGCCGGGCATAGACGCCATGCTGCTGGGCCACGCGCACGAGGCCTTCCCGAATGCGGCCAGCACGTCCGCCCCGTTCAACCTGCCCGGCGTGGACAAGGCCAGGGGCACGGTGCACGGCGTGCCGGCCGTGATGGCCAGCCTGTGGGGCAAGCATCTCGGCGTGATCGGCCTGCACCTGCAGCGCGAGGGCCGGCGCTGGGTGGTGGACAAGGACCGCACCACGGTGGAGGCCCGCAGCACCGTCAGCACGGCCGGCACGGGCGCTGCCGGCGCGAAGCGCTACGTGGAGGCCGATCCGGCCATCGCCCCGCTGGTGGCGGCCGAGCATGCGGCCACCATCCGCTATGTGCAAACGCCGCTGGGCACGACCGACTTCCCCATGACCTCCTACTTTGCGGACGTGGGCGATGTGAGCGCCGTGCAGGCGGTGAACGAAGCGCAGGCGGCCTACCTGGCTGCCTATGTGCGCGCCAACCTGCCGCAGTATGCGCAGTTGCCGGTGCTGTCGGTCTCGGCGCCGTTCAAGTCCGGCGCGGCCGGGCCGGGCGACTACACCGACGTGAAGCTGGGCGCCATCGCCCTGAACAACGCGGCCGATTTGTACCTGTATCCGAACACGCTGTCCGGCGTCAAAGTGGACGGCGCGGGGCTGAAAGCCTGGCTGGAGAAAGCCGCCAGCCGTTTCAACACGATAGACCCGGACAAGGCCGCGCCGCAGGAGCTGGTGAATCCCGGCTTCGCGGGCTACAACTTCGACATGCTGAGCAGCCCGGACGTGAGCTACCGCATCGACGTGACGCGTCCGCAAGGCAGCCGCATACAAAGCCTGAGCTTCCAGGGCAAGCCGGTGCAGCCGGGCCAGGAGTTCCTGGTGGCGACCAATAACTACCGCGCCTCCGGCGGCGGCTCCTTCCCCGGCGTGGACGCGCGCAGCACCATTTTTTCGGCGCCGGACGCCAACCGGGACGTTCTGATCGCCTACATCCAGCGCACCAAGACGCTGCTGCGCGCCACCCACGGCGCGGCGCGCAGCTGGCGCTTTGCCCCCGTGCGCACCAAGGGGCCGGTGGTGTTCCACTCGGCGCCGGGCAAGCTAGAGCTGGCGCGTGCTGCGGGGCTGGAGAATATCACGCAGCTGCAGGCGGACGACGGCGCAGGCAAAGGGCTGGCGCTGTACGGCATAGACTTGTCGCGGCCATGAAGCGCAAATCCATACTCCTGGCCTGCGTTGCGCTCAGCCTGGCCTCGGCTTGCGCGGCGGCGGAATATGCGGCCTTGCCGCGCGCCGTCACGCTGTCCACGCCCAGCGGCGACGTGCAAGGCACGCTGCTGGTGCCGCTGCCGCTGGGCTGCAAGCCGGTTGCGCTCATCATCTCCGGCTCCGGGCCGACCGACCGCGACGGCAACAGCAAGCTGCTGCCCGGCGCGAACAACGGCCTGAAGATGCTGGCCCAGGCGCTGGCGCAAGCGGGCATTGCCAGTGTGCGCTATGACAAGCGCGGCATCGGCGCCAGCGCGCGCGCCGGCGCAAGCGAAGCGCAGCTGCGCTTCGAGACCTACAGCCAGGATGCAGCAGGCTGGGTGCACCAGCTACAGCGGGAAGGCCGCTATTCGTCGGTCACGGTGATAGGCCACAGCGAAGGTTCGCTGATCGGCATGCTGGCTGCGCGCGCGGCGAAGGCGGACGGGTTTATTTCGCTGGCGGGCCCGGCGGAGCGTGCCTCGCAGCTGCTGCGCCGGCAGCTCGACTCCAAGCTGCCGGCAGAGCTGGCGCTAGCCAACGACAGGATTCTGTCGGTGCTGGAAAGCGGCAAGCGCCCGGCCGCGCTGCCGCCTGAGCTACAGGCCATCTACCGCCCGAGCGTGCAGCCCTATATGGTTTCGTGGTTCAAATACATTCCGTCCCAAGAGTTTGCCAGGCTGCGCATGCCGGCGCTGATCGTGCAGGGCACGACCGATATCCAGGTTGGCGCCGAACAGGCCGCGCTGCTGCACAAGGCGAATCCGGCAAGCCGTTTGCTGATGGTGGATGGCGCCAACCATTTGCTCAAGCAGGTGCCGGCCGATACAGCCCAGCAGATGGCCTCCTACTCCAACCCGGTCCTGCCGCTGGCGCCGGCCGTGAGCGGCGCGGCCATAGACTTCATCCAGGGACTGCCCCAGCGGGCTTGCCGCTGAGGCGTCCCCGGCGCGGCTAGCGCAGGAAGGCCACCAGCGCGTCCAGCACGGCGTCCGGCTGCTCTGCCATCATGGAATGGCCCGCGTCGACCTGCACCACCCGGCCATGCGGGATGGCGGCGGTCAGCAGTCTGGTGGCCTTCGGCGGCGTCATCATGTCCTTGGCGCCCAGTATGAACAGGGTGGGGCAGCGCACCGCCTGCGCTGCCGCTTCGCCGTTGGCGTAGGCGTTGCAGGCGTAGAAGTCCGTATAGAACAGCTGCGCCGGATTCAGTGCCGACATGCGCTGCATCAGCCGCTGCGCGCCGCCCATGACGGAAAAGCCCGGGCCGGGACAGGACGGCTTCTGCGCCATGCCGGAATGCGAGTAGATGTTGACCATGTCGATGGCCGCCTGCTCGTTGTCGCGCGAGGTGTTCAGCAGCGCGTCGGATACCTTCATCGGATAGGCCGTTCCCAGCAGGGCCAGCTTGGCCACCCGCCCGGGCGCGCGCTGCGACAGTTCCAGCGCGATCAGGGAGCCCATGCTGTGGCCCGCCAGCGCGGCCTGCGCCACGCCGGCCGCGTCCAGCACCGCCAGCAGCCAGTCCGCCATCTCCTCCACGCTGCGCTTTGCCGCGCCCTTGCTGCGGCCGTGGCCGGGCAGGTCGACCGCCAGCACGCCATAGCCGTGGTGCGCCAGGTAGCGGCTTTGCAGCGCCCATACCGAATGGTCGTTCTGCGCGCCGTGGATGAAGACCACCGTAGGGAGGACGGGATCGAAGGTTTTTCCGCCGGTGTAGCAGTACGCTGCCGCGCCATCAATTTCGAACTGCATCTCAGCCTCCCTTCTGCGACAGCTTGAGACCGCGCGCCAGGTCTTCGAGCAGGTCGTCCGCGTCCTCCAGGCCGACGGACAGACGCATGGTGCCTTCCGCGATGCCGGATGCCGCCAGCTGATCGGCGGGCACGCGGAAGTGCGTGGTGGACGCCGGATGTATCACCAGCGACTTGGCGTCGCCCACATTGGCCAGGTGCGAGAACACGCCCAGGCTGTCGGCAAAGCGCCGGCCGGCGGCGCGGTCGCCCTTGATGGTGAAGGTGAACACGGCGCCGCAGCCCTTGGGCAGCAGGGTCTTGGCCAGTTCGTAGTCCGGATGCGACTCCAGTTCGGGATAAGACACCGACTCGACCGCCGGATGGGCCAGCAGGAACTCCACCACCTTGCGCGTGTTGGCGACGTGGCGCTCCATGCGCAAACCCAGCGTCTCTATGCCTTGCAGAACGGCGAAGGCGTTGTGCGGACTCATGACGGCGCCAAAGTCGCGCAGGCCTTCGCGGCGCGCGCGCAGCGCAAACGGCGCCACGGTGGACTCTTCGGCGAACACCATGCCGTGAAAGCCGTCATACGGCTCGCACAGCTCGGCAAAGCGGCCGGTCTGGTCGTAGGCGGCCTGCCAGTCGAAGGTGCCGCCGTCCACCAGCAGGCCGCCGATGGCGGTGCCGTGCCCGCACAGGAACTTGGTGGCGGAGTGGAACACCAGGTCGGCGCCGTGGTCGAAGGGCTTGAGCAGATACGGCGTGGTGAAGGTGGAGTCCAGCATCAGCGGCAGATGGTGTTCATGCGCCAGCGCGGCCACGGCGGGCACGTTCAGCACGTCCAGGCCCGGATTGCCCAGCGTTTCAGCGAACAGCACCTTGGTTTCGGGACGGATGGCGGCGCGCCAGGCGTCGATGTCGCGCGGATCGACGAAAGTGGTTTCGATGCCGAAGCGTTTCAGCGTGTAGCCCAGCAGGTTGTGCGAGCCGCCGTACAGCGCGCGCGAGGCCACGATGTGCGAGCCGGCGCCTGCGATGGTGGCCAGGCCCAGGTGCATGGCGGCCTGCCCGCTGGCGGTGGCGATGCCCGCCACGCCGCCTTCCAGTGCGGCGATGCGTTCCTCGAGCACGGCGTTGGTGGGGTTGGAGATGCGCGAATAAACATGGCCGGCGCGCTCCATATTGAACAGCGCCGCGGCGTGGTCGGAATCGCGGAAGGCGAAGGAGGAGGTGAAGTGGATGGGGGTTGCACGTGCGCCGGTGGCCGGGTCGGGCGCGGCGCCTGCGTGCAGGGCAAGCGTATCGAAGCCAGGGTAGTGGGGACCGCTCATGGATGTCTCGTTATGGTTATTGAGGTGGCAAGATCCTACCGCGATTCGGCTGGCAGCAACAGCGTGCAATATTTGATATTGCGCAATACTGGATTTTTTGCCGGGCATACGCTACATTCGCAGTAAGGCTTACAATAACTACAAAACCCCATTCACACGGACAGGACGGCCCAAAATGAAAGTCTCCGAAATTCTGCAAGTCAAAGGCAATATCCTCTACACCATCACGCCTGATCAGCCGCTGGCCGACGCCGCCACGACGATGGCGGAGAAGGATATCGGTTCGCTGGTGGTGATGGAGTTCGGCGATCTGGTCGGCATGCTGACCTTCCGTGAAGTGCTCAAGGCGCTGCATGAGAACAAAGGCTCGGTGGGCGGCGGCACGGTGCGCAAGCACATGGAAGACCATCCGATCACCGTGACGCCGGATACCGAAGTGAACGAAGTGCGCCGCATCATGCTGGAAAAGCACGCGCGCTATCTGCCGGTGATGAATGCGAAAACGCTGCTGGGTGTGATCTCGTTCTACGACGTGGCGCGCGCGGTGCTGGAGCAGCAGAGCTTCGAGAACCGCATGCTGAAAGCGTATATCCGCGATTGGCCGGCCGAGGAAGAACAGCCGGCGGACTAAAACCGGCTCCCCAAATAAAAAACGCTATCTCCGGATAGCGTTTTTGTTTTATGCGACGCCTTCGAGCGCGTCGTTGCTGAGCCATCCGTTGAGGGCGTCCGCCGTCATCGGGCGGGCGAACAGGAAGCCTTGCGCCAGCGGGCAGCCCAGCGCTTGCAGGATCTGCGCCTGGCGCTCGTCTTCCACGCCTTCCGCAATCACCGCCAGGCCGAGGTTGCGGCCCAGCTGTATCACCATCTCGGCGATGCTGCTGCCGCGCGCCGAGCCGGTGATTTCGGTGACGAAGGCGCGGTCTATCTTCAGCCGGTCGATCTGCAGCCGCTGCAGATAGGACAGCGACGAGAAGCCGGTGCCGAAATCGTCTATCGCGATGCTGACGCCGGTCTGCTTGATCTGGCCCAGCATCTTGATCAGCAGGTCCGGCTCTTCCATCGCCATGGATTCGGTAATCTCCAGCTCCACGAACTCCGGCGGCGCGCCGGTGTCGGCCAGCGCGCGGCGCAGCATTTCAAGGAAGTAGGGATGGCGGAACTGCACCTGCGATACGTTGATCGACATGGTGAAGTTGTCGTGGCCGGCGGCGCGCAAGGTCACCAGTTCGCGGCAGGCGGTGCGCATGACCCACTCGCCCAGGTCGATAATCAGGCCGGAATACTCGGCAATCGGAATGAAGCGGTCCGGCGAGATGAATTTGCCGTCCGGCGTCTGCCAGCGCAGCAGCGCCTCGGCGCCGACCGGGCGGCGCGTGACCAGGTCGATCTGCGGCTGGTACACCACGAACAGCTGGTTCTGGCTGAAGCCGGTGCGCAGCGCATGCATCATGCGCACCCGCTCGCGGATCTCCACGCCCATGCTGCGCGAGAAGTAGAAGTGGCCGGCGCGCTGCTGGGTCTTGGCGCGCTTCAGGGCGATGTCGGCGTCCTTCAGCGCGTCGGCGCCGGTGCCGTCATGCTCGCCCAGGCGCACCAGGCCCAGCGTGGCGGACAGCTGCACGTCCTGGCCGTCTATGCTGAACGGAATCTGGAACAGCGCCAGTATCATGGCCGGATTGACTTGCGCGGCGTCGCCCAGCACGCAGAAGATGTCGCCGCCGATGCGCGCCACCGTGAGCTGCTGGCCCAGGTTGGTCTGCAGGCGTTCGGACACGGCCAGCAGCAGCATGTCGCCGAACTGGTGGCCGAGGGCGTCGTTGGTTTCGGCGAAATGGTCCAGGTCCACCAGCGCCAGGCTGGCGTCCTGCTTGGCCGGGCCGGCCAGCGCCGCGTCCAGGATTTCCACCAGGCGGGTGCGGTTGGGCAGCTTGGAGAGCTGGTCGTAAAAGGCCGCGTTGTGCAGGTGGGACACCAGCTCCACATTGTCCAGGCCCACCGCCACGTTGCTGCAGAAGACTTCCAGCAGCCTTTCCTCGATCTCGCTGATGGGCCGGTCCACCAGCAGGTACGCCACGAAGGCGCGGCTGGCCTTGCCTGCGAAGTACAGCGTGATGGCGCCGTTGCCGTAGTGGTTGCGGCGCTCGTCCAGCGTGCGTTCCATGGCTTCGGCCACGCGCTGGTCGTTGCCGCTGGTGACCTGCAGACCGTCCAGGTGGGCAAAGCTGCCGGCGGCGGCCATGGCCATCAGCTCATGGCAGCCGCCGTCCGGACATTCCTGCACGCACAGCACGCCGTGCGCCGGCTGGCGCAGCAGCGAGGCGATTTGCGCCAGCACGCCGGCGGCGAAGTTGTGCACGCCGTGCAGCGACATCAGCTCGGTGCTGGCGTGGACGATCTGGTCCAGGCCGCGCCGGCTGTTGCTGATCTTGCGGATTTGTTCGTAGGAGCGTATCGCCGCCGTGACGGTGGTGAACAGCTTGATGCGGGTCAGCTCGGACTTGGTCTTGTAGTCGTTGATGTCGTAGTCGCGGATGGCGTCGATTTCCGGCGCGTAGCCGGGCTGGCCGGTGCGCAGGATGATGCGCACGTCGGCCAGTTTCAACGTTTCGCGGATGTAGCGCACCAGGTGCAGGCCGGCGTCGTCCTGTTCCATCACCACGTCGAGCAGGATGACGGCGATGTCTTGCTCATGCTTGAGCATTTCGCGGGCCTGGCTGGCGGAGTAGGCGTGCACGAATTCCAGCGGCCGCTGCTGCATGTCCAGGTTGCCGAGCGCGAAGGTGGTGGTCGAGTGGACGTCTTCGTCGTCGTCAATAATCATCACGCGCCAGACCTCGCGGTTGGCGTGCGCCGCCGGCTCGGCCGGATGTTCTTCTAAGAATACCAGATCGTCTTGATCGTCCTTGTTTTGGTCAAGGGGCGTGATCGGTGCGGGCATGTGTCGCTTCTCCAGATATCTCGGTGTTCTTGGTTCAAGTATATAGCGAATTGTTAAAGAGAACGATCATTTCAGCGCTTTCCCAGTACCAATAACGACATTTTATCGTTATGGCAAGCGCATTGTTAAATTTGGATTTATATATTGCAAGTTTTAGTACTTGTACGTACTGTTTTGGCATGATTGCCACGGGCAGGGCGGGGGACTGGTAGAATTGAAGGATTCCCTCAGTCCACTCATACTTCTACCTATGTCCGGCAACTCCTTTGGCAAGCTGTTTTCTGTAAGCACTTTCGGCGAATCGCATGGTATTGCGATCGGTTGCGTAATTGACGGCTGCCCTCCGGGCTTGGCGCTGAGCGAGGCCGATATCCAGCCCGAACTGGACCGCCGCAAGCCGGGCACCTCGCGCCACGTAACGCAGCGCCAGGAGCCGGACCGCGTGGAGATCCTGTCCGGCGTGTACCAGGGCGTGACCACCGGCACGCCGATCGCGCTGCTGATCCGCAATGAAGACCAGCGCAGCAAGGACTACGGCAACATCACCGAAAGCTTCCGTCCCGGCCATGCGGACTACACCTACTGGCACAAATACGGCGTGCGCGACCCGCGCGGCGGCGGCCGCTCGTCGGCGCGGCTGACGGCGCCCATCGTGGGCGCGGCGGCGGTGGCCAAGAAATGGCTGCAGCAGCAGTACGGCACGGTGTTCAAGGGCTGCATGAGCCAGCTGGGCGACATTCCGGTGCCGTTCGAGGGCTGGGAGCATGTGCCGAACAATCCCTTCTTCGCCGCCAGCGGCGACGCCGCGCTGATCGCGCGCATGGAAGACGCAATGGATGCGCTGCGCAAGGACGGCGACTCCATCGGCGCGCGTATCGACGTGGTGGCGCAGAACGTGCCGGTGGGCCTGGGCCAGCCGATTTACGACAAGCTGGACGCCGACATCGCCTACGCCATGATGGGCATCAACGCCGTGAAGGGCGTGGAGATAGGCGCGGGCTTCAAATCGGTGGCGCAAAAAGGCACCGAGCACGGCGACGAGCTGACGCCGCAGGGCTTTGTCGGCAATAACGCCGGCGGCGTACTGGGCGGCATTTCGACCGGGCAGGACATCACCGTGTCGATCGCCATCAAGCCCACGTCGTCGATCCGCACGCCGCGCCGCTCCATCGACAAGGAAGGCAATCCGGTCATGGTGGAGACCTTCGGCCGCCACGATCCCTGCGTGGGCATCCGCGCCACGCCGATCGCCGAAGCCATGCTGGCGCTGGTGCTGATGGACCACGCCCTGATGCACCGCGCCCAGTGCGGCGACGTGCGCGTGGCCACGCCCGATATCGCGCGCGGCCAATAAACATCACCCGGCCTTTCCCGCGCAAGCGGGGAGGACCTGCACCATGCCTACCCAGTTCTTCAGCTTCGGCTCCTTCCTGTTTTTCTATTACGCCCACGCGGGCACTTTCTCCACCTACGCCAGCCTGTTCTTCGCGGACAAGGGCATGACGGTGGCGCAGATCGGCGTGCTGATGTCGCTGATCCAGGTGCTGCGCATATTCGGCCCCAACCTGTGGGGCTGGGTGGCCGACCATACCGAGCGCCGCGTGGTGGTGCTGCGCATGACCGGCCTGGCCGCGCTGACGGCCTTCTCCGGCTTCTTCATCGGCACCACCTTCGCCCACTTCTTCGCGGCCATGGTGCTGCTCAACCTGTTCACCAGCGCGCAAGGCCCGATCTGCGAGGCGCTGATGCTGTCCGAGATGCGCGGCGACCTGACGCACTACGGCCGCATCCGCCTGTGGGGATCGGTCGGCTTCATCATCGCCACCATGCTGACCGCCTACGCCCTGGACTACTGGGGCACGCGCGCCTTGCCGTGGGCTGCGGGCGCGCTGCTGGTGTGCGTGATCGGTGCGGCCTTCCGCATGCACGAGGTGCCGCGCGTGCAGCACGCCGGACCGCGCCCGGCGCTGCTGGCCGTGCTGCGCCAGCGCGAGGTGCTGGCCTTCTTCGCCTCCACCGCGCTGATGGTGTCCGCCCACACCTCGCTGTACACCTTCTATTCGCTCTATCTCGAGCGCGCGGGCTACAGCAAGACGGTGATCGGCGCCATGTGGTCGACGGGCGTGGTGGCGGAAGTGCTGCTGTTCTATTTCCAGGCGCCGCTGCTCAAGCGCTGGGGCGCGCAGCGCATGCTGATGCTGGCGTTCGCGGCGGCGGTGCTGCGCTTCATCATGATAGGCGCGGGCGCGCACTGGCTGGCGCTGCTGGTCCTGGCCCAGCTGCTGCACGCGGCCACCTTCGCGCTGCACCATTCCTCGTCCGTGCTGGCCATGCAGCGCTGGTTCGCCGGGCCGCTGCAGGCGCGCGGGCAGGCGCTGTACATCAGCATTTCGTATGGGGCGGGCGGCACGCTGGGCGGCCTGGGACTGTCGCAGTGCTGGGAAAGGCTGGGGGCGGAATCGGTCTACTACGTGGCGTCAGCCCTGGCTGCGGGCGCCGCCGGTGCGGCGGCGCTATCGTTCCGCTGGCAGCGCCGCTAGCGCCCCCAGCTCCACCGGCGTGGCTCAGGCCACGCGGTTGCCGACGGTTTCCAGGTGCAGGCGGCGCTCGACGGCTTTCACCACCAGGGCGCGCATGTCGTTGAGCAGGCTGAATTCGGTCTGGCTGAGCTGGATGGGCGGGAAGGATTCGTCCCAGTCGCCGTAGATAAAGCCGGCCGGCTGCGAGTTCGACTGCAGCGGCAGGATGACGAAGCTGCGCGCTTCGGACAGGGTGGACTTCCACCAGCCCGGCAGCTTGGTGGCGAATTTCGGGTCGCGCGCATTTTCAATGAAGATCACGCGGTCGCTATTGAGCGCGGCGTGGAAGACGTTGGGCTCATAGGCTTCGTTGAACACCATTTCGCCCAGCTTGTCCTTGACGCCTTCGCCAAAGCACATCTTGGCGGCGTAGCGGCCCTCGCGGTGGTTGCGCACAAAGGCCACGGCGCGCGAGAAGTCCAGTCCCTTGTACACCGTCTCGAGCGCGATGGACACCATCTGGCCCGGGCTGGCTGAGTCGACCAGGTCGCGCATATCGGACAGGCCGCTGAGCAGGATGTTGTTGCCGGCGGCGCGCTGGCGCGTCTTGGCCAGCGCCTTGGCGCGGCGTTCGGCTGGCTTGGACAGTGGCGCGATGGACAAGTCGTTGGCCGCCACTTCCTTGGCCCGTTCTATGGCCTCGCCCATTTTTTCGGCGTCCACGCCCAGCATGCCGGAGTAGCTTTCAGTGATGCGCTTGACTTCCTCGGCGCCGGCTTCGTCGTCGTGCCACAGCGCGTCCGCGCAGCGGGCCGACATGGTGGACAGGCCGGCTATCCAGTCCGCGTGGCTGACTTCCTCGCCCCCGGTGGCCGGCGCCACGCTGCGCATGCCGCTGATCAGGTTCTTCGGCAGGCCCCAGTGGGCGGCGGCTGCGCTGCCCACTTCTTCCATGCTCAGGCCCAGCACCTGCATGGCGGCGTCGTTTTCCTTGTCGATGCCGGCCAGCTTCTGCATTTCGCTCCAGCGCTCGGGCATGTAGAAGGTGATCATCATGCGGCCCAGCGTGTGCAGCAGCGAGCACACCACGGCTTCTTCGGCGTGGCGGCTGTTGGCGCTGGTGGCCACCTGCTGCGCCACCATGCCGGCCAGCACGGCCTTTTCCATTTCGATATGGGCGCAGGAGGAACCGGCCACCGAATCGGTCGAGGTGGCGGACAGTTCTTCAATCAGCTTGAGGCCCAGGGCCAGGTGGCCGATGGCTTCCGTGCCCAGCACCAGCACCGCCTTGCTGACGGTGTTGACGTGCTGGCCGAAGGCCGAATACATGCCGCTGTTGGCCAGGCGCAGTACTTTCTGTGTCAGGACAGGGTCCGACAGCACCGTCTGCGTCATGTTGAAATCGCTCTCGTCCTCGCCGCGCATGGCGCCCAGGATGGCGGAAATCGCCTTGGCGAAGCCGGGCATGTCGCCCTGCATGCGGGTGCGGTCCCACAGCAGGGACAGGGTCTTGGCGCCGTCGGCTGTCTGCGCCTGGTTCATGCCTGCACCTGCCTCGTGTCCGGTCTCGCGTCCAGCCTGGTCTCCTGCGGCACGAGATTGGCGTAAGTGCGCTCGCGCAGGGCCGCCATGGCCACATGGGCGGCCATGGGCTTGCCGGTGAGGTAGCCCTGGATGTACTGGCAGCCGCGCTCCTGCAAATGGGCCAGCTGCTCTTCGGTCTCCACGCCTTCGGCCACCACGGACAGGTCCAGGTGCTTGGCCAGGTCCAGCACGGCGTTGCAGATGGCGCCGTCCTTCTGCGAACCGGGCAGGTCGCGGATGAAGGCGCGGTCGATTTTCAGCACGGAGATGGGGAAGCGCTTCAGGTAGGCCAGCGAGGAATAGCCGGTGCCAAAGTCGTCGATGGCGATGCGCGCCTTGCGCTCCGCCATCCGGGTCAGGATCGTTTCGGCGTGGGCCGGATCGATCATCAGCGTGCCTTCTGTAATTTCTAGTACCAATTGCTCACCTGGGAGGCCGGAGAACGCCATGGCGTCGTCCAGTACGTCGAGGAATTTATCGTTGCGGAATTGCCTAGGGCTAATGTTAACAGAAATATACAATGGCCGCTTGGCAACCTCCTCGAACTGCCTGAGCTGCACGCAGGCGGCCTTCAGCGCCCAGGCGCCGAGCAGGTTGATGAGGCCGTTGGTTTCCGCAATCGGAATAAAGCGCACCGGCGGCACCATGCCCAGGGTAGGGTGCTTCCAGCGCATCAGCGTTTCGAAGCCTTCGATCTCGCGCGTGCGCGCGTCCACGATGGGCTGGTAGTACAGCATGAACTCGCCTTCGCGCACGGCCTGGAACATGGCCGCTTCCAGCGAAATGTCGTGCTCGGGCGGGCCGCTCAGGCGGGCGCTGTAGACCACGCAGCGCGCCTTGCCGGTTTCCTTGGCGCGCGACATGGCGGCGTCGGCCAGGGCCACCAGCCGCACTTCGTCTTCGGCGTGCTGCGGATAGACCGACACGCCGACCGAGGCGCCGAGGTAGATGGTGTGGCTGTCGATTTCAAACGGCGCCTGCAGCGTGGCCAGCAGGCGGCCCGTGACCAGCTTGATCTGGGCTTCGGTGGCGGTGCCGGGCAGCACGGCCACGAACTCGTCGCCGCCCACGCGGGCCAGGGTGTCCGAGTCGCGCAGCGTCTTGCGCAGGCGCGCGGCGGCCATGCGCAGCACGGCGTCGCCCACCGGGTGGCCGAGGCCGTCGTTGACTTTCTTGAAGCCGTCTATGCCCACCGTCGCCACCGAGAAGCCCTGGCCGGAACGGCGCGCCTGGGCTATGGTCATGCGGATGCGGTCGGACAGCAGCAGGCGGTTGGGCAGTTCGGTCAGCGCGTCATGGGTGGCCATGTGGCGCAGGCGTTCTTCGGTGGCTTGCTGGGCGGTGAGGTCGCGGCCCACCACCAGGATGCCGGGTGCGGGGCCGCCCTGGCCGTACACGGACAGGCGCAGTTCAAACCAGACTTCGCTTTGCTCGCCGCTCAGCCGTACTTCGACGCAGGTGGCCGTGGCCGACTGGACCAGTTCGGCCAGCGCCGCCTTCAGCGCCGGCTGGTCTGTTTCGCTGGTGAGGGAGGCCAGGGTTTTGCCGTCCAGCTCCAGGCCCGCCAGCGTTTGTGCGCGCTGGCTGGCAAACAGCACCACGCCTTGCAAATTGAGCCGGAAAACGACATCGCCAGCCTCCTCTATGAGGCTGTCCATCTCGTTGTGGCTGGCGCGCAGGGGCAATGATGGGGCACTGGATAGCATTGTGTCAGTCTATCTTTCAGAACTATTGTTGCAAAACCAAAACGAAATGTATCACTGTTGGCGCGCGAAAAACATGAAAAATGACAACATCTATGCATGTTTTGCAAAAAAGCCCTGAGGCGGCTGCAAAAAGCCCTTCTACAGAGTAGCAGATGGGCAAAGTTGCCGCAAAAACGGGCACCCGGCGGGCCTGGAATATTTTCCCCAAAAGCTTTCCACCGGGGGCGGATGGCTGGGATAATGCGGGCTATAACCGATTAGATATGAGCACCCCATGAAACAAGACCCGCGCTTCCCGAATTTGTTCATCACCGACCACCCGCTGATCCAGCACAAGCTGAGCCATATGCGCGACAAGGCGACCTCCACCCGCACCTTCCGCGAGCTGCTGAAAGAGATCACCCTGCTGATGGGCTATGAGATCACCCGCGACCTGCCGCTGGGCACCCGCGAGATCGAGACCCCGCTGATGACCATAGCCGCGCCCGTTATCGCCGGCCGCAAGCTGGCCATCGTCCCCATCCTGCGCGCCGGCATCGGCATGAGCGACGGCCTGCTGAGCCTGGTCCCGTCGGCCCGCGTCGGCCACATCGGCGTGTTCCGCGACCCGGACACCCACCAGCCGGTGGAATACCTGGTGCGCCTGCCGGACCTGGTCGAGCGTACTTTCATCCTGTGCGATCCCATGGTTGCCACCGGCAATTCCGCGGTGCACGCGGTGGACGTGCTGAAGAAGCGCGGCGTGTCGGACGAGCAGATCATCTTCCTGGCCCTGGTGGCCGCGCCGGAAGGCGTTGAAGTGTTCCAGAAGGCCCACCCCGGCGTGAAGATCTACTGCGCCTCGCTGGACAGCCACCTGAACGAGCACGCCTACATCGTGCCGGGCCTGGGCGACGCGGGCGACCGCATCTTCGGCACCAAGTAATAAGAAGAGGGCAGAGCGTGGCGACCCTGGTTGATCCGAACTTCCGTGCGCGCCTGGCCGCGCTGGGCGACAAGTACGCGGCGGGCATACCCGCCACGCTGCAAGCGATTACTGCAGCCCTGTCTCATTGCCGCAACGCCGATGCGGACGCCGCCGCGCTGGAAAAACTGCACGCTTTGCTGCACGGCGTGGCGGGCTCGGCGGCAACATTCGGCTATGCCGTGTTTGGCGCCGAAGCGCGCCGTCTGGAGCAGGAACTCTTGCCGTTGCTGGGGAAACGTCCCGCCGAGCTGGCCAGCTGGGACGCGCTGGCGGCGCAAGTCGAGCGCTACCTTGCCTGGGCCGCACAGGACCCGAAAGCGCCGGTTTCCGGGGCCTGAAACCGAAGTTTCTTCGCGCTCGTTTGATTTTCCTCAAGCGCGATCTCCGGATCTTGTCTATAGTGACACTTATGCCGCGCGAATTTGTGCTCGGGGAGATCTGGCTAGATGGCTACACCACCGAAGTCACATCCTTGCATTTATTTTCGTGAAAGCGAGATTTTTTCGTTTTATTCGGTATAATGCGGGATCGTTAGATTCAAGAGTAGTGCAGTTTGTCTGTCATTTCTTACTTGCTTCAAACGATATCACGGGCGCAAGCCCAACTTAACTGAAATAGGAATTGTAATGGCAACTGGTATCGTAAAATGGTTCAATGATTCGAAGGGTTTTGGCTTCATTACCCCTGACGAAGGCGGCGAAGATCTGTTCGCTCACTTCTCGGCTATCCAATCGGCTGGCTTCAAATCGCTGCAAGAGAACCAGCGCGTTTCGTTTGAAGTAACCGCCGGCCCTAAGGGCAAGCAAGCTTCGAACATTCAGCCACTGTAATACGCTGAATCTTACGAGATGAAGAAATCCTCGGTTTCCGAGGATTTTTTTTCGTCTGTACGTTTGGCGACGCCTGCCCGGACGAGGCGCCGCCAGCTCCGCTCACGCCGCCACCTTCTCCTTGCGCCAGTACCCCGGCTGCGCATACGTGCGCCGCAAGAAGTCCACGAACGCCCTGATCCGCAGCGGCAGGTGGTTGCGCTGCGCGAACACCGCATAAATATCATTGCCCGGCGCCGCATACTCGTCGAGCACGGTGCGCAGCCGCCCAGCCTCGATATCGCCGCCCACCTCCCACATCGAACGCCACGCCAGCCCTCTGCCTGCCAGCACCCAGTCGTGCAGCACCGCGCCGTCGTTGCAGCCCATATTGCCGCTGACCTTGAGCGTGACGATCTTGCCCTCCTGCCGGAACGTCCAGCCGCGCTGCGAACCGTCGCTGCTGATGGCCAGGCAGTTGTGCTTGCCAAGATCGTCCAGCGAGCGCGGCGTGCCGTGCCGTTTCAGGTAGGTCGGCGTGGCCACCAGCACGCGCTGGTTGTCGGCCAGCTTCACCCCCACCAGGCTGGAATCCGACAGCGAGGCGATGCGTATCGCCACATCGACGCCTTCACCTATGATGTCCACCACCCTGTCATTCAGGTTCAGCGTGGCGCGCACGTCGCGGTGTTCGGACAGGAAGGAGGGCAGCAGCGGCGCCACGTGCTGCCGTCCGAAGCCGGCCGGCGCCGACACCAGCAAGTGACCTGTTGCGCGCGCGCTGCGTTCCGCCACCGCCGCTTCGGCATCTTCCAGCTCGGTCAGGATGCGCTGGCAATCCTCCAAGAACGCCGCGCCTTCGTTGGTCAGGGCCAGCTTGCGGGTGGTGCGCTGCAGCAGTTTTACACCCAGCCTTTGTTCCAGCGCATCCAGCCTGCGCCCAATAACGGCGGGCGCTATGCCTTCCGCGCGGGCCGCGGCCGACAGGCTGCCCTTGGCCACCACATCCACAAAAGTGGAGATCTGTCTGAATTGTCCCATCGATGTGTACACCCCTGTTTTTCTTCACTTGTGCAAAAAACGCACAGATGAAGTGATTTTTAGTCTTGTTTGCATAACTATTTAGTGAATATACTGGAAAAAACAGCAAGACGCCTAGCGCCTATACTGAGGCATTCACACCTACCACCATCGGAGATCTCATGACGCAAGCCACCCTCACTCTGCCAGCAGGCATGGAAATTACCGGCGCCATCAAGCCCGGCTACGAAACCGTACTGACTCCCGATGCGCTGGCCCTGGTGGCCAAGCTGTCGCGCGAGTTCGAGCCGCGCCGCCAGGAACTGCTGGCGATCCGCGTGGCGCGCGCCAAGCGCCTGGACGAGGGCGAGCGTCCGGACTTCCTGAAGGAAACCGCGCACATCCGCGCCGGCGACTGGACCATCGCGCCGATTCCGAAAGCGCTGGAATGCCGCCGCGTGGAAATCACCGGCCCGGTCGAGCGCAAGATGGTCATCAACGCGCTGAACTCCGGCGCCGACAGCTATATGACCGACTTCGAAGACTCGAACACGCCGAACTGGGACAACCAGATCAGCGGCCAGGTCAACATGATGGACGCGGTGCGCCAGACTATCTCGCTGGAGCAGAACGGCAAGTCGTACAAGCTGAACGACAAGACCGCCACGCTGGTGGTGCGTCCGCGCGGCTGGCACCTGGACGAGAAGCACGTGCTGGTGGACGGCAAGCGTATTTCGGGCGGCATTTTCGACTTCGCCCTGTTCATGATCCACAACGCCAAGGAGCAGCTGGCGCGCGGCGCCGGCCCGTACTTCTACCTGCCGAAAATGGAATCGCACCTGGAAGCGCGCCTGTGGAACGACATCTTCGTGATGACGCAGAACGAATTGGGCCTGCCGCAAGGCACCATCAAAGCCACGGTGCTGATCGAGACCATCCTGGCCGCGTTTGAGATGGACGAGATCCTGTACGAACTGCGCGAGCACAGCTCGGGCCTGAACGCCGGCCGCTGGGACTACATCTTCTCCTGCATCAAGAAATTCAAGCTGGACAAGGACTTCTGCCTGGCCGACCGCGCCAAAGTGACCATGACGGCGCCGTTCATGCGCTCCTACGCGCTGCTGCTGCTGAAGACCTGCCACAAGCGCAACGCGCCCGCCATCGGCGGCATGGCCGCGCTGATACCGATCAAGAACGATCCGGAAAAGAACGAAGTGGCCATGGGCGGCGTGCGCAACGACAAGGCGCGCGACGCGACCGACGGCTACGACGGCGGCTGGGTGGCGCACCCTGGCCTGGTGGAGCTGGCCATGGGCGAGTTCAAGAAAGTGCTGGGCGACGCGCCGAACCAGATCGGCAAGCTGCGTCCCGATGTGGAAGTGACTGCCGCCGATCTGCTGAACTTCCAGCCGGAAGCGCCGATCACCGAAGCGGGCCTGCGCTACAACATCAACGTGGGCATCCACTACCTGGGCAGCTGGCTGGGCGGCAATGGCTGCGTGCCCATCCATAACCTGATGGAAGATGCGGCCACCGCCGAGATCAGCCGTTCGCAAGTGTGGCAGTGGATCCGTTCGACCAAGGGCATCCTGGAAGATGGCCGCAAAGTGACCGCCGAGATGGTGCGCGCGATGATTACCGAGGAACTGCCGAAGGTGAAAGCCTCCGCGCCGGACGGCAGCAGCATGAACTACGAACGCGCCGCCGAGATCTTCGAGGAAATGTCGACCTCCAGCGCGTTTGCCGAGTTCCTGACCTTGCCGCTGTACGAAGAAATCTAAGCGGGTTGGCGGGTTACGCGGCTGCGCCGCTAACCCGCCAATGTGTGCCGCCCCAGAGTCAAGCCGCCTTGCGCTGCGCCAGTGCCGGCCGGTCCAGGAACGCCTGCAGCGCGGCCTCGTC
Source organism: Pseudoduganella sp. GW821-FHT05F09 (assembly GCF_059419605.1). Taxonomy (NCBI): domain Bacteria; kingdom Pseudomonadati; phylum Pseudomonadota; class Betaproteobacteria; order Burkholderiales; family Oxalobacteraceae; genus Pseudoduganella; species Pseudoduganella sp. GW821-FHT05F09. Next base: position 304,297 of record NZ_JBWKSD010000006.1, read on the forward strand.
GATGCCGTTGCCCGCCAGGCGCCACAGCAGCGAATCAATCCGGTCCGCGCCCCAGAAAAACTCCCCTTCAAACGCAAACGTCGGCACGCCAAACACGCCTGCCGCAATGGCCTGTTCGGTCGCAGCCGCCAGCGCCTGCTTCACCCCCGGCGACACCGCAGCCTGCGCCAGCGCGCCCCCATCCAGGCCGCACTGGTCGGCCAGCCCGGCCAGCACCGCCATATCCGACACATCCGCGCCGCGCTCCCAGCACGCCGCATACATGGCCACCACAAAGCGCTTGCGCGCCGCCGCATCGGCTATCGCGGTACTGATGCGCAAGGCCGGCAGCGGATTGAAGGGATGCCCCGGCGGCCCCACGAAAGGCAGGCCCTTCGCCGCCGCCAGCCGCATCACATCGCGGAAAGTGTGCACGCGCTTGGCTGGAATCTCGGCCGGACCTTTCTGCCCGTGCGCATTGAGCATGGCCGCAAACAGCACCGGCACGAACTCCACCGTGCAGCCCGCCGCTTCAATGCGGCCGATTTCCTTGGTGGCCAGCCACGCGAACGGGCTGATGGGGTCGAAATAGCATGTGACGTGCTTCATCCTGCCTCGCTTAGAAAGAGTTTTTCCATTGCCGCAGGGCCGCGAACACGGCCACCGGCGCTTCGCCGCCTTGCAATTTGCCCGCCGCCACCAGCTGCGCGGCGATCTGCGGTTCGGCATACCGCAGGAAGGGATTGGTGCTGCGTTCCATGCCCACGGTGCTGGGCACGGTCGGCACGCCTTGCGAGCGCTTGGCCGTGTCCGCCTCCACGCGCGCCTGCAGCGCCGCGTTGCCCGGCTCCACCGCGCTGGCGAAGCGCAGGTTCGACAGGGTATATTCGTGCGCGCAAAACACCTTGGTGTCGGCGGGCAGGGCGGCCAGCTTGTTCAGCGAGTCCACCATCTGGGCCGGTGTGCCTTCGAACAGGCGGCCGCAGCCGCCCGCGAACAAGGTGTCGCCGCAGAACAGCCAGGGCTCGCCGCCTTCGCCACCGCGGCGCACGTAGGCGATATGGCCCAGCGTGTGCCCCGGCACCTCCAGTACCGACAGCTGCAAATCCAGCCCCGGCACGGCCACCGTGTCGCCCTCGGCCAGCGGCCTGGTCACGGCGGCGATGCCGTCATTGCGCGGACCGTACACGGGCACGGCGTAATGCTGCAATAATGCTGGGACGCCGCCCGTGTGGTCAGCATGGTGATGGGTGAGTAGAATGGCGGTAAGCGCCAGTCCGTGCGCCTTGAGCGCGGCCAGGATGGGTTGCGCGTCGCCGGGGTCCATCACGGCGGCGTGGACGCCGTCATGGATTAACCACAGATAATTGTCATTGAAGGCGGGAACGGTGAGGACGGCAAGCTTGCGGGCAGTAGTCATAGGGAAAGAGCGGCATGGATAGCGCGGCATCCGAAAAATCCATTATAGCGCTGGACGGCTGGCTGCAGACGCCGCCGGGCGCCTACGTGCGCGCCTGGGAACAGGCGCGCCTGGATGAGCTCACCGCCGACATCTTCGGCTTCAACGCCGTGCAGATCGGCCTGCCGCAAATCGACGCCCTGTCGGCCAACCGCATGCCGCGCAAATGGCTGGCCGACACCCGCCCGCGTCCGCTGCGCCTGGCCGACGGCAGCGAGCTGCGGCAAGTGGCCGTCACGCTGGACTACGCGGAACTGCCGTTCGCCTCGCAAAGCCTGGACCTGGTGGTGCTGCCGCACGTGCTGGAGTTTGCCGCCGAGCCGCACCAGGTGCTGCGCGAAGTGGAGCGGGTGCTGCGGCCGGAGGGCCAGCTCATCATCTGCGGCTTCAATCCGGCCAGCTTGTGGGGCTTGCGGCAAGTGACGGCGCGCATCACCGGCAACCATTTCCTGCCGCGCGATGGCGAATTCATCTCTATGCTGCGCCTGAAAGACTGGTTAAAATTATTGAATCTGGGCGCCACGCAAAGCCATTTCGGCTGCTACGCGCCCGCTTGCCGCACCGAAAAATGGCTGCAGCGCTACGCCTTCATGGACAAGGTGGGATCGCGCTCGTGGCCGTATCTGGGCGCGGTGTACATGGTGCAGGCGGTCAAGCGCGTCAAAGGCATGCACCTGATCGGTCCGGCATGGACCAAAAAAACGGCCACCGCCCCGGCGGGCGTGCCGGCAACGAACAAAAGGCGGGAACAGCAGGATGGATAAGGTTGAGATTTTTACCGACGGCGCATGCAAGGGCAATCCCGGCACAGGTGGCTGGGGTGCGTGGCTGCGCGCCGACGGCGCCGAGAAGGAAATGTTTGGCGGCGAACTGAATACGACCAATAACCGCATGGAATTGCGCGCCGTGATCGAATCGCTTAACGCGCTCAAGCGCCCGTGCGACGTGGTGCTGCACACCGACAGCCAGTACGTGCAAAAAGGCATCAGCGAGTGGATACACGGCTGGAAAAAGCGCAACTGGATGACCTCGGCCAAGGAGCCGGTCAAGAACGCCGACCTGTGGCAGGCGCTGGACCAGGCGCAGTCCGTGCACAAGGTGGACTGGCGCTGGGTGCGCGGCCACAACGGCCATCCGGGCAACGAGCGGGCCGACCAGCTGGCCAACAAGGGCGTGGACTCGGTCCGCAAATAAGGGCCGGGCAAACGCGGACCCTGTGGCCGGGCTTTGCTATACTGCCCGGCTTGCTCTTAGTCTTTCCTGAAGAAATCCATGCGTCAAATCGTACTCGATACTGAAACCACCGGCATCAATCCCAAACTGGGCAACCGCGTTATTGAAATCGGCTGCGTCGAGCTGGTCAACCGCATGCTGACCGGGAATAACTTCCACGTCTACATCAACCCGGAGCGGGACTCGGAAGAGGGCGCACTGAACGTGCACGGCCTGACCACGGAGTTCCTGAGCGACAAGCCGAAATTCCGCGAGATTGCGCAGCGCTTCCACGACTACATCCAGGGCGCCGAACTGGTGATCCACAACGCGCCCTTCGACATGGGCTTCCTGAACCACGAGTACCGGCTGCTGAACATGCCGCCGCTCGAGGGCCACATCAGCGGTGTGATCGACACGCTGGCGGTGGCCAAGGAAATGCGTCCAGGCAAGCGCAACTCGCTGGACGCGCTGTGCGACTTCTTCGGTATCTCCAACGCCCACCGCAAGCTGCACGGCGCGCTGCTGGATGCCGAGCTGCTGGCGGACGTCTACCTGTCGATGACGCGCGGCCAGAACAGCCTGGGCATGGACGTTGAGGAGGAAGTGCAAGTAGGCGGCGTGCTGCTGGAGCCGGTGCCGCTGGCCGACATCATCGTGCTGTGCGCCAGCGACGACGAACTGGCCGCGCACGAGGACACGCTCAACGGCCTGGACAAGGCGGTGAAAGGCAGCTGCATCTGGCGCGCGGCGCTGGCTCTGCCGGCTGCATAAGATTTTTCGAGCCAGCCCTTTTACAAATGTAATCGGTGCGCTATAATGCTCGCACTCAACGGGAGGTTAGCTCAGGGGTAGAGCACTGCATTCACACTGCAGGGGTCGCAAGTTCGAAACTTGCACTTCCCACCAAGAATTCGTAGCAAAATCAGATACTTAGAAATTGTTGCTGAGTATTGATGTTGAGTGTCAGAAATTTGGGGCAAATTTGGGGCAATGGAAGCTATGCCCAGCTCATGAAAAACCGGCCTAAGCCGGTTTTTTTTCGTCTGAATGAACCTTACCCGTGCCAAGGAAACTCATCCTCACGCTTGGGGTTGGTCTGTGCATACAGCTTCAACAGTTTCTGGCGGCGGCCATCGTCCAGCCCGCTGTTGATCCACTTCCCGTAAGTGCGCGTGATCATGGTGGTGTCTGCGTGTCCCATCTGCCCCGCAACGTACAGCGGGATGGCGCCAAGCATCAGCAGGCTCGAGGCGAACGTATGCCGAGTTTGGTAGGGATTGCGGAAGCGGACGCCCGCCTGTTTTAGAATCTGCTTCCACCGTTTATAGATGGGCTTGTCCCCGTTCCACTGCTGGCGTGTCTGCGGATTGACGAACACCAATCCTCCTCCCTCTGCGGTAAATGCCTTCTGGGCCTGTAGCGCCGTTCTGGCGCCAAGCCGCAAGTCGATGCTGCGCAGGCCCGCTTCCGTTTTAGCCCTGTCTTTCGTTTGACCATCAACAAAGACCTGCTCAACCGCCACCTGATGCCGTTCCTCTCGGATATGCGCCCACTGCAATGCCACATACTCTGACGGCCGCATTCCCGTGCAGAACGCGAACTGGACGTCACGCGACAGCAACAAAGGGAATTGATGCAGATCGTGTCGGGTACTGCGGTACCTGTGATTCCGGGCGATGCCCATTAGAATATGAAGGAAGGCCCATGACGGACTCAAATTTGAGAGGCGGCTGCCCGAGCGTGCGCTGCGCTATGCACGGCTGGAGGTCAGGGGAAACGTGCAACTGACCGACATCCGCTTCGACGCCAAGGTGCACCCGGCGCCTGCGCTGGGCCGCTTCGAGACCAGCGACCCGGCCCTGAACGCCATCTGGAACACGGCGGTGGCCACGCTGCGCTCGAACATGCACGATTTCTACCTGGACGGCATTCGCCGCGATGGGCTGGTATGGCATGACGGGACGCAGGCGCTGGAAGCGTTCGAGCGCGTGTTCTTCGATACCGACATGTCACGTCAGACGCTGGTGGTGCAGACATTGCCCGAGCAGCCGTCGGTGCGCGACTTCGGCATCATCGACTCGCAGATGTACGACGTGATCGGCTTCGAGCGCGAATACATGATGCGCGGCGACGAACGCTTTTCCCGCATGTTCCGCGACCGCATCGAGGACAGCCTGCAGCTCTACACCTCGCTGCAGGACGGCGCCGGCCTGCTTGATGCTCGGCAGGTCAAGCCGTACGGCTTTTTCCCTGATTGGTCCGCCGTCAAGGCGCAGGGTCCCGATGCGAAGGGCGCGCCGGCCTATGGCCAGATGCTGCTGGCCGCCGCCTTCTCGTCCGGCGCGCGGCTGGCGCAGGCCTGGGGTGACAAAAAGCTGCAGGCACGCTGGAGCGAGGCGGCGGCACGGCTGCGCACCACCATCCGGCGCCAGTTCCTCGACCAGCGCTCCGGCCTGTACGTCAACGGCATCGACAGCGTCGGCCAGCGCGACGGCCGCTTCACGCCGTTCGCCCAGGCCTTCGCAGTCGCCTACGACGTGGCAGCGCCGGGCGAGCACAATCGCCTGTTCGCGTGGCTGAACGACCCGAACAACCGCGCCCGACGCTGGAGCCTCACGCAGGTGGTGGAACTCACGGCCTATGCCAAGGCGGGCCGTACGGCCGATGGCATCGCGCGGCTGAAGGCCGTGTGGTTGCCGCTGATCGAACGGGGCTACCGCCGCTTCTTCGAAGACATCCGTCCGGAGCAGGGAGAGGTGGCGCAACTTTCCATGTACTCGCGCAGGTATGGCAACAGCCTGTGCCATGCTTGGGCGGGCGCCGCGCCGGTGATGCTCCTGTCGCGCGGGGTGCTGGGCGTGGAACCGCTGGCGCCGGGCTTCTCGTTGTGTCAGGTGACTCCGGCCACTGCGGGCATCGCCTCCGGCCACGGGGCGGTGCCGACCCCGCACGGACTAATCGAGATTGAGTGGTCGAAAGGCAAGGGCAGCCTGACACTGCCGGCCGGCGTCCGCGCCAGGCTGGCTGATGACCGCGAGGTCAGCGGCATTGGCAGGCATGCGCTGCCATCGGTGGCCGGCTAAACGCCGCTTCCAGCGGTCTGCCAAGCATCATCTCGTTTCCTGACGATCCGCTCAAGACGGTGCCGACACGACGCTTAGCAAATGCAGGACAAGGCAGCGTCTGCTTCATCTTGAGGATTGCCTGCAGCTGCGGAACCTGCTTTCGGGCCTGCTCCTCCGCCTTACTCGTTACGTTAAGCTCGAACCGAATATTATGGGTATAGGCCTGAACTTGGGCAAGATGCTAGACGACGCCAACGACCAATACCTGAAGCCACCGGACAAAACTTAGTGACGGCCGCTGCTAGAAAGTTCACATTGCAGTCCGATTCGCGATGAGCATCCTACTACGGAGCAGTCCGGACGGTGAGCGATACCTGTCCAGGTAGCAGAACCACTGTCCGGCAGTCCAATATGTGTCCGGATAGATGTAACGACCCACTGAATTCCTGCTCACGTCATAATTGAGGAAATTATCAGTGAGTACGAAGATGGACGAAGAAGTGAAACGCTGGACGGCCAAGCGCAAGAGCGCACTGGTGCTGGAAATCATCCAGGGCAAGACGACAGTTGCAGAAGCGAGCCGTGCCTACGACTTGGCGCCGTCTGAGGTCGAGGCCTGGGTCGATGACGGCAAGCGCGGTATGGAGAACGCGCTGCGTGCCAACCCGCTCGATGTGCGCGAGCAGTACGAGCGGCAGATCAAAGAATTGCAGGAGGCCTACGGCGAAGCGATGCTGGAGTTGCGCGTACGAAAAAAGCTGCAGTCCCTGTTGGGCGAGGACGAGAAGTGATCGAGACGATCCGCCAGGGACTCAAGGAAGATGGATTGGTCGTCCCGATGAGTAAGCTGTGCAAGTGGCTGGAGGTGCCGCGCCGCACTGCCTATTACAAGCCGACCAAGGCGGCCTCCAAGGTCAAGCCCGAGCTGGCCGCCCCGATCAAGGCCATGATCGAAGAATCACCGTCCTTCGGCTATCGCACGGTGGCGCACCTGCTGGGCATGAACAAGAACACCGTGCAGCGCATTTTCCAGCTTAAGGGTTGGCAGGTGCGCAAGCGGGCCATCGGCTTCCGGCCGCGCATCCAAGCCTTGCCCTCGGTGGCGCAGGCGCCCAATGAACGCTGGTCCACAGACATGTGCAGGATATGGGCTGGCAAGGACGGCTGGGCGACCTTGGCTTTGGTGATCGATTGCCACACTCGTGAACTGCTGGGCTGGCACCTGTCGCGCAGCGGCAAAGCCTGTACAGCATCGAGCGCCTTGGAGCATGCCCTGATTGCCCGCTTTGGCACGCTGGGACGCGTGCCGGCACCATTCCTGCTGCGCAGCGACAATGGCTTGGTGTTCACCAGCCGTAGCTTCACGGCACTGGTGCGCGGCTATGGCCTGCGCCAGGAATTCATCACGCCGCACTGTCCGCAGCAGAACGGCATGGTCGAGCGTGTCATACGTACTTTGAAGGAGCAATGCACACACCGGCAACGATTCGAGTCCTTGCAGCACGCCAGTCGTGTGATTGGCGATTGGATTCAGTTTTACAACAACAAGCGCCCACACCAGGCGCTTCAGATGAAAACCCCTGCGGCTGTTTTTGCATTAGCCGCGTAACCTGAGCAGATTCTGCTGGGTCATTACATAGATTCACCACTCGGTGTCCAGTTTGAGGAGAGAATCGGTGTCCTCTTTGAGAGGAGAATCAGTGTCCAGCTTGATGAGAATACTCACCGACTCCAGATCCACAGCACCAATCCGCTGGTGCGACTGAACGCCGAAGTAAAAAGGCGGTAAGCGTCCGGCCGTCCCACCTGTGAACGCGGTGCACGATTCTGCACACTCCGGTTTTCATTCCGGAGGACACGACGGAGAACCAAGCAAGAGAAGAAATCTGGAAGGAGCGCATTGCGCACTGGCGTGAAAGCGGCTTGTCACAGCGGGCCTACGCGCTGAAGCACGGCCACCCGGTGTGCCAAATGGGCTACTGGGTGCGGCGCCTTTCTGCCGCGCCTCGGCAAGTAGCAGCGCTGGTGCCGGTGGTAATCAAGCCGACTGCGGCGCCGTCGCTGGTGTTGCGCGGCCCGCAGGGCTTGTCGCTGGAGCTGGCCGCAGGCACGCCGGGCGAGTGGCTGGCGAACCTGCTGCGCAGCCTGTGATGCAACTGGGCGCTGGGGTGATCTGGCTGGCGACCCAGCCGGTCGATATCCGTGCCGGGATCGACCGCTTGTCGCTGTGCGTGCAGCAGGCGCTGGGCCGCGCGCCCTGCGACGGCACCGCCTACGTGTTCAGCAACTACGGATAGGCTACGACAGGATACGGACCAGATACGAACGGGATACGTCCGATGTCAACTGCCTTCTACGTGGCCAATTATCGCCCGCCTGCCCCATTCGTGTATGTTCGGCACTGCCCACTCATGCCCGCGCTCTACTGCTCTGTTCGTGTAACTTTGTCGGCACTGACGCACCCGCCCCCCTGCCCACGCGGAAGTGTCCCAAGAAATGCAATACCACTATGGATACGTTCTGAATAGGCTTGCATCCAATATGGATCTTCAAGACACCACTGAAGGAAATGTACGAGACACAAGATTTGCGAGCTGCTCAACAGGGAGAACTTCTTCATTGAATCGAAAGAAAATTCTGTTTCTGGAGAAAGCGCATAAATGAGCGATTCGATTTGGCGCCGCCGATCAAAGACTGTGTCAGGGGCCAAGCAATAGCGCAGAAAATGTGGCAGGATCCAGCGCGTCGCTTTTTCCGACAACACAGGGAAATAACGTTGAATCGTGCGGATTGCGTCTCCCGATATTGGTTTTCCCCGAAATTCCTCCATGTCTTCCTGGATCTCTTGAGACTCGATGGTGCGCGGTGATGCGGGAACCATATCGCACCGGGACGGCATTTCTATGAAAGAAAAAACGCTCTCTATTTCGCTTAGCAATGAAGCTTTTTCCATGTTAATCAGCACTCTTATTGGCACGTTGAAGGACAGCTACGTTTCACAGCTTTCTCGGCATTTGAAATGCGGTTATTTAAATCCGTCATCATTCTGGAATCGTGCTGACTATCCTGACCTTGCCACCACTTTTTCGTATTTTCATCGCGAGCAGCCTTGCAGCGCTGCGCATTGCGCAAATCATTTTGCGCGTTATCACAAGCATTTCCTCCGGGTGGCGGAGGGTCATCACAATAGCTCTTGTATTCGCGGCGATTCGCTTCCTTCTCGATGGCTTGTTGCAGTCCACGGTCTGATGAACTTGAATTGGCCATCGGCTGGTGACTAATACCCCACCACACAGCTCCTGCCACCGCGGCTGTAAAGATAGCCTCACAGCCACCCGCTGCGCATACTGCAATTACGAGCGGGACAAACTGACCCGTTGGATCTGTGTATTTGACTGGATTGCCGAGCGAGTAGCTGTACGTGTTGATGCCACCAGCAAGCCCAATCGGATCGCTCTGTACGTACCGCCCGGTTTGCGGATCGTAGTCCCTAAAGTAGTTGTAATGAAAATTTGTCTCCTTATCAAAGAACTGCCCCGGAAACCGCTGATTGTAGGTGAAACTTGCCGCTGAGCCAGGCTTCTCGTTTGGGGGTGTTGATCCGTACGGATCGCTGTCCCATTTCCAAACCAGGGCGTTGCTCTGATCGGTAATCGCTCTCGGCGTGTTCAGTTGATCCGTCTGGACATAGTACACGTTCGAGCCACCTGTCGATCCGCTGGCTACCACCAGTGCGGCTGGATTGGAGAGGAGAACCGGATTCTCCGGGTTGGCTACGGTTGCCTTCGCTACGATGTTGTAGGTGCCTGCCGCGACATTGCCGAGTGCCAGGCTGAAAGGTGCGGTGGTCGATTCACCAAGTGGTGATATGCCATTGAAGTATTCGACCTTGGTAATTATCACCGGGTCCGGATCCGCGTTGACGGAGATAGACAAGATCACGCTGGCAGGCACCGTTGCGGTGGATGGCGTGGCCAAGGCGGTGATCGAAGTCGCCGCCGATGCATTGGTCGCTGCAAGTGACGCGAACGCCAGCCAGGCGGTAATGAGGAAGTTCTTGAACACGCTGGTTCCTTTGTTGTGGTTCTTCATCTGCATTCCCTTACTTGAGCACAGCTACCGGCACATCGTCCAGGTAGACATATTCGGTAGTGGCATCGCCAGTCGTCTCGGCGATCAGCTTGCCGTTGGCGTCGTAATGGAACACCGTTGTGGCCTGCGGCGTGACCTTTTGCACACGCTGGCCAAGCACGTTAATCTTGTAGCTCACCAAGCCGATGGCCGTGGTGGCCGACATCATGCGTCCGCGCGCGTCGTAGTTGAACTGGCTGTTGCCGTTGTTGGTCGTGCTGCCGTTCAGGTCTGTGGCAATGGTGTTGGTCTGTCCGCCAGCCACTTGCGTCAGGCGATTACTGGCCGTGGCATAGGTGTAGTTGGTGATGGCCGCGCCATTGGTGTACTGGGTGCGGTTGCCGACCGCGTCGTAGCTGTAGCCCAGGCTGCTGCTGCCTTTCTGCTCGCTGGTGATGCGGTCCAGCTGATCGTAGCCATAGGTGCGCGTATTGGCCGCGTTGCCCGCGTCAGTGACGCCGGTGATGCGGCTGGCGGCGTCATAACTGAGGGATTGCACTTGGCCGTTCAGCGTGTAGCTGGTCATGCGCCCGTCCAGATCGTAGGTGCGCGTGTACAGTTGGCCGTTGCCGAACGTGAGCGACTTCAAGGCGCCGAACGGCTGGTAGGTGGCATCGCTCACCAGTGTGGCCGTGCTGCCGTCCTTGGTACTGCTGATGCTGCTGATGCGCCCGGTGCTGTCGCGCAGATAGTCGACGGTGCGGCCACTGGGGTAGGTCAGCCCTGACAAAAGTCCTGAGCTGTAGCGGTAGGAGGTTGCATAGGCGGTGCCGCCGATGGTGCGTGTTTCAGTTAGTACGCGGCCGTGCAGGTCGTAACTGTACTCGGTGGTGCCGCTGACGTCGGTCACTTTGCTGAGCCGGCCAATCGCGTTGTCGCCCGTGTCGTAGACGTAAGCAGCACTGGTGCCGTCGCTGTAGCTGACGGCGGTAACACGGTTCAGCACGTCGTAAGTGTAGCTGGTCAGCTGGCCCTTGGCGTCGGTGCGGGTTTTTAGATTGCCGGCTTCGTCGTAGGTACTGGTGGTCGCGCCAGTGTCCGGTGAGGCGGTCTTTGTGAGGTTGCCCAATCCATCAATGGTGTAGACGGTAGCCAGGTTGCGCGCGTCGGTTACTTGGGTCAACTGGTCCTGGCCATCGTAGATGAACTGAGTGACGCCATTCTTGGCGTCGGTGACTTTCGTGCGGCGGCGCAGGATGTCGTACTCCTGCTTGGTGATGCGGTTTAGCGGGTCTGTGATCTGGGTCAGGTTGCCGATGGCATCATAGACGTAGCTGGTGGTGGTGTTTTGCGTTTGCGCGTTTGCGCTCGCAGCCAAAACGGCGAAGGCGGCGGCGATGCATGTTGGAAGAGGGCGCGTCATTGCAGGGCTCCGGTAATTTGCTTGAGGCGGTTGAGTGCGTCGTAGGCGCGGCTGATTTTGCGGACGAGTGCGCCATCGGCATCCTTGACCTGCTCGCCGGTGCGGTTGCCCATATTGTCCAAGGAATAGGCGACTGAATTCCCGGAGGTGTCGGCGATGCCGGTAAGGCGATGTGCGGTGTCGTAGGTGTAGCTGATGCTGGAGTCATCCGGCAGCGTGGCTTTGGTCAACTGGCCGATACCGTCATATTCATAGCTGGTGGTTTCGCTGCCTTTGGAGACGGCTGACAGCCAGCCACGTACGGTATAGCTGAAATCGGTATGTAGACCGTTGGGGTCGGTGATACGGCCAGCGCGGCCGTGGGCGTCATAGTTCGAGAGCGTGGTGACATGGCCCGCTGCGTTGGTGATGCTGGTCAGGTTGCCTGCGTTGTCGTAGACGTAAGTAGTCTGATCGTTCACATCGGTACGTGGGCCTTTGGCGGTAAGGCGCTGGCCCAGCGCGTTGTATGTATAAGTGCGTGTTTGCGGTAGGCCTGTCACTACAGCGCCAAAGCCAGTGGCGCCGGTCGTGTCCGTTGTGGCTTGTACGGTTTGCGTTAACAGATTGCCGTTGTTGTCGTAGGTGTTGGTGGTCAGACGCTTGGGTTCGGCGATCCGGGTCGGTAGGTCTAAAGTGGCGTGCCATTCGGTCGAGATGGTGCGCGCCAGGTTCGTACCGCTGCCCTCCACGCGCTTAGTAGGCAGGTTGCGAGCCAAATCGTAGGTATAGACAGTCTGTTGACCGTCGAAATCACTGGTCGAAGCAACATTGCCCTTAGAGTCATAGGCGATAGTTCTGTTGTTGATGGCGGTACTACCTAAAATTGGCTGGCTAATACGGGTAATCTTTTTAATCCCGTTCACTAAGGTGCTGTATTCGTATAAGCGCTGAGTTCCGAGTGGATCGGTCACGGAACTCAGGGTGTCATTATTTGCCACAACTGAGTATTTCTGTACGGACCCAGCATGTTCGGTCGATACCGCTTTGTAGTCTTTATATGTAAACGTTGCATAGCGATTGGAATTCTCGTCAATAATTCCAGTAAGAAGCGTTGCGCGTGAAATGTTTGTCCGTCCCGTCTCATTGTATAAATAACTTATTTGTCTACTGTCCGGGTATGTAACTGAGGATAAATTACTATTTTGATCGTACGAATATGTATATGTACCACCAGCGGGGTCTTGCATGGACGATAGCCTGCCTGTTGAGTCATAAGTAAAATTCAGCGATGCACCAAAGGCGTCTGTAACGCCAATCAAAAAACCACGGCGAGGAGCTACCTCAGGCAAAGTGGTTGCATCGCTATATGTGAACCTGGTTTCTTGGCCGTTCAATTCCTGTGACACCAAGATGCGACCTGTGACATCGTATGTTTCTTTAGCTTGCGTTTGACCATTTTTAACTTGCCATCCAGTTCTAATTCCGTCGTTACCAAAAACTGGAATAAGACTATCCTTTACGTCCACGGCGCCTGCATAGGCAATCCCTGAGCCAAAATATAAAATTCGGCCACTTCCTCGCCTAACTGCTATATCTCTGGTCTTGCCGTTCGCCGCGTACGGGTAGCAGCGACGGTCCAGCATCTGCTTTTCAGCTTCCAAATAGCAAGCCTCGTATGGCAGATCATCATTCTTTGCGTTCAAATCGATCACCGACAACTCATAATTGTGCGACCATCGGTTAAGATCGCTTCTATATGTGCGAATGAAACGAAGCGTACCTTGGGCATTTTCATAATCTGTCCGAACTTCCTGTTTGCTTAAAGTAGAAGGGAAAATTGGATTGCCGACGTGCGGAGGCAAGGCAATTTTCGGTATGTTAGCTTTACATTCTTCACAATCCGGATTGACGGATGCCATTCGATAACAAAGCTCCTCTTTGGGACCTAACGTCCAGCCGCCGTCCGCAGGGCAATAATGCATGACATACCCGCCCCCAGCGGTGACCGTGGTATAAGGAGGGTACCCCGGACCGCTAGTAGCGACACGAGTTTGAGTAAATGAGAAATGCCACTTATCCCACACATTGTCACTCTCGACCCATGTTTCATTGCCAAATTCAATTGTGCAACTAATTGTTCCACCGCTTCTCATGCAATTATCGATCAACGCGGATTTTAACTCTGCTGAAGCGGGCTGGTAGTTTTGATAGCCAGGGTTCCAGTACTTCTTGGCCTTAACGTATTCCCAGTAGGTCTGTGCTGATGCCATCTGGATTACCGAAAGGCACCCTAAGGTCACAAGCAAAAGCTGGCATAATGCGGTGAAAAGCAGTTTTTCCAATTTCAATCCTAACTCGTTCATTCCTAACCTCATTACAGAGCTCCGGTGATTTGCTTAAGGCGGTTGAGTGCGTCGTAGGTGCGGCTGATTTTGCGGACGAGTACGCCATTGGCATCTTTGACCTGCTCGCCGGTGCGGTTGCCAATACTGTCCAATGTATAGGCGACCGAATTCCCGGCGTTGTCGGCGATGCCGGTAAGGCGGTGTGCGGCGTCATATGTGTAGCTGATGCTGGAGTCATCCGGCAGCGTGGCTTTGGTCAACTGGCCGATACCGTCATACTCATAGCTGGTGGTTTCGCTGCCTTTGGAGACGGCTGACAGCCAGCCGCGTACGGTATAGCTGAAATCGGTATGTAGACCGTTGGGGGCGGTGATACGGCCAGCGCGGCCGTGGGCGTCATAGTTCGAGAGCGTGGTGACATGGCCCGCTGCGTTGGTGATGCTGGTCAGGTTGCCTGCGTTGTCGTAGACGTAGGTAGTCTCATCGTTCACATCGGTACGTGGGCCTTTGGCGGTAAGGCGCTGGCCCAGCGCGTTGTATGTATAAGTGCGTGTTTGCGGTAGGCCTGTCACTACAGCGCCAAAGCCAGTGGCGCCGGTCGTGTCCGTTGTGGCTTGTACGGTTTGCGTTAACAGATTGCCGTTGTTGTCGTAGGTGTTGGTGGTCAGACGCTTGGGTTCGACGATCCGGGTCGGTAGGTCTAAAGTGGCGTGCCACTCTGTCGAAATTGTCGTTGCCAACGCAGTACCGCTTGCTTCCACGCGCCTGGTTTCAAGATTGCGGGTGAGGTCGTATGTGTAGACCGTCTTTTTGCCATTGAAATCCAAGAAAGACGTGACATTGCCATTCGCATCGTAGTAAACATAGGTGTTGTTGACGCCCGAACCGCCAGGGGCTGGTTGATAGATGCCGGTGAATTGTTTGATGCCGCTGATGATGGTGTAATAGGTGTAGTCACGCGCCGTTCCCAGGGGATCGGTCACGGTAGTCCAATTGGAGGCAGATTCCTTCAGCATATATTTGTTGACGCCGCCTGCGTGTTCGGTGGCCGTGGCCTTGTACTCGGAATAAGTGTAAGTGGCGTAGCGGGAATTATTTTCATCGACAATGCCAGTGAGCTGGCTCTCGGCGGCGATGGTGACTTTGCCCGTCTCGTTGTACAAGTAGCTGATTTTTTTGTTGTCGGGATAGGTTACCGATGCCAAATTGCCTTTGGCGTCGTAGGAATAGATGTACTGTTCATTGGCGGGATCGCGCATGGTCGCCAGTCTGCCGTCCAGGTCGTAGCTGAAGGTCAGCGCGGCTCCAAACGAGTCTGCAACACGTATAAGCAGACCAACACGCGGCGCCACCTCGGGCGGCGTGGTGCTGTCGCTATAGCTAAAAGTGGTTTCCTGTCCATTTAGCTCTTTGGAAATAATTAACCGGCCAGAAGCGTCGTAGGTTTCAGTGGCATTGGTCTTTCCATTCTTTACTTGCCAGCCGATCTTGGTACCGGACCCATCCGAGATGGGGGCCAGCTGATCTTTGACATCGGGAGCGCCTGCAAAGTTTTGCCCCGAACTAAAATAGTGCACGCGGCCATTCCCTCTTCGAAGGGCGATGTCCTTGCTCGTACCATTTGCAGCATATGGATAGCAATATGGCTTGATGGGAGATGTTTGGCCATAGTAGCGCTTTGGCTCTAGAAAGCAGGCGCCTTCGGGGCCATTCCCGTAGTTGGGCGCATTCATATCGGAAACCGATATCTCATAATTGTGCGCCCACTTGCTAAGATCGCTTCGATAAGTCCAGACAAAGCGGAGCGATCCCTTTGTGTTTTGATAGTCGGTACGAACTTCCTGTTTTGTTAAATTGGAAGGAAAAATGGGGTTTCCTATTTTTGGTGCTTGGGCAGGAGGCGGGCGGTTAGCTTTGCATTCCTCGCAATCGGGCTCAGATTCGTTGTCTCGATAGCATATGGGCGTAGCGATGTTGATTCGCCATCCATTGCCACTGGGGCAATTGAAATAGATGGGGCCAGTTGAACTGACAACAATTTCATACTCTGGTTGATCCTGAGGTTTGACCCAATGCGAACGGATGAAACGATATTTCCATGTAGCATCTGCTATTTGATAGAATTCTTCACCATAAATGACTGAGCACTTGGCGCCGAGCCTCAGACAAATTCGTGCGGTAAGTTCGGCTGATTGTGGGAGATGCAGGGAATTTCCTGGCTCAGAATTTTGAGTGTCGTGGTAGAGTTTTTGCGGCTTGACATATTCCCGTATTGGCATTTCTGCCGACTGGGCCGTAAAGGTAGTGACGGCAGCGAGAGCAGCGAGAAAGCAGGCTGTATGAAAAGTCTTGCATACTGCGCGAAAATCTGGGATATACATGTAGATACCTAAAATGCGTGCGGAAATTTCCGTAGGGCAATTTTAAAGTATTTTTCTCCAAGGAAACTCACCAATTGTCACGCCAGTGAAAAATGCGGTCTGAAACGAAAAGCACGAGGCATCGACTCTAGTTTTTTTATAACCACCCGTGCCACGCACGTATTTTGAACGGCTCGCGGGTGTCTAGGAGAATCGTGGAGATTCAACTGGCGGGAATGCCGTAGCGGGCGGCCGCCGCTATGCTGCAGGACACGCTGTCGTGAAGCTGTGCTGGAAAGTCGGCGGGAGTCATGGCTTCGCCTTGGTTCGGTGCCTACATTCTCGGCGGTTCAGAATCGTCGCCATCTTTCTTGTCACGGTCGCGGAACGCAGCGACTTCCGCTTGCGGATCGAATTTGCTTTGCTTGCCAGCCGAGAGAGAGTTCCCACCGCCGTCAGCTTTGTCCCCGTCGATGCTAGCGAGAATGGTACTCGCGAGCCTGCCGCCGACCGTGTTCGTGATACGGTCATTCATCGATTCCTTTGCCATTTGAGCGATGCCACCGATTAAGCTGCTGGCGGCACCAGCAGCAACTCTGGCTGCTTTCGCTTGCGGATTCAATCGGTGGTCGCAACACACCTTTCAAATTGTTGAGCCGGCGTTCGGTAGTGTAGCGTCTTCCTGGGACGTTCGTTCAGCCTTCTAGCCACCTCATCGAGATTGTCCTGCGAGTAGGTGGAAAGGTCCAGACCCTTCGGAAAATACTGGCGTAATAGCCCGTTTGTATTTTCATTCGAGCCTCGCTGCCACGGGTTCTGCGGATCGCAAAAGTAGACCTGGACATCTGTGGCCAAGGTGAAACGCTTGTGCCCGGCCATCTCTTTCCCTCGATCCCAGGTCAGCGATTTGTAAAGCTCGTGCGGTAACCTGCGGGCATTGTCGATCAGTGCGTTGACCACTGTCTCAGTGTCCTTGCCGGCGACTTTTACGAGCATGACATAACGCGTCTGACGCTCGACCAGCGTAGCAATCTGGCTGTTGTGGCTGCCAAACAGCAGATCACCTTCCCAATGCCCTGGCACGGCGCGATGCCCTGCTGGCCGAGAGGGAGTTCAAGATCACCGCGCTGACGCACGAACTGGCCTACTACCGGCGTATCCGCTTCGGCAAGGCCAGCGAGGCGCTCGTCGGCGAGCAGCGCTTGTTGTTCGAGGAAACGGTCGACATGGACTTGGCGGCCATCGAGGAGGAGCTCGAGGGGCGAGCGCCGGCCAAGCGGCAGCGCAAGCGCGCTGGCCGGCAGCCGTTGCGCCTGAGCTGGCGCGCATCGAGCACCGCCATGAGCCCGCATCGTGCCGGTGCGGCCGGTGCGGCGCCGGCCTGGTCAAGATCGGCGAGGACGTCAGCGAACAACTGGACGTGGAACCGGCGCGCTTTTTCGTGCATCGCCACATCCGTCCCCAATATGCCTGCCATCCCTGCGAGACGGTGACGGCAGCGCCGATCCCGGCCGAGTGGATCGGCCGCATCGGCGTGGCGCTGCAGCCGCTGGCCGACCTGCTCGCCGAGCTGCTGCGGCAACAGGCGTGCCTGCATGCCGACGAGACACCGTTGCGCCAACTCGACCCCGGCAGCGGCAAGACCCGGCACGCCTACCTGTGGGCCTACCGCTTCGGCGTGCACGACGCCGGCCCGCCCATCGTCGTGTTCGACTACCAGACCAGCTGGGCCGGCGCGCACGCGCGCGCCTTCCTGCATGGCTGGCACGGCCACCTGATGGTGGACGACTATGTCGAGGAGGCGCTGCGCCGCATCGCGGCGCTGTACGCGATTGAGCAGCAAGGCGCCGGACTCGATCCGCCGCAACGGCTGGCGTTGCGCCAGCGCCTGGCCGTGCCTTCGCTGGGCGAGCTGCACGCCTGGTTGCTGGCGACTCAACGTACCGTCGCCGCCGGCAGCAGCACGGCGAAGGCCATCGACCACGCGCTCAAGCGCTGGCCGGCGCTGATCCGCTATGCCGACTCGGGCAGTCTGCCGATCGACAATAATCCGGTCGAGAACACCATCCGCCCGATTGCCATCGGCAAGAAGAACTGGCTGTTCACCGGTTCGGAACGGGCCGGTCGCCGCGCCGCCGCTATCCAAAGCTTGTTCGCCACCGCCAAGCTGAACGGACTCGATCCGCTGTGCTAGCTGTCCAAGGTGCTGGAACGTCTCCCGACGTGCCCCAACAGCCAGCTCGATACGCTGCTGCCATTTCCAGACTCCATCCCCCGCTGAACAGCCTGTATAGGTTAGCATCGCCAAACAAACCCTTTGATCTATATCAATATGATTAAACTATTATCTTTGACCTGCTGTTCTAAACTGTCCTAGCCGGCCATGGCGGCACCATGCCTTGATCCTGCGTTACGCGGCAACTTGCCTTGAACGTAGATCAAGTCTTTGCCTCGATACCGATAATCCGTAGGGAGTGACTTATGGCGAACATAGTAGTCCCGTCACTGGACGACGATGCCGCAAGCCTGCTGGGGAAATCTTATGCCCAGCTTCGACTTGAGGCGGCAAAACTCGAAGCGGCCCTCGTCGCGTATTACATGGGGAAAGGGCCAAGGCCGAAGGGAGGCGATGGCCCTGAACCCTACCTCACCGATCAGGACCTATTCATCGGAAACACCATTCTGGGCACGCTCGGCGCCGTAGGGTTCATGAGCGCGGCTCAACCTGGAGTGTCAGGCGAGACTGCAATACGAGATGTTCTCGTTGCCCTCACCATCGCCCAGCTGACAGCTGGACTGAGCGACGCAAATTTCACTCGCCGGTTTCAAACTGAAGCAGCAGACCTCCTCGACAATCATGTGCAGCGGATGAGAAAGAAGATCGAGTAGCGATTGTCCCGAGGCGACCTGCCTGCGCGTGCCCTTGGCCACTGCAATGAAAGGAAGGTGTCGCAATGCGTGTAGTTTTGATTTCTCCCCCGGTGATGGACTTCCGAAATCGAACTCTGGTCCCCATCGCCCAAGATGAAAGTCGAGAGTCGCCACCCTATGGCATCTATCTGCTCAGCAACGTCTTGAAGCACGCCAGCTATGAATGCCTTGTCATTGATCTCATCGCCGAGCAAACAAACGACATGGCGGGATTTCGCGACAAGATTGCTGATGCTGACCTTGTCGGCATCGGAACAACGTCGCTGAGTTGGCCGGCGGCTCTGACGGTGATCCGTCAGATTCGATCACAAAGCGCGGAGGTGCCGATCGTACTTGGCGGCATCCATGCGTCGATGTTTGACGCATACCTTCTGTCGGAATTCCCTGTGGACTATGTTGTGCGCGGCGAAGGGGAGGAGGCGCTGCCGGCCCTCTGCCGCGCAATCGAGGGACGACTGGATCTGTCAAAGGTGCCCAATCTTTCCTGGAAGGATAGGCACGGTTCAGTAGTTCGCAATCCTGCGGGGCCGAAGATCAGAGAGGAGCAGTTGTCCGACTATCCGCTTCCGGACTACGAGGCACTCCCGGCGGGCGTATACAAGGGAATTTCACTGGAATCATCCCGAGGATGCGCATTCGACTGCTCCTTCTGCAGCACCTCATACCGAAAATCATGGCGGGGAATGGAGTCTGCCAGATTTGTCGACAGGCTGGAGTCGCTCCAGCAGTACACGCATAAGGGCGTCATCGGTACGACGCATATCATCGACGACGAATTCTCGATGAATCCGAAGCGAGCCATTGCAATCGCAGAGGAGATCCGATTGCGCAATCTCAACCCACGGCTGGTCTACGACTCGCGCGCCAACGATTTGTTGTATCCAGGTTTCGTCGAGAATATTGCCGACCTAACTCATCAATTCCTTGTCGGTGCCGAATGCGGCTACGACGAGGGGCTGCTCAAGATCGGGAAAGGCACGACCTGCGAAAAGCTTGAGAGCGCCGCAAAGACCCTTTTTCGGCACGGTATCAGCACGCGGGCCGACTTCTCGTTTGTCCTCGGACTTCCTTGGGAAACTGCCGCGGATGTTCAAAAGACGGTCGCTTTCGCGGCTCGCCTGTTCGGAGAATACGGCGTGCGTGTCTTGCTCCAGTGGTATTGCCAAATCCCTGGTTCGCGACTGTGGGAAGCGGATCGGTCCAAGGGCGTAGTCGGTGAGGCGCTGTACAACGACTTCGGCTTCTTCCGGAATCTGTATCTGTTCCGATCTGGCGTACAGCTCACTCCGAAGGAAATCTGGGACATCGAGGACCGTATCCTTCGACTTCAATGGCTGGCTTCGCTCGCCGTCCCCGAGCGAAGCATGATTGAGAACGGATTCCCATCGCCGATTTCAGAGTTCTTTCCACGGGCAACGATTCCAAAGCCTGAGCCTGACACCGGCATTATTCGACTAAGGGAATTGTCTCGCCCGTCTGTTCCTGTCGGCATCCCACAGCGTTAACTCGAAAACGGAGGATTTCATGAACTGCGAACCCAGTCACTCTGACCCATCAAATCCGAGCCCCCCCTACGAATTCGATCGCAAGCGATTCGCCAAAATGCTCGAGCGCGTCATTACTGACAAGGACTTCAGCGAGCGAATGGAACGATTGCCGCTTCAGGTGCTGACAGAGTCCGGATTTGACCTTCGCGATGACATCGCCAGGCAAGTCGAAAGCCGTACGATTTCGGAATTGCAAAAATTCGATCCACTCGGACCGGTTGCCAACGTGGCCGTGAGTGTCGGCATCGATGTGGGCGTGGTAGTCATGATCAACGTTGGCATTCACACGAAGGCTCGTTCATTTGGATCTGAAACGATCAACCCCGTGATTCGGGATCGAGTGCTCGACATCGTCGAGGAGCGACTCGAGGTGCAGAAGCATCTCGCCAAGCCGAGATCGTTCTAGAGCGCTCCAATGGGCGCTGCGGCAGGTCGGATGCTTGCAAGTGATCCAAGAGGTCGCCCACAGCGGCCTCGATGTCGAAGATGAGGTCGTTGTTCTCGGCCATGCGCTCGATTTTGTTGGCGTGGATGAGAAATAGTGCAGCATCTTCCTAAAGCAAATAGTGCGGACATTGTTCTTAAAACGCCAATGAGACTATCGGTGCGTGTTGATCGAGCAGTTGGAAAGGAATATTGGCCTGCATCCTATTCCGCAATCACGCAGCAAAGAGCAATGCATCGGCCAGATATTGACCGAAGAAGATAGCGTCCCCGGCAGTGGTACACGAACTGTGATCGTTGGGAGGTCGGGTCTCCCTGTCAGTTGATGACGGCAGACAGCCGCGCTGGCGGGGGTGTACTGGATTCTGTGTAAACGGGTTGTCGTTTAAGCCTGCGGCACCCGGTCTTCATATTAATCGATTCAATTGCGTTCGTGGTGTAAATCACCTTGCGGATTTCCGGCGGGTAGGTGTTGCCGGGGTCGAGCAATTGCTCGAAGACCGTGGTGTCGGTTTCCCCATTTCTGCTTCCTCGCGCTTGTTGCGCTGGATTGGCGCCTGCACCAGCGAGGCATCGACGATCTGGCCGCAGCGCGCCAGATAGCCTTGCGAGAGCAGTTGCTGCTGGAGCTGTTCGAATACTTGATGGCCAACGCCAACTTGGGCAAGGCGGTCGCGGAACAGCCAGATCGTCTTGGCATCGGGGATATTGCTGCTTTCAGTCAGGTCCAGGAAGCGCAAGAAGCTGCGGCGGTCGAGCAATTGATATTCCAGCGCGTCGTCGGCCAAGTTGTAGAGCTGCTGCAGCACCAGGATTTTGACCATCAGGACCGTTGGGAACGGTGGACGGCCGCCTTTAACTCGGGACGGACGAGGTGCGGCGGCATCGATACTGGCCGCCAGCGCGTCGAAATCGACATGTTTGGCCAGGCCCACCAACGGATCGCCCAGTTTGGCGCGCTTATCTTCGCGCTCTTGTTCGGCAAACAGGCTGATCCGGGGTTTCATCATGGCGATACACGCTGGGCTGGTTCGATGTCAGAATTTCACCGAACCAGCGTTGCTGATGGCGGGGTTTTTAGAGCTGCCCTTATGTGGCCGACACTAAACTTAGGCGGTGGCGCGGCCAGTATGCCGATGCTGGCCTGCATATCAATCCCCCGGCTGCTGCGGCGCGCGCGGCAGCCAGACCTCGATGCTGGTGCGGTTCTGCACGTCGTCGGTGCGCATCTCGACGTGGCCGTGCTGGGCCTCGGCCAGCAGGCGCGCGGAATAGGTGCCAAGGCCGGTGCCGTGGGCTTTGCCCTGGGTGGCGAATTTTTCCCAGAAGCGCTCGCGCAGCGCCTGCGGCACGGCGCCCCGATTGGTGATGCGCACCAGCAGTTCGGTGTCGTACACCAGCTCGATATCGACGCGGCACCATTCGGGCGATGCTTCGCAGGCGTTCTTGACCAGGTTCTGGAACAGCGAATGGCACAGCGTGGCGTCGCCCAGCGCGGCAACTTCGCCCTGCGGCGGGCCGGGGTCCTGCAGCACCAGGTCCAGGCCCTTGGCGGCGAAGGCCTTGCCGGTCAGCGCGACCACGCGGCCGAGGATGGTGGCGATGTCCAGCGGCTGCTGGTGCAGCGCGAAGCGCCCGGTCTCGATCTTGTACAGCTCGGCCGACAGGTTGACCATGTCGAGCAGGTGCAGCGTGGTCTCCTCTATCATGCGCAGCTGCTCGGAGCGGTCGGCCGGCGAGGCGTCCGGCATGGCGTGCAGCAGGCCCAAAATGCCCGCCAGCGGCCCTTTCAAGTCGTGTCGCGTGATCTGCTCCACCTGCTCGCGCAGGCGGGCGTTGGACACCATCAGGTCGTAGTCGTCCTGCAGGTTTTTGTGCAGCTGCACGTAGCGCATGAAGTTCTCGACCTTCACCTGCAGCATGGGCGGGTCGATCGGCTTGGTGACGAAGTCCACCGCGCCCAGCCCCATGCCGCGCTGGCGGCTGGCGGCGTCGGTCAGCGCGGTGACGAAGATGATGGGGATGGTTTCCGACGCGGGGTGCTCGCGCAGGGTGGCCGCCACCTGGAATCCGTCCATGTCCGGCATCATGACGTCGAGCAGCACCAGGTCGGGCGGGTTGTCGGACTGGCACATGGCGATGGCGCGCGCGCCGTTGTGGGCCAGCCTGACGCGGTACTTGTCCTTGAACAGTTGGGAGATCAGCTGCAGGTTGTCGGGCGTGTCGTCCACCACCAGCACGGTGGGCATGGCCGAACGCGGCTTGGCGGGAAGCGCTGCAAGCGGCGCCGTGGCCGGCGCTGCACCTGGCGCGGCGGGCGGGACCGGCGGCGCGGCGTCCGCGGGCGCCGCCGCATTGGCCTCGGGGGGCGCCGCCTCAGGCTCTGGCTCCGGCTCGGAAGCGGCGGGCCGCACGGGCTTCCACCGGAGCGCCCGCTGCACCCGCTCCAGCAGCCGGTCCGCCGTGTAGGGCTTGAGCAGCATGTCGCTGACGCCGGCCTCCACCGCCAGCTGCACGCGCTCGCGCTCCGCCTCGGCCGTGATCATGACGAAGGGCAGGTGGCTCCAGCGCGGGTCGGCGCGCACGCGCTGCAGGAACTGCAGGCCGTCCAGCACCGGCATGTTCCAGTCCGACAGTATCATGTCGAACTGCTGGTTCTCCATCAGGCGCAGCGCGGCCTGGCCGTTGTCGGCCTGCGTCACGGTGTCGGCGATGTTGAACTGGCGCAGCTGGTTGGCGGTCACTTTGCGCATCGGCTCGAAATCGTCCACCACCAGGATGCGCAGCTGCGCGGCACTGGCCGCAGCGCGGCCAGCTGGCTTGGAAAAAATGCTGATGGGGTTGCTCATGGCTGGCTTCCCAGCAAGCGCTCGGTCTGCTCCTTCTTCTCCGCCATGTCGGCGTCGCTGTCGTGGAAGCGCGCGGCGATGGCGCGGAACTCGTCCAGCAGGCCGGCGAAGGCGTCCACCATGTCCGGATCGAAGTGCTTGCCTTTGCCGTCCAGGATGATCTGCACCGCCTGCTCGTGCGGCATGCCCTCCTTGTACACGCGGCGGCTGATCAGCGCGTCGTACACGTCGGCCACCGCCATCAGGCGCGCCGAGACGGGAATCGCTTCGCCCGCCAGGCCCAGCGGATAGCCCGAGCCGTCCCACTTCTCCTGGTGCGAATAGGCGATTTCCTTGGCCAGCGAGAGGAAGGGCATGGTCATGCCCAGCGCGCGCTCGGCGTGCTCGATGGCGTCGCGTCCCAGCGTGGTGTGGGTCTTCATGATTTCCATCTCGTGCGGCTCGAAGCGGCCCGGCTTGAGCAGGATGCGGTCCGGGATGCCCACCTTGCCGATGTCGTGCAGCGGCGCCGATTTGTACAGCAGGCCGATGAACTGGTCGGTCAGCGTGGCGGCGAAGCGAGGATGGTCCTGCAGCCGCTGCGCCAGCGCCTTCACGTAGTGCTGCGTGCGGCGGATATGGTTGCCGGTCTCGGAGTCGCGCGTTTCCGCCATCGAGGCCATGGCCAGGATGGTCACGTCCTGGATGGCCATCACCTCCTGCGTGCGGCTGGCGATTTCCCGCTCCAGGAATTCGTTCTGGTCGCGCAGGAAGTCCGCGCTGTCCTTGAGCAGCAGGTGGTTGCGTACCCGCGCCATCGCGATGGCGGGGCTGATCGGCTTGGTGATGTAGTCCACCGCGCCCAGGTCCAGGCCCTGGCGCTCGGCGTCCGCGTCGGTCTTGGCGGTCAGGAAGATGATGGGGATGTGGCGCGTGGCCGGATTGGCCTTCAGGCGGCGGCACACTTCGTAGCCGTCCATCTCCGGCATCATGATGTCGAGCAGGATCAGGTCCGGGCCGGGCACGGTCTGCGCAATGCGCAGCGCGCGCTCGCCGCTGTTGGCGATCTTGATCTTGTAATAGTCCTTCAGCAGGTCGTTGACCAGCACCAGGTTGTCGGGCGCGTCGTCCACCAGCAGGACGGTTTTGCGGGTCAGTAGCGGTGCCGGGTTGTCGTTGCTGGCCATGGTGGCTCCAGTTGAGATGTGGGGTAGGGTGGTTCAGGCCTGCATGGCTTCTTCCAGCGCCGCCAGCGCGCCGTCCAGGTCGAGGTCGGACAGGCCGGCTTCGATGCGGCGCCAGTGGCGCGGGTAGCCGGCCTTGAACAGGTCGGCCTGGCGCTGCCACAGGTCGACCGCTTCCGAGTCGCTGTCGCTGAGCAGCTCCTTCAACTCGGCGCTCCGCTGCTGCAGATGCTGCCGGTCGAGCGCAGGTTGGGCGGCCACCGTGCCGGGCGCGCCGGGCGCAGGAATGGGCGGCACGCCGCCGTCCAGCTGCCTCAGTCCGGCCAGCACCGGCGCCAGCTGCAGGGCCACGTCCGCCAGCAGCAGGTCGATGCGGTCGGGCGGCGCGCCGCCGGCGCAGGCCGATTCCAGTTCCTGCGTCGCCGCCGCCAGGACGCGCGCGCCGATATTGCCCGCCATGCCCTTGAGCGTGTGCGCGGAGCGTGTGGCGGCCGTGGCGTCGGCGTCCGCGCGCGCGGCGGCGAAGGCGCTGGCAAAATCTCCCTGGCTGTCGCGGAAGCGCAGCAGCAGGCGCCGGTACAGCGCGCCGTTGCCCATGGCGGTGGCCATGCCGGCGGCCGTGTCGATGCCCGGCAGCGGCGGCAGCGGTCCCGCCTCCATCACCGGCACCTGCGCCGCCGCAGCCGCCGCGCCGGGGACGGCGGGACGGATCCAGCGCGCCAGCGTCTGGAACATCTCGGCCACGTTGATGGGTTTGGCGATATGGTCCTGCATGCCGGCGGCCAGCACCTTCTCGCGGTCGCCCATCATGGCGTTGGCGGTCATGGCGATCACAGGCAGCGTGTCGTATTCGCTGTCGGTGCGCAGCGCGCGAGTGGCGGCGTAGCCGTCCATCACCGGCATCTGGCAGTCCATCAGCACGCCGTCGAAGCGGCGGTCGCGCGCCAGCACGTCGAGCGCCTGCTGGCCATGCTCGGCCAGCACCACTTCGATGCCGGCGCGCTGCAGCAATTCGGTGGCCAGCTCCTGGTTCATCTCGTTGTCCTCCACCAGCAGCAGGCGGGCGCCGTTCAGCGCGGCCATGGCATCCTGGTACTGCATGGACTTTTCCTCGGCGCGCGGGGTCTCCACCAGCTCGCCCTTGTGCAGCGCGCGGCCCACCGCCTCCAGCAGGGTGGACGGCGTGACCGGCTTGTTCAGGATGGAGGTCAGCTGCACGCCCATGCCGGCCGCGCTGGCCAGCACCTCGTCGCGGCCGTAGGCGGTCACCATGATGATGGCGGGCAGGGGCTGCGCCAGTTGCTCCTGCTCGGCCTGCAGCTGCTGCACGGTTTCCAGGCCGTCCAGGCCGGGCATTTTCCAGTCCATCAGGATGACGTCGTAGGGCAGCGGGGCGCGCGCCACCATGCCGAGCGCCTGGCGGCCGTCCCAGGCCAGGTCCACCTCCAGGCCGAAGGTGCGCGCCATGCCGGACAGGATCTCGCGCGCGGCGGCGTTGTCGTCCACCACCAGCACGCGCAGGCCGGTCAGCTCGTCGGCGCGGAACATGCGGCGCGGCCGCACCGCCTGCGACACACCGAAGCAGGCGCGGAAGTGGAAGGTGGAACCCTGGCCCGGCGTGCTGTCGACCCAGATGCGGCCCTGCATCAGCGCCAGCAGGTTTTTGCAGATCACCAGTCCCAGGCCGCTGCCGCCGTATTTGCGGGTGGTGGAGGCGTCGGCCTGGCTGAAGGACTGGAACAGCTTGTCGCGCTGTTCCTCGCTCATGCCGATGCCGGAGTCGCGCACCCAGAAATGCAGTTCCACGCCGTCCTCGCGCAGCTCCGCCAGCTCGACGCCGACGATGATCTCGCCCCGTTCGGTGAATTTCACGGCGTTGTTGCCCAGGTTGACCAGGATCTGGCCCAGCCGCAGCGGGTCGCCCACCAGGTCGGTCGGCACCTCGGGCGCAATCTCGAACAGCAGCTCCAGTCCCTTGCCCTCGGACTTGAAGCCGATCAGATTGGCCAGGTTGTCGAGCACGTCGCCCAGGTCGAACTCGGCGCGCTCCAGCGTCAGCTTGCCCGCCTCGATCTTGGAGAAGTCCAGGATGTCGTTGATGATGCCCAGCAGGTTCTCGCCGGCGCGCTGCACTTTTTCGATGTAGTTGCGCTGCCGCTTGTCGAGGCCCGTCTGCAGCGCCAGATGGCTCATGCCGATGATGGCGTTCATCGGGGTGCGGATTTCGTGGCTCATATTGGCCAGGAAGTCGCTCTTGGCGCGGGTGGCGGCCAGCGCCTGTTCCTTGGCCACGCGCAGCTCGTCCTCGGCCGCGCGCTGGGCGGTGATGTCGCGGTAGGCGCCGTACATATAGCGCACCTCATGGGAGTGCTCGTCGCGCACCACCTTGCCGATGGCGTGCACCCAGACCACGCGGCCGTCTTCCGGGCGGCGGTAGGCGTACACCGATTCGTAGCGGTCGTAGCGGCCGTCCAGCGCGCCCTGGTAGCGCTCGCTGGTGGCGGCGGCGGTCTCCGGGTTCGCCTCCAGCAGGCGGTCGAACCACTCGGTCTGCAGGTGGTAGCGGCCGTCCGGCTTGGGCGCTTCGCCCAGCAGGCGCGCCGCGCGCTCGGACTGGAAGTAGTAGTCCGGGTCGCTGTAGTCCACCATCCAGTACCCGCTGCCGGTGAGCTCGAGCGCAATGTCGGTCAGGAAGCCGGTGCGCTTGAGCTCCTGTTCCATGCGCTGGCGCGCGCTGATGTCGCGGAACACCACCACCGAGCCGATCAGGTCGCCGTCCTTGTACATGGGCGTGGTGGTGTATTCGACCGGGAAGCTGCTGCCGTCGCGCCGCCACAGCACCTCGTTGTCGGCCGCGCGCGCCTGGCCGTCCACCGTGGTCAGGTGCATGCGCCCGGCGCCGTCCGCGTAGGGGCTGCCGTCGGGCGCGCGGTGGTGCACGGCGGCGTGCAGGTCGCTGCCCACCAGTTCCTGGTCGGTATAGCCCAGCATGGCGGGCGCGGCCGGGTTGACGAAGGTGACCAGGCCGTCCAGGTCCATGCCGATGATGCCGTCGCTGACCGAGGCCAGCACCAGGCGGCTGCGCTCCTCGGCCGCCGTCAGCGCGTCCAGCAGGGCGGCGGTGCGCAGGTTGCGCTCGATGATCTCCATATTGAGCGCGATCACCACCATGGCGCCGTCCATCAGCTGCTGCGCGCGTTCGCCGAAGGGCTCCATGGTGGCCAGCTCGATCACGCCCAGCAGGCGGGCGTTGCGCAGCACCGGCAGGATGGCCACGCTGGCCGGTTCGGCCGCGCCCAGCGCGGAAGCGATGCGCAGGTAGCCCGACGGCGCCTGGCGCAGGATGATGGGCTGCCGTTCGCGCGCGCACTGGCCCAGCAGGCCGGAACCGAGCTCGATGTGGCGCTGGCCGTCTTCGGGCTGGTAGGCGTAGCCGGCCAGGAACTCCAGGCGCAGCGCGGCCGCGTCGTGGCGGTAGAAGGCCGCGCGGCCCAGGCCGAGCAGCGGCGCCAGCAGCACCAGGGTGCGCTCGGCCAGCGCTTCCATGCCGTTGGCCGACTGCAGTTCGTTGGAAATCGCGGCCAGGTTGGTCTTCAGCCAGCGCCGCGCGTCCACCTTCAGTGCCTCCTGCTGCAGCACCTGCACCGAGCGCGCCAGCTGGCCGATCTCGTTCGGGTAGTCGGTCAGCGGCAAGGCGTGCGTGAGGTCGCCCTCGGCCAGCTGCACCACCGCGCGCCGCAGGCGCTCGGCCGGCATGCGCACCGAGCGTGCGATCAGCAGGCTGAACAGGATGCCCATGCCCAGGCTGAAGGCCAGGATGGCGTAGGCCAGCCGGTTTTCGGCTTGGGCCTGGGCCTGGATCTCCTCGGTCTGGCGGCGTGCGCTGTCCTCCTTGATGGCCGCTACCGCGCGCAGCGCGTCGGTGGCTCGCAAGCCGTTCGCCTGAAAGCCGGGGTCGGCCACGATGGTGCGGGCCAACTCCACATCGCCTTCGCGCAGCGCCAGCAGGGCCTGTTCCAGCTGCCCCTTGTACAGCGCATAGGCTTCGTCGAAGTCCGCCAGGTTCTTCACGTTCTCGCTTTTAAGGATGCGCGGCCGCAGTTCCGCCATGGCGGCGGTGAGCGCCGCCTCGCCGTCGGCCACCAGCTTGATCGCGACCGTGCGGCTGGCGCGGTCCGGCGCCAGGATGGCGGCGCGCACGGCGCGCCCGCGCTGCGACATGGCCACCAGCGCGTCCTTGCTGCGCGAGATGCCGAGCAGGTCGTTGCGGTACACCGCCAGCATGGTGTCGCTCAGTGCCGCCTGGGTGTGGATATAGTGCAGCGCGAAGCACAGCGTGATCAGCAGGCTGCCGCCGAACCCCAGGGCCAGCTTCACGCTCAGATTCAGTCTTTCCAGGGTCAGCATGGTTCGGAACACGGGTACTCCTCGGCCGGCGCGCCTGTGTGGCGGCGGGCGGTTTCCAGGTTGATGGCCAGCAGATCAACGGCGGCCAGGAATTGTTCGTAGTCTGGCGTGCCAGGCCGCTGCGGCAGCGCCAGCTCAGCCACGCCGAGCAGGCGGTCCTGCAGCAGCAACGGCGCCAGCAGCAGCGCGGCCGGCGCCATCGCGCCCAGCGCCGAGCTGATGGTCCAGGCGGCGCCGTGCTGGCCGGCCGTGATCAAGCGCGGCTTGCGCTCGCTGGCGCATTGGCCCAGCAGGCCGTCGCCAGCGGCGATGCGCGCGGGCGGTTCGCTGCAGGCAAAGCTGCCGGCCAGGCGCAGCGTGCCGTCCGGCGCATCCACGTAGACCACGCCCTGCAAGGCGCCCAGCAGGCGGTGGCAGTCGCTCAGGAAGGACTGGATGATGGCGTCGCGGCCGCCGGCCTGCTGCATGCGCAGCGCCATCTGCGCCAACTCCATCTTGCGCTCGGCGCGTTGCGCCGCGTCGGCCGCCATGCGCGCCACTTCGGCCCCCGCCGCGCGCTGCGCGGCCTGGCTGCCGGCCAGCCGCAGCAGCAGGGCGCCCACCAGCAGCGTGGCGAAGGCGGCGGTCAGCGCGGCCGGCAGCGCGGCGGACCACGCCACGGTGCGCGACAAGTCCTCCAGCACGACCAGGCGCCAGTCGCCGGCCGGATCGTTCCAGTCCACGCCGGCCACGGCCACCGCGTGCGGCTGCCCATCCAGCGTGGTGATGCCGGACGCGGCGGAGAAGGGCAGGCGGCGCGGGTGGGCGGCATCGAACATGCCGGGGAACTGGCGCTGCGCCTCCAGCGCGGCCGCGCGCTCCGGCGCGGCGTCGGCCGCCAGCCGGCCCAGCCAGGCCGGGCGGCTGCTGGCAAACACCACGCCGTCCGGCGACAACAGCATGGCGGCGTGGCCGGCGCCGGCGAGCAGTTTGTCCAGCTTGTCCAGCCCGGTGCGCGCCACCACCGCGCCTATCGGATGGCTGTCCGGCGCCGCGCTGGCAT
The DNA here is from genome assembly GCF_059419605.1 of Pseudoduganella sp. GW821-FHT05F09. Taxonomy (NCBI): domain Bacteria; kingdom Pseudomonadati; phylum Pseudomonadota; class Betaproteobacteria; order Burkholderiales; family Oxalobacteraceae; genus Pseudoduganella; species Pseudoduganella sp. GW821-FHT05F09. The sequence continues at coordinate 334,579 of NZ_JBWKSD010000006.1, forward strand.
AAACGGGGGCGCCGAAATACAGCGCGCGCTCTTTGCGCGACAGGCTAACGGCCGCGTAAACGCTGTCGCGGCCTTGCATGGCGCGCTTGAAATAGGGCCGGAAGCCGACCTCGGTGCCGGTGGCGGAAATGCCGGTGTCGTCCCAGGAGGTCTTGACCTTGCCGTCCTGTCCCACAATGAACAGGCCTTGCGCGTCGAACGAAGGGGCGACCGTGCTGATCAGGGCCAGCAGAGCGGGACTATTGGGCGCGGCCTGCAAGCGGCTTTCCAGCTTGACGGTCGGATCGGCCAGGCCCATCAGCGACACCGCGCCCATCAGTTTGCTGTCCAGCGTGAGCGACATGGCCTCGATCGCGGTGCCGGCGATGTTTATGTCCAGCAGGTCCTGGCGTTCCCGCTGCTGGGCCGTATGGCTGATGGCGGCCGCCGCCAGGGCTGCGGCCAGCGTGCAGGCGGCAACCGCTGCCCAGGCGCGGCGGGGATGGCGTGCGATCAGACCAGCGATTCCAGCCACATCGGCTCTCCGGGAGGTTTAGTTTTCCGTTAGCATATCACTAAAATTTACCGCCAGGAACTATATACGCCGCACAGGGTTACCGCCACCCAGCAGGGCTTTGCAAGCAACCGTGCTTAAAACTTCGGTCAGCCGGCCTGCCACCCACCACCGAGCGCTTTGTACAGTGATACTGTGGCCTGCAGCCGTTTGAGTTTCAGTATCCCCAACTCATTTTGCACGTCGGACAGGCTGCGCTGGGTATCGAGCACGGTCATCAAGTCTTCTGCCCCGGCCTTGTAGCGGATCTCCGATAAATTGAATGCCAAACGCGTCTGTTCCAGCTCGACCATTTTTAGCCGGCGCTGTTCGTCAAGACTTTTGATCTGGCCCAGCACGGTGTCCACTTCCGCCAACGCCGCGAGTACCGTCGAGCGGTATGCCTGCACCAGTTCCTGTTTCTGTTCGATGGCCAGGTCGCGCTGTGTCCGCAGACGCCCGCCATCGAAGATAGGCGCCACCAGCGAGGCGCCGACGTTGGCGAACAAATTTTGGCCATTGAGCAGCGACAGCAAGGCGCTGCTTTGCGTGCCCGTCGTTCCGGTCAGGCGTATGCTGGGAAACAACGCCGCGCGCGCCGCTTCGACGTTGGCGCTGGCGGCCGCCAGGATCGCTTCCGAACGGCGAATGTCGGGCCGCCGCGACAGCAGTTCGGACGGCATGCCGGGCGTTACCTCGGGCAGCTGGATGGTATTGAGTCCGCTATCGTGGATACGGAAGGTCTGCGGCGAGCGGCCGAGCAAAATGGCCAATGCCGATTGCGCCTCGCGTTCCTGTTGCTGCAAATCGGGGACGGCGGCGTGCTGGCTGGCGACAGCGGAGCGCTGGCGCGCCAGATCGACCGGCGTGGCGGCGCCGACGCTGCTCTGGGCTTCGACCAGCGACAGCACATGCTCGGCGTTCTTCGCGTTCTCGCGCGCTACGTCGAGACGGTCGCGCAGCGACAGCACGCGCAGATAAGTCGCCACGATGCCGCTCGTCACGGTAAGGGCGACGGTCTGCCGGTCATACGCATTCGCCCTGAGCGACGCTTCGGCAGCGGCGACACCGGCCTTGTTCTTGCCCCAGAAATCGACTTCGTAGGACACCTGCAGCAGTCCGCTCGATGAAATACTGGCGCCGTGACTTCCTCCGAGCGGTAAATCCCGGCTGGCGCCCGCCACCGCGTCTACGGAAGGCAGCAGGGCGACGCCGGCAATGCGCGCCTGGGATTCCGCCTGGCGCAGCCGCGACAGCGCGCCGGCCAGTTCCAGGTTGTTCTCTTGCCCCTCGCGCACCAGCTGGCTCAGCTCGGCGCTGCCAAAGCGCTGCCACCAGTTGGTGTCCGGCCATTCCTGGGCACCCGGCTTCCCGGCCTGCGACCAGCCGGCGGGCAGCTCGACCGTCGGCAATGGCTCCGCAACCGGGATCGTTTGCGCGCAGCCCGTCAGCAGCGCACCGGCGAGGCACAGAGCCGGCACGCGCGTGCGCTGCAGGCCGGCCGGAGTTAACCCGAAGAGCCGAAAGGGTGGCTTCATGGCATTCCCGCCCGCGCAGTCTGCTTTGGCCGGGGCGCCGCAGGCGGCACGGGGCCGGCCAGCACTTGCTCGCCTGCGTCCAGGCCGGACAGCACCTGTGCCTGCTGCTGATTGCGCACGCCGATTTTCAGTGTGCGCGCCACGATCTGCCGGTTGGCGTTCACAACGCGGACCTCATACATCCCCGCCGCATCGCGCTTGCCCAGCAAGTGGACCGGCAGCAGCACCGCATCCTTGGCCTGCGCGACGATGAACTGCACCTGGGCCGTCATGCCGCTCATCAGCTCCTGTTCCGGATTGTCGACCTCGAACAGGACGTTGTAAAAAGTCGGCTTGCCCTGTTCGCCGGTCCCTTCCGCAGGCAAGGGAATCACCTGGCGCAGCTTGCCCGACCAAGTGCGGCCGGGATAACCTGGTGTACTAAAATTGGCCGCCATGCCGCGCCGCAGCCGCGTTACATCGGCTTCCGCAACGCGCGCCTGGACCGTCATTTGCGACAGGTCCGCAATGCGCAGCAATGGCAAGCCCGCCTGGCCTATGCTGACTGCTTGTCCGGGGCGCGCATTCACCGCCACGACGGTGCCGGAGATCGGCGCCACTATCTGCGTATGCTGGCGGCTTTCTTCGTCGAATTTGAGCGTTGCCTGGAGCTGCTGGATCTGCGCTTTGATGGAGTCCATCCGCGCGCGGGCCGAGGACAGATTCATGCGGCTCGACTCGACGCTTTCCTCTCGGGTGGCATTTTGCGCCTTGAGCTGGGTCTGGCGCTTGAACTGCAGCTCGGCGAAGTCGGCCTGGGCCTGCTGGTCAGCCAGTTCGGCCTGCAGCCGCGCCATTTGTGCACGGTTGCTTTCCACCTGGATGGCCTGGACCGCCGGCGACATCTCCATCACCACGGCGCCTTCCTGCACCACGTCCCCGACGGAAAACAGCACGGCCTTCAGTTGCCCCGCGACCTGGACATTGACGTCAGAATAACGATGGAGCTGCAATTTCCCGATGGCGTCGACTGTCTGCAGCAGGTCGCCGCGCTGCACCGTGACGGTGTCTGGCCTGGCATCCGTGGCGTCCATGGCCGCTGAGGACGGCGCTTCCGGTGGCTTTGCTACTTCCGCAAACGCAGCCCCGGCATTCAACACCAGCAGCAGCAGCGACGCCGCAGCCAGCCTGGTAGGGCGATGTGCCCATATCGCGCTGTCGGCTATAGGACGACGAGCGTCAGCATTTTCATCGTTCATCGGTTTTACGTCGTTGAGGGCACCGGGTATTCTAGCGCATTGGCTGCTAACTAGCTGTCGGTGGTGTTCTAGTCCGGAATAATGGAATATTCAGCGATCCGCGCCACGATGTCCGGCAGTGAAAACTGCTTATGGACTTCGAATACGGCCATTCTGCCGTGCCGGGCGCTTGGCCGGCAAAACGCTTCGACCACGTGGTAATGCTCGCGGTTGACATAATCGTCGAACAGGATAACGCTGCCTTCGGACGCGTTCAGCAGGCTGAATAGAAAGCAGGCCACCCGGAACCGGCCGTCGATCAGAATCACGGCCGGGTCCAGCGAGTTCTGCCGCGCCAGTTCCCAGGGCATGGCCATATAACGGTGATAAGCATGGATGCCCTGCGTATCCACCGGCCGGCCCCATGCGCCCACTGCACCGATATCGCAGTAAAGCAGGTGGACATTGCGGTCCGCGCCAGTCCCGGCGCGGACCGCAGCTATCCAGTCGCTGCACGAGTCCACCGCGATAATGTGCTGCGCGCCGATTTGCGCCGCGCGCACCGTGCTGCCGCCCGAGCCGTATTCCAGGTAGCAGGCGGCGCCGCCCACATGCTGGTCGAACACGGTCAGCGCCTCGGGTTCCAGGTGCGGCTCCTGCGGCAGCGCAGGTGTATGGCAGTCGTTCATTGCTGTCCGGGCCGTCAATTGACAGCACTTGTAAATAAAACGATAATTGTATTACAGAAACAACGGATTCCATTCTCCATGTCCAGCTTGTCGTTCCGCGAGTTTTTTGGCATCCAGCACAATGTCACCGTGCGCATCAACGCAACGAATATCTGCAATATCCACTGCACCCATTGCGACAATGATGCGCACCTGCCGATTGCGCGCCATGGCGAGCTGATTTACCGCAGCAAGGCGCTGGTGGCCGAGGCGGCGGATATCGAGCGGTTCTGCGAATTAATGGCGGGCGTGGGGGAAGACGAGCCGCACCTGCTGACCGGCGGCGAAATCACGGCCTTGCCCATTTCTACGATCAACGGCTATATCGACGTGCTTCAGCGTTATGGCCGCAAAATCGGCATGCGCACCAACGGCTACAACGTGCGCGGCATCAGCCCGGAGAAACTGGGCCTGCTGGACCGTATCTTCCTGAACTCGCATGGCGTGAACCAGGAGGCGATTGACGCCAGCCGCGAGTATCTGGACCGGCATTTTCACGGCACCCTGATTCCCGAGCAGACGCTGGAGCACCGCGACCTGCGCGCCGTGGTCCATCACGGCCAGGGCACCATCGAGGAGGCGCTGGCCTGCGACCATCTGCTGGCGACGCTGACGCTGCTGCCGCCCGTGGTTCTGCCGTGCTGCAATACCTGGGCGCTGATGAATTCGCTGAACTCGGAAACCATGATGAACGAGCTCATCCAGGCTGGATGGACGGTGCACAACCCGGACCTGAAAGAGACCTTGCGCAACTGGCGCACCACCTTGCCGAAGGCGTTCTTGCAGACCTACTGCGCGGACTCCTGCTACAAGACCAGCAAGAGCGACATCGCGACTTACCCTATCGAGGCCCACCCGCGCGACCGTGTGCTCAAGCGCATCCCCATTGTGCAGAAAGCCTGATTTGCCGGTGCGCGGACATAACCGCCGGCTGCCGGCCATCCTGCGGCAGGTGCTGACGCGGGCGCTGCGCGCAAGGCTGGCTTTGCCCACGCTGGCCGGGCAGCAGGGGCGGCGCAGCATGGTCTATCAGGCGGACCAGGCGAACGCCGGTCCGCTTATCATCAAGCTGGCGGCTGCGCGTAACAGTTATCCGGTGGAGGCGTGGGTTTATCGCGCGTTGCGCGAGCAGGGCGTGCCTGCGCCGGAAGTGCTGTACTACCGCGCGCGGTTGCCGCAATTGGGAATACCTTGCCTGGTCCTGTCCAAAATCGGCGGAGAGCCGCTGTATCGCCAGCAGCTGGACGAAGCCGCAACGGTCCAGTTGTATGGCGAGGTTGGCGAGCTGCTGCGCCGTATCCATTCGGTTCCGCTGCCCGGCGCGCGTTACGGCCTCGGTGCGTTTCTGCCGGCGCATAGCGGCGCGGCATACGCCAGCTGGGCCGCTTTCATTACCGCCTGCCACGATCATCCAGGCTCCATCGCCTACCTGCGCACCCACGGCCTGCTGCGTGGCCTGGGCGATGCCGCCGCCGCACAGCTCGGCGGAAGGATAGCGGCGCACCAGCACTCCGCGGTGCTGAACCACGGCGACTTCGGGCCGGACCACATCTACGCCAGCCAGGGCCGCGTTACCGGCGTGATTGACGCCGGCGAGGCGTTTGCCGGTCCTGCGGAATACGATCTGGCGTATTTGGGCAGCTACCTGTCCGGGGACCAGTTCGAGCTGGTGCTGCGCCGCTACGGCAGCGCCGATCTGCAGATGCTCTGCCTGTATGCCGTGCTGATCGCGGCGCACAAGGCTGCGCGCGCCCATCGGGCGGGGCAGGCGGCGCGGGCGCGGCACTTCTGCGCTATTGCGGAGCGGGCGTGGGCCGGCAGCAGCGGGCAGGGCGGCGACGGCGCGGACGGCGCTATGCCTTTCGGCTTGCCGCTGCGCCGCACGCCAGGCGATCGGCCGCATTGACATGAACAGCGTAAAACTCGCCCTCATCGGTTGCGGTCCGCACGCGCGCCGCATCTATCTGCCAGCGTTGCGGGCCTTGTGCAGCCGCCATCGCATCGAGCTGGAGCTGGTCGTCGAACTGGCGTCGGAGCGCGGCGCGGTGGCGGCGGCGCTGGCCGGAACAGGCTTTGCGCCGGAGACCGTGCTGCTTGAGCCGTTCAGCGGGGCCTTGCCGGAGCAGCTCGGCAGGCAGCTGGCGGAAATCGCCGCGCGCAAAGGCATACAGGGCGTGATCATCGCCACCGAGCCGCTGGTGCATAAGGCGTATGCCGAGTGGGCCATGGAATGCGGCCTGCATATCCTGATCGACAAGCCGGTGACGGCGCGTGCCGACGCCGTCTCCAGCCTGGCCAGCGCGGACGGCATCCTGGAAGACTTCGACGATTTGCTGCGCATGCATTTGCGCCGCCAGCAGCACGGGGAGAAGGTCTTCATGGTCAACGCCCAGCGCCGCGTACATGCGGGCTTCCTGTTCGCCGAGAAGCTGCTTGCGGAGGTGGGGCGGCAGACCAATTGCCCGGTCACGTCGCTGCAGTCCTATCATTGCGACGGCCAGTGGCGGCTGCCGGGCGAGATCGTCACGCAGACCTATCATCCGTATTGCCAGGGCTACGGCAAGGCCTCGCACAGCGGCTATCATATTTTCGACATGATGTACCGCCTGTTCATGGCGAGCGGCGTCAGCGCCAAGCGTCCGGATGCGATGGAGGTCGTCAGCTCCTTCGTGCAGCCGGCGGGCTTTATCAAGCAGCTCACCGAGGCCGACTACCAGGCCCTGTTTGGACCGGAATACGACAGCACCAGGCGCTGGAGCGACCAGGAGTTGCAGGCGCTGTACCCGGACTATGGCGAAATCGATGTCTCGGGCGTCGTCACGCTGAAGCATCAGGACGTTGCCATCGCCAACCTTAGCGTGAACTTGCTGCACAACGGCTATGCCCAGCGCACATGGCTCATGCCCGGGGACGATCTGTACAAAGGCAACGGCCGCGTGAAGCATGAGCAGCACAACATTCAGCAGGGGCCGTTCCAGAATATCCAGATTCATTCATACCAGGCCAGCGACAAGCATCACGACACCGGCGCGGAGCAGCATGAAACGGGCGGCAACAACCATTTCGACGTGCACGTCTACCGCAACCCCATGGTGGCGGCGGGCCGGCCTGCGCTGCAAATCTACAAGTGGGCCGATGTGCTGGCGGAGATGGCGCAGTCCCACAGCACGCTGCTGGCCAGCGAGGCGGCCAAGCACGAGATCACCGCGCAGTTTGTCAGCTACCTGGCCGGCGCCACGCCCAAGGCCGCGCTGCCGTCGCAGATAGAAGACCACCGCACGCCGGTGCAGATCATGAGCGCGCTCTATCGCTCGCATGTGCTGAGGCAGCGCGGGATAGACTGCGTGGTCAGGATGCCTTTCGGCGCCGCGCCGCTTCCCCTGTCCGGCGGCATGAGCCATCCCGGGCGCCATGAGTGCGCCCAATAACCAGTTCCGCGTTTTAGCACGATGAAGAAAAATCGCTCCCTGTTAATCCATTGCCAGTATGTGTACGGCATTGGCCATTTCGTCCGTGCGATTGAACTCGCGCGGAGCTTGCGCGAGGAGTTCGACGTCCACCTTGTGACCGGGGGCGAGCCCGTTCCCAACTTCGCGATTCCCGCCGGTATCCGGGTGACCCAGCTGCCGCCCGTCTACAAGGACGAGGCGAGCGGGCGCCTGGTCAGCACCGATCCGGCGCTGGATATCGACGCCTGCCTGGCACTGCGCGCGCAGATGCTGGCGCAGATCGTGCAGGCCTGTCCGCCGGACGTTGTCGTCACGGAGCACTTTCCATTCGGGCTGCTGTTCGAGAAGGAAGTGGTGGAACTGCTGCGCCGCGCGCGCCTGGCCAAGCCTGAAGCGATGTTCGTGTGCAGTGTTCGGGATGTGATCGAGTCTGCGCAGGGCAGCGGCAGCGACGAGCGCACTTGCGCGCTGCTCAATGCCTGGTTTGATCTCATTCTGGTGCACGGCGTGGAGCGGGTTATTCCGTTGCGGGCCAGCTTCCCCTTGATCGATCTGGTGACGGTGCCTCATGTCTACACCGGCTATGTTGTGGAACCGGCCGAACCACGCCGCCCGCAAAGCGGCCCGCCGCTGCTGGTCGGATCGATAGGGGGCGGCCGGGTAGGGCAGGAGCTGCTGTCCGCACTGGTGGCCGCGCATCGCCGCCTGGCGCCGGAATGGCCGCATGAGCTGCTGCTGTTCCGCGGCGCATTCGAGGGAGGCGGTGGCGCAGCCGATGCCGCCGCCGGCGCGCCCGGCCTGCAAATCCAGCCCTTCGACCGGACCGCCTACCGCCGGGCGCTGGCCCGCGCTTCGGGCGTTATTTGCCTTGGCGGATACAACTCGGTGATCGAGTCCTTGTCGATGAAGCTGCCGGTGCTGGTGTACAAACGCCAGTTCCTCGGCACCAATCGCGAGCAGGCTTTGCGCGCCGGATTCTTTGCGCAATCGGGGCTGGTCAGGACCATAGAGCAGCAGGAGCTGGAGCCCGCCGCGCTCGCGCCAGCCATGCGCTCGCACTTTGCCGAGCCGCCGGTGGACGCATCCGCATTTGATTTCGACGGGGCGGCCAATGCCTGCCGCATCATCGCCTCGTATCGCCGCGCCGCATGAGCACTTTGCAATTCACCCCCAACCCCGGCTCCGTCGGCGTCCGTATCCACGGGCTTGATCTTGCCGTGCCGATGACGGCAGTCGCAACGCGCCAGGTTCAGCAACTGCTGCATCAATATCGGCTGGTGATTTTCGAAGGCCAGGTGCTGGACGACGCCGCACTGTGCGGCTTCGTGCACCGCTTTGGCCCGCCGTTCGCGCCGCCGTCGGAGAACCCCGTGCTGGGCGGAGCGGGGCAAGCGTCCAGCGTGGTCGTCGTCGGGAACCGCGCCGATGAATTCGACCAGGCCTTCCTGGGGCACCAGGAGGTGTTGCCGCATTCGGACCACCAATGGCTGCGCTGCCCGTCCGCCGCATCGCTGCTGTACGCCATCGATATCGCGCCCGGATCGTCGCCGACCATGTGGATAGACATGGCCGCAGCCTATGCCTCGCTGGACGACGCAATGAAGCAGCGGATCCAGCATCTCAAGCTGATTACCTACAATCCCTTCCACCGTCCCTTTGGCTCCGTGCAGGCGCGCTATGTCGACAGCCGCAATGAGCAGGTGCCGGGCAGCGTGTATCCGCATCCTTTGGTGCGCACCCATCCGGCTAGCGGCGAGCGGATACTGTACCTGCACGCAGCCTATGAAATGGAACTGGAGGGACTGGGCTACGCTGAAGGCAAGGCGCTGATCGACGTGCTGCTTGCGCATATCGCGGCTGTGCCTCCGCGCTACGAGCACGCCTGGAAGAACGGCGACCTCGTTATGTGGGACAACCAGGCCACGGTGCATTACCGTCCCGCCTTCCATGCCGACGTCCGCCGCGTGCTGAAACGCGTGACGATAGGCGGCGGCATTCCATATTAGGGCAGCCGCATGACAGCCATACCTGAACCAGCGGCGCAGCTTTCGGTCCTGCTGTACCACGAGATCGGCCCGCAGCCAAGGCCCACGTCCAACCTCGACTGCTTTTGCACGCGCGAGCGCTTCCGCGAACAGATGCTGTATCTGAAGGAGCGGGACATTCCCGTCCTGCCTGCGGACAGCGCATGCGAGCTGCTGCTTCAGGGCGGCCGCCTGGCCGCCAATGCCGCCGTGCTGACGTTTGACGATGGCGACACCGGCTTCCTGGAACACGCCTTGCCCATACTCGCCGAGTTTGGATTTCCGGCGACGGTCTTTGCGGTGGCCGGGCAGCTTGGTTCAAACGCCGGCTGGGTAAAAGACCCGCGCAATGCCATTCCCCTGATGACGGCCAGCCAGCTGCAATCGCTCGCCGCGCATGGCATAGATGTGGGCTCCCATTCGCTAAGCCACCGCAAGCTCACGGAGTTGCCGCACACGGAGGCGGCGCGCGAACTGCGCGACAGCAAAGCGCTGCTGGAGGATGTTCTGGGCCGCGCCGTCGCCGCATTCGCCTACCCGCACGGCCGGCACGACGCCAGCATAATGCGGCAGGCCGAGAGCGCCGGCTATCGCTACGCCTACAGCACCGACGGGGACCGCGCCATTGCCGGCGAAGCGGACCGCTTCCGCCTGCCGCGAAAATACATCACCTGCCACGACGACTTGCATGCGTTTGCGCTCAGGCTGGAATCAGGCCATGCGTAGCTTCGCGGCGGCCTTGAGCGGCTTTCCCAACTGCGCCAGATTGGCCTCGGCCTCCGCAGCCAGGTAGCCGAGCGCAAACGTCGCCGCTTGCGCCAGCTGCGCGCGTTCATGCCGCAGTTCCGCCAGCAGCCGCGCGGCCACCGCCGCGTCGTTCAACGCGCCTAGCCTGTCCTGCAGCGCAGACAGGCTGTCGATGTATTGGGTTGCTTTTTCCTTGTCCAGGAGGTCGCGGAAGAACTCGGCGCCGTAGCGCGCTTTTTTGGCAGCGATGCGCACGCGGTGTAGCGCCGGCGCTTCGCGAGGCCGCAGGGCCGCGATGCGTTTGCGCAGCCGCTTTTCCGCCTTTTTCAGCAGCGGCATGGCGCTGTGCGCAGCCTGTTTTTTCATGGCCGCGCGGCCAGCCTTGCTTAGGTCGTCCCGCCACTGTCTTTCCTGTATCCAGCTGTTCAGGCGCAGCATCAGCTTCTTGAAGCGGGGTGAGTTCAGCGCCCGCAGCATGGCGCGGTGCAGTTTGGCGGCTCTTGCGTGGGCCGCTTCGCTGAGCGCGGACGTATCGGCGCCGTGCACCCGCTTGAGGGTGGAGCCGGCCAGCACATCCCAATCGCGCACAGGCCCCAGTTCCATGGCCAGCCAGTCCAGGTCCTTCCGGATATTTTGCGGCGCCGCGACAAGCGGTTCGAACATCTTCAGCAGCGCGCGCAGGCGGCGCAGCCCAAGCCGCATCTGGTGCAAGCTTTCTGCATCGCTGGCCTGCACGCCGGCCATATTTGCTTCCATTTGCGCCACGCAGCCCAGGCCCAGCGCGCTGAACGCGTCCGCCAGCGCCATCTTCCTTTTCAGCCGGACGTTTTCCATTGCCTGCCTCCACCGGTTTGAGTTGCCACGATTCAGGACAAATGTTTTACAATCGGCCTGATTTCCTCATCCCACCCCGAGCTCCCATTGTCCGACCCCGCCGTTGAAAAAAGGTCCAGAAAAGCGCCGCAGGCAGATGCCTTGCTGGCTGCGGCCTGCCGCATTGTCGCTGCGGAAGGGCTGGCCGGCCTGACCTTGCGGCCCCTGGCCGAAGCGCTGGGCGTATCGGTGACGGTGCTCAGCAATCATTACGGTGCGCGTGCGGACATTATCGCCGCAATTTGCCGAGCGGCGCGCGAGCATGACGCGCAGCGCCTGGACCACTGGCGCAGGCTGCTGGCGGGCTTGGGCCGCCTGCAGCCTGCCATCGCCGCCGACATGGCGGAAGCCATACTCGACGACCTGGCCACGGAACAGCGCACCATCTCCGTGCTCTACCTGGAAACACTGCACGCCTGCACCTGGGACGCGGCGCTGGCTCCCGCTTTCGAGCCTTGGGCCGCGCAGCGGCGAGCGTTCTGGCACGAGTTTGCACAGAGGGCCGGGCTGGCTGGCGCTTTGCTGGAGTGCGGGTGGTGGCAGGGTTATGTAGTGGCGGAACTGGCCTACAGCGTGGCGCTGAACGCCGTCTCGTCCTACCGCATGCTGAGGCGCGTGTGCCTGCAACGGCTGTTCGCAGGCGGCGGCGCTGCCGCGCCGGACGATGCGGGCGCTACGCTGTTCGCGCTGTTGGCCGAACAGATGCAGCGGGGAGCGGATAGCCTGGCTGCCGAATCCGGCACGGGCCATGCGCCGGAATGGATGGCGCGGGCCGCGCGCGCCTGCGGCATACGGCTGGCCGAGCAGGGCGCCAGCGGGCTTACGCACCGCGCCATCGCGGCGGAAATCGGCGTGCCGCACACGACGCTGAGCTATCGCTTCCCCACCCAGTACGACCTGGTGACAGCGGGCCTGGAGTCCATCGCCGCGCACATCCTGCTGGCGGTGGATGCAGGGAACCTGACGGAGTTGCAGCGCTTGCGGATAGCGGGCGACGGCAAGAAGCTGGACCTGGCGCGCGCCAACTTCGCGGTGGCCATTGCCGCCGCGCGCATGCCCGAGCTGAAAGACTACACGGCCAGCTTGCGCAGCCGGCGCGGCAACAACCTGGTGAAGGTGTTTGAACAGTACATGCCTGGCGCGCGCGGCATCGACGGCTTGTGCGCGCAGGTGATCTCGATGGGGCTGACCGGCTTGACAAATCTGGAGCCGCCGGGCGAGGCGTCCGAGCAATCGGTCGCCTCGGCCTTTGCAGCCACCGCGAAGTGGCTGCAAGCCGGAGCAGGCCAGCCTATTCCGGGTAGGCCCACAGATCAAGCGGCGCCGCAGCGCCGGAAGTAAGCAGGCGGAATGCCGCCGGCGCGTAGTCGCCGTCGGCCACCAGGAAGCCTTCGGACTGCGCGGGCAGGTCGCCGCAGCCGGCGGTGCTGAGGGTAAGCTTGAGCGTTTGCGGCAGCGTGCTGGCGGCGAGCTTGCCGGACAGCTTGCAGCTGGTGGCGCCCGCAACGATATCGCCGCTGGCGTTCACCGAGAACGCCGCAACGCCGCCTGCCGCCAGGCGCACCGTGTAGCTCCGCGCGATGGCCGTGGCGTTGAGCGCAGTCGACGGAACGGCGCTGCTGTTCAGCAGATCCAGCGCCGTATCGCTGGTGGCGGCCGGCGTCATTTTCCATTTGCCGTCCGTCTCGCGCTGGTACATGGCCGTTGCCAGCTGTGTGCCAGCATTCAGGACCAGCAGGCGGCTGCCGTCCGCAGCGGCGTAGTATTTGCCCGCAGCCGGGCTGGCGGCGTCGCCGGCGCTGACCGCGTACACGCCGGCCGGCAGCTCGGTCACCTTCACGATGGGCGCGTCATCGCCGCCGCTGCTGCAGGCGGCCAGCGTCAGTGGCAGCAGCAGTGGCAGCAGCGGCAGCAGGAAGGCGGCGCGGGTGGAAGTCTTGTGCATCATAGCGCGCCTCATTGTGCAAACAGGTCACGCAGGCGCAGGCGCAGCCACTGCTGGCCGGCCGGGCGCTGCTCGTAGCCTACCTGCATGGCGGTGACGGAGACCTTGGTCTTGTAGACCAGCGCTTCGTCCTCGGCCTGCTCGGCGGTCGCCGCGCCTGGAGCCGATCCGCTCAATCCCCACGGCGCCGCGCTGCTGAACTTCAGGTTGTAGGTGTCGTAAGTGCCCTGGCGCGAGAAGGCCCACGGTGTGGTGGTGCTTGGCGCATCGGGGAAGTTGACGTTCAGCGCAACGCCTGCCGGCAGCAGCGGCGACGCGCCGGCCTTGGCCTGCAGCGCGGAGATCAGCTTGGTGGTGAGCTGCGCCACGGTGCGGGAGATGGGGCTGGCCAAGGTTGCGTTATCGGTGGTGTTGGCGCCCGCGCTCAGCGCGATGGCCGGAATGCCACGGCCCGCTGCGAACTGCGCGTTGCCTATGGTGCCCGAATTGATCACCAGTTTGCCCACGTTCTGGCCCTCGTTGGGGCCGGACAGCACCAGGTCCGGCGCCTTGCCCCAGCGCGCTGGGGCCAGCACGTCCAGGCCGTACATGGCGGACATGACCGGGGTGCCGTGCACGTAGTTGAAGTCGCCGCCGGTGTAGCCGGTCTTGGTGAAGGGACCCACTGCGGGCGCGCCCAGCGGCGCGGCGCCGTTGTGGCAGCCGCCTTCGGCTTCGATCTGCGTCTTGTCGTTGTCGGGCACGATGGTGGTGGTGCTGTACATGACGATGGCCGAGCTGCGGCCGCTTTGTCCGGAGCAGGGCACCGAAACAATGACCGAATGCCCGGCCGCTTTCAGCTCGTCGTACAGGGCCTTCAGGTTGCTGGTCAGGCCGTCGTCGTTGGTGAGCACGATGTTCAGGGCAAATGCCGGGCTGGCGCACAAGGCCAGTCCTGCAGTCATCATCAAGCGGTAGTTCATGGATTTCCTCGGGTGTGATTGGAAACCGTGATGCTAGCGAATGTTTATGACTGCAATATGACGAGTGTACGGCAACAGCCTGCTTAAAAATCGTGGAAAACTCTGAAAAAAAAGACGGCTGTACGAAGTTGTCATCAATTGGCGTGCTGCGCCACATGCCCGACAAACGCGTCCGCCGCCAGCGGTTTGGCGAAGTAGTAGCCCTGTGCCACCTGGCAGCCCCAGCTCCGTATCAGCGCCAGCGATTCCGCCGTCTCCACGCCTTCGGCCACCACCTCGTACTGGAGCTCGGCGGCGAGGGCGATCAGCGAGCGGACGATGCGCTGGTCGCGTTCGCTGTTGTGCACATTGCGTATCAGCGACTGGTCCACCTTGACCACGGTGGCGGGCACGTTCTGCAGGTAGGAGAAATTGCTGTAGCCGGTGCCGAAGTCGTCCAGCGCAAGGCTCATGCCGCTGGTGCGGATGTCGTGCATGGCTTTCAGGATGGCCGGGCTTTCCATCCATGTCCCTTCCGTGCATTCGATTTCAACATAGCGCGGCGCCAGCCCGAATTCCAGGCAGGTGGCGAGCAGGCGCTCGCAGATGTCCACTTCCTCGAAATTGTAGGCCGACAGATTGATGGCGATCTTGATGGCGTGGCCCTGCCGGTGCCAAGCGGCCGTTTGCTTGATTGCCGTGCGCATGATCCAGCGCGTGAGGGGGCCGATCAGCGCGGTCTTTTCTATCAGGGGGATGAACTCCGCCGGCGACACGAAGCCCAGTTCCGGATGCTGCCAGCGCAGCAGCGCTTCGGCCGCGTGGCAGGCGCCGGTGCGCACGTCATGCTTGGGCTGGTAGACCAGGTGGAAGGCGTCGTCGGCCAGGCTTTGCTGCACGCTGTTGAGCAGGCGGAAGGCGCGCTGCTGGCTGGCGTCCAGCTGCGAATCGTAGGCGCTCCAGCGCTGGCGGCCGATCAGCGCCTGGTTCACGGCCGCCGAGGCCTTGCGCGGCGCGTCGGTGGATGATTGCGGGCAGAGCTTGAACTGGACGATGCCGCCAAAACTGTCCAGGTTGAGCGGCAGGTTAAGGCCCAGCAGCGGCTCCTGCAGGGCCGCGTCCAGGCTGTCCAGGAAGGCGATGAACGCCGCCGTGTCGCCGTCTTTCGAGAGCAGGGCGAAGCGCGTGTCGGTCACGTGGTACAGCGTGGCGCGGTCTCGGAACAAGGTGGACAATCTGCCCGCGACGCTGCGCACCACGTCGTCGTACACGGCGATGCCTAGCACGCTGGCGATTTCGAAGGCCTTGGCCGCATCCGGCATGTCGATATAGACCAGCACCCGTTGTTCGCCTTCGGCCACGCCGCATTGCTCGGTCAGGTCCACCTCCAGCTGGAATTTGTTGGCGATGCCGCTGACCGCGTCCACGTGGCCGACGGCGCGCCGCAGTTCGATGTGCGACATCACCAGCGCGGCCAGCCCTTGCAGCTTGCGGCGCTGCGACTGGTCCAGCTGGCGCGGCTCTTGGTCGATGATGCAAAAGGCGCCAATGGCGAAGCCGTCTCGCGTGAGCATGGGCGCGCCGGCGTAGAAGCGGATCCGGTCCGGCCCGGTGACCATGGGGTTGTCGCGGAAGCGCGGATCCTGGTGCGTGTCTTCGATCACCAGCACCTCGGAGGCCTGGATGGTGTGGGTGCAGAAGGAGTGCTCGCGCGAGTCGCCCGGGGTGCAGAAGCCGGTGCTGGCCTTGAGCCACTGGCGGTCGCGGTCGATGAGGGAGATGAAGGCGCCAGGCAGGCCGAATATCGTCATGGCCAGCCGCGTTACGCCGTCGAAGTACTCATTGGTCTGGCTGTCCAGTATGCCCAGGCGCTCGAGCGCGGCCACGCGCTCCTGTTCCGAATTGGGCTCCCTCATGGAGTATTCCGGCGCCACTGCGGCGGCAAGTTGTGCGGTCATTTTTTAAGCAAGTGTTGGTTTGTGTCTTCCTATGATATAGGTGGACACAAAAACGTGCTGCCGACCAAAAGGGAGAGCCCAGCTAGTCTGCGCGCAGCGGCGCGAGCCGGGCCGCGAAGTCGCGCAGAAAGTCCCCGCGCCAGCGGCTGATGCTCTTTGCGCCCTGGTGCGGACCTTCTCTCCACTGGGGATCGGGATCGTCGGTCCACCAGTTCGGGTAGCGCGCGGAGGGCTGGCGGGCCAGTTCCGGCGCGGGCATGCGCGAGGTGAAGCCGCCGCTCTGGCCGTCCAGGCCCGGATGGCTGCTGCGGATGCGGTAGCTCCAGGTCTTGGCTTCCTTGGGCGAGAACAGGAAGTGCCAGGCGCCGTCGCTGCCCAGGTGGCCGGGGAACTCCTGCTTGTCCACCAGCAGGCTGGCTTCGGCCTTGGCCGGCGCCGCGCCTTCCGGGTGGTAGACCAGCTCCATCACGGCGAAGGTCTCCACCACGTCCGCCGCCGTTGGGGGCTTGGTGAAGGTGGCGCGCGGCCGGTCCCAGGCGCGCACGAAGCGTCCGCCCCAGCCGCCCGCGCCGGGCTGTTCCGGGCTGGCGCCCAGCACGTAGGTCAGCGAAGGCGTGTCGCCCATCTTGATCTGCGGGGCGATGCCGTTGAAATAGGCGCCCAGCGCGCCCGCGCCCTTGACGTGGCGCTCGACGAAGCCCGCGTTGCCTAGATCCCCGGACTGCTGGCCGCCGACAAACCAGCCGCGATAAGTGGAGTTGTTTTCGATGACCCACAGGTCCGGGTGCTCGCGGGCGATGTAGTCGTATGCCGCGAGCGACCACTTCTTGTTTGGCCCGCCTATCATGTAGACGCGCAGCTTGCTCTTGATGTCGGGCGCGTCGTGCAGCGCCTGGGCCAGGTCTTCGAAGCCGCCCCACAGCAGCACCCACAGCGGGCGCGGGTCGTCGCGCCGGGCGCTGGCGATGATCCAGTTGGAGCCCTCGGTGGGCTGGTCCCAGCCGCGCGGGCTGGCCAGGTCGGTGCCGCCTTGCTTGGAAATGCTGCGCAGGCGTTCCGGCGTGGGATAGCGCGCCGACGCGGCGCGCAGCTTTGCGTAGTCCTGCTCGTAGACGGAAATGAGGGTCAGCAGATGACGCTTTCGGTTGCGGCCCTCGCCCCAGGGGGAGGCGATCAGGCCCTCCAGGTCCACGCGGTCGCTGTAGAGCAGCAGGTGCACCAGCGACTGGAAATCGTCGAAGTCCGTGCCGCCTATGTCGGTGGAGACGATCACGCGCGGGAGCGGCGGCGCGGCGTCCGCTGCCAGCGCCAGGGCGGGTGTCCATAGTGGCAGCGAGAGGGCAAGCGCGGCTAGGAGGTGGCGTCGGTTCATCCCGCCGAGTATAGCGTTTTCCCCTTCTGTTTTTTGCGCGCCACACAATTTCTCAATTTTTTGATTTAGGTTAAATAAACCCGAATTGATACTTCACAGTCAAAATTGTCGCCCAGATAATTTCGTTGCTTCTTTTCATGAGGAATCGTATGCCTGACCTTCAGCCTGGCGGCAGCCGCGAGTACGTTTTGCGCGATGACGAAACGATCGTCTCCAAGACCGACCTGCGTGGCAATATCACCTATGTGAACCTGGACTTCTGCAGGATCAGCGGCTTCGCTGAGGAGGAGCTGCTCGGCGCGCCGCAGAGCATCGTGCGGCATCCGGACATGCCGAAGGAAGCGTTTGCGGATCTGTGGCGCACCATCCGCGCCGGCAAGGCGTGGACCGGCTTGGTGAAGAACCGCTGCAAGAACGGCGATTTCTATTGGGTGGAGGCGAACGCCGCGCCGTTGATCGAAGGCGGCCGGGTGGTGGGCTACACGTCGATCCGGGTAAAGCCCACGCGCGCCAAGGTAGAGGCGGCGGACGCAGCCTACTGCGCCATACGCTCCGGCGGCGTGGGGCTGGCGGTGCGCGACGGCGCCGTGGTGCCGCAGCGCGCGCTCGCTACGCTGGTGCGGCGGCTGGACTTGCCGCTCGGCGCGCGCCTGGGAGCCACGGCCGGCGCCAGCGCGCTGCTGACGGCGCTGGCGGTGGGCGCGGCCTACGCCGGCAGCATGGCCGCCTGCACGCTGTTCGGCGCGCTGTCGGCTGGTGTCGGCGGCGCGGGCGCCGTGCTGCTGCACCGGATGCTGGCGCAGCGGCTGGGCGCCATGCAGGACGCGATCTCGCACATGAGCGCAGGCGACCTGAGCGCGCGCATCGACGCGCGCGGCGGCGGCGAAGTGGCGGCGGTGCCGGAAGGGCTGCGCGTGCTGCAGACCAATATCAAGCTGCTGGTCGGCCAGATCAAGGAAGTGACCGGCGTGGTCAACAGCGGCGCGGCGGAGATTGCCAGCGGCAACGCGGACCTGTCTGCGCGCACCGAGGCGCAGGCCAGCGCGCTGGGCGAGACCGCTTCGTCCATGTCCCAGCTGGCCGCCACGGTGCGCCGGAATGCGGACAACGCGCACGAGGCGCACCGCCTGGTTGGCGCTGCGGCCGGCGCCGCGCAGGCAGGCGGCCAGGCCGTGCAGGAAGTGGTGGCGACCATGGCCGCCATTGAAGCGGGTTCGCGGCGCATTGCGGACATTATCAGCGTGATCGACGGCATCGCTTTCCAGACCAACATCCTGGCGCTCAATGCGGCGGTGGAAGCGGCGCGGGCGGGGGAGCAGGGACGCGGCTTCGCGGTGGTGGCCTCCGAGGTGCGGCAACTGGCGCAGCGCTCGGCGGTGGCGGCGCGGGAAATCAAGGCGCTGATCGGCAGCGCGGTCGAGCAGGCCGCCACCGGCAACCGCCTGGCGGACGGCGCGGGGCAAACCATGTCTGCCCTGGTGGACTCGGTGCAGCAGGCCACCGCCTTGATGGCCGGCATCAGCACCGCCAGCCAGGAGCAGCGCGCCGGCATCGACCAGCTGAACCACGCCATCAGCCTGATCGACGCGACCACGCAGCAGAACGCCGCGCTGGTTGAGCAGGCCGCTTGCGCCGCCGGGAATATGCGCGGCCAGGCCGAGGTGCTGACGCGGCTGGTGGCGTCGTTCCGGCTCGTGCCGCGCCAGACGCTGGTGGTGTGACATTGTGTGAACATTGCCAGGGTGCAAATCGGCGAGAATGCGTGTTCCAACCAGCACAAGGAAGTCCATGCACGCAGTTTTCAGCCAGAATCTCTTTTTCGTCAAAGAACACACCGGCATCTTCAAGGCCGCCAACAACTTCGACATCTACCATCCCGAGAGCAATCAAATCGTCATCGAATGCCGGGAGCCGAACCTGGGCCTGTTCACCAAGATACTGCGCTTCAGCGACTACAAGCGCATGACGCCCTTCCATCTGGAACTGCGCACGCCGGAAGGCGCCAAGCTGATGACGGTCAGGCGCGGCGTGTCCTTCTTTGTATCCGAGGTGGAAGTGCTGGACGAGCATGACAAGCTGATCGGCAAGTTCAGGCAACGGTTCTTCTCCATCGGCGGCAAGTTCGACGTGATGGACGCGCAGGAACGCCAGTTGTGCACGCTGCAAGGCAAGTGGACCGGATGGGACTTCCGCTTTGTGCAGGGCGAACGCGAGATGGCGGCCGTTTCCAAGAAGTGGGCCGGCCTGGGCAAGGAGCTGTTCACCTCCGCCGACAACTACATGCTGAGCATAGGCGCAGCCGTTCCCGCCAACGACCCGGTGCGCCTGCTGATCGTGGCGGCGGTGATGTGCATCGACATGGTGCTGAAGGAGTAGGGCCTTACTTGGGCGCGCTGCTGATGGCAGGCGGCGCCGGTGCGGCCGGGGCCGCGTAGATAACGATAGGCTGCAATGGCGCCGGCTTCTGCCCAGAGTTACTGATTAAGAACGCCGTCACCGAGGTCGAAACCGCCACGCCTGCAATGACGGTGCCGGCAACCCATTTAACCGTTTCGCTCAGTGCACGCTGCAGATTGGCTTCGAATTGGGCAACTATAATGTCCATGCGGGCGTTGGATGCTGCGTTCGCCTGCCTGAACTCCGTCTGATAGTCCTTTAGCGTGGCAATCAGCTCGGCATTCGTGTTTTGAGCGCCACTTTCCATCCTGGCCGTGGCGGCCTGGACCTTGGCGTCGATATAGTCTTTGTCAGTGGCAGCGCTCATGGAAGCATGATCGGCTTCCGGCTTGCCACTGTCAATCACACGCCGGTTGGCTGTTGAGGCCAGTCAAAGGCGGTCGCGGGCGGCCAGTTCGCTGGGGGTGGCGAGCAGGAACATGTTGCCGCTCAGCGCAGACAGGCTTTGCTTGCGGCGCTCGTCGCGCGCCTCGCTGGTCTCGTCCGCGCTGCGGGTGGAAGCGCCGGACTGGTACAGGGCCAGCGAGTCCATCAGGTCGCGCGCCAGCGTGTGGCTGCTCGGCGTGGTCTTGTCCGAAGCGAGCTTGCCCATCATAAATTTCAGCACCTGCTCGGACTGGCTGGCGGTCTGCAGCAGGCTGGCCTTGACCAGCTTGCCGTCCTTGTAGCCCAACTCGACATTGCTGCTGGCCGTGTCGTCGATCACGTGGTACTCGTAGTTCTGCGACTGCGGCGTGGTGTCCAGCTTCAGCGCGCCGCCTTTTTTCAGCGGCTCATGGAACTGCGCGCTCAGGTGCGACTGCTGGCTCTGCGCGATGGTGCGGTCGTCGCGGCGTTCGCCTTCGGTGCGGGTGTCCTGCGACACTTCGTAGCTGAAGCTGTCCTTCTCGCCCAGCCGCAGCGGATTGCTCCATGCCGGCGCCTGGGTGACCGAGGCGCTGAAGTCGGCCAGGCCGGTCAGCGCGGCATGGTCCTCGGCCGCCAGCGTCCACTTGCCGGGCAGCGACAGGCCACGGTCCTGCTCCGCCTCGCGGGTGGAGGTGCGGCTCATGTCCGAGAACGCGTCCTTGAACATGGTCATCAGCTTGGCGTCGCCATGGCCGCGCGCGGTGGCCTGGTCGAATTGCTTCAAATAGCTGCTGATGGCCTTGTTCTGCTGCTCCTTCGTGCCCAGGCTCTCCAGCTTGCTGGTGTCGATGCTGACTTCGGCCTTGCCGGACGCGCCGCCTATGCTCACCTTGCGCTGCGTGCCGTCCGCATGGAAGTCCAGCGTCTGCGTGCTCGGGGGCAGGGTGCTCTGCTTGACGGTCGCGTGGAAGTCCACCGATTGCAGATACTTGCTGTCGAAGCCGGCGAGCGCGCCCAGCCGTATCTGCGGGTCGTCCAGCGCCATGCCGTCGATGGCGGCCTGGAAGCCTGCCGCCAGCCCGGACAGCGCATTGCGCTCGTCGTCGCTCAGCTCGCCGCTGGCGCTCACCTGCAAGGCCATGCCGTCGTCCAGGCTGGCCAGCGTGAGGTCCACCTTCACGCCGCTGCGGGTGGTGATGCTGAGGTTGAACTTGTTGTCCACCGCGTCCGGCAGGGCGGCCTGCTCGACCGGAATGGCGGCGCCGGTTTTGAACTGGCCCAGCATGGCGGCGCCCAGGTCCTTGAAGCGCATGGCGGTGGTGGGCGGAAGGGCGGATTCCTCCGCTTCGCCCTGCCTGGCGGCGGCCAGGCCGGCCGGGCTCAGTTTAACGACGGTGGAGGGCGCGGCCCAGTCCGCTGCCGGGGTGGCGGCTTTGGCGGCGGGGCTGCTTGGGGCTGGCGCGCGCGGGGTGACCGGCTGCCAGTTGGAGAGTGTGGAGATGGAAGTCATGCTGCATTAACGGCAAATGTTTCTGTAAAGTTTAGCCTATGTAAAATTGCGTAATGACAATAGTCTTGCAAGCGGCTGGCGGATAGAATGCGTCCATCCTATAAAGGCCTTGTCCAATGCAAAAAATCCTGCTGACCTGCTGCGTTGCCAGCACCGCCGTCATGTACGTCGACGGCGCCGCCCTCGCGCAAACCCAGGCCGCCGCGCCGGAAGTGGTGGTGAAGGGCGCCGCGCTCAAGAAAGAGCCCAAGCCCGTCGAAAAATCGACCGAAACCGGCGTGCCGGTGCCGTCCGTGACGGTGGCGGGCGAGCGCCCCACCAACCGCATCGACCGCCAGGTGTACGACGTGAAATCCGACGTCGGCAGCTCCAATGGCACGGCGGCGGACGCGCTGAACAACGTGCCGTCCGTGGCGGTGGATCCGGACGGCGCCGTCACCTTGCGCGGCAGCAGCAATGTGCAGATCCTGGTCGACGGCAAGCCGTCCGCCATGATGCAGGGCGATAACCGCGCCGCCACGCTGAACGCCATGGCGGCCGAGGACATCGAATCGGTGGAGGTCATCAACAATCCAGGCGCGCAGTTCGGCAACGAGGGCGGCGGCGGCCCCATCCTGAACCTGGTGATGCGCCGCAACCGCAAACCGGGCGGCTTCGCCACCGTCAACGCCAATGCCGGCAAGGACGGGCGCTACAACAGTGCCGTGTCCGGCAGCTACAACGAAGGTGCATGGGGCTACCAGGGCGGCATCAATGTGCGCCACGACGGCCGCAATTCGGTCAGCGATACCGTGCGCGACCGCACCAACCCCCTTACCGGCGCGGTCGAGCACAGCACCCAGGACAGCGCGCAGCACGGCCTGAACGATTCGGTGGGCCTGAACGGCACCGTCAGCTACAACCTCGGCGCGAAGGACACGCTGACCGCGAGTGCCAACTACACCGCGCGCGGCAACGACCAGAAGGTCAGCGAGCACTATGCGACCGCAGCTGGCGCCGCCACCATCAGCGACTACCTGCGCACCACGCAGCGCGAGGGCGACACCAGGAGCTACAGCTGGGGCGCGCGCTGGGACCACAAGGGCGAGGCGCCGGGCGAGAGCATGAAGACGGACCTGCGCGTTTCCCACACGGATAACGACAACGATAGCGCCTACAGCAATATGTACACGGTGCGTCCAATCAACGCGCTGGCCGAGCGCAGCCGCCAGTCCAGCGACACCGGCACCCGCATTGTCGATTTCACCGGCGACTACGAACGCAATATCGGCGGCGGCTCGGCCAAGCTGGGCTACAAGGCGGCCGAGACCAAGAGCAGCTTCGACGTGCTGTATGCCGACATCAACCCCGCCACGCTGGCCGAAACCATCAACCCCGCGCGCACCAACCGCTTCAACCTGGACGAGACCACGCTGGCGCTGTACGGCTCCTACCAGATGCGCCTGAACGACAACTGGGGCGCGCTGGCCGGCATGCGGGTCGAGCACACCGAAATGGACCTGGACCAGATCACCAGCAACATCTCGGCCAGGAACAGCTACACCAGCTACATCCCCAGCTTCTTCGCCACCTACAAAGTGAACGAGACGGCGAATATGCGCTTCAGCTACGCGCACCGCATCCGCCGTCCGATGCCGAACGACCTCAATCCCTACGTGGTGTACCGTGACGAATTCAACGTCTCGTCCGGCAACCCCATGCTCAAGCCGGCCAAGACCGATTCGTTTGAAGTGGGCTACGAAACCAAGATCGCCGGCCTGGAAACCAATCTGCGCGCCTACTTCCGCGACGAATCGGACACCATCATCGAGCGCAGCAGCTATATCGGCAACAACGTGCTGCTGACCACGCGCGAAAACGGTGGCGCCAGCCACTCGAGCGGCCTGGAGTTCACCGTGAGCGGCAAGCTGACGCCGACGCTGACCCTGAACACCAGCGGCAACCTGGCGCGCAGCGAACTGACCTCGCGCGACCTGAGCGGCGCGGACATCACCCGCAACGCCAGCTCGCTGAGCGGCCGTGCGCGCCTGAACTACCAGTACGACAGCGCCACCCAGCTGCAAGCCATGCTGCAAATGCAGGGCAAGACGCTGACGGGCCAGGGCTACCGCGAGCCCAGCCATATGCTCAACCTCAGCATGCGCCACGCGCTGACGCCGCAGCTCAGCCTGGTGATGAATATGACCGACGTGCTGGCCTCGGCCAAAATGTCGACCGTAATCGACACGCCGCTGCTGAAGGAAACCACGTCGCGCCGCTTTGACAGCCGCGTGTTCTACATCGGCCTGTCCTACCGCATCGGCGGCGCGTCGAGCGCGGGCGAGGGCAGGGGCGAGCAGTTCCAGGGACCGCGTCCGGGCCAGGGACCGGGCGGCCCGCGCGGCGAGGGCCCCGGTCCTGGACCAGGCGCAGGCTACTAAACCCATGCGCTGCCATGCTAATATGTTAGCTTTAGATCAGCATGCGCGGCACTATGGAAACAGCAGTTATCCCGGGGACCTTCCAGCTGGACCGGTCCCGCAACGCCACGGTGCAGGTATTCGAGCATTTGCGCGAACTGATCGTCACGCTGGCGCTCGAACCGGGCGCCGTACTGCCGCGTAACGAGCTCACGCGCTACTTCAACCTGTCCGCCACGCCTATCCGCGACGCTTTGACGCGCCTGGGCGACGAAGGCCTGGTGGACATCTTCCCCCAGCACGTTACGCGCGTGCGCAGCGTGGACCTGGCGTCCGCGCGGCAAGCGCAGTTCCTGCGTCTGTCGGTGGAACTGGAAATTGTGCGCACCTTGTCGCAGAAACCGGACCCCGCGCTGGCGCAGACCCTGCTGCAGCTGGTGGAGCGCCAGCGCGCCTGCCTCGAAGCGGGCGACCTGAAGAACTTCACCCAGATCGACCTGGCCTTTCACCAGCAGCTCTACCAGGCCGCGCAGCTCGAGCAGCTATGGCATGTGATGCGCAGCGGCAGCGGCAACCTGGACCGCCTGCGGCGCCTGCACCTGCCGCTCAACGGCAAGGCGCAGTCGATACTGGAAGAGCACAGCGCCATCGCCCGCGCCATCGGCGCAGGCGACGCGGCGGCGGCGCAGGGCTGCGTCCGCCAGCACCTCTCCGGCACGCTATCCGAGCTTGACCAGCTCAAGCTCAAATACCCGGCCTTCATGCCCCTTTAAGGCAATTCGTAAAACTCCGCCTCCACGATCGACAGCACTCCTTTCGGCGTCTGGTTCGCACCGGTATCGGCGATAGCCTGGTTGGCCACCTCGGTCAGCTTGATGGCATTGGTCTCATCGGCCATGCCATTCAGCGCAATGCGCACGGTCTGCCCTGCGGTCCCCGCCAGCGGCAAGGTGACATAGCCCAGCCCCTTCGGCGTCATGCCCTCGTAAACCTGCTTGCCGTCGACCTGGATCTGCAGCGGATAGCTGCGCTCGCGCCAGCCCGCCAGTTTCAGCACCACGGAACTCAGCTTGGCGGTGCGCGCCAGCTTAAAGGTAATCACCCCTTCGCCCGGCTTGCTGGACCACTTGGTGGTCTCATCGTCATCCACCGTAAAGCCCGCATCCGCCGCGTTGCTGGCCGCTTCAACCGAAGCCACCGGCACCGCCACGCGCGACACCTTGAACGACGGCGTGGCCGGCGTTGCGCCGCGCTCCAGATGCAGCGGCAAACCGTCCGCCGGGAACTGCGCCGACAAACCGTCCTTGACCGCCACCGGCTTGGACACCAGCGTCAGCTCGGCCGAAGCCAGTCCCTCCGATTTGGCGCGCAAGGTGATCTTGCCGGCCTGCGTGGCGCTGCGCAGCAGCACCCGGTTCACGCCGCCTTCAACCGGCAGCGCGCGCGACAGCACATGGTTGTCCGGTCCCTGCGCAATCCCGCCGCGCCATTCGGCCGGCCCTTGCAGCTCGAACTCCACCTTGTTCAGCGCCACCGGATTGCGGCGGCCCTTGGCGTCCACCACTTCCACCTGCACCAGCGCCAGGTCGGCGCCGTCGGCCTGCAAACCCTTGGGCGAAGCGATGGACGTCAGGCGCAGCCTGGCCGGCGCGCCGGCGGTGGCCAGCACCGAAGTGCAGACAGCCTTGCCCTTGGCGTCGTAGCCCACCGCTTTCAGCTCGCCCGGCTTGAACGCGACGTCGTCGAAGGTGAACAGGAAGCGCTCGCTCTGCAGTCCCTGGCCTATCTTTTTCCCGTTCAGGAACAGCTCCACGCGCTCCGCGCTGGACACCACGCTCACCGGCTTGACCGTGCCGGGCGCATAGTTCCAGTGGCCGATAATATGGGCGCGCGGCCGCTCCACGTCCACCCAGCCGTCCCACATCACCTGGTGGGCGTAGAAGCCGTCCTTCGGTATGCGCATGGCGTCCACCTCGCCGCTGCGGCGGTAGTTGTTGGCGCCGCGATGGTGGGTGTTCGAGTCCGAGAAGATGATGTTCACGCCGCCGCTGGACACGCGCGTGCCGGTGCCCGGACGCTGTTCCCAGTAGTCATACCAGCGCTTCACGTTCTCGATGGCGTGCGAGTCCTGGTTGTGGTTGTAGGTGGGCGCGGGTTGGCCCTTGTGCGGCGGGCCGTCGCCGTTCTTGTGGAAAGGCGCGGTGTACTCGTCCCAGTAGATGCGGGCGCCTTCGTCGCGCGAATACTCCATGGCCCACATCGGGATGCGCGCGCTCTTGTTTATGTACAGCATTTCGCCGCCGTACTCGGCCACCTGCTGCAGCTTGGTGCTCAGCATTTCGCGGCTGCCGGACGCGCGTCCGCCGTGCGGGTCGAACTGGTCGCGCAGCGCCTTCATTTCCAGCATGTGCGCTTCGCTCACGCCGCGGTTGCCGCTTTCGTAGAACACGATGGACGGGCTGTTGCGGTTGTAGATGATGGCGTCGCGCATGGCGTCGATGCGCTGTTCCCAGCGGCGGCCGGTCACGTCGGCTTCCGAGTCGCCGGCCGGCATGGCCTGCATCATGCCCACGCGGTCCAGCGATTCCACGTCCTGCTTCCAGGGCGTGATGTGCATCCAGCGCACCAGGTTGGCGTTGCTGGCCACGGCCAGGCCGTTGCTGTAGTCGCTCAGCCAGGCCGGCACCGACATGCCCACGGCGGGCCATTCGTTGGAAGTGCGCTGCGCGTAGCCCTTCATCTGGATCACGCGGTCGTTCAGCTTGACCATGCCGCTGCCGAATTCGGTCTTGCGGAAGCCGGTGCGCGTGGTAACGCTGTCCACCGCCTTGCCGTCCACCTTCAGCGTGGTGACCACGTCGTACAGATAGCCGTAGCCCCAGCTCCAGAAGTTCAGCCCCTGCATCGGCGCGCTGGCCTTGACCACGGCCGTGGCGCCCGCCGCCACGGTCTGCGCGGGCGAGGAGAACTGCGCCACCTGCTTGCCGTCACGGTCCTTGACCTGGACCTCGTAGGTGAATGTGCGCGCTTCCGGATATTCGTTGCGCACTTCGGATTCGGCGGCGATGGTGGCGCGGCGGCCCGGAATGTCGAACTCGCGGGCGTAGACGTAGACGCCGGTGGTGCCCAGCGTGGAATACAGCGGCAAGGTCTGGTACAGCTTGTCCGTCACATGCAGACGCACGTTCTTCGGCAGGCCGCCGTAGTTGGCGTTGAAGTTCTTGTCGGACCACTGGTAGCGCTGGTTGGTGGCTTTTTCGCGGTAGTCCCAGCTGTTGTCGGTGCGGACCGCCACCACGTTGTCGCCCGGCTGCAGCGCGGCGGTGATGTCGTAGCCGAAGGCGTTGATGCCGTTCTCGTGCAGGCCGATGCGCTTGCCGTTGACGTACACCTCCGCCGCCTGGCGTGCGCCCTCGAATTCAATGAACACCTTCTGGCCTGCAGCGCTGGCGGGCAGCGTGAAGTGCTTGCGGTACCAGGCCACGCCGGTGGTGAGGTCCACGATGTCCTTGCTGAACGCGTCGTCCTCGTTCCAGGCGCGCGGCAGCGTGACGGCTTTCCATGCGCTGTCGTCAAAGGCCCGCTGCGCGGCGTCCGCCGGATCCGCCACCGCCAGCTTCCAGTTCGGGTTGAAGTTGTAGGACTGGCGTTCGGCGTGCGCCGGCTGCATCAGGCCGGCGGCGATCAGGGCAAGCGGTATCAGGCGGAGGTTCATCGTGATCCTGTTGTTGATTGGGGAAGGCGGGAATAGTATTTGGGCGCGCCGTCGAAGGAAATCTCGATGCGGTCCAGGATGAAGCCGGGGTCCAGCGCGTGGACCTTCAGCGTGTGCGGTCCGGGCGCCAGCTCGGCCAGCTGTATGGTGCGCACGGCGGTATTGGTCAGGACGTTGTTCTTCCACTCGTCGCTGCGGCCTTGCGTGGCGAAATCCAGCGCGGTTGGCGCCTGGCCATCCAGGCTGACGGCGATGCGCAGCTTGTTGGCGGACGTGAGCGGGTGCACCGGCACGGCGATGATCTTCAACTGCGCCACGCCCGGGCTGTGGCTATGGAAGCGGTAGTCCAGCGCCGGCGCGGCAGCCGCTTGCGCCGGGTCGCGCGAGGGCAGGGAGAAGCTGGAGCGCATGCTGGCGCCGAGGCTGCCCAGGTCGGCCACGGACCAGCCGGCGTTGGCCGTCTGGCCCGCCGCAGCGGAAATGGTGATGATGCGTTCATGCTCGGTCGGCACGCCGTCCTCCGCGCCCGGCGCCATCTGCAATTTGGCTTGCAGCTGCTCGCCGCCACAGGCGAAGCGCAGCGGGGCCTTGGCGCCGTCCTTGCCGCCGTCATAGCTCACGTCGACGCGCTGTTCGTAGCCGTTGGCCTCGTTCAGCGCGCCCTTGTCCGCAGACAGGCGCAGGCCCGCCGGAACGGAAGCGGCGGACCACGGCTGCTGCTGTGCGCCGTATTGGACCAGGGTGATGGTTTTGGTCTCCGGCCTGCCGCGCGTGAAGGCCAGCGAGCCGCCTTGCGCCGACAGCGGCGTTGGATACGCCAGCGCGCAGCCGCTGCGGCCCGCGCTGCCATAAGTGGGGAAGGATGGCGCGGCGAACACCGGCAGGCGGCGCGGCGCTGCGTCCATCATGCCGCGCCATTTTCCGCCGCC
Organism: Pseudoduganella sp. GW821-FHT05F09; assembly: GCF_059419605.1. Taxonomy (NCBI): domain Bacteria; kingdom Pseudomonadati; phylum Pseudomonadota; class Betaproteobacteria; order Burkholderiales; family Oxalobacteraceae; genus Pseudoduganella; species Pseudoduganella sp. GW821-FHT05F09. The sequence goes on from NZ_JBWKSD010000006.1 coordinate 363,261, forward strand.
GAGCGCGTTGTAGCGCGCCGTGTCGGCCACGATGGCGGCCTGCGCCGCTTGCGCCTGCTGCGCGTAAAGCTGCGCCGACGGTCGGCCAGCGCGCGCATATTGCGCCGCCAGGTCCAGCTTGAGGATGCGCGCATTCAGGTTGGCGCTGGAGCGCACCGGATACAGCACCAGCTGGAAATAAGCGTCCTGGCTGGCGGCGGGAAGGGCGGCGCCCAGGGCCTGGGCGCGCAGCACCAGCGCCTGATAGCGCGCCAGCCGCTGCTCGGCTTCTTCGCCGCCGGACTGGATGTAGTCGCTCTGCCGCGTGGGCGTGGTGGGTTCGGTCTGGCTGAAGCCCATGAATTCCGGCCGCCGTTCCCACGCCAGGCCGTAGTACTCCTGCATGACGGCTGCGATGGCGGGCGCCTGCGCGGCGCCGAACTGCGCCGCCAGCCAGGCTTGCAGATGCTCGCCGGCGCCGCGCTCCAGCAGGCGCTGGTCGAAAGCCAGGTCGAGGAAGTACTGCGTGAGGTATTCGCCGGGCTTGATGTCGCCCACGTTGACCACCCAGACCTTCTCCGCGCCGGTGCTGACAGCGCGCTGCAGCTGGTCCCGTATCAGGCCGGGGTGGGTGGTGCCCAGCCACAGGTAGTCGTGCGGGCGGCCCCAGTAGGAGATGTGGTAGTACAGGCCCGCGCCGCCGCTGCGGCCCGCTTCGCTGGCGGTGCTGAGCTGGTGCAGATAGCCATAGTTATCGTCCGGCCAGATCAGCGTGATGTCGTCCGGCACCTGCAGGCCGCTGTTGTAGATGTCCAGCACTTCCTTGTAGACGGTGAGCGCTTGCGGAATGCGGGGCAGGGGCTGGCCCTGCGCCTTGGCGAGCATGGCGCGCTGCATGGCGATCACGGCGGACACGCCGTCCCGCGCTTCGGCCAGCGTGGAGGCGCCTTCCATGGCCGAGTCGTGCACGCCACGGATGCCCATGGAGTAGAAGTTCTCGTATCCTTTGACTTCATCCACGCGCTGCTGCCAGTAGCGGGCCAGCGCGTCGCGGTTGCTGAAGAAGTTGAAGGCGCCGTCGCTCTTTTTCCATTCGCGCACGTTGTTGCGCATCATGGGTTCGGCGTGCGAGGTGCCCACTACGATGGCGTAGTCGTTCGCCACCTGGGCGTTGCCCGCCATCTGGTAGAAGGGCTTGGTGGAGTCGTGCATGGCGGGCCAGATCAGGTTGGCCTTCAGCCGCCACAATAGTTCGAAGATGCGCGCATACGTGGCCGGGCCGATGTCGCCGCTGCTGTCGTAGGTCTTGGCGGCCCAGGGCTGCAAGCCCCAGTCTTCGTCGTTCAGGAATACGCCCCGGTACTGCACCGAGGGCCGTTCGGAGACGATGCGTTCGGCGCGCACGTCGACGGCGCTGCGCGTGGCTGGCCGGACGTCCGCCCACCATTCCCAGGCCGATACACCGATTTCGCGCGACAGGTCCACCGCGCCATACACCGCGCCGCGCGCGTCCGAGCCGGCGATCAGCAGCAGCTGTGTGCCAGGCTTGCTGCGCGACGGCTGGCTGACGCGGATATAGCGTTCCCACTGGCCGGCCAGCGGGGAGAAGTCCAGATGTTCGCGCTGCGCGAGCTGGCGCAGCAGGGGGCTGTCATGACGCCCGATCACCACGCACACGCGCGGGCATTCATCCAGCGTGAGCACACGCCGGGGCGCCTGGCCGCTGACCGACTGCACGTCCCGCCGCAGCAGGTCGGCCGCCAGGGTCATGGTGGTGCTGTCCTCGGCCAGCACGCCAGCCACGCCCTCCGGCCCGGCCAGGCGCACGCTCGCGGCATGGGAAGGCTGCGCGCCCAGCACTGTGCTCAGCATGGCGCAGGTCAGCAAGGGGTACCGCAGGGATTTCAGTGTCAGCATGGAATGGCCGAAAAATGGGGCACTGAAATATTAGCATGGCAGGTGGGCGGGAAAACCGCCCCGTCTGCTCACGCGGATGACTATTTCACCCGCGCGGGCGCACCGCCCATTAGCGGCACAGCTTGTCGACTTCCAGCGGCGGCGTCGCCGGTTTGCTGTCCGGCAGGCGGATGCCCTTCTGGCTGGCGGTGCGGGAAATGAGCGAACCGCCGCCGGGCAAGCCGTAGGCCGGGTCGGACTGGGCCTGCGCCAGCGTGACGTAGCGGGCGCCCGCCGCATTCAGGCGGGACATCACGTCCGGCAGCATGACGGCGCTCCAGCCGCCCATGTGCGTCAGCAGCACTTGCGGAATCACGCGGCCGTACACGCGCTGCGACTGGTCCTTCATGCGGACTATGGCGCTGTCCACATTGGCCAGGTACTCCGTCTTCATGGCCGCGATGGCGGCGCTGTCTTCCCTGGCCACGCAGCGGGCGTAGGCGTCCGTGTAGACCCAGTCGCTGAAGGCCAGGCTGACGTCGGCGACCTTGTAGCCGCGCGCCTGCAGATAGGCCAGCGCTTCCTGCTGGCGCTCGCCGCCCGTGCTCAGGTTGGGAAAGCGCAGATAGCGCCAGTCCGCGCCCGCCATGCGCGCCGCGACGGGCGGTTCGCCGGCCACCACGTCCGCATACCAGGCGTCCAGCGTGGGCGCGCGCGACAGGTTCATGTGGCTGTAGGTGTGGTTGCCCAGTGGGTAGCCGGCGGCGCGCCAGGCGTCGAGCACCGCATCGCCGTCGGCCGTGGCCGCGATCTTGGCGGCGTTGACGAAGCCGAAGGCCTCCGGCACGCCGTTGGCCTTGAACACTTGCAGATGGGTTTGCGCAATGCCCAGCCAGCTCATGCCGCGCGGCAGCTGGCCGTGCACCGGCATGTCGTCCACGGTGATGGCGATATCAAAGGACTGCGCGGCCGCCAGGGCCGGCAGCAGCAGGGCGCACAGCGCCAGTTGGTGGCGTTTGAGCATGGCGTGCCTTATTTGAACCAGAGCGGACGCGCCAGCACGTAAATGCTGGCGGACGTGGCCCAGCCGAAGTCGAGCAGCCGGTCTTCCACCTTCAGCACCTCGAAGCCGTTGGCGCGCAGCAGGGCCTGGATCGAGCTCTTGTTGAAAAAGTTGATGTGCTCGTGGAAGTGGTTGGGGTAAGGATTGTGCTCGGTCAGCTCGGAAGGCACGTCCACGAACAGCAGGCTGTCCTTGTGGAACAGCGGCTTCATCTGGTCGATGACGGAGGACGGGTAGGGGATATGTTCCAGCACGTGGGCGTTCATCACGAAATCGACTTTGCCCACGGTGCGCACGTCGTGGACGCGCTGCACGCCTTCGGCCGTGCCGGCGCCGGAAACGTCATACACGTACTTGCGGGAAGCGCCCAGGAACTCGGGGATGTTCTGGCCACGGTCGCCGCCGAAGTCCAGCACCGAATCGATGGTGCCCACGTCCACCAGGCCGTGCAGGAAGTCCTGCAGCGCCAGTTTGCGGTTGGCGATTTCGGTGGAGTGCGTGCCGGTGGAGGCGGCCGTTGCGGCGTAGCCCGGCTCGTAGATGTCGCGCAGCTGGTTGTAGGCCTCGCTGCGGTAGTCTTTATAGATGCGGCCCATTTCCTCATCATCGTAGCGCACCTGCGAGAAGATGAATTCGCAGTCGTTGCAGCGGATCGAATTGGTGAACAGCGTGGGCGCAAACTCCGCACCAAAATAGGTGATATTGCTAACCGGGTAGTCGAGTACTTTGTGAGCAATGAAGGGATTGACGAAGCCGAAGTTCTTACTGTAGTTGCAAGAATGGCAAACTGGGCACTCGAAAGCTATCTTCATGTGAATTCCGTGAAATTATTGTTTTGCACTTGTTGTTAAGTTTGCCTGCTGGAGCGCTGGCGAGTATCGCATAGAAGGCTTTGCAATGGCAGCCGCGGCATGTAGCCGGAATAAAAAAGTGTGTACCGCCTGGCACGGGACGGCGGTGGCACTGGTCCCGAAAGTTCGTTATAGTCGGGCAGGGTATTCCATTGATAAACAGACAGATTCATTCGACATGATAAAAACTCGCCTGGCAGCGCTTTCCTTGTTTATTCTGGCCACACCTTCGTGGGCTGCGGAAGATACCTTGTGCGAAGCGGCGGAAAAGCTTGTTTGGTCCTGCCACGCGGCGAAGAAGACCTATTCGGTCTGCTCATCATCCAGGCTCTCCAAGGACGCAGGCTATATGCAATACAGGGTAGGAAGCCGGAGTAAGTTGGAGTTTGCGTTTCCCGTCACCCGCGAACATCCTTTTGGACGGTTTAATTTCGACATGGGGCCGCACGGCGGCAGCCTCGAATTCAAGAATTCGGGTTTCAATTATTCGATTGCTGCGGATATGCGCGGCTTGCCTTCGATTCTGGTCGAAAAGGACGGACGGCAAATTGCTTCCGTTCGTTGCAAAGACGAAACCGGCGACCTTCTGGGGAATGACACGCTGGACCTTTTCAGGGAAACCGGAATATTAAGATAATCCCCTTGACCGCCTATTTCCTGGTCTGCAAGTCAATGTCCATGCGCTTGCGCGTGAGCGAACTGGCGGATGGCGCGAACGTCAGCGACGGCACTTCGGCCTTGGCGGCGATGCGCGCGAAGGTGGATTTGACGGTGAGGTGATCGTCGTCGAAGTCGCCATGGTGTTCCGCCTTGGAGGCGCTGGCGGAATCATCGGGCTCATTATTCGGGCACAGCACCAGTTCGGCGTTTTTTTTGCCGAACAGTTTCTTAAGCGCGGGATCTTCCTTTATCGTCTTTTGCATCCCCACGATGGCTATCCCATTTTGGTAGCCTGGAATATGGGCTTTGTCCTCGAACGCATTGGAAACCAGATACAGCAGCGACTTATTGTAGATCCTGGCGCAGTTGTCGTCCTGTTCCGCCTTGTCGGTCAGGCAGTACAGTGCAAAGCGCTTGATCTGCCCGGACTCTATGGCGGGCAGATAGGTTTGCTTGAATAGCGCGGCGGTGCAGGCGGGCGCCCACATGGTGCAGCTGGTGACCGAAATGCCCGCCTTGCCCAGCAAGGCTAACATGGGCGCGAAGAAGATAGACCCCGCGCTGTGGTTGACGACGTGCACCTCCAGCCTGGGATAGGCTTTGGCCAATTTTTGGAGGTGGTCCACCACCAGGCGCGCCGCGCCGCCCTTGCCGCTGGCGCGCAGCGCGTTTTCCTTCATCTCATCCCAGCTCGCCTTGCCGGTCAGCTGGCGGGCCAGCGGCTCGAGCGCATCATCGAAGCGGTCCAGCATGAAGTCCTTCGCCTTGTCGAGCACCCCTTCCGGCCTGCGCCGCCGGACCGCGTCCTGCAGGATGTTGGTGATGGTGCTCCAGTAGTCGGAATGCCAGATGAAGGCCAGCGGATAAATGCCGGCCGCAACCAGAGCCGGCCGGTATTCCGCCACCCGCTGCACTGCCGCCTCCGCGGCCACCAGGCCGCCATGGAAGTACAGCAGCACACGCTGCGGCTGCTTCGAGCTGGCGAAGAAGGCCGGGATGTCCTGGGCGAAGATGTTTGCGACCTCGCTGGCGGAGGTTCCGTAGTCGCCGCCCGAATCGAGCACGCCGTCATTGCCGACGCTGATGAGGTGCGGCCGGATGTCGATGTAGGAATAGGTGGCCGACTGGCCGGAGGTGCTGGCGTGCGCCGCCGCATAGGAAGCCGGGTCGTTGAGGACCACCGGCGCGCCCAGGCGCGCGACCCATACGTCGGTGGCGTTGCTTAGCCAGTCGTCGTAGGAAACCCTGGCCATGCCGCCCCGGCCCCAATCTTCGCCCCATGAATTCTGCAGCCAGAAGCCGTACCGGTCATAGCCGACAATCGCAAAAGCATGGCCGCCGAGAATTTCATCGGATGGATAGATGATGCCGTTCTCGCCCACGGTCTGCCATCCTGCATGCACGGTGGCGGTTGCGTACAGCACGCCCACCTCGGCGATGGCTGCATGCATGGCGATCAGGTCTTTGTGGTTGACCCTGAAATAAGCGCCCAGCGGACGCTGCCGCGCCGCCTCCATGCGCGCCTGGGTGAAGTCGGCGTAGGTGACGGCGTCATTGCTGTTGTATTCCCAGTCCTCCCGCGAGCAAACGCCGTGCTTCTGCCAGCCCTTCATGGCGCCGCGCGCGCTCGAACCGGAATATTGTTCGCCCGGCCATTCGTCGTAGCGCCGCGCCAGCTCGTAGAACATGCGCGCGCTGACCTGTGTGCTGTCGGGCACCTGCTGGCGGCGCATCAGCAGGTAGTTGGCCACGGTGGCCAGCCCAAAGCCGGTGCAGCTGCCTTCGACGCCCTGGTCCAGCACCGGCACCTTGAATTTCAGATAGTCGGACAGCGGAATATTTGACGGCACTTCCACCAGCGTGGGCACAAACATGCGGTCGCGGAAATCCAGCGTGTCGCGGCGCGTCTTGAATTTGCGGCCGGTGGCCGCTTGCACGGAGCGGGGCTTGGGCGGCATGGGCTTGTCCGGTGCATCCTGGTCCGATTCGACATGGTGATGATCGGGCATGGCCGACTTCAAGCTCTTGCTCGCCGTGTCCGGCTTGGCGGCCATCGCCGGCAGGCTGCCCGAGGTCAGATTGCCATTGGCGTCGAATTCCGCCTGCAGGACGAAGTTGGCCTCCGCGGCGCTATAGGCCGGGTCCCAATGCGTGTTTTCGGGAACCTGGCTGTGTCCATAGTGTCCGGACTGGGTATCCCAGAGGTGGAAGTCGCGGTTATGGCCGCCCGGGTCCTTGCCGTTCTTGGCCGGCTTGGGCAGGCCGGCTGGCCACACCCTGGGAATGCCGTGGACCGACTCTATCCAGCGGCACAGGCGCGCCAGGTTCTGCAGCGCCTTGGGATTCTTGGCCTGCTGCGCGAAACCCACCAGTTCGATCTGGACGGCGGAATCGCGGTTGGTTTCGGTGCCGCCGGGCGCATTGCGCAGCGCGCGGGCGCCCTGGCTGGTGTCGATGTGCTGGTAGATGTTTTTGGCGTCGACCGTGAAGTGCGGGTCGGAGCGGTTCTGCTTGAAGGCGCTGAACGCGCCGTCCGCGCTGCTGCCTTCCGTGGTGTGGTGGACGATCTTGAACGGTCCGCCGATATGGGCGCCGGATGGGCCGCTAATCACTCGCCAGATTGCAAACGGACAGATCGCCATCGCCTTCTCCTTTTCCTAATGTCGCAGGAGTACTCTTACAGTAATTGTCATTTTGCTCTCAAAATTCAGGCCGGATTATCGCCAAATGTAACAGTGGATGAAATACGACGGCGCCGCTCCGGATGGCGCGGTTTATACTGTGTCCACAATGAAACTCATCCTTATTGCCCTAGGCTGCATCTTCCTTGCGCTCGCAGTGCTGGGGGTGTTTTTGCCCTTGTTGCCGACCACGCCCTTCCTGCTGCTGGCGTCGGCGTGCTTTGCGCGCAGCTCGGACCGGCTGCACCGTTGGCTGCGCAACCATGGCGCGCTGGGGCGTTATCTGTCGGATTTTGAGGACGGCCGGGGGATACCCTTGCGCGGCAAGGTGCTGGCGCTGGGGATGATGTGGCCTTCGATGGCTTACTCGATGTACCGCGTGCCCTACATCGGGCTGAAGGTGATGCTGTTCCTGATCGCCTGCGGCGTGACCGTCTATTTGCTGCGGCTGCCGACGGCGCGGCCGGCCGCATAAGCCACGCCCGGCCTGCCGACAGCTTAAAGTTCCGCCTTGCGCTCGGCCATTTGCTGGCCCAGCGCCACCAGGTCCAGCTTGGCTTTCCGCACTTTGGGGAACATCTCGCCTTCTTCTTCCTCGACGTGGTGTTCGATCAGTTCGGACAGTACTTTCACCTTCGCGTCATACAGGTCGTCGCCCGGGTCCGCCGCTTCGATGTCGGCGATCAGCTGCTTGGCCGAGCCATGTTCCACAACGGCCTCGTCTATCAAGTCCTCAAACTCCTTGCCTGCGGCGCGCACGGCCGGGTAGAAGATTTCCTCCTCCACGGTGGCGTGCTTGGTCAGCTCGGCGCAGATCTCGTCGGCCAGCTTCTTTTTGCTGACCACGGCGCGGTCGGTCATGCTTTCAAACTGCTCAAACAAGTCTTTCACGTGCTCGTGGTCTTCCACCAGCAGGCTGATGGCGTCGCTGGGGCCGGACTCGGTGGGAATACGTTTGGCAACGGCTTTGGATGGGGATTTATCGGTACGCATGCTGGCCTCCTCAGGCTGGTGAGTGAATTAAAGCAGGGCCAGTTTGATGCAGCATGCGCCGTGGTTCGGTGCGCCACTTCACCCAATTGCCGCATCCGCATGAACCGTGCGACAGCTGTCGCATAAAATCATTGTGGGTGTGCGACAGTTGTCGTATGATGGCGTCTCTAGTCACAGAGGGGACGCCATGTCTACGCCATCGGTAACGGAATTGAGTTTGTTGAAGTGTTTGTGGAAGGAGCAGCCGCTGAGCGCGCGCGAGATCCATGAGCGGGTCGTGGACGAGCTGGAGTGGTCGTACTCGTCCACCCGCAAGACGCTGGACCGCATGCTGGAGAAGCAGATGGTGGCGCAGCAGGCCGTGCATGGCGTGAACGTGTACACGGCGGCGCTGGAGAAGGTGGCCACGCTGGCCGCTTTCGCTCATGACTTCGGCAAGCGCGTGATGGAGATGGATGCGCCGCTGCCGGTCAATATGTTCACCGGCAGCAAGCTGGTGGATCAGCAGGAGCTGGCCGCGCTGGACCAGCTGCTGCAAGACTGGCCTGCGGAGAAGGAGTGAGCATGCCCGCTGTTGCCCTGTTTTTATTGGCGAGTGCAAGCTGCCTGGTGGCGGGTGCGCTGGCCTGGATGCTGCTGAAGCTGGCGGAGCGGGTGTGGCCGGAGATCGCTGCGCAGCGCGCGGTCTGGCTGTTGGCGCAGCTGGTCGTCGCGCTGTCGTTCTTGCTGGCGCTGCTGCCGCGCAGCGAGCAGACCAGCGTGCTGCCGGCGATTGTGCTGGCGGAGCCGGAGTATGGCGCCCAGGAGGAAGCGGGGCAGGCAGGCGCAGTGGCCGCAGCATGGCCCGCAGGGGCCGTGGTGACCGGCGCGGAGGCCACGGCTGGCGCCGGGCTTGCGGAGAACGCCGCGCATGCGGAGGCGGCTGCTGTGCCGCGCTGGCTGCTGTTCGTGTCGCTGGCCTGGCTGGCTTGCTACGCGGCGGGCTTGCTGTATGCACTGCTGCGCTGGGCCCGTGCGCAGCGCGCGCTGCGAGCCTTGCTGCGCACGGCGGACCGTATCAGCGGCGCGGCCTTGCGGGCGCATGCCGGGTTTGACGGCTTTGGCGTGGCGTCGCCTTATCGCGGGCCGCCGGTCCTGGAGACGCCGGCGCCGGTGTCGCCCATGCTGGTTGGCCTGGTGGCGCCGCGCCTGCTGCTGCCCAGCCATCTGGCGCAGTTCGATGCGCAGCAACAGCAGCTGATCGTGGCGCACGAGCTGACGCACTGGCGCCGCCGCGACCACGTATGGCTGCACGCAAGCCTGCTGCTGGAAACCCTGTTCTGGTTCAATCCCGTGATGCGCTCGATGCGCATCAAGATGAACTGGGCGCTGGAGCTGGCTTGCGATCAGCAGGTTCTGGCCGGACGTCCTGCGCAGCAGCGGCAGAGCTACGCGGCAGCGCTGGTGGCGCAGCTGAAATTGCAGCAGGCGATGGTGGCCGGTGGCTATGCAACGCCGGCATTTGGCGGAAGGGGGATGGCGGGGCTGGGCGACCGCATCAAGCTGATTCGGGATGGCGGGGCCGGCGCACTGGGCGTTGCGGGCAAGGCTTTGCTTGGCGCCGGCATGATGGCGCTGCTGGCCGCGAGCGTGTTGCTGCAGCCCGCATTCGCGTGGCGGGCAGGGGATGTGCCGCCCGCGCGGATGCAATTGGACGATGCCGGCCTGCCGCAATGGCGCGCACCGCTGGAATCGGCGCGGGTAAGCAGTTTCTACGGCGCGCGCAAGAAGCCGCTGCCCTCGAGCAGCGGCTTCCATCGCGGCATAGATTTCGCGGCGAAGCGCGGCACGGCGGTCCTGGCGCCTGCGGCCGGGACGGTGGCGGAGTCGACCGGGCTGTATGACGGGCAGCCGAAGTACGGCCAGGTGATCGTGATCGATCATGGCAATGGCCTGCGTTCCATGTATGCGCACTTGGACCGGCGCTCCGTGCGCGCTGGCGACAAGGTGGCGGCCGGCCAGGCGATTGGACTTTCCGGCGCCAGCGGGCGCGTGAGCGGTCCGCATCTGCATCTGGAAGTGCTGCGCGACGGCGGGCATATCGACCCGGCGCAGCTCATCGCCAATCTGGACGCCAAGGCCTTCCCCTCGGCGCTACGCGCCCGTTCGGCCGCACTGGCCAACTGATTCCCACAGTTTGTACGAAGTCCATGCCTGCGCGGCAGGACTTCGCACGCCCACAGCTTTCAAGGACAACCATGAAACCACGCATTTGCGCCCATGCGCTAGCCACTGCCATTTCCGCTGCATTTGCCTTTCCGGCAGCAGCGCAGGAGATGCAGAAGATAGAAGTGACCGGCGCAAAGGTGGACCAGCGCCGCGAGGAGACTGCGGCCAGCATCGTCCTTTCCGGGCAGGACTTGCAGCGCCAGGGCGACCGCACGCTGGCCGATGTGCTGCAGCGCGTTGCCGGGATCAGCATCGGCGCTGGAGCCGGGAAGGGCAGCGAGATCCGCATGCGCGGGCTGGGCAACGGCTACACGCAGATACTGCTGAACGGCGTGGCCGCGCCGCAGGGCTTTGCCGTGGAAAGCTTGGCGCCGGAGCTGATTGAAAAGGTGGAGATACTGCGCAGCGCGTCCGCCGAACTGGGAACGCAGGCGATTGCGGGAACCATCAACATCATCCTGCGCAGGAGCGCGCCGCGCGCACGGCAGGAGGGCAAGCTGGGGCTGGACGCGCTGGCTGGCGGGCTGCATCCGAATCTGTCGCCGAATCTGTCCTGGCAGGCGGCGGACAAAGGCGACGGCTACAGCTACACGGTGGCGGCCACGGCGAATCGCACGGCGGCGCCCGTGTCGCGCGTGGAATACGAAACCCTGACGGCGCCCGATGGCGCGCTGGCGCTGTCGCGCATCAGTCCTCAGCGGGACAGCAACGTGTCGCGCGCGGCCAGCGTAGCGCCGCGCGTAAGCTGGAAGCAGGGCGATGACACGGTCAGCGTGCAATCCTTTTTGAACCTGTACGAGCGCAGCATGGGCGTGGAAGCCCACGAAACCGTGTTGGCTGGCCCACCCAGCCAGTTCCCGGACAACGGCCGCCTCGTGGTGCTGCGCGGCGCGTTGCTGCGCACGGATCTGAGCTGGCAGCGGGCGCTGGAATCGGGCGCGCGCTGGGAGGCGAAGCTGGGCTTCACGGTCAACCCGCGCAGTTCGGACTTTGAGTTCCATACCCTGGCGGGCGGCGTGCGTTCGCCGGAATTGAAGGTGGTGCACGCGGATATCGGCGAGCTGGCCGCGACCTTCAGCGGCAAGTACCAGTTGCCGCTGGGCGGCGGGCACGCGTTGGCTGCCGGCTGGGACAGCGGGCGCACGCGCCGCACGCAAACCCGCGAGGAGCAGGACTACACAAGCGGGATGGCCTACGACGAGCGCCATCGCGGCGTGGTGAAGCGGGTGGCGCTGTACGCGCAGGACGACTGGGAGCTGGGGCGCGGCTGGTCGCTGTCCGCCGGCGTGCGCTGGGAGGCGCTGGAGACGGCGGTGGCGACGGCGTCCGCTCTGCAGCCTGCGGACGCCGTCGTGCAGCGTTCGCCGGTGCTCAGTCCTGTGCTGCAATCGCTCTACAAGCTGTCAGCGCAGCGCCAGTTCCGCCTTGGCCTGGCGCGCACCTACAAGGCGCCCACGATGGCGGAACTGATACCGCGCCGCTACACAACGGACAACAATAACAGCGCCACCAACCCGGACACGCAAGGCAATCCCCGGCTGCGGCCGGAGCTGGCCTGGGGGCTGGACGCGGGCTATGACCACTACTTCGGCAAGGACGGCCTGTTCAGCGCCAGTGCCTACGCGCGCAGGATAGACGGCGTAACCCTGCCGCTGCTGTTCAGGGAAGGCGGGCGCTGGATACGGATGCCGTCGAATGCGGGGCGGGCGGATGCGCGCGGCGTGGCGCTGGAGGCCAAGGCGGCTTTGTCGGATGCGTGGTCGCTGCGGGGGAACCTGGCGCGCAACTGGTCGCGCGTGGCTGGCGTGCCGGGGCCGGACAATCGCCTGGACCGGCAGGCGCCGTTCAGCTTGAACGCGGGCGCGGACTGGCAGACCTTGCCGTCCCTGAAGATGGGCGCGGACTTCAACTACGAGCGCGGCGCGCGCACGCAGTTGTCGGCCACGGAGGCGTCGGCGGCGGGTAGTGTGCGGAAGCTGGATCTGTACGCGGTGTGGCAGCTGGACGGCGCAATGCGGCTGCGCGTTGGCGCGCTGAACTTGCTGCGGCGGGATATGACGGGCTGGGACAGCGCCGCTGTGGCGGAAGGCGTGCAGCGGCTGCTGACCCGCACCGCAGCATCGCCAACGCTGCGGGTGGGCCTGGAGCGCAACTGGTAAGCGGGCCTACAGCGCCAGCTTGCGCACGCGCTCCTGCAGCAGCTTGAACTGCGCGTCCAGCATGGGCCGGTTGGGATCGTGGCCGGTGCGGGGAACGGTGATGTACTCCTTTTGCGGCGCATTGATGCTGTCGAAATAGCGGCGCGTGTCGTGCGGGAGCGTCAGCAAGTCGTCGGCGCCCTGCACCATAAAGACCGGCATGGGGAAGCTTGCACCCAGCGCGGGCAGGTTCACTTTGGAGGCCATGCCGTCGCCTTTCATGCCGACGAACTGCACGAAGGAGTAGTCTTCGCCCGCCTCGTAGTCCGCTAGGGCCTGGGGCGTTGCGTATTGCGGTTCCGGCTGCCACCACTCTTTCGGCGCGGGCTCGGTGCGCTGGCCTTCATACTTCCGCACCGCGCGGCGCAGCACGCCGAAGTTGCGCGGGTTGGTCCAGGGCGGGGCGCCCAGGGCTTCCAGCTTGCCAATCACGTCCTGGTCTTGCGTGGCGCGCGCTATCGCCATGGTGGCGGCATAGCTGCTGACCTGCGTGCCGGTGCCGTTCACCACCTGGGCGGTGCCGACGTAAGCCGCATATTGGGCCGGGCTCCCTTTGAGCATGTGCACGCTGAGGATGGAGCCCCAGGAGCTGCCCATGAGGATGAGCTTTTGTTTGCCGAGGCGGCGGGAGACGTAGCCGGCCACTTCGTTGCCGTCGCTGGCCAGGCGTTCCAGCGTCAGCGTTTCGCCTTCCGCCGGCGGGCTCTTGGCGTAGGTGCGGCCTGCGCCGCGCTGGTCCCACTGCACCAGGGTGTAGTCCTTCTCCCAGGGGCCGTACAGCTTGGCGGAGTAGGGGCTCATGGGGTTGCCGGGGCCGCCGTGCACGATCAGCACCACCGGGTTGGCGCAACTGCTGCCCTTGATCGTTACCCATTGCTCGATGCCGCCTATCTTGACGTAGCCTTCCTCGTTCAGGGGCTGCGTGGGCGAGGTGCAGGCTGCGCGCGCGAGCAGCGGCAGGCAAAGTAAGGCGGCAAGCAGGGAGCGTCCGGCTGGAATGGTTGGCATGGCTTTTTAGTTAATTGAAAAAACACTAATGTAACGCATTCGTCGCGCTTTGCGTGCGCTGGTCCGCGCCGGGGCGCGCTTGTCGCACGGCGGCCCCAAACCCTTCCTGTTTTGGCAAAGTGGCTGGCATGACAATTCGGTCATGCCATGGGAGAATGCCATATGAAACCTCATTTTGTTATCTCGGCCGCGCTTGCGGCCTTTTCTTTGCTGGCGCTGGCGCAGCCTGCGATGACCTTGCCTGAGCCCTGGGAGATGAAGGGTGAGTCGCCCCGGATGTATGAGGCGGGCGTGGACCAGGACGGCGTGGCCAGTGGCACCAAAGGCGCCAAGTATCTGCGCCAGGTAAAGGGTGATGGCAATAGCTGGGCCACGCTGATGCAGTCATTCGCAGCCAAGGCTTATCGCGGCAAGCGCGTGCGGTTTACGGCGAATGTGATGACGCACGACGTGAGCAAATGGGCCGGGATCTGGATGAGCGTGGACACTTACGCCAAGCACAATGCGGCCTTCTATAACAGCTACGACCAGCCTATGAAGGGCACGCAGGTGTGGGAGCGGCGCAGCGTGGTACTGGACGTGCCGGCCGATGCCGCCCGCATCTCGCTGGGCGTTATCAGCGCGGGAAGCGGCGAGACCTGGATTGATGATCTGAACGTGGAAGTGGTGGGCGACGACGTTCCCGTGAACGTGATGCTGCGCGACCTGGCACTGCCAGCGGCGCCCCGCCTGTGACGAAGGACGCAGCCATGCTGGGGCCATCCGAGGCTTTGCTGCGGGTGGCCGCTTGCAGCCGCCGCCAGGGCGCGCTTGGCCTTGCCATCGCGCTGGGACTGGCGCTGGCAGCGTGGCAATTACGCGCGTTTGCGTGGCTGGCGCTGTTTTGCGCCTTGCTGCTGGCGGTGGGCGCTGGAGCCGCGCTGTTGCTGTTGACACGCGTGCTGGCGCGTACAAGCGCCGGTGCATCATCCAGGCCGGAGCGCGGCTGGCTGGCCGCCTGGGCCGGCATGGGCGTGGCGCTGGCGGCCGGCGCCGGCTGTGCGGTACTGGCATACGACGCATTGGAATCCGCGCTGGGACTGCGCGGCCTGAACGGCAAGCAGGTGTTTGGGAGCGCGCTGGCTTTTGCGGCCTTGCTGCTGGCGATCCCGCTGATGCATATGCAGCGGCAGTCGCGGGCGCTGCACCTGGCTGCTTTGCGGCAGGCGGCGCTGGCGGCCGAGCTCAAGTCCTTGCAGGCGCAGGTCGAGCCGCACTTCCTGTACAACACGCTTGCGAACACGCGCTATCTGGCGCGCCATGAGCCGGAAAAGGCTGTGCGCATGCTGGACCACCTGATCGCCTATCTGCACACCGCGCTGCCCGATATGCGCACGCCCTCGTCCACGCTGGGACGCGAGTGCGAGCTGGCCGAGCACTATCTGGCGCTGATGGCGATACGGTTCGGCGAAAGGATGTCGTTTGACGTAAGTTGCCCGGCCGGGCTGGAACTGGCCGCCATGCCGCCGCTGATGCTGATGTCGCTGGTGGAAAACGCGGTGCGGCACGGCGTCGAGGGCAAGCCGGGAGAGGTGCACGTGAGCGTCGGCGCGGCGCTCGTGGGCGGAGCATTGCATGTGGTGGTGGCCGACAGCGGCGCCGGGCTGGCGCAAACGGTGTTCGGCAGCGGCGTGGGCTTGCGCAATGTGCGCGAGCGGCTGGCGGCGCAGTTCGGCGGCAGCGCGGGATTTGAATTGCGGACCGGCGGCACGGGCAGGACGGAAGCCGAGCTGCGGCTGCCCCTGTCATGGGCCGGCGCGGCGGCGGGACAGATGGAGACGGCGGAATGAATGATTTTTTGACGGCGCGTCCGCGTGTGATGATAGCGGACGACGAGCCTTTGCTGCGGGCTGAACTGGCCGAAGCGCTGCGCCAGCTGTGGCCCGAGGCCGAGCTGGTGGGCGAGGCTGAGGATGGCTACCAGGCGCTGCGCATGGCGCAGGAACTGGCGCCTGACGTGGCGTTTCTCGATATCCGCATGCCGGGGCTTAGCGGGCTGGAACTGGCGCGCACCTTCGGCATGCGCACGCATGTGGTGTTCGTGACGGCCTTCCATGAACACGCCGTGGCGGCCTTCGACGAGGGGGCGGTGGACTATGTGCTCAAGCCAGCCGACCCGGCCCGGCTGGCGCGCTGCGTCGAGCGCGTGCGCGGGCGCCTGAAGCAGCCGCCGCCGGATTTGACCCGTTTGATGGCGCAACTGCAGCCGAAACCGCCCGCGCCATCCTGGCTGCAGGCTTCCGTCGGCCAGACCATCCATTTTATCGACCTGGCGGACGTGGTCTATTTTTCGGCGGAGGCAAAGTACACGCGGGTGGTGACGGACAAGCTGGAAGCCCACATCCGCACGCCGCTCAAGGAGCTGGCCGGCATGCTGGACGAGGCGGGCTACTGGCAAGTTCACCGCAGCCACGTGGTGGCGGTCAAGCGCATCGCGGCGGCGGTCAGGGATGGGGATGGGGCGCTGTGGCTGTCACTGCGCGGCCACGCGGCAAGGCTGCCGGTGAGCCAGCGCTTCCAGCACCGGTTCAAAGGCATGTAAGAGCGCGTGCCACTACCTGCGGCGCGGCTCGCCGGGGCGGTTGCGGTACTTGCGCTTGCGCGAAATGGGGTTGCGCGCGTAGAGCAGAATGCCAGAAATGGCGGCGGTGAGCAGCCCCAGTCCGGAAATCCACAGCGCGGTAGGGCTGATTTCGTCGTCCGGCCTGACCGTGTAGCGCGAGCCGCCGTAGGGATCGATGGCGTCCAGGTCCGGGTCCTGGCGTGGCAGATGCAGGCGGCTGACGTTGCTATCATTGGCGGGCACGCGCGAGAAGCTGGCGGGCGTCAGATAGACGTGGGTAAAGCTGTTGGCGGCCGACAGCGACAGCGGGTCCGGCTCTTCGATCGCATTAAGTGTGGACGCGGCGGTGGGCTGGGCGAGGGCTGCGGCAGACAAGGGCGGGAGTGACGGGAGTGTGGCGTCGCTCGCCCAGGCTTGCGGCGCCACCGCTGCCAGCCAGCCCGCTGCCAGCAGCAGGCTAAGTTGGCGGACAAGTGGGGTGCGGCTCATGGCGGTCTCCGGCGTGGTTTCATCATAAGCAAGGGAAATTGCCTATGCTCACGATGCTAGACCCGCAGGAAACCAATGTAAACAAAAAGCAGCTTCCAATGCTGCCCAAGCGCGCAAGGGATGTTGCTTTTTGGCTACTTTCGCCGTGCTTTCAGGCGGAAGGGGCTGCAGGAGAAGTAGAGCTGAGCTGGTGCGCCCACTCCAGCACGGCGCGCACCCGCGCGCCCAGCAGGGAGCGCGCTTCATCCACGTCCACCCAGCGGAATTCGTCGTGTTCGGGGAAGCCCAGCTCCTCGCTCACGCCCAGCACCACGTCGCGCGTGGGGCTCACGGCCAGGTAGTAGCGGGCCACCTTGCCGTCGCCGTAGGGCGCGGTTTCCGTGAATTGCTCGCCCCAGGGGAAGGCCAGGTCCTGCAGCGTTGCTTCCTCGTAGATCTCCCGCTGCGCGGCCAGGAAGGGCGACTCGCCCGGCTCCACCATCCCCTTCGGGAAGTCCCAGTACTGGAAGCAGCGCATCAGCAGGTAGCGGCGGTTTGCGCCGCTGCCATGCAGGATCACCGCGCCGGCCGAGAGCGATTTCTGCTTCATTACAGGAAGCGGTCCAGGATCTTCTTGCTGTGCTTGTCCAGTTCGTACTGGTTGCGGATCAGGAAGTGGATGCCGTGGTTGTCCGACACCAGCAGCGTGTCGCTGCCGATGCGGCGGATGTCTTCCTCGCCGCGCAGCACGAACTCGGTGGCGCCGCGGTTGGTGTCCACGCTCCAGGTGCAGGGCGTTGCATAGCTGGTGACGGACAGGATGCGGGCGATTTCCGGCATGAACTCGCGTCCCTGCAGTTCCTCGCGCACCAGCGCCGCGTTGGCGGCGGACAGCTCGTCCAGGTTTTCTATCCAGGCGATTTCCTTGCCGTCCGTGCTCACCAGCGAGATGCCCTGTTCGGGCGCCTGGATGGGGAAGGCGCGCACCGGCGACACGTTTTCGTGCAGCGCGCCGGCGGCGTCGGTCAGGTTCAGGCGGCCGAAGGCGTCGCGCGACAGGGTGAAGCTGGTGTTCAGGGTGAGATTAGTCGTCATGTCGTTTTCCCGGAGAATCGTCAAGGTCGGTATCGACGTTGCGCGCTTGCGCCATGTAGAGGCGGTAATAGGCGCCTTCGGCGGCCATCAGTTCGTCGTGCCCGCCTTCTTCCACCACGCGGCCACGGTCCAGCACCACCAGGCGGTCCGCCTTTTGCAGCGTGGACAGGCGGTGCGCGATGGCGATGGTGGTGCGGCCGGTCACCAGGTTGTCCAGCGCTTTCTGGATTTCCTTCTCTGTTTCCGAGTCCACCGAGGCGGTGGCCTCGTCCAGTATCAGGATGGGCGGATCGATCAGCAGCGCGCGCGCAATCGAGATGCGCTGGCGCTCGCCGCCGGACAGGCCCTGGCCGCGTTCGCCCACCATGGAGTCGTAGCCCTGCGCCAGGCGCAGGATGAATTCGTGCGCATGCGCGGCGCGCGCGGCGGCGATGATCTGCTCGCGGGTGGCGTCCGGCTTGCCGTAGGCGATGTTCTCGGCGATGGTGCCGAAGAACAGGAAGGGCTCCTGCAGCACCAGGCCGATGTTGCGGCGGTAGTCCGACACGCCCAGCGCGCGGATGTCCACGCCGTCCAGCATGATTGCGCCCTCGGTCACGTCGTAGAAGCGGCAGATCAGGTTGACCAGCGTGCTCTTGCCGGAACCGGAGTGGCCCACCAGGCCCACCATTTCGCCGGCCTTGATGTTGATCGAGATGTCGCGGTTGACGGCGCGGTTGCCGTAGCGGAAGCCTACTTCGCGCAGCGTGATGTCGCCTTTGACCTTGCCGATTTTCACCGGATTCTGCGGCTCGGGCACGCTGGACACGTGGTCCAGGATGTCGAAGATGCGCTTGGCGGCCGAGGCCGACTTGTGGGTGACCGAGACGATGCGGCTCATCGAATCCAGGCGGCCGTAGAAGCGGCTCGAATAGGTGATGAAGGCGGTCAGCACGCCTACCGTGATGTGGCTTTTCGATACCTGGTGGATGCCGAACACCCAGATCACCAGCAGGCCCAGCTCGGTGAGGAAGGACACGGTGGGCGAGAACAGCGACCACACCTTGTTCAGCTTGTCGTTCACGGCCAGGTTGTGCTTGTTGGCCAAGCGGAAGCGGCCCGCCTCGCGCGACTCCTGGGCGAAGGCTTTCACCACGCGGATGCCGGGGATGGTGTCGGCCAGCACATTGGTCACTTCGCCCCACACGCGGTCGATCTTCTCGAAGCCGGTGCGCAGGCGGTCGCGCACCACATGGATCAGCCAGGCGATCAGCGGCAGCGGCAGCAGGGTGGCGGCGGCCAGCCACGGGTCGATGGAGACCAGGATGACGCCGGTCATGATAATCATCAGCACGTCGGACGCGAAGTCCAGCAGGTGCAGCGACAGGAACACGCAGATACGGTCCGACTCGCTGCCGATGCGCGACATCAGGTCGCCGGTGCGCTTGCCGCCGAAATATTCCAGCGACAGGCGCAGCAGGTGGTCATAGGTGGTGGTGCGCAAGTCCGCGCCGATGCGCTCCGACACCAGGGCCAGCACATATGTCTTGCCCCAGCCCAGTATCCACGCCAGCACGGCCGAACCCAGCAGGCCGGTCATGTACAGCGTCACCTTGTCGCTGTCGACCGGCGCGCCGTTCTGGTACGGAATCAGCACATTGTCCATCAGCGGGATGGTCAGGTAGGGCGGAATCATGTGGGCGGCGGTCGAGGCCAGCATCAGCAGGAAACCGGCCAGCAGCGGCCATTTGTAGGGCGCGGCAAAGCGCCACAGGCGGAACAGAGTCCAGGTGGACGGCGGCGTGTACACCACCTTGGTGCAGATCGGGCATTCGTCCTGGTCCGGCTCCAGCGGCGCCTTGCAGGAGGGGCAGATGTGCTCCTCGCCCTGCACCAGCGGCTGGCCGCTCACAAAGCTCTCGCGCAGCGCGGCGAACTTCTCGGATAAACGGATGGCCAGCAGGTTCTGCCCCAGAGTGAAGCGCCAGTTGGCCAGGCGGCCTTGTTGGTTAAATAACTCCAGGTGGCCGACGCCCGCATGGTCGTGCAGTTTTAGCGTTAAATCCTGTCCGTAAGGCCAAGATTGCCATACCGTTTCCCCCGGCGCGCGTGCCATAATGCGGCGCTCGGTGACGAGCACGAGGCCCTTGGAAAAATGTAAGCGCGCGTCGAGGTCAACCTCAAGCGCACTTGAAACGTTTTCCCCGTTGGAAAGTTGTTGTTGCACCTCGGCACGCCATACTTCTGGTAGTTCTGTATGGCTGAGTTCCGAAGAAAGCTGTTTTGTTATCATTGTGCAACATACTCCAGTGCGGGCTTTGCCAAGTGGCAAGGAAATTGAAACAGTGGGAAAATAGCGGATAGTATCGTCGTTAGCAAGGCCAAGCGTGAAACGCGTCTTGGCGGCGATTTACGGTATTCTGTCAGTTATTCATCATTTGACGAAATAAAAGAGGGGTGACCGCCGCCGGCGGTTCGCTTTTGCGGAGTATACCGCAAGAGGTACAAGAGCAAAAACATGACAAAGAAGAAAGACATTGAATTTCTCCGTGTAACACACTTGCGCGGACCTAATATCTGGACCTACCGCCCGGTAATCGAGGCATGGCTGGATATTGGCGAGCTCGAAAATTTCCCCTCCGATAAAATCCCCGGCCTGTACGAACGGTTGACCGCGCTGCTGCCGCACCTGGTCGAACATCGCTGCGGCGTGGGCGAGCGCGGCGGCTTCAACGAGCGCCTGCGCGACGGCACCTATGCCGGCCATATCCTTGAGCACGTGGTGCTGGAGCTGCAAAACCTGGCCGGCATGCGCACCGGTTTCGGCAAAACCCGCCAGACCTCGGACCACGGCGTGACCTACAAAATGGCCTTCCGCACGCGCCAGGAGCAGGTAGGCCGCGCAGCGCTGGCCGCCGGCCGCGAGCTGCTGATGGCCGCCATCGAGGACCGTCCCTACGATCTCGCCGCCACCGTGGCCGAGCTGACCGACATGGTCGAGTCCCTGTGCCTGGGACCGAGCACGGCCAACATCGTGGACGCCGCCACCGACCGCAAGATTCCTTCCATCCGCCTGACCGACGGCAACCTGGTGCAGCTGGGCCACGGTTCGCGCCAGCGCCGCATCTGGACTGCCGAGACCGACGCCACCAGCGCCATCGCCGAAGGCATCGCCAGCGACAAGGACCTGACCAAGAGCTTGCTGGCTTCGGCCGGCGTGCCGGTGCCGGAAGGCGAACTGGTGCGCAGCGCCGAAGAAGCCTGGGAAGCGGCCGAAGACATCGGCCTCCCTGTGGTGGTCAAGCCCTATGACGGCAACCACGGCCGGGGCGTGACGCTGAACCTGACCACCGAAGCCGACGTGGCCGCCGCCTACGAGCTGGCCGCGCGCAAGGGCGGCAGCAAGAGCGTCATCGTCGAGCGCTTCATCGCCGGCGACGAACACCGCCTGCTGGTGGTGGGCAAGAAGCTGATCGCCGCCGCCAAGGGCGAGTCGCTGTGGATTACCGGCGACGGCCAGCACACCATCAAGCAGCTGTGCGATATGCACATCAATATCGATCCGCGCCGCGGCGAAACCGAAGGCTCCCCGCTGGGCCTGATCAAGCCGGACGTCGCGGCCGAGATCATCCTGGAGCTCAAGCGCCAGAACATGACGCACGAATCCGTGCCGGCGGCCAACCACAAGGTGCTGATCCAGCCGAACGGCAACGTGGCGGTGGACGTGACCGACCTGGTGCATCCGGATACCGCCGAAATGGCCACCCTGGCTGCGCGCGTGATCGGCCTGGACATCGCCGGCATCGACCTGGTGGCGCAGGATATTTCGCGCCCGCTGGAAGAGCAGGGCGGCGCCATCATTGAAGTCAACGCCAGCCCCGGCCTGCTGGCCCACCTGAAGCCTGCCGAAGGCGGCCAGCCCCGCCCGGTGGGCGCGGCCATCGTGGACCAGTTGTTCGCCGAGCACGACACCGGCCGCATTCCGGTGGTGGGCGTGGCGGGCGAGCGCCACAGCGCGCTGATCGCCAATCTGACCGCCTGGCTGCTGCAAGTGAGCGGCAAGTCGGTCGGCCTGAGCTGCGAAGAAGGCATATACCTGAACGGCCGCAAGGTGCCGCGCGGGCCGCTGTCGGCCTGGGACTCGGGCCAGCGCCTACTGCTGAACCGCAACGTGGAAGCGGCCGTGTTCCATAACGGCAGCCGCATGATACTGAGCGAAGGCCTGGCCTACGACAAGTGCTCGGTGGGCATCGTCACCGATACCGGCGGCCACGGCGAACTGGGCGAGTTCTACATCCGCGACGAAGAAGACATGTACGGCGTGCTGCGCACCCAGGTGGACGTGGTGCTGCCGGAAGGCGCCGCCGTGCTCAATGCGGCCGAGCCGCAAGTGGTGGAAATGGCCGAGCTGTGCGACGGCGCCGTGATCTTCTACGGCCTGGACGAGCAGCTGCCCGCCATCGTCGAGCACCGCCAGGACGGCGAGCGCGCAGTGTTCCTGCGGCCCACCGGCTTTGTGCTGGCGGCCGGCGCCAACGAGGTGGCGATGCTGCCGCTGTCCTGCATGCCGGCCGGCCAGGCGGGCAACGAAGAAGCAGTATTGGCCGCGATCGCGGCAGGCTGGGCGCTTGAGCTCGAGCCTGGCCTGATCGCCGCCGCGCTGCGCACCTTCAAGGCCAACTAAAACAACACGTACCACGCAGACCACCATACAGGACACAGGTAATGGAAGTTATACGCATCCGCGCGCTGCGCGGTCCCAATCTTTGGAGCCACCACACGGCGGTTGAAGCCATCGTCTCCTGCACGCCCGACGAGGAAAACATCGACAAGCTGCCCGGCTTCGAAGTGCGCCTGCGTGCGCGCTTCCCGGGGATTGCGGCGCTGCAGCCCATCGGCCACAACGACGCGATTCCGATGGCGCATGTGCTGGAAGTGGCAACGCTGGCGCTGCAGGCCGAAGCCGGCTGCCCGGTGACCTTCAGCCGCACCACGGCAACGCTGGAAACCGGCATCTACCAGATGGTGGTGGAATACACCGAAGAAGAAGTGGGCCGCCTGGCGGTGGAACTGGCCGAGCAGCTGCTGAAGTCCGCGCTGGACGACACGCCGTTCGACCTGCCCGGCGCGCTGGCCCAGCTGCGCGACCTGGACGAAGACGTGCGCCTCGGTCCAAGCACCGGCGCCATCGTGCAAGCGGCGGTGGTGCGCAACATCCCGTTCAAGCGCATGACCAAAGGTTCCATGGTGATGTTCGGCTGGGGCTCGCGCCAGCGCCGCATCCAGGCTGCCGAAATGGACTCCACCGGCGCCATCGCCGAGACCATTGCGCAGGATAAGGAACTGACCAAGAAACTGCTGGACGCCGCCGGCGTGCCGGTGCCGCACGGCCGCACCGTGGTGGACGCGGACGACGCCTGGGCCGCCGCCAACGAAGTGGGCCTGCCGGTGGTGGTCAAGCCGAAGGACGGCAACCAGGGCAAAGGCGTGACGGTCAACGTCACCACCCAGGAGCAGATGACCAAGGCCTTCAACGCCGCGCGCGAATTCCGCGACGACATCCTGGTCGAACGCTTCCTGCCCGGCCACGACTTCCGCCTGCTGGTGATCGGCAACAAGCTGATCGCCGCTGCGCGCCGCGACCCGCCGCACGTGGTTGGCGACGGCGTGCACTCGGTGCGCGAACTGGTGGACCTGGTGAACGCCGACCCGCGCCGCGGCTCCGGCCACGCCACCTCGCTGACCAAGATCCGCTTTGACGATATCGCACTGGGCCGCCTGGCGCTGCAAGGCTACGAGGCCGACTCCGTGCCGCCCAAAGGCCAGCGCGTCACCCTGCGCAACAACGCCAACCTGTCGACCGGCGGCAGCGCCACCGACGTGACCGACGACGTGCACCCGGAAGTGGCGGCGCGCGCGGTGGAAGCGGCGCAGATGATCGGTCTGGACATCTGCGGCGTGGACGTGGTGTGCGACAGCCTGCTGCAGCCTATCGAAGCCCAGGCGGGCGGCGTGGTGGAAGTGAACGCCGCGCCCGGCCTGCGCATGCATTTGACGCCATCCTACGGCAAGGGCCGTCCGGTGGGCGAAGCCATCATCTCCGCCATGTTCCCCGAAGGCGACGACGGCCGCATTCCCGTGGTGGCGGTGACCGGCACCAACGGAAAGACCACCACCGTGCGCCTGATCGCGCACCTGATGGCCTCCAGCGGCCTGCGCGTGGGCATGACCAATACCGACGGCGTCTACATCAACGGCCGCCGCACCGACAGCGGCGACTGCTCCGGCCCGCGCAGCGCGCGCAACGTGCTGCAGCATCCGGACGTGGACGCGGCCGTGTTTGAAACCGCGCGCGGCGGCGTGCTGCGCGAAGGCCTGGCCTTCGACCGCTGCAAAGTGGCGGTGGTGACCAATATCGGCGCCGGCGACCACCTGGGCCTGAACTACATCACCACCGTGGAAGACCTGGCGGTGCTCAAGCGCGTCATCGTGCAGAACGTGGACAAGAACGGCGTGGCCGTGCTGAACGCCATGGACCCTATCGTGGCCGGCATGGCCGCGTCCTGCAAAGGCAAGGTCACCTTCTTCGGCGCCGACCGCGAGCATCCGGTTATCGCCACGCACCTGGCGCAAGGCCGCCGCACCGTCTACATCGAAGACGGCCAGCTGATCGCCGCCGAAGGCAAGCACGCCGAAGCGGTGGCGCTGTCCGAAGTGCCGATCACGCGCAACGGCGCCATCGGCTTCCAGGTCGAAAACGTGATGGCCGCCGTGGCTGCAGCATGGGGCGCGGGCATTTCGTGGGAAGCCATCCGCAAGGGCCTGGCCACCTTCGCCAACGACAGCGACAACGCGCCGGGCCGCTTCAATATGTTCAACTACAAAGGCGCCACCGTGATCGCCGACTACGGCCACAACCCGGACGCCATGCTGGCGCTGGTGCAGGCGGTGGACGCGCTGCCGGGCAAGCGCCGCTCGGTGGTGATTTCCGGCGCCGGCGACCGCCGCGACGAAGACATCCGCCAGCAGACCGAGATCCTCGGCAAAGCGTTCGACGACGTGCTGCTGTACCAGGACCAGTGCCAGCGCGGCCGTGCCGACGGCGAAGTGGTAGCCTTGCTGCGCCAAGGCCTGACCGGCGCGCCGCGCACCAGCCACATCGACGAAATCAACGGCGAGTTCATCGCCATCGACAAAGCGCTGGCGCGCTTGCAGCCAGGAGATTTGTGCTTGGTGCTGGTAGACCAGGTGGAAGAATCCCTGGCCCACATCGCCAAACGCGTAGCCGAAGCCTAAGTCTGGCAGCACCCGATAAGACCCGCACACTGCGGGTTTTATTTTTTGTGGACCCCGTAACCCGCCAGCTCCGTCGGAGAACAAACAATTGGACACCAAACAGCTCAAGGCCCACTGCGCCCAATTCCCCGGCGCCACCGAGACCATGCACGGTGCCCCCAGCAACATCCTGGTGTACGCGGTAGGCGGCAAGACCTTCGCCTACTTCAAGACCAGCGAGCCCGAGCGCTGGCGCTTCAGCTTCCGCGCCTCGCCCGATCGCTTTGTGGAACTGACCGGCGTCCCCGGCGTCAAACCCGCCCGCTACATGGGCCGCTTCCACTGGGTCACCATCGTCAACGTCCAGCACTTCCCTGCAGACTACCTGGCCGAACTGCTGCAATGGTCCTACGACAAAGCGCTCTCCGCCCTGAGCAAGCCCAAGCGCCTGGCTGCGCTGGCAGCTTGAACGGCTTCCCCATGACACAAGACGATCTGCAACGCATTGCCGACTACGTAATGCCGTCATTCCCCGTGCGGGTTTCGGACCTGGGATTCCTTTTCGGCACCCGCCACGGTGTGCCAGAGTTCTGCGAAGCGGCGCACGAGTTGTGGCAGAAAGGCATGTTCAAGCGCTTGCTGATATCCGGGGGCTGCACCGGATCATCGCCGATAGCGGAGGCGGACGTGATCGCAGAACGGCTGATCGCGCTGGGCATACCCGAATCCATTCTCATACTGGAAACCGCCGCCACGAATACCGGCGAAAACGTCCGCTTCGGCCGCGCCAGGGTGGCTGAGGTGATGGACCCTGCCGCGATTCAAAGTGTCGTCGTCATCGGGAAAATATGCTCAAGCCGCCGCTATCTGATGACCTTGCAAAAACACTGGCCCGGATTGAGCATGTCCCTTAGCCCCGTCAACTATTTCGGCGTGCCCGCCGAGCGCTGGCACGAGCACGAAGAATTCCGCGCCCGCGTGCTCAGCGAATTCGACAAGATCCCGCGCTACCTTGCTGAAGGTTTCCTCGTAGAGATCAACGGCTGCGCAGCATATCCGCGCTAATTCAGCGGCCCTCGTGACAATTGGTGATTTTTCCCCTTGGGCAAGATGTTATCCTGAATGCCTCCGGGGATAGCAAGAATAGAGGAAGATATGAAGAGAGTTTTGTCCGATTTCGCCTTAGCTGCGTTGGGATGTTTCGTTGGAAATGCGGTTTACGTCAATACCATAGGCGACCCCAATGACTACCATCTGGTTCGCACGGTTTGCTTTTCAGTCTTGTTTGGAACTGCGCTATTCCTGTTGAGGAAGTATGTTCGGCGAGTTAGCTAGTATTCGCTTGTACATTGCGGCGTACTAACGGCCAGGTGCAGCTCGGCAATAACCGGCCGGATGCGGCCGCTGTAAAGAGAAAACTTATGGATTTCACTGAACCACCATCCTACACCTCCATTCAGCAAGAACGTCTTGCTACGGCACAACGCTTGGTAAATGATTGGTATCCGAAAATCAATATTCTTCTTTTTGATTAAAGACACCCTCTGCCTTACCCACGGCCGTGTATAAAGGTCGAAGACGTACAAAAATATTCCGGTGTTCCTGCGTACACTGAAGACGACACCATCTATTTGTGGGCTAAATATATTGAGGGGCAGGAGGAAGAAGATTTTGAAGGTATGGTAATTCATGAACTTACGCACATCAATCAGCACGGGAAAGGTGTAGGAGAGAATGGCTGGGTAGTTGAGGGTGTGGCCGATTATTTAAGGCATAAGCACTTCGCAAAAGATATTCAGCCTGCTCTTAACTTATCTGCCGATGGCCGCTTAGTAAACTACGCGCCCAAAGATATATATTTATATGATTTGCAGCAACAAAAAGTTGACCTGCGCCATCAAGGGTATGAAAACCGTTATACGGTCGCCTCTACTTTTTTATATTGGCTGGAACAGCACAAAGGCAGCCACATCGTCAGGGAAATCAGTGTTACGTTTGAGGAAGGGAAATTCACACCTCAACCGTTTGAAAAAGTCTGCGGCAAGCCTCTCGATGCTTTGTGGAGCGAATTTGTTGCCGAATCTCAACGTGCGTCAACTTGTGGTTGTTAACTATGCAACTATGCGGGACGTTGCAACGCTGGTCAAGCCGACGGGCTTAAATGGTGCTGTAAACAATAGCGGTTAATTAACTTGCGGCCATTTGCGGTCAGTCGGGAAATCCAGTCACGATGGCGTGAACATCAATCTAGAGCTGGCGTTATTTGAATCAACAATATCAGCAGGATTTTTTAATGTCGAAACACTTTGAGCGAACTAGTAAGTTTTTGAGCTTGGTCCTCCGCCATAGTCCAGAGGCCATTGGGTTGAGACTGGACAACGAAGGCTGGGCAGAAGTAGAGGAACTGATTTCCTCTGCCAACGCTAAAGGCCATGATCTCTCACTAGAGCTGTTAATAGAGGTTGTTACCAATAATGATAAGCAGCGCTTTGCCTTCAACGACAGCGGTACGAAAATTCGTGCAAACCAAGGGCACTCGGTTCCAGTTGACCTGAAGCTTAACTCGCAGGTGCCACCATCTCAACTGTTCCATGGAACGGCAACGCGCTTTGAGGCGTCCATTCGTAAGGGAGGGCTGCGGCCAGGCTCTCGCCAATATGTGCATCTATCTTCCTCGTTTGAAGTTGCCACCACTGTAGGCGCGCGTCATGGGAAGCCTCTAGTATTGCTTATCAATGCTGAACAAATGCGTCGAGATGGCATCGCATTTTATTTGTCTGAAAATGGTGTTTGGCTAACTGACTCGGTGCCTGTTGAGTACATTAAATTTGAAGGCTGCTGATGGCGTTGGCACATCACAACCATATATACAAGCATTGCCGAATGGGCGAACGCTGGAATGATTCGTGAGCGTAAAGACCGAGCCGGCGAGCCATGAACGCACTGGTGGTCCCACGGAGGCTCGGCCGTCTTCGGCCAGAACCGGACCTTCGCAGACTTATCGCAATTTAGAAATTAAGGCACGAAAGATGAAATATGTGTCCGCAGTGCTGAGTATGTCGACCTCAGTGCAGCTGAGCTAAGGTCGGCATCCGGCGAAAGTTAAACTTTGAGTGTTGATCATATATTTATGGGAATAAAGGTTTGTCTGATGCACTATGCCATTATAGTTTCATTATCTCTATTTATTGGCAGTGAAAGCTTTGCTGGCGAAGTGGTGCAATATAATAGGGAGTCGCAGAAGTCTGATGGTACGCTCATTGTTGGGCTGGAATGCAATAAGCGAAACAATATTCTTCAGTTAGGTTTTTTCGATGCATACAACGTCCCTAAAAAAAATATGGATTTATGGGACACATTTGACCTTAAGAAAAATAATGCAAGTGGTGATGCTGTTGTAAGGGTGCTAAGCGTTGTGCGAGGATGCAAACTCGGTGGAGTTCGTTACCGAATTAAGATTACTGGCGAACCCGCAAATTGGAATCTAAACGGGGAATGTGGAAGCCTCACCTTTGCGACTGCGAAAGTATGGCGAGACGAAAGACTTATATTTGACGAGGCCGTTTCAGACTGTGTTAGTTGGCCGCGCTTGAGGACTATTACATTTTCTCCGATAAATGAAGCCCCTCTCAAGAGGGAGGGGAGCAGTTTATCAGAGCTCCACCTCTACTAGCATTAACCTCGGTGTCCGCCAACAGCCGACCTTGGGAATTGATGTGTCTTTTCGCTCAGTTAGGAGTGCTCGTTAGTGCAGTTGAAAATAAAGGTAACTTGTGGCGGCGAAGTGAAATGGGCCGGTGCATCTCAAAGCGGGCCGGTTTACTACGGAGGTCCGCCTCCGGAAACTGGAATATGGAAGCTGAGCATAGCGAAAGTTGAAGATTACTTCCATGCGGCTTTGAAAATTTTCTCCTTTGGAGAGTCGATTGAAACGTTCGTCCTTGGTTTTGAAATTGGAGATTTGGAGGGATGGGGCAATTTTTTCACATCGATGAGCGGCTACACGAGTTACCGCCCAAAGATGAAGTTGGTGGTCTCTGTGGGGCAACTCAATTGGCCTGACGTGAAAGACCTTCCAGCGGAAGAACAATTTCAAAGATTCGCTGAAATCTTGTTGAGCGCAATTGGGCGCGTATCTGAGATGAAGCGAAAGCCGAAGAGTTTCGATTCAGCTGCGTTCTCAGTAGAGGTCGCTCGGTTACTGGCTCAATGTCCTGTTGACGAGATGAAAGTATGAAGGACTTGTTGGCCTTGACCTGCCAGCAGCGGACATTAGAAAGACGCAACGATGAAATCATTTGAGAAATTACTCGCCTCTACTTTTATTGCGGCGATCTTCACCACGGTATCTGCCCAAGAGACACGCCCATCCGGTCCCTCCAAGCCGGCGCAGTCCGAGTTCTTTACATCGCAGCTTGCGATGGTTCTGGTTGCACGTCAGGAGTCGACTGCTATTTTCGCACTGACTCTTGCAACGAAAAAGCCTTTGCCTGATGGATCAACAATTCGAGTTGAATTTGAAAACCCCAATCTACCTGAGTCACCGTTCGTCATAACGAATGTGGTAGCAAAGAACGGTGAAGTGGTGGTGCAATCCCCAAGGTTTGAGGGAATTCATAATAGAACTGCATACCTGACGCGAACAAAAGTACTTGGAGCTGATCAAAAGCCTCTTTCGATTCACGACCAATGGATTTGGTTTGAGATGCCGATTGCCTTGAGAAATAAATACGAAACCAAGATATTTGACTGAACACTCGTTGTTCTGGATAAGTAAATATGAAAAAAATCCTTCATTGGCAGACTGAGCGAAGGTCCGCAGCCAGAAGCTGCCATACACACACCGTAAAATGCTATCCAAACATGCTTGATGATACAAGACGAAATTGCTCACTCAATTCTGGCACATGAAAAACGCAAGGTACATGCTAAAACGGTGCTGGCCGGCGCTGATTATCGCTCGCGTTGGCCTTATGAACTACAAGCCCGGCTGTAGGCGGCCAAAAGCGGCGTATGGTGAAAATAAAATATGAGGAACAGATGTTAGAGGTTTTTTCAAAACACTATATTCGTGATGGAGCTGCTGGAACCCACCAGGTATTTTCAGTTGAACCAAGCGTCATGGCTCTCATTCAGTTGCTTGGCGGTTCATCATTTTCGCGAGGGCTATATCGTATAATTCTTGAAAGTGAAAAATATGAATGGGATTTGACCGCCTCAAAAGCTTTTCCAGATTTTGGGAACCGGCTCTCCTGCTTTGCTTATGACTGGTTAGGCCGTATATTCGCACTCGACCCCGGACGGCTCGTTGGTGGCCTGCCAGGAGTTGTGATGCTAGAACCTGGTACGGGGGAAGCCCTTGAAATACCTTGTCATATCTCATCTTTTCACGATCAAGAATTGATTGAATATCGCGATGCTGCGCTTGCAGCCGAGTTTCATGAAAACTGGCTATCTCAAGGAGGCCCAGCTCCATCATACAGCCAATGCATAGGATACTTGCGGCCGCTATTTCTTTCTGGGAAAGACGAAGTTGCGAACTTAGCCGTCAACGACCTGAATGTCTACTGGGAAATTGCTTCGCAGTTGATTCTTCAAGTCCGAGGCGTTTCAGCCACAGCACACTAACGGCCAGTTGTAGACGTGCACGAATGCTTCATAGATATGTACAACCAAGCACGCTATTTAGTGGTTGATGGGGGGCTCTCTGGAACTGGTATCAGGGACGCGGTTGAGGGCGGGTATCTAACCGTATCCGCCATCGGCATTTCTGAAGACCTGATCAATGCAATTTCATCCTGGCAGCAACGATATGAACTAACACATTTTGGGGCATATTAAGTTTGGGCGAGGTTGACAAATTAGACGCGGAAGGATTGACTTTTCGTCAAAAACTGTCTGTGGAATTAGCTCAAGTGAAGGTGCAGTATTCTAGCTCTAAGATGCTGCTATTATTTCCCTGAGGCCGTATGCAGTTGCGGATTCAACCGATCGACGCTGGTTGGGCGGGAATAGAACATCTCCTATCGGATTCGGCGCCTGATGAAACGCGTTGCCGGCTGATACAAGAGCTCGGATGCGATTATTGGGCCGGTTCGCCAGTTGAAATCCGGATTTGGCTTAGGCAGGTGGTTACAGAGTTAAGTTAGCTAAACATCTGGCGGCTAAAAGCGGAGCTGGTGATATGGAAATAACAACTATATGTTATCATTGATGAACGATACAAAGTGGGATGAGTTGAGACTGGCGATGTATGAGCTTGGACCGCTCTCACCAAAATGGCGTACATTGGACGTAGAAAATGGATACCTCTCAGAGTGGGATAGAGAATGGTTTTACCACTTCCGGAATGGCGGATATAAATTCATTAAATGGGTGGAAATCGCTATCGAATCTTCCGCACAACGGCAGGCTGTATTGACTGAGCTGGCCAAGGTCCACGTTCCAGGAGAGTTCACTGAAACTGGCTTTCGAGTTCTTGGGTACGCTGAACTGGGCGCCGAGGTCGATTACTTGTCTTGATGTCTAACAGCCCAGAACAGCCATTTAATCGACGCCCTTTTTAAACTGACTATGTTGGAAATACCGAAGCTAATAGAGCCCGTCTTTAGAGAAGCAGGCTGGAAGGGGCCGAAGAGCAACGCCCCGCCAGGCAAGATGTCAACGTCCGCCTTTGCCATCGCCAATCGAATAGTTGATGAGTTCGGAGGGTTGACTGTAGGGACATGTGGCGTAGGAACAGAAATGGCATCGAGCGATGTGCGCTTTTACGAAAGTCTTCGCCCGGAGTTCGGCGATCTTTTTCAAGCTTGGGCTGAACAAATTGGTGAGGTTGTTGCATTTGCCTCAGCTCATCATGACCACATGATTTTGTCAGTCGGCACTAATGGGACTTTTTATGTATTTACCGATCCTGACGGTCAACTATACCGAGGCCCGCAAAATTTCGGAGAGCTGATGCTTCGTTTACTGTGGGGTCATTCGTGCGGCCCCGCGATTTCAAAAGACTCGTACTAGTTCCAAGTGACCGTTCGCTTTGGGGCGAAATTGGACTTTGCATATTTCACTATATCTCCCCAAAGACAAGCGAGCGTGTATATAAAACGACGGAAAACGCAGAATGGGTACGCAAAAGTTTGCATCGGTAGATGAATATCTTGCCTCAGTGCAGGCGGTGAAGGCGAGGACGCTACGCGCCATCATTACTTTTGTTCTCAGCGAGTTTCCTGAGTTGGAGGTGAAGATGGCCTGGAATGTGCCGCATATCCACCGGAACGGCAGTTATGTGGCCGGCCTGGCCGCTTACAAAAACCATCTGACATTTGCTCCTTGGAGTGCCTCGGTCATGGAGGCCTTCAAGCCAAGGCTTGGTGATTTTGTTGTCTTTAAGAATTGCTTTCAAATCCCGGTTGACTGGCCTGTCGATGAAGCCCTGGTGAAGGACCTTGTCCGCGCCCGGCTGGCTGAGCTGAGCTGGGCTAGGCTAGGGCTTGTATGCCCTATCTAACAGATGGAATGCGAAATTTCCCCTAAGGTGGCATCTCGTTCGCCAGGTTCGGTTGGCGGCCAGGGAACATCCACTCGCATAAGGGGTAACACAGATGAATACTCGCAGCCTGATTTCCTCCGCTCTGATCGGCGCGGTTGCTAGCGCGCGGTCCATGACGCCGATGGCCACGCTCGCGGCGGCGCGTCTCGCCCAGCGCCGCACTAGCGGAGAGCTGGTCCTGCTGGACCGGCCTGTGTTCAAGTACGGTGCGCTGGCTATGGGGCTCGGAGAGCTGGCCGGCGACAAGATGAAGACCGCGCCAGACCGGACCGTCTTTCTTGGGTTGTTGGCGCGCGTGTTGAGCGCCGGGATTGCTGGTGCGGCTTTGGCGCCTAAGGGCCGGGAACCGGCCGGCGCGGCAGTCGCGGTGGCAACTGCAGTGCCTCTTGCCTATGTAACGCTCGCCGCCCGGAAGCGGGCTATGGCGCAGATGGGGCAGACCCGCAGCGGACTGATCGAGGATGCGCTGATATTGATGGCTGGCGCTGCGGTAGTGGCCCTGTCAACCAGGCCTGAGCGCTCAAGGTCAAGCCGCGAGTGAGACGGATGCCAGCGGAGCGAGGCGGGCGGTGGCGCCTTCGATGAAGTGGGGGGCGAACATGCGCTTTTCGGCGGCGCCGCCCGGGTTCTCTATCAGGTTGTGCAGCAGGTCGGCCGCCGCCGCCGCCATTTGCTGCATGGGGTGGCGCAGGGTGGTCAGGTTGTAGCTGAGCCACTCGGACGCCTCGACCGCGTCAAAACCGGCCACAGACAGCTGTTCCGGCACGTTCAGCCCCAGTTCGTGGCGCGCGCAGTCCAGGCAACCGATGGCCATGACGTCGGTGCCGCAGATGACGGCGTCCGGCACCCGGCCGTTGCTGCGCGCGATGATTTCGCGCAGGCCCAGCTTGCCGCTGGTGTAGTCGAAATTGCCGCGCACGATAAGCGGCTCAGGCAGCATCAGCTCGGCCAGCCGCTCGCAGACGCCGCGCCGGCGTTCGCTGGCCACTGCGTTGTCCTGCGCGCCGTCGATGATGCCGAACACGCGGTGCCCGGCCGCAGCCAGCCGCGAAGCCAGCGCGCGGCCGGCTTCGTACTGGTCGCAGGCCACGGTGTTGGCGGCCTGGCCGCGCAGGTTGCGGTTGAAGACCACCAGCGGCACCCGGCGGCGCTCGAATTCGGCCACTTGCGCCTCGCTCAGCGTGGCGGCGGCGATCACGCCGTCCACCTGGTATTGCCAGACGTCGTTCATCACTCCGTCCAGCTCGCTTTCTCGGGTCAGCGTAAACAGCAGCACGCGCTTGCCGCGCCGCGCCACTTGCTTGCTCAGTTCGGACAGTGCTTCGGGATAGTAGAGATTGGCCGCGTTGGAGATGATGACCGCCACCATATTGCTGCGCCGCGTAATCAGGCTGCGCGCCGCTGCATTGGGAATGTACTCCAGGCTGCTGGCCGCTTCCATCACGCGCTTGAATGTGTCCTTGGACACGCTGGCGCCCGGCTTGAAGCAGCGCGACACGGCAGATTGCGACACGCCCGCCACCAGCGCCACGTCGTAGGACGTCACGCGCCGGTTGTCGCGCAGTATGGCTGCCTTGTGTTCCGCAGCGTTGGGTGCCGGCGCGTTTTTCGTAGGTCTCATCTCTGTTGGGCCAGGCATTGCATGTTTATAGTTATTTCCCAAGAATATCTTATTGTCTTACCGCATGGCAATAGTCTGCGATAATAATGCCGGCAACTGTCGTTAAATAGGCGCAGGGCGGGCCGTTTCTGCTAAACTACCGCCCCTTAGAATTTACTGGAAGATAGACATGGCCATAGCTTGCGGAGTCGATTTTGGCACGTCCAATTCCACGGTGGGCTGGGTGCGTCCCGGCCACGGCACCATGCTGGCCCTGGAGGACGGCAAAACCACCTTGCCCTCGGTGGTGTTCTACAACGCCGAAGACGAGGAAGTCACCTTCGGCCGCGCCGCGCTGAGCGAATACCTGGCCGGCTATGAGGGCCGGCTGATGCGTTCGCTGAAAAGCCTGCTGGGCACCAGCCTGATCGACGGCCAGACCGAAGTGGGCGGGCGCGCGCTGCCGTTCCGCATGCTGCTGGCCAACTTCATCGGCGAAGTCAAGAAGCGCGCCGAGCAGGCCTCCGGCCGCCAGTTCACGTCGGCCGTGTTCGGGCGCCCGGTGCACTTTATCGACGACAGCGCCGCCAACGACCAGTTGGCCGAGGATACGCTGGCCGAGATCGCCCGTTCGGTCGGCTTCAAGGACATCGCTTTCCAGTTCGAGCCCATCGCCGCCGCGTTCGACTACGAGTCCCAGATCGACCGGGAAGAACTGGTGCTGATCGCCGATATCGGCGGCGGTACGTCCGACTTCTCGCTGGTGCGCCTGTCGCCCGAGCGCGCCAAAAAGGCCGAGCGCCGCGATGACATCCTGGCCACCGGCGGCGTGCACATCGGCGGAACGGACTTCGATAAATACCTGAGCCTGTCGGCGGTGATGCCGCTGCTGGGCTACGGCACGCAGCTGAACAACAATAGCGAAGTGCCGTCCAGCTATTTCTTCAATCTGGCCACCTGGCACACCATCAACCTGGCCTACACCAAGAAGATGTGGTCGCAGCTGTCCGAACTGGTGCGCGACGCGCGCGAGCAGGACAAGCTGACCCGTCTGCAGAAGCTGATCGACCAGCGCGCCGGCCACTGGCTGGCGATGAAGGTGGAGGAGGGCAAGATTGCCCTGTCCGGCGCGGAACACGTGGCGCTGGAGCTGGACCGCCTGTCGCCCGCCGTCACGCTGGACCTGAGCCGCAGCAGCTTCGACAGCGCCATCGGCCACCTGGTCGGCTCGGTCGAGCAGACCGTGCAGAAGATGCTGGCGGACGCGGGTGTCAAGCCGGAGCAGGTGGACACGGTGTTCTTCACCGGCGGCTCCAGCGGCGTGCTGTCGCTGCGCGAACGCATCGGCGCGGTGCTGCCTGCCGCGCGCAAGGTGGAGGGCGACCTGTTCGGCAGCATCGGCGCCGGCCTGGCGCTGGACGCGGTGCGCAAGTTCGGGGGCGCGTAATGGTGGCCCACAGCGGTGCGGTGTACAGCAAGCCCATCGTGATGATCGACTTCGAGACCACGGGGCTGTCGCCGGACATGGGCGACCGCATCACCGAAGTGGCGGCGCTGCGCATTGAGGACGGCCGCATCACCGACCGTTATGTGTCGCTGATTAATTGCGGCGTGCGCATTCCCAGCTTTATCACCGGGCTCACCGGCATTACCCAGCAGATGGTGGACAGCGCGCCGCCGGTGGACGAGGTGGTGCCTGCGCTGCTGGACTTCATCGGTTCGGACGCGCTGGCCGCGCACAACGCCAGTTTCGACGAGAAGTTTCTGCGCGCGGAAGCGGGCCGTTTCGGCCTGGCGCCGGCGCACCAGGGCACGGTCTGCTCGCTGAAACTGGCGCGGCGCGTGTTTCCCGCGCTGGGCAGCTACAAGCTGGGCCAGCTGTCCGGCCAGCTCGGCATCCGCTTCAAGAGCGCGGCCCACCGGGCCGAGTCGGACGCGGAAGTGGCGGCGCAGGTGCTGCTGCACATCGCCCGCCACCTGGGCGACACCTACGGCCTGGCCCAGGTTGAGCCGGAACTGCTGCTGTCGGTAAACAAGCTGGCGGCAGCCAAGGTGCATGCCTATCTGCTCAAGCAAACCGGCAAGTAGGCGCAAATTTCCACCTGGCTATCAATTCGCAACCACGATTGAGCGTGATCAAAGGCATGCTGGCCTGACTGACTAAACTTTGTGCACACGCGTCGCAAAGAGTCATCATGGACCATCGCTATTCCCCCGCCGATAGCACCATCTTTTCGTGGTACCGCGACGCCGCCGCGCGCGGCAATCCCTATGCCCAGTTCAACCTGGCCCTGCTGTACAAGAAGGGCCAGGGCGTGCGCCGCGACGAGGAAAAGGCCTTCGTCTGGATGCGCCTGGCCGCGCTGCAGGGCCTGGCGTTCGCACAAAACCACCTTGGCGCCATGTACTACAACGGACGCGGCACAGCCTGCCGCGACGCCGAGGCCGTCTTCTGGTTCCGCCTGGCCGCCGAGCAGGGCGAAGCGTCCGCCCAGCAGAACCTGGGCCAGATGTACCGCAAGGGGCGCGGCGTGGCCCGCTGCGACGAAACCGCGCTGGCCTGGTTCAGCCGCGCCGCCGCGCAGGGCGTGGCGAGCGCGCAGGCGCTGGTGGGCGAAGCCTATCTGCTCGGCCTGGGCACGCGGCGCAGCGATCCCCTGGCGCTGGCCTGGCTGCGCAAGGCGGCCCTGCAGGGCGATGCGGACGCCCAGCTCAACCTGGGCCGGATGTACCAGCGCGGCCAAGGCGTGCCGCCCAGCGATGCGGCGGCGCTGGCCTGGTTCCGGCAGGCCGCCGCCCAGGGCCACGCCGTGGCGCAGCGCCTGGTCGGCATCGCCTACGCCGAGGGGCGCGGGGTGGCGCCCGACCAGCGCCGCGCCTACAGCTGGCTGGCCCGGGCCGCCGCGCAGGA
Source organism: Pseudoduganella sp. GW821-FHT05F09 (assembly GCF_059419605.1). Lineage (NCBI taxonomy): Bacteria > Pseudomonadati > Pseudomonadota > Betaproteobacteria > Burkholderiales > Oxalobacteraceae > Pseudoduganella > Pseudoduganella sp. GW821-FHT05F09. The sequence continues at coordinate 400,277 of NZ_JBWKSD010000006.1, forward strand.
CGACGTCGAGGCCCAGTTCAGCCTGGCCGTGCTGTTGGCCAATGGCTACGGCGTGGAGCGCGACGAGCCGGAGGCCCTGATCTGGTACCGCCGCGCCGCCGAGTCCGGCCACGCGCAGGCGCAATCCAGGCTGGCCGCCATGTATGCGCAGGGGCGCGGCGTGGCGGCCGACGCGGCGCGCGCGCTGGAGTGGTATTGCCAGGCCGCCGAGCAAGGCGTGGCCAGCGCCCAGTTCAACGCCGCCGTCATGTATGCCAACGGCCATGGGGTGGAGCGCGACGAGGCGCGCGCCGTGGCCTGGTACCAGGCGGCGGCCGCCCAGGGCGACACCAGCGCGCTGAACAATCTGGGGGTGATGTACGCCAACGGCCAGGGCGTGGCGCGCGACGACGAGGCGGCGGTGGCCTGCTACCGCCAGGCGGCGGGCAAGGGCCATGTGCTGGCGCAGTACAACCTGGGCGGCATGTATCACAGCGGGCGCGGCGTGGCGCGCGATCCGGTGCAGGCGTATATCTGGATCGCCGTGTCGGCCGCCGGCGGCAACGCCAGCGCGGCCGCGCAGCGCGAGCAGATGCGCGGCAAGCTGAGCGAGGCCGAGCTGGCCGGCGCGCTGGCCGCCGCGTGCGCGCTGGCCGAGCAGTTTCCCGCCGCCGGCGGCGAACAGCCGGCCTGCCAGCAGGCGGGCGCCTAGGCTGGCTGTACCTGCTGGCGGCGGTCTACGAACAGGCTGTTGCCGTGGATCTTCTTGGCCTGCTTCTTGGCGTCCGAAGCCTGGGTGGCGATCTGGTGGTGGGAATAGTACTGGTGCGGCTCCACCCGTATCGTGCCCAGCGATAGACTCATCAGCGAATAGAACACTTTCTTGCCCTGCCTGTCCTCGCTGATATAGCCGCCCCGGTCGCGGTCCTCCAGGCTGTAGAAGTCCAGCACGCTGCTCTCGAAGTCGGCCAGGATGGCGCGGCAGCGCGTTTCCCAGTCCTCGCTCTGGAACAGCAGCATGAAGTCGTCGCCGCCGATATGGCCGATGAAGTCGCGGTCGGGGTCGCAGTGGCCGCTGAGGATGCGGGCCGTCATCTGGATCACGTCGTCGCCCCGGCGGTAGCCGTACACGTCGTTGAAGGGCTTGAAGTGGTCCAGGTCGCAATAGCAGACCCAGAAGCGCGTGCCGCTTTCGAGCAGGCGGTCGATATGCTCGTTGATGGGCACGTTGCCCGGCAGCTGGGTCAGCGGGTTGGCGTAGCGCGCCGCGTGGATCTGCATCTGCGTGATTTCGCGCATCAGGTCGTGGCCGGTGCCCATGCCCAGGTAGCGCCCGTGCTCGGTGATGATGAAGCCGTTGAACAGGTGGTGCGCGGCCGACTCCACCATGCGGTAGGACAGGTCCTGCAGGCTGGTATCCTTGTCGGCGATCAGCGGCTTGGGGTCCATGAAGACCTTGCAGGACTTTTTGCCGTACAGCTCGCGCTGGTAGGGGCGTGCAAAGTGGTCGATCATGTCGAAGCGGCTGATCAGGCCGAGCGGCTCGCCGCCGTCCACCACCGGGATAATCATCAGCTTGGGTTCGGCCATGAAGATCTCGTACACCTCGTTGTTGCTCATGGACGGCGGCACCGCCGCCACCTCGTGCAGCAGCTTGGCGATGCTGGCGGCCTGCTTCTCGGCGCCGCGCTGCGGATACACGGCCACGCCGTTGCGGCTCAGCGCCTTGGCCACTTCGGCCGGCAGGGCGCGCGCCGGCGCGTTGTGCGGCCGGCCCAGGTGGTAGCCCTGGCCGTAGGCCACGCCGATATCGCGCAGCACCAGCAGCTCGGCCTGGGTTTCTATGCCCTCGGCGATGACCAGCGTGTCGGACTTGTCGGCGATCTCCTGGATGGAGCGCACGAACTGCAGCTTCACCGGATCGTGGTTGATGCCCTGGATGAAATGCATGTCGATCTTGACATACTCGGGCCGCAGCTCCGACCACAGGCGCAGGCTGGAGAAGCCTTCGCCCAGGTCGTCGATGGCGATCTGGAAGCCCATGTTGCGATAATGCAGCACCGCTTCGCGCATCAGTTCGTAATCATAGGTGGGCTGGTTTTCGGTCAGCTCGATAATCACGCGCTCCGGATTGATGCCCAGCTGTTGTATGTATTGCAAGGTTTCGCCGCGCGTGCCGTCCGGCTGCAGCAACAGGCATTCGGGGCTGACGTTGAGGAAGAGCTTGCCCGGCAGCTTGAGTTCGGCGAAGCGCTCCAGCACCACGCGCCGGCACAGATGCTCCACCTCCACCGTGCGCCCGCACACGCGCGCCGCCTTGAACAGGTTCAGCGGCGAGTGCAGGGGGCTGTCGGACGGCCCCCGTATAAGCCCTTCGTAGGCGATGATGTCGCCGTCCTGCATGCGCGCGATGGGCTGGAACAGGGCGCTCAGCTGGCGGCGCTCGATGATGTCGTTCAGTTGCATGCGCAGCAAGGCGTCGTCGTCGGGGGCGGGGCGCAGGTAGGCCACATTGTTCATGGTAAGCAGGCAAGAAGTAGCAAGTGTGTGATGGTAAGCAGGGAATGTGACAGGTTGATGAATTCAGGAAACTACTTAACGCTCATCGCCGCTGGCGCTACAATAGGATTTCCTCTATCAGCACTCATGCCCGCACCGATGCCGAAACCGTTCGCCCGCCTGGCCGCCGCCGCTACCCTCTGTTTGCTGGCGGCTGGCGCCCGCGCGTCCGGTGTCGCCGTGGCGGTGGCCGACAGCGCCGGTGCCCCGCTGGCCGACGCCGTGGCCTGGCTGGAGGCCGAGGCCGGGCAGGCCGTGTCCAAGGGGACCTTGAAAGCGGCCGAGATCGAGCAGAAGGGCCTGAAATTCATGCCGCTGGTGACGGTGGTGCAGACCGGCACCCGCATCGATTTTCCGAACAACGACAAGGTGCGCCACCACATCTACTCTTTCTCGCCGGCGCACAAGTTCGACCAGAAGCTGTATTCGGGCACCACGGCCACGCCGCAGATCTTCGACAAGCCCGGCATTGTGGTACTGGGGTGCAATATCCACGACAAGATGGTGGCCTATGTGCGCATCGTCGACACGCCTTACTTTGTGAAGGGCGACGCGGCCGGCGTGGGCCGCATCGACGCGCCGGCCGGCAAATACGTGCTCAAGGTCTGGCATTTCAATATGGCCGGCGGGCAGCCCGCCGAGCAGGCGGTGGTGGTCAAGGCCGGCGACGCGCTCGGCACGGCCAGCTTCCGCCTGCCCATGAAGCCGCCCGTCAGCGGCGACGCGCTGTAGGAGCCCGCATGCGCTTCCATTTCCGCAGCCTGGAGAGCCGCATCGTCACGTTGTTCCTGCTGCTGATTATCGCCGTGCAGGTGGCCGGGCTGCTGCTGATCCAGCGCGGCATCGACAGCAATGCGCGTGCCTCCATCGGCGTGGAGCTGGGCAACGGCGCCAAGGTGTTCCGCCGCCTGCTCGAACAGAACGCGCAGAGCCTGCGCTTTGGCGCCCGCCTGCTGGCGCGCGACACCGCCTTCGTGGCCGCTATCGGCAACAACGACGAATCCGACCGCGCCACCATCGAATCCGCGCTGGCCAACAGCGGCCGCCGCATCAAGGCCACCGCCTCCATGCTGGTGTCGGCCGAGCGCAAGATCACCGCCACCACCAGCGAAAGCCAGTCGGCCGGCCTGGAAAAGCTGGTCATGAGCATGCTGGACCAGGCCGAAGCCTCGGACGGCGCCAACGGCATCGCCCTGGTGGACCGCTACCCCTACCAGGTGGTGGTGATGCCGGTGAAAGCGCCTATCGTCATCGGCTACATCGTCATGACCTTCCCGATCGACAGCCAGCTGGCCGGCGAAATGCAGAGCGTGAGCGGGCTGCACACATCCATCCTGACGCGCGACCGGCAGGGCGGCCTGCTGCCGGTGGCCTCCACGTTGCCGGCGCCGGTGATCGCCGCACTGACGCACAGCATCGAAGCCATGCCGGCACGGCTGGATGCGCCTTTCGATGTGTCGGTGCAGGACGCGCGCTACAGCGTGCGCCAACTGCAGCTGGGCGAGGACGCCGGCCAGGCCGTGAGCGTGCTGCTGGTGCGCTCCATCGACGAGGCCATCGCCGAATATGCGCGCCTGGAGCGCTGGCTGCTGGGCCTGGCCGTTGCGGGCATCCTGATCTCGGCCGCCGCCAGCGTGTTTACCGCCAAGCGCATCGCCCAGCCGCTGACCCTGCTGGCCGACACCGCCAAGCGCCTGGAGCGCGGCGACTACAAGGGCCAGATCGAATTCAAGCGCGAGGACGAGATCGGCGCGCTGGCGCAGGCCTTCGACAGCATGCGCGACGGTATCGCCAAGCGCGAGCAGGAAATCCGCCGCCTGGCGTATTGGGACACCCTGACCGGCCTGCCCAACCGCGCCCAGTTCGTGCTGCACCTGAACGACTCCATCGCCGAAGCGCGCAAGCGCGAAACGCCGGTGTTCGTGCTGATGATGGACCTGGACCGCTTCAAGCACGTGAACGACGTGATGGGCCACAGCTTCGGCGACGCGCTGCTGCGCCAGGTGGCGGGGCGCTTGCAGGTGCAGCTGGCCAACCGGCGCAACACCTCGGCCCAGGTGGCGCGGCTGGGCGGCGACGAATTCGTGGTGCTGCTGCCGGACACCACGCTGGAGCAGGCGCAGGTGATCGCGCGCGAAGTGCTGGCCGCGCTGGAAACGCCGCTGTCGCTGGACGAGCAGATGGTGGACATCGGCGCCGGCCTGGGCATTGCAGGCTACCCCATGCATGGCGATAACGCCGAATCCCTGCTGAGCGCGGCCGAGGTGGCCATGTACACCGCCAAGCAGCGCAACGACGGCGCCGTGGTGTACGACGCCGCCATCGACAAGAGCAGCGAGCAAAGCCTGTCGCTGCTGACCGAGTTGCGCAACGCGGTCGAGCGCAACGAATTCCGCCTGTTCGTGCAGCCCAAGATCATGCTGGGCAGCGGCGAGGCGGTGGGCGCCGAGGCGCTGGTGCGCTGGGTGCATCCCGAGCGCGGCAATGTCTTCCCGGACCAGTTCATTCCCTTCGCCGAGCAGACCGGTTTTATCCGCGTGCTCACGCGCTGGGTGATGGAACAATCGGCTGTGCTGTGCCGCCAGCTGGCCGCGCAGGGCATCAAGCTGAAGATTTCCGTCAACCTGTCCACCCGCGACCTGATGGACCAGGACCTGCCGGTGAAATTCGCCGAGCTGCTGGCGCGGCATGAACTCGAGCCGTCCGCCTTCTGCCTGGAGATTACCGAAAGCGCCATCATGGACGACCCGGTGCGCGCCCAGAACACGCTGGAGCGCCTGCACGGCATGGGCATGGAACTGTCCATCGACGACTTCGGTACCGGCTACTCCTCGCTGGCCTATCTGAAGCGGCTGCCGGTGGACGAGCTGAAGATCGACAAGTCCTTCGTGCTGAACATGGAGAACGACATCGGCGACAGCAAGATCGTGCGCTCCACCATAGACCTGGGCCACAACATGGGCCTGCGCGTGGTGGCGGAGGGCATAGAAAGCGAAGCCGTATGGCGGCTGCTGGCGCGCATGGGCTGCGACCAGGGCCAGGGCTACTTCATGAGCCGGCCCATGCCGGCCGACCAGCTGGCCGGCTGGCTGGAGAAATGGCGGCCGCCGGGCGCCGCCATGGCGGTGGCCGAGAGCACGCTGGCCGAATAAAAAGCGACGCCGCGCGCTTCAGAACATTTCATATTTGTCATATTCCACGCTATGATCGTCGGCAGCGCGGCTGGGCTGCGCCATTCCCAAATAACCGGACGAGACGAATCTATGCAATTACGACGTGCTTCCCTGATCTTCGCACTGGCCGCCGCATTCAGCGGCGCCGCGCTGGCGCAAACCTGCCCCGGCAATGGCGCGGTAGTGAGCTACCCGCTCAGCAAAAAGGTCGACCAGCAGGACAACTACCACGGCACCACGGTGGCCGATCCTTACCGCTGGCTGGAAGACGCCAACAGCGCCGAAACCAAGGAATGGGTGGATGCGCAGAACAAGCTGACGCAAAGCTATCTGGGCCAGATCCCGGCGCGCGAGGCCATCAAGGCCCGCCTCACCAAGCTGTGGAACTTCGAACGCTACGGCGTGCCTTACAAGGAAGGCGGCCGCTACTTCTACAGCCGCAACGACGGCCTGCAGAACCAGTCCGTGCTGTACACCATGAAGACGCTGGGCGACACGCCGCGCGTGCTGCTGGATCCGAACACCCTGTCGTCCGACGGCACCGTGGCCCTGGCCGGCGCGGCCGTCAGCCCGAACGGCAAGCTGCTGGCCTACAGCACCGCCGCCTCCGGCTCGGACTGGAACGAAATCAAAGTGCGCGGCATCGACAGCGGCACGGACACCGAAGATCACATCAAGTGGGTGAAGTTCTCCCGCACCGCCTGGAACCACGACGGCAGCGGCTTCTACTACAGCCGCTACGACGAGCCGACCGAAGCGACCAAGCTGGCCGGCGTGAACTACTTCCAGAAGCTGTACTTCCACAAGATCGGTACGCCGCAAAGCGCCGACACGCTGGTGTACGAGCGTCCCGACCAGAAGGAATGGGGCTTCGGCGCTGAAGTGACCGACGATGGCCGCTACCTGATCATCAGCAGCAGCCAGGGCACCGCGCGCAAGAACCGCGTTTTCGTCAAGGACCTGGCCAGCAAGGACGCCAAGGTGGTCGGCCTGCTGGAGCAGTTCGACGCGGCCTACGACTTCATCGCCAACGATGGCCCGGTGTTCTACTTCCGCACCGACAAGAACGCGCCCAAGTCGCGCGTGATCGCCATCGACATCCGCAAGCCTGCGCAGGAGCAGTGGAAGGAACTGGTGCCGGAAGCGGCGGAAACGCTGACGTCCGCCAACATCATCAACAAGCAGCTGGTGTTGAACTACCTGACCGACGCGCACAGCGCCGTGAAGATTTTCGACATGAAGGGCAAGCCGGTGCGCACGCTGGACCTGCCGGGCATTGGTTCGGCCAGCGGCTTCCTGGGCAAGGCCAAGGACGCCGAGACTTTCTACTCCTACACCAGTTTCACCACCCCGGCCACCATCTACCGCTATGACATGAAGTCCGGCAAGAGCAGCGTCTACCGCCAGCCGAAAGTGGACTTCGACCCGGCCGCGTATGAGACGCGCCAGCAGTTCTACACCAGCCGCGACGGCACCAAGGTGCCGATGTTCATCGTGGCCAAGAAGGGCATCAAGCTGGACGGCAGCAACCCGACCTATCTGTACGGCTACGGCGGTTTCAACATCTCCATGACGCCGGCGTTCTCGGTGGCCAACCTGGCGTGGCTGGAAATGGGCGGGGTGTACGTCATGGCCAATCTGCGCGGCGGCGGCGAATACGGCGAAGCCTGGCACAAGGCCGGCACCAAGCTGCAGAAGCAGAACGTATTCGACGACTTCATCGGCGCGGCCGAATGGCTGGTGGCCAACAAAGTCACTTCGCCTGCCAAGCTCTCGATAGGCGGCGGCAGCAACGGCGGCCTGCTTGTGGGTGCGGCGATGACGCAGCGTCCGGACCTGTTCGCGGCGGCCCTGCCGGCGGTGGGCGTGATGGACATGCTGCGCTTCCAGAAGTTCACCATCGGCTGGGCCTGGACCTCGGACTACGGCTCGTCGGACAACGCGGAAGAGTTCAAGGCCCTGGTCAAGTACTCGCCGCTGCACAACCTGAAGTCGGGCGGCTGCTACCCGGCCACCATGGTCACCACCGCCGACCATGACGACCGCGTGGTGCCGGCGCACAGCTTCAAGTTCGCCGCCGCAGCGCAAGCCGCGCAAGCGGGCGCCAACCCCATCCTGATCCGCATCGAAACCAAAGCCGGCCACGGCGCCGGCAAGCCGACTGCGAAACAGATCGAAGAAGTGGCCGACCGCTGGGGCTTCCTGACCCGCGCCCTGAACATGGGCGCCCCCGCAGCCCCCGTCGCCGGCGCCATGCAATAAGGCAATACCAACCCTGACCCCTTTTTGCTTGTAAGCAAAAAGGGGTCAGGGTTAGTTTATCTTTGCAGCAAGCCGCGCCTTTCGGGGCGCGTTTTACTATCTACGGATGACGCTCATGACCAAGCCTGCCTCGCTGCCCGTTTCGCTGCTTGTTTCCTTGTTTTCTGCGCAATTGCTGATTGCCGCTCCTTCGTTTGCCGCCGAGGCGCCGAGGACGCTGGCGGACCATACCCGGGGCCTGCAGGCGGCGCCCGGATTTATCGACGTTTGGCGCGATGGCGACAAGGGCAGGGTGCTGCTCTCCGTGGCCGCGCTGGACCAGCCTTTTTTGCTGGTGAGCTCGCTGCCATACGCGCTGGGCTCGAACGATGTGGGCCTGGACCGGGGCCAGCCCGGCGAGGTGAAGATGGTGCGCTTCCAGAAGCACGGCAGCCGCTTGTTCCTGGTGCAGGACAACACGCGCTTCGTCGCCAACTCGCGCGATGCCGATGAGCGCGCCGCCGTCGCGGAGTCCTTCGCCGGCGCCGTACTGTGGGCTGGCGATATCCTTGCCAGCGACGGCGGCAAGCACCTGGTGGATTTCTCCAGCTTCCTGCTGGCCGACCAGCACGGCGTGGCCAGCCGCCTTGCTGGCGCGAAGCAGGGCGCCTACGGCGTGGATGCGAAGCGTAGCGCCGTGCTGCCCGCGCTGGCCAAGAGCTTCCCTGACAACACCGAACTGGAGGCCTTGCTCACTTTCCAGGGACCGGGCCAGGGCGACTTCGTCAAGCAGGTGGCGGCCGATCCGGCCAGCCTGTCCCTGCGCCAGCACATCAGCCTGGTGCGCCTGCCCGACGCTGCCGCCTACAGCCCGCGCAGCTACCATCCGGCCTCCGGCGGCTTCGACACCGGCTACTACGACTTTGCCACGCCGCTGGCCAAGAGCCTGGACGTGCGCTGGCAAGTGCGCCACCGGCTGGAGAAGTCCGACCCCGCCGCAGTGGCGGCCGGCGCGCCCTCCTCAGTGAAAAAACCCATCGTCTACTACGTGGACCGGGGCGCGCCCGAGCCGGTGCGCAGCGCTTTGCTGGACGGCGCGCGCTGGTGGGCCAGCGCCTTCGAGAAGGCCGGCTTCAAGGACGCTTACCGCGTCGAACTGCTGCCAGAGGGTGCCGATGCGATGGACGTGCGCTACAACGTCATCACCTGGACCCATCGCGCCACGCGCGGCTGGTCCTACGGCAATGCGCTGGCCGATCCGCGCACGGGCCAGATCATCCGGGGCGCGGTCAACCTCGGCTCGCAGCGCGTGCGGCAGGACATCCTCATCGCCGAAAGCCTGCTGGCGCCCTATGGAAAGACCGGCGGCGCCGACAAGCAGAAGCTGGCCGAAGCCATGGCCCTGGCGCGCCTGCGCCAACTGTCCGCGCACGAAGTGGGCCACACACTGGGCTTCGCGCACAACTTCTCGGCCAGCCGCCACGCCAACGGCTCGGTGATGGACTATCCGCATCCCATCCTCAAGCTCGATGCCCAGGGCGGGATCGACCTGCAGGATGCCTACGGTGTCGGCGTCGGCCCCTGGGACGACTACATCGTCAAGCACATCTACGGCCAGTTCCCCGGCGACGAACAGGCTGCACTGGCCAAGCTGCGAGCGGAAGCACGGGCCGCAGGCCTCGAATACACCAGCGACAGCGACGCCCGCTCGGCCGGTTCCGTGCATCCGCAAGGCCTGCTGTGGGACTTCGGCCCGGATTCCATCAAGACCTGGGACGGATTGAGCGCCGTGCGCCGCCGCGCGCTGGAGCAGTTTTCCTTCGACGTGCTGCCCAATGAGCGCCAGGCCGGCGAGCTGGAAGCGCGGCTGGTGCCGGTCTACCTGCTGCAGCGCTACCAGGGCGAAGCGCTGGCGCGCCTGCTTGGCGGCGGCGATTTTGAATACACCACCAGCGGCGACATCAAATCCGGCCTGGCGAAAGGCGGCGTGCGCGTCGTCCCCGCGGGCACGCAGCGCCAGGCCTTGTCCCGCCTGGCGGACACGCTGCGCGCCGAATACCTGGCGTTGCCGGCCAACGTGCTAGACCTGCTCACGCCGCCCGCGCAAGGCTTCGAACGCAACCGGGAATATTTCCAGACCCGGATGGACAGCGTGTTCGACGCGTTGTCGGCAGCGGAGGCGGGCGCCGCGCAAAGCGTTGGCTTCCTGCTGGACGCGGCGCGCATGAACCGCCTGTCCTGGCAGCATGCGCGCGATGCGCAGCTACCCGGTGCGGCCGAGACGGTCGGCCTGCTGCTGCAGCGCAGCTGGAAGCGCGAGCCCGTGCCTGCCGCTATCGTTGGCGGCGAAACGGTGCAGATCGCCGCCAACTGGGTGCTGCTGGACGGCATGCTGAATCTGCTCGAAGCCGGCAAGCTGCACGCAGGCGTGCAAGCCGAACTGCGCGGCGTGGCGGGCGAGTTTGCCGCCTGGCTGGCAAAGAACCCGGGCCAGGGCGCGACGGCCAGCAGCCGCAAACAGGCGATGGAACTGGTGCGCGCCTATCTGACCGATCCCCGCAGCGTGAAGCTGCGCGCCATGCCGGCGGTTCCGCCCGGCGCGCCGATCTGATTATTTGGCGTGCCCGGACACCAGCATGAATGAGGTCTTGATGCCGGCCAGCTCCGGCAGCGCGCCGGGGCTGGACACCTCGGCGCTGTAGTCGCCGCGCACCAGGTCGATCCGGCCTATCCTCCGCAGCACCGCCATGTCCGCCCCGCCGGCGGCGAATTTGCATAGCGAGACGAAGGTCTGGTCGACCACCACCGCGCCGCCCGGCCGGCTCCGCACCACCACACGCACCGGTATGGGCTGGCCCAGCCCTTCGCGCCGCGCCAGCGGTATGTCCGCGTAGCTGGTTTTGCCCTCGCAATAGTCGCCGTCGTAGCGGGTACCGGCCACCTGGCCTATGCGCTGCAGGTCTTCCTTCGCTTGCGGGACGAAGCGCAGGTCGAACTCGTAGCTTTTGTCCACCGGCACCGTAAATGGCACCGTGACCGTGGGCGCCGCCGTGGACAGGGGCAGCGGCGTGTCCGGTATCAGCGGCGAGAACGCGCATAGGCCGGTGATAAACATGCCGACGCCGATGACGGATTTCTGGCACAGCGAGTAAGCGAGAGGACCCATGGCGGCGAGATGCTCCATTTCATTGCAGAGCGCCAAGTATGCCCCGTCTCTGCCGCGCCGTCACCAGCTATTGCGCACCATGAAAGCGCCCTGTCGTGGTGCGCCCGCACCGTTCCATGGCGCTTGGTGCAAACCGGAAACCCCTTGAAATCAAACGCTTAGCAATCCGCACCAAATTGGTACGACTTTTGCTTAAATGCATAGTCTTTATTTAATCATGCATCTTTTTGGGGAGTGGCTGTATGGCTGGTAACAATTCTGGTGCGGACGCGCTGTTTATCCTGCTTGGCGCCATCATGATTTTGGCGATGCATGCGGGGTTTGCGTTTCTCGAGCTAGGCACGGTGCGCAAGAAGAATCAGGTCAACGCGCTGGTGAAAATCCTGGTCGACTTCGCGGTGTCCACCATCGCCTATTTCTTTATCGGCTACGGCATCGCTTACGGCGTGCACTTTTTCTCCAGCGCGGACGTGCTGGCGGCCAGAAACGGCTACGAGCTGGTGAAATTCTTCTTCCTGCTAACGTTCGCCGCCGCCATCCCCGCCATCATCTCCGGCGGCATCGCCGAACGGGCGCGCTTCCATCCGCAGCTGATCGCCACCGCGCTGTTGGTGGGCTTTGTCTATCCCTTCTTTGAAGGCATGGTGTGGAACCACCGCTTCGGCTTCCAGGACTGGCTGCTGCACAGCTTTGGCGCCGAGTTCCATGACTTCGCCGGTTCCGTGGTGGTGCACGCGATGGGCGGCTGGGTTGCGCTGCCCGCCGTGCTGCTGCTGGGCGCGCGCCGTGGCCGCTACATGAAGAACGGCGCCATCGCGGCGCATCCGCCTTCGTCGATCCCTTTCCTGGCGCTGGGCGCGTGGATACTGACCGTGGGCTGGTTCGGCTTTAACGTGATGAGCGCGCAGGCGCTGGACAAGATGAACGGCCTGGTGGCCGTGAACTCGCTGATGGCGATGGTGGGCGGCACCCTGGTGGCCGTGCTGATGGGCAAGAACGACCCCGGCTTCGCCTACAACGGCCCGCTGGCCGGCCTGGTGGCGGTGTGCGCGGGTTCCGACCTGATGCATCCGCTGGGCGCGCTGGTCACCGGCGGCATCGCCGGCGCCATCTTCGTGTGGATGTTCACGCTGGCGCAGAATAAATGGAAGATCGACGATGTGCTCGGCGTGTGGCCCCTGCATGGCTTGTGCGGCGCCTGGGGCGGAATCGCGGCGGGCATTTTCGGGCTGAAAGGGCTGGGCGGCATGGGCGGCGTGGCCTTCGTGCCGCAGCTGCTGGGCACTTTGCTGGGCGTGGCCATCGCCGGCGCCTCCGGTTTCGCCATCTACGGCGCGCTGAAAGCCACCATGGGCCTGCGCCTGGACCCCGAGCAGGAATTCCAGGGCGCCGACCTGTCGGTGCACCGCATCACTTCCACCCCGGAGCGCGAGTCGAACTGGTGATTCCGGCGGCTATGCGCGCCAGCGCATAGCCTTGCTGCCACTTAGCGGTGGATCACGACCAGCAATGCCTTGGCCTCGGTCTTGCCCGCGTTGCGGATGGCATGATCGAGGTCGCCGGGGTAGCGGGCGGTGCCGCCCAGCTTGACCTTCTTCTTGGTGCCGCCCACTTCCAGCTCCATGGAGCCGTGCAGCACCGTCAAATGCTCGGTGGTGCCGGGGTCATGGGCTTGGGACACCAGCTCGCCGCCCGGCGCCAGCGTCAGTTCATACCACTCGTATTTTCCCGCCAGTTCCATCGGACCCAGGATGCGCATCGTGTAGCCGGCGTGCGCACCGGGCAGGGTGGGGGTTTCGTGCGCGTCCAGCACGCGTATGGTTTCGACAATTTTCCCCGGTTCGTCCAATAGCTCGCCGATCGGCACGCCCAGCGCATTGGCCAGGCGCCAGGTGATGGCGATGGTGGGATTGGCCTTTTCGCGCTCGATCTGCGACAGCATGGACTTGGACACGCCCGCTATGCGCGACAGGTCTTCCAGTGTCAGCCCGCGCGCCAGGCGCAGGCGTTGCAGGGCGGCGCCGACTTCCGGCGGGGCGTTATTCGTGGAGGCTGCTTTCATGCGTTTTTCATTCTTCGATATAGTGCAAAGTGTTGCAATGTTCAATGGAGTCCGGTAGGATTCGATATATTGAACTTGAGTTCGAAATAGCGGATTCGAGGAGTGCGGTGAAAAAAGTGGAGTAAACTCCAAGACACTCACAGCATAACCCCACACCACCAAAAGAGGAAGATCATGAGCGACCAAGCAAAAAACGCTTTCTACACCGGCCTGCAGCAGAATCTGGACAGCCTGCGCGAGCAGGGCCTGTACAAGCCGGAGCGCGTGATTGCTTCCCGCCAGGGCGCCGAGGTGGTGGCGCAGGACGGCCGCACGCTGATTAATATGTGCGCCAACAATTATCTGGGCCTGTCCGGCGAAGAGTGGGTGGCCCAGGCTTCCATCGACGCGACCGAAAAATACGGCTACGGCTTGTCCTCGGTGCGTTTCATCTGCGGCACGCAAACGGTGCACAAGGAGCTGGAGCAGGCCATTTCCGCCTTCCTCGGCACCGAAGACACAATCTTGTACGCGGCCGCCTTCGACGCCAACGGCGGCGTGTTCGAGCCGCTGTTCGACGAGAACGACGCCATCATTTCCGATGCGCTGAACCACGCCTCCATCATCGACGGCATCCGCCTGTGCAAGGCCGCGCGCTTCCGCTACGCCCACAACGACATGGCCGACCTGGAAAAGCAGCTGCAGGACGCATCCGGCAAGCGCAACAAGATCATCGTGACCGACGGCGTGTTTTCCATGGACGGCACCATCGCCCAGCTGGACAAGATCGTGGCGCTGGCCGAGCAGTACGGCGCGCTGGTGATGATCGATGAATGCCACGCCTCCGGCTTCATGGGCAAGACCGGCCGCGGCACGCACGAGCATCACAACGTGGTGGGCAAGATCGACATCATCACCGGCACGCTGGGCAAGGCCCTGGGCGGCGCCATGGGCGGCTTCACCTCCGGCCGCAAGGAAGTGATCGACACGCTGCGCCAGAAGTCGCGTCCTTACCTGTTCTCCAACACGCTGGCGCCGTCGATTGCCGGCGCGTCGCTGGAAGTGCTCAAGCGCCTGTCCGCCTCCACCGAGCTGCGCGACCGCCTGCACGAAAACACCGCCCATTTCCGCAAGGAGATCGAGCGCATTGGTTTCACCATCAAGCCGGGCACCCACCCTGTGGTGCCGGTCATGCTGTTCGAAGCGCCCGTGGCGCAGAAGTTCGCTGCACGAATGTATGAGCTGGGCGTTTTGCTCAGCGGCTTCTTCTACCCGGTAGTACCGATGGGCCAGGCCCGCGTCCGTGTGCAGCTCTCCGCCGCCCATACCCGCGAACAGCTGGACACCGTACTCGCAGCATTCGAGCAGGCAGGCCGTGAACTCGGCTTGCTGAAGAACTAAATCAAAGAACAGAAAGAACAGCATGGAACGCATCTTAGTAATCGGCGCCAACGGCCAGATCGGCAGTGAACTGGTGGACGCGCTGGCGCAGAAACACGGCGCCCAGAACGTCATCGCCACCGACATCGGCGCCAACAACGTCTACAACGCGGCACGCTACCAGGTGCTCAACGTATTGGACAAGGAAGCCCTGGAGACCCTGGTGGCTTCCGAAAACATCACCCAGGTGTACCAGCTGGCCGCCATGTTGTCGGCCACCGGCGAAGCGGCGCCGCTGAAAGCCTGGACGCTGAACATGGACGGCCTGCTGAACATTCTCGAAGTGGCGCGCGTGCGCGGCGAGGAAGGCAAGCCGCTGCGCGTGTTCTGGCCGTCGTCGATTGCTGCCTTCGGGCCCAACACGCCGTCGCACGACACGCCGCAGCTGACCATCATGGACCCGACCACCATCTACGGCATCAGCAAGCTGGCCGGCGAGCGCCTGTGCGAGTACTACTTCCTGAAATACGGCGTGGACGTGCGCAGCATCCGCTACCCCGGCATCATCAGCTACAAGTCGCCTCCGGGCGGCGGCACCACCGACTACGCCATCGCCATCTTCCACGCTGCGCTGCGCGGCGAGACCTACCAATGCTTCCTCGGCCCGAAGAGCACGCTGCCGATGATCTACATGCCGGACGCCATCCGCGCGACCGTGGAACTGATGGAAGCGCCTGCGGCGCAGATCAAGGTGCGTTCCTCGTACAATGTGGCGGGCGTGTCGTTCAACCCCGAGCAACTGGCGGAAGCGATTGCGCGCGCCGTACCGGGCTTTAAAATTGAGTACAAGCCGGACAGCCGCCAGGCGATTGCCGACACCTGGCCGCACAGCCTGGACGACTGCCACGCGACGGCCGATTGGGGCTGGCGTGCACGCATCAGCACCGAGGAAATGGTCAAGGACATGCTGGCGAACATCGACGTCAGTCTGGGCCAGGCAGCATAAGCTGCCAATGAGCAGGCCACTATAAACAGGCCACAAGCCTGCGCCACTATAAAAAAGAAAGAGACATCCAATGGACATGAGCGTTTTCGACCTGTTTAAAATCGGCATAGGGCCATCCAGTTCCCACACGGTGGGACCGATGGTGGCGGCTCGCCGTTTCCTGGTCGACGCCGGTCCGCTGGATGACGTGGTGGGCGTGGAGGCCGCGCTGTATGGTTCGCTGGCGCTGACCGGCGTAGGCCACGCCACCGACAAGGCGGTGATCCTGGGCCTGATGGGCGAAACGCCGCAGCATGTGGCGCCCACCCAGGTGGACGCCATGCTGGCTGCGGCCGAGGACAAGAAGGAACTGAAACTGCTCGGCGAGCGCGCCGTGCCGTTCACCGCCGCCGCCAATCTGCTGTTCTTCAAAAGCGAAACGCTGCCCGAGCACCCGAACGGCATGCGCTTTACGCTCAAGCGCGCCGACGGCAGTACCTTCAGCAAAGTGTATTACTCCATCGGCGGCGGCTTTATCCGCGAAGAAGGCGAGACCGGCGGCATCGCCGGCAAGACGCCGGTGGAACTGCCGTATCCTTTCGATACGATGGCGCAGCTGCTGGAGCACGGCAAGCGCACCGGCCTCACTATCCCGCAAATGCTGCGCGCAAATGAGCTGATGCGCGTATCCGAGCAGGAGCTGAACGAAGGCGTGGACCGCATCTGGCAGGTCATGCGCGACTGCATCAACCATGGCCTTGAAACGTCGGGCCAGCTGCCGGGCGGCCTGAAAGTTAAGCGCCGCGCGGCCGACCTGTGGCGCCAGGCCAAGGGCGGCGACCGCAGCAACGAATTGCCGCACGACGCCTTGCACCAGGTGAGCCTGTATGCGATGGCGGTCAATGAGGAAAACGCCGCCGGCGGCCGCGTGGTGACGGCGCCGACCAACGGCGCGGCGGGCATCATCCCCGCTGTGCTGCGCTACTACGCCGAGGATTGCCATCCCAGCGACCCGTTGAAGGGCGTGCGCGAGTTCATGCTGACGGCGGCCGCAATCGGCATGCTGTGCAAGCGCAACGCATCCATCTCGGGAGCTGAAATCGGCTGCCAGGGCGAAGTGGGCGTGGCCTGCGCCATGGCGGCGGCGGGCCTGGTGGCTGCGCTGGGCGGCAGCAATCTGCAGATCGAGAACGCGGCGGAAATCGGCATCGAGCACCACCTGGGCATGACTTGCGATCCTATCGGCGGCCTGGTGCAGATTCCGTGCATCGAGCGCAACGGCATGGGCGCGGTCAAGGCCATTACCGCCGCATCGCTGGCGCTGAAGGGCGACGGCACCCATTTCGTCAGCCTGGACGAGGTGATCGAAACCATGCGCCAGACCGGCGCGGACATGCAGGCCAAATACAAGGAAACTTCACTGGGCGGCTTGGCCATCCACGTGGTTACCGTCAACCACGCCGCCTGCTGATCTCAGCTCCGGCGAACCAGATGCGCGTGCAGCAGCTCGCGTTCCGCACCCGGCGGTGACAGGTAGGCGATTTTCCCTGCAATGACGGTTGCCACCGGCAGCCCGTCACGGAACAGGATGCGGTTGCCGGGCAGTGCGGGGACTTTCTCGCCCGGCAGCAGGGTGCCGCTGAGGTTGAGCGGGTCCACGCCGGACAGGCACA
Organism: Pseudoduganella sp. GW821-FHT05F09; assembly: GCF_059419605.1. Classification (NCBI taxonomy): domain Bacteria; kingdom Pseudomonadati; phylum Pseudomonadota; class Betaproteobacteria; order Burkholderiales; family Oxalobacteraceae; genus Pseudoduganella; species Pseudoduganella sp. GW821-FHT05F09. The sequence goes on from NZ_JBWKSD010000006.1 coordinate 417,474, forward strand.
CCAGGCCTCCGTCGTGCGCCCGCCGCCGCACCTCGCGCAGCAGCGGGATGGCTTCGGGCAGGGCGAACTGTTCGCCTGAATAGCCAGCCACGAAGCGCCCGCCGCGTATATCGCCCCGGGCTTCGAGCCGGTGGTAGACCGGCAGCAGTTCCCGCCACGACGGCAGCCATGCCGCTTCCCGCTCCAGTAAACGCCAGAACATCACCCCGTAGCGGCGCAGCAGCGTCATGGCCACGTGCTCCAGCGTGGCGGGATCGGTGCGCGGCTTGCGCGCTGGTTTGCCTGGGGCGGGCGCGGGGGCGGGCGTGCTGGCTACTTCCGAACCGCTGCGCCGCACCAGCGCCCATCGTCCAGCTTCCTCCATGCTGGGGCCTGCGCCCCGGCGGCGGCGCTTGTCGTTGCTGGCGCGCTTGGACGCGGGCAGCAGCATGGCGCGCATGCCTGCGAAGCTGTCCGCGTTGACCAGTCCTGTGGCCACCAGCTCGCCCAGCGCGTTCTCCAGTTCCACCGGCAGCATGCGCACGTCGTGCTGCAATTCGTCGAAGAACATGGCGCCGTGGCGTTGCAGCAGCGCCAGCACGTCGGTGGCGCGCGGGGAGATTTCGGGTGCGCCCGCGTCGGGGGCCAGCTCGTGCCATAGCGCGGTCTGCCTGCGCGGCAGCAGCACGATGGGCGTGCTGCGCACAGGGCCGCTGGCCGCCGAGCGTGGCGCGCCGATGCGGGTCCATACCGTTTTGCCGGCGCGGCACAGGTCGTCCAGCCACAGGATGGAGTAGTCGCGCATCCGCAGCGCAAGCAGGTCGCTTTCCCATGCTCCGGCGGCGGCCTCGTAGCCTTCGAGCTGCGCCAGGACTTGCGGCAGCGCGTCCTGGCCTTGCAGCTGCGTGTCTTCCGTGAGGTGCTGCCAGTCGAACAGGAAGCGCATGAAGTCTTGCTGCTCCACGGGCTCGATTTCGCGCCGCAGGCGTTTGATGGTGTAGCGGTGGATGCGGGCCAGCAAGTGGCGTTCGCACCATTCTTCGACCGCCACGCCGGGCGTGAAGTGGCCGCGCATGACGTAGCCTTCGCTCTCCAGCTGGGACAGGGCGATGGCGGCGGTGCTTTCGGGCAGCGCCAGCGGTTGGGCTATGGCGGCCAGTGGTTGCGGGCCGAAGCCGGTGAGGCGGGCGCGCAGCAGTTCGGTCAGCGCAGTGTCGCGCGTCCAGTCTTCGGAGCCGTTGCCGCGATGGCTGTCGGGGATAGCGAGGACGGGGGATGCGGTCGCGCCGGGGTAGGCCGCTTGCAGGCAGTCCAGGCGCTCCAGCGCAACCCAGATGTCGACGCACCCGTCACGCAAGCGGGTGGCGCGGCCTTGCCTGGCCAGCGCGGCGAGCATGGCGGGCCAGCCGTCCTGCCGTAGCGCTTCGTCGTTGCTCAGGCACGCCAGGGCGACCAGCGCTTCCTGCATTTCGTCCTCGTTGCGCGCCAGCGGCCAGGCTTCCTCCGCCACGCCGGCGATGGCGTCCGCGTCCAGCGCTCCCAGGTCGCCGGCGGAGGCAGGGTCGGTCCAGCGGCGCGCCATCACCGCCTGCGTGCGGCGTTCCTCCAGCGGCGCGTCGTCCAGGAAGGCGTAGGGGCGCGCGTTGAGGATCTCCATCGCAAGCGGGGAGGGCGCGGGCAGGTCGCGCTCGATGAGCTTTACTTCGCCGGCCTCCATGCGCCGCAGCAGCGCCAGCCAGCCTTCGCTGTCCATGGCCTCGTGCAGGCAGTCGTCCAGGGTCTGGTCCACCAGCGGGTGGTTGGGCAGCTCACGCTCGCCGACAATATTTTCCAGGCACGCCGCCTGGTCAGGGAATACGGACGCCAGCAGGTCGTCGCTTTTCATGCGCTGCAGCTGCGGCGCGACTTTGCGTCCGCCGGTGAAGCGCGGCAGGGCCAGCGCAGTGGTGGCGTTCCAGCGCCAGCGCACGTTGAACAGCGGCGCGTCGAGCAAGGCTTGCACCAGTATGCCTTCGGCGGTGGCCGAGCGCAGGTAGCGCCATACCTCGTCCAGAGGGAAGCTGTGGCTGGTCGAGAGCGAGAGGATGATGGCGTCTTCGGTGGCTGCCGCCTGGAGCTCAAAATTGAAGGTGCGGCAGAGGCGCTTGCGCAGCGCCAGGCCCCAGGCGCGGTTCACGCGGCTGCCGTAGGGCGCGTGGATGACCAGCTGCATGCCGCCCGATTCGTCGAAGAAGCGCTCCATTATCAGCGTGTCCTGCGTCGGCAGCTCGCCCAGCGCGGCGCGCGCCACGGCCAGGTAGTCCACAATCTGGCGCGCGGCGGCGTCGTTCATGCCGAGATGCTCTTCGAGCCAGGCCACGGCGCGGTCCAGCGCGGCGGCGCCAGCCCCGGTCCCGCCGGCATCGCCATGGGCGCCAACCGCCGTGGCCGGCCCTGCCAGCTGGCGGCCTATCTCGCCGCGCAGCCGCGCCACGCCGGCGGACAATTCGTCGCTGCGGCCGGGCGCCTCGCCCAGCCAGAACGGAATATTGGGCGCCGCGCCATGCGCGTCCTCCACGCGCACCTTGCCCGCGTCGATCCTGATAATGCGGTAGGAGGTGTTTCCAAGCTGGAAAACGTCCCCCGCCAGGCTCTCGACCGCGAAGTCCTCATTCACGGTGCCCACGGATTGGCCTTGCGGCTCCAGCAGCACCGTGTAGTCCGCGTTGTCCGGTATCGTCCCGCCCGACGTGACGGCGGCCAGCTTGCCGCCGCGCCGCCCGCGCAAAGAGCGGCTGGCCGCGTCGCGGTGCAGATACGAGCCGCGCACCCCGTTGCGCGTGGTATAGCCCTCGGCCAGCATGCGCAGCACCTCATCGTAGCGGCTGCGCTCCAGCTGCGAGTAGGGCTGCGCACGACGAATCAGCTCGAACAGCTCGTCCTCGCCCCATTCCCGGCTCGCCACTTCGGCCACGATCTGCTGGGCCAGCACGTCAAGCGGCGCCACCGGTATACGCAGCGCATCGAGCTCGCCGCGCCGCACGCAGTCGAGCAAGGCGGCGCATTCAATCAGGTCGTCGCGCGAGGTGGGGAACAAACGGCCCTTGGGTACGCCGCCCACGTGGTGGCCCGAGCGCCCTACGCGCTGCAGCAGCGCCGCGATATTGCGCGGCGAGCCCACCTGGCATACCAGGTCCACGTCGCCTATGTCTATGCCCAGTTCCAGCGAGGCGGTGGCGATCAGCACACGAAGCTGGCCGTTCTTGAGGCGCTGCTCGGCGGCCAGCCTGTACTCCTTGGCCAGGCTGCCGTGGTGCGCCGCCACATGCTCGGCGCCGAGCCGCTCGCCCAGATGGCGCGCAATGCGCTCCGACAGGCGCCGCGTGTTGACGAAAATGAGGGTGGTCCTGTGCAGCACCACCAGTTCGGCCATGCGGTCGTAGACACGGTCCCATACCTCGTTCGCCATCACGGCTTCCAGCGGCACGGGCGGCAGTTCCAGGGCCAGGTCGCGCGCCCGCACATGGCCCACGTCCACCACCGCGCACTCGCCGCCGGCCCCGACCAGGAAATCCGCAACGGCGGACAAGGGTTTCTGCGTAGCCGACAAGCCCACCCGCACCGGCCGCTGCGCGCACAAGGCGTCCAGCCGCTCCAGGCTGAGGGCGAGATGGCTGCCGCGCTTGCCGCCTGCCACCGCGTGGATCTCGTCGACGATCACGGTGCGCACACTGGCCAGCATGGCGCGCCCGCTGTCGGAGCCCAGCAGCACGTATAGCGACTCGGGCGTGGTAACGAGGATATGCGGCGCCCGCCTGCGCATGGCGTTGCGCTCGGCCTGCGTGGTGTCGCCGGTGCGCACGGCCGCGCGGATGCCGTGCGGCGGCATGCCCATCGCCTCCAGCTGCGCGCCTATGCCTTCCAGCGGCGCTTCCAGGTTCAGGCGGATATCGTTCGACAGCGCCTTGAGCGGCGACACGTAGAGCACCCGGGTCTCGTCCGGCAGCGGTGCCGTGCTGCTTTCGCGAACCAGCGCGTCGATGGCGGCCAGGAAAGCTGTCAGGGTCTTGCCGGAGCCGGTGGGCGCGGCCACCAGCGTCGGGCGGCCGGACTGTATCAGCGGCCAGGCGCGCAGCTGCGCCTCGGTGGCGGCGGGGAAGGCCGCGCCGAACCACGCCGCCACGGCGGGGTGGAAATCTCCGGCGAAGGTGGCCAGGGGTGCGCGCTGGTTCATGGGATTTCGCTGCATTCGGCTGCAAAAAGCCGATCATAGCAGATGGTCTTTTTGCCAAGCGCGCGGCGTGGCGGCCATATTCGAAATATACATAAAACAATGCGATATAACACCGATACCCGAGCCGCACTATAATAGACGCTCGATTTCGCACGCCAACCGGACTTTCTCATCTATGCAATATGTGTCTACCCGCGCCGCAGCGTCGGCCGCATCGCAGTCTCCGCAACAGTTCTCCGATATCCTGCTGGGCGGCCTCGCCCCGGACGGCGGCCTGTATCTGCCCACCGAATACCCGCAAGTGACGGGCGCCGAGCTGGACGCATGGCGCAAGCTGTCCTACGCAGAACTGGCTTTCGAGATCCTGAAGAAGTTCGCCACCGACATTCCGGAAGCAGACCTGAAGGCGCTCACCGCCAAGACCTACACCGCCGATGTGTACCGCAACGCGCGCGAAGGCGAAGCCGCTGCCGAGATCACGCCGCTGCGCGTGCTGGAAGAATCCAAGGGCAAGAAGCTGGTGCTGCAGGCGCTGTCGAACGGCCCCACGCTGGCGTTCAAGGACATGGCCATGCAATTGCTGGGCAACCTGTTCGAATACGCGCTGGCCAAGAAGGACGCTGAGCTGAACATCTTCGGCGCCACCTCGGGCGACACCGGCAGCGCCGCCGAATACGCCATGCGCGGCAAGAAGGGCATCCGCGTCTTCATGCTGTCGCCGCACAAGAAGATGAGCGCCTTCCAGAGCGCTCAGATGTTCAGCCTGCAGGACCCGAACATCTACAACATCGCCGTCGAAGGCGTGTTCGACGACTGCCAGGACATGGTCAAAGCCGTCTCCAACGACCTGCCGTTCAAGGCCAAGCAGAAGATCGGCACCGTCAACTCCATCAACTGGGCGCGCGTCGTGGCGCAGGTGGTGTACTACTTCCGCGGCTACCTGGCCGCCACCACCAGCAACGACCAGAAAGTGTCGTTCACCGTCCCGTCCGGCAATTTCGGCAATATCTGCGCCGGCCATATCGCCCGCATGATGGGCCTGCCTATCGCCAAGCTGGTGGCCGCCACCAATGAAAACGACGTGCTGGACGAATTCTTCCGCACCGGCGTGTACCGCGTGCGCAAGTCCGCCGAGACCTACCACACCAGCAGCCCGTCGATGGACATCTCCAAGGCCTCCAACTTCGAGCGCTTCATCTACGACCTGGTGGGCCGCGACGCCGAGCGCACCCGCGCCCTGTTCACCAAGGTGGAAACCCACGGCGGCTTCGACCTGTCCGGCTACCCCGGCAGCGACGGCGACGAGTTCACCAAGGTGGCGCAGTACGGCTTCAAGTCCGGCAAGTCCACCCACCAGGACCGCCTCGACACCATCCGCGACGTGGCCGACGATTACGGCATCGTGATCGACACCCACACCGCCGACGGCATCAAGGTGGCGCGCGAGAACCTGGAGCCGGGCGTGACCATGATCGTGCTGGAAACCGCGCTGGCGGCCAAGTTCAACGAAACCATCCTGGAAGCGCTGGGCGAGGACGCCGAGCGTCCGGCCGGTTTCGAGAACATTGAGGCGCTGCCGCAGCGTTTCGTCGTCATGCCGGCCGACGTGGCGAAGATGAAGGACTACATCTCCACCAACACGGGACTGTAAGCAATGAAACCTCTCATGCCGGTGCGCGAGGCGCTGGACTTCATGCTGGCCGCCGCGCGCCCCGTGGCGGAGGTTGAAACGCTGTCCACGCTGGCGGCCAACGGCCGCGTGCTGGCGCAGGCGCAGGTGTCCGGCATGAACGTGCCCACGCACGACAACACCCAGATGGACGGTTACGCAGTGCGCGCGGCCGACTGCGCCAGCGGCGCGGCCACGCTGACGGTGTCGCAGCGGATTCCGGCCGGCCATGTCGGCCAGCCGCTGCTGCCCGGCACGGCGGCGCGCATCTTCACCGGCGCGCTGATCCCCGAGGGCGCGGACGCGGTGGTGATGCAGGAGCAGTGCGAACTGGTGGGCGCCGTCGTCACCGTCAGGCACGCGCCCAAGCCGGGCGAGTGGATACGCCGCGCGGGCGAGGACATTACCAACGGCAGCGTGATCCTGCCGGCCGGCACGCGCTTGCGCAGCCAGGAACTGGGCCTGGCCGCGTCGGTCGGCCTGGCCGAACTGCCGGTGCGGCGCAGGCTGCGCGTGGCGGTGTTTTTCACCGGCGACGAGCTGGCGATGCCGGGCGAGCCGCTGGCGCCGGGCGCCATCTACAACTCCAACCGTTTCACGATACGCGCGCTGCTGGAAAACCTGGGCTGCGAAATCAGCGACTTCGGCATCGTGCCGGATTCGCTGGAGGCTACCCGTTCCGTGCTGCGCCAGGCCGCTGAAGGCAATGACCTGATCATCACCTCCGGCGGCGTGTCCGTTGGCGAGGAGGACCATATCAAGCCTGCGGTGGAAGCGGAGGGCAAGCTGAATATGTGGCAGATCGCCGTCAAGCCGGGCAAGCCGCTGGCCTTCGGCGAAGTGAAGGACGCCTTCTTCCTTGGGCTGCCGGGCAATCCGGTGTCGAGCTTCGTCACCTTCCTGCTGTTTGTGCGGCCGTTTATCCTGCGCCTGCAAGGGGTGAGCGACCCGGCCGCGCTGGCGCCCAAGGCCTATCAGCTGCGCGCCGACTTCAACTGGCCGAAGGCCGACCGCCGCAATGAATTCCTGCGCGCGCGCCTGAACCAGCAGGGCGGGCTGGAGCTGTTCAGCAACCAGAGTTCGGGCGTGCTGACGTCCACCGTCTGGGGCGACGGGCTGATAGACAATCCGCCAGGCCAGGCCATCCAGGCTGGCGACGTCGTGCGCTTTATTCCGTTTTCCGAATTGGTTTGACGATATGAATGTAACGCTGAAATTCTTCGCCAGTGTGCGGGAAGCGGTGGGCACGTCCACCGAAGTGCTGGAACTGCCGGCAGGCGTGGATACGGTGGCGGCGATACGCGCGCTGCTGGTCGCACGCGGCGGCGCGTGGGCGCAGGCGCTGGGCGAAGGCCGCGCCTTGCGCATGGCCTGCAATCAGGTGATGTGCCAGCCGGAGACTGCGGTGCAGGATGGCGCGGAAGTGGCGTTCTTTCCGCCGGTGACCGGCGGCTGAGGACTCAGGGCTGCTTGGTGCTTTTGCCCACCGCATCGCAGGCCGCGCATTCCATGCCTTTACGGTAGCGCCGGTACTGCGTAAACACAAAGATCCCGGCCGCAATCGCGGCCCACAAGGCGGCGCTCAGAAAGTCCGCCGCAGCGGTCGACCCCTTCACGTATTCCACGATCGCCAGGATGGCGAACAGCGGCACCGCCGCCAGCAAATACCGCTTGATCCAGAATGCTGCGCCCATGACTGCCTCCCAAATTGGTCTATGCGTGCCAGTATGCCCTAGAATGCCGGATTGCCTCAATATTTCACCCGGATTTCCCCATGCAGTCTCAGAATAAAAATAGCTTCCGCGTCGCCGTCATCGGCGGCGGACCGGCCGGCCTGATGGCCGCGCAGACGCTGGCCCAGCGCACCGCCCCCGGCTCTACCGTACAGGTCGATGTGTACGACGCCATGCCTTCGGTGGGCCGCAAATTCCTGCTGGCCGGGCGCGGCGGCATGAACATTACCCATGCCGAAGCGTATGAGACATTTGTTACGCGCTACGGCAAGCGCGCCGCCGAGCTGCGGCCCATGCTGGACGCGTTCGGCCCGCAGCATGTGCGCGACTGGGTGCATGGCCTGGGCATAGAAACCTTTGTCGGCACCTCGGGCCGCGTGTTCCCGACCGAAATGAAGGCTGCGCCGCTGCTGCGCGCCTGGCTGCACCGCCTGCGCGAGCTGGGCGTGCAGTTCCACCAGCGCCACCGCTGGACCGGCTGGCGGGCGGACGGCGCGCTGCTGCTCGACACGCCTGACGGCGAGCTGGCCGTGCAGGCCGACGCCACCATCCTGGCGCTGGGCGGGGCCAGCTGGGCGCGCCTGGGTTCGGACGGCGCCTGGGTGCCGGTGCTGGAGAAGCAGGGCGTGGAAGTGGCGCCGCTGGTGGCCGCCAATTGCGGATTCGACGTGGACTGGAGCGCGCATTTCAGCGCGAAGTATGCGGGCGAGCCGCTGACTACCGTGGCCATTACTTCCACCGGCGCGGACGGACTGCCGTTCCGCAAGCAGGGGCAGTTCGTGGTGACGGCGAGTGGCGTTGAGGGCAGCTTGATTTATGCGCTGTCGGCGGCCTTGCGCGACCAGATCGCGGCGGATGGCAGCGCAGTGATTTATCTGGATCTGCTGCCGGACCTGGGCGCCGAGCGGGTGCTGGACGAGATCAGCCGCCCGCGCGGCTCGCGCTCCATGGCCAGCCATTTGCAAAGCCGTCTGGGTATCAAGGGCGTGAAGGCGGGATTGCTGCGCGAGTGCGCGAGTGCGGAGGAGTATGCGGACCCGGCGCGCCTGGCGGAGGTGCTGAAGATGCTGCCGGTGCGCTTGCGCGCAACCAGGCCGGTGGACGAGGCGATCAGCACCGGCGGCGGCGTGCGGTTTGAATCGATGCAGGGGATGATGCTGGCGGCGAAGCCGGGGGTCTTTGTGGCGGGGGAGATGGTGGACTGGGAGGCGCCCACCGGCGGATACTTGCTGACGGCTTGCCTGGCGAGCGGGCAGGAAGCGGGCGAGGACGTGCTGCGCTGGCTCGCCCGGCCGCCTCAATGATCCCAGCTTACTTCGCCTGATCCGGTGCGGCTCACGTTGCGGCTGTCCGGGTTGCCGAACACGCGGATGTCGCCGCTGCCGTTCAGCGTGAGCTCGGCCGATTTGCGGGCGAACACATTGGTGGTGCCCGAACCGCGCAAACTCACCACCACCTGATCCGACGCCAGATGCTGCGCATCCAGGTCGCCCGAACCGGACAGCTCGGCGTTCAGGGTCTTGCAGCTGCCGCTGGTCCGGATCTGGCCCGAGCCCACCATCTCCAGCGTCACAATTTCGCTGGCGCCGGTATTCAGGGTCAGGTCGCCGCTGCCGTGCACCCCGGCATCGACTTTCTTGAAGCGGCCGTTGAAGTTCAGGTTGCCCGGCCCGTGGATCTGCACCGACAGCTTCTCGCCGCTAAAGCCATTCACCGTGCTGTCGCCGCTGCCGTGTATCTCGATGCCGGACAGCGAAGGCAGCACCAGTTCCACCTGCAAAGGGCGGCGATGGTGGAACAGCATGCCCTTGGTGCCGATGTGCAGCGTGTCGCCATCCTGCTCGGTCTCGACGTTGCCCAGCAGGCGCTGCTCGCCGCGCACCTTGAGGGAGGGCTTGTCGCCCTGGCGCAGGGTCAGGTCGATTGGCCCGCTCAGCTCCACCGACGTGATGCCATTGCCGATGTCGCGGGTTTCGCTGGCCGGCGCGCGGCCTTGCGCGCTGGAGGGGTTGGTGGCGCCGTGCGCCCGCAGCATGCTGTAGGAAATGGCGATCAGCACGCACGCCATCAGGAACATGCTGATACCGACTTTGAACAAGGCTTTCATGTTTCGCTCCCGTCCGCCTTAGCGGCCCCGCAACAGGGAAAAGTTCATCTGGACATAGCGCTTGATGCCCATGATGGTGTATTTGGTGACCACCAGGCTGATCAGGCTTAGCAGGATGCCGACGATAACCAGTGTCATGCCCAGCACCGACTGCGTGGTGCGCGACTCGCCGTCCAGCTCCGTGGTGATATGCACCGCGCTGCTGGCCATGCGCTCGGCCTTTTCGATAATCTTGCCGGAGCGGCTGCTGGAACCGTCGCCGCCGTCCTGGTCTTCGCCGTCGTTGTCGGCTGCAGGCGCGGCCTTGTAGCCATCCAGCGGCTCCTGGTAGACCTGGATGCCGTCGTGGCCGATGGCGACCTTGGTCTGCATCCGCTGGCCGTCGTGGTCGTCGTTATCGAACTGGATCATTTCGCGCAGCGGACCGTCCAGCACCAGTTCATTGGTGCCCGACAGGCCGCTGGCGGTGACTACGATGCCGCTCAGGTAGAAAGCGAAGGCGCACACGTAGATGGTGCCCAGCAGCGCGGCGTACACCATGGCCGGCACCACCATGAACAGGTTGAAGATGGCCAGGCCGACCAGCGACACGGCCATCCGCGCCGCATTGACCGGGGTTTTCTTTTGCTCGAAGGCGGACATGTGGACGTTGGCGCGCAGCGTCATGGCGATTTTGCGCGGCTCGCCCAGCTCGGAGGCAATCTCCTGCTCGGTGCGCCCGCTCATCACGCCGTCGACAAAACGCTGCTCGTAGTAGGCCAGCGTCTTGGCGATCGTCTCCGGCGGCAGTCCCGCCAGGGCCTTGTGCAGCGCGTCCAGGTATGCCTGCTTATCCATTAAAAACTCCTGCAGTTAAAACGCTGCGTGTTGCGCGATGGAAATTGCCGTGCCGGCATGTTCGTTCAGCACGATGACGACCGTGCTTGCGGCGACCAGCGCCACGATTGCCAGGGTTTTCAAAGTCAGTCCGATTGTCATTTCCTGCTCCATATTGAGTCACTACCGATGATGCAACTGTACGCAAACGAACTTGTACAGACCACTGGCGTGCGACAGGATGCATAAATGACGGGGCAGACGACGCAATGCGGGGATAGCCGGGGACTGGCTTCAAGTCAGGCATGTTTGCTGGAAAGCAAGGTTTTTGCGGCCGCCACACCGCTGCGCACGGCGCTCTCCAGCGTGGCGGGGTAGTCGCCGGCGGTGTAGTCGCCCGCCAGGCACAGGCCATCCAGGCTGCCCTGGGCGGGCGGGGCGTTGGCCGGGCGGTCCAGGCCGGGGCGGCAGGCATAGGTGGCGCGCTTTTCGGTGATGACGCGGCTCCAGGACGGCTGCGCCAGTTCCGGGCGGCGCAGCACGGCGGCCAGTTGTGCGGCGATGGCGGCGACCAGTGCGGCCTGGCCCAGCTCCGCCGCCGCACCGGAGGCGCTGATAACGACCGCCAGCAGGCCCGCCTGCGCGGTGTCCAGCTGGCCACGGTCAAAGACGAACTGGCCCCAGTGGCCGCTGGCCGGATTGTCCAGCAGGGCGTGGAAAGGAAGGCCGAGCCGCACATCGGCGCCGTACTGCAGGTAGCAGGTGGTGATGGCTTCCGGGGTGAACGCTTCCAGCTGGGTTGCCAGCTGCTCTCCCTGCACGTCCAGCTGCAAGCTGCGCAGCAGGGCAGCGGTGGCCGGGGCGCCATGGGCCAGGACGACGGCGTCGAATTCTGCGGTCCAGGGCGCATCGCCTAGCGCGCTGCCGGTGGCGGCGAGCTGCCAGCGCCGGCCGGGCAGGGGGGCCAGGCCGGTGACTTTGGCGCCGGTGTGCACCGCGCCGCCGTGGCGGCCAATGTAGGCGGCGGCGGCGTCGGGGAACAGGGCGCTCAGGTCGGCGCGGGGTATCAGCATGTCGGACGCTTTGCGGCGCGCGCCCAGGCTGTCGCGCAGCACGTTCAGGAACACCTGCGCCGAGGCGCGTTCGGTGGGGGTGTTCAGCGCGGCGAGGCACAGCGGGCGCCACATCAGCTGGATCAGGCGCGGCGTCTGGTCGAAGCGCGCCAGCAGTTCGTCCACGCTGCAATCGGTGTCCAGGCGCCAGTCCATCCAGCGCGCCGTGGTGGAAAAGCGCGCCAGCGCCATTTTGTCCTCGCGCGCCAGGCCGCTTGCTCGCAGCAGGGCGCCAAGGAGATGCAGCGGGGCGGGCAGGCGCGGCGCCAGGAAGTCCATGCCGCCGGCGCCCGGCGGGTAGCGCATCTGCAGCGGCAAGGACAGCATGGCGGACTGGATGTCCACGCCCGCCAGTTTCATCACCCGCAGCGATTCGGAATACGCGCCCAGCATGATGTGCTGGCCGTTGTCCACTTGCCGCCCATCGAGATCCACGCGGCGCGCGCGGCCGCCCAGGGTGCGGGCGGACTCCAGCAGCGTCACCTCGCAGCCGGCGCGCGCCAGCTCCACGGCCGCTGCGCATCCAGCCCAGCCGCCGCCGGCGACGGCAACCCTGCGCGCGTTCACTTTTTACCCACGGATGTAGGTTTTCCAGGCCAGCCACAGCTTGCGCAGCGGCGTCAGCGAAATGCGCTGGGTCAGCACGTGGTAGCCGTCGTTCTCGATCTCCGTCAGCAGGGTGCGGTAGATGGCCGCCATCATCAGGCCGGGGCGCTGGGCGCGGCGGTCTTCCTTCGGCAGCAGGGCGAACGCCTCGTCGTAGGCCTTTTGCGCGCGGGCGATCTGGAACTTCATCAGGTTCTCGAAGTTCTCGCTGTGGCGCGCATTGAGCAGATCGGCGGCGGTGACGTTGAACTGCTGCAGCTCGTTCACGGGCAGGTAGATGCGGCCCTTGCGCGCGTCTTCGCCCACGTCGCGGATGATATTGGTCAGCTGGAAGGCGTGGCCCAGCTTCTCGGCGAACTGCAAGGTTTGCGGATTGCTCATGCCGAAGATGCTGGCCGACAGGATGCCCACCACGCTGGCGACGTGCCAGCAGTACTTGGACATGCCCACGTAATCGAGGTAGCGGGTCTGGTTCAGGTCCATTTCCATGCCGTCGATAATGGCCTGCAGATGCTCCTGTTTCAGATTGTAGGTGGCCAGGTGCGGCTGCAGCGCCTGCGTGACAGGGTGCGCCTGCTTGCCCTCGTACATGCCGGAGATCTCCTTGCGCCACCACGCCAGCTTCACGCGCGCCACGGATTCGTCGGTGCATTCGTCCACCGTATCGTCCACTTCGCGGCAGAAGGCGTACAGCGCCATGATGGCGCGGCGCCGTTCCTGTGGCAGGAACAGGAAGCTGTAGTAGAAACTGGACCCGCTGGCGGCGGCTTTTTGCTGGCAGTATTCGTCTGGTGACATGGTCAAAAAAGCAAGGGTGAGGCGATCGAAGCCGCTATTCTAAGGGAAGCGCCGCAGCCGGGGGGCTTTTCATGCCTGCTTTCATGCGCGCCTTCATCCTCAGGCCGCGCCAGATCACCTTCATCCAGTCCTTGCGGGTGAGCTTGGGACGGCGGCGGAACACGTCGTAGTCCACTTCCTCGATCGACTCCAGGATGCGCAAGCCGCCTTGCACCACCATGCGCAGCTCCAGGCCTATCCGTCCACGCAGGCGCACGGCCAGCGGCGCGCCGGACAGCATCAGGGCGCGGGCGCGCGTTACTTCGAACTTCATCAGGGCGCGCCACTTGGCGGTGCCGCCGGGGTGGTCCAGCGCCGCAGGCGACACCGCGTAGCGGGCCAGGTCCTCCATCGGCAAATAGATACGCTCTTTATGCAGATCGATGGCCACATCCTGCAAAAAGTTGATAATCTGTAATGCAGAACAAATCGCGTTCGAATCGCGCACGTTGTCCTCGTCCGCCTCGCCGTACAGCGACAGCATCAGCAGCCCGACCGGGTTGGCCGAGCGGGCGCAGTAGTCCAGCAGGCTGTCGTAAGTGGCATAGCGGGTGACGCTCACGTCCTGCTTGAAGGCGGAAAGCAGGTCGCGGAAAGGCCGCAGTGGCAGGTCGTGCTGCGCGATGGTGGCGGCCAGGCGGACGAATATCGGGTCGGCATTGAGCTCCCCGGCCTCGATCCGGTCCAACGCCTGCTCATAGGCGTCCAGCGCGGCCAGGCGCTGTTCGGGCGTGGCGTCGCCTTCGTCGGCGATGTCGTCGGCGCTGCGCGCGAAGGCGTAAATCGCCTCCACCGCCGGCGCCAGGCGGCGCGGCAGCAGGATGGAGGCAACGGGGAAGTTCTCGTAATGGTCTACTGACATATAGGGATATTCAAGTAAATGACGCAAAAGTCATTTGCAAAGATTGTGTCACAGCTTATAATTTTTAATTAACGGAAAGTCATTTACTTTCTGGCCGGAACCATCATAGTGGCAAAGTGTTATCACCGCAATCCACAGCAAAAGGAATTATTGTGTACTCCCTGAAAAAATTGCGTCCTTCCCACGCCATCGGCGGGCTGACAATCTGCGCCGCCGCCGTCCTGCTGGCGGGCTGCAGCAAGCCGGCCGAAAAGACCGAAGACATCCGCCCGGTACGCGCCATTGTGCTGCAAAGCAGCGACGTCGATGTGAACGCCGAGTTCTCGGGCGAGGTGAGGGCGCGCGTGGAGTCGCGCCTGGGCTTCCGCGTGCCGGGCAAAATCGTGTCGCGCAGCGTGGACGTGGGCTCGGTGGTGAAAAAAGGCCAGCAGCTGATGCAGCTGGACCCGCAGGACCTGAAACTGTCGCAGGCGCAGGCGCTGGCCGCGCTGCGGGCGGCGGAAACCTCGCGCGACTTCGCCAAGGCGGAACTGAAGCGCTACCAGGACCTGAAGGCGCAGAATTTCGTCGCCCAGACCATTTTGGACGGCAAGGACTCGGCCTATAAATCGGCCCAGGCCAATGTGGACGCGGCCCAGGCGGGCTACCGCGCGCAGGCCAACCAGGCCGGCTACGCTGCGCTGGTGTCCGATGTGGATGGCGTGGTGACCGCGGTGGACGCGGAAGCCGGCCAGGTGGTGGCGGCCGGTACGCCGGTGGTGCGCGTGGCCAAGTCCGGCGACAAGGAAATCGTCATCGGCATCCCCGAAGACAAGGTCGATGCGCTGAAAACCATTTCGGACGTGCAGGTGCGCCTGTGGGCCAGCCCGCAGCACGCCGTTCCCGGCAAAATCCGCGAGATTTCCCCTGCGGCCGACCCGGCCACGCGCACCTATGCCGTGAAGGTCACCATTCCGCCCAGCCTGGGCGAGGCCAAGCTGGGCATGACGGCCGTGGTGCAATTCGCTTCCAAGACCGCGCAGCCGCAGATCAAGGTGCCGCTGACGGCGCTGCATTATGAAAAAGCCACCACTTCGGTGTGGGTGGTTGAAAACGGCGCGGTGAAGCTGGTGCCGGTGGTGCCTGCCGGCGTGGCGGGCAATGACATCGTGCTGGCTTCCGGCGTGAAGGCCGGCCAGACCGTGGTGACCGCTGGCGTGAACGTGCTCAAGCCGGGCCAGAAGGTCCGGATACTGGGCGATGAACTGAGCAAACCGGAGCTGAATAAACCCGCAGCGGCCAAGGCGGTTGCCGGAGCCGCCAAATGAAGGACGGCTTCAATCTCTCACGCTGGGCGCTTGAGCATATCCCGCTGACGCGCTACCTGATGGCTGTGCTGCTGCTCGGCGGCATGCTGAGCTACGCCAATCTTGGCCAGGACGAGGACCCGCCGTTCACCTTCCGCGTGATGGTGGTGCGCGCCTTCTGGCCGGGCGCCACCTCCCTGCAGATGGCGCAGCAGGTGACCGACAAGCTGGAGAAGAAGCTCCAGGAAACGCCGCACATCGACGAAATCAGCAGTTATTCCAAGCCCGGCGAAACGCTGATCATGGTCAAGCTGCGCGAGTCCGCGCCGCCGAGCGAGACGGCCGAGGCCTGGTACCAGGTGCGCAAGAAGATAGGCGACATCAAGGGCACGCTGCCGCAAGGCGTGCAGGGGCCGTTCTTCAACGACGAATTCGGCGATACCTACGGTTCCATCTTCGCGCTGTCCGGCGACGGCTTCACCTACGCCGAAATGAAGGACTACGCGGACTTCGTGCGCCAGCAGCTGCTGGGCGTGTCGCAGGTGTCCAAGGTCGAGCTGTTCGGCGTGCAGGACGAAAAGGTCAATATCGAGTTCTCGCACAAGAAGTTTGCCCAGCTGGGCATACCGTTCGAGTCCATCGTCAGCCAGATCGCCACGCAGAACACGGTGGAATCGTCCGGCGTGCTGGTGACGCCGACCGACAACCTGCAAGTGCGCGTCAGCGGCGCCTTCAAGTCCGTCAAGGAGCTCGAGGAGCTGGAGCTGCGCGCCAACGGCACCACTTTCCGCCTGGGCGACTTCGCCACCATCAAGCGCGAATACGAAGATCCTCCGACCGAGAAGATGCGCTTCAACGGCAAGGAAGTGATAGGCCTGGGCGTGTCGATGGAGAAGGGCGGCAACATCATCAAGATGGGCCAGAGCATGGAGAAGACCGTGGCCGAGATGAAAGCCAAGCTGCCGGTCGGTATCGAGCTGCAGCGCGTGTCGGACCAGCCTGAAGCCGTCAAGGCCTCGGTGGGCGAGTTCGTGCACACGCTGATCGAGGCGGTGCTGATCGTGCTGGCGGTGAGCTTCGTCTCGCTGGGCATGCACACCAAGCCCAAGTTCCGCCTGGATGCGCGTCCCGGCCTGGTGGTGGCGCTGACCATCCCGCTGGTGCTGGCCGTGACCTTCCTGTTCATGCGCATGCTCTCCATCGACCTGCACAAGATTTCGCTGGGCGCGCTGATTATCGCCCTCGGCCTGCTAGTGGATGACGCCATCATCGCCGTGGAAATGATGGTGCGCAAAATGGAGGAGGGCTTCTCGCGCTTCGACGCCGCCACCTTCGCCTACACGTCCACCGCGCTGCCCATGCTGACCGGTACGCTGATTACCGTGGCGGGCTTCCTGCCCATCGGCCTGGCCAAGTCGGCGGCGGGCGAGTACACCTTCACGCTGTTCTCGGTGAACGCGCTTGCGCTGATCATTTCGTGGTTCGTGGCGGTGATTTTCACGCCCTACATCGGCTACCTGCTGCTGAAAGTGCAGCCCCATGGCGACGGGCACCACGAACTGTTCGACACCCCCGGCTACCGCAAATTCCGCGCTGTGGTGAACTGGTGCGTTGAATGGCGCAAGACCACCATCGCCGCCACGCTGGCCGTCTTCTTCCTCGGCGTGTACGGCTTCGGCTTTATCGAGAAGCAGTTCTTCCCGGACTCCAGCCGCCCGGAACTGATGGTGGAAATCTGGATGCCGGAAGGGACTTCCTTCGCCGCCAATGAAAAGCAGGTCAAGAAATTCGAAGCCTATATCCAGAAGCAGGAAGGCGTGGTCAGTGTGACCAGCTACGTCGGCACCGGCAGCCCGCGCTTCTACCTGCCGCTGGACCAGATTTTCCCGCAGACGAACGTGTCGCAATTCGTGGTGCTGCCCAAGGACCTGAAGGCGCGCGAAGCACTGCGCCAGAAGATCACCGATCTGTTCAAGGTGGACTTCCCCGAAGTGCGCGGCCGTGTGAAGCTGCTGCCGAACGGTCCGCCCGTGCCGTATCCGGTGCAGTTCCGCGTGACCGGCGGCGAGGTGGAGAAGGTGCGCGCCATCGCCGACCAGGTGAAGGACATCATGCGCGCCAATCCGAACACGCTGGGCGTGAACGACAACTGGAACGAGTCCGTGAAAGTGCTGCGCATGGACCTGGACCAGGACAAGATGCGCGCGCTGGGCGTGACCACGCAAACGGTGATGCGGGCCGCGAACACCATCCTGTCAGGCACCACGGTGGGCCAGTTCCGCGACGGCATCAAGCTGATCGACATCCAGGTGCGCCAGCCGCTGGAGGAGCGCAGCACCATCTCCATCTTGAACGACACCAATATTCCTACGCCTAGCGGCAAGTCGGTCACCATAGGCCAGCTGGCGCGCGTGCATTTCGTGTGGGAGCCGGGCGTGGTGTGGCGTGAAGGCCGCGAATGGGCGATTACCGTGCAGTCCGATGTGGTGGAAGGCATACAAGGCCCCACCGTGACGGGGCAGATCGATCCCAAACTGGCCGAGCTGCGCAAGAACCTGCCGGCCGGCTACCGCATCGACGTCAAGGGCGCGGCGTCCGACAGCAGCGAGGCGGAGGCGTCGATTTCGGCCAACCTGCCGCTGGCGATCTTTATCATCTTCACGCTGCTGATGCTGCAGCTGCACAGTTTCTCGCGCGCGCTGCTGGTGTTCCTCACCGGCCCGCTGGGCGTGGCCGGCGCGGCGGCGGCCTTGCTGCTGCTGGGGCGTCCGCTGGGCTTTGTGGCGAATCTGGGCATTATTGCGCTGTTCGGCATGATTATCCGTAATTCTGTGATCCTGGTGGACCAGATCGAGCAGGACATCAAGTCCGGCGTGGCGCCGTGGGACGCCATCGTGGAATCGGCGGTGCGGCGCTGCCGCCCCATCATCCTGACGGCGGCCGCGGCGGCGCTGGCCATGATACCGCTGTCGCGTTCCGTGTTCTGGGGGCCGATGGCGGTGGCCATCATGGGCGGGCTGATACTGGCCACGGCGCTCACGCTGCTGTTCCTGCCGGCGCTGTACGCGGCATGGTTCCGCGTCAAAAAACCGGTGCAAACGTGAGCGGCGCAAGGGTAAATTGCAGAGGAATCAAGGCATTACATTTTTAATGTTGTGTTTGAGTTAAAAAACCCTTCCGTACTCGGAAAAAAACAGTAAAATACCGCGTTGAAGTTGAAAGCCCCTGCTGAGGCGGGGTGGGGCGGCCCCTTTTCAATGGACCTTTATTGAAAACGGCCCGCCCTTTGCTTTTGTACAAATACGCCGCGAGGATGGCGAAATTGGTAGACGCACCAGGTTTAGGTCCTGACGCCAGCAATGGTGTGGGGGTTCGAGTCCCCCTCCTCGCACCACAGTATTCTTTATATTTTTTGGACGATTTTTACATGGCAACTGCAGTCGAAACCCTGGGCAAACTCGAACGTCGTATCACGATCTCCTTCCCGCTGAGCGAAGTCCGCACGGAAGTTGAGAAGCGCCTGAAAGTGCAAGCCAAATCGGCTAAGGCACCAGGCTTCCGTCCTGGCAAAGTGCCCATGAAAATGGTCGCCGCACAATTCGGTTATCAGATCGAAACCGAAGTGCTGAACGATAAGGTCGGCCGCGCGTTCAACGACGCCGCCAACGCAGCGGAACTGCGCGTAGCAGGCTACCCGCGCATCGAACCGAAGAACGATTCGCCTGAAGGCCAGCTGGCTTTCGACGCTACGTTCGAAGTGTATCCGGAAGTCGTCATCGGCGACCTGTCCACCGTTGAAATCGAAACCGTGAAAGCCGAAGTGTCGGACGCGGAAATCGACAAGACCATCGAAATCCTGCGCAAGCAGCGCGTGCACTTCCACACCAAGGGCGAAGCCGGTGAACACGGCGACGGCGGTGCTCCTATCGCCGCCAATGGCGACAAAGTGACCGTGGACTTCGTCGGCTCGATCGACGGCGTGGAATTCCCAGGCGGCAAAGCTGAAGACTACCCGTTCGTGCTGGGCGAAGGCCGCATGCTGCCGGAATTCGAAGCCGCCACCGTGGGCCTGAAAGTCGGCGAATCCAAGACCTTCGATCTGGCTTTCCCAGAGGACTACCATGGCAAGGACGTGGCCGGCAAAACCGCCCAGTTCACCATCACCCTGAAACAGCTGGAATGGGCGCACCTGCCGGAAGTCGATGCTGAATTCGCCAAATCGCTGGGCGTAGCCGACGGCGACCTGGCCAAAATGCGCGAAGACATCAAGGTCAACCTGGAACGCGAAGTGACCGGCCGTGTGAAAGCACGCAACAAGGAAGCCGTGATGGATGCGCTGGTCAAGTCCGCCACCCTGGACGTGCCGCAAGCCCTGATCGCCCAGGACACCGAGCGCCTGGCCGAAATGACCCGCCAGGACATGGCTCAGCGCGGCATGAACGTCAAAGACGTGCCATTCCCGCCAGAACTGTTCGCCGACAAGGCCGAGCGCCGCGTGCGCCTGGGCCTGATCCTGTCGCAGCTGGTCAACGAGAACAAGCTGCAAGCGCTGCCTGAGCAAGTCAAAGCGCAAGTGGAAGATTTCGCCCAAAGCTACGAAGATCCGCGCGAAGTGCTGAAGTACTACTACAGCGACCGCCGCCGTCTGGCTGAAGTCGAAGCCCTTGTATTAGAAGAAAACGTCGTTAACTTCGTTCTGGGCCTGTCGAAAACCACGTCGAAAGCGGTAGCCTTCGACGAGCTGATGGGAAGCAACGCGCAAGCGTAATCCAGCTTAAAGAAGCTGCATCACAAGGAAAATGCATGATGAACCGTAATCCGGCACTCGACACCGAAATGCTCGGCCTGGTGCCGATGGTGATTGAACAAAGCGGCCGCGGCGAGCGCTCCTATGATATCTATTCGCGCCTGTTGAAGGAGCGTGTGATTTTCATGGTGGGTCCAGTCAACGACCAGATGGCCAATCTGATCGTGGCCCAGCTGCTGTTCCTGGAGAGCGAAAATCCGGACAAGGATATCTCGCTCTACATCAACTCTCCTGGCGGTTCGGTTTCGGCCGGCCTGGCGATCTACGACACGATGCAGTTCATCAAGCCGGACGTGTCCACCCTGTGCACCGGCATGGCGGCGTCGATGGGCGCCTTCCTGCTGGCGGCAGGTGCGAAGGGCAAGCGTTTCTCGCTGCCGAACTCGCGCATCATGATTCACCAGCCGTCGGGCGGCTCGCAGGGCATGGCTTCGGACATCGAAATCCAGGCCAAGGAAATCCTCTACCTGCGCCATCGCCTGAACTCGATCATGGCCGAACGTACCGGCCAGACGGTGGAACAGATCGCCAAGGACACCGACCGCGACCGATTCCTGTCCGCCGAGGAGGCCACCGAATACGGCCTGATCGACAAAGTGTTGACCAGCCGCGGCTAATGCGTCCTCAGCGCTGAGAACCAAAAAAGACGCCCGGACGCTACAACGTTCCGGGCGTTTCTTTTTTATTTCAGGTAGCATGTGCTATGTACGCCGCCGCACAGCTTGCTTCGCGGCGTGTACCCGCACCAATATTGCAACTACTTAAACAAGTCCCATGTCCGAGAAAAAATCCTCCAGCGGCGAAAAACTCCTCTACTGCTCGTTCTGCGGCAAGAGCCAGCACGAGGTCAAGAAGCTGATCGCCGGCCCGTCCGTCTTCATCTGCGACGAATGCATCGACTTGTGCAACGACATCATCCGCGACGAGACGTCCAGCATCGAGTCGGTCACCGGCGCCAAGTCCGACCTGCCGACCCCGCACGAAATCAAGGAATTGCTGGACCAGTACGTCATCGGCCAGCAGACCGCCAAGCGCATCCTGTCGGTTGCGGTGTACAACCACTACAAGCGTCTGAAGCACCTGGGCAAGAAGGATGACATCGAACTGGCCAAGAGCAACATCTTGCTGGTCGGTCCCACCGGCTCGGGCAAGACCCTGCTGGCGCAGACCCTGGCCCGCATGCTCAACGTGCCGTTCGTGATCGCCGACGCCACCACCCTGACCGAAGCCGGCTACGTGGGCGAAGACGTCGAGAACATCATCCAGAAGCTGCTGCAAAGCTGCAACTACGATGTGGAGAAGGCGCAGCGCGGCATCGTCTACATCGACGAGATCGACAAGATTTCGCGCAAGTCCGACAACCCGTCCATCACGCGCGACGTGTCGGGCGAGGGCGTGCAGCAGGCGCTGCTCAAGCTGATCGAGGGCACCATGGCCTCGGTGCCGCCGCAGGGCGGCCGCAAGCACCCGAATCAGGACTTCGTGCAGATCGACACCACCAACATCATGTTCATCTGCGGTGGCGCCTTCGACGGGCTGGCCAAGATCATCTCCAACCGTTCGGAGAAGAGCGGCATCGGCTTCTCGGCCTCGGTCAAGAGCAAGGAGCAGCGCGCGCTGTCGGACGTGCTGCTGCAGGCGGAGCCGGACGACCTGGTGAAGTTCGGCCTGATCCCGGAACTGGTGGGCCGTCTGCCGGTGATCGCCACCCTGGCCGAACTGACCGAGGAAGCGCTGATCCAGATCCTGGTCGAACCGAAGAACGCCCTGGTCAAGCAGTACGCCAAGCTGCTGGACATGGAAGGCTCCGAGCTGGAGATCCGCCCGGCCGCATTGCACGCCATCGCCAAGAAGGCGCTGGCCCGCAAGACCGGCGCGCGCGGCCTGCGCTCCATCCTGGAACACGCATTGCTGGACGTGATGTATGAACTGCCAAATGAGCAGAATGTGAGCAAAGTGGTGATTGATGAAAATACCATCACCAGCGGCGCGAAACCCTTGCTCATTTATCAGGAAACCCCAAAAGCCTCTGGTGAAAATTAAATAAGTACTGCACACATGCGCAAAATTCGTTTTGCATCCATGGGGCAAGGCGGTACAATTTAAATCAATAAGAGAATGCAGGCTTCATTCGGAAAGCCACACGCGATGCCTGCGTCGCGCGTGGCTTTTTTATTTGAGTTTGCATATTTTTATAGCACGGCAGTCTCTCTGTTAAGCAATACACAGTATTTCAGAGAATTATTATCTGCCGGGTCTTGTGATTTGGCATCTTTGCGCCAATATCTGCAACACGCTTTCACATAAGGTACGCCATGACAACTTCCAAATTAACTGAGCAAACTCAACTGCCGTTATTGCCGCTGCGGGATGTTGTAGTTTTCCCGCATATGGTGATACCGCTGTTTGTAGGTCGCCCCAAGTCGATCAAGGCGCTGGAAGCCGCGATGGAGCAGGGCAAGAGCATCATGCTCGCCGCCCAGAAAGCTGCCGCCAAGGACGAACCTTCCGCCTCCGACATCTATGAAATCGGTTGCGTGGCCAATATCCTGCAGATGCTGAAACTGCCGGACGGCACCGTCAAGGTGCTGGTCGAGGGCGCCCAGCGCGCCCGCATCAACAAAATCACCGACGCGCCGACGCACTTCGTGGCCGATCTGACCCCGCTCGATTCCGAGGTGGGCGACGATTCGGAAATCGAAGCGATGCGCCGCGCCATCGTCCAGCAGTTCGACCAGTACGTCAAACTGAACAAAAAGATTCCACCGGAAATCCTGGCTTCGCTGTCCGGCATCGACGACGCCGGCCGCCTGGCCGACACCGTGGCTGCCCATCTGCCGCTCAAGCTGGAGCAGAAGCAGGTCATCCTGGAGATCTTCAACGTCGCCAAGCGCCTGGAGCACCTGCTCGGCCAGCTGGAAGGCGAGCTCGACATCCTGCAGGTGGAAAAGCGCATCCGTGGCCGCGTCAAGCGCCAGATGGAGAAGTCGCAGCGCGAGTACTACCTGAACGAGCAGGTCAAGGCCATCCAGAAGGAACTGGGCGAGGGCGAAGACGGCGCGGACCTGGACGAGCTGGAAAAGAAAGTGGCTGCCGCCAAGATGCCGAAAGAGGCGCTGGACAAGGCCAACGCCGAGCTGAAAAAGCTCAAGCTGATGTCGCCGATGTCGGCCGAAGCCACCGTGGTGCGCAACTACATCGACACCCTGGTCGGCCTGCCGTGGAAGAAAAAATCCAAGGTCAACAACGACCTGGCGAACGCCGAGAAAGTGCTCGAGGGCGACCACTATGGCCTGGACAAGGTCAAGGAACGCATCCTGGAATACCTCGCGGTGCAGCAGCGCGTCGACAAGCTGAAGGCGCCTATCCTGTGCTTCGTGGGTCCTCCGGGCGTCGGCAAGACCTCGCTGGGCCAGTCCATCGCCCGCGCCACGAACCGCAAGTTCGTGCGCATGGCCCTGGGCGGCGTGCGCGACGAAGCCGAGATCCGTGGCCACCGCCGTACCTACATCGGCTCCATGCCGGGCAAGGTGCTGCAGTCGCTGGCGAAAGTGGGCGTGCGCAATCCGCTGTTCCTGCTGGACGAAATCGACAAGATGGGCGCGGACTTCCGCGGCGATCCGTCGTCGGCTCTGCTGGAGGTGCTGGATCCTGAACAGAACCACACCTTCTCGGACCACTACATCGAAGTGGACTTCGACCTGAGCGACGTGATGTTCGTGGCGACTTCGAACTCGTACAACATCCCGCCGGCCCTGCTGGACCGCATGGAAGTGATACGCCTGTCGGGTTACACGGAAGACGAGAAAACCAATATCTCGCAGCGCTACCTGCTGCCGAAGCAGATCAAGAACAACGGTCTGAAGGAAGAAGAGATCTCGGTATCGGAAGCCGCGCTGCGCGACATCATCCGCTACTACACCCGCGAAGCCGGCGTGCGTTCGCTGGAACGCGAAGTGTCCAAGATCTGCCGCAAGGTGGTGAAGATGCTGCTGCTGAAGAAGACCGAGAAAAAGGTCGCCGTGACGCCGAAAAACCTGGACAAGTTCCTGGGCGTGCGCCGCTACGACTTCGGTGTGGCCGAGAAGGAAAACCAGGTGGGCCAGGTGGTCGGTCTGGCATGGACCGAAGTGGGCGGCGATCTGCTGACCATCGAAGCCGTGACCATGCCGGGCAAGGGCGGCGTAATCCGCACCGGCACCCTGGGCGACGTGATGAAGGAATCGATCGAAGCGGCGCGCACCGTCGTGCGCAGCCGCGCCAACCGCCTCGGCATCAAATCCGAGGTGTTTGAAAAGAGCGATATCCACATCCACGTTCCTGAAGGCGCCACGCCGAAAGACGGTCCTTCGGCCGGCATCGCGATGACGACCGCGCTGGTGTCCGTGTTCACCGGCATCCCGGTGCGCGCAGACGTGGCGATGACGGGCGAGATCACGCTGCGCGGCGAAGTGCTGCCGATCGGCGGCCTGAAAGAGAAGCTGCTGGCGGCGCATCGCGGCGGCATCAAGACGGTGCTGATCCCCGAGCAGAACGTGAAAGACCTGGCCGAAATTCCGGACAATGTGAAAAACAAGCTGGAAATCGTGCCGGTGCGCTGGATCGACAAAGTGCTGGAAATCGCACTCGAGCGCCAGCCGCAAGCCATCGTGGAAACCCCGCCGGTAGAGGCGGTGGCGGCTGCGGCGGCCAAAGTTGACGGACAAGGCGAAGTGGTCAAACACTAAGCCCATCCGCCGGGACAGCTCGCATTAATTGTCCCTTCAACCACAAACAGGCGCTTTTTAAGCGCCTGTTTTAACTTTTGCTGTGGTTTTGTACTGTGTTTCCCTTGACACAACGTTGCACGGCTTGTTTAATACGGCCTGAGATTTTCTCTGCCGTGTAAAAACGGTATAAACGATATAAACCTTTGTGACGGGGAAGCTTGTGAACAAGACTGAATTGATCGACCATATTGCCACTTCCGCTGACATCTCGAAAGCGGCTGCTGCGCGCGCACTGGATGCGGTGATCGATGGCGTAACTACTACTCTGGCCAAGAACGACAGCGTCACCCTGGTCGGCTTTGGCACTTTCTCCGTGAGCGAACGCGCTGCCCGCACCGGCCGCAATCCGCGCACGAAAGAAGAAATCGTGATCGAAGCAGCCAAAGTTCCTAAATTTAAAGCTGGCAAAGCTTTGAAGGATGCAGTAAACTAACGGACTTCGGTGAGCCGCTGGCTCACTGGAGCGGTTTGATTGGGCGCTTAGCTCAGTTGGTAGAGCGGAGCCCTTACAAGGCTTAGGTCGGGAGTTCGAGCCTCTCAGCGCCCACCAGTCAAACCAAGCGCAGTAACAGTGATGCTGTACCTGTATTTGCTGGAGCGGTAGTTCAGTTGGTTAGAATACCGGCCTGTCACGCCGGGGGTCGCGGGTTCGAGTCCCGTCCGCTCCGCCA
>NZ_JBWKSD010000007.1:0-361407 GCF_059419605.1 Pseudoduganella sp. GW821-FHT05F09
GAAATGGTTATGCCAGGCGACAACGTGTCGATCACTGTTAAGCTGATCAACCCGATCGCTATGGAAGAAGGTCTGCGCTTCGCAATCCGCGAAGGCGGCCGTACCGTCGGCGCCGGCGTTGTTGCAAAAATCCTGGCCTAATAGCCTCGGTTAGACAAGAAGGCAGTGCCGTTCGCGGCGCTGCCTTTTTTTGTCGCAGAGACGGGCATGGCTGGCATTTTGGTGCTATGATCTCGCCTCTTAGCTGTACTGAGTTTTGTACTGAGTTTGTTACTTATTGCCGCCGCTCCCGCGCCGGCTCGTTCTTTTAAGGAATAATCATGTCCGCACCAAACCAAAAAATCCGTATCCGCCTGAAAGCTTTCGACTACAAGCTGATCGACCAGTCCGCTCTGGAAATCGTTGACACCGCGAAGCGCACCGGCGCCGTGGTAAAAGGTCCAGTACCTCTGCCAACCCGCATCCAGCGTTACGACGTGCTGCGTTCCCCGCACGTGAACAAGACTTCGCGCGACCAGTTCGAAATCCGCACCCACCAGCGCCTGATGGACATCGTCGACCCAACCGACAAGACCGTTGACGCGCTGATGAAGCTGGACCTGCCAGCTGGCGTGGACGTAGAAATCAAACTGCAATAATTGATTTCGGCCAGGCGGCGGCCCAACAGCCTGCCGCCAGCCCACTGGGGCCGGGACCTGCACACGCAGCTCCCGGCCCCAGTGCCGTTTACGGCCTGAATACAGCCGGAAGGAATCTCACACCGCCAGCTCGCGCGGCGCGGGCGGGATGCGGGCCAGCAGTTGGGACAGTTTGCGCAGCGCGCCGGCCAGGCGCGCGCGGTCGCGGATGCTGCCCAGCGAGATGCGGATGGCGTTCGGCGGGTGCGCGCTGCCGTCGAAGGCGTCCGAGGCGGTGACGGACAGTCCTTCGGCGAGCGCGGCCTGGGCCAGCTGGCCGGAACGCCAGTAGTCCGGCAAGGTCAGCCAGATGTGGATGCCGCCGGCATCGGCCGCCGCGGTCGTGACCGCCGCTCCTGTGGCCGCGCCGCCGGGCGCGAACGCCAGCCCGGCCAGGATGTGCGCGGCCAGCTGCTGGCGCGCCCGCGCTTCTTCCCGCACGCCCTCCAGCAGGCGCTGCGCCGTGCCGTCGTGTATCCATTGCGTGACCAGCGCGCCGGCCAGCGGCGACGGCATCAGCACCAGCGAGCGCAGCGCCAGCAGGAAGCGCTCGCGCAGCTGCGCGTCCGGCAGCAGCACAAAGGCCGTGCGCAGCCCGGGCGCCAGGCATTTCGACAGCGTGGAAATGTAGTAGACGTGGCGCGGCGCCAGCCGGGCCAGCGGAGCGGGCGCGCGGCCGCCCGCCAGCAGCCAGTATGGATCGTCCTCGATAATGGCCGCGCCGCAGCGGATGGCGGTTTGCGCGATCTCGCGGCGGCGCTGCTCCGGCATGGTGTGCGCGGTGGGATTCTGCAAGGTCGGGTTCAGGTAGACCAGCCGCGCGCGGTGCTTGCGGCAGGCCTTCTCCAGCGCATCGGGCCGCATGCCGTCGCCGTCCACATCGACCGCCACCACGCGCCGTCCCAGCTGCCCGGCCGCCGAGCGCAGGCCGGGGTAGATGGCGGGCTCGGCCAGGATGGCGTCGCCCGGCCCCGTCAGCGCCAGGATCAGCGCCGCCAGCGCGCACTGCGCACCCGGACAGGCCGCCACGTGTTCCTCGTCCACCCGGCCGAACATGGGCGCCAGCCAGAGCGCGCCCGCCGCGCGGTCGGCCTGGCTGCCGCCGCCCAGCTGGTAGCTCATCAGCAAATCGCTGTCGGTGCGCATCAGCACCTGGGACAGGCCCAGTTTCAGCATGTCGTCGAAATCCACCCCGGCAGGCGGGGGAGGGATGTTCATGCTCAGGTCCAGCATGGGCGCCAGCTCCACTTTCGGCGCCGCCGCGTAGGTGCCGGCCGCGCCCCGGCCCTCCAGCAGGTGGCGGCGCCTGGCCTCGTCGTAGGCGCGCGTCACCGTGGTCAGGTCCACCGCCAGCCGCGCCGCCAGGCTGCGCTGCGGCGGCAGGCGGTCGCCCGGCTGCAGGCGGCCGTCGGACAGGGCACGCTCGATGAAATCGGCGATCTGCAGATAGCGCGGCCCGCCATCCACGCTGAATTCGCCCAGCCAGGCAGGCGCTTGTATGGATGGAGTCTGGGACATTTTGTCTGGATGTATGGATTTTTGCCGCGAATTAAACTGCTATAAAGGCAAATTATCCATACAAGGCTCGCGATGCGCAACGAGCTTATCACTCTCGCCGCACACGGCGCACTCTCCGCTGGACAGCGTGCCCTCTGCGCAGTACATTCGGCGGATGTTAAGTTCCTGGAAATGTTATGGCTAAGACGATCCTGATCGTTGAAGATGAGCAGGCGATTGCGGACGGCATTGCCTATGCGCTGCGCACCGAGGGTTTTGCGCCGCTGCACGTGATGCTGGGCGAACAGGCGCTGGAGGCCATGCGCGGGGAGGGCGGCCAGCCGCCGCCGGAGCTGGTGGTGCTCGACATCGGCCTGCCCGATATGAGCGGCCTGGAAGTGTGCCGCCGCCTGCGCCAGTTCTCGGACGCGCCTGTGATCTTCCTCACCGCCCGCAGCGATGAGATCGACCGCGTGGTGGGCCTGGAAATCGGCGCGGACGATTATGTGACCAAGCCGTTCTCGCCGCGCGAACTGGTGGCGCGCATCCGCGTCATCCTGCGCCGCCTGGGGCCGCAGGCCGCGCAGGCCGCTGCATTACAGGCAGCCCAGGCGGCCCAGTCCTCCCAGGCGCGCCGCGTGGCGGGCCTGGAACTGCGCTCGCTGGAGGCGCGCGTGCTCTACCTCGGCCATGCGCTCGAGCTGACGCGCTATGAATACCTGCTGCTCAAGACGCTGATCGAACATCCCGGCCACGTGCTGTCGCGCGCGCAGCTGATGGACCGCGTCTGGACCGGCGCCGCCGACACCCTGGACCGCACCGTGGACGCCCATGTGAAGTCGCTGCGCGCCAAGCTGCGCGCGGTCTCCCCCGACAACGAGCCGATCCAGACCCATCGCGGCCTGGGCTACAGCCTGGCCGCCACATGAGGATAGGCCTGCGCATTCTGCTGGGCTATTTCCTGATCGTCGGCCTGGCCGGATGGTTCCTGCTGAATGTGTTCATGGCCGAGGTCAAGCCGGGCGTGCGCGCCACGCTGGAAGACACCCTGGTCGACACCGCCAACCTGCTGGCCGTGATGGTGGCCGACGACGTGCGCGCCGGCGCCTACGACGCCGCCCCCATGCTGGCGCGCATGCGCGACTACGCCGGGCGCGGCGTCAGCGCGCAGATCAGCGGCCTGCCGAAGAACAAGCTGGACTACCGCATTTACATCACCGACGCGCAGGGCATCGTGCGTTTCGATTCCGAGAACAAGGCGGTGGGCAAGGACTACTCGCGCTGGAACGACGTCTACCTGACCCTGCGCGGCAAGTACGGCGCGCGCAGCACGCGCGACCGCGAGGACGACGAGAACAGCACCGTGATGCACGTGGCGGCCCCCGTCCGCGACGGCGAGCGCCTGATCGGCGTGCTGACCGTGGCCAAGCCCAACGCCAGCGTGCAGGGCTTTGTCGAGCGCAGCCAGCAGCACATCCTGCGCCGCGGCGCGCTGCTGCTGGCGCTGTCGCTGCTGATCGGCCTGGCGTCCACCTACTGGCTGGCGCGCGCGCTGCGCAAGCTGATGCACTACGTGGAGGAGGTGCAGGCCGGCCGCAAGGTGGCGCTGCCGGTGCTGGGCAATACCGAGATCGGCACGCTGGGCCACGCGCTGGAGGCCATGCGCGTCAAGCTGGAAGGCAAGGAGTATGTGGAAACGCTGATGCACACGCTCACGCACGAACTGAAAAGCCCCATCGCCGCCATCCAGGCCTCGGCCGAGCTGCTGCAGGAGGACATGCCGCCCGAGCAGCGCCGCCAGTTCCTGTCCAGCATACTGAGCCAGAACGCGCGCCAGCGGCAGCTGATCGACAAGCTGCTGGCCCTGGTGCGGGTGGAGAAGCAACAGCGCCTGGACGCGCTCGAGCGCATCGACGGCGGCGCGCTGCTGCATGAGGCGGCGCGCGACTTCGCCGCGCCCCTGGCCGCGCGCGGCCTGCGCCTGGACCTGGAGCTGCCGCAGGACGGCGCCCCGGTGCTGCACGGCGACGCGCTGCTGCTGCGCCAGGCCATCGGCAATCTGCTGGACAACGCCATCGCCTTCGCGCCGGCCGGCGGCGTGGTGGCGCTGGGCGCCCGCATGCTGGGCGAGGGCGTGGAAATCTTCGTGGCCGACGGCGGCCCCGGCATTCCCGACTACGCGGCCGGGCGCGTGTTCGAGCGCTTCTATTCGCTGCCGCGCCCCGGCGGCGGCGCCAAGAGCACCGGCCTGGGCCTGCCCTTTGTGCGCGAAGTGGCGGCCCTGCACGGCGGCAGCGTCAGCGTGGCCAACACCGGCGGGCCGGGGCAGGGCGGCTGCCGCGCCGCGCTCTACCTGCCGCTGCCGCTGGCGCTGTAGCGCTTCACACGCAACGCATCCTCACCGCACAAGGGTTTTCTAGACTGGCGCCACTCCAACCTGAAGGAAGCGCCATGCAAAAGAAACTGTTGTTCAAAATACTGGCCGTGATCGCGGTGATGCTGCTGATCGGTATTCCGCTGCTGCTGATAGAGTCCACCATCCGCGAGCGCAGCGCCTACCGCCAGGACGCGGCGCGCAGCATCGCCGAGGATTCGGTGGGCGAGCAGACCGTGTACGGGCCGGTGCTGGTCATGCCCTACAGCGAAACCTATGAAGTGATGGAGCCGGTGGCGGGCGACGAGAAGCGCAAGGAGGCCAAGCGCTACCGCAAGCAGCTGCGCCACCTGGTGTTCCCGGACCAGCTGGAGGTCAAGTCCACCTTCGGCACCGAGCGCCGCTACCGGGGCATCCACCAGGTGCTGATGTTCCAGGGCGAACACGCGGTGGCGGGCGCGTTCACGGTGCCGCCGGTGTCCGCGCTGCCGCGCACGGTGGAGCGCTCCGACATCGCGCCCGAGCCGCCTTTCGTGGCGCTCGGCATTTCAGACGTGCGCGGCGTGCGGGACATTCCCAAGCTGCGCTGGGGCGCGCGCAGCTTCGAGTTCGAGCAGGGTTCGGGCCTGGCCGCCGCCCGCCAGGGCCTGCACGTGCCGCTGGCCATGGCCGACGCCACCGCCGGCCCGGTGCAGTTCAGCTTTGGCCTGAGCCTGTCCGGCATGGACCGCCAGCAGTTCGTGCCGCTGGCGCGCAACAACCGCTTTGCGATGGCCTCGTCCTGGCCCCATCCGCAGTTCAGCGGCCGCTTCCTGCCCGAGCAGCGCAAGGTGGGCGAGCAGGGCTTCGAGGCGCTGTGGCGCATCTCGGCGCTGTCGACCGAGGCGCAGCAGCAGTTGCGCCAGCGCGAGCTGGCCGCCGGCTCCGGCGACGAGGCGGCCCGCAGCGCCGCCCGCGGCGCCGTGCCGGACAGCTTCGCGGTCGGTTTCATCGAGCCGGTCAACATCTATTCCATGGCCGACCGCGCCACCAAGTACGGCCTGCTGTTCGTGGCGCTGACTTTTGCCGCCTTTTTCCTGTTCGAGGTGCTCAAGCGCCTGCCCATCCACCCGGTGCAGTACGCGCTGGTGGGGCTGGCGCTGGTGCTGTTCTTCCTGCTGCTGGTCAGCCTGTCCGAGCACATCGCCTTCCTGGGCGCCTACCTGCTGGCCAGCGCCGCCTGCATCCTGCTGACCGGCTACTACCTGGCCCACGTGCTGCGCGACCGGCGCCGCGGCCTGGCCTTCGGCGCCGCGCTGACGGCCTTGTACGGCGTGCTGTACGGCTTGCTCAGTTCGGAAAACAACGCCTTGGTGATGGGCGCCATCCTGCTGTTCGCCGTGCTGGCCGCCATCATGGTCGCCACCCGCAAAGTCGACTGGTACCAATTGGGCGGCGCGGAGGCGGCGCAGATTTTGACCGATCGTCAAAAAACGATATAAGACTCCGTGTTAGCAATCTGGAGGCACTCTTTTTTGTTTTGAAACAGCGCCGTTGCCCGCATTGCCGTCCAGTGATTTCAGCAACCGGCAGGGCGTTGTTTTTTTGCATATTTGTAACTAAAAGGCTGTTGTAATCCGGCATCATTGTACGGAACATAAAATGCATATGTTTCTGAAAACTTTAAGCTGCAATTGTGAATATATGTAGAAACATGAAATTTCTTAAATAAAATTCGACACTTTTGTAATTTTCTAGCTTTTTGTATGGCATCGGCGCCGTAATGTTATTTTTTGTGAAAAAAAGCCGAGGCAAATATATTGCCAGTTCATTGACTTTCATTAACTCAGATGTTCAGATTCCCTCTTCGGAATAGCGCAGCGTATTCTGAAACAAGCCGTCGGCACAGATGGCAACCGGTGTCCAAGCACCGGCATAGTCCCTTGCAACCCTTACAGCGGAGAAACTTTTGAACAATAAATTAGTCCTCAAACGGGGCGTCCTCGCCGTTGCAGTAGCGCTGGGTACCACCCAGTTTGCAATCGCACAAGAAGCTGCGGAAGCGCCAGTTACCAAGGTCTTCGTGACCGGTTCCAACATCAAGCGTTCGGATAAGGAAGGCTCGTCGCCAGTCCAGACCGTAAGCGCCAAGCAGATCGCGGCCAGCGGCGCCAACACCGTGGCCGAACTGCTGCACTCGATCCCGGCCTTCGGCTCCGGCGCGTCGATCGACATCGTCGACGGCGGCTTCTCGCGCGGCGCGGCCACCGCCTCCCTGCGCGGCCTGGGTTCGTCTTCGACCCTGGTGCTGCTGAACGGCCGCCGTATCGCCTCGTCCGCGTACGCCGACCCGAACCAGGGCAAATCGGCGGTGTACGACCTGAACTCCATTCCTATCTCCGCCATCGAGCGCGTTGAGATCTTCAAGGATGGCGCTTCGGCCGTGTACGGTTCCGACGCGATCGCCGGCGTGATCAACTTCATCACCAAGACCGACTACACTGGCTTCGACATGTCGGCCAGCATCACCGCCAACGATGACGGCGAATTCGCCCGCAAAAATGTCAGCGGCGTGATCGGCTTCGGCGACCTGGACAAAGACCGCTACAACGGCTTTATCTCGTTCGACGTCTCCAAGCGCGACAGCACCACCATCCCGAACGCGACCGACGTCGACCAGGCTGCCTACAGCTACATCAACGCCCGCCTGAACCCGTACTCGAGCAGCCTGACGGATCAGCCGTTCTTCTACCGCGAACGCACTCCGGGCGGCAAGAATTTTGCCACCACCTACGCGCTGCGCGCCGACGTGATCAACCGCACCAACTGCGACCCGTCGCAAAAGCTGGTGGGCAGCATCGCCCAGCACAATCTGACCGCGACCAGCGTGCTGATCGACCGTACTTTCTGTAACTTCAACCTGAACGACTACAGCGAAGTGCAGAGCGCCGGCAAGGACGCCAACATCCTGGCGCGCGGCACCTTCAAGGTCAACGAATCGATCACCGCGTTCTCGGAGGCGTCGTACGCGCGCGTCGAGCGTACCTATCTGGGCGCGCCGCGCACGATCTCGAGCACCTCGTCGAGCACCGTGTTCGCGGCCGACGGCAAGCCGTCGTCGCAGTTCCAGCTGATCCTGCCGGTCGGCCATCCGGACAATCCGTTCCCGACCTCGCGCACCGCAGTGGGCTTCCGCTTCATGGGCCACACCGGCGGCAGCGACAACCTGAACGAATCCTACCGCGTGCTGGCCGGCCTGAAAGGCACCACCGGCGCGTTTGACTGGGAAACCGGCGTGCTGTGGAACCGCAGCGAGCGTACCGAACACTACCTGGGCATGCTGTACCGCCCGGTGGTCGAGCGCATCATGACGGAAAACCGCACCATCGCGTCGACCATTGCTGATCCGAACTCGACCCGCGACCTGGAAAACAAAGGCTTCTCGCAAGTGATGCAGATCGATGCCAAAGCGTCGACCACGCTGGGCAAGCTGTCCGGCGGCGACATCGGCCTGGCCTTCGGCGCCGAGGCGCGCCAGGAGAAAATCGGCCTGACCCCGGATGCGGCCACCCGCGCCGGCGACATCATCGGCCTGGCCAACTCGGTCGCTGACGGCCAGCGCAATGTGAAGTCGGCCTTCATCGAGCTGCGCACGCCGTTCTTCAAGAACTTCGAGATGGACTTCGCCGGCCGCTACGACAAGTATCCGACCGAATCGAGCTTCGTGCCTAAAGCGGGCAGCAAGTGGACCGTGACCGAGCAAGTGGCCGTGCGCGCGACCTATGCGCGCGGCTTCCGCGCCCCGGCCCTGACCCAGGTTTCGCCTGGCGGCGTGCAGTCGTTCCAGACCGTGACCGACTCGATCCGCTGCCCGGACGGCGTCAATCCGATCGGCACCGCCGACCGTACCGACTGCTCGAAGAGCATTTCCAGTCTGTCCAAGGCCAATCCAGAGCTGAAGCCGGAGAAATCCAAGTCCGCATCGCTGGGCCTGATCCTGCAGCCGACCAAGAACCTGGACATCCTGATCGATTACTACAACATCAAGCTGCGCGATGAAACCGCGCTGCTGGGTGCGCAAACCGTGATCGACCACCCGAACCAGTACCCTGGCGCGGAAGTGCTGCGTGACACCAATCCGGCCAACTTGCTGGTGGTAAACGGCGTCGTGGTGCCGAACTCGGGCCCGCTGATGCAGGTAAACCGTTCCTACATCAACCAGGGCTCGACCCAGGTTTCCGGCCTGGACCTGGAAGTGACGCTGCGTAACTCGCTGGGCGACTACGGCCGCCTGAGCAGCACGCTGAACTGGAGCTACCTGGGCACCTACAAGCGCGCCATGCAGCCTGGCGATGCGACCCACAACACGGCGGGCTCGAACGGCGGCCTGTCGGACTGGGCGGTGTCGGCTGGCGACAATCCACGCAACCGCGCGTCGCTGTCGACCAACTGGACCTTCGGCGTGCACAGCACCACGCTGTCGGCGGACTTCGTCGACCACGTCTCCCTGCTGCGCCGCTACGACAACGCCGTGGAGTACCCAACCCCGTACTGCCACTATGGCACCGGCCAGCCTTCCAGCGCCTACCAGCTGGGCGGCCTGCCGAAGTACACCAGCTCGAACTGCGAAGTTGCTAGCTGGACCACTTTCGGCGTGAACTACGCGTACACCGGCGTCAAGAACCTGACCCTGGCCCTGAATATCAAGAATATTCTGGACAAGGCGGCGCCATACGATCCGCGTTACCCAACCGAAGGCTTCAATACCCAGCTGCACAACGGCATGGGCCGCACCTTCCGCGCGACCGCGAAGTACGCCTTCAAGTAATCTGGCTGCGTATACAAGTAAGCAGCTAGCGTGAAGCAGCACGGGGCCAGGCAGCAATGCCTGGCCTTTTTCATTGGCCCCAAATAGTTCACATACCCCGTACTAAGTTGTTGCGTCAAGAGTCTTTTCGCGATACACTAGCCGGCTTCGGTATGGAATCCATCTTTTTACGGGCCGTACTAATTTTTGTAGTTAAACAAAGCCCCGCCCAATCGTAGGTGGGAATGGAGAAAAAATGAGCCTAGGCCTCCTCGGTCGCAAGGTTGGCATGATGCGCATCTTCACGGATGATGGGGACTCGATCCCAGTCACCGTGCTGGACGTGTCGAACAACCGCGTTGCGCAAATCAAAACCCCTGAAACGGATGGTTACTCCGCTGTTCAGGTCGTCTTCGGTCAACGTCGCGCTTCCCGCGTGACCAAAGCCGCAGCCGGTCACTACGCCAAAGCTGGTGTCGAAGCCGGTACTCTGCTGAAAGAGTTCCGCGTTGACGCTGCTAAAGCTGCAGAATTGAAAGCTGGTGAAGTTATCGCCGCTTCGCTGTTCGAAGTTGGTCAAAAGATCGACGTTCAGGGCACGAGCATCGGTAAGGGCTACGCCGGTACCATCAAGCGTCACAACTTTGCTTCGGGCCGTGCAACCCACGGTAACTCGCGTTCGCACAACGTACCAGGTTCGATCGGTATGGCGCAGGATCCGGGCCGTGTATTCCCAGGCAAGCGCATGACCGGCCACATGGGTGACGTTACTGTTACCACCCAGAATCTGGAAATCGCTCGTATCGACGCCGACCGTCAGCTGCTGCTGGTCAAAGGCGCGGTACCAGGCGCGAAAAACGGCCAAGTGGTCGTCTCGCCTGCTGTCAAAGTCAAAGCAAAGAAAGGGGCTTAATCGATGGAACTCAAGCTCCTGAATGCTCAAGGTCAAGCATCTTCCAACGTTGCCGCCGCTGACACCGTCTTCGGCCGTGATTACAACGAAGCCCTGATCCACCAGATCGTGGTCGCCTACCAAGCCAATGCTCGCAGCGGCAACCGTAAGCAGAAAGACCGTGAAGAAGTCCACCACACGACCAAGAAGCCATGGCGCCAAAAAGGTACCGGCCGCGCTCGTGCCGGTATGTCGTCGTCGCCACTGTGGCGCGGCGGTGGTCGCATCTTCCCGAACTCGCCTGACGAGAACTTCACCCACAAAGTGAACAAGAAGATGTACCGCGCTGGTATCTGCTCGATCCTGTCCCAACTGGCTCGCGAAGAGCGCCTGGTTGTTGTTGAAGACTTCGCCATCGAAGCTCCAAAAACCAAGCTGCTGTCGCAAAAGCTGAACGCCATGGGTCTGGAATCGGTGCTGATCATCGCTGACAACATCGAAGAAAACCTGGAACTGGCTTCCCGTAACCTGCCTAACGTGCTGGTGGTTGAGCCACGTCACGCAGATCCAATGTCGCTGGTCTTCTACAAGAAGATCCTGGTCACCAAAGCGGCACTGGCCAAGATTGAGGAGATGCTGGCATGAGCGCAGTCATCAAACACAGCGAAGAGCGCCTGATGAAGGTGCTGCAGGCTCCGGTCATTTCCGAGAAGGCCACCATGGTCGCGGAAAAGAACGAGCAAATCGTATTCCGCGTACTGCCGGATGCGACCAAGCCTGAGATCAAGGCAGCCGTTGAACTGCTGTTCAAGGTTGAAGTCCTGTCGGTGCAAACCGTCAATCGCGAAGGTAAAGTCAAGCGTTCGGGTCGTTTCACCGGCCGCCGCAACCATACCAAGCGTGCTTTCGTGTGCCTGAAGCCTGGCCAGGAAATCAATTTCTCCGAGGAGGCTAAATAATGGCACTCGTAAAGATGAAGCCAACCTCCCCAGGCCGTCGCGGCATGGTGAAGGTGGTGAACCCGGACCTGTACAAAGGCCGTCCGTTCGCTGCCCTGGTTGAAAAGAAATCCAAAACTGCCGGCCGTAACAACAACGGCCACATCACCACCCGCCACATCGGCGGTGGTCATAAGCAGCACTATCGCCTGATCGACTTCAAGCGTCAGAAGGATGGCATTCCTGCGAAAGTGGAACGTATCGAATACGATCCAAACCGCACCGCGAATATCGCCCTGCTGTGCTACGCCGACGGCGAGCGCCAGTACATCATCGCGACCAAGGGCATGTCCGTTGGCGACAGCGTGATGAACGGTTCGGAAGCGCCTATCAAGTCGGGCAACTGCCTGCCTATCCGTAACATCCCGGTCGGTACCGTGATGCACTGCGTCGAAATGCTGCCAGGTAAGGGTGCCCAGATGGCCCGTACCGCCGGCGCCGGCGTTGTGCTGATGGCCCGTGAAGGCACCTACGCTCAAGTGCGTCTGCGCTCGGGTGAAGTGCGTCGCGTGCACATCGAGTGCCGCGCGACCGTAGGCGAAGTCGGCAATGCCGAACACAGCCTGCGCAAGATCGGTAAAGCTGGTGCGATGCGCTGGCGCGGTGTTCGTCCTACCGTTCGCGGTGTGGTCATGAACCCGGTCGATCACCCGCACGGTGGTGGTGAAGGTAAAACGGCAGCAGGTCGTCATCCAGTGTCCCCATGGGGCCAGCAGACCAAGGGCAAGAAGACTCGCAGCAACAAGCGTACTTCTTCGATGATCGTCTCGCGCCGCGGCAAGAAATAAGGATAAACCATGACTCGTTCATTGAAAAAAGGGCCGTTCTGTGACGCCCACCTGGTGAAAAAAG
Source organism: Pseudoduganella sp. GW821-FHT05F09 (assembly GCF_059419605.1). Taxonomy (NCBI): domain Bacteria; kingdom Pseudomonadati; phylum Pseudomonadota; class Betaproteobacteria; order Burkholderiales; family Oxalobacteraceae; genus Pseudoduganella; species Pseudoduganella sp. GW821-FHT05F09. Next base: position 12,077 of record NZ_JBWKSD010000007.1, read on the forward strand.
TCGAAGCCGCGCAAGCGACCAAAGACAAAAAGCCAATCAAAACCTGGTCGCGCCGCTCGACGATCATGCCTGACTTCATCGGTCTGACGATCGCTGTGCACAACGGCAAGCTGCACGTGCCAGTGTATGTTTCCGAGAACATGGTTGGTCACAAGCTCGGCGAATTCGCGCTGACCCGCACGTTCAAGGGCCACGCTGCTGACAAAAAGGCTAAGAAATAATGGAAACCAAAGCTATCCTCAAAGGCGTGCGCCTGTCGGATCAAAAAGGCCGCCTGGTGGCTGATCTGATCCGCGGCAAGAAGGTTGACGCTGCGCTGAACATTCTGCAGTTCAGCCCGAAAAAAGGCGCGGCCATCATCAAGAAAGTGCTGGAGTCCGCAATCGCGAACGCCGAGCACAACGATGGTGCCGACATCGACGAACTGTTCGTGAAAACGATCTACGTCGAAAAGGGCCCGATCCTGAAGCGCTTCACCGCGCGTGCAAAGGGCCGTGGCGACCGCATTTCGAAACAATCCTGTCACGTGTACGTGACTGTCGGTAACTAAGGAGCCACGATGGGTCAGAAAATTCATCCAACCGGTTTCCGTCTGGCGGTCACCCGTAACTGGGCTTCGCGCTGGTACGCAGGCAACGGCAATTTCGCTGCCATGCTGAACGAAGACCTGAAAGCTCGCGCTTTCCTGAAAAAGAAACTGAAGAACGCCTCCGTTGGCCGCATCGTTATCGAGCGTCCAGCCAAGAACGCGCGCTTCACGATCTACAGCTCGCGTCCAGGCGTGGTCATTGGTAAAAAAGGCGAAGACATCGAAGTACTGAAGTCGGCGCTGACCAAGATCATGGGCGTGCCTGTGCACGTGAACATCGAAGAAATCCGCAAGCCGGAAATCGACTCGCAGCTGATCGCCGATTCGATCTCGCAGCAGCTGGAAAAGCGTATCATGTTCCGCCGCGCCATGAAGCGCGCGATGCAAAACGCCATGCGTCTGGGTGCCCTGGGCATCAAGATCATGTCGTCGGGCCGTCTGAACGGCATCGAGATCGCGCGTAAAGAATGGTACCGCGAAGGCCGCGTGCCTCTGCATACCCTGCGCGCCGACATCGACTACGGCACCAGCGAAGCATCGACCACCTACGGCATCATCGGCGTCAAGGTGTGGGTCTACAAGGGTGACCGCTCGCCGACCGGCGAAGCGCCAGTCATCGAGACCCCGGCTGACGAGAAGAAAAGCCGCGGTCCACGCCGTGACGATGGCAAGCCTTCCGGCCGCCCACGTCCAGGTCCGGCCGGTGCTAAACCATCCCCGGCAGGTGCTGCCCGCGTGCGTTCCGCTAAACCGGCCGCCGCTGCACCAGCTGAGAAAGCAGGAGAATAACCATGCTGCAACCAGCACGCAGGAAGTATCGTAAAGAGCAGAAAGGCCGCAACACCGGCATTTCGCACACCGCCGGCACTTCGGTGTCGTTCGGCGAGTTCGGTCTGAAAGCAGTGGCCCGCGGTCGTATCACCGCGCGCCAGATCGAAGCAGCACGTCGCGCCATGACCCGTCACATCAAACGTGGCGGCCGTATCTGGATCCGCGTTTTCCCGGACAAGCCGATTTCGAACAAGCCGGCCGAAGTTCGTATGGGTAACGGTAAAGGTAACCCGGAATACTACGTCGCTGAAATCCGTCCGGGCAAAGTCCTGTACGAAATGGACGGCGTCGGTGAAGAACTGGCACGCGAAGCGTTCCGCCTGGCTGCTGCCAAACTGCCTCTGGCTACCACCTTCGTGGTGCGCCAGGTTGGCCAATAATAGGAGTGAAATATGAAAGCATCTGAACTCCGCGGCAAAGACCAGGCAGCTCTGCAACAAGAGCTGAACGATCTGCTGAAGGCCCAGTTTGGTCTGCGTATGCAAACCGCTACGCAACAACTGAGCAACACTTCGCAGCTCAAGAAGGTACGCCGCGACATCGCGCGTGTAAAAACGGTAATGAATCTGAAGGAAGCCAAATGAACCAACCAGTGAAACAGTCGCTCAAGCGCACGCTGATCGGTAAAGTGGTGTCCGACAAGATGGACAAGACCGTTACCGTTCTGATCGAACGTCACGTGAAGCACCCTCTGTACGGCAAGATCATTGTGCGTTCGGCTAAATACCACGCACACGACGAAACCAACCAAGTCAAAGCCGGTGATACGGTCGAGATCCAGGAAGGCCGTCCGATCTCCAAAACGAAGGCGTGGACGGTGACTCGTGTAGTGCAAGCTGCACAAATCGTTTAATTGAAGCCGCCGCCGCACTCTTCGGAGTGGGGCGGTTTTCAATTAGTTCTTGCAAGCCCGCAGGTTGTGTGTAATACTTGCGGGCTTCGTTCATGTAACGCCGCAAAGTGTCTCTCCGCAGACATGGACCGCGGTCAGTACTTGTATGAAGGTCAAGCACCCAAACAATGGTGAAAGCCATTGGCGGGACCAAGACTGACCGAGAGGTCCACATTGTGTGGATTCTTCGGCTTAAGTTGGGAAAGAGAATACTATGATTCAAACTGAAAGCCGGCTCGAAGTGGCCGACAATACCGGTGCCAAAGAAGTCATGTGCATCAAGGTATTGGGCGGCTCCAAGCGCCGTTATGCTGGCATTGGCGACGTGATCAAGGTAACCGTCAAGGTTGCCCAGCCACGCGGCCGTGTCAAAAAAGGTGAAATTTACAACGCTGTGGTTGTGCGTACCGCTAAAGGTGTGCGCCGCCAAGACGGCTCCCTGGTGAAGTTCGACGGCAACGCCGCCGTGCTGCTGAACGCCAAGCTGGAGCCGATCGGTACCCGCATCTTCGGACCTGTCACGCGCGAACTGCGCACTGAGAAGTTCATGAAGATCGTGTCCCTGGCACCGGAAGTCCTGTAAGGAGTCAGTAAATGGATAAGATTCGTAAAAACGACGAAGTCATCGTTTTGACCGGTAAAGACAAGGGCAAGCGCGGCACCGTGCAACAGCGTGTAGACGCTGAGCATGTCGTGGTTGAGGGCGTCAATGTTGCTAAAAAAGCGACCAAGCCGAACCCGATGACTGGCGTAACTGGTGGCATCGTTGACAAGACCATGCCTATTCACGTGTCCAACGTTGCTCTGTTCAACGCTGCGACCGGTAAGGCAGATCGCGTAGGCTTCAAAGATGTGGACGGCAAAAAAGTCCGCGTCTTCAAGTCGAACGGCGAAGTAGTGAAAGGGTAATAAGAAATGGCCCGTCTGCAAGCAGTCTATAAAGACAAAATCGTTGCCGAGCTGACCGAGAAATTCGGTTACAAAACGGTAATGGAAGTGCCGCGCCTGACCAAGATCACCCTGAACATGGGTGTGGGCGAAGCAATCGCTGACAAGAAGGTTCTGGAGCACGCTGTTGGCGACCTGACCAAGATCGCCGGCCAGAAGCCAGTGACCACCAAGTCGCGCAAAGCTATCGCCGGTTTCAAAATCCGCGAAGGCTATCCGATCGGTACCATGGTGACCCTGCGCGGCGCCCGTATGTTCGAGTTCCTGGATCGTTTCATCACCGTGGCCCTGCCGCGCGTGCGTGACTTCCGTGGCGTGTCCGGTCGTTCGTTCGACGGCCGCGGCAACTACAACATCGGTGTCAAAGAACAGATCATCTTCCCAGAGATCGAGTACGACAAGATCGATGCGCTGCGTGGTATGAACATTTCGATCACCACCACCGCGAAGACCGACGACGAAGCGAAAGCTCTGCTCGCCGCCTTTAAATTCCCGTTCAGGAACTAATAGATCATGGCAAAACTCGCACTGATTAACCGTGAACAGAAGCGTGTCGACCTGGCAAACAAATTCGCTGCCAAGCGCGCCTCGCTGAAGGCCATCATCGACGACCAGTCGAAGACGGAAGAAGAGCGTTACGAAGCCCGCCTGAAACTGCAGGCGCTGCCACGTAACTCCGCTCCGACCCGTCAGCGCAACCGTTGCGCCGTCACCGGTCGTCCACGCGGCACCTTCCGTAAATTCGGTCTGGGCCGTATCAAGCTCCGTGAATTCGCCATGCGTGGTGAAATTCCGGGTATGACTAAAGCCAGCTGGTAATAGGAGAACAAGCAATGAGTATGAGCGATCCTATCGCCGATATGCTGACCCGCATTCGCAACGCCCAAGGCGTTCAAAAAACGACCGTGGCCATGCCATCGTCGAAAGTCAAAGTAGCGATTGCCAACGTCCTGAAGGACGAGGGTTACATTGAGGACTACGCTGTCGCCGAAGCTGGCGGCAAGTCGGAACTCAAAATCGGTTTGAAGTATTATGTAGGCCGTCCTGTTATCGAGCGCCTTGAGCGCGTGTCCCGTCCGGGCCTGCGCGTCTACAAGGGCAAGGATGAAATCCCAACCGTGATGAACGGCCTGGGCGTTGCCATCGTGTCGACCCCGCAAGGCGTCATGACCGACCGCAAAGCACGCGCCACCGGCGTCGGCGGCGAAGTCATCTGCTACGTCGCGTAAGGAGCAATAATGTCTCGTGTAGCTAAAATGCCTATCGCTGTGCCAGCTGGCGCTGAAGTCGCCATCTCCGCAGCAGCGATCACCGTAAAAGGCCCGCTGGGCGTACTGACCCAGGCCCTGACCGGCCAGGTAAAAGTAGAAAACAACGCTGGCACCCTGTCCTTCGACGTGGCCGACGACAGCCGCGAAGCCAATGCCATGTCCGGCACGCTGCGCGCGCTGGTGAACAACATGGTCACCGGCGTCACCAAGGGTTTCGAAAAGAAACTGAACCTGGTTGGCGTGGGTTACAAGGCGCAAGCCGCTGGCGACAAGCTGAACCTGTCGCTGGGCTTCTCGCACCCGGTCGCGCATGCGATGCCTGAAGGCGTCACCTGCGCAACCCCGACCCCGACCGAGATCCTGATCAAGGGTATCGATCGTCAAAAGGTCGGCCAGGTTGCCGCCGAAGTTCGCGCTTACCGCCCACCTGAGCCTTACAAGGGCAAGGGCGTCCGTTATTCGGACGAAGTGGTTAAGATCAAAGAAACCAAGAAGAAGTAATTAGGGGCTGACGATGGATAAAAAAGAATCTCGTCTGCGTCGCGGACGTCAAACCCGGATCAAGATTGCGCAGCTGAAAGTGAACCGCCTGTCGGTACACCGCACCAACCTGCACATCTATGCAAACTTGACCAGCCCGGATGCCAAAGTACTGGTTTCGGCCTCGACCGCGGAAGCGGAAGTGCGCGCTGAACTGGCTGGCAAATCCGGCAAGGGTGGCAACGCCGCCGCCGCCGCACTGGTGGGCAAACGCGTAGCAGAAAAAGCACTGAAAGCAGGAATCACCGAAGTTGCGTTCGACCGCTCCGGTTTCCGTTACCACGGCCGTGTCAAAGCGCTGGCAGAAGCTGCCCGCGAAGCCGGTCTGAAGTTCTAAGGGTACGATCATGGCAAAAATGCAAGCTAAAATGCAAAGCGACAAGCCGGATGACGGCATGCGCGAAAAAATGATCGCGATCAACCGCGTGACCAAAGTGGTCAAGGGTGGTCGTATCATGGGCTTCGCGGCGCTGACCGTGGTTGGTGACGGCGATGGCCGCATCGGCATGGGTAAAGGCAAATCGAAAGAAGTGCCAGTGGGTGTGCAAAAGGCAATGGAAGAAGCCCGCCGCAACCTGATCAAAGTGCCGCTGAAAAACGGCACGCTGCATCACACCGTGATCGGCCGCCACGGCGCGTCGAAAGTGATGATGATGCCAGCCAAGCCGGGTACCGGCGTGATCGCTGGTGGCGCCATGCGCGCGATCTTCGAGGTGATGGGCGTGACGGACGTGGTGGCGAAATCCACCGGTTCGAGCAACCCGTACAACCTGGTGCGCGCTACCCTGGACGGCCTGTCGAAAATCAGTACTGCTGCTGACATCGCTGCGAAACGCGGCAAGTCGGTGGAAGACATCCTGGCTTAAGGGGAATCCACATGAGCACTATCAAAGTACAACTGGTGAAGGGCCTGATCGGCACTCGTCAAGACCACCGCGCCACCGTGCGTGGCCTGGGTCTGCGCCGTGTTAACTCGGTTGCCGAGTTGCAGGACACCCCATCGGTACGCGGCATGATCAACAAGGTCGCCTACCTCGTGAAAGTCGTATCGTAAGCCCTGGCTTATGATCTGGAGAAATCAATGGAACTGAATACCATTCAACCTGCAGAAGGCGCGAAGCACTACAAGCGTCGCGTCGGTCGCGGTATCGGCTCCGGCCTGGGTAAAACCGCCGGCCGTGGCCACAAGGGTCAAAAATCGCGTTCGGGCGGCTTCCACAAAGTCGGCTTCGAAGGCGGTCAAATGCCTCTGCAACGCCGTCTGCCTAAGCGCGGTTTCAAGTCGCTCAACGCCACCTTCAAAGCTGAAGTGCGCCTGTCCGACCTGAACAACCTGCCAACCGGCGAAGTCGACATTCTGGTGCTGAAGCAAGCCGGCGTGCTGGGCGTGCTGGCCCGCGACGTGCGCGTGATCGCCTCCGGCGAAATCACCAAAGCCGTTGTGGTCAAAGGCCTGAAAGTCACCGCGGGCGCGAAAGCGGCCATCGAAGCGGCTGGCGGCTCGGTAGCCTGAGTCAGTAGCTAACAGCTAGATCGGAGCGAAAATTGGCGACCAACCCGCAACTTGCTAAGAGCGCTGCAGCTGGCTTCCCTTGGGGCCGTCTGTGGTTTTTGCTTGGCGCATTGGTGGTGTACCGTATCGGCGCTCACGTTCCTGTGCCGGGTGTAGACCCGGCACAGCTCGCGGCACTGTTCAAGTCGCAGGAAGGCGGCATCCTGGGCATGTTCAACATGTTCTCCGGTGGCGCCCTGTCTCGCTTCACGGTGTTTGCGCTGGGTATCACGCCCTACATCTCGGCCTCGATCATCATGCAGTTGCTGTCGATCGTGTCGCCGCAGATGGAAGCGCTGAAGAAAGAGGGCGAATCCGGCCGCCGCAAGATCACCCAGTACACCCGTTATGCGACGGTGGCACTGGCTCTGTTCCAGGCGCTGGGCGTCTCTGTAGCCCTGGAATCGCAGCCTGGCCTGGTGCTGGATCCTGGCCTGGGCTTCCGCTTCGTGACGATCGTGACGCTGTTGACCGGCACCATGTTCCTGATGTGGCTGGGGGAGCAGATTACCGAGCGCGGTCTCGGTAACGGCATCTCCATCATCATCTTCGCCGGCATCGCCGCCGGTCTGCCGGGCGCGCTGGGTGGCTTGTTCACCCAGGTGTCGACCGGTTCGATCGGCAGCTTCTCGGCGATCCTCATCGTGGCCCTGGTAGCCCTGGTTACCTTCGCCGTGGTGTTCGTGGAGCGTGGACAGCGCAAGATCTTGGTCAACTACGCCAAGCGTCAAGTCGGCAACAAGATCTACGGTGGCCAAACCAGCCACCTGCCGCTGAAGCTGAACATGGCAGGCGTGATCCCGCCGATCTTCGCCTCGTCGATTATCTTGTTCCCGGCGACGCTCGTGGACTGGTTCTCGAAGGGGCTCGACAAGTCCAGTCCTGTCGTCAGTTTCATGAAAGACCTGGCGGCATCGCTGGCTTCGGGCGAGCCTATCCATGCATTGTTGTACGCCATTGCAATCGTGTTCTTCTGTTTCTTCTATACCGCGCTGGTGTTCAACAGCAAGGAAACAGCGGACAACTTGAAGAAGAGCGGGGCCTTTGTGCCAGGGATCCGTCCCGGTGAGCAGACTGCCCGCTACATCGACAAGATCCTGACGCGATTGACGCTGGCCGGCGCCGTCTACATCACGCTGGTGTGTTTGTTGCCGGAGTTTATGAATGCCCAGTGGAAGGTCCCCTTCTACTTCGGCGGCACCTCCCTGTTGATTATTGTGGTTGTGACCATGGATTTCATGGCCCAGGTGCAAAACTATGTGATGTCGCAGCAATATGAATCGCTGCTGCGCAAAGCAAACTTCAAGGGCGGGATTCCGCAGCGATAAGCGCGGCAAACATAACGAAAAATGGCAAAAGACGACGTCATACAGATGCAAGGCGAGATTCTGGAGAATCTCCCCAATGCAACATTTCGAGTGAAGCTGGAAAACGGGCACGTGGTGCTCGGGCATATTTCGGGTAAAATGCGGATGAACTATATCCGCATCCTTCCTGGCGACAAGGTGACGGTCGAACTGACACCTTACGATCTGAGCCGGGCCCGCATCGTGTTCCGGACCAAGTAAATAAACAATCGTACTAGAAGAGAGTGCAAAAATGAAAGTTAACGCTTCAGTCAAGCGCATCTGCCGCAACTGCAAGATCATCAAGCGCAAAGGTGTGGTCCGCGTAATCTGCGTCGAACCGCGTCACAAGCAGCGTCAAGGTTAATAACCGTTATTTATCGAGGAATAACGAATGGCACGTATTGCAGGGGTTAACATCCCAAACCACCAACATACCGTTATCGGCCTGACCGCCATCTACGGTATCGGCCGCCCACGCTCGCAGTTCATCTGCCAGGCGACGGGTGTTCCAACCAACAAGAAGATCAAAGATCTGGACGACAGCGAGCTGGAAAAGCTGCGTGATGAAATCGGCAAGTTCGTAGTTGAAGGCGATCTGCGCCGCGAACTGTCGATGAACATCAAGCGTCTGATGGATCTGGGCTGCTACCGCGGCATGCGTCACCGTAAGGGCCTGCCGGTCCGCGGCCAGCGTACCCGCACCAATGCACGTACCCGCAAGGGCCCGCGCAAAGCCGCTCAATCGCTGAAGAAATAATCTTAGGAAAATATTATGGCTAAGCAACAAAGCAGCGCAGCAGCAGCTCGCGTACGCAAGAAGGTCAAGAAGAACGTTGCCGAAGGTATCGCACACGTTCACGCTTCCTTCAACAACACCATCATCACCATCACCGACCGTCAGGGCAATGCTCTGTCGTGGGCGACCTCCGGTGGCGCTGGCTTCAAGGGTTCGCGTAAATCGACCCCGTTCGCAGCGCAGGTTGCTGCTGAAGCCGCTGGTAAAGTGGCTGTTGAGTGCGGCGTCAAGAACCTGGAAGTGCGTATCAAGGGCCCAGGCCCTGGTCGCGAATCCGCAGTGCGCGCACTGAACAACCTGGGCATCAAGATCACCGAGATCCAGGACGTTACCCCAGTACCGCACAACGGCTGCCGTCCTCCTAAGCGTCGTCGTATCTAATGATGCTGCCGGCGGATCTGTCCGCCGGCGTCGTCCTCTTGGAAGCAAAAAACCGCTGGAACAGTGGGCCGGAAACGGCTATACTGTCCGGCTGTTCTCGCCTGTCGGGTCAACTCCGGCGGGTTTTTCGTTTTGAGCCACCGTCCAAGCTGAAAGTGAGCTGGACTAGCGCCTAACCACCCGCACCGCGGCTGGCTGGGGCGTCATTATTTAAAGGAAAGCACCGTGGCACGTTATATCGGACCAAAAGCAAAGCTGTCCCGCCGTGAAGGCACTGATCTGTTCCTGAAGAGCGCACGCCGCTCGCTGGATTCGAAATGCAAACTGGACGTCAAGCCAGGCCAGCACGGCGTGAAATCGGGCGCCCGCACCTCGGACTTCGGCAACCAGCTGCGCGAAAAGCAAAAAGTCAAGCGTATGTACGGCATCCTGGAACGCCAGTTCCGCCGCTACTTCGCCGAAGCCGACCGCCGCAAAGGCAACACCGGTGAAACCCTGCTGTCCCTGCTGGAAACCCGCCTGGACAACGTTGCATACCGCATGGGCTTCGGCTCGACCCGCGCTGAAGCGCGCCAGCTGGTATCGCACAAGGCCTTCACCGTGAACGGCAATGTGGTGAACATCGCTTCGTACAACGTGAAGACCGGCGACGTGATCGCCGTGCGCGAAAAAGCCAAAAAGCAAGTGCGTATCGTTGAAGCGCTGTCGCTGGCTGAACAAGTTGGCATGCCAGCTTGGGTGTCGGTGGATTCCAAGAAAATGGAAGGCACCCTGAAATCGCTGCCAGAGCGCAACGAAATCGCCCACGACGTCAACGAATCGCTGATCGTCGAACTGTACTCGCGTTAATCGTAGTCAGTTGTTTCCCGCCCGCTGCCGCTCATGCACAGCGGGCGTTTTCACTAATGCCATCAGCCTTATCGGTGTAATGAGCCGAGGGTATTGAAAAGGACATTTCATGCAAAACAGTTTGTTGAAGCCACGTATTATCGACGTAGAAACCCTGGGCGCCGGCCACGCGAAAGTCGTGATGGAGCCGTTCGAGCGTGGCTACGGCCACACCCTGGGCAACGCGCTGCGCCGCGTGCTGCTGTCGTCCATGATCGGCTACGCGCCGACCGAAGTGACGATCGCCGGCGTGGTGCACGAGTACTCGTCGCTGGACGGCGTCCAGGAAGACGTGGTCGACCTGCTGCTGAACCTGAAGGGCGTGGTCTTCAAAGTCCACAACCGTGATTCCGTCACCCTGACCCTGAAGAAGGAAGGCGAAGGCGCCGTCCTGGCATCGGACATCGACCTGCCGCACGACGTCGAGCTGATCAACCCGGACCACGTGATTGCCCACCTGACCGCAGGCGGCAAGCTGGACATGCAGATCAAAGTGGAAAAAGGCCGCGGCTATGTGCCGGGCAACGTCCGCCGCCTGTCCGAAGACACCAACAAGACCATCGGCCGCATCATCCTGGACGCTTCGTTCTCGCCAGTGCGCCGCGTGTCTTACGCCGTGGAATCGGCCCGTGTGGAACAGCGTACCGACCTGGACAAGCTGATCATCAACATCGAAACCAACGGCGTGATCACGCCGGAAGAAGCGATCCGCCAGTCGGCCCGCGTCCTGGTGGACCAGTTGAATGTATTCGCTGCCCTGGAAGGCACGGAAGCGGCCGCCGAAGCGCCATCGCGCGCTCCGCTGGTCGATCCTATCCTGCTGCGTCCAGTGGACGACCTGGAGCTGACCGTACGTTCGGCCAACTGCCTGAAAGCGGAAAACATCTACTACATCGGCGACCTGATCCAGCGTTCGGAAAACGAACTGCTGAAGACGCCGAACCTGGGCCGCAAGTCCTTGAACGAAATCAAGGAAGTGCTGGCTTCGCGTGGTCTGACTCTGGGCATGAAGCTGGAGAACTGGCCGCCTGCAGGTCTGGAGAAGTAATTCTTGTAGCACCCGTCCCCGGCATGTGCCGGGGGCGTTTAACCCTTATGAACCGGTCCGCGCCCTGGTGAGAGCCTTGGCGATCGAAGAACCTGGCATTAAACATCATTGAAAGGAAGTACCATGCGTCACCGTCACGGCCTCCGTAAACTGAATCGTACCTCGTCCCACCGCCTGGCTATGCTGCGCAACATGACCGTTTCCCTGCTGCGTCATGAAGCCATCAAAACCACCGTTCCTAAAGCTAAGGAACTGCGCCGCGTGATCGAGCCGATCCTGACCCTGGGCAAGACCGACACCCTGGCCAACAAGCGCCTGGCCTTCGCCCGCCTGCGCGACCGCGAAATGGTTCTGAAGCTGTTCGCTGAACTGGGCCCACGCTACGCCAACCGCAATGGCGGCTACCTGCGCATCCTGAAAATGGGTTTCCGCGTAGGCGACAACGCTCCTATGGCTTACGTTGAACTGCTGGACCGTCCAGAGATCACCGAAGCTGTTGAAGTTGCTGACGAAGCGTAATTAACGCCGAGTGAGAAAAAGCCAGGCTCTGCCTGGCTTTTTTTATGGGCCGCCGGTTCGGCGGGGGCGCACATGCCCCCGCGCAGCGCAACCCGCCCAGCAGGTGTACCATAGAAAAGTTTTAGTTTTAGAAGGCTGTCATGTTCCGCTTTGCCCACCACCTCGTCCGCCTGCTGGTCCCCTTGACATTGCTGACGCTGCTGTTTTCCGCCCCGGCGCGCGCCGAGGAGGACTTCCTCGATCCCGCCGTCGCCTTCAAATTCTCGGCCCGCATGCTGGACGCCAAGACCGCCAGCGTCACCTACGACATCGCGGACGGCTACTATATGTACCGCGAGCGCTTCGCGTTCAAGGCGCAGGGCGCTACCCTGGGCAAGCCGGACATCCCGCCGGGCAAGGTCAAATTCGACGAGACCTTCAACAAGGAAGTCGAGACCTACCGCAAGCACATCACCATCACCATCCCGGTGGACACGGCCGGCCCGTTCACGTTGACCGTCACCTCGCAGGGCTGTTCCGACAAGGGCTTGTGCTACTCGCCGCAGGACGCGCAGGCCAGCCTGATCGGCAGCGGCGGCAGCAGCCCCGCGCCGGCCGCCGCCAGCGCCGCCGCACCGGCCGCGCCGGGCGCGGACGGCGACAGCGAGCTGGGCAAGATCGAAGCGGCGCTCAAGGGCGGCCGCCTGCTGGTCATCCTGCCGCTGTTCGCGCTGCTGGGCCTGGGCCTGGCGTTCACGCCCTGCGTGCTGCCCATGGTGCCCATCCTGTCCTCGATCATTGTCGGCGAAGGCGCGCGCAGCAGCCGTTCGCGCGGCCTGCTGCTGTCGCTCACCTATGCGCTGGGCATGGCCATCGTCTACACCGCGCTGGGCGTGGCCGCCGGCCTGATCGGCGAAGGCCTGGCCGCCGCGCTGCAGAATCCCTGGGTGCTGGGCGCCTTCGGCCTGCTGATGGTGGGCCTGTCGCTGTCCATGTTCGGCGTGTACGAACTGCAAGTGCCGGCCGGCCTGCAAAGCCGCCTGAGCACGGTCTCCAACCGCCAGTCCTCCGGCAAGCTGGCCGGCGTGTTCGCCATGGGCGCCATTTCCGCGCTCATCGTCGGCCCCTGCGTGGCCGCGCCGCTGGCCGGGGCGCTGGTCTACATCAGCCAGACGCGCGACGTGGTCGTCGGCGGCGGCGCGCTGTTCGCCATGGCGGTGGGCATGAGCGTGCCCCTGGTGCTGGTGGGCGTGTCGGCCGGCACCTTGCTGCCGCGCGCCGGCGCCTGGATGGACAATGTGAAGCAATTCTTCGGCGTGCTGCTGCTGGCCATGGCCTTGTGGCTGGTGTCGCCGGTGCTGCCGGCCGCGCTGGCCATGGCGGGCTTCGCGCTGCTGGGCATAGGCTACGGCGTGTATCTGCTGTCCCGCACGGGCCGCAGCCGCGGCATGAACTGGGGCAGCGCGGGCTACGGCTGGCTGGCCAAGGCGGTGGCGGCGGTGTTCATCATTCTCGGCGGCGTGCAGCTGGCGGGCCTGGCGACCGGGGGCAGGGACGTGCTGGCGCCGCTGGCTCACCTGACCGGCGGCGCGCAGGCGGTGCACTTCACGCGCGTGAAAACCGTGGCCCAGCTGGAGGCCGCGCTGGCGCAAACGGGCGGCAAGACTGCCATTCTCGACTTTTATGCCGACTGGTGCGTGTCCTGCAAGGAGATGGAGAAGCTGACCTTCATCGAGCCGGCGGTCAAGGCCAGGCTGGCCAACACCGTGCTGCTGCAGGTGGATGTGACCGCCAATGATGAAGACGACAAGGCTTTGCTGAAGCGTTTCAAGCTGTTTGGTCCGCCGGGCATTATTCTGTTCAACAGCCAGGGGCAGGAGATAGCGGACTCGCGGGTGGTCGGGTTCCAGAATGCGGAGACGTTCCTGAAGTCGCTGGAGAAGTTGCAGTAGCGGTGCTGGCGGGTTACGCAGCGGCGGGCTCGGCGCCCGCCTGCCAACCCGCCGTGTTTGATTAGCCGTGGCGCATCATCATGCCGCCACCCTGGCCGCCGCGGTGGCCGCCGAAACGGCCGTGGTGGTGCTTGGCTGCCTCGTCGAAGGTCTTTTGCTGCTCAGGCGTCAGCTGGGCGTAGAAAGTCTTCAGCGCGGCCAGGCGGACTTCCTGCTGGGCCAGCATCTGCTTGTGCATTTCCTGGCGTTTTTCCATCAGTTCCGGCGCGCTCAGCTGGGCCAGCGCGGCGCGGTCCGGACGGGCTGCCGGCAGCTTGGGCGCGGTGGCGGCGGTGAAGGCCGCCCAGGCCGGCTCCTGCGCCGCCGTCAGCTTCAGCTTGTCGTGCAGCGCGGCCTGGCGCTTGGCGACCATTTCCTTGAATTTTGCCTGGCGCTCGGCCATCTTGGCGGCGATCTGCTCCTGCGTCAGAGCCTGGCCGTGGCGGCCCGGAGCCGGGGCGTCGGCGGCGTAGGCGGCGCTGCCGGCCGCGCCCAGACCGAATACGGTCATGCCGATGATGAGGGATTTGCGTATCGTGTTCATGGTCCATCCTTTGCGTTGGGTTCAGTGGCTTCTGCTTATGTGCACTGCACATGGAACACATCTTGGCAGGGCGGTGTTGCCCCTGCATTGCCCCGCCGGCCGCTTTTGTATCAAACTGTTTCTCCGCTGCCGCTACTTGCTGTGGCGCCAGATATACAAGCCGATACAAACGCTTGTTGGCCTTCCCCCGCCGAACTAAGGATAATTGGAGCATGGAACAAACTTCTACCATCCTGATCGTCGACGACGACCGCGATATCCGCTCCCTGCTGGCCGATTATCTGGAATCCAACGGCTATCGCGCCCAGTGTGCGGCGGACGGCGCCGCCATGTGGAAACAGCTGGACGAAGCCCGCCCCGACCTGATCGTGCTGGACCTGAACCTGCCCGGCGACGACGGCCTGAGCCTGTGCCGCAAGCTGCGCGCCACCTCCTCGCTGCCGGTGATCATGCTGACCGCCCGCAACGAGCCGCTGGACCGCATCCTCGGCCTGGAAATGGGCGCCGACGACTACCTGCCCAAACCGTTCGAGCCGCGCGAGCTGCTGGCCCGCATCCGCAGCGTGCTGCGCCGCAGCCACGCCATGCCGTCCAACGCCGGCTCCGACAAGGTGCAGCAGATGCGCTTTTCCAACTGGACGCTGGACCTGACCGCGCGCCATCTGGTCAATCCGGACGGCCTTGTCATTATGCTCTCGGGCGCCGAATTCCGCCTGCTGAAAGTGTTCCTGGAACACCCCAACCGCGTGCTCAACCGCGACCAGCTGCTGAACCTGACCCAGGGCCGCGACGCCGACCCCTTCGACCGCTCGATCGACATCCAGATCAGCCGCCTGCGCCAGAAGCTGGGCGAGGACGCGCGCGTGCCGCAAATCATCAAGACCGTGCGCAACGGCGGCTATGTGCTGGCCGGCGCGGTCAGCGTGGAGCCGCTGGCGTGAAAGATTTCCTCAGTTCGATGACGGGCCGTGTTTTTCTGGTGCTGCTGCTCGGCATCGTAGGCTCGGCCGCGCTGACGCATTACCTGGCCGTCACCGAACGCCAGCGCACCCTGGAGCGCTACCGCGACTCCTACGTGCTGGACCGCTCCGACGAGCTCATCTCCACCATCAGCGTGGTGGCGCCCGAGGCGCGCGCGGCCTACCTGAAAATCGTCAGCCAGGGCGGCCTGCGGCTGGAGGCGAGCGACGCCGCCATCGATACGGCCGCCCAGCAGACCGCTTTTTCGCGCCAGCTGTCGGCCCGACTGGGCAAGGACTACGTGCTGGCGCCGCAGGCCGGCCGCGCCGCCGCCTGCGACGCGCCGCGCGAGATCAACTCCATCTTCGGCCCGGTACAGTGGCGCGGCATTTGCGAAGTGATCTTCGTGGGCCTGCACGACGGCCAGGTGCTGCGCCTGACCGTGTTGCCGCCGCGCTCGCCGCCGCCCACCGGCCAGAACGAACTGTTTTCCGTCCTGCCCTTCCTGTTCAGCATAGTCGGCCTGGCCTACCTGGTCACGCGCATGGCCGTGCGCCCGCTGCAAAAGCTGGCGCAGGCCGCCAAAGACCTGGGCAACGACATCAACCACCCGCCGCTGGCCCTGGGCGGCGCCAGCGAAATCCGCCAGGCCAGCGCCGCCTTCAACGCCATGCAGGCGCGCATCCGCCAGCACATTTTCCAGCGCACGCAGATGCTGGCCGCCATCACCCATGACCTGCAGACTCCGCTCACGCGCATGCGCCTGCGGCTGGAAAAAGTCACCGACAGCGACCTGCAGCAAAAGCTGCTGGGCGACCTGTCGGCCACGCAGCAAATGGTGAAAGAGGGCCTGGACCTGGCGCGCAGCATGGACAGCACCGAGAACATGCAGGCGCTGGACCTGGACTCCCTGCTCGACAGCGTGTGCGCCGACGCGGCCGACGCCGGCCAGGACGTGACCCTGAAAGGCCGCGCCGCCATGGCCCTGATGGGCCGCCCGCTGGCGATCCGCCGCTGCCTGGTGAACCTGCTCGACAACGCCGTCAAATACGGCCACAGCGCCAGCGTGACGGTGGAGCGCATGGTGGGCGCGGCGCGCATCCGCATCCACGACGCCGGTCCCGGCATCGCCCCCGACCAGCTGGCCCAGGTGTTTGAACCCTTCTACCGCATCGAAACTTCCCGCTCGCGCGAATCCGGCGGCACCGGCCTCGGCCTGACCATCGCGCGCAACATTGCTGAACAGCACGGCGCCAGCATCGCGCTGGCCAACCACGCCAACGGCGGCCTGGAAGTGACCCTGGTGCTGCCCGAATATTACGCAGGGAAATAATTCCCGCATTGCAATAATCCAAGAAAACCATGAAAAAGACGACACTGATAGTTCTGGTAGGCGCCGCCGCCGCGATAGGCGCGGGTGGCTGGTATTACGCGCAACCGGCGGCGGAACCCGCCAGGCAGGCGGCCGGCCAAGGCTCGGGCAAGGGCGGCGGCCAGGGCCAGCAAGGCCCCACCACGGTCAACGTGGTGTCGCCGCAGCGCCAGGACGTGCCGGTGATGCTGACCGCCAACGGCACCGTGTCGCCCATCAGCACCGTGGACCTGCACCCGCAGACCACCAGCACCATCGTCAAGGTGCACATCAAGGAAGGCCAGTTCGTCAAGCAGGGCGAGCTGATGTTCTCGCTCGACAGCCGCAGCGAAAACGCCAACGTGGACAAAGCCCAGGCCCAGGTGATGCGCGACCGCGCCACCCTGGCCGACCTGGAGCGCCAGTACCAGCGCAGCATGGACCTGCTGGCGCAGAAATTCATCGCCCAGGGCGCGGTGGATACGCTGCGCAGCCAGGTCGAACAGGCGCGCGCCGTGCTCAACGCCGACCTGGCCGCCACCCAGGCCGTCAAGGTGGACGCCAGCTACACCAGCATCCGCGCCCCGATGACGGGCCGCGTGGGCGCCATCAACGTCTACCCGGGCAGCCTGGTGCAGCTGTCCACCTCGCTCACCACGGTGACCCAGCTCAACCCGATCAATGTGTCCTTCACCTTGCCGGAAAGCGCGCTGGCCGGGCTGCTGGCGGCCCAGCACGCCGGCGCGGTGCCGGTGGAAGTGGAATCGGGCGGCAAGCAGTTCAAGGGCAAGCTGAGCTTTATCGACAACGCGGTCGACCCCATGGCCGGCGTGATCCGCGTCAAGGCCGAGTTCGACAACAGCCAGACCCAGCTGTGGCCCGGCCAGTACGTCAACACCAGGCTGACCGTGCAAACGCTGAAAGATGCGCTGGTGGTGCCGCAAAACGCTATTATTAGCAATACCCGAGGTACTTTCGTGTACACGGTCGCCCCGGACCAGACCGCCGTGGTGGCCAACGTCAAGCGCCTGCACAGCTTCGGCCCTTACGCCGCCGTGTCCGGCCTGAATGGCGACGAAAAGATCATCGTGGAAGGCAAACAAAACCTGCGCCCCGGCGGCAAGGTGCGCATCGCGGAAGCCGCGTCCGAAGGCAAGAAAAAGGGCGGCGGCGACGCAAAAAAGAAGGATAGCGCAGCATGAACCTGTCCGAACTATGCATCCGCCGCCCGGTGATGGTGGTGCTGCTGTCGCTGAGCCTGATTTTGGCCGGCGTGCTGGCCTATTCCCACATCCCGGTCGCGGCGCTGCCCAGCTATAACACCCCGGTCATCAACGTCGGCGCCGACCTGCCGGGCGCCAGCCCGGAAACCATGGCGTCCTCGGTCGCGCTGCCACTGGAGAAGCAGTTCTCCACGATCGCCGGCCTGAGCATGATCACCTCCACCAGCACCCTGGGCAACACCTCGCTGACCCTGGAGTTCGACCCCAGCATCGACGTCAACCAGGCCGCCGTGGACGTGCAGGCCGCGCTGCTGCGCGCCCAGCGTTCCCTGCCGCAGGAAATGACGGACCTGCCGTCCTACCGCAAGGTCAACCCGGCCGACGCGCCGGTGCTGTTCATGGCCATGACCTCGCCCTCGCTCAGCCTGTCCGAGCTGAACGACTACGCCGAAAACCTGATCGCTCCCAGCCTGTCCACCTTGCCCGGCGTGGCGCAGGTGACGGTCAACGGCCAGAAGCGCTTCGCCGTGCGCGTGCGCGCCAAGGCCGACCTGCTGAACGCCCGCAACATCACGCTCGACGAGCTGGCCGCCGCGATCAAGTCGGCCAACGCCAACACCCCGCTGGGCATCCTGGACGGCCCCAGCCAGACCCTCACCATCCAGGGCAACGCCCAGCTGATGAAGGCGGCCGAATTCGCCGAACTGATCATCGCCAACCGCAACGGCCAGCCGGTGCGCCTGAAGGACGTCGCCACCGTCGAGGACAGCTTCCAGTCCGTGAAAGCGGCCGGCAGCTACAACGGCGAGCGCTCCATCGTGCTGCTGGTGCAGCGCCAGCCGGACGCCAACACCGTGCAAGTGGTGGACGGCGTGCGCAAGCTGCTGCCGCGCTTCAACGCCCAACTGCCGGGCTCGGTCAAGATCAACCTGGTCAACGACCGTTCCGTCTCCATCCGCGAAGCCATCCACGACGTCAACCTGACCCTGGCGCTGACCGTGCTGCTGGTGGTGCTGGTGATCTTCCTGTTCCTGCGCAAGGCCGCCGCCACCTTCATCCCGGCCATCACCATGCCGATCTCGCTGCTGGGCGCGCTGTCGCTGCTGTACGCCTTCGGCTACAGCCTGGACAACGTGTCCCTGCTCGGCATCACGCTGGCCGTGGGCCTGGTGGTGGACGACGCCATCGTGGTGCTGGAAAACATCGTGCGCCATATCGAGATGGGCAAGAAGCCGCTGCAGGCCGCGCTGGTCGGCTCGCGCGAAATGGGCTTCACCATTATTTCCATTTCGATTTCGCTGGTGGCGGTGTTCATCCCCATCTTCTTCATGCCGGGCGTGATCGGCCTGCTGTTCCACGAATTCGCGGTGGTGGTGGCGCTGTCGGTGCTGGTCTCGGCCGTGGTGTCGCTGACCCTGGTGCCCATGCTGTGCGCGCGCCTGCTGCCCAACGAGGCGCACGACGCCGAAGGCGACGACACCTTTATCGGCCGCTGGTTCGAAGCCGGCTTCTCGCGCCTGCGCAACGGCTACGCCAGCACGCTGGACATCGCGCTCAAGCACCGCTACGTGGTGCTGGCCGTCGCGGTGGCCACCTTCGCGCTGACCATCGTGCTCTACATTGAAATTCCGAAAGGCTTCTTCCCCGAGGAAGACCTGGGCCAGATCCAGGCCACCACCGAAGCGGCGGAAGACATTTCCTCCAGCGCCATGCTGGAACTGCAGACGCGGGTGGTGGAGGCGGCGCGCGCCGACCCCAACATCCAGGACGTCACCTCCTTTGTGAGCGGCAGCAACACCGGCCGCATGTTCATCGTGCTCAAGCCGCGCGGCGAACGCGCCAAGATGCCGGAAGTGCTGGACAGCCTGCGCAAGGCGGTGCGCAAGGTGCCGGGCATGCAGGTCTACCTGCGCCCGACGCAGAACTTGCAGCTGGGCGGCCGCCCGAGCAAGAGCCGCTACCAGTACACGCTGCAGTCGGTCAGCCCGGACGCGCTGGGCGAATGGGCCGGCAAGTTCCAGGAGCGCATGCGCAACGACAACGACTTCCGCGACGTCACCAGCGACTCGCAGAACCGCGGCCTGCAAGCCTCGCTCAATATCGACCGCGACAAGGCCAACACCCTGGGCGTGGAAATCAGCGCCATCCGCAGCGCGCTCTACCTCGCGTTCGGCGAGCGCCAGGTTTCCACCATCTACTCGTCCGCCGCCAGCTACTTCGTGATACTGGAAGCGGCCACCGAGGACCGCCAGTTCGACGACGCGCTGACCAAGATATCGGTGCGCAACAAGACCGGCCAGCT
This sequence comes from Pseudoduganella sp. GW821-FHT05F09, assembly GCF_059419605.1. Lineage (NCBI taxonomy): Bacteria > Pseudomonadati > Pseudomonadota > Betaproteobacteria > Burkholderiales > Oxalobacteraceae > Pseudoduganella > Pseudoduganella sp. GW821-FHT05F09. The sequence goes on from NZ_JBWKSD010000007.1 coordinate 32,031, forward strand.
GGTGCAGCTGTCCAGCTTTGCCAGCGTGGCGCGCACCGTGGGGCCGACCTCGGTCAACCACCAGGGCCAGCTGCAGGCCATTACGCTGTCCTTCAACCTGGCGCCGGACGTGCCGCTGGGCGTGGCCACCAACAAGATCGACAAGATGGCGGTGGACATGGGCCTGCCCGCGTCCATCATCACCACCTACGGCGGCGACGCGGCCGTGTTCCAGAGCTCCCAGGGCAGCCAGCTGATCCTGATCATCGCCGCGCTGGGCGTCATCTACGTGCTGCTGGGCGTGCTCTACGAGAGCTATATCCACCCGCTGACCATCCTGGCCGGCCTGCCGTCGGCGGCGGTGGGGGCCTTGCTGACCCTGCGCCTGTTCAATCTGGACCTGACCATGATCGCCATCATCGGCATCCTGATGCTGATCGGTATCGTCAAGAAGAACGCCATCATGATGATCGACTTCGCGCTGCACGCGCAGCGCAACGAAGGCATGCAGCCGGCCGAAGCCATCCGCGAAGCCTGCGTGTTGCGTTTCCGTCCCATCATGATGACCACGCTGGCCGCGCTGATGGGCGCGCTGCCCATCGCCCTCGGCCTGGGCGCCGGCGCCGAACTGCGCCAGCCGCTGGGCCTGGCCGTGGTGGGCGGGCTGATCTTCTCGCAGGTGATCACGCTCTACATCACCCCGGTGATCTATCTCTTCCTCGACAAATACAGCGGCAGCGGCCCCATGGACGACGCGGCCATGGTGGATGAGCCCGAACCGGCCAAGGCGCCGGTCGAGCTAAAAGCTGTCAGCCTCGCCAAGCACTGATATCATACTGCGGGCCGGAATAATTCCGGCCCGTTTAGTTTTGGGCGCGTGGCCGTTGCTACGCAAGCGCAACCTTTGTGATACATACGGTAACATCCATCAAGACCGAGTCCGGGTAAGCTGGGTGCTCTCTCTCGGGTGTTTGTACAGAAAGTCCGTTTATCTTGTTCCAGTTTAGCCACACCCACGGGGCCGACCATAGCCACGAATATTGCGAAGCATGCGGCCAGCGCCTGCCCCGTCCCGACGGCTACGGCTTTGGCGGGCCGCGCAAGCACAACCGCGTCGGCATCGGCATCTCGATCGCGCTGCACCTGCTGATCGTGCTGTACTACCTGTTCCAGCCCAAGGACAAGATCACCATCAAGCCGCCCGCCAAGGAGGGGCAGATGGTGTGGGTGGCGCCGCTGAAGGACAAGCCGGCGCCGAAGGCCAAGCCCGAGCCCAAGAAACCGGAAGTAGCGAAAGCGCAGCCGCAGCCGCGCCGCGAGAGCAAGGCCGTGGCCAAGAACGCGCCGCCCAAGCTGGAAACCTATGTGCCGCCGGTGCAGGCCACGATGAAGCCGCCGCCGACCCCGGCGGTGGAAGAGGACATGATGGCGCGCGTGGAGGCGGCCCGCAAGCGCCGCGCCGACGCCAATCCGCAGCCGGCGGCCGAGCCGCAGGAAAGCGAGGCCGATCGCGCCAACCGCATCGCGCGCGCCAACATCATGGGCGCCATGGGCCGCAACGCGGCCGGCGAGCGCGAAGACACGGGCGGCATCTTCTCCATCGTCAACAAGTCCGGCCTCAGCGCGGACATCAAATTCCGCGGCTGGAACACCAACTTCAAGCGCCAGTGGTCGCAGCAGGTGCACGTGGAGCTGGGCACGGACATCGACATCGAAACGGCCATCGTGCGCCGCATGATAGACCTGATCCGCAAAGAGAAGCCGGGCGAATTCCAGTGGGAATCGCACCGCCTGGGCAAAGTTATTACCATGAACGCCGGCAAGCAATACCAGGGCGAACTCGAAGCCTTCCTGCTCAAGGAATTCTTCCCCAACTACCGCAGATAAAAAACGGGGCGCCTGAAGCGCCCCGTTTTGGTTTATGCCTTGAGCTTGCGCGCGATGTCGAGCGCGAAGTAGGTCAGCACGCCGTCGGCGCCGGCGCGCTTGAAGGCGAGCATGGATTCCATCATCACCTTGTCATGGTCCAGCCAGCCGTTTTGCGCGGCCGCCTTGATCATCGCGTATTCGCCGCTGACCTGGTAGGCGAAGGTCGGCACCTTGAACTCGTCCTTCACGCGCCGCACGATGTCCAGATAGGGCATGCCGGGCTTGACCATCACCATGTCGGCGCCTTCCTGCAGGTCCAGCGCCACTTCGCGCAGGGCCTCGTCGCTGTTGGCCGGGTCCATCTGGTAGGTGTTCTTGTCGCTCTTGCCCAGGTTCTTGGCCGAGCCCACCGCGTCGCGGAAGGGGCCGTAGAAGGCCGAGGCGTACTTGGCCGAGTAGGCCATGATGCGGGTGTGGATGTGGCCCTTGGCTTCCAGCCCGGCGCGGATGGCGCCGATGCGGCCGTCCATCATGTCCGACGGCGCCACCACGTCCACGCCGGCGTCCGCCTGGCACAGAGCCTGGCGCACCAGCATGTCGGTGGTGATGTCGTTCAGCACGTAGCCGTGCTCGTCGATCAGGCCGTCCTGGCCGTGGCTGGTGTACGGGTCCAGCGCCACGTCGGTCAGGATGCCCAGCTCGGGGAAGGCTTGCTTGAGCGCGCGCACGGCGCGCGGCACCAGGCCGTCCGGGTTGGTCGCTTCGATGCCGTCCGGCGTTTTCAGCGCGGAATCGATCACCGGGAACAGCGCCAGCACGGGGATGCCCAGCGCCACGCATTCTTCCGCCACCTTCAGCAGCAGGTCCACCGACACGCGCTCCACGCCCGGCATCGACAGCACCGGCTCGCGCTGGTTGGCGCCTTCGAGGATGAAGACCGGGTAGATCAGGTCGGAGGCGGTGATGGCGTTTTCGCGCATCAGGGCGCGCGAAAACGGGTCGCGGCGCATGCGGCGCATGCGGATGGCGGGGAAGGGCGTGTTGTGGGCCATGTCTGGTGTTGTCCTTTGCGTAATTAGTCTTCCGATGCGCCGTCCGCTGCGTCGTCCGGCGTATCGATGAGTTCAGCTTGCGCGGCGGCGTCGTCCTCGGCCAGGCCGGCCAGTTCGACGATCTTGGCGGTGGCTTCTTCCAGGCCCACGCGCTTGAGCGCCGAGAACAGCTGCACGGTGAAGGGGAAGCCTTCGCCGTCCTCGTCCACGTAGCTGTCCAGCTTGGCTTGCGCCTGGCGCAGCACGGTGGTCGCCTCGCTGCGGGTGAGCTTGTCCACCTTGGTCAGGATGCAGTGGATCGGCTTGCCGGTCGGGGCGAACCATTCCAGCATCTGGATGTCCAGGTCGGTGAACGGGCGGCGCGAGTCCATGATCAGCACCAGCGCTGCCAGCTGTTCGCGCTGCTGCACGTAGTCGCCCAGCAGGCGCTGCCAGTACAGCTTGGTGTTCCCGGACACTTCGGCGTAGCCGTAGCCGGGCAAGTCCACCAGCATGCATTCGATCTCGTCGACCTTGGTCGGGTCCTTGCGGTGCATCGCCACGTGGGCGCCGCCGATCGAGAAGAAGTTGATGTGCTGGGTGCGGCCCGGTGTCTTGGAGGCGAACGCCAGCCCCTTCTGATTGCACAGGATATTGATGGAGGTCGACTTGCCGGCGTTGGAGCGGCCGGCGAAGGCGATTTCGGGCACCGTGGTATTTGGCAGTTCGCGCAAATGGTTCACGGTGGTAAAGAAGCGGGCTTGCCAGAGTTTGGACATGGGGAAGGGGTGGGCAGAAATGCAACAAAGAAAGCTAAAAGCGCGAAAAGCTATTGTACAATAAGGGGTTACGAATTGTTGCTATGCATAAAAGCAAGTAAGAATAATGCATCGCAGTCCCACCATTTTTTTCACTAGTCTCAGGGTGTTTGAATGAATCGTGCGTTTTCACCGTTGGTAAAGTCCTTGCTCCTCGCAGTGTTGGCCGTGTCGGGTGTGGCGTCGGCTGCCGAACATGCTGCTGCTCCTGCCAAAGCCGATCCCGCCAAAGGCGCCACCCTGTATGCCGACGGCGACAACGCCCGCGGCCTGCCGGCTTGCGTGTCCTGCCACGGCGCGTCGGGTAATTCCACCATTGCCGCCAACCCCAAGCTGGCCGGCCAGCCGGAAGCCTACCTGTACAAGCAACTGGTGAATTTCGCCTCGCCGTCGCGCAGCAACCCGGTGATGAGCACCTACGCCAAGATGCTGACCGAGGACGAAAAGAAGAACCTGTCGGCCTATCTGAGCACCCAGGCCCCTAAAGCCGGCGCTGCCAAGAACAAGGACACCATCGAGCTGGGCAAGAAGATCTATCGCGGCGGCATCGCCGAGAAGAACGTGCCCGCCTGCGCCAGCTGCCACGGTCCCGCCGGCGCCGGCATTCCGGCCCTGTACCCGCGCCTGGGCGGCCAGCACCAGGACTACACGGTAGCCCAGCTGACCACCTTCCGCACCGACGCCCGCAAGAACAGCGCCGAGATGAGCACCATCGCCAAGCGCCTGTCGGACGACGAGATGAAAGCCGTGGCCGATTATGTGGCCGGCCTGAAGTAATCTGTGTATTTCCGCGCCGATATGGCGCGTATCAGCTAATGCATATCAAAAAGAGGGCGGCCGCGTGAGCGGGCTGCCCTTTTTGTTGGTATTCTGCTGCCAGTCCATTGAGAGATAGTGTCCGTATGAGCACCACCAGTACCGCCGGTATCAAATTGAAAACCAGCCGGCCCGCGTTCGACGCCAGCGTCGAGCTGCTGTCGTCGATGCGTTTTGCCATCAGCCTGCTCACCATGATCGCCATCGCCTCGGTGATCGGCACCATCATGAAGCAGAACGAGCCGATGTCGAACTATGTGAACCAGTTCGGGCCGTTCTGGTTCGAGGTGTTCAGCAAGGCGGGCCTGTACGCCGTGTATTCGGCCTGGTGGTTCCTGGGCATTATGGGTTTCCTGGTGGTCTCCACCACGCTGTGCATCGTGCGCAACACGCCGAAGATGTTGAAAGACATGCGCAGCTGGCGCGAGAACGTGCGCGAGCAGTCGCTGCTCAATTTCCACCACAAGAACGACTGGAACTCGCCGCTGCCGCGCGCCGCGCTGGCGCAGCAGATGGCGCAGCGCCTGGGCCACGCCGGCTACAAGGCCAAGATCGTCGAGAAGGAACACGCCACCCTGGTGACCGCCAAGCGCGGCGCCGGCGCCAAGTTCGGCTACATCTTCGCGCACACCGCCATCGTGGTGATCTGCATCGGCGGGCTGCTCGATTCGGACATGCCGATCCGCTTCCAGGAATGGTTCATGGGCAAGACCCCGTTCGCGGGCAGCGGCGTGATCGCCGACATTCCGGCCCAGCACCGCCTCGGCCTGGGCAATCCCACCTACCGCGCCAACACCGCCATCCCCGAAGGCCAGACCAGCAACACCGCCATCATCCCGCGCGCGGACGGCGTGCTGATCCAGGACCTGCCCTTCACCATCAAGCTCAACAAGTTCAATATCGACTTCTACAGCACCGGCATGCCCAAGCTGTTCGCCAGCGAAGTGGAAGTGCGCGACCATGAAACCGGCAAGGTCTTCAAGTCCGTCATCGAGGTGAACAAGCCGCTGATCTACAAGGGCCTGGCGGTCTACCAGTCCAGCTTCGAGGACGGCGGCAGCAAGCTCAAGCTCAAGGGCTATCCCATGGCCGGCGCCGGCAAGGACAGTTTCGACGTCGAGGGCGAGGTCAATTCCGCTACGCCGCTGGGCAAGGAATACAGCATAGAGTGGACCGGCTTCCGTCCCTTCAACGTTGAAAACATGGCGTCCCAGGACGCGCGCGGCGTGGCCAAGGGCGAAAAACTGGAGGAGAGCTTTGCGCGCGGACTGGACAAGCAGCTCGGTTCAGCGGCCAAGAACGCCAACAACAAGGACTTGAAGAACGTCGGCCCCAGCGTGCAGTACAAGCTGCGCGACCAGACCGGCCAGGCGCGCGAGTTCCAGAACTATATGCAGCCGGTGACGGTGGACGGCGCCACGGTGTTCCTGGCCGGCGTGCGCGCCAATCCGGGCGACCCGTTCAGCTATCTGCGCATCCCGGCCGACGACGAGCACACCGTCAAGGAATGGATGCGCCTGCGCGCCGCGCTGCAAGACCCGGCCCTGCGCGCCGTCGCCGCCGAGCGCTACGCGCGCCGCGCCATGCCGGCCGGCGGCAATGCAGCCAACGCCGGCAGCGCCGCGCTGCGCAGCCAGCTGGAGCAATCGTCCGCGCGCAGCCTGAACATGTTTGCCGGCGCCGAAGCCGGGGACGGCAAGGACGGCAGCACCGCCGCCGGCTTCGTGGCCATCTCGCGCTTCCTGGAAAAAGTGCCGCCGGCCGAGCAGGAAAAGGCGGCCGACATCTTCATGAAGATCCTCAACGGCAGCATGTGGGAGCTGTGGCAGGCCGCGCGCGAGAAGGACGGCTTGGCGCCGGTGGAAGGCAACGAACTGCACGGCCGCTTCCTGCAGCTGGCCACCAACGCGCTGTCCGACGCCTCCTTCTACGGCGCCCCGGTCTATCTGCAGCTGGACGAATTCAACGAAGTCAAAGCGTCGGTGTTCCAGGTGACCAAGTCGCCGGGCAAGAACGTGGTCTACTTGGGCTGCCTGTTCCTGGTGCTGGGCGTGTTCTCCATGTTCTACATCCGCGAGCGCCGCCTGTGGGTATGGATCAAGGATGGCGGGGAGGGCGCGGGCGCCCATGCGCTGATGGCCATGAGCACGCAGCGCAAGACCCTCGATTTCGACAAGGAGTTTGCGGAGCTTAAGGAAAAGCTGCCGCAATCGGCGTAAGCTGCATTAGTAGTACAGGAGACCAACATGGAAATGACACAAACCCCAAGCTATAGCCAGACGCCGGGCTATTTCAAGCGCCTGAGCATCTTCGACTGGCTGTTCGCGCTGGTGCTGGCCGGCGGCGCGCTGTTCGCGCTGAACCGCTACGGCGCCTATATGGACATCTACGAAAAAGTGATATTGCTGGCCGCCGCGCCCGCTTTCGCCGCGCTGGGCTGGCACTGGAAGCCGGTGCGCTGGTTCATGCCGCTGGCCTTCGCGCTGGCGCTGCTGGCCGTGGCCATGTACGACCACAGCCTGGACGCCGCCAACACCAAATTCTGGCTGAAATACATGCTGTCCAGCCAGTCCGCCATTTTGTGGATGAGCACCTTCTTCTTCCTGTCCACGCTGTTCTACTGGATAGGCCTGGCGGGACGTTCCTCGATGGGCTTCGTGGTCGGCTCCAAGCTGTGCTGGGCCGCGCTGGTGATCGGCCTGACCGGCATGCTGGTGCGCTGGTACGAGTCCTACCTGATCGGCGCGGACGTGGGCCACATTCCCATTTCCAACCTGTACGAAGTGTTCATCCTGTTCTCGCTGATCACGGCCATGTTCTACCTGTACTACGAAGCCCACTACCAGACGCGCCAGCTGGGCGCCTTCGTGCTGCTGGTGATCTCGGCGGCGGTCGGCTTCCTGCTGTGGTACACCGTCTCGCGCGACGCGGCCGACATCCAGCCCCTGGTGCCGGCGCTGCAAAGCTGGTGGATGAAAATACACGTGCCCGCCAACTTCATCGGCTACGGCACCTTTGCGCTGGCCTCCATGGTGGGCTGGGCCTACCTGCTCAAGCATGAAAAAATCCGCACCCTGTGGCAGGCGCTGGTCATTGCGCCGCTGGTGCTGCTGGCGTTGGCGTGGCTGATCGCCTTTGTGTCCGGCGCGGGCGAAATCGTCATCAAGGGCATGGTCAACGCCAGCCGCTTCACCGCCGTGCTGGTGGTGCTGTTCGCCGTCACCAATTTGATGCGCGACCGCCTGGCCGCGCGCCTGCCGGACGCCGAAACGCTGGAAGACCTGATGTACAAGGCCATCTCGGCCGGCTTCGCCTTCTTCACCATCGCCACCATCCTGGGCGCGCTGTGGGCGGCCGAGGCCTGGGGCGGCTACTGGTCGTGGGACCCGAAAGAGACCTGGGCGCTGATCGTCTGGCTCAACTACGCGGCCTGGCTGCACATGCGCCTGATGTCCGGCCTGCGCGGCAAAGTGGCGGCCTGGTGGGCGCTGGTGGGCCTGCTGGTGACCACCTTCGCCTTCCTGGGCGTGAATATGTTCCTGTCCGGCCTGCATTCCTACGGCAAGCTGTAAGCCGCCGCAGTCCCCTGTAAGCCTCCGGCCGCATCCGCGTCCGGGGGCTTTTGTATTCCTGTGTATCCGCCGCGCAGGGCGAAACAGAGCACTACAAATCGCCGCTTCCCCCCTGGCTGCCGCTTCATTAATATCGGGATTAGTGTAAGGTTGTCTCTGTCCCGCCCGACAGAGCTGTCAGAAGCCCATTTACCACGGAGTTGCCATGTTGATCAAACGTAGCCCGAACGGCATAGAGTTGCCGTTTTCGTCAGAAATCACGCCGCGCGAAGTATTCGAGTCGCGCCGCAGCTTCATCAAGCAGCTGGCGGTGGGCTCCATCGCCGGCGGCGCACTGCTGGAAATGGCCTCGCGGGAGGCGTTTGCCCAGGGCACGCCCGGCAAGCTGGGCGCCAAGCTGAACCCGTCCTATTCCGCGCTCGACAAGCAGACCGCGTTCAAGGACGCCAGCACCTACAACAACTTCTACGAATTCGGCACCGGCAAGGACGACCCGGCGCACAACGCCCACACGCTGAAGCCGCGCCCGTGGACGGTGAGCATCGAGGGCGAGATCAAAAAGCCGCTGACGCTGGACCTGGACCAGCTGCTCAAGCTGGCGCCGCTGGAAGAGCGCGTCTACCGCCTGCGCTGCGTGGAGGGCTGGTCCATGGTGATCCCGTGGGTGGGCTACTCGCTGTCCGAGCTGATCAAGAAGGTGGAGCCGACCGGCAACGCCAAATACGTGGAATTCATTTCGCTGGCCGACAAGGCGCAGATGCCGGGCGTGGGCAGCCGCGTGCTGACCTGGCCCTACCGCGAAGGCCTGCGCATGGACGAAGCCATGCACCCGCTGGCGCTGCTCACCCTGGGCATGTACGGCGACGTGCTGCCCAACCAGAACGGCGCGCCGGTGCGCATCGTCACGCCGTGGAAATACGGCTTCAAGTCGGCCAAGTCCATCGTCAAGATCCGCTTCGTCAAGGAGCAGCCGCGCACCGCCTGGAACGAGGCCGCGCCGTCCGAATACGGCTTCTACTCCAATGTGAATCCGGACGTGGACCACCCGCGCTGGTCGCAGGCGTCCGAGCGCCGCATCGGCGAAGACGGCTTCCTGGTGCGCAAGCGCAAAACGCTGATGTTCAACGGCTACAACGACGTGGCGCCGCTGTACGCTGGCATGGACCTGAAGAAGTTCTTCTGACATGGCCTTCAATCCCACAGCGAAGCAGGTGACGGCGCTGAAGGCGGTGGCCTTCGTGCTGTCGCTGCTGCCGTTCTTCAAGCTGGTCTGGCTCACGGCCAGCGGCCAGCTGGTCGAGCCGCTGCAATACATCACGCGCGCCACCGGCGACTGGACCTTGTACTTCCTGTGCATCACGCTGGCGGTCACGCCGCTGCGGCGGCTGAGCAAGTGGAACTGGCTGCTCAAGCTGCGCCGCATGGTGGGGCTGTACGCCTTCTTCTACGGCCTGCTGCACTTCACGACCTTCCTGTGGTTCGACCATTTCTTCGACGTGCAGGAAATGCTGAAGGACGTGCTAAAGCGGCCCTTCATCACGGTGGGCTTCATCGCCTTCGTGCTGCTGATACCGCTGGCCGTCACCAGCACCAACGGCATGGTGCGCCGCCTGGGCGGCAAGCGCTGGCAGTGGCTGCACCGGCTGGTGTACCTGATCGCCCCGCTGGGCATCCTGCATTACTGGTGGATGAAAGCGGCCAAGCACGACTTCTCGCAGCCCATCCTGTTCGGCCTGATCGTGCTGGCGCTGCTGGCCGTGCGCGTGTACTGGGCGCGCAGCAAGGCCGCCGCCGCCCGGCCGGTAACGGCTGGCTAACACGCAGCAAGTTTGCGCCAGCCCAAGCCGGGCTGGCGCCTCCCCCGCTACCATCTCCGGATGGCCAGCGATCACGACACCGCATACAAACAGCTGTTCTCCCACCCGGAGATGGTGCGCGAACTACTGTTGGGCTACGTTCCTGGCGATTTGCTGAGTCAACTGGATTTGTCTACACTGGAGCGTGTCAGCGGCAGCTATGTTGGGGATAAAGGTACGCAACGCCACAGCGACATGGTCTGGAAGGTGCGTCTGGACGGGGAGTGGCTCTACCTTTATATCTTGCTGGAGTTCCAGTCGCGCTCCGATTTGTGGATGGCGTTACGGATGTTCGTCTACGTCGGTTTGATGTATCAGGATTTGGTCAAGCGGCACGAACTGCCCGAGTCCGGCCAACTGCCATCTGTATTTACGGTCGCGTTTGCCGAAACCGCGCCGAATGCCTAACATGAAGTCAAGAGATCAGCTGGAGGGGGGAAATGAGATGCTGCCTACAGTAGAGGAAGTTGAGGAGTATTGGAAATACGCGGAACGATTGGAAGAAGCGCAGGAATTTCTGATGAGGGGCTTGGTCAAGCGGTTCGGCGACGCGGGCGAAGCCATGCTTGACGATGTCGTCGAGGGAAATCTCGAACAGGTCCGCATGTGGTATGACCGCCTGCTCGATGAAATGAGCCTCGATGACATTTTTACCAAGGAATGAAGCCGACCGTTCGCGTAGAGCGGGTGAGGCGCGTGGCGCCGTAACCCGCTGCTGCTGCCTTACTTGATTATTGACTACTTGATCAGCGATTCCAGCGCGAACAGCTCGGCCGGGTTTTCGCGCTGGCGCACCAGGTGGACCTGGGCGCCGTCGACGATCAGCTCGGCGGCGCGGCCGCGCGTGTTGTAGTTGGACGCCATCGTCATGCCGTAGGCGCCGGCCGTTTTCATCACCAGCAGGTCGCCCGGGGCGATCGCCAGCGCGCGGTCGCGCGCCAGCCAGTCGCCCGATTCGCAGATCGGACCCACCACGTCGAACGTGCCCACCGGCGCGTCGCCCTGCACCACCGGCTGCATGTCCATCCAGGCCTGGTACAGCGCCGGACGCGCCATGTCGTTCATGGCCGCGTCGACGATGCAGAAGTTCTTCTCTTCGCCGTGCTTGATGAATTCCACCTTGGTCAGCAGCACGCCGGTGTTGCCCACGATGGAGCGGCCCGGCTCGAAGATCACCTTGATGCCCTTGCCGCCGTGGCTGGCGGCGCGCCAGGCGTCGATGCGCTTGAACACGCGGCCCAGGTAGTCGCCTACCGGCACCGGCGCGCCGTCTTCCTCGTCGCCGTAGTCGATGCCGATGCCGCCGCCCAGGTCCAGGTGGTGCAGGTGGATGCCTTCGGCGCCCAGCGCGTCGATCAGTTCTATCAGCTTGTCCAGCGCTTCCAGCAGCGGCGCGTCGTCCAGCAGCTGCGAGCCGATGTGGCAGTCGATGCCGGCCACGTCCAGGTGCGGCAGCTGGGCCGCGGCGCGGTAGGTGGCCAGCGCGTCGGTAAAGGCCACGCCGAACTTGTTGGCCTTCAGGCCGGTGGCGATGTAGGGATGCGTCTTGGCGTCCACGTTCGGGTTCACGCGCAGCGACACGCGCGCCTTCTTGCCCATGCTGCCGGCCACGTCGTTCAGGCGGTGCAGTTCCGGGATCGATTCCACGTTGAAGCACAGGATGTCGTGTTCCAGCGCCAGGCGCATTTCTTCCACGCTCTTGCCCACGCCCGAGAAGATCACCTTCTGCGGGTCGCCGCCGGCCGCGATCACGCGCAGCAGCTCGCCGCCGGACACGATGTCGAAGCCCGCGCCCTGGCGCGCCAGCAGGTCCAGGATGGCCAGGTTGGAATTGGCTTTCATGGCGTAGCACACCAGCGCGTCGCGGCCCTGGCAGGCATCAGCGTATGATGCAAAGTTATCGAGCAGCTGCGCTTTGGAATACACGTAAGCAGGCGTGCCGTACTGTTCGGCGATGGCGCTCAGCGAAACGCCCTCGGCGTGCAGCACGCCGTTCTGGTAAGAAAATTGCGACATGGATAGCTTTGTTGGAAATCTATTGTTGGGATGCGGGGGGAGTCGAAGGCACGGGGGCGGACGGCGGCGCCACGCCGGGCTTGCCCTGGGTATTGGCAGAGGCGGGCTTTGCTGGCTGTTTGGGTAGGTACAGCGGGCCGGTCTGGCCGCAGCCGCCCAGCAGGGCGGCGGTGCAGGCCAGCGCAGTGAATTGCAGCGCTAATGTGGACTTCACGATTAAAATCACAGTTTGACTAGAGAGCTTGGAGTGTAGCATGACCGAAACAGAATTTTTGACCCTGGCCGACGCCACCCTGAACACCATCGAGGCCGCGCTGGACCGCCTGAACGACCAGGATATGGTGGACGTGGAATGCAAGCGCAGCGGTAATGTGCTGGAAATCGAGTTCATCGACAACGGCTCCAAGGTCATCGTCAACAGCCAGGCGCCGATGCAGGAGCTGTGGGTGGCGGCCCGTTCCGGCGGTTTCCACTACAAGCGCATCGAAGGCCAGTGGATCAACACGCGCGACGGCTCCGAGCTGTTCGCCGCGCTGTCCGACATCACCACCGCCCAGGGCGGCGCGCCGGTCGTGATCAGCGCAGCTTAATTTTTTGCCTTCAGCAGGCGCGCGGCGGCCGCTTCCAGCACGCTGTCGCCACCGCCGCTGAGCTGGTCGCTTAACCGGGCCGGCATCGCCACGTCGGGCTGCACGCCCTTGCCGTCATACAGCTGGCCGGCGCTGGTGAAAGACGCCATCTGGCACAGCTGCAGCTGCAGCCCGGAATGCGGCAAAGTGTAGTCGGCCATGCGGCCGCTGCCGCCGCCGCTGGCCATGCCCATCAGCGTCACATTCGGATGGCCCTTGAGCGCGCCCAGGAAGGTGTCGGTGGCGCTGAAGGACGACTCGTCCAGCAGCACCACCACTGGCTTGCCATAGACGCCGTGCGCGCCGTCGCCGGGCCGCACCGCCATCACATGCCAGTCGCTGAATTTGCCTGCCGGAAGCTGCCATTCCGGCCGCCAGCCGGCCAGGAAGGCCCGCACCTGTTTCGCCTCGTCCGCCGTCCACACCGGGCTGCTGGCCGGATACAGGCCGCGTCCGTCCATGCCGAGGAAGCCGCCCCGGTTGGGCTCGGGCAGGGCCAGCGGCATGCGGTAGGCCGCCACATTGATGATTTTCATGGGATCGCCCGGCTTCATCAGCCAGGGCAGCAGGGTCTGGATGGCGTCCACCCAGCCGCCGCCATTGCCGCGCACGTCGACGATCAGGCCGCGCGTGCCGCTGAATTTTTCCATCCAGCCGTCTATCTGCCCGGCCATGGCCGGGCCGCGCTCCATCGACGCCAGGCGCAGATAGCCCAGATTGTCGGCCCGCAGCTGGGATTCCCCCGCCGGCCACAGCGGCGGCGCGGGCGGATTGCCGCGCTCCAGGGCGACGGGCAGGCGGACTTCCGCGCCGCCGGCCGAGGCCAGCGTCAGCTCGAAAGCGCCGCCCGGCTGCTGCAGCTGGCGCGCCACCAGGCCCAGCCTGCGCAGCTGTTCCAGCGCCAGCACGCGGCGGTATTGCGGCGACGCCTGCTCGACGACGGCCTCGGCGGCGGCCAGCCAGCGCGCCACCGGCAAGCCGTTGATGGCCGTCACGTAGGGATGGGCCGGGTCGAGCAGGGTGCTGCGGTCGTACCTGAGCGCGGCCACGCGTTCGCCGTCCATGACGAAGCGCACGGGGGCGCGCGGTTCGCTGATGCGCTGCACGCGGCTGTGCGGGTCGCCGAACACGGACAGCACGCGGCCCACGCGGTGCGCGAAGGTGTCGGCGTTCAGGTCGGTGGCGATGCTGGCGCGCAGCGCATCCAGCGCGCCACGGTAGTCGGCGCCGCGCCGTTCCAGGTAGGAATAGCAGTTTTCCAGTATCAGTTCCAGGTCGTCCACGTCGGCCAGCAGGCCGGCGCGCCGCAGCATGGGGCCGCCGGCGCGTTCCGGCGTGTCCGCGATGAAGCGCCACCGCTCATCGATAGCGGCCGGCAGCGGGCGCGGCGCCGGCCGGATGGGCAGGCCGCTGCGGGCCGCCACGCGGGCGCGCAGCCATGCGTGCACCACGCCCATATCGTCCGGCGCGGCGGCGCGGGTCCGGTCCAGCAGCTGCCCGTAGCGCGGGTCGCGCGCGGAGCCGCCGCCGGCCAGGAAGGCGGACGCGCCCGCCATGGCCAGCTGCGCATAGCCCGCGCGCGCCGCATCGAGTTGCAGCAGCAGGTTCAGCGCCTTGTCGGCATGGCCCTCGGCCAGCGCCGCGTAGGTGTCGGGGTAGAGGTCGGCGGGCGGCGTTTCGCCCGGCGCGTAGGCGCGCAGGTCCAGGTCGAACACGATGTCGCTGCTGGCGGGGCCGGACTGGTGGATCTCCACCGCCAGCACATTCGCGCCTTTGCGGATGGGCAGGCCGGCGGCGGGCGCCAGGTGGCGCCGGTATTCGATTTCGCCGTAGCCGTCGATCGCCTTGAGCGCCGTGGTGCGCGCGGCTACGGGGCCGGGCGGCATATTGCTGCGCTGGATTTCCACGCCGTTCCAGTACACCACGGCGCCGTCGTCGCGCCGCAGGTCCAGCGTCAGCAGCGCCACTTGCGCCGGATCGGCCACGTTGACCACGCGGCGGAAGTAGGTGGTGATGGGTTTGGCTTCCGGCGCGGCGCCGAAGGAGACCGTGGTGTTGACGCTGTCCGTGCGGCCGTAGCCCAGCGGCGCGGCGCCGGTTTTCCAGCCGGCGGCGGCCATGTCCGCGGCGGCGCTGTTCCAGTCCGGCGCGGCGGGTTTGCCCGTGTCCAGGTATTGCCAGGCGCTGAAGGCGCCCGATGCCACCAGCACCTCGGCGGCCCCTGCATGTTGAACGGCCTGCAGCCCGGACAGGGCCAGCAGGGTGGAGGACAACAAGCGGGGCAGCTGCTTCATGCGGTGGCGGTCTCCAGTCCGAGGTGTAGTGACTTTGTCAGAACAATTCGTTCTTCACGGCGTCCTTGGCTTTTTCCTCGGCCGGGGTGGCGCGCGTGGCGCCTTCCAGGCTGGTCACGCCGGTGCCGGGCGGGTTCTCGGCGTAGTAGTACTCGCCGTCCACCACCATCATGCCTTCCGGTACGGCGCGCTCCTCGATGGGGATGTTCTTCAGCGCCTTGCCCATATAGCCTATCCAGATCGGCAGCGCCAGGCCGCCGCCGGTTTCGCGGTTGCCCAGGTTCTTGGGCTGGTCGTAGCCTATCCAGGCCACGCCCACCAGCTTGGCCTGGTAGCCCGCGAACCAGGCGTCGATGGAGTCGTTGGTGGTGCCGGTCTTGCCCGCCAGGTCGGTGCGCTTGAGCGACATGGCCTTGGTGGCCGTGCCGAAACGCACCACGTCTTTCAGCATGCTGTCCATCAGGAAGGCGTTGCGCTCGTCGATGACGCGGTTGGCGTCCACGCCGGCGCGGTCCGGATTGGCCTGCGACAGCACCTTGCCGTTGGCGTCGGTCACCTTGGAGATCAGGTAGGGCGCGATCTTGTAGCCGCCGTTGGCGAACACCGCGTAGGCGCCCGCCATCTGCAGCGGCGTGACCGCGCCCGCGCCCAGCGCCAGGGTCAGGTAGGGCGGATTTTTCTCGGCGTCGAAGCCGAAGCGGGTGGTGTATTCCTGGCCGTACTTGGCGCCGATGCGGTGCAGGATGCGGATCGAGATCATGTTCTTGGACTTGGTCAGGCCGCGCCGCATGGTCATCGGGCCTTCATACTTGCCGTCGTAGTTCTTCGGCTCCCAGGCCTGGCCGCCGGTCTGGCCGGCGTCGAAGGAAATCGGCGCGTCGTTGATCACGGTGGCCGGCGACAGGCCGCGCTCCAGCGAAGCCGAGTAGATGAAGGGCTTGAACGAGGAGCCGGGCTGGCGCCAGGCCTGCGTCACGTGGTTGAACTTGTTGCGGTTGTAGTCGAAGCCGCCCACCATGGCCTTGATGGCGCCGTCTTCGGTGGAGGCGGCCACGAAGGCCGATTCGATTTCCGGCATCTGGGTGATTTCCCAGTCCTTTTCCTCGCGCATGACGCGGATCACGGCGCCGCGGCGGATGCGCTTGTTGGGCGCGGCCTTGTCCGACAGCCAGGACTTGCCCATCTCCAGGCCCGCGCCGGTGATGCTGATTTCCTCGCCGGTGGCGGTCACCGCCGTCACCTTCTGCGGCGTGGCCTGCAGCACCATGGCGGCCACGATGTCGTCGCTGTCCGGGTGGCCGGCCAGTTCGGATTCGATGGCGTCGTCCGCCTCTTCCTTGGTGGTGGGGATGTTGATATAGGCTTCCGGGCCGCGGTAGGCGTGGCGCTTCTCGTACTCCATCACGCCCCGGCGCAGCGCCAGGTAGGCCGCGTCCTGGTCGGCCTTGGTGATGGTGGTGAACACGTTCAGGCCGCGCGTGTAGGTGTCCTCCTTGAACTGTTCGTACACCAGCTGGCGCGCCATCTCGGCCACGTACTCGGCGTGCACGCCGAATTCGCTGCTGTCGGTCTTCACTTTCAGCGGCTCGGCCTTGGCGGCCTGGAACTGCGCGTCGCTGATATAGCCCAGCTGCGCCATGCGCACCAGGATGTATTGCTGGCGCGTGCGCGCGCGCTTGGGGTTGACCACCGGGTTGTAGGCCGACGGCGCTTTCGGCAGGCCGGCCAGCATGGCGGCTTCGGCCACGCTAATGTCTTTCAGATTCTTGCCGAAATAGATCTGTGCGGCCGAGGAAAAGCCGTAGGCGCGCTGGCCCAGGTAGATCTGGTTCATATACACCTCGAGGATCTGGTCCTTGCTGAGGTTTTTCTCGATTTTCCAGGCCAGCAGGATCTCGTAGATCTTGCGCTTGAAGGTCTGTTCGCTGGACAGGAAGAAGTTGCGCGCCACCTGCTGCGTGATGGTGGACGCGCCCTGGCGCGCGCCGCCGGTGGCGTTGTGCACCGCCGCGCGCAGGATGCCGGCGTAGTCGATGCCGCCGTGGTCGTAGAAGCGGTCGTCCTCGATGGCCAGCACGGCCTTTTTCATCACGTCGGGGATGTCCTTGATGTGCACCAGGTTGCGGCGCTCTTCGCCGAACTCGCCGATCAGCACATTGTCGGCCGAGAAGATGCGCAGTGGCATCTTGGGGCGGTAGTCGGTCAGGGAGTCCAGTTCAGGCAGGTTGGGGTAGGCCATGGCCAGGCCGAACACCAGCAGCAGCACCGCGACCATGGCCAGGCCCACCACGGAGGCCAGTACGGTCAGCAGGAGTTTTTTGGAACGGGAAGGGGCGGCGGTACCGGGTTGGGCAGTGCTCATGCGCGTTGTCTTTCGCTGTCATTTTGTCCGGCCCATTATAAGCGAGCGCAGATAGCTGCGGCAGCTTACGGAACCAGCGGGAACGGAGGAAACATTTACTCTGAGCAACTAAGCAACTTAGTTGTTTTTGCGGTCACGCCAGAGAGGAAAAAGTGTGGCGTAGGCCGCACAACCGTGCAATTGTGCACAGTAGAAATACCTTTACACTGGATTCATCTTATTGCTACGATTTAATGTACTGTCTCACTTCCTTCTCCTAAACGCTGGTTTTCAAACGAGTTCCCTTATGCATTCAACCACAGGTGTTGCAATATGAACCTGGATCTCGGCAGCTTGTTCGGTGGCGGCAACCCGCCGCTGATCGGCGTGGACATCAGCACCTCCAGTGTGCGCCTGGTGGAATTGTCGCAGGCCGGCAAGGAAGGCTGGCGGCTGGACCGCTACGCGGCCGAGCCGCTGCCGCGCGGCGCGGTGGTGGACGGCAATATAGAAAACATGGAGCAGGTGGTCGACACGCTGCGCCGCGTGTGGAAAAAGAGCGGCACGCGCGCCAAGCTGGCGGCGCTGGGCATGCCGCCCGCGTCCGTCATCACCAAGAAAATCGTGCTGCCCGCCGGCATGGCCGAAGACCAGCTGGAAGTGCAGGTGGAATCCGAGGCGTCCCAATACATTCCTTTCGCGCTCGACGAGGTCAGCCTGGACTTCGACGTCATCGGCCCCGCGCCCAACTCGCCCGACGACATTGAAGTGATGCTGGCCGCCTCGCGCCGCGAGAAGGTGGAGGACCGCGTCGCCATCGCCGAGGCCTCCGGCCTGAAGGCCACCGTGATGGACGTGGAGTCCTACGCCGCGCGCGCCGCGCTGGACCGCATCCTGATGCAGCTGCCCGAGGGCGGCGCGGGCCAGATCGTGGCGCTGTTCCAGATCGGCGCCCAGGTCACGCATATATCGGTGCTGCTGGACGGCGCCACCATCTACGAGCGCGAGCAGCCCTTCGGCGGCAACTCGCTGACCCAGGAAATCGTGCGCAGCTACGGCATGGCTTTCGACGAGGCCGAAACGCGCAAGAAGTCGGGCGAGCTGCCGGACAACTACACGGCCGACATCCTCACGCCTTTCCTGGAAAGCGCCGCGCTGGAAGTCACGCGCGCCATCCAGTTCTTTTACACGTCCACGCCCTACACCCGGGTCGACCAGCTGTTCCTGGCCGGCGGCTGCGCGCTGATCCCCGGCCTGCTCGACATCGTGGCGGCCCGCAGCAAGATCTCCAGCGCCGTCATTTCGCCGTTCAAGGGCATGCAGCTGGGACCGGGCGTGCGCGAACAGGCCCTGCGCGCCGAGGCGCCCGCCTATTTGGTCGCCTGCGGCCTGGCCATGCGGAGGTTCGGCTGATGATCCATATTAATCTGCTGCCGCACCGCGAGGCCAAGCGCAAACAGAAGAAATCGGCGTTCTACGCGCTGCTGGTGCTGGGCGCGCTGATCGGCGCGGCCGTGGTGCTGGCGGTGGGCGGCTACAACGCGCGCGCCATCTCCATCCAGGAGCAGCGCAACAAGGTCATCAAGGACGCCATCGTGGTGCTGGACAAGAAGATCGCCGAGATCGCCACGCTGAAGCAGGAAATCGAGGCGCTGAAGGCGCGCCAGCAGGCGGTCGAGGATTTGCAGGGCGACCGCAACCAGCCGGTCTACCTGCTCGACGAGCTGGTCAAGCAGACCCCGTCCGGCGTGTACCTGAAATCGTTCAAGCAGGAAGGGCAGAAGGTCACGCTGCTGGGCTATGCGCAGTCGCAGGAGCGCGTCTCCGAGCTGCTGCGCAATGTGGCCGGGGTGTCGCCGTGGCTGGAGAAACCGGACCTGATTGAAGTCAAATCCACCGGCCTGGGCCAGGGCAAGACGGCCAAAAAAGTAGTGGAGTTCAATATGATCGTCAGCATCAAGCGGCCGCGCGACAAGGACCAGCCGGCCGACGGCAAGCCCGGCGCCAAGCCGGGCGGCGCAATGGCTGCGGCCAGCAACTAGGGGCGGACCATGGCGATCGATCTGAAAGAAGCAAGCGCCGCGCTGGCGGACCAGTTCAGGGGACTGAGCGGACGCCATCCCGGCCAGTGGCCGCTGGCGCCGCGCCTGATGTGCGTGGTGGCCATGGTGGCGGCGGTGTCCGCGCTGGGCTATTTCGCGTACTGGAGCGGCCAGTTCGAGACCCAGGACATACTGGTGGCCGAGGAGGCCAAGCTGCGCGGCGAGTACACCGCCAAGACCCAGCAGGCGGTCAACCTGGACGCGCTGCGGGCGCAGAAGCTGCAGGTCGACCAGTACGTCGAGCGGCTGCAGAAGCAGCTGCCGAGCAAGGCCGAAATGGCGGCGCTGCTGTCCGACATCAACCAGGCCGGCCTGGGACGCGGCCTGCAGTTCGAGCTGTTCAAGCCGGGCCAGGTGGTGGTGCGCGACTACTACGCCGAGCTGCCCATCGATATCAAGGTGACCGGCAGCTACCATGACGTGGGCGCTTTCGCCAGCGACATGGCCAATCTGCCGCGCATCGTTACGCTGAACAATATGGCGCTGTCCGCCGGCAAGGACGGCGGCCTGACGCTGGACGCGGTGGCCAAGACCTTCCGCTACCTGGACCCTGAAGAAGTGGCGGCGCAGCGCAAGGCTGCCGCCGACAAGAAAAAGGCGGCGAAAAAATGAGCAAGCGCCTATCCGGTTTATCCCGTGTTGCGCTCGTCCTGGCCGGCCTGCTGGCGCTGGCCGGCTGCGGCGACAGCGACGTGCAGGAAGTGCGGCAGTGGATGAAAGAGGTCGACAATTCGGCCCATGTGGCCGTCAAGCCCATCGCCGCGCCGAAAAACTTCATCCCCTTCGCCTACGTGGCGCAGGACCAGGTCGACCCCTTCAGCGCCAACAAGCTGCTGGCCGAGCTGGCGCGGCTGGACCGCAAGCCCGGCGGCGGCCTCAAGCCGGACATGGACCGCCGCAAGGAGTTCCTCGAAACCTTCCCGCTCGACATCGTGAAGATGGTGGGCACCATGGAAAAAGCCAAGGTGATGTACGCCTTGCTGCAAGTGGACAAGGCGGTGTACCAGGTACGCCCCGGCCAGCACGTGGGCCAGAATTTCGGTCTGATCACCAGCATCAGCGACGACGCCGTGAGCGTCAAGGAAATCGTCCAGGACGCCACCGGCGACTGGGTTGAACGCGTGTCCAAGCTGGAACTGCAGGAAAGCAAGGAGAACCAAAAATGAACCGCCTGAATACCGCCGCTTTCCGACAGGCCATGCACGGCGTGCTGGCCATCGCCGCCATGGCGCTGGTGCTGGCTCCGGCCCGCGCCCAGCAGGGCAACGCCATCGAGTCCATCAGCACCAACCAGCAGGGCGCCAACGTGATCGTCAAGATCGCGCTCAAGCACGCGCCGGACAAGCTGCCGATCGGCTTTGCCATCACCAACCCGCCGCGCATCGCGCTCGATTTCGGCGCCACCGTCAACAGCACCGGCAAGACCACCCAGGAAGTGAACCAGGGCGAGCTGCGCAGCGTGAACGTGGTGCAGGCCGGCGAACGCTCGCGCCTGGTGTTCAACCTGAAGCGCAGCCTGAACTACGCCACCGTGATCGACGGCAACGCCGTCATCCTGACCATAGACGGCTCCGGCGGCCTGGCCACGGCGGTGGACGCCACCGGCATGCCGGCCAAGGCGGCGCCAGCGCTGTCATCGGCGCAAGCGGCGCCGCCGGGCAAACAGCAATTGCGCGACCTGGACTTCCGGCGCGGCGCCAACGGCGAAGGCCGCGTGGTGGTGGATCTGCCGAACAGCCAGGTGGCGGTCGACGTGCGTCCCACCGCCGCCGGCCTGGTGATCGATTTCCTCAAGACCGGCGTGCCGGAGTCGCTGCGCCGCCGCCTGGACGTGACGGACTTCGGCACCCCGGTGTCGCAGATCACCACCGTGCCGCAGGGCGACAATGTGCGCATGACCATCGAGGCCAAGGGCCTGTGGGAACAGAGCGTGTACCAGAGCGACACCCAGCTGGTGGTGGACGTCAAGCCGATCAAGGAAGACCCCAACAAGCTGACCCAGGGCACCCAGGGCTACCGCGGCGAGAAGCTGTCCTTCAATTTCCAGAACGTGGAAGTGCGCGCCGCGCTGCAGGCCATCGCCGACATCTCCGGCCTGAACATCATCACCAGCGACAGCGTGACCGGCAACCTGACCCTGCGCTTGAAGGAAGTGCCGTGGGACCAGGCGCTGGACGTGGTGCTGCAGGCCAAGGGCCTGGACATGCGCAAGAACGGCTCGGTGCTGTGGATCGCGCCCAAGGAAGAACTGCTGACCAAGGAGAAGCTGGAGCTGGAGCAGCGCGCCCAGATCGCCGACCTGGAGCCGCTGAAGTCGGAAATCTTCCAGCTGAACTACCAGAAGGCTGAATCGTTCAAGACCGTGTTCGGCCTGGACGGTTCGTCCGACGTGAAGAACCGCGTGCTGTCCAAGCGCGGCAGCGCCATTATCGAGCCGCGCACCAACCAGCTCTTCGTCACCGACATCGCCTCCAAGCTGGACGATATCCGCAAGCTGATCGCCAAGACCGACATCGCCTCCAAGCAGGTGCTGATCGAGGCCCGCATCGTCGAGGCCAGCGACTCCTTCACGCGCAACCTGGGCGCCAAGCTGGGCTTTGCCGACCTGCGCACGCTGCGCGGCGGCGACACCGGCTACCAGATCGGCGGCGGCAACACCCGCATCGGCATCGGCGGCAATATGACAGGCATCGGCCAGGTCACCGGCCAGACCCCGGACCGGGGCGACGGCTACACAAATTCGCAGTTCATCAACCTGCCGGCCGCGTCCATCAACGGCGCCGCCGCCGGCAGCCTGGCCGTGAGCCTGTTCTCCTCGGCCGCCAACCGCTTCCTGAACCTGGAGCTGTCGGCGCTGGAGGCGGACGGCACCGGCAAGATCGTGTCCAGCCCGCGCGTGGTGACGGCCGACAAGGCGGTGGCCGTGATCGAACAGGGCCTGGAGCTGCCTTACCAGGTGGCCACCAGCAGCGGCGCCACCTCCATCATCTTCCGCAAGGCCAATCTGCGCCTGGAAGTGACGCCGCAGATCACGCCGGACGGCAACGTGGTGCTGGACGTGGATGTGAACAAGGACAGCGTGGGCCAGGAGACCCGGGCCGGCTTCGCCATCGACACCAAGCACGTGAAGACCCAGGTCATGATAGACAACGGCGGCACCGTGGTGCTGGGCGGCATCTACCAGCAGGTCGAGCGCAACGTGGTCAGCAAAGTGCCCCTGCTGGGCGACGTGCCGGTGCTGGGCTATCTGTTCCGCACCGACTCGCGCACCAATGACAAGACGGAATTGCTGGTGTTTATCACGCCCAAGATCGTTGCCGAGCGGCTGTCGGCCCGTTAAGATTTCTTGAATATTTATGGCTACTACGGAAAGCAGCATGATGAAAAAATTTAAAGACTGGCTGGCGCTGTCCCTGTGCGCCACCTTGCTGGCCGCCTGCGGCGGCGGCGGCGGCAACCCCGGCAGCGTGGGCGGCGGCACCGGCACTCCGACCACGCCGGGTACGCCCAAGGTGACCAGCGTGGTCCTGGTCTCCAGCGCGGACACCATCGCCTCCTCCGGCGCCGACGGCACCGAAGTGACGCTGACCGTGGTGGTCAAGGACGCCAGCAACAACGTCATGGCCGACCAGACCGTTGATTTCAAAGCCAGCTCGGGCGCCATCGCGGCCACGGCCAAGACCACCGACGCCACCGGCACCGTCACGGCCCGCCTGAACACCAAGGGCGACACCTCGCTGCGCACCATCACCATCACCGCCACTTCCGGCGGCGTGACCTCGGCCGAGAAGAAAATCCAGGTGGTGGCCGGCACGCCGGTGCAAGTGCCCAGCATGACGCTGGCTCTGCTCAGCAGCGGCGGCGCGGCCAGCAATTCGCTGTCCAGCGTGACGCCGCTGACCGCGCGCGCCACCGTCAAGGACAAGGACGGCAAGCCGGTGCCGAATGCGCTGGTGACCTTCGTCGCCAGCAGCTCGCTGGTGGCGTTCTCTCCGTCCGCCGGTACCACCCTGACCGACGCCAACGGCGTGGCGGACGCCACCATGCGTCCGGCCAGCCTGGTCGCCAGCGGCGCGGGCACCGTCACCGTCACCTCCACCGTGGACGGCGCCGCCGTCAGTGCGGCCGCCAACTTCACGGTCGGCGCCACGGACGTGTCGCTCAGCCCCTTGCGCTTGTCGCCGGGCAGCATAGGCGCGTATGGTTCGACCGTGATCGCGGTTGATGTGCTGGTCGGCTCGGCCAAGTACACCGACCAGCAGATGAATATTGCCTTCAGCTCGGCCTGCGTTACCGCCGGCAAGGCCACGCTGGCCGCCAGCGCGCCGACCAGCAATGGCACCGCGCAAGTGGTGTTCCGCGACCAGGGCTGCGGCAACAACGACGTCATCACCGCCACCCTGAGCAGCGGTTCGTCGACGCCGAAATCGGTCAGCGCCAGCCTGGCCATCGCCAGCCCGGCCGCCGCCTCGATCCAGTTCGTCGGCGCCAGCCCGGTCAACCAGTCCATCGTGGTCAAGGGTGAAGGCGGCTTCGGCCGTACCGAAACGGCCACGCTGACCTTCAAGGTGGTCGACATCTTCGGCAAGGCGCTGCCGGCCCAGGCGGTCAAGTTCGCCGCCTCCACGCCGGACGTCACCGTCAACAAGGCCACCGACAGCACCGATGCGAACGGCGAAGTCATCATGACCGTCAACTCGGGCACCAAGCCGACCTCGTTCCGCGTGCAGGCCACCCTGGTCAACAACGCCGCCGTCTCGACCAGCTCGGACTCCATCGTCGTCACCACCGGCCTGCCGGTGCAGCAAGCCTTCTCGCTCAGCGTGGGCAGCCCCAACGTGGAAGGCTGGACCTACGACAGCGGCACGCTGGCGCCGGCCACCACCGTCAACATCATGGTGGCCGACCAGGCCGGCAACCCGGTGGCCGACGGCCTGCCGGTGGTATTCCAGAGCAACCTGGCGTCGGTGGGCGCGTCCAGCAAGGGCGCCTGCAACACCGCCAACGGCGGCTGCTCGGTGGACTTCCGCACCCAGAACCCGCGCTCGGCGGCGGCCAACACGCCTAAAACGGCGTGCAACGCGCCCACCGTGCGCAGCGACGGCAGCAGCACCTCGGCCGGCATCAGCAACGACAGCACCCGCACCGGCCTGGCGACCATCTGCGCCAGCACCACCGACGGCTACAACACGCTGTTCGCCAAGATCGGCATCTTCCTGAGCGGCAGCTTTGCCGAGAACGTGTGGTTCAACGACACCGCCAGCCCGGTCCCCGTGCGCCTGACCGGCGCCGAGTACGACCTGGGCACCGTGGGCGCCAACGATTCGCGCGTGTTCAACCTGCAGCTGAACGACATCAACAACAACCCGATGCCAGCCGGCACCCGCGTGGAAATTTCCAATCCGGTCAATGCCTCCGCCACCGGCGTGTCGCCGGCCAGCGTGCAGAACGTGTTCGCCCACACTGCCAGCGGCGACGCCAGCAGCGGCACCGGCATCGACAACGCCAGCATCCGCCAGGGTTCCTACCACACCGTGACGGTGGGCAGCGTGCAGCCGAAACCTTGCCTGACGCCATTGAATGCAACATTTAATGTCACTATCACCACGCCGCGCAACAATGTCACCACGTATCCGTTTAAACTGCGGTTCAGCTGCCCGTAAGGAGGCAGTAGCGGACGCCGGCGCCGGCGTCCGCGCATTCTGAAAAGTGGATCATAGTGGCTGATACTTACGGCAGTAATATATTTCTGGTCGGACTGATGGGGGCGGGCAAGACCACCATAGGCCGTCTGCTGGCCCGCAAACTGGGGCTGACCTTCATCGATTCGGACCACGAGATCGAGGCCCGCACCGGCGCCTCCATCCCCTGGATCTTTGAAATCGAAGGCGAACAGAGCTTCCGGCGCCGCGAGGCCGACGTGATCCGCGACCTGAGCGCCCAGCAGGGCGTGGTGCTGGCCACCGGCGGCGGCGCCATCCTCAATCCCGACAGCCGCGCCCTGCTGCGCGAGCGCGGCACGGTGATTTACTTGCGTGCAAGCATCAATTCCATCCTGGCCCGCACCGCCCACGACAAGAACCGCCCGCTGCTGCAGACCGCCGACCCGCGCAAAAAGCTCGAGGAGCTGATGGTGCAGCGCGAACCCTTGTACGAGGAAATGGCCCACATCGTCATCGATACCGGCCGACCTAACGTACAATCGATGGTTCACACAATTCTGAACCAGCTGGATGCACGGGCCTGCCATGCCGCGCCCAATTGCGTCACAACCGCACAACCATCGATGAACGAACAAACCACCATACTCCTGAACGTTGAGCTGGGCGAGCGCAGCTACCCCATTTCCATCGGCCCGGCGCTGCTGGCGGACGGCGCGCTGCTGGCGCGCCACGTCACCGGCAGCAAAGTCGCCATCGTCACCAACACCACGGTGGCGCCGCTTTACCTGGACCGCGTGCGCGGCGCGCTGCAGGCGCACGGCAAGGACGTCATCGAGATCGTGCTGCCGGACGGCGAGGAGTACAAGACCTGGGACAGCCTGATGACGGTGTTCGACACCCTGCTGGCGGCCAAGGCCGACCGCAAGACCACCTTGCTGGCGCTGGGCGGCGGCGTGATCGGCGACCTGACCGGCTACGCGGCGGCCAGCTATATGCGCGGGGTGGACTTCATCCAGGTGCCGACCACCTTGTTGAGCCAGGTTGACTCCTCGGTGGGCGGCAAGACCGGCATCAACCATCCGCTGGGCAAGAACATGATAGGCGCGTTCTACCAGCCGCGCGTGGTGATCGCCGACACGTCCACGCTGGAAACCCTGCCGGACCGCGAACTGTCGGCCGGCCTGGCCGAAGTGATCAAGCACGGCGCCATCATCGACGCCGAGTTCTTCGACTGGATCGAAGCCAACATCGGCCTGCTGGTGGCGCGCGACAAGGGCGCGCTGGCCTACGCCATCGCCCGTTCCTGCGAAATCAAGGCCGACGTGGTGCGCCAGGACGAGCGCGAAGGCGGCCTGCGCGCCATCCTCAACTTCGGCCACACTTTCGGCCACGCCATCGAGAACGGCCTGGGCTACGGCAAGTGGCTGCACGGCGAGGCCGTGGGCTGCGGCATGGTGATGGCGGCCGACCTGTCGCACCGCATGGGCCTGGTGGACGGCGAAACCGTCGAGCGCGTGCGCAAGCTGGTGCAAGCCGCCGGCTTGCCCACCGTGGCGCCGGACTTGGGCGCGGCGCGCTGGCTGGAGCTGATGGAGGTCGACAAGAAGAACGAAGGCGGCGCCATCAAGTTCATCCTGCTCAAGCCGCTGGGCAGCCCCAGCATCACCAACGCGCCGCAGCAACTGCTGCTGGAAACCCTGGCCGCCTGCGTACAAGCGCAATGATGAGCAGCGAAGCCCACCTCGCCCCCTACGCCGTGCATTCGGACCAGGGCGTGGGGCGCCGCTACCCGGAAACCCCGCACGCCTCGCGCAGCCAGTACCAGCGCGACCGCGACCGCATCATCCATTCGACCGCGTTCCGCCGCCTGGAATACAAAACCCAGGTCTTCCTCAACCACGAGGGCGACCTGTTCCGCACCCGCCTCACGCACAGCCTGGAAGTGGCGCAGGTGGGCCGCTCGCTGGCGCGCAACCTGCGCCTGAACGAGGACCTGGTGGAGGCGGTGGCGCTGGCGCACGACTTGGGCCACACGCCCTTCGGCCACGTGGGCCAGGACGTGCTCAACGAATGCATGCAGGAGCACGGCGGCTTCGAACACAATCTGCAAAGCCTGCGCGTGGTCGACACGCTGGAGGAGCAGTACGGCGCCTTCGACGGCCTGAACCTGATGTTCGAGACGCGCGAGGGCATCCTCAAGCATTGCTCGCTGGCCAATGCCAAGCTGCTGGGGCCGGTGGCGCAGCGCTTTATCGACCGCACGCAGCCCTCGCTGGAGGCGCAGCTGACGAATCTGGCCGACGAGATCGCCTACAACAGCCACGACATCGACGACGGTCTGCGTTCCGGGCTGATCACGATAGAACAGCTGGAGCAGGTGGACTTCTTCGCCCGGCTGTGGCACGACGTGCAGCGCGTGCATCCCGGCCTGAGCGGGCGGCGCGCGATTTATGAAACTCTACGCCGCCTGATCACGGCGCTGGCGGACGACCTGCTGGCCACCTCCGGCCGGCTGCTGCTGGAGGCGGCGCCGAAAAACCTGGACGAGGTGCGCCACGCGCCGCCGCTGATCCGTTTTTCGGACCAGATGCGCAAGGACGCAACCGAGCTCAAGCGCTTCCTGCGGGCCAATCTGTACAAGCACTACAAGGTCAACCGCATGCGGGTGAAGGCCAGCCGCATCCTGCGCGAGCTGTTCGACGCCTTCATCGCCGACCCGGTGCTGCTGCCGCCCGACTACATCGACGCCTCCGGCGACGCCACCGCGCAGGCGCGCAAAATCGCCGACTACATCGCCGGCATGACCGACCGCTACGCCATCCGCGAGCACCGCCGCCTGTTCGCGCTGGAAGAACTGTAGCGCCATCTGAGCTGCATCAAGCCCCCCGCGCGGTTCGCTTGATATCCGTCCTTGCGCGGCGCATCATGCGGTGGCGGCTTTGCTGCGTTAGAACATGCGCGCCTGCGCGGCGCCGCTGTCGCCCAGCAGCTCGAGCAGCAGCTTCTTGATGGGCGCGGGCAGGGCGGCGCCGGACACGCGGGAGGCCTCCAGCCAGACGTGGCGGCCGTCGGCGGCGAAGGGCGCGCGGCGCGCCAGCGTCACCAGCAGCGGCGCGATATGCAGCTTGTAGTGCGTAAACACATGCGTCACCGTCACCAGCCGCTCGTGCGACTCCATCTCCCCGAACACGTTCACCGCCGCCACCAGCGCCGCCTGGTCGGCCGGCGGAATATCGTCGTCCTCGGCCAGCGTGTGGCCGTCCAGTTCCGGCAGCGACAGCAGGCCGCCCCAGATGCCGCTGGACGGACGCTGCTCCAGCAGCACCTGGCCCTGGTCTATCAGCACCAGCATGGTGGCGTGCTTTTCAGGCGTGGCCTTCTTCGGCTTGCGCACCGGCAGGTCCTTGGTGCGGTTGGTGGCGTAGGCCACGCAGCGCGGCTGCATGGGGCAGCGGCCGCAGTCCGGGCTGCTGCGCGTGCACAAGGTGGCGCCCATGTCCATCAGCCCCTGCGTGTAGGCCTCGATGCCCTGCTCGGGCAGCAGCGCCTCGGCGCGCAGCCACATGGCCTGCTCCACCTTCTTCTCGCCCGGATAGGCGTCTATGCCGAACACGCGCGCAAACACCCGCTTGACGTTGCCGTCCATAATGGCCGCGCGCGCGCCGCTGGAAAAGGCGGCAATGGCCGCCGCCGTCGAACGGCCTATGCCGGGCAGCTCGGCCAGCAGCGCCGGGTCGGACGGGAACACGCCGCCGTATTCCGCCACCACGCGCTGCGCGCATTTGTGCAGATTGCGCGCGCGGGTGTAGTAGCCCAGGCCGCTCCACTGCGCCATCACATCCTCCACCGGCGCTTCGGCCAGCGAGCGCAGGGTAGGGAAGCGCTCCAGGAAGCGCGCGTAATAGCCCAGCACGGCCGAGACCTGGGTCTGCTGCAGCATGATCTCGGACAGCCACACCAGGTAGGCGTCGCGCGTGTTCTGCCACGGCAGCGTGTGGCGGCCGTGCTGCTGCTGCCAGGCGATCAGGTCGGCGGAGAAAGTGGGATCGATATAGTCCGCCGCGCCTTCGGGCGCCAGCGGATGGGTCAAGCGTTTCATTCAGTTCCTTGTCTTGCTATGCGGCGGCGTCCAGCGCCACGTATTCCGCGTTGATGGCGATGCTGATATTGCCGGACAGCTCGGTCAGCTTGGCCCTGAGTTGCTCCAGCTCGGCCTGGCTCTGCTCGAAGGCCTCTATTTTCTGCTCCAGGCTGTCGGTCGCGTCATGGATGCGCTGGATGGATGCCAGCCTGTGCTTGAGCTGGTCCTTGTGCTGCCGGATCTGTGCCTCCAGCGGCGCCATGATCACCTTCAGCCACGCCTCCGCATCCGCATTGGCGGCCTTGAAGCAGCGCTTCACGGCCGACGCGATGGAGTCGAAGAAGCGCTCCATCAGCACCACCCGGCTGGTCATCAGCAAGGTCACGGTGCCGAACTGCGCATCGTAGATATCCTCGATGTCGGCAATCTCGTCGCGGTAGCGGTCCAGCGTGAACGGCATGGGCGGCGGCAGCGTGAGGCCGTGCTCGCTGGAGAATTTGCGGTACATCACCTCCAT
The DNA here is from genome assembly GCF_059419605.1 of Pseudoduganella sp. GW821-FHT05F09. Classification (NCBI taxonomy): domain Bacteria; kingdom Pseudomonadati; phylum Pseudomonadota; class Betaproteobacteria; order Burkholderiales; family Oxalobacteraceae; genus Pseudoduganella; species Pseudoduganella sp. GW821-FHT05F09. Next base: position 61,615 of record NZ_JBWKSD010000007.1, read on the forward strand.
CATGTCGCGGATCTCGCTGGTCTTGCGCTCGGAGGCCTGCAGGTCGCGCTTGATGTCGTCGAAGAAGACCTTGACCGCCTCGCGCATGCCGGTGGAAAAGCGGCTGCGGTCCATGGCGGCGCGCACGCCCAGCACGTGGTCGCGCAGCATGTCCATGCCCAGGCAGGTGTACAGTTCGGTGGACAGCCGCGTGAACACCGCGCGCGTGGCCTGCAGCTTGAACAGGCTGCTGTCGAACTCCTTCTTCTCCACGTCGATGCGGCGCATCATGTGCGCCACCACGCTCTGGTTCTTGCCGCGCAGGCTCTTGAGCTCGTGCAGCTGCTCGACGATGCCGCGCATGCGCGCGCTCACCATGGCCTGCTGCGCGCCGCTCAGCGTGCCCAGCTCGCGCGCCAGCTGCTTGCGGATGATGTCCTTCTTGGCCGGGATCAGTTCGTTGAACAAGGCCCGCTCCAGCAGGCCCAGGCGGCTCTTTTCCAGCAGCGCCGCGTCGCTGTTGATCTTGCCCACCAGCGCCTTCTGCGCCGACACCGGGAACACCTGGCGCGGCTCCAGGGCCAGCATGTGCGCCGCATGCTCCTGCTGGCGCGCGATCTCGGCGTCCACCTCGGCGTCGCTGCGCAGCTCGTCCCACATGCTGTCTATCTTGTTGAGCACCACGAGGCGGCCCGCGCCGGCGCCGATGTGCGTGCGCCAGACCTCGATGTCGCTCTTGGTCACGCCGGTGTCGGCCGCCAGGATGAACAGCACCGCGTGCGCGTGCGGGATCAGGTTCAGCGTCAGCTCCGGCTCGGTGCCGATGGCGTTCAGGCCCGGCGTGTCCAGGATCACCAGGCCCTGCTTGAGCAGCGGGTGCGGGAAGTTGATGATGGCGTGGCGCCACAGCGAAATCTCCACCAGGCCATCGTTGTCCAGCGTGACCGGCATGTCCGGGTCGTTCTCGTCGTACAGGCCGTAGCGCTTGGCTTCCTCCACGCCCACGTGGCGCGTCAGGCTCACCTGGCGGAACACCTCGTGCATGGCGGCCGGCGAGTCCAGGTCCAGCGGCAGCATGGTCCAAGCGGCGGCGTTGTCGCGGTAGTCGCTGGTGGACAGGTTGTCGGCCCGGGTTTCGATCGGCAGCAGGCGGATGCAGGCCGGCCAGGCCGGGTCGTACATCAGCTCGGTGGGGCACATGGTGGTGCGCCCGGCCGCCGAGGGCAGGATGCGCTGGCCGTAGTCGGCGAAGAAGATGGCGTTGATCAGTTCGGATTTGCCGCGCGAGAACTCGGCCACGAAGGCCACCGACAGCTTGTCGTCCGCCAGCCGGGCCAGGGTGCGCGCCAGGCGCTGCTCGCTGGCCGCGTCGGCCAGTTCGGCGCCGTGCAGCCATGTTTGGTACTGCTGCAGCGCCACCACCACGCCCTGGCGCCACGCACTGTACTGTTCAAGATCCCTGACCATGCTTCCCTCTTATTTCTGGCACTGCACACAATAGAAGGTCGAGCGCTGCCCCTGCTTGACCTGGCGCACCGGCGTCCCGCACACCCGGCACGGCAGGCCGGTACGATCATAGACGAAATAGCTCTGCTGGAAGTAGCCGGACTGGCCATTGACGCTGATAAAGTCGCGCAAGGTGCTGCCGCCCTGGACAATGGCCTCGGCCAGCACGTCGCGGATGGCCTGCGCCAGCTTCTGGTAGCGCGCCAGGCTGATACGGCGGGCCGGCGTCTTTGGATTGATGCCGGCGCGGAACAGGCTCTCCGAGCAGTAGATATTGCCCACGCCCACCACGATATCGCCCGCCAGCAGCACCTGCTTGATGGCCGCGCCGCGCGTGCGCGTCATGCGGTGCAGCAGATCGCCGGTGAACGCGCCCTCCAGCGGCTCCACGCCCAGGCCGCGCAGCAGCAGGTGCTGCTCCAGGTCGCCATCCTCGCTGGGGTGCCACAGCACGGCGCCGAAACGGCGCGGATCGGTCAGGCGCAGTATCTGCTCGTCGCGCTCGCTGTCCACCACCAGGTCGAAATGGTCGTGCTTCTGCGGCGGTATGCCCTGCGGCAGCACGCGCAAATGGCCGGACATGCCGAGGTGGATGATGAGGGTGCCATTGTCGAAGCGCAGCAGCAGATATTTGCCGCGCCGCCCCGTGGCCGCCACCACGCGGCCCGCCAGCGCCTGTTCCAGGCCGGCGGGGAAGGGCCAGCGCAGGCCGCTGCGGCGCAGCACCACGCCGCGCACGGTGCGCCCTTCGATATGGGGCGCCACTCCGCGCCGGGTAACTTCGACTTCTGGCAATTCTGGCATAGTAAAAAACTTAGTTACACCTGCAAACGGACGATAGCGGTGGGTTGGCGTAAAATCAGGGCTAGTTTCCTACCAGTCAGGACTATCCTTTGAAAAACGCATTCGTCATTGTAACCTTCTCGGCAGTGCTGTCCGCATGCGCTGTTGTGCCGCAGCCGGCCGCGCCCGAGCAGCCCGCCCCGGCGGCCGAAGCCGCTGCCGCCGCCGAGGCCGATACGCCCGCCGTGCAGGCGGTGGCGGCCGCCGCCGCAGTGCAAGCCACCGAGCCGCTGCCCAGCGTGGAGCTGACCAGCGACCTGTTCTACAAGCTCACCAAGGCCGAGCTGGACTTCAAGCGCGGCCAGTGGCAAAGCGCTTACGTCACCATGATGGTGCTGGCCCAGCAGACGCGCGATCCGCGCCTGGCGCAGCGCTCGGCTGAAATGGCGCTGGCCGCCAAGCAGGGCGGCGAGGCGATGGCGGCGATCCGCCTGTGGCGCGAGCTGGCCCCCGAGTCGGACGAAGCGGCCCAGTATTTCCTCGGTTTTTCCGTGCTGAGCGACGACCTGAGCGAAGCCGAGCAGGTGTTCGCGCAGCGCCTGAAGGCCAGCCCGCCCAACGCGCGCGGCCTGGCCATGTTCCAGATGCAGCAATTCCTGCTGCGCGCCAAGGACAAGGCCGCCGCCTTCGCGCTGATGGAGCGCGTGCTCGCGCCTTACGGCCAGACGCTGGAAGCCCACCTGGTGCTGGCCCAGGGCGCTTTTTCGAATAACGACGTGGAGCGCGCCGGCAAGGAGGCGCAGCAGGCCATGCGCCTCAAGCCCGACTCCGAGCTGGCGCTGCTGACGATGGCGCAAGTGACGCCGGACGGTGCCGCCGTGACCCGGCTGGTGACCGCTTTCCTGGCCAAGTATCCGAATTCGCGCGAAGTGCGCGCCGCCTACGCCCGCATGCTGGTGGAGCAGAAGCAGTACGACCAGGCGCGCGAGCAGTTCCAGTTCCTGCTGAAAAGCCAGCCGGACAACCCTGCCACGCTGTACGCGCTGGGCATCATGTCCATGCAGGGCAACGACATCGCCGCCGCCGAAGGCTATTTCAAGCACTTCGTGGAAGTGGTGGACAAGGAGGGCAGCGAAGACCGCGACCCCACCAAGGCCCTGCTGATCCTGTCGCAGATCGCCGAGGAGCGCGGCGACTTCGCCGGCGCCCAGGCCTGGCTGGAAAAGATAGACAACGGCGAGCCGCGCCTGCTGCTGACGGTGAAGCTCAAGCGCGCCCAGCTGTCCGCCCGCCTCGGCGACCTGGACGGCGCGCGCAAGCAGCTGGCCGACATCAAGAGCGAAGACCCGGCCGAACTGGCCCAGGTGGCGCAGACCGACGCCCAGCTGCTGCGCGACGCCGGCCGCAGCCTGGAAGCCTACGCCGTGCTGCAGGACGGCGTGCTGCGCTACCCGAACAGCCCGGACCTGCTGTACGACTTCGCCCTGGCGGCTGAAAAGCTGGGCAAGGTGGAACTGATGGAAACCAGCTTGCGCAAGGTGATGGAGATCGCGCCGGACAACCACCACGCCTACAACGCGCTGGGCTACTCGCTGGCGGACCGCAACCAGCGCCTGGACGAAGCGTTCACGCTGGTGGAGAAGGCCATGCAGATGGCGCCGAACGACCCCTTCATCATGGACAGCATGGGCTGGGTGCAATACCGCCAGGGCCGCCTGAAGGAAGCCGAGGCGCTGCTGCGCCAGGCCTACACCTTGCGCAGCGACCCCGAGATCGCCGTGCATCTGGGCGAAGTGCTGTGGGCGCAGGGGGACCAGGGCGGCGCACACAAGCTGTGGCGCGAAGCGCGCGCCAAGGACCCGCAGAACGACGCGCTGAAAAGCACGCTGGCCCGTTTGAATACCAGCCTGTGATGAAGCGCCACGCCATTGCACTGTTCGCCTGCGGCGCGCTGCTGGCCGGCTGCGCCAGCACGCCCCCCGCGCCGTCCTGCCGCTACGACAAGGAGCTGGCCGGCAGGCTGAACGTCGCCTACAGCAAGGAGGGCAGCGAGGGATCGATGACGGGCCGCTTTACCTGGCAGCAGGGCGCGGCGTGCACCGACATCGCCATCCAGGCCCCGCCGCTGAACCAGACCGTGGCCACCATCAGCGTCACGCCGCAGCTGGCCACGCTGACCGAGAACGGCAAGGCGCCGCGCAGCGCCGCCGATATCGACGCCCTGACCACGCAGGCGCTGGGCTGGACCTTGCCGGTGTCCGGCCTGCGCGACTGGCTGCAGGGCCGCGCCATGGCGGCCGGCGGCCAGTCCTTCGCGGCCAGCCCCGCCGGCGACGGCGCGGCCAACAGCGTGACCACCGCCGACGGCTGGCGTGTGAGCTGGGTGTCGTGGCACGAAGGCGGGCGGCCCAAGCGCATCGACGCCGAGCGCGGCGCCACCGGCAAGCTCGATCACATGTCGATCCGTATCATATTAGACGCACAGAATTAAGCTGACCGCATGACTGAACTGAAGAACCTCCCGGCCCCGGCCAAACTGAATCTGTTCCTGCACGTGACCGGCCGCCGCGCGGACGGCTACCACATGCTGCAAACCGCCTTCCAGCTGATAGACCGCGGCGACCTGCTGCACATCCGCGTGCGCGCGGACGGCCAGCTGCGCCGCAGCAACGACATTCCCGGCGTGCCGGAAGAACAGGACCTGGTCATCCGCGCGGCCCGCCTGCTGCAGGCCGAGGCGCAGCGCCGCAGCGGCCTGCTGCACGGCGCCGACATCACGGTGGAAAAGCTGCTGCCCATGGGCGGCGGCCTGGGCGGCGGCTCGTCCGATGCGGCCACCACGCTGATGGCGCTGAACAAGCTGTGGAAGGCGGGGCTGACGAAACAGGAGCTGATGGCGCTGGGCCTGCCGCTCGGCGCGGACATCCCTTTCTTCATCTTCGGCCAGACCGCGTTTGCCGAAGGCGTGGGCGAGGCGCTGCAGCCGGTGGCGGCGCCGGATTGCTGGTATGTGGTGATTGAACCGGGCGTGGCCGTGCCCACCGCCGAAATTTTTTCTTCCAAGCATTTGACAAGGGACACTGCGCCCATCATAATAGCGGACTTTTCCAGCCACTACGAAAATCGAAACGATTTGAAGCAGTATGGCAGGAATGATTTGCAACAAGTAGCGTCCAGTATTTACCCGCCGGTGGCAAAGGCGATAGAATGGCTGGCAGCTTACGGAGATGCCAGGATGACTGGTTCCGGTGCTTGTGTGTTTTGTGCCTTTGCAGATGAAGGCCAGGCCGATGCGGTACTCGAAAGAGCGCAGGGTGTCTGGACTGCCTGGAAGGCCAAAGCGCTGAAGCAGCATCCGATCTTCGACATGTTGTGAATGAAAAAAAGATTTTGCTTTTCGTTAGTTCGGTAGTATAATAATCGCCGTCGTAACGACAAGCAGCAAGTTACAGCAGGGGAATCGCCAAGCTGGTTAAGGCACTGGATTTTGATTCCAGCATACCAAGGTTCGAATCCTTGTTCCCCTGCCACCTAATTTTTCTTGAGTCTGTCGATGCATCAGCGTCCAGTCAAGATAAAATACAGGTGCCCACGGCACCGAAGCTCGCAGCGCCGGATAGAGGTTTGTCCGGCGATCAATCAAAGATATCAACGCTTACTTCTCTGGGACTCCCCATGGCTTACGAAAACCTGATGGTTTTTACCGGCAACGCTAATCCTGCGCTGGCTGAAGGAGTCGCAAAAAACCTCGGCATTCCTCTCGGCAAAGCAGTCGTCTCGAAATTCTCGGACGGCGAAGTCATGGTCGAAATCAACGAAAACGTTCGTGGTAAAGACGTGTTCGTGCTGCAATCGACCTGCGCACCGACCAACGATAGCCTGATGGAACTGATACTGATGGTCGATGCACTGAAACGCGCCTCCGCTGGCCGTATCACTGCCGCCATCCCTTACTTCGGCTACGCCCGCCAGGACCGCCGCCCACGCTCGGCGCGTGTTGCGATCTCGGCAAAAGTGGTGGCCAATATGCTGGAAAGCGCCGGCGTCGAGCGCGTCCTGATCATGGATCTGCACGCAGACCAGATCCAGGGCTTCTTCGATATTCCAGTCGATAACATCTACGCTTCCCCTATCCTGCTGGGCGACCTGCAGAAGAAGGACAATGAAGACCTGCTGGTCGTGTCGCCCGACGTTGGCGGCGTGGTCCGTGCCCGCGCCCTGGCAAAACGCCTGGGCTGCGACCTGGCCATTATCGACAAGCGCCGTCCGAAAGCCAACGTTTCCGAAGTGATGAACATCATCGGTGAAGTCGAAGGCCGCAACTGCGTCATCATGGATGACATGGTGGACACCGCCGGCACCCTGGTGAAAGCCGCAGAAGTGCTGAAAGAGCGCGGCGCCAAGAAAGTGGTGGCGTATTGCACCCACGCCGTGCTGTCCGGCCCTGCGATCGACCGCATCTCCAATTCCTCGCTGGACGAGCTGGTGGTGACCGACACGATCCCGCTGTCCGACGCGGCCAAAGCTTGCGGCAAGATCCGCCAGCTGACCTGCGCACCGCTGCTGGCAGAAACGTTCAAACGCATTATCAAGGGCGATTCCGTGATCTCCCTGTTCATCGACTAAGTCGGTCGACACATAGTTTTTAGCGGCGGCGCGACCGGTTTTTGACCGGTTGCGCCGCTGTTTTTCCGGAGCGTCCTGGTCGCGGGGCGCTTCTTCACAACGGGGCGCGAGCCTTGTTACTTTTGGAGTCACAAATGAAAGTTGTTGCATTCAAACGCGAACTGCAGGGCACGGGTGCGAGCCGCCGCCTGCGTATTTCCGGCCAAACCCCAGGTATCGTGTACGGCGGCGCTGAAGGCCCGCTGAACATCTCCCTGGACCACAACGCGCTGTACCACGCGCTGAAAAAAGAAGTGTTCCACTCGTCCATCCTGGACCTGGAAATCGACGGCAAGACCCAGCAAGTTCTGCTGCGCGACTTCCAGATGCACGCATTCAAGCAACTGGTACTGCACGCTGACTTCCAGCGCGTTGACGCAAACACCAAGCTGCACAAGAAAGTGGCGCTGCACTTCATCAACGCCGACGTATCGCCAGCAGTCAAACTGCACGGCGCAACGATCAGCCACGTGATGTCCGAGCTGGACGTTTCCTGCGTAGCAGGCGACCTGCCGGAATTCGTGAACGTTGACCTGGCAAACATCGACGTTGGCCACTCGATCCACGTGTCGGACCTGGCACTGCCAAAAGGCGTGACCGCAATCACCCACGGCAAAAAGCTGACCATCGCTACCGCTTCGGTACCAGCAGGCCACGTGTCGGCTGAAGCCACCGCAGCTGCTCCAGCCGCTGATGCCAAGCCAGCCGCTAAAGGCAAGAAGTAATCTTTACTTCCCATGAAGTAAAATAAAAAACCCCGCTCGCGGGGTTTTTTTACATCCACAGAATAAACCATGTCCATCCGCCTCATCGTCGGCCTCGGCAATCCCGGTCCCGACTACGAACAAACCCGCCACAACGCCGGCTTCTGGCTGGTCGACAACCTGGCCAACAGCCTGGGCGCGCGCCTGCAGCGCGAAACCCGCTTCAACGCGCTGATGGCCAAGACCTCCGTCGCCGGCAGCGAGCTGTGGCTGCTGGAACCGCAAACCTATATGAACCGCTCCGGCCAGTCGGTGGGCGGCCTGGCGCGCTTCTACAAGATCAACCCGGACGAAGTGCTGGTGGTGCACGACGAGCTGGACATGATGCCCGGCGTGGCCAAGCTGAAGAAGGGCGGCTCCTCGGGCGGCCACAACGGCCTGAAGGACATCACCGCCGCGCTCGGCACGCAGGACTACTGGCGGCTGCGCATCGGCATCGGCCATCCGCGCACCCTGAGCCTGCAGCAGGCCGTGGCCGACTTCGTGCTGCACCGCCCGCGCCGCGACGAGCAGCTGCTGATCGATGAAGCCATTGAAAAAAGCCTGAAAATCATCCCGCTGGTGTGCGAGGGCAAATTCCCGCTCGCCACCACCCAACTGCATACGGCTTGAACCCCGCCTAAGCCGCCGCCGTCTCCGGCGCCGGCTTGCTGGCGTCGAAGTAATAGCTGATGCGCTTGCGCGGGCTGAGATAGACGTAGACCTCCATCGGCACCTGGCTGGGCCGCAGCGCCTTGACGATGTTCAGGTCCGTCTCCCGCTCCAGGTCCACCATCAGCGCCTCCAGGCGCGGCACATCCTTGTCGTACACCACCAGCATGGGCTTCATGGGCCGCTCGGTGTTGACGGTGGCCACCATGCCGGTCATGCCGTTGGACAGCTGCACCACCGTGCCGGGCGGGTACACGCCCAGGCAGCGGATGAACATTTGCAGCAGGCGCGGATCGAACTTGGCGCGGTGCTTGGCGAACATCATGGACAGCGCCTCGTGCGGCGTGAGCGCGTGCGCCAGATTGAACGGGTTGCACAGCTCGTCGTAGTAATTGGCGATGGCCACGATGCGCGCCAGCACCCCTATGCCATCCCCCTTCAGCTTGCGCGGATAGCCGCTGCCGTCGAACAGCTCGTGATGGTCGTGGATCACCGCGCCCACCGCAGGCGGGCATTGCAGGCGCTGCGCCATTTCGGCGCCGTATTGCGCGTGCATCTCATACAGGTTTTGTTCGGCCGTGGTGTAGGCGTCCGGCTTGGTGAGGATTTTGTCCGGAATATTCTTGCGGCCGACGTCGTGCAGCAGCGCACCCAGGCCCAGCACCGTGGCCACCTCGGGCGGCAAGCCCACTTCGCGCGCGATCATCATGGACAGCATGGTCACGTTCAGCGAATGGAAGTAGAGCTCTTCGTTGCCGGCGGTGTCGCCCATCACGTGGATCGCCAGTTCCGGGGCGGACAGGATGGAGTCGGTAATCTGCGTCACCAGCGTGGTGGCCTGGCCGACCGATTCCTCCGGCCGCGAGAACAGGTTTTTTTCAATTTCGCGGATGGCGCGCGCGGTGCTGGTGAACGCGCGTTCAACGCGCTCGGCGTCGTCGCGGCGCTGCTGCATCTGCGCCATCATGGCGCGCTTGGCTTGCAGCGCCGGGGAGTCCGGGACGGCCGCCGGCGCCGCCTGCATGGCGGCGGCGGCGGACTGCGGCAGCGCCGTCTGCTCCTGCGGCGCTACGTCGCTCAATTCCGGCTTGTAGCGCACCTGGCGCAGCCCCAGGCTGCGCAGCACGCCGATCTGCTCCTCGGACTTGATCTTGAAACGGCTGAACGCAAACGGGTGCTCGAACCACTTCAGGTCCAGCTCTACATATAGCCCGACGCGCAGCTGATCCATCGTCACCGTCAACTCATCCAAGTCGGCTCCCCCTACAGGCTTGCAATGCAAAAGTTGTGACTGCGCAAATTTGTGTCTTCAAGTGTATACGAGAAGTAATGCTGCGGGTGCTTATGCCCAGCGCGCGGCCAGGAAATCCATGGTGGCCTTGGCCGACGGCGGCGCCGGGCGTTGCGGACATACACCAAAGACGCCGCTGGGACGGCCGCTCCATTGCGGCAGCACCCGCACCAGTTCGCCGCTGCGCAGTGCCGCCGCCACCGTCGCGCTGGACAGGAAGGCGATGCCCAGGCCGTCGATGGCGAACTGGCGGATGGCGTCGCCATTGTCGGCGCGGATGCGGCCCTGCGGCCGCAGGCTGCGCTCGCCTTCCGGGCCGCTCAGGCGCCACAGCTCGGCGTCGCGGTTCACGGCCAGGTTCAGGCATTGGTGCTGCGCCAGCTCCGCCACGCCGGCCGGCGCGCCGTGCTGCTCCAGGTAGCGCGGCGCGGCCACCAGCAGGCGGCGGTTGTCCATCAGCTTGCGCGCCACCAGCGTGGAGTCGTCCAGGCGGCCGATGCGGATGGCCAGCGTCACGCCTTCCGCCACCAGGTCCACGTAGCGGTCCGTCATCAGCAGGTCGAGTTCGATATCCGGATGCAGGCGCAGGAAATCGGCCAGGTGGGGCAGCACATGGGTGCGCCCGAAGGACACCGGCACGCTGAGCCGCAGCAGGCCGCGCGCTTGCGTCTGCTGCTGGCCGGCGGCCGCGTAGGCGCCGTCCATCCGCGCGAAGGCGCTGGCGCACTCGGCATACAGCGCCTGCCCGGCGGCGGTGAGCGACATGGCGCGCGTGCTGCGGTTCAGCAGCTGCGTGCCCAGTTCCCGTTCCAGCGTTTTTACCAGGCGGCTGACGGAAGAGGGCGTCATGCGCAGCGCCTGGGCCGCGCGCGCGAAACTGTGGTGGTCCACCACGCAGCTAAAAGCGCGGAGCAGGTGCAGCGGCGCCATTCGGTCTCCCGAGGAATGTATGACTTGATTTTACAGCTATTATCGCTGGCGGCAGCCATAGTTACACTATGCCCATGACCCAGCTATTTCATATCGACGCTTTCACCGCCACGCCTTTCCGTGGCAACCCCGCCGGCGTGGTGCTCGGCGCGGACGGCCTCAGCGCGGCCCAGATGCAAGACCTGGCGCGCGAGCTGAAGCATTCGGAAACCGCCTTCGTCATGGCGCCGCAGCCCGCAGGCGGCGACGGCCAGGACCACGACGTGCATATCCGCTACTTCACGCCCACCACCGAAGTGCCCATTTGCGGCCACGCCACCATCGCCGCGCATTACGCGCGCGCCGTGGCGCTGGGACTGGGAACGCTGGAGCTGAAGCAGAAGACCGGCGCCGGCGTGCAGCGCATCCGCGTCGAACGGCAGGCGGATGGGGACTACCGCATCGTCATGCGGCAGGGGCCGCCGTCCTTAGACGCGCCATTGCCTGCCGAGGCGCGCCGCGCCGCCGCCCGCGCGCTCGGCCTGGACGAGGGCGATTTCGAACCCGGCCTGCCGCTGCAGGTGGTCTCCACCGGCCACGCGAAAGTGATGCTGCCGCTGCGCCCCGGCGTGGCGCTGGACGCCATTGCGCCCGACCACACCGCGCTGGCCGCGCTCAGCGCCGAAATCGGCTGCAACGGCTGGTTTCCCTTCCAGCTGCGCGCCTGCGGCCGCGCCACCGACGGCCGCATGTTTGCGCCCGCCATCGGCATCCCGGAAGACCCGGTCACCGGCAACGCCAACGGCCCGCTCGGCGCCTACCTGGTGCAGCACGGCCTGATGGAGCATGACGGCAAGATGCTGCGCTTCGACGGCCACCAGGGCCGCGCCCTGCGCCGCGACGGCGTGGTGCATGTCGAAGTGGCGATAGAGCAGGGCGCGCCGCTGCAGGTGTCCATCAGCGGCAGCGCGGTCATCCTGTTCTCGGCGCCGCTGGATATCAGGCGGCTTGCTGCGACTTCCAGTATTCCAGCGGCGGCTTGCCCACCAGCTGCGTGAAGCTGCGCGTGAAATGGGCCTGGTCGAAGAAGCCCAGCCGCGCCGCCAGCCCGGCCAGGTCCGGCGCCGCCGTTTGGCCCAGCTGCCAGGCGGCCTCCTGCAGCCGGAAGCGCTGGATCACCCATTTCGGCGACACGCCCACATAGTTGCTGAACAGCCGCTGCAGCGTGCGTTCCTCCATGCCCAGCTGCGCCGACAAGGCCGCCACGCTGGCCGGCCCGTTCGCCGCAGCGGCGGCCTCCACCGCCTGCTGCGCCAGCAGCGCGCGCTCGTCCACGGGCGGCAGCGCCGCCGCCAGCAAGGCCTCCGCAGCCGCCACCATATCCGCGTCGCTGCGCCCGCTCCCGCCCCCCAGCACACGCCATTCCGCCTCGGCGCCGGCCACGCCCAGCACCTCGTCCACCGGCATGGTGCGGTCCGCCAGCCGGGACAGGGGATGCGGCAGGAAAGGCCGCAGCCCGCCCGGCTTGAAGCGCACGCCCAGCACCTTGCCCGCGCCTTCCACCTTGCGCTCGAAAGCGCCGCGCACCACGCCGTGGATGGCGGTCTGCCCCCGGTCGAACACCAGGTGGGCGTTCGGATACGGCAGCACGCGCTGCGTCTCCGGCGGCCGCCCGCCCAGATCCCACTCCACCACCCAGTGATAATCCACAAACGGCCGCAACGCCGCCGAGGGCGGATACGTGGCCAGCCGGATGCGGCGCGCCGCTCCCGCCGGATCGACCACGCCCTTAGGCATCTGCATCGGCGTGCTGTCGGTTTTTTCCAATCTTTTCTCCCGTCCCAACATTACAGTGAAGCTCCACCTTCAAAGAAAGCGCACCATGAAACCAGTCCTGGCCATCCTCGCCGCCCTCGCTTGCCTGTCCGCCCGCGCGGAGCATGTGCAAGGTACGTTCGAGATCAAAATGTCCCCGGCCTCCGCGCCGCAGCACGAGGGCCGCACGGCCACCGGCCGCATGTTACTTGAAAAACAATATTCCGGCGAACTGCAGGCCGCCGGCGTCGGCGAAATGCTGACCGCCATGACCGACACCAAGGGTTCCGCCGCCTACGTCGCCATCGAGCGCATCACCGGCACGCTGAAAGGCAAGGCCGGCAGCTTTGTGGTCCAGCACGCCGGCAGCATGCGCGGCGGCGACAGCCAGCTGGCGGTCACCATCGTGCCCGACTCCGGCACCGGCGAGCTGGCCGGCATCAGCGGCCGGATGTCGCTGAAGCAGGTGGACCGCAAGCACCAGTACGAGCTGGACTACGTGCTGCCCTGAGCGCATATCCGCTGGACGCGCAGACTGTACTTGACTTCTTACACCTGTCAGATATTATTGACATATCAAATCAATAACCAGGAGCGCTCCATGAAAGAAGTCTCGTTGTTCCGGCTGTATGCGCTGCGCGCGGTGTACCTGCTGATCGTTGTTGGACTGGCGCTGCTGGTCTGGCCCGGCATCCTGCACCACAGCAAGCCGTGGGAGCTGATGGAAGGAGTGGTGGTGTGCATGCTGGCCGCGTTCTCGCTGCTGTGCGCGCTGGGCCTGCGCTACCCGCTGCAGATGCTGCCCGTGCTGCTGTGGGAGCTGGTCTGGAAAGTGCTGTGGCTGTCGCTGGTCGCGCTGCCCGCCTGGCGGTCCGGAAACATGAGCCAGGCCGTGCTGGAAAACACCATCGCCTGCATGGTGGTGGTCGTGGTGCCGCTGGCCATGCCGTGGCGCTACGTGTTCGACCACTACCTGAAAAAATCCGGCGACCGCTGGCGCCTCGCAGCCAATTAACGTGCGAATATAGGGCTTATGAAAAAATCCCTCGCACACCTTCCCCTGGCGCTGGCGGCAGCGCTGACCACGATGGCCGCCGCGGCGCAGGACGGCGCGCCGCTCAAGACGCAGGTCGCCAAACGCATCGACAGCATGTATCCGCAGCTGGAAGCGGTCTACAAGGATTTGCATACCCATCCAGAAATCGCCTTCCAGGAAGTGCGCACCGCCGCCAGGCTGGCGGCCGAGATGCGCGCGCTCGGCTTCGAAGTCACCGAAGGCGTGGGCAAGACCGGGCTGGTGGCGATCTATAAGAACGGCCCCGGCCCCACCGTCATGGTGCGCACCGAACTGGACGCGCTGCCGATGGAGGAAAAGACCGGCTTGCCCTACGCCAGCAAGGCCCGCACCCAGTCCGGCGGCGCCGAAACCTACGTCATGCACAGCTGCGGCCACGACATCCACATGGCCAGCTGGCTGGGCGCGGCGCGCACCCTGGTCGAGCTGAAATCGCAATGGCAGGGCAGCCTGATGTTCATCGCGCAGCCCGCCGAAGAAACCGTGTCCGGCGCCAAGGCCATGCTGGCGGACGGCCTGTTCAAGCGCTTTCCCAAGCCGGACCTGGCGTTCGCCCTGCATTCCTGGCCCACCGCGCACGGCACGGTCGGCTACAACGTCGGCGCGGTGTCGTCCAACTCCGACTCCATCGAGATCGTGTTCAAGGGCCGTGGCGGCCACGGTTCCGCGCCGGACAAGGCGCTGGACCCGATCGCCATCGCCGCGCGCTTCGTGGTGGACGTGCAGACCGTGGTCAGCCGCGAGAAAGACCCCAAGGAATTCGGCGTGGTCACCATAGGCGCCATCCAGGGCGGCACCGTGGGCAACATCATTCCGGACAGCGTGCTGGTGCGCGGCACCATCCGCTCCTACAGCCCGGCCGTGCGCGCCAAGCTGCTGGAAGGCGTGCGGCGCGTGGCCAATGCGTCGGCCGCCATGGCGGGCGCCCCGGCGCCGGACGTGGAACTGAAGTCCGGCGGCCAGGCCATCATCAACAACGAAGCGCTGGTGCGCAAGACGGAGGCCGTGCTGAAGGACGCGCTGGGCGCCGCCAACGTCGGCCTGATCGCGCCGATGACGGCCAGCGAAGACTTCTCCGAGTACGTGAACCAGGGCATTCCCGGCATGTTCTTCTTCACCGGCGTCTATCCCGCCAAGGCCGTGGCCGAAGCGGAAGCCGCCGGCGGCAAGCCGCTGGCCTTCAACCACTCGCCGTTCTATGCGCCGGTGCCCGAGCCGTCCATCAAGACGGCGGCGCAGGCCATGAGCCTGGCGGTGCTGAGCGCACTGGCGCGCTAAGGGACCGCCATGTCCGCCGAGCAGCCCGTGTTCTGGCGCGACGCCGCGCTGCCTTTCATCGAGGCGCGCGCCATACGCGGCGGCCGCGACCTTTGCTACGCGCGGCATACGCACAGCACCTTCTCCATCGGCGCGGTGACCGGCGGCGTGAGCACCTACTGGAACCGGCGCAGCAAGGAAACCGTGGGCGCGGGCAGCGTGGTGGTGATCAATCCGGAAGACGCGCACGCCTGCAATCCCGCCGCCGGCCAGCCCTGGTCGTACCGCATGTTTTATGTGGATGCGGCCTGGCTGAGCGCGCTGCAGCACCAGCTTGGCTTCAGCCGCAATGCGGACTTCAGGGCATTTTCAACGACCTCGAACACCTCGCTGTTCGCTGGCCTGAACCGGCTTTACGACACCTTGACCTCGGCGCACGCGGACGGCCTGCAGAAGCAGAGCGCAGCCATCGGCTTCTTCATGGACATGCAGCAAACGCTGGACCCCGCGCCCGTCCCGCTGGCCGGCGCCAACGGCAAGCTGCTGCGCGCCGCCGAATTCATCAGCGACAACTGCACGCGCCTGCTCAGCCTGGACGACATTTGCGCCGCCGCCAGCCTGTCCCCGGCCTACCTGATCCGCGCCTTCAAAGGCCAGTTCGGCATGACGCCGCACGCCTACCTGGTCAACCGCCGCATCCAGTATGGCCAGGGACGGCTCAAGCGCGGCGCCGCGATCGCCGACGCCGCCATCGAAAGCGGCTTTGCCGACCAGGCGCATTTCCAGCGCGCCTTCAAGCAGCACTTGGCCGCAACGCCGGGACAGTACCGGGGCCGATAAGATCCACCACGGCCTGGAACAGCCGGGCCGGTTCTTCCGCGATGCGGTTCAGCACGTAGAGGAAATACTCCCCGCCGAAGATCGCATATTCGCGGGTCTGGAAACCGCGCCGGCGCAGCGCATCCAGGCCGTCCCCACCCAGTCCGAACAGCGTTTCAAATTCCGATTGCTGCGGCGGCAGCTCCTGCCGCAAGATGAAGCCGGCCAGATCGTCCTGCAATTGCGCGTCGTGCGTGGCGAGCGAGCACTTGTGGCCGCTGGTGAGCAGGGTCTGCGCAAACCGGCGGTAGGCGGCTGCCAGTTCCGGGCTGTTGCGGTCCCAGGCAATCGCGGGCGACTCAAGGAAAGCGCCCTTGACCAGGCGGATGCGGCCCGGCGCTTCCATCAGCCGTGGCAAGTCCTGTGCGCTGCGGTGCAGCTTGGCGGGCAGGGTGATGCCCACATTGTCCAGCCCGGCCTCGCCGTGCAGCCGCAGATAGGTGGCGTAGATGAGGCCGGCGCGCTCCGCGCCCTCCATGGAAATCATCACCTCGCGCCCGGCGCGCGCGGCGGCGGCGGCGATGCGCCTGGCGTTGCGGTAGCCCAGTTCCGGGTCCACCAGCAAGCCGACGTGGGACAAATCCAGCGACACCGAGCATGCCAGCTGCGCGTGCGCGATGGCGTCCACCAAATCCAGGAAGACTGCCGTGTCGGCGTTGGCCTTGCCCTCGTCGCGGCAGCTTTCGCCCACATATTCCGCCGAACCGGCGTGTCCGCGCGCGGCCACGGCGTGCAGATGCCGCACCACGTCCGCCACGGTTTGCCCCGCCACGTAGCGCGCGGCCACGCGCTGCATATACGGCTGTAGAAGAGGATCGTGGCAGAAGCGCTCTTTTGCCTGTTCGTTCAGCGCCAAAGCGCGCAGGCTGTCGGCCGCCAGCGCCATCAGGTCAGGGGTTTGCATCGTCTGTTCCTTTCAAATTATCGAAAGGACAGCGTATGCGCACCCCGTGCGGCCGTATTGAAGGAAATTGCCCTGCCTAGGACTTGTTGGACTGCAGCGTAAAGCCGATCAGGCGCGCCACCACCGCCGCGAGATACATCAGGCCGACCAGCATCTCGACGCTGGCGATGGCCCGCGCCTGCGAGGTCAGCGGAATGACGTCGCCGATGCCGGTGCTCGAGAGCAGGGCGAAGCTCAGGTAGTTCAGCTCGGTCCAGGTGCGCGGCGCGGCGGCGTTGACCGCTGCGCCAAAGGTGCCGGGCTGCAGGGTCTGGAGCAGGATGAACACGTGCGTGAAGGCCCACGCCAGCAGCGTGAACGCCGCGCCCGCCGCGAACAGTTCGTCCGTGGTGGCCTGGCGGTCCTCCATCATATAGGCCACCAGGCTGGCGGCCGCATAGAAGTAGAACGCCGCCTCCAGCGCGGAGGACCAGGACAGCAGCCCGGGCAGGTCGAACGCCATTTGCAGGCCCAGCAGCACAATCACCGGCCCGGCGATGCTGGCGCTGATCCAGGCATGGCCCGGCGTGCGCCGCACCATGCGGGTGGCGACCAGCAGCACGAGGATGCCGAACACATTGAAAATGATGTGCCCACCGCGCACGGTTTCGATAAAGGGATAGAGCAACATGCCCAGCAATTGCGTCAGCAGCAAGACCGCCGACGGATGGCGCTTGGTGCTGCGCATCAGCGGAAAGGGACTCACGCCTCCGCCCCGCGCAGGGTCTCCAGCACTTGCCGCACCGGCGCCGGAATGGGTACGGAGCGGTTGCCGGCGCGTTCGACGTAGACGTGGACGAAATGGCCGGCCGCGCAGGGCTGTTCGTCGCCGTTGCGGAACAGCGCGATTTCATAGCGCACGCTGGAATTGCCCAGCTTGGCCACGCGGATGCCGGCGTGGATGGTGTCCGGGAAGGAGACCGAGCTGAAGTAGGCGCAGCCGCTGTCGACCACGAAACCGACCACCTCGCCCTTGTGAATATCGAGCACGCCGCGCTCGATCAGGAACTGGTTTACCGCCGTGTCGAAATAGGAATAATAAACAACATTGTTGACATGGCCATACACGTCATTGTCCATCCAGCGCGTGGCAATGGACAGGAAATGGGGGAATTGCGAGCGTTTGGCGTCGCGCATCGTCATGGAAGCTCCTGGTTCTGGGGTACAATTGATCCTTACGCGCGGGCAATCGGCGCAGCAAAACAATACCATCATTAAAGGTTTTTCATGAGTCTCCAATGCGGCATCGTCGGCCTGCCTAACGTCGGCAAGTCCACTCTTTTCAATGCACTGACCAAAGCAGGCATTCCGGCTGAAAACTATCCGTTCTGCACCATCGAGCCCAACGTCGGCGTGGTGGAAGTGCCGGACCCGCGCATGGCCGCGCTGGCCGAGATCGTCAAACCTGAGCGCATGGTCAACGCCATCGTCGAGTTCGTCGACATCGCCGGCTTGGTGGCGGGCGCCTCGCAGGGCGAGGGCCTGGGCAACCAGTTCCTGTCGCACATCCGCGAAACCGACGCCATCGTCAACGTGGTGCGCTGCTTTGAAGATGAAAACGTGATACACGTGGCCGGTAAAGTCAGCCCGCTGGACGATATCGAAGTTATTCAAACCGAATTGGCGCTGGCCGATCTGGGCACCGCTGAAAAAGCGCTGCACCGCGAAAATAAAAAAGCCCGTTCCGGCGATAAAGACGCAGCCAAACTGGTCGCCCTGCTGGAAAAAATCATTCCGCAATTGAATGAAGCCAAGCCGGTGCGCGCCATGGGCCTGGACGCCGATCAAATGGCGATCATTAAATCGCTATGCCTGATTACCGCCAAGCCGGCAATGTATGTGGCCAACGTTTCCGATACCGGATTTACCAATAATCCGCTGCTGGATCAATTGACCGAATACGCCAAATCGCAGAATGCGCCCATCGTTGCCATTTGCGCTTCCATCGAAGCGGAAATCGCCGATCTGGACGATGCCGATAAAACCGAATTCCTGTCCGATATGGGCATGGAAGAGCCAGGCCTGGACCGCCTGATTCGCGCCGCATATAAACTGCTGGGCCTGCAAACTTATTTCACCGCCGGCGTAAAAGAAGTGCGCGCCTGGACCATCCATGTGGGCGATACCGCACCGCAGGCAGCGGGCGTTATTCACACCGATTTCGAACGCGGCTTTATTCGCGCCCAGACCATCGCCTATGACGATTACGTTGCGCTCAAAGGCGAAGCGGGCGCCAAGGAAGCGGGCAAGATGCGCGCCGAGGGCAAGGAATACGTGGTCAAGGATGGCGACGTGCTGAACTTCCTGTTCAACGTTTAAATATCCAGCGGCCCAGGCCGCAATAGAAAAAGCCGCGAGCAATCGCGGCTTTTTTTTCGCCCTTGTTTTGCGCCAGCCCGGCGCGGGCGAGGGCGGCGCACTCAAATCTGGCGTGAACAAGCTAAAATCTGGCTTAAAATGGCCGTGCCAACCCCATGAATGCGTGGCATGGCCCGGGTGTTACTGCGCGGAGCCCGGTTTGGCTTCGAAGTCCTTGATGATCTTGGTGAACTGGTCCATCAGCGGATTGGGCACCGCCAGCGACAATTGATAATGCTCGATCTCGAATCCGGACGCGGTGCGGTGGAGCACGCCGCTGGCCTGGCATATTCCCATCTGCGTATTCAGCTGTTCATCAAACCAGGCATAGCTTTTATCGGCCGAGAAATAGATATTGCGTTTGCTTGCGGTAAATGCCCAGGCCTTTTTCCTGTCGAAGTAGGGTTTGGCCCAGACCTTGAATTCGTCGCGCGTCCATATTTCCGTTTTATCCGTGCCGATATAAATTCCCTTGGCCGCCATCTTATCGAAATAGACCGGGTCGGCCTGCGCCGCGTCTTTATGCCACTGATCCATAAAGCTATTGACCTGTGCGCGGAATGCCTCGTCGGCGGCGGGCGATTGGGCGGCGGCGGTGGCGCTCATCAGCAGAAACGCGAGGGTGGCGAACAATTGCTTCATGGAGACTCCCGAAAAAAATGATAAAGCCAGCATACACCAGGGCGGGCGATGAGCGGGCCTGGCTGTATAATCGTCAAGTTCGCCGGCCACCGGCCCAATAGCACCTCCTCACCACAGAAAACGAAATCACATGGCTTCATCCAACGATAACGTCAGCATGGCGCTGTTCTGCGACTTCGAAAACGTCGCCCTCGGCGTGCGCGACGCCAATTACGAAAAATTCGACATCAAGCCCGTGCTGGAGCGGTTATTGCTCAAGGGCAGCATTGTGGTCAAAAAAGCGTATTGCGACTGGGACCGCTACAAGGGTTTCAAAGCGCCGATGCACGAGGCCAATTTCGAACTGATCGAAATCCCGCACGTGCGCCAGTCGGGCAAAAACTCGGCCGACATCCGCATGGTCGTGGACGCGCTGGACTTGTGCTACACCAAGGCCCACGTTAACACTTTTGTCATTATTTCCGGCGACTCGGACTTCTCGCCGCTGGTCTCCAAGCTGCGCGAGAACAACAAGAAAGTGATCGGCGTGGGCGTCAAGCAGTCCACCTCGGACCTGCTGGTGGCCAACTGCGACGAGTTCATCTTCTATGACGACCTGGTGCGCGAAAGCCGCCGCGCCGCCGCCAAGCGCGACACTCGCGAAGGCCAGCCCGCCGTCAAACGCACCCCGGAAGAAGAAAAACGCCGCCGCGAGGAAATGGACAAGCGCCGCCGCGAAGCGGTGGACATGGCCGTCGAAACCTTCGACGCGCTGGTGTCCGAGCGTGGCGACTCCGGCAAGATCTGGGCTTCCGTGCTGAAAGAGGCGATCAAGCGCCGCAAGCCGGACTTCAGCGAGTCCTATTATGGTTTCCGCACCTTCGGCAACCTGCTGGAAGAAGCCAAGGCGCGCGGCCTGCTGGAATTCGGCCGCGACGAGAAGTCCGGGGCTTATGTATACCGTAGCAGCGGCGCCGGCATGGGCGAGCCGGGCGCGGCGGGCGAAGGCTCGGCGCCGGTGGTGTCGCCAGGCGCGGGTGAATCCGGCGAAGTCCGCCAGGATGGCCGTGCGGATGGCCGCCAGGAAGGCCGCCATGAAGGCCGGCGCGGCCGTGGCCGTGGCCGCAACCGTGGCGGCGAACGCTACGCCAGCCAGGAACCGGTATCGGAAGAAGTGTCGGCTGAATTGCAGCTGGCTCAGGATGAAAACGCCTACGCGGAAGCCGAAGCCGTGCATGCCGCCGACGCCGCCCCTTACGCTCACCAGGCCGTGGCCGCGCAGGACGACGGCGATGCCGCCGAAGCAAGCGAGACCGGCGAGCCGGGCAGCGACATGGATGACCGCGACGAGGAAGAGCGCGCGCTGGACGAAGCCGCCGCCGCCATCGCCAACGGCACGCGCAATGCGCGCGCCGCGCAGCAAGCCAGCCAGGGCAAGCGCAAGCCGCCCAAGATTCCAGCCCGCCAGGCCAAGGCCGCCCAGGTAAAGGCATCCCAGGCTGCCGGAGGCGGTAATTCGCGCGGCAACCCGCGCGGCAAGCCGGCGCCAGCGCCGTCTGCCGGCGCCCAGCCAGCAGCCGTGACGATGGCCAGCCCGGCTCCAGTTGCCGTGCCGGCGCCGCAGGTGGCTGCGCCCGTGGCGGACAACCACACCGCTGCGGAAACGCCTGCGGCGGCGCAGCCGGCCGCCAAGGGCCGTGGCCGCGCGCCAGCCAAGGGCCGCGCCAAGACGGGCGAGCCGCGCGTGACGGCGGCTGCCGAGGCAGCTGCAGCAGCGGCCGAGGCTCCGGCCGCCGTGCCGGTCCAGCCGGCGGCAGGCGCGGACGACGCCGCACCGGCGCGCGCCGGCGGTCGCCGTGGCGCGGCAGCGTCCAAGCCTGCAGCAGCGGCCAAGCCGGCCCGGCCCGCCAAAGCCGCCAAGGCTGCCGAAGCCGCCGCCGAGCCTGCTGCGCCAGCAGCCGGGCAGGGCGACGCCGCCGACGCATCCGGCGACGCCAAGCCAGCCCGCAGCCCGCGCCGTCCGCGCAAGCCCGCAGCGAACTAAAGCGGCATCACCACCCGGCGGACAGCCAGTCCGCCGGCGGCGCAGTCCGCGCCCAAATCGCCTCCAGCCTGTGCCGGGGGCTTTTTTTTGCCGTCCCGCCGCGCAGCGCTGCGGTTTTCCCCGATTTACTGCAAGTCACTTTGCTGCCATACTGCCAACTTGAATAACATTTAGGCAGCGTCCGTTCGCGTTGCCTGCGGCGGTCAGCATGGCTATCCTCTCCGAAATCAACCTCTACCCCATCAAATCCTGTGCCGGCATGCCGCTGCGTTCCGCCACGCTGACCAGCGCAGGGCTGATGAAAGAGCAGATTTACGACCGCGAATGGATGGTGGTGGACCAGGCCGGCCTGGCGCTGACCCAGCGCGAGCATCCACGCATGGCGCTCATCGTGCCGCGCCTGAAAGCGGACACCCTGGAACTGCGCGCGCCCGGCATGCTGCGGCTGGAAATCGCCCTCGGCCTGCCCGACCCCGAACTGGCGCCCAAGCTCACCGTGCAAGTGTGGGACGACCAGGTGCTGGCCTACGACTGCGACGCCACCACCGCCGCCTGGTTCAGCAGCTTCCTCGGCCTGCCGTGCCGCCTGGTGCGCTTCCATGCGCACGCCACCCGCGCCGTGTCGCAGAAATGGACCAAGGGCGTGGCCGCCACCACCATGTTCTCGGACGGCTACCCCATCCTGGTGGCCGGCAGCGCCTCGCTGGCGGACCTGAACGAAAAGCTGCTCAAGGCCGGCCGCGAGGCGCTGCCGATGAACCGCTTCCGTCCCAACCTGGTGATCGACGGCATAGGCGCGTTTGAAGAAGACTACGCGGAAGACTTCCGCGCCGGCAGCGCCGTGCTCAAGCCGGTCAAACCCTGCCCGCGCTGCCCCATGCCCTCGATCGACCAGGCCACCGGCCAGTTCGGTCCGGACCCGCTCGACATCATGGCCGGCTACCGCGCCAAGCCCGAAGTGGAGGGCGCGCTGTGCTTCGGCATGAACAGCATCCTGCTCGACGGCGACGGCCAGCAGCTGCATGTGGGCCAGGAAATCGACGTCAACCTGGCCTTCCAATGACCACCACCATGCCCGACAAAAAGGCCCAGGCGCTCGAGCTGGCGGCGGAAAACCAGGCGCTGCGCACGCGCATGGCCTACTTGCTGGAGCAGGCCGAGCGCAACCACAACATCATGATGCGGCACCAGGCCTTCGACCTGGAAATCGTCGGTGCCGGCACTTTCCCCGAGCTGGTGGGCACCATCTTCCGCACGCTGCCCATCATCTCCGAGCTGGAGGCGGTGACGCTGACGCTGATCGACGAAGGCGGCGACATCAACACCGTGATGGGCAAGCTGGGCGTGATCTTCAGCGAGTTCCCCGACCTGATTTTCGCGGAAGAAGTGGACGATCTGGGCTTCGACCTGGGCCGCCGCAACGCCTACTCGCCCACGCCCAAGCCGCTGCTGGGCATGTACGACGCCGCCAAGCACGGGCACGCCTTCCCGCGTCCGCCGGACGGGCTGCAAAGCGTGGCGCTGGTGCCGCTGCTGCGCAACAAGCGCATCATCGGCAGCCTGAACCTGGGCAGCGTGGATCCCACGCGCTTTACGCCCAGCCTGGGCACGGACTTCATCGAGCACATGGCCTCCATTATCGCCATCTGCCTGGAGAACGTGATCTCGAACGAGATGCTCAAGTACATTGGCCTGACCGACTCGCTGACCGGGGTGTACAACCGGCGCTATATGGACCGCCGCCTGCTGGAGGAAATTTCGCGCGCGCGGCGCCAGGACTACGACATCTCCTTCATGTACATCGACATCGACCACTTCAAGCGGGTCAACGACACGGTGGGCCACCAGGGCGGCGACGAAGTGCTGCGCGAGGTGGCGCAGCGCATCAAGGCCGAACTGCGGCTGTCGGACGCGCTGGCGCGCTTTGGCGGCGAAGAGTTCGTGGTACTGCTGATCAATGCGGACCTGGACAGCGCCGCCTTCGTTGCCGAGCGCATCCGCGCCGGCATTGCCGCCAGCATGATCCACGTCTCGCCCAGCGTGCGGGTGTCGATCACGGCCTCGCTCGGCGTGGCCTGCCTGGACCGCAGTGACCTGACGGTCCCTCCGGAGACGGCCGCGATGGAACTGATCGCTCAGGCCGACTCGGCGCTCTACCAAGCCAAAGACAGCGGCCGCAACCGCGTCCTCACCTACCGCCCCGGCGAATAGCCCTCCCTCCAATCCCGCAACCGGCCTGAGCCGCATTCGGGGTCAGACCCCGAATGCGGCTCAGGTCGGCTGGCATTAGGCGAGCAGCTGGTTTTCGGCGCGGGCGACGGCGTCGGCGGCGCCGCGCAGCACCACCACGTCGCCGGCTTCCAGCACCGTGGCGGGCGCCACTTCCACGCCGCCTTTGCCGCGCCGGATCGAGGCCACTTCGGCGCCGGCCGATTCCACCGCCACGTCGGCCAGCGTCTTGCCGACGCAGCTGGCGTGGTCGCCCAGCGTCACCGAGTGCAGCCGCAGCATCTCGTCGTCCCCCCCGGCGTCGCTGGCGCCGTGGAACCAGCCGCGCAGCGAGGCGTAGCGCGCTTCCCGCGCCGCCTGCACCCGGTGCACCACGCGCCGCAGCGGCACGCCCAGCATCACCAGCGCGTGCGAGGCGAGCATCAGGCTGCCTTCCATCAGCTCCGGCACCACTTCGGCCGCGCCGGCCGCTTTCAGCCGGTCCAGGTCGGTGTCGTCGTGGCTGCGCACGATCACCGGCAGCGCCGGCGCCAGCTCGTGCACCAGGTGCAGCACCCGCAGCGCCGACGGCGTGCTGGCGTAGGTGATCACCACCGCGCTGGCGCGGTAGATGCCGGCCGCGATCAGGCTTTCGCGCCGCCCGGCGTCGCCGTAGGAGACGTTGGCGCCCGCCGCCTGCGCTTCCTGCACCCGCTCCGGGTCCAGGTCCAGCGCGTGGTAGGCGATGTCTTCCTCGCTCAGCAAGGTGGCCAGGCTTTGCCCGCTGCGCCCGAAGCCGGCCACGATCACGTGCTTTTGCGTGCTCATGGTGCGCGTGGCGATCTTGGTCAGCGCCAGCGACTGCATCATCCATTCATTGCTCGACACCTTCATCACCAGCTGGTCGGACTTGGCGATGATGAACGGCGCCAGCAGCATCGACAGCACCATCGACGCCAGCACCACCTGGATGATGAAGGGGTCCATCAGTGCCATGCCGCCGGCCAGGTTGAGCAGCACGAAGCCGAACTCGCCGGCCTGCGCCAGCGCCAGGCCGGTGCGCATCGACACCCCGTCCGACGAGCCGAATAGCTTGGCCAGCCCGGCGATCAGCGCGAACTTGAGCAGCACCGGCCCGGCCAGCAGCACCAGCACCAGCCACCAGTGCTCCACCACCAGGCGCAGGTTGAGCAGCATGCCGACGTTGATGAAGAACAGCCCCAGCAGCACGTCGCGGAAGGGCTTGATGTCCTCCTCCACCTGGTGCTTGTATTCGGTTTCCGAAATCAGCATGCCGGCCACGAAGGCGCCCAGCGCCATCGACAGCCCGGCCTTTTCGGTGATCCAGGCCGCGCCCAGCGTGATCAGCAGCAGGTTCAGCATGAACAATTCCTGCGAGCGCCGCTTTACCACGATGGTGAACCAACCGCGCACCAGCTTCTGCCCCACGAACAGCAGCAACAGCAGCACGATGGCAGCCTTGCCCGCCGCCCAGGCCAGCGTACCGAGCAGGTCGTCCGGGTTCTTCGACAAAGAGGGGATCAGTATCAGCAGCGGCACCACGGCCAGGTCCTGGAACAGCAGGATGCCGACGATCTTGCGGCCGTGCTCGCTTTCCAGCTCCAGCCGCTCGGTCAGCATCTTGACCACGATGGCGGTGGACGACATGGCCAGCGCGCCGCCCAGCGCGAACGAGGCCTGCCAGCCGATGTGAACGCCGGGAATTTGCCAGGCCAGCAGCCAGCCCAGCCCCATGGTGGCGACGATGGTGGCCGCCACCTGCGCCATGCCCAGCCCGAACACGATGCCGCGCATGGCCATCAGCTTGGGCAGCGAGAATTCCAGGCCGATCGAGAACATCAGGAACACCACGCCGAACTCGGCCAGGATATGGCTGGCTTCGCTCTGTTCGGCCAGCCCCAGCGCGTGCGGCCCGATAATGATGCCGACCGCCAGATAGCCCAGCATGGGCGGCAGATGCAGCATCCGGAACGCGACCACGCCCAGCACGGCGCTGCCCAGCAACAACAGGGTCAGTTCTAGCGGTGAAAACATGCGGCGGTTCCCGGTCAGCGGCCCATCCCGTTGTTTGTTGGGACTGGCAAGTTTTTTGCTTTCGCAATTCGGCTATACTTCCGGCATGAGTGTAACCGATGGAAATCCCATGCTGAAAGCTTTTGACAACAATACGGCCGAACGCGCGCTGGCGCTGGCCCGAGAAACCCTGCAGATCGAGGCGGACGCCATCATCGCCATGCATGCGCGCCTGGCCACCGACGACAGCGTCGGCAAGGCGGTCGCGTTGTTGCTGAACTGCAAAGGTCGCGTTGTGGTGTCCGGCATCGGCAAATCCGGCCATATCGCGCGCAAGATCGCCGCCACCCTGGCCTCCACCGGCACCCCGGCGCTGTTCGTGCACCCGGCCGAAGCCGCGCACGGCGACCTGGGCATGGTCACGCCCGAGGACGCCTTTATCGCCATCTCCTATTCCGGCGAAAGCTCGGAGCTGATGGCCATCCTGCCGGTGGTCAAGCGCATGGGCAGCACCCTGATTTCCATGACCGGCAAGCCCGGCTCCAGCCTGGCCAAGCTGGCCGACGTGCACCTGGACGTGTCGGTCGACAAGGAAGCCTGCCCGATGAACCTGGCGCCCACCGCCAGCACCACCGTGACCCTGGCGCTGGGCGACGCGCTGGCCGTGGCGCTGCTGGACCTGCGCGGCTTCAAGGAGGAAGACTTCGCCCGCTCGCATCCGGGCGGCGCCCTGGGCCGCCGCCTGCTGACCCATGTGCGCGACGTGATGCGCAGCGGCGACGCGGTTCCCGCCGTGGGCCTGGACACGCGCCTGCCGGACGCGCTGCTGGAAATCACCCAGAAGGGCATGGGCATGACCGCCATCGTCGACGCGGACAAGCGCCCGGTGGGCGTGTTCACCGACGGCGATTTGCGCCGCATGATAGAAAAAGTGCAGGATTTCAGCAAAGTGATCATCCGCGATGTGATGCACGCCAATCCGCGCAGCATTTCGCCTGATAAGCTGGCGGTGGACGCCGTCGCCATCATGGAGCAGTTCCGCATCAACCAGATGCTGGTGGTGGACGCGGACGGCAAGCTGGCCGGCGCGCTGCATATCCACGACCTGACCCGCGCCAAGGTGATCTGAGATGAACCAAGCCTACAACCTGGAAAACGTGGCGCGCGCCGCCAAAATCAAGCTGATGATCTTCGACGTGGACGGCGTGCTCACCGACGGCAGCCTGCACTACGGCCCGGATGGCGAAGTGATGAAGACCTTCAATGTGCACGACGGCCTGGGCATCAAGCTGCTGCAGGAAGCCGGCATTCTGACCGCCATCATCAGCGCGCGCCGTTCGCCGCAGGTGACGGCCCGCGCCAAGGACCTGGGCATCGAGTTTGTGCACCAGGGCGGCCACGACAAGCTGACCCCGTTCAACGACCTGCTGGCCAAGACCGGCCTGGGCGCGGACGAGGTGGGCTTTATCGGCGACGACGTGGTGGACCTGACGATATTGAAGCGCGTGGGCTTCGCCGTGGGCGTGCCCAACGGCCGCGCCGACGTGCTGAGCCGCGTGCACCACGTGACCGGGGCGCACGGCGGCCGCGGCGCGGTGCGCGAGGTGTGCGAGTTCGTGCTGCGCGCCACCGGCAATTACGACAAGGTCATGGCCCAGTTCCTGGTCTGAAGGGTCATGATGCAGAGGTTTAATAATGCAGGGGTTGAATGATGCGTAAACGTACCGCGCACCGCTGGCGCCTGAGCATGACCCTGGTGATCGGGGTCTTTTTCGCCTTCGGCACCTTCTGGCTGGTGCAACTGATGAACCGGGGCGAGGAGGACATGCTGGCCGACAAGCGCCTGAACGAGCCCGATTACATCATCGAGCAGTTCAGCGTGGTGCGCATGGCCAAGGACGGCAAGCCGAGCTATATCGTGTCCGGCGACAAGCTGGTGCACCGGCCCATCGACGACGCCTCGGAGATCGACAAGCCGGTGGTGCGCAACCTGAGCAGCGCGCACCCGCCGATGGACATGAAGGCCGACCACGCCCGCGTGGACGAGAACAACTCGCGCGTGCAGTTGAAGGGCAATGTGCAGATCGACCGCGCAGCGCAGGACAAGGGCCAGGCGATGCAGATGACGACGCAGGCGCTCACCGTCTACCCGGACGAGGACCGCATGGAAACCAACCAGGCCGTGCAGATCGTGCAGGGCGGCGCCACCGCCACCGGCGCGGGCATGAAGGCGAACAACGCCACGCGCCAGGTTGTACTGCAGGGACGCGGGCGGATTGTGTATCCGCCGGCGCAAACTAAATAGTGAATGGACAGACGATGAAAAAACTCCTGATTTCGGCCCTGCTGCTGTGCGCGGCCGGGCTGGTGCAGGCCGAGAAGGCCGACTCCACCAAGCCCACGCTGATCGACTACGACAACGCCGACGTCGACGACGTCAAGCAGATCAGCACCTTCACCGGCAACGTGGTGCTCACGCGCGGCACGCTGCTGATGAAAGCGGCCAAGGCGGTCGTGACCAAGGACCCGCAAGGTTACCAGTACGTGACGCTCACCAGCGCCGGCGGCAAGCCGACCACCTTCCGCCAGAAGCGCGACGGCGAAGGCGAGCAGTGGATGGAAGGCGAGGCCGAGCGCATCGAATACGACGGCAAGAACGAGCTGGTGAAGCTGTTCGTGCGCGCCAAGGTGCGCCGCCTGGAAGGCAGCAAGCCGAGCGACGAAGTGTCGGGCGAGTTCATCTCCTACGACAGCCGCCGCGAGCAGTTCAGCGTGCGCAACACCGCCAGCGGCGAAGGCAAGACCGGCGGCGGCCGCGGCACCATGGTGATCCAGCCGTCCACGCCCAAGCCGGCCGCCCCGGCCGCTCCTGCTGCGCCGGCCGCGCCGGTACAGCAACCGCCAGCGGGGAAATAACCATGGCTGAAGCAATGCAAAGCTGCGCCAGCACCCTGGTGGTGCGCGGACTGCAGAAGTCCTACGGCAAGCGCCAGGTGGTGCACGACGTGTCGCTGCAGGTGGAATGCGGCGAAGTGGTGGGCCTGCTGGGCCCCAACGGCGCCGGCAAGACCACCTCCTTCTACATGATCGTGGGCCTGGTGCCGTCCGACGCGGGCAGCATCGACATCGCCGGCGTGGACGTGTCGAGCATGCCCATCCACCAGCGCGCCACGCTGGGCCTGTCCTACCTGCCGCAGGAGGCTTCGGTGTTCCGCAAGCTGACGGTGGAGGAGAACATCCGCGCCGTGCTGGAGATCCAGAAGGTCAACGGCAAGGCGCTGAGCAAGCAGGAGATCAACGAGCGCCTGGACCGCCTGCTGGCCGACCTGCAGATCGAGAAGCTGCGCGAGAACGCGGCGCTGTCGCTGTCGGGCGGCGAGCGCCGCCGGGTGGAGATTGCGCGCGCGCTGGCCACCAACCCGCGCTTCGTGCTGCTCGACGAGCCGTTCGCCGGCGTCGATCCGATCGCCGTGATCGAGATCCAGCGCATCGTGCGCTTCCTCAAGGAGCGCGGCATCGGCGTGCTGATCACCGACCACAACGTGCGCGAGACGCTGGGCATTTGCGACCGCGCCTACATCATCAACCAGGGCAGCGTGCTGGCGTCCGGCCGTCCGGACGACATCATCGCCGACGAATCGGTGCGGCGCGTCTACCTCGGCGAACACTTCCGCATGTAATTCCTGACCCAGCCCATGAAACAGTCACTGCAACTCCGCACCTCTCAGCACCTGGCGCTGACGCCGCAACTGCAGCAGTCGATCCGATTGCTGCAGCTGTCCACGCTGGAGCTGCACCAGGAACTGGAACAGCTGCTGGGCGAAAATCCGCTGCTGGAGCGCCTGGATGATCCGCTGGACCGCTCGCTGCGCCTGCTCGGCGACGGCGCCATCAACCAGACCCAGTCCGACGGCGCCGACGCGTCGCCCGCCGACGTGGGCGCGCCGGCGCAGGACAGCGCGCCGGCCGGCGAGGGCGATCCCTTCGACGGCGCCGGCGGCGACAGCGCCAGCGGCGCCGAGGCCGACACCGACTGGAGCGACGCCGGCCGCAGCAAGGCGCCGGACGACGAGGACTCGCGCCCGCAGCTCGAAGCGAGCCACTGCACCCTGCGCGAGCACCTGATGGAGCAGATGCGCGTGACCGTGCAGCAGCCGCGCGACCGCGTGCTGATGGAGCTCATCATCGACGCGCTGGACGAGAACGGCTATCTGGAAGAGCCGCTGGAAGAGATCCATGCACGCCTGCCGGAAGAGGCGGACGTGGAGCTGGAAGAGCTGCAAACGGCGCTGACCCTGCTGCAAAGTTTCGACCCCATCGGCGTGGGCGCGCGCAGCGCCTCCGAGTGCCTGGCGCTGCAGATCAAGCGCATGCCCGGCGTGCCGCTGGTCACGCGCCGCATGGCCATCTGCATCGTGGAAAAACACCTGGCCTGGTTCGCGCAGCGCGAATTCAACAAGCTGAAAAAAGCCCTCGATTGCGACGACGAGGACCTGCGCGAAGCGCAGGCGGTGATACGCCAGTGCAATCCGCACCCGGGCGCCGAGTTCGCTTCCGACGTGTCCGACTACGTGGTGCCGGATGTGATCGTGAAGAAGGCGCGCAATGGCTGGCAGGTCTCCTTGAACAACGACGTGATGCCGCGCCTGCGCGTAAACGCGCTGTACGCCAACATGCTCAAGCAGGGCAAGGGCGAGTCGGCCATGGGCGCGCAGCTGCAGGAAGCCAAGTGGCTGATCAAGAATATGCGCCAGCGTTTCGACACGATTTTGCGCGTGGCGCAGGCGATAGTAGAAAGGCAAAAGAACTTTTTCAGCCATGGCGCGGTTGCCATGAGACCCCTTGTGTTGCGTGAAATTGCTGATACACTGGGACTACACGAGAGCACTATTTCTCGGGTAACAACTCAGAAATACATGCTGACTCCGCATGGGATGTTTGAGTTGAAATATTTCTTTGGCAGCCACGTCGCCACCGAAGCAGGAGGAGAAGCATCCTCGACGGCGATACGGGCGCTGATAGTGCAACTGACAGGAGCTGAAGACCCGAAAAATCCTTTATCCGACAGTAAGATTGCGGACATGCTGGGAGAACAGGGCATGGTAATTGCGCGACGGACTGTTGCCAAATATCGCGAAGCCTTGAAAATCCCTCCGGTAAGTCTGCGTAAAGCTTTGTAGTTTTACTTGGGTTCCCCTGCGCTCAAATAACATTCGATAGCGCATGAGCCCTTATCTTTAGGAGTGTGTATGAATCTCACCATCAGTGGACATCATCTCGAAGTGACCCCCGCCATCCGTGAATACGTGCAGAACAAGCTGGAACGGGTAAAGCGCCATTTCGATCAAGTTATTGATATTGCTGTCATCCTGACTGTAGATAACCTCACCGAGAAAGACAAAAGGCAAAAAGCCGAGATCAACCTGCGCATGTCCGGCAAGACTGTGTACGTGGAAAGCCTGTCGCAAGACCTGTATGCTGCCATCGATACGCTGATCGACAAACTGGACCGCCAAGTCATGAAGTACAAGGCCAAAGTGCAGGAGCATGGCCACGACGCCATCAAGCATCTCCCGGACACGTACGAGCCTGCCGCCACCGCATAAGACGGTCACCGGCACTCCCAACAAAGGGCGCATCTGGCGCCCTTTTTTGCGCCCGCGCTAAAATGGCTGTCTAACAATTATTGAGACAATCAGCCATGAGCGAGCACGTCATCACCCAGGTTGCCAACGCCGCCGGCATCATCACCCTCGACCGCCCCAAGGCGCTCAACTCCCTGTCCCTGTCCATGGTGCGCGCGCTGACCGCCGCGCTGCTGGCCTGGCGCGGCGATGCCGCCGTGGCCGCCGTCGTGATCCGCAGCAGCAGCGCGAAGGCCTTTTGCGCCGGCGGCGACATCCGCTTCTTCCATGAAGTGGGCAACGCCACGCCGCAGGGCGGCAGCGCGCTGCTGGAGGACTTCTTCACCGAGGAATACGCCCTCAACCACCTGATCCACTATTACCCTAAACCGTATATCGCATTAATGGACGGCGTGGTGATGGGCGGCGGCATGGGCATCTCGCAGGGCGGCCCCGGCTGCGGCGTGCGCATCGTGACCGACCGCACCAAGATGGCCATGCCGGAAGTGAACATCGGCCTGTTCCCGGACGTGGGCGGCAGCCATTTCCTGTCGCACGCGCCGGGCAGCCTGGGGCGCTACCTGGGCCTGACCGGGCTGACCGTGGGCGCGGCCGACGCGCTGTACGTGGGCCTGGCGGACTACTACGTGCCGGAGGCCCGCTGGAGCGCGCTGGGCGAGCTGCTGCAGGCCACGCCGGGCGCAGGGCTGCGCGATGCGGTCGCGGCCTTTGCGGGCGGCGTGGGCAGTGCTGGCGCTGGCGTGCTGGAAACCGAACGCGCCGCCATCGAGCGTCACTTCGCGGCGGACAGCGTGGCGGCCATCATGGCCTCGCTGGCGGGCGACGAGGGCGCGTTCGCGCAGAAGGCGCTGAAAGCCATGCAAAGCCGCTCGCCGCTGATGATGTGCGTGACGCTGGAGCTGTTGAAGCGCGGCGCGCGGATGGACGTGGCGGACTGCCTGCGCATGGAGCGCAACCTGGTGCGCCGCAATTTCGAACATGGAGAAGTGCTGGAAGGCGTGCGCGCGCTGGTGATCGACAAGGACAACGCGCCGAAATGGTCGCCCGCCACGCTGGAGGAGGTGACGCCGGAGATGGTGGAGGCCTTTTTCGCGCCGCCGTGGCCAGCGCACGCCCATCCTTTGCGCCACCTGTGACGGCGGGTTACGCGCCCTGATCCATCACGACTGCTCGCGGTGCCGCAACACCACACGTTCCGTCGGATGGAAATGCCGCGCGAGCCGCTCGGCCATATACACCGAGCGGTGCTGCCCGCCCGTGCAGCCCACCGCCACCGTCAGATAGCTGCGGTTATCGGTCTTGAACGACGGCAGCCACTTGCTGACGAAGTCGCGGATATCCTTGAACATTTCCTCCGCGCTGGGCTGCGCGTCCAGGAAGGCGATCACCGGCGCGTCGCGGCCCGTCATCGGGCGCAGCGCCAGGTCGTAATAAGGATTCGGAATCGCCCGCACATCGAACACGAAGTCCGCGTCCAGCGGCACGCCCACCTTGAAAGCAAAGGACTCGAAGAACAGCGTCAGCGGCGCGTTCTCGCTTTGCACCAGGTCCTTGATCCAGGCGCGCAGCTTGTTGGCGCTCAGCTCCGAGGTATCGATCACATGCCCCAGCTGCTCGATGGCCGACAGCCGCTCGCGTTCTTCCGAGATGCATTCGATCAGCGTGCGGCGCGCGGCCGGATTCTGGCCCGGCTTCAATTCATGCGACAGGGGATGGCTGCGGCGCGTTTCCGAGAAGCGCGCCACCAGCGAATGCGTGTTCGCCGTGAGATACATGATCTTGACGTCATGCCCCTGCTGGCGCAGGGCCTGCACGGCGTCCGGCAAGCTGGCCAGCGACTCGGCGCTGCGCGCGTCGACCGCCACGGCCAGCGCCTGCGCGCCCTCGTCGGTCAGCTGCAGCACCAGGTGCGCCAGCAGCGCCGGCGGCAGATTGTCCACACAATAATAGCCCGTGTCCTCGAGGACATTCAGGGCGACGGATTTTCCAGAGCCGGATATACCGGTGATGAGCACGATACGCATAGCTGAAGATGATACATCAAGACTACGCGATAGGTGCGTTAGCACACCAATTGGCGGCGGATGACGACTTATCAGTCCCCGCTCATGGCCTGCCGCTGGCGTTCCATGAACTCCTGCAGCGTATCAATGCCGCGCAGCTGCAGGATGGTATTGCGCACCGCAGCCTCCAGCAGCACCGCGATATTGCGGCCGGCCGCCACGGGAATGACCACCTTGCGGATCGGGAGTCCCAGCACGTCCTCGGTAGGGAACTGGAACGGCAGCCGCTCCACTTCCTCCTCCAGCGCTGAGCGCCGCACCAGGTGCACGATCAGCTTCAGGCGCATCTTGCGGCGCACCGCCGTCTCGCCGAAGATGGCCTTGATGTCCAGCAGCCCCAGCCCCCGCACTTCCAGCAGATTCTGCAGCAGGGCGGGACAGCGCCCCTCTATCATATTGGGCGCAATGCGCGCGAACTCCACCGCATCGTCGGCCACCAGGCCGTGCGAGCGCGAAATCAGCTCCAGGCCCAGCTCCGACTTGCCCAGGCCCGAATCGCCGGTGATCAGCACCCCCACACCCAGCACGTCCATGAACACGCCATGCATGATGATGCGTTGCGCCAGCTTCTTCGACAGGTACACGCGCAGGAAGTCGATCACCTGCGCCGCCGGCAGCGGCGTGGAAAACAGCGGAATGTTCTTTTCGTCGCAGATGGCGAGGATATCGGGGGGCGTTTCCAGACCTTGCGCGATGATGAGCGCAGGCGGCCCGCCAGCGATCAGCTCGCTGATGACGTGGGCGCGCGTGAGCGACTTCAGGCGCTGGTAGTAATTGATTTCCTGGTGCCCGAACACCTGGATGCGGCCCGGGTGGATGGTGTTCAAGTGGCCGACCTGGTCGGCCGCCGAGGCCACATCGCCCGAGATCAGGCGTTCGCCGCCGGGGAAGCCGGCGAACCAGCCGAGCTGCAACGTTTCACGATTGTCGTCGTACAGCCGTTGTATCGTCAGGGGCGTTTGCAGCATAAGCTTGTCTGTTCAGGGTGGAGATACCCTAGTGTAACCTGCTTTAACCTGCTGCTTGCAAGCTCGGCTGCCAATTCACGATGCGGCTGTACACCGATTGCGGGTCCGGATCGCTGGCCAGCGCGGTGCGGAAGCCGTCGTCCGAGAACATTTCGGCGATTTCCGACAGGATTTCCAGATGCTGCTGGGTCACATGGTCCGGTATCAGCAGGAAGAACAGCAGGCTGACCGGCTTGCCGTCCGGCGACTCGAAGGGAATCGGCTCTGCCAGGCGCACAAAGGCCGCCAGCGGCGACTTCAGGCTCTTCATGCCCTTGATGCGTCCGTGCGGCACGGCCACGCCGTGGCCCAGGCCGGTGGAGCCCAGGCGCTCGCGCGCGAACAGATTGTCCGACACGGTGGAGCGGGCAATACCGCAGTTGTTTTCAAAAATCAGGCCGGCTTGCTCGAAAGCGCGCTTTTTGCTGGAAACTTCCAGATCGAGCTGGACGTTTTCGAGGGATAGGATTTTGCTCAGGTTGTTCATAACGCGACGTGGAATGGTGCGGCGCACAAATGTGGCTTGCGAGCAGAATTATAGGCTGGTTTTTTTGCCGTGTAACTTGAATTCGCTTGCGCCATGGCTGGCTCCGCAATCCGCCGCAGTCCGCCTGGGGCAGGCCGTAGCGTTGTTAAATAAGCACTGGCAGGGATATTAGCCATTTCCGCATCGAATGCAAGACAAATGCCAGATTTTTGTCAGGGACTACGCGGATAGGCCGATTTTTGAATGTCTTTTTCAGTTATCGGCTGCAGCTTTGAAAACTGCAACCTTTATTGATTCATTGTAAGACAAAACCGGGCCAAGTGATACATGATTGCGCGCCCCCGCCACAGTTCAGTTATAGATCAAATCTTACTGGCGGGCATTGCGCAAATTCGACGGCATGGCGCCGGTGCTGTAGTTGGCGCGCCAGGGGTTGATGTCTAGTCCGCCGCGCCGCGTATACCTCGCATATACGGCCAGTTGGGTCGGTTTGCAATGGCGCAGTATGTCGGTAAAGATGCGTTCCACGCACTGTTCATGGAATTCGTTGTGCTCGCGGAAACCGATCAGGTAGCGCAGCAGGCTTTCCTGGTCGATTTGCGGACCCGAGTAGCTGATCTGCACGCTGCCCCAGTCCGGCTGGCCGGTCACCAGGCAGTTCGATTTGAGCAGGTGGGAAATAAACACTTCCTCCACCGGCAGGTCGTCCAGGTTGGCTTTCAGCACTTCCGGCTGCGGCGCGTAGTTGTCCACGTCGATGTCCAGGCGGTCCAGCAGCAGGCCGTCCAGCTCGCCCATCTGCAGCTTGGCGAAATCTTCCTGCAAGGTAATGACGACATGCACGCTGGCGCCGGCGGCGGCCGACAGGTCCTGCACCATCAGCGAGCGCAGCGCCTCCTCGTTGGCCAGGCGGGTCTGGTTGAAGGAGTTCAGGTAGAGCTTGAAGGACTTCGATTCGATGATGTTGGGCGAATCGGCCGGGAAAGTGATCCTGGCCACCGCCACCTGCGGCTTGCCGCGCATGTTCAGCCACGACAGCTCGTAGGCGTTCCAGATATCCACGCCGAAGAAGGGCAGCGTGCCCTGCAGGCCGAGTTCGTCGCGCTTGCCCTGGCGCGGGATGGGGAACAGCAGCTCCGGCGCGTAATCGGTGCGGTAGGCGGAGTTTTTGCCCAGCGGGGACAAGTCGGCGGTATTGGTCATGGCAGTAGTTAAAGCTGAGAATAGGCGGAGAACGAAGGACGCATGGTAGCGCAAAAGCCGCGTCCCCGCCGTGGCAACCCGCCTAAGCTCAGCCCAGGAACAGCTTGTACACCGGATTCTGCGACTCGTCCCAGTAGCGGTAGCCGAGCTTGGCCAGGAAGCGCGTGAACTCTTCCATCTCATCCGGCGGCACCTGCAGGCCGATCAGGATGCGCCCCACGTCGCCGCCTTGCGAGCGGTAATGGCACAGCGAGATATTCCAGTTCGGCGCCATCGAATCCAGGAAACGCATCAGCGCGCCCGGGCGTTCGGGGAACTCGAAGCGGTACAGCAGCTCGTCCTTGGCCAGCGCGCTCTTGCCGCCCACCAGGTGGCGCAGGTGGGACTTGGCCAGTTCATCGTGCGTCAGGTCCAGCGTCTTGAAATCGGCCGCCTCGAAGGTGCGCGCCACGGCGCCGGACTCGCCGCGGTCGGAAATCTGCACGCCCACGAACACGTGCGCCTCTTTCTGGTCGCTGATGCGGTAGTTGAACTCGGTCACATTGCGCGGCCCGATCAGCGAGCAGAAGCGCTTGAAGCTGCCGCGCTGCTCGGGCAGGGTCACCGCGAACACCGCCTCGCGCGACTCGCCCAGCTCGGCGCGTTCCGCCACGAAGCGCAGGCGGTCGAAATTCATATTGGCGCCGCTGGCAATGGTGACCAGGGTCTGGTTGCGGACCGGGTTCTTGGTCAGCTCGGCGCGCTCCACATAGGCCTTGGCGCCCGCGATGGCCAGCGCCCCGGACGGTTCCAGGATGCTGCGCGTATCGGTGAACACGTCCTTGATGGCCGCGCACACCGCGTCCGTATCGACAATGATGATGTCGTCCACATACAGCTGCGCCAGGCGGAACGTCTCCTCGCCCACCAGGCGCACGGCGGTGCCGTCCGCGAACAGGCCCACGTCCGCCAGCGTGACGCGCTCGCCCGCCTTCAGGCTCTTGCCCATGGCGTCCGAATCGAAGGTGTGCACGCCGATGATCTTGATGTCCGGCCGCACCTGCTTGACGTAGGCGGCGATGCCCGCCAGCAGCCCGCCGCCGCCTATCGGCACGAAGATGGCGTGGATAGGGCCGTTGTGCTGGCGCAGGATCTCCATGCCGATGGTGCCCTGGCCCGCGATCACGTCCGGATCGTCGAAGGGGTGGACGAAGGTCAGCTTCTGCTCTTTTTCCAGCGTCAGCGCGTGGTTGTAGGCGTCCGTGTAGGACTCGCCGTGCAATATCACTTCCACGCCGGCGCCG
The DNA here is from genome assembly GCF_059419605.1 of Pseudoduganella sp. GW821-FHT05F09. Classification (NCBI taxonomy): domain Bacteria; kingdom Pseudomonadati; phylum Pseudomonadota; class Betaproteobacteria; order Burkholderiales; family Oxalobacteraceae; genus Pseudoduganella; species Pseudoduganella sp. GW821-FHT05F09. The sequence continues at coordinate 99,085 of NZ_JBWKSD010000007.1, forward strand.
CCGCGCGTGCGCACCGCGTCCACCTTCACCTGGGGCGTGGTGGTCGGCATCACGATCACGGCGCGGCAGCCCATCTTGTTGGCCGAGAACGCCAGGCCCTGCGCGTGGTTGCCGGCCGACGCGCAAATCACGCCGCGCTTCAGCTGGCCTTCGCTCAGGTGCGCCATCTTGTTGTAGGCGCCGCGAATCTTGAAGCTGAACACGTCCTGCATGTCTTCGCGCTTGAAATAAATTCGGTTCTGGTAGCGCTGCGACAGGGCAGGCGCCAGCTCAAGCGGCGTTTCGTGGGCCACGTCGTAGACGCGGGCGGTCAGGATCTTCTTCAGGTAGTCGATAGTCATAGTCTGCAATGAGTGATTCGGGGCGTGCTGCAAGGACTTGCTTTCAACGGCGGGTAACCGGGGTGGGGCGGCGCTGTACTGCGTACTGTTGTGTAGTACCTCACGCGCCATGCCGGATCATTATAATGGCAGAATGATTGAATCCACCATCCAGTGGCTGCTGGAGCAGCTGTCCGCGCCGGAAGTCGGCCTGACCTCGGTCTTCTTTGTCAGCTTCGTCTCCGCCACCCTGGTGCCCATGGGGTCCGAACCCATGGTGTTCGCCACCATCAAGGCCAACCCGGAACTGTTCTGGCCCGCCATGGCCGTGGCCACCCTGGGCAACACCCTGGGCGGCGCGCTGGACTACTGGATAGGCTACCGCGCCAAGGTGGCCTTCGCCAAAGAGCGCGAAAGCCGCTGGTTCCGCTGGCTGGCCCGCTACGGCGCCAAGACCATGCTGCTGTCCTGGGTGCCCGGCATCGGCGATCCGCTGTGCACGCTGGGCGGCTGGCTCAAGCTGCCGTTCTGGCCGTCCATCGTCTATATGGCCATCGGCAAGGGCGCGCGCTACCTCACCATGACCACGCTGCTGCTGTATGTGCCCGATGGTGTGTGGAAAACCATAGCCAATGCGCTGGGCGGCTGAGGCTGAATGTATTTTGTGGAAAGCCACTTTCTCCGCATGAAAATTGCTCATCCGGCATGAAAAGGCAGGAAATTGTCTGAAAATACTATTTTTTCGAATTTTTATCGGCCATTTGACGTTCGCGTAACCCCGCGGCGCTCTAAGGCTGTTGGGGCGTGGTGCGGCGCAATAAGTTAGAATGTTCTTCCTTAGGGTCAGTCCGTAGCACATTAAACAATGAACGCCCCCGCACAAATCCAAGCTCTCCTCGCCGAAACGCCAAATGGTCCCGCAGCCACCCGCTTGCGTGAAATCCCTTACAACTACACGTCGTTTTCCGATCGCGAGATCGTCATCCGGCTACTGGGGGAGGAGTCCTGGCAGGTGCTGGACGAGCTGCGCAGCGCGCGCCAGACCGGCCGGTCGGCGCGCATGCTGTACGAAGTGCTGGGCGACATCTGGGCCGTGCGCCGCAATCCCTATCTGCAAGACGACCTGCTGGACAACCCGAAACGCCGCCAGGAACTGATCGACGCCTTGCACCACCGCCTGGCCGAAGTGGACAAGCGCCGCGTGGCCGTGGACGGCGCCGAGGCCGACAAGACCCGCAGCCAGAACGTGGAAAAGCTGCTCAAGGCCGCCAGTCTGGCGGTGGAAGCGTTCGGCGAAGAATTCCGCCAGACCTATGACCTGCGCAAGCGCACCACCAAGGTACTGGGCCGCTACACCGAAAAGCACAACATCTGCTTCGACGGCATGAAGCGCATCTCCCACGTGACCGACGCCACCGACTGGCGCGTCGAGTACCCCTTCGTGGTGCTGACGCCGGACACCGAGGACGAAATGGCCGGCCTGGTGAAGGGCTGCATCGAGCTGGGGCTGACCATCATCCCGCGCGGCGGCGGCACCGGCTACACCGGCGGCGCCATTCCGCTCACGCCGCTGTCGGCCGTCATCAACACCGAAAAGCTGCTCAATCTCGGCAAGGTCGAGATGAAAGTGCTGCCCGGCCTGGACAAGGAATACGCCACCATTTATTCGGGCGCCGGCGTCATCACCAACAAGGTGTCCGAAGCGGCAGAGAAGGCCGGCTTCGTGTTCGCGGTGGACCCGACCTCGGCGCACGCCTCCTGCATCGGCGGCAATATCGCCATGAACGCGGGCGGCAAGAAGGCCGTGCTGTGGGGCACGGCGCTGGACAACCTGGCTTCGTGGAAGATGGTCGATCCGAACGGCGACTGGCTGGAGGTCACGCGCCTGGACCACAACCTGTCCAAGATCCACGACACCCCTCTGGCCCGCTTCAAGCTGGAATGGACGCACCCGAACGCGCGCGGCGAGTCGAAAGGCGAGCCGTTCAAGACCGAGATCCTGGAGATCGCCGGCCGCGTGTTCCGCAAGGAAGGCCTGGGCAAGGACGTGACCGACAAATTCCTGGCCGGCCTGCCGGGCATCCAGAAAGAGGGCTGCGACGGCCTGATCACGTCGGCGCGCTGGATCCTGCACAAGATGCCCAAGCACACCCGCACCGTGTGCCTGGAGTTCTTCGGCCAGGCGCGCGACGCGATCCCGTCGATTGTTGAAATCAAGGACTACCTGGACGGCCTGCCCGCCACCGGCGAAAAATTCGCCACGCTGCGCCTGGCCGGCCTGGAACACCTGGACGAGCGCTACCTGCGCGCGGTGGGCTACGCCACCAAGTCCAAGCGCGGCGTACTGCCCAAGATGGCGCTGTTCGGCGACATCGTCGGCGACGACGAGGACGCGGTGGCCATCGCCGCCTCCGAAGTGGTGCGCCTGGCGAACACCCGCGTGGGCGAGGGCTTCGTGGCCGTGAGCCCGGAAGCGCGCAAGAAATTCTGGCTGGACCGCGCCCGCACCGCCGCCATCGCCAAGCACACCAATGCCTTCAAGATCAATGAAGACGTGGTGATTCCGCTCAACCGCATGGGCGAATACACCGACGGCATCGAGCGCATCAACGTCGAGCTGTCCATCACCAACAAGCTGGAGCTGGCGGGCGAACTGCGGGCCTTCTTCGAAGCGGGCAATCTGCCGGTCGGCAAGAGCGACGACGCCTCCGACGACAAGGTGGGCGACGCCGAAATGCTGGGCGACCGCGCGCAGCAGGCGCTGGCCTTGCTGGAGCAGGTGCAGCAGCGCTGGACCTTCACGCAGGACAACCTGGACCAGCCGCTGTCCGCCGTGCGCGAACAACTGCGCGCGCTGGGCCTGGGCGCGCTGGACGCGGCCTTCGACGAGCGCCTGCAGCGCCAGCCGGACGCCACCCTGTTCGACGTGGTGCAGGACCGCACCGTGCGCGTCAGCTGGAAGCAGGAAATCCGCGCCGTGCTGCGCCAGATCTTCAACGGCGGCGCCTTCAAGCTGATCCTGGACGAGGCCACCGCCATCCACAAGCGCGTGCTGCGCGGCCGCGTGTTCGTGGCGCTGCACATGCACGCCGGCGACGGCAACGTGCACACCAACCTGCCGGTGAACTCGGACCACTACGAGATGCTGCAGCTGGCGCACAAGGCCGTGGCGCGCATCATGAAGCTGGCCCGTTCGCTGAACGGCGTGATCTCGGGCGAGCACGGCATCGGCATCACCAAGCTGGAATTCCTGACCGAAGAAGAAATCGTCAACTTCCGCGAGTACAAGCTGCGCGTCGATCCGGAAGGCCGCTTCAACAAGGGCAAGCTGCTCAACCTGCCGGGCATGGACGCCGACCTGTCCAACGCCTACACCCCGTCTTTCGGCCTGATGGGCCACGAATCGCTGATCATGCAGCAAAGCGATATCGGCGAAATCGCCAACAGCGTCAAGGACTGCCTGCGCTGCGGCAAATGCAAACCCGTGTGCTCGACCCACGTGCCGCGCGCCAACCTGCTGTACTCGCCGCGCGACAAGATCCTGGCGACGTCCTCGCTGATCGAAGCCTTCCTGTACGAAGAGCAGACCCGGCGCGGCATCTCCATCAAGCACTGGGAAGAATTCGAGGACGTGGCCGACCACTGCACGGTTTGCCACAAATGCGTCACGCCCTGTCCGGTCAACATCGACTTCGGCGACGTGTCGATGAATATGCGCAACCTGCTGCGCAAGATGGACAAGCGCAGCTTCAACCCGGGCAAGGCGGCGGCCATGTTCTTCCTGAACGCGACCGACCCCACCACCATCAACACGGTGCGCCAGGGCATGGTGGGCGTGGCCTACAAGGCCCAGCGCCTGGGCAACGACGTGCTGAAGAAATTCGCCCGCAGCCAGACCAAGGCGCCGCCGCCGACGGTGGGCAAGCCGCCCATCAAAGAGCAGGTGATCCACTTCATCAACAAGAAGATGCCGGGCAACCTGCCGAAGAAGACCGCGCGCGCGCTGCTCGACATCGAAGACAACAAGATGATCCCCATCATCCGCGACCCGAAGAAAACCACGGCCGACACCGAAGCCGTGTTCTACTTCCCGGGCTGCGGTTCGGAGCGCCTGTTCTCGCAAGTGGGCCTCGCCACCCAGGCCATGCTGTGGGAAGTGGGCGTGCAGACCGTGCTGCCGCCGGGCTACCTGTGCTGCGGCTATCCGCAGCGCGGCGCGGGCGACTTCGACAAGGCCGACAAGATGGTGACGGACAACCGCGTGCTGTTCCACCGCATGGCCAACACCCTGAACTACCTGGACATCAAGACCGTGGTGGTCTCGTGCGGCACCTGCTACGACCAGCTGGCGTCCTACGAGTTCGAAAAGATCTTCCCCGGCTGCCGCATCATGGACATCCATGAATACCTGCTGGAGAAGAACGTCAAGCTGGAAGGCGTGAACGGCACCCGCTATATGTACCACGACCCTTGCCACTCGCCGATGAAGATGCAGGACCCGCTGAAAACGGTGAACTCGCTCATCACCACGGTGGACAGCACCAAGATCGAGAAGAACGACCGCTGCTGCGGCGACTCCGGCACGCTGATGGCGGCGCGCCCGGACATCTCGACCCAGGTCCGCTTCCGCAAGGAAGAGGAAATGGTGAAGGGCGCCGACAAGCTGCGCGCCGACGGCTTTACCGGCGAAGTGAAGATCCTGACCAGCTGCCCGGCCTGCCTGGGCGGCGTGTCGCGCTACAATGAAGACGCCGGCACCACGGCCGACTACATCGTGGTGGAGATCGCCAAGCATCTGCTGGGCGAGAACTGGATGCCGGACTACGTGGCCAAGGCCAACAACGGCGGCATCGAGCGGGTGCTGGTATGACGGCCCGTCCTTGCGAACTGTGCGCGCTGCTGGCCGACGCGTCCGCCGACACCCTGATCTGGCGCGACGGCAAGCTGAGCGCCTTGCTGGTCAACGAGCCCAACTACCCCGGCTTCGCGCGCGTGGTGTGGAACCAGCACGTCAAGGAAATGACGGACCTGTCGCCCGCCGACCGCGCGGCCGTGATGAACGCCGTGTGGCAGGTGGAAGCGGCGGTGCGCGAAGTGATGAAGCCGGCCAAGGTCAACCTGGCCAGCTTCGGCAACATGACGCCGCACGTGCACTGGCACATTATTCCGCGCTACACTGACGACGTGCATTTCCCCAATCCCACCTGGGGCGAAGCGCAGCGCGAGCCGGAGCCGATGTCCCTGGCCGGCCGCGGCGCGCTGCTGCAGAAGCTGCGCGAGACCATCGTCTCCAATCTGTCGAAAGCATCATGAAACAAGCTACCGGCCTCACGGTCCACAACAAATCGCGCATCCTCGAAGTGAGCTTCGACGACGGCGCCACCTTCGAACTGCCATTCGAACTGCTGCGCGTGTACTCGCCGTCGGCCGAAGTGAAAGGGCATGGGGCGGGGCAGGAAGTGCTACAAGTGGGCAAGCGCGAAGTCGGCCTGGCCGGCCTCGAACCGGTGGGCAACTACGCGGTCAAGCCCACCTTCTCGGACGGCCACGACTCCGGCCTCTACACCTGGGACTACCTGTACAAGCTGGGCGCCGAACAGGAACAGCTGTGGCGGGACTACCTGGCGCGGCTGCACGCCGCCGGCTTCGACGGCGACAGCGGCCGCGCCTCCGGCGCAGCCCTGCCCAGCGCGCCCAAGGCGCACGGCTGCGGCCACAAGCACTGACAACGATCCCCGCCCGCCGCGGGGATTTTTTTGCATGGCTGCTGTCGATATTGCCAAAGTCCTTCGTCGTGGTGATGTCCGGATGTCCGGTCGACTTTTGAGGAGAGCAACATGGAATACATGATACTGATCTACGCCGACGAAAAACTGTACAGCGGCATGAACGAGCAGCAGCTCGGCGAGCTGATGCAATCCTATAACGACTACACCCAGCAGCTGATCGCCGCCGGCGTGCTGCGCGGCGGCTCCGAGCTGGCGCCGGTACACACCGCCACCACGGTGCGCGTGCGCGACGGCAAAATCGCCTGCACCGACGGTCCCTTCGCGGAAACCAAGGAGCAGCTGGGCGGCTACTACCTGATCGATTGCGCCAACCTCGACGAAGCCATCCAATGGGCCGCCATGTGCCCCTCCGCCGGCGTCGGCTCGATGGAAGTCCGGCCGCAAATCAAACACGGCTGACCCCATGCCCCCGTCCCAGCAGACTGAGCCGCATTCGGGGTCAGGCCCCGAATGCGGCTCAGCTCGCTAACATGTTGACGCGGGCGGTGGAGGAGGTGTGCCGCCGCGAGGGCGGCCGGGTGCTGGCGGGGCTGATACGGCGCTTCGGCGACTTCAGCCTGGCCGAGGACTTGCTGCAGGATGCCTACAGCAAGGCGCTGGAATGCTGGCCGCGCGACGGCCTGCCCGCCAATCCCGCCGCCTGGCTGACCACCGTGGCCCGCAACGCCGGCCTGGACCACATGCGCCGCGCCGCCCGCACGCTGGACGATTCGACCCAGGTGCTGGCGCAGCTGGCGCAAGAGCCAGCAGACGATGCCGAAGCCGGCTTTGCGCGTGGCGCACTCCCTGCCGCTACCGTCACCGCTGCGCCCGCATCCGGCATGTCCGCCGCAGGCTATTACCTGGCGGTGGACGACGACCGCCTGCGCCTGATCTTCATCTGCTGCCATCCCGCGCTGGCGCCGGGCGCGCAGACCGCGCTGGCCTTGCGCACGCTGTGCGGCCTGTCCACCCGCGAAATCGCGCGCGCCTGCTGCGAGACCGAAGCCACCACCGCCCAGCGCCTGGTGCGCGCCAAGCGCAAGATTGCGGAGGCGCGCATTCCCTTCATCGTGCCCGCGCCGGACCAGCTGCCGGAGCGCCTGGCGCTGGTGCTGCAAGTGATTTATCTGGTGTTCAACGAAGGCTACGGCGCCACCGGCGGCCAGCGCCTGGTGCGCACCGATTTATGCCGCGAAGCGATCCGCCTGGGCCGCCTGATGGCCGAACTGGCCCCGCGCAACGCCGAAGTGCAAGGCCTCTTGGCGCTCATGCTGCTGCAGCACGCCCGCAGCGGCGCGCGCGTGTCGGCCGAAGGCGGGCTGGTGACGCTGGAGTCGCAGGACCGCTCACTGTGGGACGGCGCGGCCATCGCGGAAGGCCTCGCCGTGCTGGACGCCGTGCTGCCGCTGCGCCAGCCCGGCCCCTACCAGATCCAGGCGGCCATCGCCGCATTGCACGGCAAGGCCGCCAGCGCCGCCGCCACCGACTGGCGGCAAATCTCGGCCCTCTACGGCGCGCTGCTGCGCTACCAGCCCACGCCGGTGGTGGAGCTGAACGCCGCCGTCGCTCTCGGCATGGCGCACGGCCCCGCCCAAGGGCTGGCCTGGATCGCCAAGCTGGAGCAGGGCGGCCAGCTGGCGCAGTTCCACTACCTGTACGCGGCCAAGGCCGAGCTGCTGCGCCGCCAGGGCGGTGTGGCAGCAAACGCCGCCGCCATCGCCGCCTACGCGCGCGCCTGCGAACTCACCGCCAATGCGGTTGAGCTGGAATACCTGCGTTCCCGCAGCGCACAGTTGCAGCGGGACGGTCCGTGAGCACCCGGCGCGCCTTCGGTTTGCAAAAGGTGGCGCCCGAACTGCGGCGCCGCAAGCTTTTCCGCATCGCCTATTCCGGCCCGTCCTGCGCAGCTACCGGGGGCTGACGCTCTAGTCCTCGCGCGTGAAAATATAGCGGTACACCGCGCGCTGGTAAGGCGTTAGTTCCCTGAGTGCTTCCGCATTGTGGCCAGGCGCAGGCGGGTCGGTCCCGGGATGGGTTAACTGCCATACTTCCCTTGGTGTGGCCGGCCTGCGGCCGTTGAGTTGTACTCGTTCCCGTATAAGTTTGCTGCTTGCTTTGAATTCAGCGTGTAGTTTGTCTGCTATAGCCTTGCTTTCGTCATCGAGTTCGGGAAAATCGACGTCTTCAGGAAGAGGAGGGAGGCGGTTCATAATTTTTGCTCCATTAATGCAAAAGGGGTGACCAGTTCCGGAAGCCTTAGTTCGTGAGATCGCATGATCATGCGCATCAGTCTGAACTTTGTCGGATTAACTATATCGATGCAGTTCCAGCTTAGGAGAACATCGACGTGATTAATTGCTGCGCAAGCAATATGTTCAGCCTGAGTCCTGGCGTCTGAACTTAGACCTCCGCCCAAAATCAAGAGTTCCCCTAGCATCTTTGCGGCCGAATCTTCGTAAAGGAATTGGTTTTGCGCGCTAAGCGCAAGGCGGTTTTGGGCTAGCAGTGGGATATCTGCCTTGATTTCGTTTTCTACATAGGCGGATGAAAAAGACAGTTTGGGATTGCGCCGTGTGCGCCACCAATGCCGGGTCAGCTGCTGGCAGGCGCGCGTTATAGGATCGCGGCTGGGCGGAGAAGTGAGCAGCTTGATGATGGACGTGTCAATGTAGACGGTATAGCTCATCGTGGCCTCCTGTGCTGCCAGCATAGGCCCGCCAGCGGCGCCCGCTTTCATCCAGATCAAGCCCGGACGGGATTTTCCTTGTTGCGCTTGTATAATGCTGGCAAATCCACAGCTTTCCTGACCATGACCAATACCACCCATTTCGGCTACAAGACCGTCTCCGAAGACGATAAAGTGAAGGAAGTCGCCAAGGTGTTCCACTCGGTGGCCGCCAAATACGACGTGATGAACGACCTGATGTCGGCCGGTCTGCATCGCCTGTGGAAGACGTTTACCATCGCCAACGCGGCCGTGCGCCCGGGTTTTAAATGCCTGGACATCGCCGGCGGCACCGGCGACCTGGCCAAGGCCTTCGCCAGGCAAGCCGGCCCCACCGGCGAGGTGTGGCTGACCGATATCAACGAGTCCATGCTGCGCGTCGGCCGCGACCGCCTCTTGAATCGCGGCCTGGTCACCCCCACCTTGCTGTGTGACGCGGAAAAATTGCCCTTCCCGGACGACTATTTCGACCGCGTCAGCGTCGCTTTCGGCCTGCGCAACATGACGCACAAGGACCAGGCGCTGGCGGAAATGCGCCGCGTGCTGAAACCGGGCGGCAAATTGCTGGTGCTGGAGTTCTCCAAGGTCGCGGAACCCCTGCAAAAGCCCTATGATGTATATTCGTTCTCTGTCCTGCCTTGGCTGGGACAGAAAATCGCCGGCGACGCGGAAAGCTATCGCTATCTGGCGGAATCGATCCGCATGCATCCGGACCAGGAAACCCTGAAAACCATGATGCAGGATGCGGGACTGGAGCGGGTCCAGTATTACAACCTGACGGCAGGTGTGGCCGCTTTGCACACCGGTATCAAACTGTAAGCAGGAAACTATCATGAACATGAAGAAAATTCTGATCGGCGCCGTGCTGGCGCTGTCCGTCACCTCCATGCTGGGCGAGGCGATTGCCCGTCCCATGGGCGGCGGCCGCTCGATCGGACGCCAGTCGCAAAGCGTGAGCCGCATGCCGGCCCAGCCTGCGCCTGCGCCCAGCCAGGCCGCGCGCCCGGCCGCCCCTGCGGCGGCGCCGGCTGCCGCGCCTGCGCCTGTTCCGGCCAAGCCCGCCAGCCCCTGGAAGGGCATCCTGGGCGGCGCACTGCTGGGCCTGGGCCTGGGCGCGCTGTTCTCCCACTTCGGCCTGGGCGGCGCCATGGCGTCCATGCTGGGCTCGCTGCTGACCGTCCTGCTGATCGCCGGCGTGGCTTACTTCATCTTCACCCTGATCCGCCGCAAGACCTCGCCGCAGCCCATGGCCGCCGGCGGCGGCAGCTTCGGCGGCAGCGCCTGGCAGCCACAGCCGCAGCAGCCAGCGGCCTTCACCCCGGAGATCGGTTCCGGCCTGCCTCCGCTGCAGCCTGCCGCGGGCGGCCTGAACCTGGACAAGGCCGCCGCGCCGCTTGCGCACACCCCATGGGGCGTGCCGGCCGACTTCGACACCGCGTCCTTCCTGCGCCACGCGAAGAGCAACTTCATCCGCCTGCAAGCGGCCTGGGACAAGGGCGATTCGGCTGACATCCGCGAATTCACCACCCCGGAAGTGTTCGCCGAGCTGAAAATGCAGATCGCCGAACGCGGCGCCCAGGCCGACTACACCGACGTGGTCACCATCGAAGCCGAGCTGCTGGGCATCGAGAACGACGGCAAGGACTATCTGGCCAGCGTGAAGTTCCACGGTTCCATCAAGCCCGCGCCGGACGCCCTGGCCGAGCCCTTCCATGAAGTGTGGAACCTGGCCAAGCCGGTCGCCGGCAGCGGTGGCTGGCTGTTGGCCGGTATCCAGCAATTGGCCTGAGCCCAGAACTGGTAAGATCAAGACCGCCCAGGCAAACTGGGCGGTTTTGTTTTTTTAAGCCCCCTGAATGCATGTCCTCTTCGACCATACCTAATCTGCCGTCGCCGCTGACGCCCGTCGCCGCCACCATCAACCACCTGCTGGCCCAGGAACCGTGGGCGCGCGCCGCCTTGCGCCTGCATGCCGGCAAGGTGGCCTGCATCGCCGCCGCCCCGGTGGAGCTGCGCCTGGGCGTGACCGCCGACGGCATGGTGGAAGCGGCCGCGCCGGACGCCGCCGCCAGCGTCACCATCCGCCTCAAGCTGTCCGACCTGCCGCTGATCGCGCAAAACCGCGAGCGCGCTTTTTCCTATGTGCAGATCGAGGGCGACGCCGAATTTGCCAACGCCATCTCGCAGCTGTCCAAGTCGCTGCGCTGGGAAGCCGAGCACGACCTGGAAAAAGTGTTCGGCCCCATCGCCGCCACCCGCCTGGTGGGCGGCGCCAGGGCGGCGTTCGCGGCGCTGAAGACCGGGCAGCGCAAGCTGGCCGAGAACGCCGCCGAGTACTTCCTTGAAGAAAACCCGCTGCTGGTGCGCCCGGCCGTGACCGAGCAGTTCGGCGCGGACGTGCGCCGCCTGCGCGACGACACCGAGCGCTTCGCCAAGCGCCTGGCCAACCTGGAAAAGAAGCTGGCGCAGCGCGCCGGGGACCCTACATGATCTTGAAATTCCTGCGCCTGCTGAAAATCCTGCGGGTGGCCGTCCAGTACGGACTCGATGAAATCGCCTTCTCCGGCCTGCGCGTGCCGCGCACCGCCAAGCTGATCGACACCGCCTTCTTCTGGCGCGACATCTCCGCGCCGCGCGGCCTGCGCCTGCGCCTGGCGCTGGAGGAACTCGGCCCCATCTTCGTGAAGTTCGGCCAGGTGCTGTCCACCCGGCGCGACCTGATCCCGCTCGACATCGTGGAAGAGCTGGCGCTGCTGCAGGACCGCGTGCCGCCTTTCGATTCCGACCTGGCCATTGCGCAGATCCAGCGCTCGCTGGGCGACCATCCGGACCGTTTGTTCGCCAGCTTCGAGCGCACGCCGGTGGCGTCCGCCTCCATCGCGCAGGTGCACTTCGCCGTGCTGAAGGACGGCAAGGAAGTGGCCGTCAAGGTGCTGCGTCCCGGCATGAAAAAGCTGATCGACGAGGACGTGGCGCTGATGCATATCGCCGCCGACTGGATAGGCCGCCTGTGGGCCGACAGCAAGCGCCTGAAGCCGAAAGAGGTGGTGGGCGAGTTCGACAAATACCTGCACGACGAGCTGGACCTGATGCGCGAGGCGGCCAACGCCAGCCAGCTGCGCCGCAACTTTGCCGACGGCAAGCTGCTGCTGGTGCCGGAAATGTACTGGGACTATTGCTCGTCCAGCGTGATCGTCATGGAGCGCATGCACGGCATCCCCGTGTCGCAGATCGAGCGCCTGCGGGAAGCCGGCGTGGACCTGAAAAAGCTGTCCAGCGACGGCGTGGAGATCTTTTTCACGCAGGTGTTCCGCGACGGCTTCTTCCACGCCGACATGCACCCCGGGAATATCCTGGTGTCCATCGATCCGGCCACTTTCGGCCGCTACATCGCGCTGGACTTCGGCATCGTCGGCACGCTGAACGACTTCGACAAGGACTATCTGTCGCAGAACTTCCTGGCCTTCTTCCGCCGCGACTACAAGCGCGTGGCCGAGGCCCACATCGAATCCGGCTGGGCGCCCAAGGAAACCCGCGTGGACGAGCTGGAATCGGCCGTGCGCGCCTGCTGCGAGCCCATCTTCGACCGTCCGCTCAAAGACATCTCCTTCGGCCAGATCCTGCTGCGCCTGTTCCAGACCTCGCGCCGCTTCAACGTCGAAGTGCAGCCGCAGCTGGTGCTGCTGCAGAAGACGCTGCTCAATATCGAAGGCCTGGGCCGCCAGCTGGACCCGGACCTGGACCTGTGGAAAACCGCCAAGCCCTACCTGGAAAACTGGATGGCCGAGCAGGTCGGCTGGCAGGGCATGCTGGAGCGCCTGAAGGCCGAGGCGCCGCGCTACACCCACGTGCTGCCCCAGCTGCCGCGCCTGATGCACCGCGCGCTCAGCGTGGCAGGCGAGCCGGACAACACCAACAACGAACTGCTGCGCGTGCTCATCGCCGAACAGCAGCGCACCAACCGGCTGATCAGCTTTGTGGTGTACTTCGCCGGCGCCTTCGCGGCCGGCGCGCTGGGCCTGCAAGCCATCATGCGCTGGCGCGGCCTGCTGTGAACAAGCCGCCGTCCTTCGACACGCGCGACCCGCTGGCCCCGGCCTTCTGGGACGAGCGCTTCGGCAAGGGCTTTACGCCCTGGGACCGGGGCGGCGTGCCCGAACGCCTGCGCCGCTACGTGGCCGACAGCGCCGGCGCCGCACCCGCTACGCTGATCCCCGGCTGCGGCAGCGCCTACGAGCTGGCCTTCCTGTGCCAAGCCGGCTGGAACGCCACCGCCATCGACTTTGCCCCCGCCGCCGTGGCCGCCGCGCGCCAGGCCGTCGGTCCGGAATGGCAGGGCAGGGTGCTGGAGGCCGATTTCTTCCAGTTCCAGCCCGCCGCCCCGCTCGGGCTGATCTACGAACGCGCCTTCCTGTGCGCCTTGCCGCGCGCCATGTGGCCGCAGGTGGCCGAGCGCTGGGCAGCATTGCTGCCGTCCGGCGCCGTGCTGGCCGGCTATTTCTTTTTTGACGACAACGCCAAAGGCCCGCCCTTCGGCATCGCCCGCGACCGGCTGGACGCCTTGCTCGCCCCGTATTTCCGCTGCGAAGCGGACGAAGCGGTGTCCGATTCCATGCCGGTTTTCGAGGGCAAGGAGCGCTGGATGGTCTGGCGGCGGCTGTAATTCGCGTTCCGGCTTGCAAAAGGCTTTATAATTCAGGGTTTTGATGATTTTTGCGGAGTAATTGAATGCCGATCTACGCTTACCGCTGCGACGACTGTGGCTTTGCCAAGGATGTTTTGCAGAAAATGTCCGATCCGGTCCTGACCGATTGCCCTAATTGCGGCAAGGCAACTTTCAAGAAGCAGCTGACCGCCGCTGGTTTCCAGCTCAAGGGCACCGGCTGGTACGCGACCGACTTCCGTGGCGGCACGCCGCCTGCGACCGGCGTGGCCACCGGCCCGTCCGACGCCAAGGCCGAAGCCAAGCCGGAAGCCAAATCCGAAGCCAAGCCCGCCGCGCCCGCAGCCACGCCTGCCGGCAGCACCGGCCCGGCCTGAGACCATGCGTAAATACTTCATCACCGGCCTGCTGATCCTGGTGCCCCTGGCGATTACCGCCTGGGTGCTGAACCTGGTGATCAGCACCATGGACCAGTCGCTGCTGCTGGTGCCCGAGCGTTTCCGCCCGCTGGCCCTGTTCGGCTTCGACATTCCCGGCCTGGGCACCATTCTGACCGTGCTGATCGTGTTCCTGACCGGCCTGCTGACCAACAACCTGGTCGGCAACTACATCGTGCGCATGTGGGAAAAGCTGCTGAACCGCATTCCCGTGGTCAGCTCGCTGTACGGCAGCGTCAAGCAGGTGTCGGACACGCTGTTCTCCTCGTCCGGCAACGCCTTCCGCAAGGCCGTGCTGATCCCGTATCCGCACCAGAATTCGCGCACCATCGCCTTCCTGACCGGGGTGCCGGGCGGCGACGTGAAAAATCACCTGGAGGGCGAGTACGTCAGCGTGTACGTGCCCACCACACCGAATCCGACCTCGGGATTTTTCCTGATGTTGGCCAAGAAAGATGTCATCGAGCTCGACATGAGCGTCGATGCAGCCCTGAAGTACATCGTCTCCATGGGCGTGGTTGCGCCCGATTGAACCAACTTACCTGAACTGAGAAATAACCATGTCTATGCGCACTCACTACTGCGGCCTCACCACTGAAGCCCAGCTCGGCCAAACCGTCAGCCTGTGCGGTTGGGTACACCGTCGCCGCGACCACGGCGGCGTGATCTTCATCGACCTGCGCGACCGCGAAGGCCTGGTTCAAATCGTCTGCAATCCTGAGCAGGCCGACGTGTTCAAAGCCGCCGAATCCGTGCGCAACGAGTTCTGCCTGCGCGTCACCGGCGTGGTCAAGGACCGCCTGGCCGGCACCGTCAACGCCAACCTGAAATCGGGCAAGATCGAAGTCATCTGCTCCGAACTGGAAGTGCTGAACCCCTCCGTGGCCGTGCCGTTCCAGCTGGACGACGACAACCTGTCCGAAACCACCCGCCTGACCCACCGCGTGCTGGACCTGCGCCGTCCGCAGATGCAGAACAACCTGCGCCTGCGCTACAAGGTGACGATGGAAGTGCGCAAATACCTGGACGCGCTCGGCTTCATCGACATCGAGACCCCGATGCTGACCAAGTCCACGCCGGAAGGCGCGCGCGACTACCTGGTGCCGTCGCGCGTCAACGCCGGCAACTTCTTCGCGCTGCCGCAGTCGCCGCAGCTGTTCAAGCAGCTGCTGATGGTGGCCAACTTCGACCGCTACTACCAGATCACCAAGTGCTTCCGCGACGAAGACCTGCGCGCCGACCGCCAGCCTGAATTCACCCAGATCGACTGCGAAACCTCCTTCCTGACCGAGCAGGAGATCCGCGACCTGTTCGAGGACATGATACGCCTGGTGTTCAAGAACACCATGGACGTCGACCTGCCCAACCCCTTCCCGGTCATGGACTTCTCCGAAGCCATGGGCAAATACGGTTCGGACAAGCCGGACATGCGCGTCAAGCTGGAATTCACCGAACTGACCGACGTGGTCAAGAACGTCGAGTTCAAGATCTTCAACGCCGCCGCCAACCTGCCTAACGGCCGCGTGGTCGGCATGCGCGTGCCGCAAGGCGGCTCGATGCCGCGTTCGGAAATCGACGCCTACACCCAGTTCGTGGCCATCTACGGCGCGCGCGGCCTGGCCTACATCAAGGTCAACGAAAAAGCGAAAGGCCGCGACGGCCTGCAATCGCCTATCGTCAAGACCATCGACGACGCAACCCTGGCCAAGATCCTGGAACTGACGGGCGCGCAAGACGGCGACCTGATCTTCTTCGGCGCCGACAAAGCCAAGGTGGTGAACGACGCCATCGGCGCGCTGCGCGTGAAGATCGGCCATTCCGAATTCGGCAAGAAAGCCGGCCTGTTCGACGACGTCTGGGCGCCGCTGTGGGTGATCGACTTCCCGATGTTCGAATACGACGAAGAAGGCGACCGCTGGACCGCGACCCACCACCCGTTCACCGCGCCGAAAGACGGCCACGAGGACATGCTGGAAACCAATCCGGGCGCCTGCATCGCCAAGGCCTACGACATGGTGCTGAACGGCTGGGAACTGGGCGGCGGTTCGATCCGTATCCACCGCGAGGAAGTGCAATCGAAAGTGTTCCGCGCGCTGAAGATCGACGCCGACGAAGCCCGCCTGAAGTTCGGCTTCCTGCTGGACGCGCTGCAGTACGGCGCGCCTCCGCACGGCGGCCTGGCATTCGGCCTGGACCGTATCGTGACGCTGATGACCAAGTCCGATTCGATCCGCGACGTGATCGCCTTCCCGAAAACCCAGCGTGCACAGGATCTGCTGACCCACGCCCCGTCGGAAGTGGACGAGAAGCAGCTGAAAGAGCTGCATATCCGCCTGCGCGCCGCCGAGCCGAAAGTTGCCGGCTAATGTAGCAATGGAAAAGGCGCCTCGGCGCCTTTTCTTTTATCGGAACTATGAAGCCCTACAAGATTCCTGAATCGGTGCTGGTGGTGATCCACACGGCCGACCTGCAAGTGCTGCTGATCGAGCGCGCCGGCAACCCCGGCTTCTGGCAATCCGTCACCGGCTCGCTGGACGCGCCGGACGAGCCGCTGCTGGCGACCGCCACGCGCGAGCTGTTCGAAGAGACCGGCATCGTGGCCGATGGCGAGACTATCGCGCTGCGCGACTGGCGGCTGTCCAACGTCTACGAAATCTACCCGGTCTGGCGCCACCGCTACGCGCCCGGCGTGACGCAGAACACCGAGCACGTGTTCAGCGTGCAGGTGCCGCGCGACATCCCCATCGTGCTCAGCCCGCGCGAGCATACGCAATACGTGTGGCTGCCTTACCTGGAAGCGGCCGACCAGTGCTTCTCCTCCTCCAACGCCGAAGCCATCCTCCAGCTCCCGCGCCTGATAGGATGAACAGTTAGGAATTCGCTGCTTGTTTCTTTACGAGCGCTTCGGCCCGTGCTATCCGTGCGCCTGCTCTAAGCGACAGAATGCCTGGAGGTGCGAAGAGCAACATGCTGCTACAAAGCAAATACCAGAGCTTATCTGAGGGAATAGCGCTTTGCATAGGTAGCAAGACCGGACTGAATGCAGCAAGAAATGCTACGAGATAAAGCAGGAAATACAAGGATTTTCTCCACAGTCGTGCCCACTTTGACCTGTATCGAGGAGAAAAAGTGATCTCCGTGCTATGGTTCGTTGCTACATGCAGCAGATATTTTCGCCCGATGGAATAATCGCGAAGCGCGCGAGCAGGATCATGCAATGTAAGTAGGTATGCGATCTCTTTGGCGCTGAGAGTTCCATTCGCAGCAATGGCTTGGTATCCCTTTTGTTTGAGAAAGGGATGCATGGTGTTCTTCGTTTCTAGATCCTGAAAAAATTCCCTCGCAAACTTGTATTCCTGTCGCAACCTGCTTTGCCGTCCGTGCAGCCATTCACTGGCTAGTCTGATTGTGGCAATGGAACTTAGAAGTAAACCAGCCAGTTTTACCAGGAATTCGTAGTTCATAAGCTGCTCCGATCATTAGCCTTGCCTAACTCAGAGCCTGCAGTTAATTGATAATCCAGGCCCATCAATACCGGCAGCAAGTCCTTCACCGCGGCACGTAAATCCGTTTGATGCTTGGTAAGGTTGGCGCCATATGCAACCAGGTTATGCATTTTCTGGATCCCTCGCAGGCGGGCGATCGTTACTGGCGTAACATCAGGCAGGCATTCCGCGATGGCGACTATGTCCTGCGAGCGCGCCGCATCGATGGTTTCCAAGCCGGTAGCGCTCTGCAGGATGGTTTTTTCAATCAGCGGCCACGCTTCTTCGATCGCGTACTCAGGCTTGTCGACGGCGAGGTCTGCCAGACGACACTCCAGAGCCTGCCAGCTTCTGAGCTCGCGAGTGGGCTGGTATTTCAAGTATTTTTTGAGGAGTTCGGATGTAACGAAGGTCAGGCCTGTGATTGCGAGCAGGACTAGCGACTGTGTAAGAAACTGATTCATAAAGCCTCCCTGAATTCGGAAGCGACAATGGCGGAAAAGTAACAGAGGGAGCCGATTACTACAGGTCTTGGAAACCCGAGCAGGAGCATAGTGTCCTGCAGGTGGGTGAGTACCACGCACCAGACCCATGTCGCTATCGCGCAAAGTAAGAGTAGCACGCTCAGATTGCGTTGAAACTCATCCAGCTGCGGATATTTTGTTGCAGCGGACAGTATTCGCCGGGCGCCTGTCAGCGGTACGAACATACTCGCTCCAGCTGCTGCCAGAGCAGGGCCTGCAAATCCGTATATGTCAGCATGCAGGGCCAATCGTAGACCTGCCTCAATTGCTATCAGGATAAATGGGAACATATAGGCAAGCAGGCGCGTCATTCGTAGTCTCGGCTGGTTAACGTGGACGATACCTGAGCGAGTGACAAGCACCACTACAAATCTCAAAGGCAATGCAGATTGCTTGTCTGTGGGTTGCCGCACGAAAACGGCGCCGCACAATAGCCGTGCGGCAAGCGGACTGTTGGGAGTAGAATCATTCCATGAAAATCCGTGTCGCCACCTACAATATCCACAAGGGCATGTCCTACCGCTCTCATCCGCGCGTGCACGCGCTCAAGCAGGCCATCGGCAAGTTCGACGCGGATATGGTGTTTTTGCAGGAGGTGCAGGGCAAGCACGACCGCATCGCCGAGAAGTTCGGCGAGGAGATCAATGGCCACCGCCACTGGCCCACCACGGCGCAGCACGAATTCTTCGGCGACGGCCGCCATTCCGTCTACGGCATGAACGCCAAGTACGACCACGGCCACCACGGCAATGCCTTGCTCAGCAGCTTCCCCATCGCCCAGTGGACCAACACCGACATCTCCGACCACGCCTACGAGGCGCGCGGCATCCTGCACTGCATCGTCGACACGCCGGAGACGCCGGTGCACTGCTACGTGGTGCACCTGGGCCTGTTCGAGGCGGGCCGCACGCGCCAGACCCAGGCGCTGATCGACGCGGTCAAGGCCACCGCACCCGACAACGAGCCGGTCATCATCGCCGGCGATTTCAACGACTGGCGCAACACCCTGGGCGCCACACTGCGCAAGGCGCTGGGAGTGGTCGAGGTCTTCGATGAGATCCGTCCGCCGTCCGCGCTGGGCGACCTGGTCCGTACTCTGGCGCGGCGCAAGGCGGCCCTGCATCCGGCCCGCACCTTCCCGGCCGCCTTGCCCGTGTTCCGGCTGGACCGCATCTACGTGCGCGGCTTCAGCGTGGAAGCCGCGCAGGTGCTGCACGGCCCCGAATGGGCGCGCCTGTCCGACCACTCTCCCATCGTGGCGACACTGGGGTTAAACTGACGCCGTATGCGCTCAGTCAATTTCATCGCCGATAACGAAGTCAAGCTTCTGCACTGCGGTACCGATTACTTCCCGGCCCTGCGGGAGGCGATCGACGCGGCGCAGTACGAAATCTATTTCGAAACCTATATCTTCGCCGGCGACAGCACCGCGCTGTCCGTGCTGGACGCGCTCACGCGCGCCGCCGCGCGCGGCGTCACCGTGCGCATGATCACCGACTGGTTCGGCACCGGCCACCGCCAGGTCTACCGCATGCACGAGCAGCTGCTGGCGGCCGGCGTGGAGCACCGCATCTTCAATCCCTGGTTCCGGCGCGGCGTGACGCGCACCCACCGCAAGATCTGCGTGGTGGACCGCGAAATCGCCTTCGTGGGCGGCATCAACATCAACGACGACATGTTCTGCGACACCAAGCCCGACGTGTGCCTGGCCGCGCCACGCTGGGACTTCGCGGTGGCCGTGCGCGGCCCGCTGGTGCACGCCATCCACCAGGAGGCGCAGACCCAGTGGCGCCGCCTGGGCAAGATGAGCATCATCAAGCGTATCGGCCTGTTCAATGAAATGCGCAAGGTGAACAAGATCGCCCGCCAGAGCACGGTGCAAGCCGGCTTCGTCGTGCGCGACAACCTGCGCAACCGCGCCACCATCCAGCGCGCCTACCTGCAGGCGCTGGGCCGCGCGCGCAAAAGCGTGCTGATTGCCAACCCCTATTTCGCGCCCGGCCGCAAGTTCCGCCACGCGCTGGCGCGCGCCGCCCAGCGCGGCGTGGAAGTGGTGCTGCTGATCGGCGTGGGCGAGATCTGGCTGCAGGACGCGGTGGCCCATTCCTTCTACCCCAAGCTGCTGGCGGCCGGCGTGAAAGTGGTGGAGTACCGCAAGACCCAGCTGCACGCCAAGGTGGCCGTGATCGACGACGACTGGGCCACGGTGGGCTCCAGCAATGTGGACGGCCTGAGCCTGTTCCTGAACCAGGAAGCCAACGTGGTTATCAAGGACGCCGAATTCGCGCGCAGCCTGCGCCGCCACATCGAGCAGGGCATCGCCGACGGCGTGGTGATCCACGCCGAGGACTTCGCCCACGTGGGCCGCTTCCGCCGCATCGGCTACGAGGTGGCCTTCGTGTTCTACAAAATCCTGATGAGAATATTTGCAGTGGGGAAATACGCGTAATGGTCAATGTGCGCATCGACAAATGGCTGTGGGCGGCCCGTTTCTTCAAGACCCGCTCGCTGGCTGCGGACGCCGTCGAGACCGGCAAGGTCAAGCTGGACGGCGAGCGCATCAAGCCCGCGCGCGCGGTGCGGGTGGGCGACAAGCTGCACATCGACAACGGCGCCGACGCCTGGGAAGTCGAGGTGTTGGGGATTTCCGACAAGCGCGGCGGCGCCCCGGTGGCGCGCCTGCTGTACCAGGAAAGCGCCGCCAGCGTGGCGCGCCGCGCTGCGGAGCACGAAAGGCGCAAGTTGTTTCACGAACCGGGCGCCGACCTCAAGGGCCGTCCCACCAAGCGCGACCGCCGCCAGCTGGGCCATTTCCGCGACGAATAATGGGGTCAATAAAGGGGTCAGGGTTGGTTTTCCCTTGCGGGAAAACCAACCCTGACCCCATTTGGGTGTGCGGCAACTCTGCTGCGCTGCACCAATAGAACGCCGCCTCTAACGAAGCCGTTTGACATTTACCCTTCGCTGGATAATAGTACGAGCGTTCGCAATTCTTTTCACACGAAGAAAATCCAGGTGGGAGAAAATAGAACCCCCTGACCTGGATTACTACTTTGAGTGGCAACTATTAATACTTCAATCAAATTTATGCGCAAGGGCGAGCTCACCCGCGCAGCCATCCTGGATATGGCGCTGGAACTGGCCAGCCGGGACGGCCTGGAAGGCCTGACGATCGGCTTGCTCGCGGACAAAATGAACATGAGCAAGTCTGGCGTGTTCGCCCACTTTGGTTCGCGCGAGGACTTGCAGCTGGAAGTGCTGAAGCTGTATCACCACCGCTTCGAGCAGGAAGTGTTCTTCCCCAGCATTAAGGAGCCGCGCGGCTTGCCGCGCCTGCGCGCGATGTTTGCGCGCTGGATTACCCGCGTGAGCGAGGAGATCGCCTCGGGCTGCATCTACATCAGCGGCGCCGTCGAGTATGACGACCGCCCCGGCCCGATCCGCGAGGAACTGGTGACCATGGTGTCGGCCTGGCAGGGCGCGCTGCTGCGCTGCGTGCAGCAAGCCATCGAGACCGGCGACCTGAAACAGGACACCGACGCGGCGCAGCTGGTGTACGAGATGTACGGCCTGATCCTGGCGGTGCACCACGACGCGCGCTTCATGCGCACGCCCGGCAGTGTGGAGCGTGCGCGCACCGGCTTCACGCGCTTGATTGAAAATTACCGCACTTAGTTAGCTCGCTGCGAGCTTTTACTTATTTAGCTTACTTTTAAGTTTGCGCCATCAGGAGAAAATCATGGGTCAATACGTCGCACCAATCCGGGATATGCAATTCGTACTGCACGAGTTCTTGAAGGTTGAAGATCAGCTCAAAGAACTGCCGGCGCACGCCGAAACCGACGCTGACATCATCAACGCCGTGCTGGAAGAAGGCGCCAAGTTCACCTCGGAAGTGCTGTTCCCGCTGAACCACTCGGGCGACCGCGAAGGCTGCACCCATGATCCGGTCGCCAAGACCGTGACCACTCCAAAAGGCTTCAAAGAGGCTTACAAGCAGTACGTTGAAGGCGGCTGGGCCGCGCTGGCTTGCGATCCTGAATTCGGCGGCCAGGGCCTGCCGGTCGTGCTGAACAACTCCTTCTACGAGATGCTGAACTCGTCGAACCAGGCCTGGACCATGTACCCCGGCCTGTCGCACGGCGCCTACGAGTGCCTGAAGGAACACGGCACCGACGAACAGAAGCGCCTGTACCTGCCCAAGCTGGTCTCCGGCGAATGGACCGGCACCATGTGCCTGACCGAACCGCACTGCGGCACCGACCTGGGCATGCTGCGCTCGAAAGCCATCCCGGAAGCGGACGGCTCCTGGACCATCACCGGCAACAAGATCTTCATCTCGGCCGGCGAGCACGATATGTCCGACAACATCCTGCACCTGGTGCTGGCCCGCGTGCCGGACGCACCGGAAGGCTCGAAAGGCATTTCGCTGTTCCTGGTGCCGAAGTTCCTGCCCAAGGAAGACGGCACCGTCGGCGCACGCAACCCGATCACCTGCGGCGCCATCGAAGAAAAAATGGGCATCCACGGCAACTCGACCTGCCAGATGAACCTGGACGGCGCCAAGGGCTGGATCATCGGCCAGCCGAACAAGGGCCTGAACGCCATGTTCGTGTTCATGAACGCGGCCCGCCTGGGCGTGGGCATGCAGTCGCTGGGCCTGACCGAGATCGCCTACCAGAACGCGCTGACCTACGCCAAAGACCGCATCCAGATGCGCTCCCTGTCGGGCGTGAAGGCGCCGGACAAGCAAGCCGACCCTATCATCGTGCACCCCGACGTGCGCCGCATGCTGCTGACCTGCAAAGCCTACGCAGAAGGCGCGCGCGCTTTCACGTCCTACATCGCGCTGCAGATCGACCGCGAACTGAACCACCCTGACGAAGAAGTGCGCAAGGAAGCGGCCGACGAAGTCGCGCTGCTGACCCCTATCGTCAAGGCCTTCATCACCGACAACGGCTGGATCGCCACCTCGGAAGCGATGCAGGTGTACGGCGGCCACGGCTATATCTCCGAATGGGGCATGGAGCAGTACGTGCGCGACGCGCGCATCAACCTGATCTACGAAGGCACCAACACCATCCAGTCGCTGGACCTGCTGGGCCGCAAGATCCTGATGGACAACGGCGCCAAGCTGCGCAAGTTCGGCGACAAGATCCGCGCCTTCGTGGAAGAAAACGGCACCGATGAAGCGATGTCCGAGTTCATCACCCCGCTGGGCGACCTGGGCGAAAAAGTCGGCAAGCTGACCATGGAAATCGGCATGAAGGCCTTCCAGAATCCGGACGAAGTGGGCGCGGCCGCCGTGCCTTACCTGCGCGTGGTGGGCCACCTGGTGTACAGCTACTTCTTCGCGCAGATGGCGAAGATCGCGCTGGAAAAGCAGGACTCCGGCGACAACTTCTACAAAGCCAAGCTGGCCACGGCGCGCTTCTACTTCGCCCGCCTGCAGCCGGAAACCGCAACCCTGATCCGCCAGGCACGCTCCGGCGCTGCCAGCCTGATGGCGCTCGACGCCGACCTGTTCTAAGAGGATAGAGGACCGATATGACCAATTTCACCGTTAAAAAAGTAGCCGTGCTGGGCGCCGGCGTCATGGGCGCGCAGATCGCCGCCCACTGCGTCAACGCCAAAGTGCCGGTCGTGCTGTTCGACCTGCCTGGGAAAGAGGGCACGCCGAAGAACGGCATCGTCCTGCGCGCCATCGAGAACCTGAAGAAGATGTCGCCTGCGCCGTTCGGCGACAAGGCCGACGCTGAACTGATCCAGGTCGCCAACTACGAAGACAACCTGGACCTGCTGGCCGGCTGCGACCTGATTATCGAAGCCATCGCCGAGCGCATGGACTGGAAGCACGACCTGTACAAAAAGGTCGCGCCGCACATCGCCGCCAACGCCATCTTCGCCTCGAACACCTCGGGCCTGTCGATCACCAAGCTGTCCGAAGGCTTCGACGCCGACCTGAAATCGCGCTACTGCGGCGTGCACTTCTTCAACCCGCCGCGCTATATGCACCTGGTGGAACTGATCCCGACCACGGACACCAAGCCCGAGATCCTGGACCAGCTGGAAACCTTCCTGACCTCGGCCCTGGGCAAGGGCGTGGTACGCGCCAAGGACACGCCTAACTTCATCGCCAACCGCGTGGGCGTGTTCGGCATGATGGCCACCATCCACGAAGCCGAGAAATTCGGCCTGTCGGTGGACGTGGTGGACGACCTGACCGGCTCCAAGCTGGGCCGCGCCAGCTCCGGCACCTTCCGCACCGCGGACGTGGTGGGCCTGGACACCATGGGCCATGTGATCAAGACCATGCAGGACTACCTGCCGAACGATCCCTTCGCCGCCATCTACAAGACCCCGGCCGTGCTGAGCGCGCTGGTTGAGAAGGGCGCGCTGGGTTCGAAAACCGGCGCCGGCTTCTACAAGAAGGTCGGCAAGGACATCATGCGCCTGGACTTCGCCACCGGCGAATACGTGGCAGGCGGCGCCAAGGCAGCCGACATCATCGCCCGCATCCTGAAGGAAAAGGATCCGGTCAAGAAGATGAAGGCGCTGCGCGAATCGACCAACCCGCAAGGCCAGTTCCTGTGGGCGATCTTCCGCGACGTGTTCCACTACATCGCCGTGCACATGAAGGACATCGCCGACAACGCGCGCGACATCGACTTCGCGCTGCGCTGGGGCTTCGGCTGGAAATCCGGCCCGTTCGAAACCTGGCAAGCCGCCGGCTGGTCGCAGATCGCCGAGTGGGTGAAAGCCGACATCGACGCAGGCCAGGCACTGTGCAGCGAACCGCTGCCGGCGTGGGTATTCGAAGGCCAGGTGGCGGAGAAGGGCGTGCACACCCCTGAAGGCTCCTACTCGGCGGCATCGAACAGCTACGTGCCGCGCTCCACGCTGGACGTGTACAAGCGCCAGGAATTCCGCGCGCAAGTGTTCGGCACCGGCGCCATTGACGGCACCACCGCCGGCACCACCGTGTTCGAAGACGCATCGGTACGCCTGTGGCACTCGGGCGACGACGTCCTGGTCCTGTCGCTGAAGACCAAGATGCACGTGATCGGCAGCGGCGTCATTAACGGCATCAAGCTGGGCCTGGCGGAAGCCGGCAAGAACTTCAAGGGCCTGGTGATCTGGAGCGCGGATGCAGCCGACGGCGGCGCCTTCTCGGCCGGCGCCGACCTGCAGGAAGCCATGCCTGCGTTCATGCAGGGCGGCTCGAAAGCGGTCGACCCTATCATCAAGGAACTGCAGGACACCTTCCAGTCCATGAAGTACTCCAACGTGCCTGTCGTGGCTGCGGTGGCTGGCCTGGCGCTGGGCGGCGGCTGCGAAATGGCACTGCACGCATCGAAGCGCGTGGCCTCGATCGAGTCCTACATCGGCCTGGTGGAAGTGGGCGTGGGCCTGATTCCTGCCGGCGGCGGCCTGAAAGAAGCGGCGGTACGCGCCTTCAAGGAGGCCAAGGGCAACGACATTCTGCAATTCCTGAAGACCGGCTTCACCAACGCCGCCACCGCGCAAGTATCGAAGTCCGCGCTGGAAGCGAAGGCCATGGGCTACCTGAAGGAAGACGACGTGATCGTGTTCAACCCGTATGAACTGCTGCACGTGGCCAAAGTGACCGCGCGCGCCATGTTCGACGCGGGCTACCGCGCACCGATCCAGCGTCCCGTGACCGTGACCGGCCGCTACGGCTGGGCCACCATCAAGGGCCAGCTGGTGAACATGCGCGACGGCGGCTTCATCTCCGCGCACGACTTCAAGCTGGGCGACATGATTGCTGAAATCGTGTCCGGCGGCGACATCGACCAGGGCAGCGTGGTGAGCGAGCAGTGGCTGCTGGACATGGAACGCAAAGCCTTCCTGGAGCTGCTGAACAATCCGAAGTCGCAAGAGCGCATCATGGGTATGCTGCAAACCGGTAAGCCGGTACGCAACTAAGCAGCCCCGATGTCCTTCCTGTCACTGGCCTTCAAAGTCCTGTTGAAAGTGAAACCGAGCATGGTTTATGACCGCATCAAGCAGCAAATGATGGACACCCTGCCGATGGTGCGGCTGCTCGGCATCCGCATCGACAGCATCGGCAGCGGCACCTCCGAGGTGTCCATGCCGGACGACGCGAAGCTGCACAACCACCTCGGCACGCCGCACGCCGGCGCCCTGTTCACGCTGGCCGAAACGGCTTCCGGCGCGGCCATGGCGGGCGGCTTCGCCGAGCTGATTGCGGACATGCGGCCGGTGGCCAAGGAGTCGCGCATCCAGTACCAGAAGCTGGCCAAGGGCGCCACGCGCGCTAGCGGCCGCGTGCCGGGCGACCTGGCCGCGCTCAAGGCGCAGCTGGCGGCGGACGGCAAGGTGGCCTTCCCGGTGGATGTGGACATCCACGACGAGCACGGCACGCTGGCGGCGCAAGTACAGGTGGACTGGTATCTCTCGGCCAAGCGCTGAGACCAGCGCTAAAGACTGACGGCTAATCGATCACACAATATTCGAAAGCAGAAAATGAGCAAACAACTTCAAGACGCATACATCGTCGCAGCGACCCGCACCCCGATCGGCAAGGCGCCGCGCGGCATGTTCAACAAGACCCGCCCGGACGACCTGCTGGTCGCCGCCATCAAGGGCGCCATGGCCGCCGTGCCTGGCCTGGACCCGGCGCTGATCGTCGACGCCATCATCGGCTGCTCCTTCCCGGAAGCCGAGCAGGGCTTCAACATCGCCCGTAATTCCGTGGTGCTGGCCGGCCTGCCGAACACCGTGGGCGGCGTGACCGTGAACCGCTACTGCGCTTCGGGCATCACCGCCCTGGCCATGGCGGCGGACCGCATCCGCGTGGGCGAAGCCGACGTGATGATCGCCGGCGGCGTGGAATCGATGTCCATGGTGCCGATGATGGGCCACCACCCGTCGATCAACATGGACACCTTCAAGGACGAGAACATCGGCCTGGCATACGGCATGGGCCTGACCGCCGAGAAAGTGGCGCAGCAGTGGAAAATCTCGCGCGAAGACCAGGACGCGTTCGGCGTGGAATCGCACCGCAAGGCCATCGCCGCGCAGGAAGCCGGTTTCTTCAAGGACGAGACCACCCCGGTTGAAATCATCACCCGCACCCCGGACCTGCGCACCGGCGAGATCAAGGTCTCCAAACGCGTGGTGGACAAGGACGAAGGCGCGCGCGCCGACGCCAGCATGGAAACCATGGGCAAGCTGAAGCCGGTCTTCGCCGCCAAGGGCACCGTCACCGCCGCTACTTCCTCGCAGATGTCCGACGGCGCCGGCGCGCTGATCGTGGTGTCCGAGAAGATCCTGCGCGAGCACAACCTGACCCCGCTGGCCAAGTTCTCCTCGTTCGCCGTGCGCGGCGTGCCGCCGGAAATCATGGGCATCGGTCCTAAAGTGGCGATTCCAGCAGCCCTGAAAGCTGCCGGCATCACCCAGGACCAGCTGGACTGGATCGAACTGAACGAAGCGTTCGCAGCGCAAGCGCTGGCAGTGATCCGCGACCTGAACCTGGACACCTCCAAGGTCAACCCGATGGGCGGCGCAATCGCCCTGGGCCACCCGCTGGGCGCCACCGGCGCTATCCGCGCCGCCACCGTGGTGCACGCGCTGCGCCGCAACAGCCTCAAATACGGCATGGTCACCATGTGCGTAGGCGCAGGCATGGGCGCAGCAGGCATCATCGAACGCGTATAAGCATCGCTGATCGCTAATTGAAGGCGCCGCGGCACAACCCCGGCGCCTTTTTTCACATTAAGACGGAGACAACATGGATATTCTGAGCAGCAAAGCCAACGGCATCCTCACCATCGAATTCAACCGCCTGGAGCGCAAGAACGCCATCACCACCGTGATGTACCAGGCCATGGCCGACGCCATCAAGGACGCCGAGCAGGACGCGTCGGTGCGCGCCATCCTCATCACCGGCAAGCCGGAGATTTTCACCGCCGGCAATGACCTGGACGATTTCCTGAAAACCTCCAAGCCGGCCGAAGGCGCCGCCTTCACCGACCGTCCAGTGTTCCAGTTCATGCGCGCCCTGAGCGGCGCCAGCAAGCCCGTGGTGGCGGCCGTGAGCGGCGCGGCCATCGGCATCGGCACTACGCTGCTGATGCACTGCGACCTGGTCTACGCGGCCGACAACGCCAAATTCTCGGTGCCCTTTGCGCAGCTGGGCCTGTGTCCGGAATTCGCCTCCAGCCTGCTGATGACGCAAGCGGCCGGCCACGCGCGCGCCGCCGAAAAGCTGATGCTGGGCGAGCCCTTCCTGGCGCAGGAAGCCTACGACATGGGCATCGTCTCGAAAGTGCTGCCGGCGGCCGAGTTGCTGGCCTACGCGCAAGGCCAGGCCGCCAAGCTGGCCGCGCTGCCCGCCACCTCCATCCGCAACACCAAGCGCCTGATGAAGGCCGGCCGCGCCAGCGAAGTGCAGGCCGTGATCGAAACCGAAGGCCAGCTGTTCGGCCAGATGCTGCTGGCCCCCGAAGCCAAGGAAGCCTTCACCGCCTTCTTCGAAAAGCGCAAGCCGGACTTCAGCCAGTTCAACTGAGGCTAACTATTCGTCGATGGCGTCCGGCCAGTTGGAATTGGGAAATTCAGGCTGCCGGGCCGGCCGTTTGGGCAGCGGAAAGCCATGTTTGGCAGCCCATTTCTTGATGTCAGGGATAATGCCGGGCTGCTCGCCTGCAGGGCACTCATGCAGGCACAGCCAGACCCTGCCGTGACGGCCGATGACAGGCTTCGGTGGGTCCTCAAAGCGCGACCAGCCGACAAGTGGAGCAATATACATGTCGCGGCCCTCGTAGGAGGTGACGTCGATGTAGGGCCGCTCTTTATCGTAAAGCTGAGCGGTCCATTCGCGGCAGCCGAAGTTTCCCATATAGTTGACTACGGCCTGCCATTGGGGGCGATAGCGCGCGTCGTCGTGGCCAGCGCAGACTGCTGGTGAAATGTAATCCGCCCCGGGGACATAGCGCCAGTCGGCAAAATAGAACGGACGATTGAGCTGGTCTCCCCATACGTTGGCCAACAATACCAACGAGCCGATTTCGTCCAGTTTCCCGCTCAACCGAACCGAGTGCCTATTTGGGGTGATGACCTGCCCTGCGTTGTCAAAGGTAAGCAATACCAAACCGACGGGCTCCCGGCCGGATACCTTTATGGTGGTCGTCAATTCAAATAGTTCTTCGTAAAACAAATACAAACTCTTTCGCTTTCCCAGTTCACGGTCGACATTTTCCTGATGTGCGGCCGGAATGCGACGCCGTATGCTTTCGGCATTGTCCACGAATAGTACATAGCGTATTGGCCAGTCTTGTTTTGTTCCGTTGTAAGCCGGACAGGGACAGTGCTTGTCGGTGAGGCCGTATGCACAGGAGGGGGCGTCAAACATTAAGATTGCCCCCGCCAACACACCGAAGAGTTTTCGTATCTGGTTCATAATAATTTAGGCTCTTGTACAGTGATATGCAGGTGGTTGGCGTGGAGTTTTTCATTTCCGCTGCGTTGTTGGTTGATTTCCGGCGGAACGGCATCTTTTGTGTTCGCATCCATATACCAAGGGTCGAACAGTTGTACGACGGAACTATCGCT
This sequence comes from Pseudoduganella sp. GW821-FHT05F09, assembly GCF_059419605.1. Taxonomy (NCBI): domain Bacteria; kingdom Pseudomonadati; phylum Pseudomonadota; class Betaproteobacteria; order Burkholderiales; family Oxalobacteraceae; genus Pseudoduganella; species Pseudoduganella sp. GW821-FHT05F09. Next base: position 128,611 of record NZ_JBWKSD010000007.1, read on the forward strand.
GCATAAATGGTCGCGTAGTGAGCTCACCAGCCGAGGCTGATTGTTGGGAACCTCTTTCTTCCAGCGCTTTTCCGCCATTTTTTCAGCGGCTAGCGCCGCTTTCGCTCTGTCGTTGGCCGCCGCGACTTCCTGCTGAATGCTACTGGACTCGGTATTGGCAGAGCCCACAGCGTGTCGTGCCAACACTAGTTTCACGTCAGCATCCGCTTTTTCCCTGTCTAGGGTTGCGGTCTTATATTCAGCATAGAGAGCTTTTTCTTGCGGACTAACGGTGGCTGTTGCCGCTGCTTTGGGATTGCTTAGCGCCACTCTGTTGAACTGGACGGTGTTATCGGTGGTGCCAGCGTAGCTGACATCGAGACCGAGGCCGGCGCGGTGGGCGATGGAGCCGAGCATGGGGCGCCATGCGGAGGTGACGCGCAGCTCCGTGATGCCTGCTGCGCGCGCAGCGCTCAGCAGGGCAGCGTAGCCGCATGGATGGGTCCTGGGCAGGACCAGCTTTTGCAACGAATAGGTAGCGGTCAGATTGGCTCGCGCATTCTCTGAATCGTCGAACGCCACGCGCATGCTGGATGCCACTTTAGTATCGCCAGCGTTGAATATAATCAGCAGTTCGGGCTTGGGCAGACCGTCGTAGATGCTGAGCACGGCGGCGCGGATGGCCGGATCGAGGTCGGCAGGCAGCAGCGCCTGGGCCTCGGCGCTCGTGTAGCTGTGCGATATTTTCAACCAGATGTCGCCGTTCAGTTCGTCATCGTAGGCGTCGACACGCTTGCCGTCGAGCAGCTGGCACGCGGGTGGCTCCAGTACCCCCTTCCGATGGCTGCCACGGCCCTTGCGTTCAACTATCCGCACCAGCACATCGCGGCTGCGGACTTTGACGGCGTAGACCGGCACGGTGCGGAAGTCCGGGTGCGCATCGCTGTTGAGGTATAAGGCCACTTCGTCACCCGCTTCCACGGACAAGCGGATGGTACGGCCTTTGGCGTCAAGCACGCGCGGCTTGTCGGCATGGGCCGCCAATACCTTTCCATTGAGGGCGACAGCATAGGGCAGCGCCAAGTCACGATTGGTCGCAGTGGTGTCGAATTCGTAGCACACGCTGAACCTTGCGCTGACCAGCACCGTCGTGACGGCGCCATCCTGTGTCAGTACGCAGCTGGCAGCAGCTTTCTCGTCCGGCATGGCTTACGTGCCTCAGGTTAGGTTGGAAATACACAGTAAAGGATTTGCCCGCAGGTCTATTTGATGTGGAGCAACGATTGCTCTGTCATCTGACACGCCATAGTGAAGTGAGCGGCGCGGCGCCGCCTATTTGCTGATGGGGCCGGTTGCCATTGCTTACATTCGTCCGCGCGGCCGACACAGGCGTGCCGGCCCGCCTTGGCTATAATCGTTTGAACGGCTGGGACTGGAGGACGGGATGGCAGTGAACCAATCGGTGTTCGTGGAGCTTGATTTCTTTTTGCTGATCGTGCTGTCGCTGCTACTGCCGTCGGCCATCTACGGCTATATGATGTGGAAGCGCGCCTTGTCGCGGCTGGCGATTTTCACTTTCGGCCTGAGTCTCATCGTGCTGGCCGGGGTCAACGTGGTGGTGCTGCGCCGCCTGGCGGAGCTGACCGCGCACACGCCCTCGCTGCTCGACGACCGCTTGTTCGCCTCCGGCATTTCGCTGGCGCTGTATCTGTTCCCGGCGCTGTTCGCGGGTGTGGGCATCAATATTGTTTCGCACCTGCTGGTCAGCCACCTGACCGAAGCGGAGCGCCGCTACCGCCGCGCGCACCGGCGCCGCAGCGCCGATCAGTTCAAGCCGTAGCGCGCGCGGATGGCTGCCAGCGCGCCGTTCTGTTCCAGGCGGGTGATGGCGGCGTTGATGCGGTTCAGATCCGCCTGGCTGGTGCTGATGGCGTTGAGCATCAGGTGCGCCGGGGCGCGGAAGGGCACCCAGGGCAGGGCCGTCAGCCGCACACCCTGGCGCTCGGCCTCGTGGCGCAGCGCGGCCGCGTCGCCCATGATGACTTCGGCGCGCCCCGCCTTGAACATGCGCATGCCCTGCTCGTAGCTACCGAAGGGGCTGCGCGTGCCGGCCGCGTCCAGTTCCCGCTGGGCGCGCGCATAGCCCTCGCCGTACCAGCCGCCGCGCGGCGTGAGCAGCATGACGTGCTGCTGGAGGAGGGCGTCGAAGTTGTCCAGGCTGCGGAAGCGCGCCGCGTTGGCGGGGCTGGTGTACAGGCCCACCGTCTCGTTGCGGTAGGGCAGGCTGAAACGGGCGAAGCTGCGCCGCTCCGGCGTATCGGACGCGCCCAGGGTCAGGTCGAGCCGGCCCTGGCGGAATTCCATCTGCCGCCGCAGCGACGGCAGCGCCATCTCCACCTGCAGCGTGCAGCCGGCTTCCTTCATGATGGCCTGCGCCAGTTCATAGTCCAGTCCCGACAGGCCGCCGCGCTCGTCGATGAAGATATAGGGCGGCCACGGTTCCGGCGCCGTCTTCAGGGTGCAGGCGTTACCGGTAGCTGCCAGGGACCAAAGTGCCGCTGTTAGCAAGAGGGTGCGTCCGCTCATGTTTGTGCCGCTTGACGAAAAGTCCCAATGTGCCAGAACGGGCCGGAAAGTCAAGTGTACGGGGCGCCATTGCTCTCCAGGCGCCGCCTTTCCGCTAGAATGGACCAAAACAATAGCGGGAGGCGAGGGGATGACAGAGACCACAGCTCCAACGGGCACCCATGTCCACCACATGCGGCAGGTGCTGCTCTGGCCCTTGCGCCTGATGCCCGCCACCGGCGCCGACCACACCCACCAGCGGCCATGGGAGGTCCTGCGCGCCCTGGGCGACGCCGGCGGCTCGCCGTGGCGCGAAGTGGTCGATGAGTTCAACGGCGACGCGGCCAATTTCCACGAGCGGCATTACAACGAATTCGTCACCTTCCTGCCTTATGTGCAGCGCTTTCTGTATGGCGAGGCGCGCAGCGGGCGCGGCGAAACCGGGGGCGCGGGCATGCGCGTGTTCCGCCGCCACGACGTGGCCCGGGTGCGGGTGACGGCGCACGCGGACGCCGTGCCGGTCATGCTGTCCATCGTCCACACCGACCTGTATTTCTTCTTCGACGTGGACGTGGTGATGCTCAACGTTGAGGTGAGCGCGGACGACCTGGAGCTGGCCGAAGCGCAGGACTTGCTGTACCGCTTCGGGCGCGGCTATCCGGCCGGCTGGGACGGCGAAGGCAAGGCGCTGCATTGCATGCACAGCGTGGAATGGCTGGACGCGCAGGGCCAGGTGCTGTCGCGCTCCGACGCGCAGCAGCGCGACACTTTCCTGGCGCACGTGTGCGAGAAGCGCGCGCCGCGCATCGCCGCGCACTGGCAGTTCATGCTGGAGCCGCTGGTGTACGACCTGGGCGACGAAGCGGGCGCGCTGCGCTACCGCCAGATCGAGTACTACCGCATGCCGGTGATGGCCTACCTGGCCGTGCAGGACCCGCGCGCCCTGTCGCGCGAGGACTTTATCCGCCTGGGACTGGTGACCGGCCAGGGACGGGGCGCGCTGCCCTATTCGGAGCAGCACCTGAGCGACTTCGAGCGCCAGGTCTGCTACGACCGCTTCTGGGGCGGCAGCGGCGCCGCGCCGGCTGCGATCAACGATACGCGCTACCTGTGCAGCGGCCTGTCCCTGATCGTGGTCGGCGCGGCTGGCTCGGATTTCTTCTGCTGCCGCGACCGGGGCGTGCTGGCGCAGTTCCGCCACCAGCATTTTCTGCTGTTCCTGATCGCGCACCTGCAGAAGTCCTCGCTGCTGATGTTCTCGGACCGGCTGGCCGAAGCGCTCAACTGCCTGAACGTGGTGGACGCGAACAGCGTGCGCCGCTTCAAGCGCCGCATCCGTTCCTCCTTCGAAGGCTTTTTGCGCTTTACGCACCGCTACTGGTTCAAGGACATTTCGGAGCAGACGCTGGTGCGTGCGCTGTACCAGATGTGCTCCACCCAGCTGGGCCTGGAGCGGCTGCACGCCGAGGTGAAAGTGCGGGTGGAGGACATGAACGGCTACCTGGAGGCGGACAGCCTGCGCCGCCAGGCCAACACGGTGGTGCGGCTGACGGTGGTGACCATTTTCGGCCTGATCGGCACCGTGACCACGGGCTTCCTCGGCATGAATCTGCTGGCCGAGGCGGACGCGCCCATGAGCCGCCGCCTGTGGATATTCGGCGCCGTGTTCGTCGTCACCACGGTGCTCACGGCTTACACCATGATCAAGTCCAAGCGCCTGTCGGATTTCCTGGACGTGCTGTCCGACGAACGCTTGCCGTTCTGGACCAAGATGAAGGCGCTGCTTGGCGTGTGGCGTTCGGACCCGAATTAGGCCGGCTTGTTCACCATCAGCCAGTACACCACCAGCAAGCCGCCGAAGGCAGGGAAGCCGAGCGCGGTCCACCACTTTTCATAGCGCCAGTAGCGCTCGGGCAGCGCTTCGCCCGCCGCTGCGGCGTGGACCGCCATGTCGCGCATCTTCAGTTGCAGCCATACCACCGGCAGCCAGCAGGCGCCCGCCAGCGCGTACAGCGCCAGCGACCACATGACCCAGAATGACGTGAGCGGATAGCCCGCCAGGTGGATCATCCAGAAGCCGGACAGCGGCTGGATGATGACGGACGGCGTGGTGAACCACCAGTCCGCGCGCGCCACCCAGCGCGTGACCACGGAAATGGCTTGTACATTGCCGCTGCGGTTGGCCGCGAACATGTAGAAGGCCGTGCCGAAGCCGGTGCCGAACATCAGCGTGGCGGACAGGATGTGCAGCCATTTGATCGTCAGGTATTCCATATCACTTTCTTTCGTCCAGGCGCCACATCGCCAGCAGCAGCGCCAGGATGGGCAGGTTTTTGCTCAGGGGGCCGAAGGGATGCAGCCAGAATTCGGGCAGGCAGAAGCTCATGGCCACGGTGTAGCCGCCCACCAGGGCCAGTTGCAGCGGCCATAGCCAGCGCCGCGGCCGCAGCAGCAGGGCGCAGCCGATGGACGCGTCCAGCAGGCTGGCTGCGGCCAGCGTGGCCTCGCCCCAGGCGGCGGGAATGCCGCAGGCGGTGAGCCAGGCTACGCTGCCGGCGTGCGGCCAGGCGAACCAGGAGACATAGGCGGTCCACAGCCACAGCGCGGCCATGGCGATGGTGGCCAGCGGCATGGCCCAGGACAGCACGGCGGCGGGCTTTTGCGCGGGCGCGGCGAAGCCGGCGGGGTCGCGCAGCGGACGGCCTGCCAGCAGCGCGCGCATGGGCGCGGGATCGGCAGTGTTGCAGCCGTTGGCGCTGGCGGCAAGCATGGCCAGGGAGTCTGGCGTCAGGGCACTGGCGGGATGCAGCGCCGCCGCGCGCGCGGCCAGCCGGGCCAGCGGCATGGGCACTTCGAGCACCGGCATCGCCGCACCCGCCGCCATGCCGCCGCGCAGGCAGGCCAGGTAGGCGGCCATGCTCATGGCGCGCGGACCAACCGCAGCCAGTTCGCGCGGCGGCGCCGCCATGGTGAGCACGGCGAGCAGCGCGGCGCATAAGTCATCGATATGGACGGGCTGCACGCGCGAGCCGTGTGCGGCGGGCAGGGCGAGGGCGGGCAGCGTGGCCAGCGCGAGGAATAATTTGCTGCTGGCGCCATCCGCGCTGTAGACCAGCGATGGCCGCACGATGGTGCTCTCCAGCGCATGCCGCTCCAGCGCGCGTTCGCCGGCTGCTTTGCTGCGCCAGTAGGCGGTGGGGGCGTCTTCCGCGCTGCCCAGCGCGGACAGGTGGACCAGGCGCCGCACGCCGGCGCGCTCGCAGGCGGCGAACAGCGCGGCGGGGGCGAGATGGTGCAGGCCTTCGTAATCGCCCGGACCGCGCTCGCGCAGGATGCCGACGCAGTTGACTACCGCATCGACGTCCGCCAGGTGCGGCAGCCACGCTTCCGCGCTGGTCAGCGCCGCAAAATCCAGTTCGAGCCACGCCGAGGCGTGGGGAGCTTTGCGGCCGGCGCCTATGGCCGCATGGCCCGCCGCGTGCAGCGCGGCCAGCAGGTGGCGGCCGATCAGGCCGGCGGCGCCGAGAACCAGGATACGCATGATTATTTCCGATATTTCTGTCGTTACAGAAATAATAGAATCGTTGCCGCGCAAAGTCAACTAAACGGCCGTTCTGGTAAGGTGCTGTTTTTATCCGGACCAAGCCGCGCCATGCCATCACAAAGCCACACCACCAGCCAATTGCTGCAGCAAGCCGTGGCGCTGCACCAGCGCGGCGACCTGGCGCAGGCCGAGGCGCTGTACGCAGAAGTGCTGCGCCGCGAGCCGGACCATTTCGACGCGCTGCACCTGATGGGGGTACTGGCGCGCCAGGGCGGCGCGCCGGAAGCGGCGATAGAGCTGATCGGCCGCGCCATCGCCATCGACGCCGGCAAGGCCATCGCCCATTGCAACCTTGGCGCGGCCTTGCAGGACGCGCGGCGGCAGCAGGAGGCGCTGGAAAGTTATGACCGCGCGCTGGCGCTGCAGCCTGCATATCCGATGGCGCTGGCCAACCGGGGCAACGCCTTGCGCAAGCTGGGCCGCCTGGAAGAAGCGCTGGCCAGCTACGACGCCGCGCTGGCCCTGCAGCCCGGCTACGCCGAAGCGCTGGGCAATCGCGGCATCGCGCTGCATGGGCTGGGGCGGCGCGCCGAGGCGCTGGAGAGTTTTGGCCGCTCGCTCACGCTCAATCCCAATTTGGCCGAGTCCTACTGCGGCGCGGCCGTCACGTTGCAAAGCCTGGGCCGCCATGAGGACGCCAGCGAGGCTTACCGCAATGCGATCGAAACCCGGCCGTCCTATGCCGAGGCGTGGACCAGCTACGGCACGCTGATGCAGCGCGGCGGCGATTATGAGGGCGCGCTCGATTGCCACCAGCACGCGCTGTCTCTGCAGCCGGGCAATGCGCAGGCACACCTGCACCGCGCCAACGCCTTGCGTGCGCTGGACCGCCCGCAGGAAGCGGCGGCGGCCTACCGCGACGCGCAGGCTTGCGGGGCGGACGCCGAGTCGGTGGCCTACCAGCTGGCCGCGCTGGGCGAACAGGCCGCGCCGCCCATGCCGCCGCCGCAATACGTGGCCGCGCTGTTCGACCAGTATGCGGACGACTTCGACCATCACCTGCAGAACGTGCTGCAGTACCGCGCGCCGCAGCTGCTGCTGGCCGCGCTGGACGCGCAGGGCGTGCTGGCGGGGCAGGCCGTGCTCGACGTGCTGGACCTGGGCTGCGGCACCGGCTTGTGCGGCCCGCTGCTGCGGCCTTATGCGCGCACGCTGGCCGGTGTCGATCTATCCGGAGAGATGCTGGAACAGGCGCGCCGCCGCGAGGTCTACGACGAACTGGCCTGCGCCGACATCGTCGAATACCTGCAGGCGCGGGCCATGCCGTGCGGCCTGCTGGTGGCGGCCGACGTGCTGGTCTACTTCGGCGACCTGCAGCCCGTCTTCCGCGCCGCGCGCCGCGTGCTGCAGGACGGCGGCGCATTCGCCTTCACGGTGGAAGCGCAGGAAGCCGGCGACTACACGCTGCGGTCTTCCGGCCGCTACGCCCATACGCGCGCCTACCTCGAAGCGCTGGCGCAGGCGCACGGCTTCCAGGTGCGCAGCATGGAGCAGCAAGTGCTGCGCAAAGACGACGGCCAGGACCTTACAGGCCTGGTCGCGGTCTTCAGCAAGCTGGCTTAGTCGGCAGTACGAAAGGGGCAAGGCTAGGCCAGCGCTTGCAGCGCCAGGTGCAGGCGCGGGGCGGCGTGGGTGTAGCCGTATTGGGCGGAGCGGGCGTGCAGCAGCGCGAGTTCGGCGCGCAGCGTTTCGGACGGGGCGCGCAGCCATTCCGCGTAGGCGTGGATCAGCGCCGCGTGGTGTTCGATCCAGGTGCAGGGCTCCTGCGCTCCATAGGCCGCCAGCTGGCCGGCGTAGAACTCGGCGGCCACGGTGTCGCCGTCGAGCAGCGACACTTCGGCCGCGCTCAGGTGGAAGCGGTAGGCGTTGTGCGCCAGGCAGTCGCGCGTCAGGTGGGCGGCGCCTTGCAGCAGGGCGCGCTTGCGCACGGCGGCGTCCTGCGAGAACAGGGCCAGCGTGCCCAGCACCCACGGGCCGATGAAGTTGTGCAGCTGCAGCCGCTCCATGTGCTGCGCCGCCAGCAGGATCTGGCGCTCGGCCAGCGCGCGGTCGCCGCGCAGCCAGGTGATGCGGGCCTGGCTTTCCATCAAAAAGGTTTCGAAGCGCGAGCTGCCGAGCGAGCGCGCCAGCTCCAGGCCGGCGCCCACTTCTTCGTCGGCCTCGTCCAGCAGGCCGTCCGCCACCAGCGCCCAGCCGGCGGTCATGCGCGCGAAGGTTTCCGCGCGGCGGTTGCCCACCTTGCGCGCGATGGCGGCGGATGCCTGCGCGTCCTGCACGGCGCCGGCGGCGTCGCCGAGGTAGATGCGGGTCGAGCCGAGCGCGGCGCGGTTGGACGCTTCGATCTGCACAAAGCGGTGCTGCCCGCACATGGCCAGGCATTGCTCGAACAGCTCGTAGGCTTTGCGCATGCGGCCCTGCGCGTAGTAGGAGTCGCCCACGCCGCTGAGCGCGCGCGCCTGGGTCTCGCGCATGTCGCTGGCCTGCGCGTAGCGCGCCGCGTCTTCATGCAGGCGGCGGCATTCGTTGTAGTTCCCGCGCGGGAAGTAGATATTGCCCTTCAGGTAAAGCAGCTTGCCCAGCGCCGCCTCGGCGCCTATCTCCAGGGCCAGCGGGATGGCCTCGTTCAGCAGGCGCTCTTCCTCTTCCAGCTCCTCCAGCACGTTCAGCGTGCCGGCCAGGCCCACCACGGCGTCGATCTTGTCCTGCGGCCGGCCCGCCAGCTGCATGGCGTGCTCGTAGTAGCGGCGCGCGTTGCTCATGTGGCCCATGCCGGCGCTGGCGTGGGCGCGCAGCAGCGCGAGCGGGAAGCTGCTGAAACTGGTGGAGTCGGCCGTGTTGCAGGCCGCCGTCAGGTCCAGCGCCGCTTCGAACTGGTGCTGTTCCAGCTTGGCGCGGATGGCTTCCAGCATCATGTCCAGCGCGCCCGGATCGGCGGCGCGGTACAGGTGGTGCGCGCACTGCACGGCGTCCTGCCCGCGCCAGGCCTCGGCCGCCTGCAGGTGCAGGCGGCGCTGCTGGGCCGGGTCGATGGCGTCGTAGATGCAGTGCATGACCAGGTCGTGCACGAAGCCGTAGCTGTCCGCGCCCACATTGCGCAGCAGGCTGTCGCGGCCGGCCGCCTGCAGCTGGTAGTCCGGCTGGCCCAGCGCGGCGCGCAGCTGCGCCAGTTCGAAGCGGTGGCCCAGCACGGCCGCCATGCGCATCGCCTGCGCGTGCTCGGGCGGCATGCCGTCCAGGCGCGCCTGGATCAGGTGGCGCAGGCTGTCCGGCAGCTGCTGGCCGGGATTGGCCAGCAGCTGGGTCAGGAACAGCGGGTTGCCCTGCGCGCGTTCCACGCAGCGCGCGCGGTAGGCCGGGTCGACGTCGCTGAACTGGTCGGCCAGCACGGCCGCTTCGCGCGGCGCCATGGCGGCCAGGTCGAAGACCGACAGGCCCAGGTCCGCCATCTGCTGGCGCAGCGCCGATTCCAGCGGATCGTTTTCCACGCGCGAGGTGATCACCCATAGCACCGGCGCGTCGCGCGACAGCGCGAGCAGCGGTCCCAGCGCTTCGAACAGATAGGGGTCGCCCCAGTGCACGTCCTCCAGCGCGATCAGCTGCGGCTCGGTCATGGCCTGGCGCAGCAGCAGCATCTGCAGCGCGTGCGCCCAGCCCTGCTCGCGCACCTCGGGGCTCATGGCCGAGTACAGCGACTGCTGCTCCTCGCCCAGCGGCACGCCCGCCAGCACATGGTAGAACAGGGCCGAATCGGGCGGCAGGTAGAGCCGCGCCACGATATCGGCAATGGCCTGCGCATTGGCGTGGCCCAGCGGCGAGCCCAGGCCGAGCAGGCTGCGCGCCAGCTGTTCCAGCGGTGCGCGCCAGCCCGCTTCCGCGCCCAGGTCCTGTACCTCGGCGCGGTGGCTGCGCATGCCGTGCTGGCGCGCGATGTCGGCGAATTCCTGCGCCAGCCTGCTCTTGCCCACGCCCGCCATCGCGCGCAGGTAGATGATGTGGCCGCACTGGTTTTCTTCCGTGCTCTCCACCACGGCCTTGAACTGCCGCGTTTCGGCGTAGCGGCCTATCAGCGGCGGCAGCTGGCTGGCGTCGCTGGCGGCCGGCTTGCTGAACGCCAGGTAGCCGGGGTAGCACGGCTCGTCCTGGTCGAACAGGTAGCGGTGGTCGAGCAGCGGCAGCAGGCTGCGCTCGACATACAGCGGCAGGCGGAAGGGACGCACGCCGGGCGGCGCCGATGGCATGTCGTCCAGGCGCAGGTCGGGCGCGGGAATGGCCGGCTCGGCCGCGGCGCCGCCTTCCCAGCGCGCCAGGCGCATGGCCATGGCGCGCCCGCCATGGGTGAGCAACTGGCGGTTCAGTTCCAGCGCGCAGCGCATGGCGCGCTCGGCGTCGCTGCGGAAGGCTTGCGGCAGGCCGAAGACGGCGCTCAGGCGGCAGCCGTCCACTTGCGCCAGGCGGCCGCCGAATTGCTGCGCCACGCTGGCCAGCTCGTGGACGGCGGTGCTGGCGGCGTGCTGCGGCGCGGCCATTTCAATGTCGAGCAGGACCACGTGGCGCAGCACGCCGCTGGCGGAAGAGGGCGTGGACGGTGAATAGGCGGGCGGGCGGCTGTCCGCCGGCGGCGCGGCGCGCGCCGCATCGGCCAGCGGCTCCGCCAGGACCAGGGCCGCCGGGACGGCTGGCGCGGACGCGGCCTGCTCCGCCGCCAGTTCCTCCAGCGCCACGCCGAACACCTGGGCCAGGTGGCGCGCGGTGCGGTACAGCACGATCTTGCCGGTTTCCGCACGCTTGATGGAGGCGATGGAGACGCACAACTGCTGCTGGAAGCACAAGTCCGCCAGCGCTTCCTGGCTCAGTCCGCGCGACTTGCGCAGGCGCTTCAGCAGGGTGGCGTCGAGCAGCACGCGTCCGTCTTGCGGCAGCGGTGATTCGGCGGGGTGGTAGGCGGGCAGATCCAGACTCATGACAGCGCAACTATAGCATTGCAAAGCGCGCCTACGCGCGCCTGTCACGTATTGCTAACGGGCAATGTTAATAGGCCACCATGCCCGCCAGCGGCCGCAAAGGACGCAAAATCCGCTTGCTGTGATTGGGCGTGGGGTCCTGCGGCGTGAAGCTGGCGGTGAGGCTGTGGGCGTTGGTGCCCAGGTAGTTTCCGCGTATCGCGCCTACAACACGCGCGCCCGATTCGAAGCGCAGCTGGCCCACCAGCACGTAGGGCACCGACACGGTGGAGTAGGTGAGGGCGATGGCGGCCCGCATGGCGGTGTGGGGCGCCACGTTGTAGGGCGTGTCGAAGGCCCAGTCGGTCAGGCGGGTGGAGGCGCAGTTGGCCACGTAGAACACCGGGTCCGACAGCACGAATTCGTCGCCCGAGATGGCGGGCGCGCCGCTGAAGTATTCCACGTCCGGCCCCAGCGCGGCGGCGGGGGTGTTGGTCCACGACGACGTTTCCGTGACGGCGATGGAGCCGGCCAGGGTGTGCACCGAGATTTCGCTGCCGTGGTTGGTGACGGTTTCGCTGTACTGGCTGGCCGGGCTGGTGCGCAGCACGCAGCCTTCGCTGAAGTCGTATTCGATGTGCAGCACTTCTTCGATGCTGAGCACGCGGTCGGTGACGGTGGAGGCCCAGATCACGCCCCGGCTGTCGTCCGGGCCGGTGCCGGCGCGCACGGAGAAATTGCCGTCGTCCTGCATGGCGGCGTAGAACTGCTGGCCCTGCGCAGTGGCCTGGGTGCCCCAGTGCCAGCCGCAGTTGTGCGCCAGGTCCGAGCCCTGGTAGACGCAGAAATTGCCGTCGCTTTGCAGCAGCGCGAAGTAGCGGCCCCGCTGGCCCGTCTTGGCGCTGCTCCACAGCAGGCCCTGCTCGTCGTCGGCGTCCATGCCGCGGTACACGCGCAGCGTGCCGTCCTCCAGCAGCGTGGCGAAGAACAGGCCGTTGGCCGACACGATGTAGTCGCCCGCCTGCAGGATCTGGTTCATGGGCAAATAGGTGTGGAAGCGGCGGCCGCCGTGGGTGGGGCAGGGCGGGCTGGCAATGGCTTCGGCGCCGGGGTCGGCAAGGTGCGGCATCATGGCGGGATCGGATAGATGGGGATGGCGCCAGTATGCGGGCCGGCGGGCGCGGGGGACAGGTCAGCACAGTCTCAGTTCGGTATCAGCTCAGCCGTGCAAATATTTTAATTTGTTACAAAGCTTTATTTTTTTAGAAACTAAATTAGAATGCCGCACGGAAATGAGGGAAGTATTTTGGAACTGGTTTATAAACACGAGCGCATGCTGCTCAGGGCGCTGCTGGCGGCCTCGGTGCTGATCTGGGGCGGGCTGGCGCTGGCCATGCCGCGCGCGGCGCTGGCATGCCTTGTTTTTATTTTTATAATAAGCTGTGCTGCGCAATCGGCGCTGGCCGCTTATTTAAAAGGGACCGGCATCCACATCACCTATCAGCAATTCCCGGACCTGAAAGCGCGCATCGACGTGTGCTGCCAGCGGCTGGGGCTGGAGACCATACCCGAAGCCTACCTGCTGCGCCGGCGCAGCGCGATTGCCGCCCTGATGCTGGGGCGGCGCTACATCGTGCTGCAGGCCGGCGTGGTGGACGCGCTGGAGGAGCGGGCCGACGCCATCAATTTCTACGTCGGCCATGAAATCGGCCATATCACGCGGCGCCACCAGCGCTGGCTGCCCCTGCTGCTGCCGGCCGCCTTGCTGCCGCTGCTGGGCGCGGCCTACGCGCGCGCCTGCGCCTACACCTGCGACCGCCACGGCCTGCACGCCTGCGACGATTTGCGCAGCGCGCAGAGCGGCCTGGCCGCGCTGGCGGCCGGCGGGCGGCGCTGGCGCCAGCTCAATCTGCGCGGCTATGCGGACCAGGCGCGGCAGGCGTCCGGCTTCTGGATGTCGTTCCAGGAACTGGTCAACGGCCAGCCCTGGCTGGTCAAGCGCATGGCGGCGCTGCGCGCGCTGGCGGCGGGCGCCGAAGCCGCGCCGGCCGCGCGCCACCGGCTGGCCTGGCCGGCGGCGCTGCTGGTGCCGCGCCTGGGCCTGGGCGGCGGAGCGGGCGGTTTGCTGGCGCTGGCGCTGCTGGGCGCGGCCGCCGCGCTGCTGCATCCGGCCCTGGACGAAGCCGAGGCGCGCAGCCAGCTGGCGCGCGCCGTGCGCGTGGGGCAGGACGCGACGGCGGCGGTGGACCGCTATTACTACGCCTACGGCCGCCGTCCGGACAGCCTGCGCGAAGCCGGGTTTGCGCTGGCCGATCCCGGCCTGGCCGTGGTTGACGCGCGCATCGACGGCGACAGCGGCGTGCTGCGCATCTACCCGTCCGACTTCGCCCTGCGCGGCAAGGCTATTGCGTTCACGCCCGTGCTGGCCGAGAATAAGCGCGTCGCCTGGCGCTGCGCCGGCGAGGACATCCCGGCCCGGCTGCTGCCGCCGGCATGCCAGAGCAACCAGCCTCCCGGGACCCCTTTTGAGCACCACTAATCTGGAACTGGCCGCCAACGCGGTGATGGCGCTGTCCATCGTCCTGGCCGGACGCAACAACATCCATTCATGGTGGCTGGGCATCGTGGGCTGCGCGCTGTTCGGCGTGCTGTTCTACGGCGTGCAGCTGTTCGCCGACGTGGCGCTGCAGCTGTTTTTCATCGCCACCTGCGCCATCGGCTGGTACGAATGGGCGCGCGGCGGCGGCGGCAAGGCGCTGCCCATCACCTCGGCGCGCACCGCCACGCTGGCGTGGATGGGCGCGGCCGGCGTGGCCGGCACGGTGGGCTACGGCCTGATGCTGCACCACTACACCAGCGCCTACGCGCCCTTTGTCGATTCGGCGGTGCTGGCCTTCAGCATCGTCGCCCAGCTGCTGCTGATGGCGCGCCGGGTGGAGACGTGGCCGGTGTGGCTGCTGGTGAACGCGGTGTCGGTGCCGCTGTACACCAGCCGGGGACTGTACCTGACGGCGGTGCTGTATGCGGCCTACTTCATCAACGCGCTGGTGTCCTGGCGCTGGTGGCGGCGCCAGATGGGCACGCAGTCCGAAATTGGTATATGATGGGCGTCATGCAGAAAAAATCAGACCAGCCCGGCGCCCGGCGCGCCGCCTCCAGCCGCAAGGAAGCGACGCACGCGCGCATCGTCGAGGTGGCCGCGCGCGCGATACGGCGCAGCGGCTATGCCGGCACCGGGGTGGCGGACATCATGAAGGAAGCCGGCTTGACGCACGGCGGCTTTTACGCGCACTTCGCCTCGCGCGAGGCTTTGCTGGCCGAGGCGGCGGACCGCGCCGGGGCCGAGGCGGTGCGCATGTCGGCCGACATCGCGGCAGCCGCGCCGCCGGGCCGCTCCTTGCAGGCGCTGATGGAAGCCTACCTGTCGCAGCAGCATGTGGACGCGGTGGAGTACGGCTGCCCGGTGTCCGCGCTGGGGTCCGAGATGCACCGGCAGGCGCCGGAAGTGCGGCATGCGGCCACGCGCCACATCAAGGAGATGATAGATCTGGTGGCGCGCCAGCTGCCGGACTGGGGCACGCCGGAAGCGCACCAGCAGGCCATGTTCATGGTCAGCTCCATGATAGGGGCCATGGTGATGGCGCGCGCCGTGGACGATCCCAAGCTGTCCGCAGCGCTGCGCGAAGCCGCGCTGCAGCATTTTGCAAAATGAGTCCGCAGGGCTTTTTTTAAACATCAATATGATGATCGTCATATTGAAAATCAGGAGGACAGCATGAACAGCAGGATCGCGATTGTGACGGGTGCGTCGTCGGGCATAGGCGCAGCCACCGCCGCGCAGCTGGCCGGGGCCGGCTACAAGGTGTACGGCACCAGCCGCCGTGGCGCGCAGGGCGGCACGCCGGGCTACGGGATGCTGGCGCTGGACGTGACCAGCGACGCATCGGTGCAGGCCGCCGTGCGCCAGGTGCTGGCGCTGGAAGGGCGCGTCGACCTGCTGGTCAACAACGCCGGCTTCGGCGTGGCGCCCGCCGCAGCGCAGGAGAGTTCCATCGGGCTGGGGCAGGCCATCTTCGACACCAATTTTTTCGGCATGGTGCGCATGACAAATGCCGTGCTGCCGCACATGCGCCAGCGCGGCAGCGGGCGTATCATCAACATCAGCTCCGTGCTTGGCTTCGTGCCCATGCCGTATATGGCCTTGTACTCGGCCAGCAAGCACGCCATGGAAGGCTATTCGGAAGCGCTGGACCAGGAACTGCGCACGCAGGGCATACGCGTGTCGCTGGTGCAGCCGGCCTATATCAAGTCGCCCTTCGACGCCAACCAGCTGCAGCCCGACCAGGCGCTCGATGAATACCGCGACTTGCGCGCGGGGCTGGACCGGCGCGTCAAGGAAGCGCTGCAGGGCGCGGACGGCCCGGACGTGGTGGCGGCGACCGTGGTGCAGGTGGCGCTGGCGGCTGCGCCCAAGGTGCGGTACACATCGGGCGCGCTGGCCGGCCGCCTGCGCTTGCTGCGCCGTTTTGCGCCGGCCGCGCTGGTCGAAGCCGGCGTGCGCAAGGACTTGCGGCTCGATACGCAGCCGCCACTGGCAAGGAGCGCAGCATGAAAGCCTGGTATATCAAGCGCTACGGCAAGGCGGATGTCCTCGTGCAAGGCGAGCAGCCGGAACCCGTGCTGAACGATGACGACGTGCTGGTGCAGATCCATGCCGCCGGCGTCAACCCGCTGGACAACAAGATACGCGGCGGCGAGTTCAAGCTGCTGCTGCCGTACAAGCTGCCTCTGATCCTCGGCAACGACCTGGCCGGCGTGGTGGTGCGCACCGGCGCGCGCGTGCGGCGCTTCAAGGTGGGCGACGAAGTCTACGCGCGGCCGGACGACGACCGCATCGGCGCTTTTGCCGAATACATCGCGGTCAGGGAAAGCGCGCTGGCCCGCAAGCCCGCGAGCCTGAGCATGGAAGAAGCCGCGTCGATTCCACTGGCGGCGCTGACCGCCTGGCAGACGCTGCTGGTAAAAGGCCAGCTCAAGGCGGGCCAGAAGGTGCTGATACACGCCGGCTCCGGCGGCGTGGGCAGCATGGCGATCCAGCTGGCCCGGCACCTGGGCGCCACTGTCGCCACCACCGCCAGCGCGGCGCAGGCGCCGGTGCTGAAAGCGCTGGGCGCGGACGTCGTCATCGACTACAAGACCCAGGATTTTTCGGCCATGCTGAAGGACTACGACCTGGTGCTCGACACGCAGGGCGGCGGCACGTTGCGCAAATCGCTGGCGGTGCTCAAGCCGGGCGGCAAGCTGATCGGCATCGCCGGTCCGCCGGATCCGGCGTTTGCGCAGCAGCGCGGCGCGAACGGTTTTGTCAGCCTGGTGATGCGCCTGCTCAGCTATGGCATCCGCAAGGCAGCGCGGCGCGGCGGCAGCAGCTACAGCTTCCACTTCATGACCGCCAGCGGCCCGCAGCTCGAGGAAATCGCCGGCCTGATCGACGCGGGTCGCATCCGTCCCGTGGTGGACCGGGTATTCCCGTTCGCGGAAACCGCCCAGGCGCTGGATTATGTCGCGACGGGCCGCACCAAGGGCAAGGTCGTCATCAAGGTGCGCTGAAGGCGCTACGGGGTGGCGGCTTATATCCAGGCTGCATAAGCTATGCAGTTTTAATTCGTTCCTGTATGGAAACTGCGCCGGTATAGTGCTTACTCCCGTATCGCCCCGATTGAATTTGTTTATGTTCCGTTTCGCTCCGCTGTCCCTCGTTCCTAGCCGCCACGTGCTGTACATGCTCTGCATGGCCCAGTGCATGTGCCGCGCTGCCCTGCGTTAAACACGCTCCAAAGAATCCCAAGCCCCCGCTGCATTCCGCTCCGGCCCACCAGGCCGGGATGGCTGCGCTCACCCCGGTTCCATGCGGACCGGGGCCGTTGTTCCATTCCCACCCAAGAGGAAACCATGTTAGTCAAACCACTCGCCATCTCGCTCGCCGTCGCCTCCGTCCTGCCATCCTTCGCCGCCGCGCAGGAACTGGAACGCGTGGTCGTTACCGGCTCCAATATCCGCACCACGCAAAAAGAGGGCGCCAGCGCCGTCCAGGTGATCAGCGCCAAGGACATCGCCGCCAGCGGCAAGGCCAGCATCGCCGACGTGATCCGCTCCATCTCGGCCAATAGCGGCAACAGCTACAACGAGCAGTACACCGGCAGCTTCTCGGCCGGCACGGCGGGCCTGTCGCTGCGCGGCATAGGCCAGAAGAACACGCTGATACTGGTGAACGGCAAGCGCGTGAGCCCCTACGCCACCGCGCAGGATTTGCAGGAAGTGTTCGTGGACCTGAACAGCCTGCCGATGGCGGCGGTGCAGCGCATCGAGGTGCTGAAGGACGGTGCTTCGTCCGTGTACGGTTCGGACGCGGTGGCCGGCGTGGTCAACATCATCCTGTACAAGGAATTCAAGGGCACGGAACTGAGCGCGCAGTACGGCAGCTCCACCGAAGGCACGGGCCAGTCGGAAAAGAGCGCGGCGCTGCAGACCGGCTTCGGCAGCCTGGCGAAAGACGGCTACAGCGTGGTGTTCTCGCTGGACGCGCAGCAGCGCGACAAGCTGCAGCAGGACCAGGTGGCCTGGATGGCCGGCAGCGATTTCCGCGGCAACGCCAACGGCGCGCTGGCCTGGGTGCCGGCCAACTATCTGAACAACGATCCCACGCGTTTGCTGGGCGGCCTGCAAGGCCCGCTGCAGCTGCAGCCTTACGGCGCCATCACGCCGGGCAAGAGCGGCACGGTGCAGGCGTATAACAACGCGCAGTACAAGACGCTGATTCCCGCCATCAGCCGCATCCACTCCTCGCTGCGCGGCACGCTCAAGCTGAACGAGGACAGCGAAGCCTACGCGGACCTGCTGTACGGCCACTCGCGCGCCGACCAGACCTTTGGCGCGCCGCTCACCGTGGGCAGCGGCCTGCGCGCATGGAACAACGCCAGGCAGCAGCTGGACAACATCAGCGTGCTGCTGCCGGTGGGCCACCCGAACAATCCCGGCGCCACGCCGCTGCCGTTCACCGCCACCCTGTTCGACCTGGGCGCGCGCACCAAGCGCGACAGCGTGGACTTCTTCCGCGCGCTGGCCGGTGTGAAAGGAACGCTGGCGGGCTGGGACTATGACGCGTCCGTAGGCCGCTCCGGCAGCAAGCTGGAAGAGACCGTGAACAACTTCGTCAACCGCTACGAATTCGAGAAGGTGCTGGCCGAGGGCAGCTACAACTTTGCCGACCAGGCCAAGAACAGCGAAGCGGTGCGCAAGCGCCTGCGCTTGTCGACCTTGCGTCCGGCCGAATCCACGCTGACCACGGTGGACTTCAACGCCTCCAAAGAACTGGCCGAGCTGCCGGCCGGTCCGCTGGGCTTTGCCTTCGGCGCGCAGTGGCGCCGCGAGGAGATGGATTCGCAGACTTCCACTGCCGTATTGAGCGGCACCGAGCTGCGCCCGGCCATCAACATCATCCAGGGCACGCGCGAGGTGGCTGCGCTGTTCGCCGAGTTCAATGTGCCGGTGGTGAAAGACCTGAACGTCAACCTGGCCGGCCGCGCCGACCGCTACAGCGATTTCGGTTCCGCCTTCTCGCCGAAGGCCAGCGCGCGCTACCAGGCGGCGCAATGGCTGCTGCTGCGCGGCACCGTGTCGCGCGGCTTCCGCGCGCCGTCGCTGCCGGAGATCACCAACTCCACGTCGGTCAGCTACGGCAGCGTGATCGATCCGCGCGACCCGATCACGCCCACCCAGGCGCGCGGCGTGACCAATCTGACCATCGCCAACGCCGAGCTGCGTCCCGAGCGCTCGGGCAATCTGAACCTGGGCTTTGTCGTCGCGCCGAACGCGGACAGCAGCATCGGCGTGGACTACTACCGCATCCGCACCAAGGGCGTGATCGACACCGAGAGCGCGGACAACATCATCGCCAATGAAAAGACCGCGCCGGAGAAGGTGGTGCGCGATGCGCAGGGCCGCATCCAGACCCTGTACCGCCAGTACGCCAACCAGGGCGACCGCCTGGTGTCCGGCATCGACATCGACCTGCGCCACCGCGTGGGCCTGGGGCGCTGGGGCAAGCTGGCGCTGAACGCGCAGCTGAGCCATGTGTTCAAGTTCGAGGCGCCGCTGGCGGTGGGCGAGCCGCTCACCAACGGCGCCGGCAACAACTACTTCGGCTCCATCCCGAAATGGCGCGGCGTCACCAGCGCCACCTGGGACATCGGCGCCTGGGCCAGCACGCTGACCTGGAACTATGTGGACGGCTACGATCAGACCACGCGCGAGGGTGAGCGCGTCAAACCGGTCGGCACGCTGGATGCGAACGTGGGCTGGAAGGTCACGCCTGCGGCGACGGTGAGTTTCATCGTGCAGAACCTGGCCGACAAGCGTCCGTCGTGGGATTCGTCGACCGCCTTCTTCGACTTCACCCAGGCCGACCCGCGCGGCCGCACCGCGGCGGTCAAGCTGAACTACAAGTTCTGATCGTCGCTCTGCTTTTGCGCCTGCTCGGCTCCCTGCCGGTAGGCGCTGGGCGTGACGCCCATGCGTTCGCGGAAGGCGGTGGCGAAGTTGCCCGCGTTGTTGAAGCCGATCAGCAGCGCGATGTCCTGGACATCGATTTCGGTGTCGCGCAGCAGCTGCACGCCGCGCGCGATGCGCTCCTCGCGGATGAAGGCGAACACCGTCATGCCGGTCTGCTCGCGGAACAGCTGCGAGAGCTTTTCGCGGTAGGTGCCCACGCTGCGCGCAATTTCGGACAGGCTGGGCAAGGCCGCCAGGTTGTCTGAAATCAGGCGCTTGGCGGCGTTGACGATGACCGCGTCCGGATTGGCCGGCGCGGCGCTTTCCGGCGCGTCGGCGGCGCCGGAGGTGCGCCGCATCAGGTTAAGATGCACATGGATGCGCGCCGCCAGTTCGCCCGGCGTGAAGGGCTTGGACACGTAATCCACGCCGCCTATCGACAGGCCCATGATGCGGTCCTCGGCCGCGTCGGCGCCGCTCAGGAAGATCACGGGAATATCGAAGGTGGCCGGATTGGCCTTGAGCAGGCGGCAGCAGGTGTAGCCGTCCATATTCGGCATGCGCACGTCGAGCAGAATCAGGTCCGGCTGGTTGGCCAGGGCCAGCTGGTAGCCCTGCATGCCGTTGAAGGCCACGGAAACGCGGTAGGGCAGCTCGCTGAGCAGATCGACCAGCATGCGTTGCTCGAACGCGGAGTCGTCCACGATCAGGATGCTGCGTACATTGGCGTCGCTGGTTAAGTACATGGTTGGCTTGGATAGGTGGCGCTACCGGTGTTGCGTATTATGCCTATCTTTCAAATTTATTTAACGGATTTCTCCGCTCGCAAAAGAGCTGTCGCGTCTAGCAAAAGCGTAGTTTCTCAGGATCGACAATAATTGTATCGAGTGTTGAGAATATGCAATCAAATTTCGCCTCGAAAACTTAGTTGTCATAAGTTCACTCTTTGTTCCGGAAAAAGAAGGTGCATGCAGCACCCAAGATGCAAGTTAGCGACGGTATTCCGCCATCAGGTTGCGGGATCTGTTTTTAGTGTTGAGACTAATCTTGATCGAAGGAGTTGCAAATGAAACATACCGACTTTGGCCGCATGCCATGTCCTATCGCCCGCAGCCTGGGCAAAGTGGGCGAATGGTG
This sequence comes from Pseudoduganella sp. GW821-FHT05F09, assembly GCF_059419605.1. NCBI lineage: Bacteria > Pseudomonadati > Pseudomonadota > Betaproteobacteria > Burkholderiales > Oxalobacteraceae > Pseudoduganella > Pseudoduganella sp. GW821-FHT05F09. Next base: position 149,386 of record NZ_JBWKSD010000007.1, read on the forward strand.
GAGCATCCTCATCCTGCGCGATGCGTTCTATGGCCTGACCCGCTTCGACGAGTTCGAAAAAAGCCTGAAGATCGCCCCGAATATGCTGACGCGGCGCCTGGCCGGCCTGGTGGAAGGCGGGCTGATGGAGCGCCGCCAGTACAGCGCCCGGCCGCCGCGCTACGAATATGTGCTGACCAAGGCGGGCCGCGATTTCAAGCCCGTGCTGCTGGCCTTCGTGGCCTGGGGCAATGACCATCTGGCGCCCGAAGGCGCCAGCCTGCTGGTGGTGAGCCGTGAAACCGGCAAGCCGGCCGACCAGGTGCTGGTCGATGCGCGCACCGGCCTGGCCATCAACGACGAGGACTATATGTTCGCGCCCGGCCCTGCCGCCAACGAGCTGATGCGCATGCGCCTGGACGACATGGGCCGGCGCGGCGTGCAGTAAGCACGGCCCCGGCCTGCCTTTACGGCTGCAGCTGTTCGTAGACCGCGTTCGCGATCTGCGACAGCTCAGCCTTCCCCAGCGCGCCCGAGAGCGCGTATCCGTAGCTGCCGTCTATCCAGTAGAACACATTGAGCGCGCCGTCCTGGGCGTAGCGGAAACCGCTGTCGCGGTTGCCGGCCTGGCCGGCGGACACGTAGAGCGTGAGCCGCTGGCCGCTGGCGTCGCTGTACATGAATTGCGCCACCGGGCCGCTGTCGCCCGGCAGCAGGCGCCCGCCCACCAGCTCGTAGCCCAGCGGCGCCAGCCGGGGCGGGCGCAGCTGCGTGCCCAGGCGTTTCGAGAGCCAGGCCACCAGGTGTTCCTGCTGGTCCGCCCCCACTTCCACCGGATGCCGCACTTCGGGCGCATACACGCGGTGCGCCAGCGCGGCGCGGTGCGCCAGGGCGGCCGGCGCCGCGGCCAGGGGAAGGGCGGCGTTGCTGGCGGCCGCTGCCGCCGTGGCGTCCGGCGCGGCGCCGTAGCTGCCGTGCGCCACCCAGCCCAGCGCCGCGCTCGACAGCATCAGCGCCACGCTGGCGGCATAGCGCTGCAGCGGCCAGCCGTAGCGCTGCCAGCCGCGCGGACGCAGCATGCCGCGCGGGATGGCTTCGTCGAGCACCGGGCTGTACAGCGCGCGCAGGCCGGCGTTCTGCTGTCGGTAGGCGCGCAGGCGCTCCGCCTCCTGCGGATGGTGTTCCAGGTAGCGGTCGACGTCGGCGCGGCGCTCCAGCGCCAGGCGGCCGTCGACCCAGGCTTGCAATTCGGCTTCGGTGACCGGGTTCATAAGGCTGTCTTCATTTGACCACCTTCAAGGTGGAGGCCGGGGCCTGGCCCAGCATGAGCAGGCGCAGCCGTTCGCGCGCGCGCGACAGGCGCGACATCACGGTGCCGGCGGGAATGTTCAGGACGGCGGCCGCTTCTTCATAGCTGAGTTCCTCCAGCGCCACCAGCAGCAGCACCTCGCGCTGCTCGGCCGGCAGCATTTGCAGCGCGCTTTGCAGGTCGCGGATCTCCAGCCGGTCCGAGGGCGCGGGGCCGGACGCGCTGAGCGAGCTGTGCAGCTCGTCGCTCAGCGCCTCGGTGGCCAGGCCGGGCTGGCGCAGCCGGTCCACATGCAGGTTGTGCATGATGCTGAACAGCCAGGCGCGCATGTCGCCATTGCGCCGCCACGTCGACAGCTTGTGCCAGCCGCGCTCCATGGTGTCCTGCACCAGGTCGTCCGCGCTGGCGCGGTCGCCCAGCAGCGCCCGCGCGTAGCGGCGCAGGCGCGGGATGCAGGCGGTGAGGCTGGCGCTGTCGTCTTGCATGGCGGGCCTGGACTCAGTCCTTGACGACGTGCCACACGTCCTTGAAGTTGTCGCCGGCGCGGTCGCCCGCCTTGGCGTCCTTGACGAAGGTGTACAGCGGCTTGCCCTTGTAGGCCAGCTGCTTGCTGCCGTCGTCGCGCGTGATCACCGAGTACGGTTCGGCCACTTTTTCCGGCGCGGCCACGGCGGGCCAGTTCTGGATGCAAGGCCCGGCGCAGGCGCTCTTGCCGCTGCCGGCCACGTCCTTGTCGAAGGTGTAGACCGTCATGCCGGCGGCGGTGGCGAGCACGCCGCCGGTGTTTTTCAGATCCTGGGCCTGGGCTTGGGCTGCCAGCAGCAGGGCGGCGATGGCGAGTGCGTTTTTCATGGCTGTGTCTCCTTTTGGGGATGGATGGGGTGGAACAGTTGCGTATACGTATGCTGCGGCCTGTTTATTCCATCCCGCGTAGAATTTTTTTCCACACCCTCAAGGATAGGAGATCCCCATGAACAAGGCAAAACTCGCATTGATGACGGCAACCCTGCTGGCAGCGCTGTCCGCCCAGGCCCAGACGCTGGCCAAATCGGACCAGCAGATGCTGGAACAGCTGGCGCAAGGCAATATGGCGGAAATTGAAGCGGGCAAGATCGCGCTGCAGAAATCGCAGAACACGGAAGTGAAGACCTTCGCCCAGCAGATGATAGACGACCACACCAAGGGCTTGCAGGAAGTGCAGAGCGTGGCCCAGAGCAAGGGCGTAACCCTGCCGGCCGAGCCGGACGCCAAGCACAAGGCCATGGCCAGCAAGCTCAACGGGCTGTCCGGGGACGCGTTCGACCGCACCTATCTGAGGCAGGCGGGCGTGGACGACCATAAGAAGACGCACGCGCTGGTGCAGAAAGTGCAGTCCCAGGCCAAGGATGCGGACGTGAAGGCGCTGGCGGCCAAGCTGGAGCCCACGGTGGCGCAGCACCTGACCCATGTGACCCAGCTCAACGCCAGCATCAAGGGCGCCACGGCCAGCGGCAGCAGCGGCACGGAAGGGGCCAGCGGCAGCGGCATGGAGGGGAACACCGGCAGCAGCGGCAAGCGCCCGCGCGCCACGCCGGACAAGGCCAGCGGCAACACGGACAATCCCGAAAACAAGCAAAACCCCACCACGCAGCCTCCCGCGCCCATGAAATAAGACGCTGTGACGGCGGCAAGCATGGGTACAATCGCTGTCCATGCTTGCCATTCTTTCCGTCACTTTTCCTTTCTTTGCGCTGGTGCTGTGCGGCTATGTGTCCGTGCGGCGCGGCATGCTGCCGCAACTGGCGATACCCGGCCTGAACAGCTTCGTGCTGTATTTCGCGCTGCCCTGCATGCTGTACCGCTTCGGCGCCGCCACCCCCATCGCCCAGCTGCTGGACGTGGGCGTGTTCGGCGTCTACCTGCTGTGCGCGCTGCTCATGGTGGCGCTGGCCATGGCCGCCACGCTGCGGCGCGCCGGCTGGAACGACGCCGCCTTCGGCGCGCTGGTGGCGGCCTTTCCAAACACCGGCTTCATGGGCGTGCCGCTGCTGCTGGCGCTGCTGGGGCCGCGCTCCACCGGGCCGGCCATCGTCGCCATCGTGGTCGATATGGTGATCACCAGCTCGCTGTGCATTGCGCTGTCGCGCATGGGCAGCGGGGCAGGGCGGGCCGCGCTGGGACGGGCGCTGCGCGGCATGCTGGGCAATCCCATGCCGTGGGCGATTGCGCTGGGCGGCCTGAGTTCGGCGGCCGGGCTGGCCTTGCCCGGGCCGGTCATGCAGACCGTCGGCCTGCTGGCGGACGCGGCCTCGCCGGTGGCGCTGTTCACCATAGGCGCGGTGCTGGCCCGCTCGCAGATGGGCACGCCTGTTGCAGCCGCGCCGCCGGGTGACTTCCTTGGGCTGGCGCTGATGAAGCTGCTGCTGCATCCGCTGCTGGTGGCCGGCGCCGGCCATGCCGCCATCGCCCTGGGGGCGCCGCTGGACCCGGCCGCCTTGACCGTGATCGTGCTGGTGGCCTGCCTGCCCAGTGCCAGCAACGTGGCGCTGCTGTCCGAGCGCTTTGGCGCCCATACCGGCCGCATCGCGCGCATTATCCTCGTTTCAACAAGCTTGTCTTTTTTGACATTTTCCACGGCAGTCGCTCTGCTGCGCTGAACTGTGGAATAATGCGAAAGGACGCATAGTGCGTTTCGGCAATATTGCAAGGAAGGACACCGTGTAGTGGACATGTTTGCGCTCGATGAGCAGCTGGTGCGCTGGGACGCGGAATTGCCGTCTTTGCAGGACGACGCGCGCCTGCTGCGCCTGGCCGAGCTGGCCTGGCAGCTGCGCCAGCGCGACGTGCTTCGCGCGCGGCGCCTGATGGCCGAAGCCATGCCGCTGCTGCCCCTGGTCGACGCGCCGCAGGCCAGCGCGCTGGCGGCCCGCTTCATGCTGATCGAAGCCGAAGCGCAATGGCTGCACGGCGCACTGGACGCCGGCCAGGCCCAGGCGGCGCAAGCGCTGCACGCCTTCGAGCAGCTGGGCGACATGCTGGGCTGCGCGGACGCGCACTGGCTGCTGGCCTGGATCGCCACCGACCGCGGCGACTCGGCCACCAGCGACGCCGAACTGGCCATCGCCTCGGCCGACGCGCGCGCCGGCGGCGACCTGGCGCGCACCGACATCATCGACGCCGCCGCCGCCATCTTCAGCGTGTTCCACAGCCTGCAGCAGGCCAACCAGCGCTGGGGCCAGCGCTTCGCGCCGGACGCCGCGCTGGCGCCCGCCATCCACCCGGCGGTGTCCGGCTGGATCAGCGACTACCACGGCATCTCCGCCTTCCAGGCGGCCGATTTCGGCTACGCGGTGGGGCGCCTGATGGTGGCCTTCGAAGCCGCCATGGCCACCGGCCAGGTGCGGCGCGCCATCATCATCGCCACCAATATCGGCAACGGCTTCACCAGCCTGAACGCACACGACGCGGCGCTGGAATGGATGCAGCGCGGCCTGGCGCTGGCGCGCCCCACCGGCTGGCCGATGAGCATAGGCTCCTGCCTGATGCAGACCGCCGAAACCCTGCGCCAGCTGGGCCAGCGCGAAGCGGCGCAGGAACTGCTGCACGAAGCCATCCACTTGCTGTCGCCGCTGTCCGGCTCGCGCGCCTACGCCGTCTCGCTGGAATACCAGGGCGACCTGGCGCTGGACCTGGGCGATGCGCAGGGCGCGCTGCGCAGCTTCACCATGCTGGAACAGCGCGGCGACTCGCTGGGCCAGAGCGACTTCAAGAGCGGCGCGCGGCGCGGCCAGGCGCACGCCCTGTCGCAGCTGGACCGGCCGCAGGACGCCTTGTCGGTGGCCTTGTCCGCGCTGTCGCTGGCCAGCGAGCACGGCGACCTGTACAACCAGATCGCCGCGCTGCGCGTGCTGGCCCAGATCCACGCGCGCCACCCGCTGCCGCAGCCCATCGGCATGGCGGCGGCCAACGCCGTGCTGCACTATCTGCAGCTGGCCATGACGCTGGCCTCCACCATCGCCGGCTACGCCGTGCCCGCCGCCTTGCTGGACGCCGCCGCGCGCGAGTACGCCGCCACCGGCGATTATGCGCGCGCCTACGAAATTTCGGTGCAGGCCGGTGCCGCGCGCGACAAGACCCACAGCCAGGAAGCCACCAACCGCGCCATCGCCATGCAGGTGCAGCACCAGACCGAGCGCGCGCAGACCGAGGGCGAGCACCATCGCCAGCTGGCGCAGGCCGAGGCGCAGCGCGCCGAAGTGCTGCAGCGGACCAACGCCATGCTGGCCCACCTGAGCGCCATCGGCCAGGAAATCACCGCGCACCTGGACGCGGCCGCCGTGTTCCGCGCGCTGGACCGCCACGTGCACGGCCTGCTGGACGCCACCCACTTCTCCATCTTCCTGCTCGAGCCGGACGGCGCGTACCTGCGCTGCGCCTTCGGCATCGAGGCGGGGCGGGAGCTGCCGCCGTCGCGCTTCGCGCTGTCCGACCCCAACGCCAACTCGGCGCGCTGCGTGCGCGAGCGGCGCGAGATCGTGATCGAACTGGACGAAAGCGGCAGCACGCCCAACCTGATTCCCGGCACCCTGCCCACACTGAGCCTGCTGTTCGCGCCGCTGACCGTGGGCGAGCGCGTGCTGGGCGTGATGACGGTGCAGTCGCTGCACGCGCTGGCCTACGGCGAACGCGAACGGCTGATCTTCCGCACCCTGTGCGCCTACGGCGCCATCGCGCTCGACAACGCCAGCGCCTACCGCCAGGTGGCGGCCACCCAGGCGCAGCTGCTGGAAAAGAACGTGGAGCTGGAGCGCGCGTACAAGGCGCTGGAGGAAGTGAGCCTGACCGACCAGCTCACCGGCCTGCGCAACCGCCGCTTCTTCCTGCAGCATGTGGACGCCGACGTGGCCATGGCGCTGCGCCAGTACGACTGTCCGGACCCGCAGGGCGCGGACCAGGAGCGCATGGCCTGCATGGACAAGGACCTGGTGTTCTTCATGGTGGACCTGGACCACTTCAAGGAAGTGAACGACCGCTACGGCCACGCGGCCGGCGACGCGGTGCTGGTGCAGATGCAGGAGCGGCTGCGCGAAGTGTTCCGCGAATCGGACTATCTGATACGCTGGGGCGGCGAGGAATTCCTGGTGCTGGCGCGCGCCACCGACCGCGAGGAAGCCAAGGTGGTGGCGGAGCGCATCCGCAGCGCGGTGGCGCTGCGCGAGTTCATCCTGCCGGACGGCGGCACGCTGCGCAAGACCTGCTCGATAGGCTACGCCTGCTTCCCCTTCCTGCCGTCGCAGCCGCGTTTGCTGAGCTGGTCGCAGGTGGTGGAGCTGGCCGACATGGGGCTGTACATCGCCAAGCATTCCGGCCGCAACGCCTGGGCCGCGCTGTACAGCACGCCCGCCACGCAGCCGGAAGGCCTGTTCCCGCGCATGATGCAGCAGCTGGAGCAGACCGTGGCCAGCGGCGAAGTCAAGGTGGTGACCAACCTGGTGCAGCCGCCCAATCTGAGCGGCGAGCGGCGCCGCGTGGGCTTGTCCAGCGACCTGGCCTGATTCGCCGTTACACCGGCGCCTCCACCGTAATCTCCGCCCGCAGCGAATTGGCGATGTAGCACTTGTCGTGCGCCTCGTGGTGGATGGCCTCCAGTTCGTCCTCGTCCGGCCAGTGCGCGCCGGCGAACGCGATGGCGGGGCGCAGCGTGATGCTGGTCATCGCCATGCGGCCGCGATCATCCTTCTCCAGCAAGCCCACGGCGTGGTCGGTGTAACTCTCCACCACGTGTCCGCGCCTGGCGGCGATCGACAGGAAGAACAGCATATGGCAGCTGGACGCGGCCGCCACCAGCGCCTCCTCCGGGTCCACATTGTCCGCGTTCGACATCGGCAGCGGCACCGACAGCGGCGACGACGAAGCCGGCACGCGCAGGCCGCCGTCGAAGATCCATTCATGGGCGCGGCTGTAGCGCTGGTCCAGGAAGTCCTGCCCATTGCGCTGCCACTCCAGTTTCGCCTCGAATTGCATGTCCGCTCCCGCGCCGGTTTATCGAAGCGGATATCTTAATGTAAACTGCGCCCATGAACCTACACCGCTGCAGCTGGGCCAATCCCGCCAATCCCAAATACATCGCCTACCACGACGAAGAGTGGGGCCTGCCCTGCCACGACGAACTGCGCCTGTTCGAGATGCTGAACCTGGAAGGCGCGCAGGCGGGGCTGAGCTGGGAAACCATACTGAACAAGCGCGACAACTACCGCGCCGCCTTCGACCAATGGGACGCGCGCAAGATCGCCGCCTACGGCCCGGACAAGGTGGCCGAGCTGCTGGCCAATCCCGGCATCGTGCGCAACAAGCTCAAAGTGGCGGCGGCCATCAGCAACGCGCAGGCCTATTTGCGGCTGGTGGACGAGGGCGGCAGCCTGGACCGGCTGCTGTGGGACTACGTGGGCGGCAAGCCCATCGTCAACGTCGTGCTGAAGCAGGGCGACCGGCCAGCCAAGACCGAGCTGTCGGACCGCATCTCGAAGGACCTGGTCAAGCGCGGCTTCAAGTTCGTCGGCTCGACCATTATTTACGCCTATATGCAAGGCATCGGCATGGTCAACGACCACGACCAGGCCTGTTTCCGGCACGCCGCATGCCGACTGTCCTGACCGCGCGGCGTGGGCCGCGCCGCGTGCTGCTTGCCACCGGCTTTGGCGCGGGCGAACACTTCCTCGCTGCCATGCAGGCGGCGCGGGGGCAGGCGCTGCACTACATCGCGCTGCTCCCCGCGCTGCCGGCGGCGCAGGACATCGCCGCCGAGCTGCGCGGCGGCTGGCCGGTCAACGTCCCCGGCCTCCACCGGCTCGAATTCCACCAAGGGCGGGTGGTGCTCGACCTGGCGGTGGGCGAGCTGGAAGCCACGCTGCCGCAGATCGAAGCGCGCGTCGACGCCTTCCACCTGCCCGCACCCATCGCCCCCATGCGCGCGCTCGCCAAGCTCGCCCTGCCCGGCGCCACGCTGACACTGCTCGGCGCCGACGATGCCGCCCTCAAAGCGCTGCGCTCCGCCGGCTTCGAGTGGCAACCTCAGCCGCATTCGGGGTCAGACCCCATTAATGCAGACCCCATTAATGCGGCTGAGTCCGTTGGTACGGGTGCGCATGCGGCAGACATCAATAATGCGGCGACCAAGGCGCAGCGCGCCGTCGGCTTCGAGTGGCAACCTCAGCCGCATTCGGGGTCAGACCCCATTAATGCGGCTGAGTCTGTTAATGCGGCTGAGTCTGTTGGGACGGGCGGCGGGGTGATGGGGGTGCAGGCGGTCTTTACGAGCAGGAAGCCGCAGGCGCCGCGGGCGGCGGAGCCGGTGCGGCAGGCGGTGGTGATAGGCGCGGGCGTGGCGGGGGCGGCCGCTTGCGAACGGCTGGCGGCGCGCGGCTGGCAGGTGACGCTGGTCGAACGCCACCAGGCGCCGGCACAGGAAGCTTCCGGCAACCGCGCGGGCATTTTCATGCCGCTGCTGTCGAAGGACGACAATATTCCAACTCGCCTGAGCCGCGCGGCCTATTTGTACGCCATGCGCCATTGGCAGCGCCTCGGTGGCCTGGATCCGGAGGCGCGCCTGCCCGCCGCCACCGCACCGGGCGCCGCTGACCCGGCTGCGGCCATCACCGGCGCCCAGTGCGGCGTGCTGCAACTGGCGCGCGATGCGGAACATGCGCTGCTGCAGAAGGAGGTGGCGGCGGCCTGGAACTATCCGCGCGAGTTCGTGCGCTGGGTGGATGCGCAGGAGGCCGGCGCCTTGCTGGGCGCGCCCACGCCGGACGGCGGCTGGCTGTTCAGCCAGGGCGGCTGGGCCAATCCGGCCTCCATCTGCCGCGCCATGCTTGCCGCTTGCGGCGCGCGCCTGACCCGCGTCTTCAACGCCGAGGCGCTGCGGCTGGAGCGCGCGGACGGGCAGTGGCAGGTCCGCGCTGCGGGCGGCAAGCTGCTGGCCGAGGCGCCGCACGTCATCCTCGCCAACGGCGCCGGCGCGCTCGCCATCGCGCAGACGGCCGAGCTGCCGCTGTACACCATGCGCGGCCAGGTCACCCATTTGCAGGAGCAGGATTTCCCCCATCTGCCGCTGGTGGTGTGCCGCGAGGCCTATATGACGCCGCCGGTGCAGGGCGTCGTCAGCGTGGGCGCCACCTATGATGGCGACACGGACAGCGTCTTGCGCCACGCTAGCCAGCAGGAAAATCTGTCTCGCGCACGCGACATCCTGCCCGGCGTGCTGGCCCACGATCCGCCGCTGGCGGGCCGGGTCGGCTTCCGCTGCATGGCGCCGGACCGGCTGCCGCTGGCCGGCCCCTTGCCGGACTACGGCGCCCCCGGGCGCCCCGAGCGCCTGCGCGACGTGCCCCGCCACGCCGGGCTGTATGGCCTGCTGGGCTATGCCTCGCGCGGCCTGATCTGGGCGCCGCTGGCGGCCGAGCTGCTGGCCGCGCAGCTGGAGCACGAACCGCTGCCGCTGGAGGCCGCCCTGGCCGCCGCCCTGGACCCCGCGCGCTTTATGCTCAAAGCCCGGCGTGGCGGGCGGGTATAATCGCTATTCAGAAATAATTGCCGCGTGGAGGCCTCATCTATGGAAGATCAAGCGGGCTCGCCCGAGCTGTTCCTGTTCCTGGCTTCAACCGCCCATGACATGAAGAATTCGATCAGCGTCCTGAGCGGCACGCTGGAGAGTTTGCTGGGCGGCGCCGACGAGAACGACGCGAACCATCCCGCTTATCCCAGCCTGGCCCAGATGCTGTACCAGACCAAGCGCCTGAACGACAACCTGATGCAGCTGCTGGCGCTGTACAAGGAAGTGGGCAAGCCGTCCTATCCCTTCGATCCGCGCCCGCAGCAGGTGGCCGAACTGGTGCAGCAGGTGAGCTCGCAGGCCAAGGTGCTGCTGGCGTCCAAGCGCATCACGCTGCAGATTGATTTCCCGCCCGGCCTGATCTGGACTTTCGATGAAGACCTGGTGATCGGCATGCTGGCGCACGCCATCAACAACGCGGTGCGCTACACCAGCGACACCATCCGCCTCGCCATCGCCGAGCGCGACGGCTACCTGGAGCTGCGCGTGGAGGACAACGGCAGCGGCTTCCCGCAGGCGCTGATCGACGCCGGCGCCTCGGCCATGAGCGGCAACACCAGCGGCGTGAACTTCCTCACCAACAGCAGCGGCCTGGGCCTGTACTTCGCGTGCGAAGTGGCCAAGATGCACAAGCACCGCCAGCGCGGCGGCAGCGTGCAGCTGGAGAATGGCGCGCCGGGCGACGCCACCCTGGGCGGCGGCTGCTTCGTGCTGCGTTTGCCTTGAGCGGAGGTCCGATGTCATTTCCCACCGTCGCCCCGGCCATGCCCGACACCGTCACGGCCGCCATCGCCGCCATCGACTGGACCGACAAGCATTACCTGATCGTCGACGATTTCGTCGGCATCCGCCAGCTGCTGCGCGAGTCGCTGCGCAACCTCGGCGCCAAGCACATCGACCAGGCCGCCAGCGGCGGCGAGGCCATGATCATGCTGGCCAAGACCCATTACGACGTGGTGCTGTGCGACTTCAACCTGGGCGAGGGCAAGAACGGCCAGCAGGTGCTGGAGGAGGTGCGCATCCGCAACCTGATGACGCCGTCCAGCGTGTGGCTGATGGTGTCGGCCGAGAAAAGCGTGGAGTCCGTCATGGGCGCGGCCGAGCACCAGCCGGACGCCTACATCATCAAGCCCATCACCGAGGGCGTGCTGCTGACGCGCTTGAACCGCGTGTGGCAGAAGAAGCAGATCTTCCGCGAAATCGACCAGGCCTTTGTGGAAAAGGACTACCTGCGCGCGGCCCGCCTGTGCGACGAGCAGATCGTGCACAACAAGCTGCACGAGATCGACCTGCTGCGCATGAAGGCGCAGCTGCTGCTCAAGGCCGGCGAGCCGGAGAAGGCGCGCGTGGTGTACGACCTGGTGCTGGAGGAGCGCGACTACAACTGGGCGCGCACCGGCCTGGCGAAAATCCGCATGAGCAACGGCGACCACGAAGCGGCGCGCCAGATGTTCCAGGGCGTGATCGCCGAGAACCGCTTCTACATCGACGCCTACGACCAGCTCGCCACGGCCTACCAGCTGATGGGCAAGGTGGAGGAGTCCTGCGACGTGCTGGAGAAGGCGGCCAAGCTGTCGCCCAACTCGGTGCCGCGCCAGCGCAACCTGGGCAATGCGGCGCTCAAGCTGGGCAATATCCCGCTGGCCGAGCGCGCCTTCCGCAAGTGCATCGCCATCGGCGAGTATTCGGTGCTCAAGACGGTGGACGCCTATTTCGGCCTGGCGCGCGTGTGCGGCCAGAAGAACGACCCCAAGGAAGCGCTGCAGGTGCTGGCCACCGCGCAGCGCGAGTTCAGCGGCGACCAGGTGGCGCTGCGCGCCAAGATCACCGAGGGCCTGGTCTACCACGAGAGCGGCGACTACCGCCGCGCGCGCAAGTCCGGCGACGAGCTCGAGACCATGCTCAACGAAGACCCCGAGCGCCCGGACACGGACACCTGCATCGAGATGGCGACGCTGCTGTTCGCCGTCGGCGTGAAGGACGCGCCGGTGGAGCTGCTGTGCTACGTGATCCGCAACAACCACGACAACCAGCTGCTGCTGGAGGACGTGCAGAAGATCTTCGACAAGGCGCGCATGAGCGAAGAGGGCGCCGACCTGATCCAGGCTTCCCGCAAGGAAGCGGCGGACATGATGAACAAGGGCGTGCTGCTGTGGAAAACCGGCAAGCTGGCCGAGGCCGTGGAGTGGATGCGCACCGCGCGCGCCGCGCTGCCGAACAATATGCGCATCCTGTTCAATTCGGCGCAGATACTGATCTCGCACATGCAGCAGAACGGCTACACCCAGGCACTGATGGACGAGGCCAACGACGTGCTGATGCACGTGGACCGCATCGCCCCCGGCCAGCAGCGCTTCGCGCAGCTGATCGAGCAGCTGGCCATGCTGATGCCGTCGCGCCATGCCGCGGCGGAGGCCGAAGCCGACACCGAAACAGAAACCCAGCCGGAGGAGGGCGACGAGTAGTTGAGTATTCATCAACTTGTTTCCCGGCACTTCAATGATTACACTAAAACACAACAAGGAGAGAGCCTATGCGCGACATCACTAAAGAGGTTTACGACAAAATGAAAGTTGGCGCTGCTGCGTGGGTACGGCCGGTAGCCGCCAAGGGCGACACGCTGGAGTCCTTCCAGTCGGCGCATGAAGGCGCCAAGCTGCTGGCCGAGGAAGGCCTGATACAGATTGTAAAAATACAACGCGAAGTGGGCGGCCTGATCGACGCCATCCGCATCCAGCGCCTGGGCTGAGCCGCCGCTGGCATTTATTTGTTTGACAACGTAGTTCGTTCTTGCAACACTGGCTGACCTGCCGTCATCGTGACGGCAGGCCATCTAGACAGGAGCGAACATGCGTCGTATGAAAACTGCCGCGCGTCTCACCGTGCTGGCGCTGATGTTACATGCCCTCCCTGGCGCGCTGGCGGCGTCCAAGTCCCCGCAGCACGTCCCCAAGCAATACACGATAGAACAGTTCATGGCCACCACGTCCATTTCGGGCGCGTCCTTCAGCCGTGACGAAAAGAACATTCTGTTCACCAGCAACGAGAGCGGCCTGCCCAACGTCTACACGCAGCCCGTGGGCGGCGGCAAGCCGGTGGCGCTGACCCAATCCACCACCGACAGCACCTACGCGGTGGGCTATTTCCGCACCGACGACCGCTTCCTGTTCACGCGCGACAAGGGCGGCAACGAGCAGAACCACCTGTTCGTGCGCGAGCTGGACGGCAGCGAGAAAGACCTCACGCCGGGCGACAAGCTGAAAGCCAGCTTTGCCGGCTGGTCGGCCGACGGCGGCGCCTTCTATGTGCTGAGCAACGAGCGCGATCCCAAGTACTTCGACCTGTACCGCTACGACGCCAAGACCTATGCGCGCACGCTGCTGTACAAGAACGAGAACGGCATGACGCCGGACCGCATCAGCCGCGACGAGCGCTGGATTGCGCTGGAAAAACCGAACACCACGTCCGACAGCGACATTTATCTGTACGACCTGAGCAAGGGCGAACTGAAGCACATCACGCCGCACCAGGGCACGGCCAGCTACAGCGCCGCCACCTTCGACCCGGCGTCCAAGCGCCTGTTCTTCACCTCCAATGAAGGCGGCGAGTTCAACACGCTGCGCACCTACGACCTGGCCACCGGCGCGGTGGCGCTGCACGAGAAAGCGGACTGGGACGTGTTCGGTTCCGGCTATTCGCTGGACGGCCGCTTCCGCACCACGGTGGTCGACAACGACGGCAGCCAGACCGTGCGCGTGGTGGAGGGCCCGGACGAAAAGCCGGTGGCCCTGCCCAAGCTGCCCGGCGGCGAAATGCGCGGCGTGACCTTCTCGCCGAGCGGCAAGCTGATGGCCTTCTATCTGAACGGCGACCGCGCGCCGAGCAATCTGTTCGTGTATGACCTGAAGACGAAGAAGACCACGCAGCTGACGCAAAGCCTGAACAAGGAGATCGACCCGAACGACCTGGTGGAAGCGGAAGTGGTGCGCTTCAAGTCCTTCGACGGCATGGTGATCCCGTCCATCTACTACAAGCCGAAAGGCCTGGCGCCCGGCGCGAAGGCGCCGGCGGTGATCTTTGTGCACGGCGGCCCCGGCGGCCAGACCCGGCGCGGCTACAGCGCGCTGATGCAGTACCTGGCCAACCACGGCTACGCGGTGCTGGGCATTAACAACCGCGGCAGCTCGGGCTACGGCAAGACCTTCAACACCGCCGACGACGGCAAGCACGGCCGCGAGCCGCTGTGGGATTGCGTGGAAGCGAAGACCTATCTGGCCAGCCTGGGCAATATCGACCCGGACCGCATCGGCATAATGGGCGGCAGCTACGGCGGCTACATGACGCTGGCGGCGCTGGCGTTCCGGCCGGAGGCCTTCAAGGTGGGCATCGACATCTTCGGCGTGAGCAACTGGGTGCGCACGCTGGAGTCGATCCCGCCGTACTGGGAATCGCAGCGCAAGGCGCTGTACCAGGAGATAGGCGACCCGGTGAAGGACAAGGACTTCCTGGTGGCGACCTCGCCGCTGTTCCACGCCAAGGAGATCCGCCGTCCGCTGATGGTCATCCAGGGCAAGAACGACCCGCGCGTCATCAAGCCTGAAAGCGACGAGATCGTGGAGGCGGTGAAGGGCAACAAGGTGCCGGTGGAATACGTGGTGTTCGACGATGAAGGCCACGGCTTCAGCAAGAAGAAAAACCAGCTCGTGGCCAACGCCAGGATGCTGGAATTCCTCGACAAATACCTGAAGCCCACCGGCGCGCGCGGCCAGGCCGAAGTCAACACGTCCCGATAGGGCGTTTCGCGTACCGCTTACCGCGTACCGCGTAGGGCGGGTTAGGTCAAGGCCAGGCCTTGACCGTAACCCGCCGCGCGCCGCCAGCGGCCTTATTCCTTGCCCGCCTTCGCGCCGGCTTTTTTGGCCGGCGCCTTGCGCGCCGCCGCTGGCGCGGCGCCATTCTTGCCGCCATCCTTTTTGGCCTCGGCCTTACCCTGCGCCTCCGGCAAATTCCCCTTGTCCGCCTTGGCCGCAGGCTTGCCCGCCGCCGCCGCGAACTTGCCGGCCGCTTCAGTTGCGCGCGCCGCCGCGCCGCTGACCACGTCGGTGGTCATGGCGGTGGTCACCGCCTGCTTGAACTGGTCCTGCAGCAAATTCCACCACGCCGCCGCGTTCACCATGGGCGCCGCTGCGGCCGCCGCCGCCTCAGCGTCCGACACCGGCGGCACGGCAGCCGGCTCCGCCTTGGCCGCAGGCGCAGGCGCCGGCGTGGGCGCCTCCGTTGCGGGCGCTTTGGCGGCGGCCGGCGCCGGCCCCGGCGCGCCCGGCGCCAGCGCGTCCGCCGCATGCTGGAAGAACGCCGACGCATACGGGATCGACTCGAACAGCGACTTCTCCTTGCCCGGCGCGGGCTGCTGTTGCTGCACCGCGTCCGCCAGGGTCTTGCCCATGGACTTGAGCGTGGCGATGGTGTTGCGCTGCACTTCCAGCGCCTGGATACTGCCGCGCACCATGCTCGAGTTGAGGTTCAGCCACGCTTCCACCGCGCGCAAGTCGTTGATTTTTTTGTCCAGTTCATCCACCGACAGCGTAGGCGCGGCAATCCCCGGCACCACGCCCATGCTGCCCCACAGGTTCTTGACGAAATCGAGCGTGTCCGTCATGACGGCGGCGCCTGGAATGTTGGGCATTTGAGGCATGGGCATGGCAGGTCTCCTATAGGAATGGTGAGCCAGCGTAGCAGATTTGCCAGGGCCTGTCAGCGGAGCAGGCTTGACAAGCGTTAAACTATCGCCATGACGATAGTTTCCTTTCTTTCCCGGCGCCGCCGCGTACTCGCCCTGTGCGCGGCCACCGCTGTCCTGCACTTCGTGACGATAGACTGGCTGGGCGCGCGCCTCGGCCCGCAGCAGAGCACAGCCGTCCGGCCCGCGCCGTCCGTCATGCAGGCGCAGCTGCGCTTGGCGCTGCCCAAGCGCAGCGCGTCCAGCGAGCCGCCGCCGGAAGTCAAACAGCTGGATCAGGCCGCGCCCAAGGCGCCGCAAGCCCGTCCCGCGCCCCGTCCCGCCCCCATGCCGCAGCCGTCCGCCGTGGCCGAGCCGGCGCCGGCTTCCGGCGCGCTGTCCGATCCGCTGGCCGGACTGGAAGCGCTGGCCGCGCCGCCCGAGCCGGTGCAGCCGGGCGCCGCTGCCGCGCAGGCTGCCGTACAATCGCCGCCGGACGCCGCGCCGGGCAGCGCCGACAAGCAGGCCGCCGAACCGCCGCCCGCGCCGCTGTCCACCCGACGCTACAAGGTGGACCTGCCGCCGTCGGCCGAATTCGAGATGGAGCTCAAGCGCACCGACGCCAACGGCACCAAGTGGAGCGGCGTGGCCCATATGTCCTGGCAGACCGACGGCAGCAAGTACAAAGTGGGCATGGAAGCGGGCATCAGCATGCTGGTGACGCGCGTGAATCTGCTGGTGCTGGGCAGCGAAGGCGAGATCGACGACGCCGGCATCGCACCGCTCAGGTTCACCGAGAAACGGCGCGGCCGCGCGCAGACCGCCACGCATTTCGCGCGCGGCGACGGCCGCATCACCTTTTCGGTGAACGAGCGCAGCTACCCGCTGATGGCCGGCGCGCAGGACAAGGCCACGGTGCCCTTCCAGCTGGGCGCCATCGGCCGGGCCGACGTGAACCAGTTTGGCGGCGACATCGACATCCTGGTGGGCGACGAGAAGGACGCCAGCATCTACCGCTTCCTGCTGGTGGGCGAAGAGGAGCTGGACACGCAGCTGGGCCGCATCGTCACCTGGCACCTGGCGCGCCCGCCCAAGCCGGGCTCCTATTCGGCGCGGCTGGACGTGTGGCTGGCGCCGGGCATGAACTGGTTCCCGGTGCAGATACGGAATACCGAAGCGAATGGCGCG
This sequence comes from Pseudoduganella sp. GW821-FHT05F09, assembly GCF_059419605.1. Lineage (NCBI taxonomy): Bacteria > Pseudomonadati > Pseudomonadota > Betaproteobacteria > Burkholderiales > Oxalobacteraceae > Pseudoduganella > Pseudoduganella sp. GW821-FHT05F09. Next base: position 166,171 of record NZ_JBWKSD010000007.1, read on the forward strand.
CTGACCACGCAGACCATTACCAAGATCACCCTGAGCGGCAACGCCGGAAAGTAAATATGCGCCATACCGCACTAAGCATCACCCTTGCAGCCGCCGTGGCTGCGGCAACTTCCGCAGCCGCACCCCAGGCGGCCGCGCAGGCCGCCGCCGAGCAGCCCAGCCATCCCAGCATCAAACGTGCCTTCAGCCTGCCGCCGCCGGCGGACCTGGTCTACACCATCAAGGCGCGCCAGAAAGGCCTGTCCATCAATGGCGACGCCACCGTGCAGTGGCGCCAGGGGGACGGCAAGTACAGCATCGCCACCGAAAGCCATGCTGGCATTTTCGGCAAGATCCTGGACAGCCGCAGCGAAGGCGCGGTGGACAGCTACGGCCTGGCGCCGTCCAGCTTCAATGAAAAGCGCTTCCGCAAGGAGCCCACCACGGCCACCTTCAAGCGCGACGCCAGGACCATCACCTTCAGCAAGGGCGAGGAAAGCTACCCCATCAAGGGCGGCGAGCAGGACCGCACCAGCGCGCCGTGGCAGCTGGCCGCCATCGCCCGCAGTGCGCCGGACAAGTTTACGCCCGGTTCCGAGTGGGCCTTCTTCGTGGCCGGCCGGCGCGACGCCGAGCCCTGGGTGTTCAAGGTGGTGCGCCACGAGCCGGTGCAGACCGGCGTGGGCGAAGTGGAGGCGGTGCATTTCACCAAGTCCCCGCCCAGGAGTGATCAGGGCCAGCAGGTGGACCTGTGGCTGGCGCCCTCGCTCGACTGGTATCCGGTGCGCATCCGCTTCGACGACGACGGCGACACCGTGGACCAGCTGCTCGACAAGGTGATCCGCAAGTAGCTTGGACGGGTCCGGCGAACTGCTATACTGACGCCCCCCGCGAGCATTGCCTGCGCGGCGTGTACAAAATGGCAACTCGGAGCAGAATGATAGACATAATGGCAAATGCGGCCCTGGCCGCAGACGCGAACCCCATCGAACAGCAGACGCAAGCGACGCAGGACGCCCTGCAGGCGCACTTCCAGCCGCACATCGCGGTGGACGAGATCGAGCAGGTCTACCACCTGAAGCGCGCCCAGCCCCTGCTGCAAGTCTTCACGGCCCTGTTCCACGGCGGCTTTGAGGGCGTGGCCGTGCGCCTGCTGGTATTGCGCGAACTGGCCTCGGACACCGCTTCGTCGACCTTTTCGCGGGCCGACATCAACACGCGCCTGGCCTATCTGCTGCCGGAAAGCCTGGAAACGGTGCTGATGCGCTTGCGCACCAACCAGCTGCTGGCCTGGGACGCGCAGAACGCGGTCTACCGCGTCACGCCCATGGCGCGCAATGTGCTGTCGGCCATCGACAGCCTGCTGAACCTGAACCAGAACGAAGACGAAGCCGAAATGGGCTTCCTGCTATCCCAGGTGGCCGGCGCCCAGGCCGTGGGCGGCGTCACCGTGGAGCAGCTGCAGCATCTGCTGGGCCGCCTGGTGGACCTGACCGAGGAATTCCGCGACGCCATCGCCTCCGGTTCCGAATTCCGCCTGCGCGCCTCGCAGGACAAATGGCATATGGCCTGCGACTGGGTGGAGAAGGGCTCCGAGATCCTGCGCGCCATCACCTCCGACGAGCGGGCCGACGCGGCCACGCACCGCGCGGCGCAGGCCATCGGCCGCGCCCAGAGCGCGCTGCTGAACATGCAGGGCATGTTCTCGCGCGCGCTGAACCAGATAGAACGGCAGCGGGTGCACCTGGGCCAGTCCGGCCTGTCCACCACCGACATCAAGCGCTGGCTGCTGGCGCACGAAGACCTGGCACAGCTGGCCGAGGATGCGATCGACCAGCCCGTGGTGCCGCTGTTTATTACCCCTGCAGAAATGATAGACGTGGCTGAAACTGAATTGCTGACCGACCGCGCGCAAGCCGCGCCCGGCGGCCTGCCGAGCGGGCAGGACGCGCCGACCACCGTCAACGACGGTCCCCCCATGCAGAAGGAGCTGGACGACTGGCTGGATCGCCTGTCGGACTTCGCCGCCATCACCAAGCTGGCCGGCGCGTCCGGCGACGCGCCCAAATCGGTGCCGGTGCATGAATCGCTGCTGCCGGCCAGCTTCGCCGTGGCGTCCTACCGCGCCTCCATGCTGCCGCTGCTGGGCGACCCTTCCGAGGCCAGCCTGCAAGGCGCCACCGGCGACCTGGCGCGCCTGCCTATCTCTTTCAACCCCACCGACGACATGGTGCAGCTGGCGGACCAGGAAGTGGCCGCCATGAGTATCGCCTCGCTGGCGCTGAACCTTGATTTGAACCTGGAACCAAACTCGGGAACCCAAGATGAATGACGATTCCCAGATCCTGATCGCGCGCCTGCTGACGCACCAGACGCTGCGCCGCGACGACCGCCTGGTAAAACGCGTGCTGTCGGACGAACTGTTCCGCGCCGAAGTGGACCTGCGCCTGGCCAACTGCGGCATGAAGCTGCTCGACAACGTGTATGCCGACCATGTGACCCTGGCCCTGTCGCGCACCATCGAGCCGAAGATTTTCGGCGCGCGCGACGTATGGCAGAACAATAATTTCGGCCTGGCGCGCGACGGCGTGGCTTTGCTGGTGGTGCTGTGGGCGCAGATCATCCTGCCCAAGCGCGAACGCCAGGAAACCCACACCCACGCGGAGGACGACCAGAACGACATGTTCGGCATCGACAAGCCGCTGCCGCGCGCCGAGGACACCTCCATCGGCATCCCGTACAAGGCCCTGCTGGCCGACTTCGGCGACAAGCTGGGCAAGAAGACCCGCATGGACATGAACCTGGGCATCCTGGGCAAGCTGGGCTTCATCGAGCGCCGCGGCGACATCATCGTCGAAGGCCCGCTGCTGGACCTGCTGATGGACACCGACCTGCTGAAAGAGCGCATCGTCAACGGCGCACTGGCCGAGGTGTTCAAGCGCGCGCCTGCGCAGGTGGTGCACATTCCGCGCGCCGCGCTGGCCGAAGCGGCCGCCTCCGCCGCCGCTGAAAACGCCGCCATCGCCGCCGAAGCCGAAGCGCAAGCGGCGGCCGACTCCGAATCCATCGCCACCCCGAACCGAGACTAAGCCATGTTTCATATCAAATCGCTAGAACTGGTCCATTGGGATTACTGGCAGCGCATCAAGAACATTCCGCTCGACGCCAAGATCATCACCATCGCCGGCCAGAACGGCTCCGGCAAGACCACCCTGCTCGACGCGCTGCGCACCCTGTTCGGCCTCGATTGCTCGATGGGCCGCACCTACAAGCACTACGCGCGCCACGCCGGCCAGCAGACCTCCTGGCTGCGCGCCGTGGTGGACAACAAGGCCACGGGCAAGCAGCTGTCCAACCGTCCCTTCCGCAGCTCCGGCTTCTTCTCCGAAGACGAAGTAACGCTGTTTTGCCAGATCCAGAAGAACGGCGGCGACTGGAAGCGCCAGTACCTCATGCGTCCGGGGAATGTGCAGATCGAAGAAGTGACCGAGGCGAACGACTTCCTCGGCGTGGAAAACTACCGTAAGCGCCTGGCCAACGCGGGCCTGTCGCCGGCCATGGCGAAAGTGCTGGCGCTGGAGCAGGGCGAAACCGACAAGCTGTGCGAATACGCGCCGCGCCAGTTGCTGGACCTGGTGTTCCAGGTGTTCGGCGACAAGGAAGTGCTGGACGCCTACGACGAAGCCAAGCGCCACCAGCGCGACACGGAAACGGAGCTGAAACGCTTCGAGGCCGAACTGGAAGGCTCCAAGACCAATCTGGAGGGCCTGCGCCTGCGCGTGGCCAATTACCACCAGTGGGAAGGCCTGACCAAGGAACGCCGCGAGCTGCAGGAAGAAGTGCTGCCGACGCTGGAATACCACGAGGCGCGCGAGAAGCAGGCCAACATCACGCGCCAGCTGCGCGAAGCGCGCAAGCCGCTGATGCTGGCGGACCAGCAGCTGTCCGACAAGCGCGCCCACGTGGCCGCGCAGGCCCAGGCATACACCGAAGCGCAGCAGCATGAGACCGTGCTGGAGCAGGAATCGACCGCGCTGCAAAGCCGCCTGGGCGCCATCAACGCCAAGCTCAAGCCGCTGGACAGCCTGCTGGAACAGAAGGCCCGCTTGCAGAAGCTGGCCGCCGATTCCGGCGCCGACATCGCCGCCGTGAGCGAGCAGCTGGAACAGAAGGAATCCGAGCTGGCGCGCCAGAAGCAGGGCCGCGACACGGTCATGGCGCGCATAGCGCAGGACAAGGCGACCATCTCCGCGCTGCAGGGCAAGACCGCCATGCCGGAGCCGGATAATGTGCGCGCCATGCGCCGCGCGCTGAACGACGCCAAGATCGGCCACGCCATGCTGTCGGACATCGTCGAAGTGACGGACCCGAAATGGCAGGGCGCGGTCGAGGGTGTGCTGGGCGGCTATGCCTCCGTGGTGCTGCTGGACAAAGCCAGCGACGCCGCCGCCGCCTACCGCCTGGCGGAGAAGGAACGCTACCGCCACTTCATCGTGCCGGACCTGATCACCGCGCCGAGCACCAAGGGCGACAGCCTGATGTCGGTGGTGAAGTTCTCCGACAAGGCGCCGGGCTGGCTGATCGAGCAGCTGATGCGCATCACGCGCGTGGACTCGGTGGAAGAGGGCGCGCGCCAGAGCCATATCGAAGAATGGATCACGCCCGAGGCCTACCATAAAGAGCGCCGTGGTGGCCGCTCGCTGTTCGTGGAAGCCTCGCGCTACCGCTTCGGCGCAGCCGGCAAGTCGCAGCGCATGGAAGCGATCCTGAAGAACCTGCCTTCGCTGGAAGCACAGGAAGATTCCTTCACGCTCGCCATCAGCAAGCTGGCCTCCGAAGTGAGTGCGCTGAAGGCTCGCCTGGCCGGCGTGGACGCGGCCAAGGAACTGAGCGCGCGCCAGGAAGAATTCGACGAAGCTGCGCGCGCCGCTGTGCCGCTGAAGGCCGAGCGCAACGAAGTGGGTTCGCGCCTGGGCGAGCTGCAAGGCCTGATCAAGAACGCCACCATCGCGCGCACACGCGCCGACACCACCTGGCAGAACGCGCGCTTCAACCTGTCCGAATCCGAAGCGGGCCTGCGCCTGAACCACAAGCGCGTTATCGAGCAGCGCAGCGAGCACGCCAAGGCGCTGCTGGCGCTGCGCCGCCAGTGGCGCCACATGCCGTACAACTGGCGCCGTCCGGCGCGCCGCGCGCGCCTGGTGGCCGAGTACGTCAACGCGCACCAGACCATACTGCGCATCCACAGCCTGGAGGCGAGCCTGTCGCGCAGCGACTGGGAACTGGACGCTACGGTGATCGACCAGTACGCGCGCCTGAACGAGCAGCTGAAGAACCGCGCAAGCGAGACGGAAGAGCGCCGCTACCAGAACAACCGCGCCATCGAAGCGACCACTAACGCGCGCGGCGCGTACATGGACCGTCTGCGCTATACCATCAAAACGTATAGCAAGAACATCAAGGAGCTGGGCGAGCTGGCCGGCATCGAGGTGCATTCGGACCCGGTCAAGCTGGAGAACGACGACCTGCAGCTGTCGCAGGCCGGCCTGCACGTGCGCTTCAAGTTCGACGGCAAGGGCATCATCGGCATGAACGACGGCGAAGCGTCCGGCGGCCAGCAGGTGATGAAATCGCTGGTGCTGCTGATTGGCCTGCTGAAGTCCGAGGACGGCTCCGGCGGTTTCGTATTCATCGACGAACCGTTCGCCCACCTGGACATCCGCAACATCCAGCTGGTTGGCGAGTTCCTGAAGAATACCGAAGCCCAGTACCTGATGACGACGCCGCTCACGCACAACACCGACGTCTACGACCCGTCCGAGCTGACGCTGATCACCAGCAAAAAGAAGAAGGACACGCAGTGGGCGCAGCCCATCTTCGTGCTCCAGCGCCGAACGCCGGATAAAGCCGCAGCCTAAACTTGAAACCCCGCCGGTACGCGGGGTTTTTTTCGCACACGACCGCCGATGAAATCACCCGCCCTGTACTTCCCCACGCTAGACGGACTGCGCTTCTTTGCGTTTTTCCTGGTGCTGCTGCACCATTTGCCGCCCTCGGCGAACACGGTGCTGCGCCAGATCCAGGAGCAGGGCTGGGTCGGCGTGCATGTGTTCTTCTTCCTCAGCGCCTACCTGCTCACCGCCATCCTGCGCGCCGAGCTGCAGGCCAGCGGCGGGATCTCGATCCGGCGCTTCTATATCCGGCGCGCGCTGCGCATCTGGCCTTTGTACTTCGCCTTCTGCATAGGCCATTTCGCGCTCACCTTCGTGCCGCGCGCGCATCCGCACGAAACCGGCGACTGGTTCCGCCTGGGCGGGCTGCTGCTGTTCGTGGACAATATCATCAGCGGCTTTATCGGCTACGGCAATATCCCGTTCACGCCGCACTTGTGGACCATCTCGCTGGAGGAGCAGTTCTATCTGCTGCTGCCGCTGATGCTGGCCGGTATGCTGGCCAATTCGAAGCGGCTGGTGTACGGCCTGCTGGCCATCTGGGTGGTGTTCGTGGGCGCGCGCATCGGCCTGGTGCTGAACCACGCGCCGCATCCGGCGATCTGGACTTCCCTGTTCAGCGCGGACTCGCTGCTGCTGGGGACCTTGTTCGGCGCCTTGCGGCCCGCGCCGTCCGCTACGGCCGGCTGGCGTTTTGCGCTGCTCCCGGCCGGACTGCTTGCGCTGTTCTTCGGCGTGCTGCTGCCTACGCCGGACGTGGTCGGCATGCACCAGGTCTACCTCTACGCCATTGCCGCCTGCGGCGCGGCGGCGCTGACCATGGCCGCCCTGCATGACCCGCTGCTCGGCTTCCTGGGCAGCCGCCCCTTGCGCTACCTGGGCAAGATCTCCTACGGCCTGTACGTGTTCCTCTTTGTCGGCATCGAAATCGGGCGGCGGGTGGCGGTCGCCGTGGGTGGCGGCTGGTGGACGCATGCCGCCGCCGCGCTGCTGGCGGGCGTGCTGCTGTCGGCGCTGTCCTATCAGCTGTTCGAGCGCCATTTCCTGAAGCTGAAGCGCAAATTCGAAACGGTCCATTCGCGCCCGGTTTAAGGCGGCAAAGCGAATTCGGTTGACTTCCGTGTCCGTATGGTCTTTAATTTCTGTAATAACAGAATTAAAGGAAAAGCCATGCAGCTCAGCCCGACCATGCAGAAATACATACTCCACTGGGGCGAGATGGGGACGCGCTGGGGCGTGAACCGCACGGTGGCGCAGATCCATGCGCTGCTGTTCCTGGTGAACACGCCGCAGACCGCGGAGGACATCGCCGAAACGCTGAACGTGGCGCGCTCCAACGTGAGCAACAGCCTGAAGGAGCTGCAAAGCTGGGGCCTGATACGCGTGAGCCACGTGATGGGCGACCGGCGCGACCATTTCCTGGCGCTGCAGGACGTGTGGGAAATCTTCCGCGTCATCATCGAGGAGCGCAAGCGGCGCGAGATCGATCCCACCCTGACCGTGCTGCGCGAATGCGCCATCGAGGCCGAGCAGGACGCGCAGCTGGAAGCCGCCACCAGGGACCGCATGAACAACGTGCTGGAGTTCATGGAGATGCTGGGCACGACTTACAACGACTACAAGAACCTGCCTCCCGCCACCATGCTGCGCTTCCTGAAAATGGGCGGCACCATGGCGCGCTTCCTCGGCTCGGACGACAAGGATAAATAACCATGCAAACCGATCAATCCGCCGATAGTCCGATCGCGTTCGGCGCGCGCAAGGAGAACGTGCTGCTGACCGGCGCCACCGGCTTTATCGGCCAGCGGCTGGTGGCGGCGCTGCTCGAGGACGGGCAGCGCGTGACGGTGCTCACGCGCTCGCCGGCGCAGGCGGAAACACTGTTCAAGGGTGCGGTGCGCTGCGTGGACAGCATGGAGGTGCTGGCGCCGCCGGAACGGATAGACGTGGTCATCAACCTGGCCGGCGCGCGCATCCTCGGCTGGCGCTGGACGGCTGCGCGCAAGGCGGTGCTGCGGCGCAGCCGGGTGGCGCTGACGGAGCGCGTGGTAGCGTGGATCGCGAAGGCGGAGCACAAGCCGCGCCTGATGCTGTCGGCCTCCGCCATCGGCTACTACGGCGTGCAGGCCATGGGCGACGAGACGCCGCTGGCGGAGGACGCGCCACCGCAGCCGGTGTTCATGTCGCAGCTGTGCCAGGAATGGGAGGCTGCGGCGCGGGCGGCGCAGGCGCACGGCGTGCAGGTGGCGTGCATGCGCTTTGGACTGGTGCTGGGCGAGCAGGGCGCGCTGCCGCCCATGCTGCTGCCCATCAAGCTGGGCATGGGCGGGCCGATGGGCGGCGGCAGGCAGCGCATGTCGTGGATACATGTGGACGATTTGCTGCGCGCGATGGCGCACCTGTGGCGCGCCGGCGCGGAAGGCGGCGCATTGCGCGCGGCCTACAACTTCACGGCGCCGGAGCATGTGTCGCAACTGGAGTTCAGCCGCACGGCGGCTGCGCTGCTGGGCAGGCCGTGCTTGATGCCGACGCCGGGCTGGCCGGTGCGGCTGTTGCTCGGGGAGCAGGCGGATTTGCTGCTGGAGGGGCAGACGGTGGCGCCGGAGCGCTTGCTGGAGGAGGGATTCCGCTTCCGCCATCCCTCGCTGCGCGGCGCGCTGGCCGCGCTGCTTTAAGCCCGTATTTAAGCTCGTATTTAAGCCCGTATCAGTCCTGTTCCTCCGGCTCGGGCAGCGGCTGGTGGGCGCGGCGCCAGCGTATCATGCCCACCGAGAAGGCGGCGCAGTAGCCCGCCACCATGCCCAGCACGGCGGCCGTGGCTGGGCTTTGCACGAATTCGGTTTGCGACATCAGGTTGGGCGTTTCCACGCGGCTGATCATGTACAGCTCCAGGCCCCGGTACAGCATGCGCGCGGCGAACAGCATGAATACCGTGACGCCGATACGCAGATTGGGCGTGAAGAAGTAGCGCTTGCCTATGGTTTCGAAGCGCGTGCTTTTCAGCCCGAACACGCCCAGCCAGCCGCCCGCCAGCGCGCCCGCCGCCAGGCAGGACAGGCCCAGCACGTTGTCCAGCATGGACAGCGCCAGCCACGCCAGCAGCACCGGAAAAGCCACAGCCGACAGCCAGTGCCGCCATACCAGCGATTCCTGCCGCTTGAGCATGCTCTTGATGCGCGAGTACAGCCGCCACACCAGCAGCGGTATCAGGACGAGCAGGGCTATCGTGGTCATTTCCATATCGGTTCTTCTCGGCGCGCAAAAACCACGATTGTAAAGCAAGGCCCGGGCGCGACATATTGATACATGCTGTTGATTGACTTTCAAGTTATCAATAAGCAATATGATCAGTCCTCTGACTTGTCCACGAGATAATAATGACTGTACGGAATTCCCTGCTGCCCCTGGCCCTCGGCCTGGTGGCTGCCGCGCCGCTGGCCGGCGCCCAGAACGGCGGCTACCAGCTGCCGCCCGCTGCGCTGCAAGCCATCGTCGACGCGCCGCGCGCGCCCATGCTGAACCTGAGTCCGAAACGCAACCTGGCCGTGATGGTGGCGCAGCCTGCGCTGCCTGGCATCGCCGAAGTGGCGCAGCCGGAACTGAAGCTGGCCGGCCTGCGCATCAACCCGCGCACCTATGCCGCCAGCCGCTTCTCCTTCGGCACCGACCTGACCCTGCTCGACATCGAGACCCAGAAGGAAGCGAAGATCACCGGCCTGCCCAAGGGCGTGCGCGTAACGGAGATGGCGTGGTCGCCGGACCAGCGCTTCCTGGCCTTCACCCACACTAGCTATGGCGAAGAATCGGGCAAAAACGCAGGCAAAGGCGCCGGCGTGGAATTGTGGCTGGTGGACGTGGCCGCGCGCAGCGCGAAGAAGCTGACTTCTCAGCCGCTGTCGGCCGTGTTCAGCCGTGGCTTCCAGTGGCAGCCGGACGGCAAGGGCCTGCTGGTGCAGCTGCGTCCCGCAGGCCAGGGCGCCGCCCCGGCGCTGACCGGCATTCCGTCCGGTCCCGCCGCGCAGGACAGCCAGCCGGGCGCCGGCACGCGCCTGCTCCGCACCTATCCGGACCTGCTGAAGAACGAAGAAGACGCCAAGCTGTTCGAGCACTACATCACCTCGCAGCTGGCGCTGGTGGACCTGTCGGGCAAGACGCGCCTGATCGGCAAGCCGGGCCAGTACTCGCGCGCCTCGCTGGCGCCGGGCGGCAAATACCTGCTGTCGGCCAGCGTGTCGCGCCCGTATTCCTACATTGTGCCGGTGTCGAGCTTCGGCGAGCATATCGAAGTGCGTGAACTGGACGGCAAGCTGCAGCACACCGTGGCCAATCAGCCGCTGCGCGAAGGCCTGCCGCCGGGGAACGACGCCGTGCCGCCGGGCCAGCGCAATATCAGCTGGCGCGTGGATGCGCCGGCTACGCTGGTGTGGGCCGAGGCGCAGGACGGCGGCGATCCGGCCAAGGCCGCCGAGATCCGCGACATCGTCTACACCCAGGCCGCGCCGTTCACGGCCCAGCCTTCCGTGCTGGCCAAGCTGGGTTCGCGCTACGCGGGCATCGCCTGGGGCCGTGGCGACGTGGCCCTGCTCAACGAGCGCTGGTCCAAGACCCGCGCCGTGAAGCAGTGGAAGATCGCACCGGACCAGCCGGGCGCTGCGCCCGAGCTGATCTACCAGGGTTCCGCCGAAGACCGCTACAACGCGCCTGGCTCGCCGGTCATGCGCGCCGACGCGGCCGGCCTGCCGCGCCTGCTCATCAGCGCGGACAACTCCATCCTGCTGGACGGCCCCGGCGCCACGCCGGAAGGCGACCGCCCCTTCATCGACCGCCTGAACCTGACCACCAAGAAGAAAGAGCGCCTGTTCCAGAGCGCCGCGCCGTACTACGAGAACGTGGTGGCGGTGCTGAGCGAAGACGGCAGCAAGCTGCTGTCCACGCGCGAATCGCCGACCGAGCGCCCGAACTACTACGTGCGCAACCTGGCGCAGCAGGGCGACGCCCAGCTGACCGCGCTGACGCATTTCCCGCATCCGCTGCCGCAGCTGAAGGACGTGCAGAAAGAGCAGATCCGCTACAAGCGCAAGGACGGCGTGGACCTGACCGCCACGCTGCTGCTGCCGCCGAAATATGACGCCAAGCGCGACGGCCCGCTGCCGATGCTGATGTGGGCCTATCCTGCCGAGTTCAAGTCGGCCGAAGCGGCCAGCCAGACCACCGGTTCGCCGTACAAGTTCAACTCGGTCAGCTACTGGGGGCCGGGCGCCTTCGTGGCGATGGGCTACGCGGTGCTGGACAATCCGTCCTTCCCTATCGTGGGCCAGGGCGAGCAGGAGCCGAACGACACCTATCTGCCGCAGCTGGTGGCGGACGCGGAAGCGGCGGTGGACGAGGTGGTGCGGCGCGGCGTGGCGGACCGCCACCGCATCGCCATCGGCGGCCATTCCTACGGCGCCTTCATGACGGGCAACCTGCTGGCGCACACGCGCTTGTTCAAGGCCGGCATCGCGCGCAGCGGCGCCTACAACCGCACGCTGACGCCGTTCGGCTTCCAGTCCGAAGACCGTCCGTTCTGGAAGGCGCAGGAGGTGTACCAGACCATGTCGCCGTTCAACAGCGCCGACAAGATCAAGGATGCGCTGCTGATGATCCACGGCGCCGAGGACAACAACCCCGGCACCTTCCCGATCCAGAGCGAGCGCATGTTCCAGGCCGTGAAAGGCCTGGGCGGCACGGCGCGTTTGGTGATGCTGCCGAACGAGTCGCACGCCTACCGCGCGCGCGAGTCCATCATGCAGATGCTGTATGAGACCAATAACTGGCTGGACAAGTATGTGAAAGCGGCCAAGCCGTAAAGTACGAAGCGCCTCCGCCAGGGGGCGTAGAATGGGGCCATTGTTTACCTTCGGAGTGAACCATGGCCCCAGATTTCATCCAAGCCCACCGCGCGCCCGATCCGGCGCCGGTGGACGATCCCATGCCGGAACCGGCGCCATCCCATCCCCACCATCCGGAGCCGCCTGTGCCTCAGGACGATCCGGTGCCGGACCATAATCCCAGCTAAGCTTAATCGAAGGCCCAGGTGTACAGCACGTCGAGTGCGTTGTTGGTGCCGGTCTGGAACTGCAGCGTGATGCGCGAATTGAGCTTGTAGCGCAGCTTGACCAGGCTGGTGGCCGTACCCGCGCCCTGCTCGAAGCTGAGGTAGGCGCGCGAGGACAGGCGCTTGCCAACCGTGACCACGGTGTTCTCCAGCCCCTTGGCCTGCGAACTGCCCGCCGCCTGCGACACGCCCAGTTCGTCCAGCCCCAGCTTGCCCGCGATGCCGCCGCCGGTGCCGCCGAACAGTGCGCCGGCCGCCGTGCCCAGCAGCGCCATCTCATTGCCGCCCGCGTCCGCGATGCCGTGCCCCAGCACCAGCCAGGACAGCTTGTCGCTGTCGGGCACCGTGGGCGTGGACACCAGCTTGGCCTGCGGCGCCAGCGCCGTGCCGCGCACTTCCACGCCCGCTTCCACATTGGTTTCGGTCAGCTGCTCGCCCTCGGGCCGCTTGCGCACGGCCAGGATGTTCAGGCCGGGATTGTCGTAGGCGCCGGTGAAATTGAGCACGCCGCGCTCGATGCTGAGATTCTGGCCATAGGCCTTGTAGGTGCCGTTGTCCACGCGGATGCTGCCGATCACGCGCGGCGGGCGGCGGTCCGCAATGCGCAGGTGGACGGTGCCGTTCAGGTCCGCATCCAAGCCTTTGCCTTTCAGGTGGAAGTCGTTGCCCAGGTCCGCCTCGAGGTCCACGCTGAGCGGCATGGACTGCACCGCCGCCGCTTTGGAGGGCGGCTTGCCGCGTCCCAGCACCACCACGTCGTCGCTGATGGTGGGGCTGTTGTCGGAACCGAGTTCTATGCGGGCGCGGTCGGCTTTCAGTTTGCCGTCCAGCTGGAAGTGCTTCTGGTCGCGCACCAGCGTGGCCTGGCCGCTGAGGGCCAGCGTGCGGTCGGGGCGGGACAGCACCAGCAGCTTGTCGGCCACCAGCTTGAGCTGCATGGTGGCTTCGGCATTGGCCAGCTTGACCCAGCCGTCCACCTGCGCGCGGCCTTGCTCGCCGTCGAAGGCGAGCTTTTGCAGGTTGAGCTGATCGCCCGCCAGCTTGGCTTGCAGCTGGCCGTTGCGCAGCTTGATGCCTTGCTCGGCCCAGTTCACCACCAGCTTGTCGCCGCTGATGTCGCCATTGAGCACGGGGGCGGCGATGGTGCCGCTGCCGGTGGCGGAGAGCTTCAGCGCGCCGTCCAGTTCCAGCCCGGGCACGCCCGTCAGCGGAGCGGTCCAGGCGATGGACGGCATGTTGACGCTGCCCGTCATGGCCAGCGCGCTGCCGCCGGCGATGCGGCCCTCCACCAGCTGCGCGGTGGCGTCGACGCGCGCCTGGCCGGCGCGCGCGCCCTCCAGGCTGAGCTGGGTGCGCAGGGCGCCCGCCGCGGCGTCGGCGCGCAGCTCCAGCTGGCGCAGGCCGAGGGCAATGGGCTTGTCGCCGCTGGTGACGGTGATGTCGCCCGCTTCGCGGTAGATGCGCAGCATGCCTTCTATGTTGGCGAGGACGGGCGCGCCGCCGCGCGCCGCCGGGGCGGAGGCGGAGGCTTGCGCCTGCGCTGGCGCGGCGTTCGGCGCCTGCACGTCCAGCGCCCAGGCGGCGCCCAGAGTGAGGTCGCTCACCACGTTGTCGCGCCACAGTTCGGACAGTTGCGCCAGGTAGCTGACCGGCACGCCGGCGGCGGAGCCTTTGCTGCGCCAGCGCGGGCCGGTCTTTTCCAGCGTCTCGATGCGGATGCTGCCATCGGCGAGCTTGATGACGGCGTTCGACAGCGACAGCTGCTCGGGCTTGGCCAGGCCGGCCGCGCCGCCGCCCGCCGCGCCGGCTATGCGCAGCGCGGCCGGGGATTGCAGGGCGAGGGTGTAGCGGCCCTTGTTCTGCAGCGTGTCGATGGAGCCGCTCCAGACGCTGTCGTCGGCGATGCTGGCGCCGTTGCCATTGCCGCCGCTGCTGCCGCCGTGCATCTTGAGCAGCGCGTCGAAGTGCGGGTTGCTGGCGCTGAGTTGCAGCGTGTGGGCGGCGCGGGTGCCGGTGGACTGGAAGCGCGCCTTGTCTATGCTCAGGCCCGGCGACACATAGCCCGCCAGCTCCACGTCGCTGCTTAGCGGGTCGGCGCCGCCGTAGCCGGTGCCGATGCTGGCGCTGGCCTTGATGCTCTTGATCTGGTGCGCGGTGAACAGCCGCAGGTTGGCGCCGTCCATGCTGAACGACAGCGCGGGCTGCGCCATGGTGCCGGTGAGCGCGCCCGTGCCGCGCAGTACGCCGCCGAAGCCCGCGCCCAGCGTGGCCAGCTGCGGCGCGTCGACCTTCCAGTCCAGCCGGTCGCGCGCGCTGCCGAAGCCGCCCTTGGCCTGCACGCTGTTGGCGCCCAGGTGCAGGTCGATGTCGGCGTTGTCGATGCGGGCGCGGTCCGCAGCCAGCCTGGCGTAGCCGGACAGCGCGGCGCCGGACAAGGTGGAGGGCTGCAGCTTGAGGTCGAGCGCGGCGCGCCAGTCGGCGCCCAGCTTGCCGCTGCCGCTGAAGTCCGCGTTGATGCTGCCCGCCGTGTAAGGCCCGAAGGCGGCGGGATTGACGCGCTGCGCGCTGCCCGACACTTTCAGCTCGGCCTGTTTTCCCGCCATCCAGACTTCGCCCGCTGCGCGCAGCACGCTGTCCGGCGCCGGGCGCTTGGCGGCACCTTGACCCTGACCTTGACCCTGAGCCAGGCCCAGGCCCGTCGCTTCGGCGGTGAATGTGCTGCGCGGCGCGGCGTAAGTACCGCTGGCCACGCCGTTGGCGGCCAGGGCGCCCAGCAGGCCGCTGCCGACGGCCGACAGCTGGCGCGCATCCACGCGCCACACCAGGCGCTCGCCGGGCGCGCCGAAGCCGCCGCGCAGGTCCACCGTGTTCTGGCCTAGCGCCAGTTGGGCCTCCACGCCGCTCAGGCGCGCGGCGTCCGCATTCAGCTTGCCTGCGCCCAACAGCGGCTGGCCCAGCAGACGGCTGGCCCCGAGCTTGAAGCTGGCCGCCACTTGCCATGCCGGTGCGAGCTGGCCGCTGGCGCTGATGTCGCCGTTCAGGTCCGCCGCAGGCAGCGCGCCCAGCGCGGACGGGTCGAAACGGACGATGCTGGCGCTGGCCTTGAACGGCTGCTTATCCAGCAGGCTGGCCTCGCCGCTCACGTTGACGCTGCCTTTGCCCACGCTGAGACGGGCCTGCTTGAGGCGCAGCAGCGCGTCGGCCAGCGTGGCCTGCGCGTCCAGGCGCAGGCCTGCTTGCGCCAGGTTGACGGTCAGCGTTTGCGTCTTGCCGGTGCTGCCCAGCGCGATGTCGCCCGCGATCCTGGTGCTGTTGACGGCGCCGTGGATGGCGCGCAGGTCCAGGCGCTCGGTGCGCAGCTGGAAGGTGGCTGCGTCCACGCCGCCGTCCACCGCCACGCGCTGCACGCGGCCGCCGCCGGTGAACTTGCCCGCCGCGCCGAGGTCGACCAGCACCTGGTCTATGGTGGTGGCGGTAAGCGTGCCGCCCAGCTGGCCGCTGATGCTGCGCAGCGGCAGGCGGTGCTGGTCCAGCGGACCGGCCGCGCCCTGGTTCTGCACCAGCAGGCTGCCGCTGACGGCCTGGTTCGGCGCGATCTTCGCCTGCAGCTGCAGGCTCAGTTCCGCCTGCGGCCAGGCCGGGTCGAACAGCGCGGGATCGATGCCGCGCCCCTTGATGTCGGCGGCCTGCAGGATGATGGGATTAAAAGGGGTCAGGGTTAGTTTTGCTTCGCCGGAAGCTTTGCCGGACGTGGCCTGCGCGCCCAGTTCGATCTGCGCCAGCGTGCCGCCGGCCGCCAGCGCAAGCTGCGCGGGCTTGGCGCCTGCGGGCACGCCGGTGGTCTGGGTCAGGCTGGCTTTGGCGTTGAGCTGGAAGGGGCGCTGCGCGCCCACGCTGCCTTCCAGCGCTACGCGGCCGATGGGCGTCATGGCGCTGGCTTCGCGCACGCGCCAGGCTTTGCCGTCGCCGTCCAGCTTGAGGCGGATGGCGCTGATGACGGTGCCTGCGCTGGCGGCGGCCGTGGGCAGCAGCGTGAGCTGCTCCAGGCGGGCGTCCGCCACGCTCAGGCGGAAGGGCGGCGCCAGCGTGTCCGGCAGCTTGGCCGGCTCGCCGGGCTTGAGCGTCTGCGACACAGCGCTGGCGATGTGCAGTTCGCTGATGGCGATGCCCTCGCTGAAGTACTGCAGCGGCGACCAGTCTATGGTGATGTCGTTCGCCGTCAGCACGCTTTCCGGCGTGCGGTGGACGATGCGGTCGATATGCATGCGGCCGTACAGCGAGCCGCTCACGCCGGTGGCAACGATCTGGCCGCCGCTGGCGCTGGCCACGCGCTGGACGATCTGCTGCAAGGTGGACTCGCGGCCCAGCAGCCAGGCCAGGCCCGCCAGCAGCACCAGCAGCGCCGCCAGGCCGATCAGCGTGCGGCGCAGCCAGCGGGAGCGGGCAGGCGGGGCGCTCGGGCCAGGGACGGGGGCGGGGACGGGGGCGGTAGTGTCGGCCATCAGAAAGTGAACCCCAGTGAGAAGTGCAGACGCGCTTTTTTGACCGCGTGGCCATAGGCCGCGTCCACGTTGATGGGCCCGACCGGGCTTTTCCAGCGCGCGCCCACGCCGTAGCCGGACTTGGGATGCAGGCCGGAGAAGGAATCGGAGGCGTTGCCCGCGTCATAGAACACGGCCGCGCCCCAGGACGGCTTGAACCAGTACTGGTACTCGGCGCTGCCGGTGGCGAGATAGCGTCCACCCACGGTGGCGTCGCCCTTGCGCACGCCCAGTTCCTGGTAGGCGTAGCCGCGCACGGACTGGTCGCCGCCGGCGCGGAACTGGTAGATGGCGGGCACGCCGTCCTTCTGTTTCGACGCCAGCGCGCCCAGCTCGCCGCGCAGTATCACCGTGCTGCTGGCGCCGAAGGGGATGTACCACATGGCCTTGGTGCTGGCGCGGATAAAGGGTTCGTCCGTCAGCAGCGGCAGCAGGGCGCCGCCGATCTGCCAGTTCACCACGGTGCCCTTGCTGGGGAACAGCAGGTTGTCCAGCTTCCTGCGCGTGACCGAGTAGGTCAGCGGCAGGCTGGTGCTGCGCACATTGGGCTGGCCGGCCACGGTCTTCTGTTCGGTCAGCAGCTCCAGGCCCAGGCTGCGTTCAAGCAGCGGCGTGCCCCAGGCGCGCTTGCCGGACACGGTGAACACCGTGGTCTGCTCGCCCGCGATGTCGCTGCGCTCGTAGGCGCCGCCGAAGCTGTCGCTGTAGCCGTCCGGCGTGACGGGGAAATAGAAGTCGCCGCGCGCGGTCTGCTTCTTGGTCTCCAGCGTCAGCGCGCTTTTCATCTTCAGGCCGAAGATGGCCAGGTCGTCGTAGTTGAGCGTGGCGCGGTTGCCGGTGTTGGTGCTGTAGCCCAGGCCGGCGCTGACGTTGCGGCGCTTGTTCTCCGTTACGCGCACCAGCAGCGGCAGGGGAGCCATGGGCGCAGTGGAGGGCTGCGCAGCGGGGGCGCCCGCGTCGGCGCCCTTTTCGGCAGCTGCCTCCAGCTGCTGGTCGAGGATGGCGCTCAGGTCCGCGCTCACCTCCACGCTGGCGAAGTAGCCGGTGTCCTGCAGGCGCGACTGGTAGGCTTGCAGCGCCGCTTCGCTGTAGTAGTCGCCCGGCTTGATCTGGTTCAGATTCGCCACGATGGAGGCCGGGTAGCGCTTCAGGCCTTCTATGCGCAGTTCGCCGAAGCGCAGTTCGGGGCCGCTGTCGAGCACCACGCGCAGGGCGGCGCTGTGCTGGTCCGGGTCCACGGTGGCCATGCTGTCGCTCAACTGGGCGCGCGGGTAGCGCGTCTGCACCACCTGGCGCAGCAAGGCGCGCTTGGCCTGCTCCCACTCGTCCTGGCGGAAGATGTCGCCCTTGGGCAGCGCCCACGCGGCCTGCAGCGCGGCGGTGTCGAAGGGCGTGCCGCCGCTGCTGGCAAAGCCCTGCAGCACGATCTCCACGCTGCCCACGCGCACCGGTTCGCCGGGCTGCACGTCGAGCACCACGGTGGGCGTGCCGCCTTCCTCGCCTGCGCCCGGCAGGCCGTCGATGCGGGTGCTTACCACGGGCGAGTAGTAGCCGGCCGTGGCCAGCAGGGTTTTCACTTGTTCCGGCGCGCCGCGCGCCATGCGCTGAAGCTGTTCGCGGTCGATGCGCGGGTTGCCGCGAAAGCGCAGCAGGTCCAGATTGTCGGTCAGCAGGCTTTCCAGTTTGTCGGGCGCATTCACCCGTACTTTGTACTGCATGCCCTGGGCCAGCGCGGCGCAGGGCAGGGCGCAGGCCAACAGTAAGGCGGCCCAGGCGCGCTTGCCCATTGCTTTTGTGATGAGTTGTGCCAAAATTCGAGGTCCTGCCGGTTCTTTTGAGGGGAAAGCTATTCCGCATGTTACCGGATAGTCCCAAAAGATGGCGTACTACTAAGATTTACTGAAGGCAAAAAAATGATCCAAACAGATGCGGCCCTGGTCCTGTTCAGCGGCGGCCAGGACTCCACCACTTGCCTGGCCTGGGCGCTGGAGCGCTACAGCCGGGTTGAGACCATCGGTTTCGATTACGGCCAGCGCCACGCCATCGAGCTGACGGTGCGCCCGGGCGTGCTGGCGGCGCTGCGCGCGCACAAGCCGGAGTGGGCCGAGCGGCTGGGCGAGGACCACATGGTGGACCTGTCGCTGATCTCGGCGCTGTCGAATACGGCGATGACGGAAGACATTGAGATCGTGATGCAGGAAAACGGCTTGCCCAACACCTTCGTACCCGGCCGCAACCTGCTGTTCATGACCGTGGCCGCCACGCTGGCCTACCGGCGCGGCCTGAACGTGCTGGTGGGCGGCATGTGCGAGACCGATTTCTCCGGCTACCCGGACTGCCGCGACGACACCATGAAAGCGCTGCAAGTGGCGCTCAACCTGGGCATGGACACCCGCATCAAGCTGGAAACCCCGCTGATGTGGCTGGACAAGGCCCAGACCTGGACCCTGGCCGAACAGCTGGGCGGCGCGCCGTTGGTGGACCTGATACGCTCGGCCACGCACACCTGCTACCTGGGCGAGCGCGGCGCGCTGCACGACTGGGGCTACGGCTGCGGCACCTGCCCGGCCTGCGCCCTGCGCGCGCGCGGCTACCGCCAGTACGCGGACGGCGCCCGCGCCTGATTGCCGCGCCGGCGGCAGGGATTACTTCTGTTTGCGGCGGCGCATGGCCGCCAGACCCGCCAGGCCCAGGCCGAACACGGCCAGCGTGCCAGGCTCCGGCACCGTTGCGGCATTGATGGTGATGTTATCCACGGCCAGCCAGCGGTAGGTGTCGCTGCGCTGGATAGTCAGGGAGGTCAGGTTGGTATAGCCGCTCAGGAGATAGGTGGTGAAGTCGTTGCCGCCGGTCAAAGTGTTGTTTGCGGTCTGATTCAGATTGAAGGTGCGCGTTATGGTGGCTCCGTTCGCGTAGGTGCCGATCAGTGTTGCAGACGCGATAGGGCCATTGGCATCCCAGGCTTTCATGTCCAGGCTTTGCACCGAGAACGGGCTTGCCGTGGCGGCGCTCAGTGTGAGGTTGCTGTAGCCCATCAGATAGTCGGTGCCGTTATAGGCGAAGGCGCTGGTGTCGCCGCCGGTGTAGCCGGTTCCCATATAAAGCAAATTGCCGCTTGAATCGCTAAACTTGATATTGTTAAGCACATTATTGTTGGCGTTTGTATAGAAACCGGCGGCTTTGCCATTGAAATCGATAACGGTGGCGCCGGCTTGGGCGGCGAAGGCGAGGGAAACAACTGCGGCGGCGCTCAGGCGGATCAGTGCGGACATGTGGGCTCTCATGATTTATGGGAATATGAATTACATATAAGCAAGTTGCATGCCTGCAAAATAAATTGCATAAAATCAATGAGTTGCCTTCGTCCAGTTGATGCTTGGCCCATCAGGTGTAAAGTTTTTCGACACGGAACAACTAAGAGTTCCCCCTACAATCAATGTCTGCGGCACGATTGGAAATGGCAATGCGGCATAGGCTATTGCCGAAAATCCACAATAGGGCGTTGCGCGGGGCGGGGCCGTTAACGTACTATCAACGGTAGCATCAGAAGCGCTGGCACTCCCTTTCACCGCCGTCTCCCAGCGAAAAGCATGGACCCTACCGTTCCCCGGCCCGCACCCCGCCGGATGCTGCCCTACCTGTTATTGAACCCGGCCATGGTGGCGGGCTTGGTGCTGAGCGTGTGCCTGGGGTCGACCTGGTGGCTATGGCGCAACGCCAGCGCCGACGCGGCCCAGGGCCTGCAGGCCGACTTCGATTTCCGCGTGCGCGAACTGGTGAACAGCATCGCGCAGCGCATGCAGACCTACGAGCAGGTGCTGTACGGCGTGCAGGGCCTGTACATCAGTTCCGATTTTGTCGACCGCGACGAATTCCACCGCTACCTGGACAGCCAGCACCTGAACCAGCACTTCCCCGGCATCCAGGGCGTGGGCTATATGCGCCTGGTGGACGGCGCGCAGCGCGAGACCCATATACGGGCGCTGCGTCTCGACGGTTTCCCGGACTACACGGTCCACCCCGAAGGCGCGCGCGCCCAGTACGCGCCCATCGTCTATATCGAGCCGTTCAGCGGCACCAATCTGAAAGCCTTCGGCTTCGACCCGCTGTCCGAGCCGGTGCGCCGCGTTGCGCTCGAGCGCGCGCGCGATTCCGGCCTGCCGTCCCTGACCGGCCGGATACGGCTGGTGCAGGAGGACGGCGGCGGCCCGGGCGCCGAGCAGGCCGGCTTCCTGCTGGTGCTGCCGGTGTACAGCAACGCGCAGCCGCAGCAGACCCTGGAGCAGCGCCGCGCCGCGCTCACGGGCTGGGTGTATGCGCCGTTCCGCATCGGCGACGTGATGGCCGGCCTGGGCGGCGAACGCGCCGCCAAGCTGGACGTGGAGATCTACGACGGCGATGAACTGGCCGTGGCCAGGCGCATGTACGACAGCCAGCCGGGGCCGCCGCAGCCGGGCATGCGCCACACGGTGCAGAAGATCAGCCTGGCCGGGCACCGCTGGACGCTGCGCATCAGCGGCTTGCCGGGCAGCGGCGTGGGCGCCGAGCGCGACAGCAAAGTGCAACTGATAGGCGGCGCCGGCGCCGTGCTCAGCGTGGTGCTGGCGGCGCTGGCCTGGCTGCTGGCGCGCAGCAGCCTGCGGGCGCGCCGTGCGCTGAGCCGGGCGCGCCAGCTGGCCGATGAGCTCAAGGAGGGCCAGGCCAGCCTGCTGGCCATGGCCGACAGCGCCCAGCGCAGCCAGGCGGTGCTGCGTAGCATACTGGACTCCACCGTGGACGGCATCCTGGTCGACAATTTCGACGGAGCCGTACTCAATTCCAACCGCCGCTTCCGCGAGCTGTGGAACGTGCCCGAGCATCTGGACTGGGCGCACGACGGCGCGCTGCTGCTGCAGCAGGTGGCCGAGCAGGTGGCCCAGCCCAGCATATTCCTGGCTGCGGTGGCGCGCCGGCTGCGCGAGAACGACGTGCAGCACGAACTGCTGCATCTGCGCGACGGCCGCGTGATCGAGCAGTTCACGCGCGGCCTGCGGCTGGGCAGCGCGCCGGCGCGGCTGTGGTCCTTCCGCGACATCACCGAACGCACCCAGAGCGAGGTGCGCGAGCAGACCCGGCGCCAGGTGCTGGAGTTGCTGGCCACCGGCGCGCCGCTGCAAACCATCCTCGACAGCGTGGTGCGCGGCGTCGAGGACGGCCATCCGGAACTGCGCTGCGCCGTCCTGCTGCTGGACGAGGACGGCAGCCGCCTGCAGGTGCGCGCGGCGCCCAGCCTGCCGCCCATGCTGTGCGCCGCGATAGACGGCCAGCCGGTGAACGAGCCGCAAGGTTACTGCGGCCAGGCAGTGCAGCTGGGACGGCGGGTGATTGTGGCCGACTTGGCCGGCGATCCGCTGTGGTCGCAATACCGCGACCTGGCGCGCCAGGCCGGGGTGCAGGCCTGCTGGTCGGAGCCCATCCGCGCCGCCAGCGGGGCCATACTGGGCAGCTTCGCCATCTTCCACTGCGCTGCGCAGGCGCCCAGCGTGGCGCAGCTGGCGCTGATGGAGCAGGCTTCGCGGCTGGCCGGCATCGCCATCGAGCAGGCGCAGGCGGCGGTGGCGCTGCGCGCCGGCGAGGCGCGCTTCCGCAGCCTGTACGACCACGCGCCGGTGGCGCTGTGGCAGCAGGACTGGTCGGCGGTGCGCGCCGCGCTGGCCGAGCTGGCGCAGTCCGGCGTGGACGACGTGTCCGCCTGGCTGCGGGCCAATCCCAGCCAGGTGGCGCGGCTGGCCGGCCTGGTGCGCATCACCGACGTCAACGCGGCCGCGCTGGCCCAGGTGGGCGCGCCGCCCGGCAGCAAGGACGCCTCCGCGCTGACGCTGGCGCAGAATTTCGACCACGCCGCCCTGGACGCTTTCGCCCGGGCGCTGGGCGCGCTGGCGCAGGGCGCCCATCTGTTCGCCTGCGAGGGCAGCTTCGAGCGGCTGGACGGGGTGCAGCGGCTGAACGAACTGACCCTGCTGGTGATGCCGGGCCATACCCACAGCCTGGACTTCGTCATCGTCTCCACGCTGGACATCACCGAGCGCAAGCGCATGAACGAGGAGCTGCTGGTGCTGGCCACCACCGACTTCCTGACCGGCCTGCCGAACCGGCGCGAGTTCATGGCGCGCCTGGACGACGAGCAGGCCCGCTTGCAGCGCGACATCAGCGAGCAGGGCGCGGTGCTGATGCTGGACCTGGACCATTTCAAGCGCGTCAACGACGAATACGGCCACGCCACCGGCGACGCCGTGCTGCGCCACCTGGCCGGGCTGATGCGCGACAGCCAGCGCAAGATCGATACCCTGGGCCGGGTGGGCGGGGAGGAGTTCGCTGTGCTGCTGCCGGGCGCCGACATGGCCGCCGCGCTGGCCTTCGCCGAGCGGCTGCGGCAGCGCATCGCCGGCACGCCGCTGCAGGCGGAGGGCGGCGCGCTGTCGGTCACGGTAAGCATAGGGATTGCGGCGCTGGACCCGGCGGATGCCAGCGGCGATGCGGCGCTGGTGCGGGCGGACAAGGCGCTGTACTGCGCCAAACGCGCCGGGCGCAACCGTGTGGAACGGTTTGCGCCCGGCGCGGCTTGCGAGGAGGGTTAGGGCTGGTTCAGATGGCGGCGTGCGGGTCCATTTTAGGGTCCATTTTCTGGTCCATGTCCTGGTGGGCGCGTTCGCGCTGCTTGCGGTTGCGTGCAGCGAAGAACCAGATGATGCCGGCAGGAATAAGCAGCGGCAGCATCAGCGGCGACATCACGGCAACCAGCACCACCGCCAGCAGCACCAGGCCGGCCAGCATCAGCACGCCCAGGCCGGCGAACAGGAAGCCCAGGAAGACCGCCACGCAGACCATGACGATGGCGCCGATCAGCAGGCCCAGGCCGCCGAAGGTGATGCCCAGCAGCACGCCCAGCGGGCCGTCGAATTCCTCGTCGCCCAGGTGGACCACCATGTCGCCGGTGTCGAGCGTGTTCCAGGCTGCAATAAAGAGCAGGGCGATAAGGACGATGGCGAGCAGTTTTTTCATTTCAGGTTCCCCGTAAAGTCGTGGTGGTGATGCGTGGTTGGTATGGTGCGACTTTACGGCGGACGGCCGCGCCGGGCCACCGGATTGCGATGGAGCGCGGATTTCGCGGGATCAATGGCGGGCGGAGGCGATAAGCTGCGGAATCGCCCCGCCTGCCGAAAAAAGCGGCAGGGTTCTCCTTGAATTAAAGATATCGTTGCCTATACTGAATACCTATCTTGCACATGGAGGGCAATATGGCTTGGCTAGAACTGAGCGAGGGTCAATCGATATCCTCGGGATTCGGCAGTGCAATGCGCCAGCGTAGCGCGACTGAATTGTCGGGCGGACCCAAAGGGCCGCCATCGGCGCCACCCACGATTCCGCCGATTATCATCAATCCCTACACCTACCATATGCCGGAACCGGCCATCGATCCGCGCCGCACTCCGCTGGGGCCGCCGATCGCTCCGCCGCACCGGCCCGCGATGTCATTGTAAGTAGCAAGGCCGGTGGCGCAAGCCGCCGGCACTACCGCTTCATTCGACCGCGCCGTTAAAACGCGTGCCTGATGCCGAACGCCGCGCCCTTGAGCGTGGCGCCTGCGCTTACGCCCAGCCCGTTGATGGCGAAGTCATGCACCGCATTGGCTTCATTGTCCAGCCGCGTGTAATAGGCGTACAAGCTGCTGCGTTTGGACAGCGTGTAGTCATAGCCCACCGTGGCGTGCAGCGCGCCGGTATCCGCGCCGCGCTTGATAAAGCCTATCTTCTGCGTGGAAGCGCCGCTGCCGTCGCCCGCCCGTGCCACGCCCAGCCGCAGGCCGTGCGCCCCCGACTGGTGGCTGGCCGACAGATACGCCGCCTTGCGTTCCAGCTTGCCCGTGGCCGTCTCGTAGCTGAGCTTTTCCGCCACCACGGCCAGCCGCGTTTCGCCGTAGCCGGTGACGAACTTGTAGGCCGCCGCCAGGCGAGTGCCCTTGTCGTCGCGGCCCTTGCCCTGGTAGTCCTTGTGCAGCTCGTGCGCCAGCGCCGCGTACCACGGCCCCTGTTCGTAAATGGCGGCCAGCGACGTCAGCGCCGGCTTGGCGCCGCCGGCCGGGCGTTCCTCGCTGATGCCGTGCGCGGTGCGCAGCGAGAAGCCGCGCCAAACGGGCGAATACCAGCTGATGCTGTTCTGCTGGCGCCGGTCGAAGGAGGACACATTGCTCACATTGTCCACCGTGGAGCCGGCGCCGTTGCCCATGATGCTCATATAGCCGGCCGTGGTCGGATAAAACGGGTCTAGCCCGGAGGTGCTGTTGTTGTAGGGCGTGGTCCAGTGGCCCAGGAAGACCTGGCCGAAGCCGCCTTCCAGGCCCACGCGGGTGTCGCGCGCGGCCGGGCTGCCTTCGCCGGTGTCCGGCGACAGCGTGCCCTCGATCTGGAACAGCGCCTTCATGCCGCCGCCCAGGTCTTCCGTGCCCTTGAAGCCGAACACCGAGCGGTTGTTCACTTCGCGGGTGATGCTGAGCGGCTTACCGGCCGCGCCGGCCGAGGTCTCCATGGATTCCAGCGCCACGTTCAGGCGGCCGTAGACGGTGACGCTGCTTTGCGCGGCGGCCAGGCCGGGCGCCAGTGCGAGCGACAGCGCCATGGCCAGCGCAGGGTTGTAGTATGTTTTTTTCATTGTGTTTTCCTTTAGCGGATGACGGCCAGTTTCTCGCGGTCCAGCTCGCCCTCCCAGCGCGCCATGACCACCGTGGCGACGCCGTTGCCTATCATGTTGACGAGTGCGCGCGCTTCGCTCATGAAGCGGTCTATGCCCAATATCAGCGCCATGCCGGCCACCGGTATCGTGGGCACCACCGCCAGCGTGCCGACCAGCGCGATGAAGGAAGCGCCTTGCACGCCGCTGGCGCCTTTGGACGTCAGCATGGCCACGCCGAAGATGGCCAGCTGCTGCAGGAAACTGAGCTCGGTATTGGTGGCCTGGGCCACGAACAGCGCCGCCATCGTCATGTAGATGCTGGTGCCGTCGGTGTTGAAAGTGTAGCCGGTTGGGACGATCAGGCCTACCAGCGGTTTGGAGCAGCCCAGCCTCTCCATTTTGGCCATCAGCGTGGGCAGCGCGGTGTCGGACGAGCTGGTGCCCAGCACCAGGAAAATCTCCTCCTTGATGTAGACCAGGAACTTGATGATGCTGAAACCGGCCGCGCGCGCGATCAGGCCCAGCACGATCAGCACGAACAGCGCCGAGGTCAGGTAGAAGGTGCCGATCAGCCGCAGCAGCGGGCCGAGCGCCACCACGCCGTATTTGCCTACCGTGAAGGCCATGGCGCCGAACGCGCCGATGGGGGCGAAGCGCATGATGAAGCCGATCACGCCGAACACCGCCTGCGAGCCCATTTCTATCAGTTCCGTCACCGGCTTGGCGCGTGATCCCATGGCCGCCAGCGCAAAGCCGAACAGCAGGGAAATGAGCAGCACCTGCAGCACGTCGCCCTTGCCGAAGGCGTCCGCCACGGTGGTGGGGATGATGTTCATGAAGAAGTCCGTAGTGCTCAGCGTCTTGGCCTTGCCCACGTAGTCGGCGACGGCCTTGGCGTCCAGCGTGGCCGGGTTGACGTTGAAGCCGTCGCCGGGACGCAGCCAGTTGCCGACCGCCATGCCGATAAACAGCGCGAAGGTGGACACCAGCTCGAAGTAGAGCAGGGCCTTGCAGCCGATGCGGCCGACTTTCTTAATGTCCTGCATGCCGGCGATGCCGCTGACGACGGTGCAGAACACGATGGGGCCGATCAGCATTTTGATCAGCTTGATGAAGCCGTCTCCCAGCGGCTTCATGTCGATCGCCAGCTTGGCGTCGAGATGGCCGAGCAGGATGCCGAGCGCGATGGCGAACAGCACCTGCACGTACAGGATGGCGTAAAAGGGCTTGCGGGTGCGGACTGCGGGCGGCAGCGCGCCCGGGCCGGTGGGGCTGGTGGTAATCATGTGTCTCCTCCAATACTTCGTCGTGTGCTTCGATCAAGGTCTAGCTTATTGTTTACAACTTATTTTGACTGGTATGGCATGGCCAACAGGATGCTGGCCGGGTGCTTGGTATTGTTCTTTAGAGCTCTCTTTTCCCCGGGCGCCAGGCGCGCGGAATCGTATTGGCGCAGCACGTGTTCGCCGTCCTCGGTGGCGATGGTGACTTCGCCTTCAAGCACCACGTACAGCTTCTCCACGCCGGACGCGTCCAGCGTGGTGCCGCCGCCGGGCAGCAGGTGGGACAGCCCCAGCCACAGGCTGTCCGACGGTCCCGCTTCATGGCCCTGCAGGCGCAGGCAGTGCATGCCTGCGTGGTTGGGCGGGAAGTAGGCCGGGGCTTCCTTGTAGCGGGTGAGGTTCATGCCGGCTGCAGATCTGGTTGCAACACCACGCGTTCACGCGCGCCGCCCAGCACGGCGCGGTAGCCTTGCGCGGCGTCCTTGAGGGCGTAGATGGTGTCGGCCAGCACGGGGAAGGGCTTGAGCGTGCCGTCGGCGAAGCCGGGCGCCAGCGCGTCCAGGATGCGGGCGCAGGCCAGCGAGTCCAGGGCCAGCGTGTCGATGCCGACGTAGGTGTGCTGGCCACGGTAGAAGGCGAAGATGTCGAAGGGGACGGCGCGCTCTATGGTGGAGATGAAGATCTGGCGTCCGCCGGTGGCCAGTGCTGCGCAGGCTTGTTCAAAATACGGGCTGCCGACGGTGTTGTAGACGATGTCCGCACCGTGGCCGCCGGTCTTGTCGCGCACATAGGCGGCGATGTCCTGGGTGTCGGCGGCGATCATGTCCACCGCGCCGTTGGCGTGGCCGATATAGGCTTCCTTGCTGCGCTCCACCGCGAACACGCGGGCGCCGGCGCGGGTGGCCAGCTGGATGGTTGCCTGGCCGACCTTGCCGTTGCCGCCCATGACCAGCACCACGTCGCCGGCCTGCGGCAGCCCGGCGCGGCGCAGGCCTTCGTAGGCGGTGATGAAGGGCACGCCCACCGCGCCGGCTTCCAGCATCGATACGCTGGCAGGCTTGGCGCGCACGGCGGCCGCGTCGATCACCAGGTAGCGCGCGTGGGTGCCGTCGCGGCGGATGCCAAGCTCGCCGCCGCTGCCCCATACTTCCTGGCCGATCAGTTCCGCAGGCCCGTCGATGACCACGCCGGCGTAGTCGCGGCCCGGCGTGCGCGGCCAGACGGCGTGCGGCATGGCGCCCAGCGCGGCCTTCACGTCGCTGGGGTTCACGCCGGCGCTGTGCACTTCGATCACGCACTGGCCGGGCTGCGCAACCGGGCGCTCGGTAGTGGACAGGGTAGGGGCCAGCAGGTCGATGCTGGCGGCTTTTTCGGTAACGCGTACGGTGTTCATGTGGTGCTCCTCGTTGTAGTTAATTGAATTCAGTGCAGGCCGAGCATCGTGCGGGCTTCGGCCGGGGTGGCGACGGCGCCGCCCAGCGATTCGACGATCAGGCGCGCGCGGGCCACCAGTTCGGCGTTGTCCTTGGCCAGGCGGCCTTTGGCGATATACAGGTTGTCCTCGAAGCCGACGCGCACGTGGCCGCCCAGCAGCCAGGCCTGCGCCACCATGGGAAACTCGTGGCGGCCGATGCCAAAGCCGGTCCAGGTGGCGCCCGGCGGCAGCAGGCCGCGCGCGTAGGCCATGGTTTCCGGGCTGGCGCTGAAGCCGTAGTGCACGCCCAGCACGAAGCTGAACAGGCCCGGACCGGCCAGCGTGCCGTCGGCGATCAGGTCGCGCGCCAGGTGCAGGTCGCCGGAGTCGAAGATTTCGATCTCGGGCAGCACGCCGGCCTCGCGTATCACCTTGGCCATGCGGCGCACGTTGGCGGGCGTGTTGATGACGACGTCTGCGCCGGAGTTCATGGTGTTCAGGTCCAGCGTGGCGATGTCCGGCCGCAGCGCGGCGATGTGGGCCACGCGCTTTTCGGGCAGCATCAGCGTGCTGCCGGGGGCGGCCACTTGCGGGTCTTCTGCGCTGGGGATGAAGCGGCCGCCGGGGCCGGTGGTCAGGTTGATCACCAGCTCGCGGTTGCGCTCGCGGATGCGCTGCATCACTTCGGCGTAGTGGTCCAGCTCCATGGACGGCATGCCGGTGCGCGGATCGCGCACGTGGATGTGGACCACGGCGGCGCCGGCGTCGGCCGCGTCCAGGCAGGCCTGCGCGATCTGGCGCGGCGTGACCGGCAGGTCCGGGTGCTGCTCCGGCTTGACGATGTTGCCGGTGACGGCGCAGGTGATGATGGTCTTGTTCATGTGCTCTCCTTACGCCGCGCCGAGGTGGCGGCCGCCGTCGATGCGGATCACGCTGCCGGTGGCGAACAGCAGCGTGGTGGCGCAGGCTTCCACGGCGGCGGCGATGTCGTCCGGCTGGCCGATGCGCTTGAGCGGGGTGGTGGAGGCCTGTTTGTCGTTGAAGGCGGCGTCGCGGCCCGGCACGAACTGGCTGTCCACCACGCCGGGCGAAACGTTGATGACGCGGATGTGCGGCGCCAGCGCGCGGCCCAGCGAGTTGGCCATGGTGTCCAGCCCGGCCTTGGCGGCGCAGTAGGCCACGTTGCTGCCTATGCCGGTGCTGGCCGCGATGGACGAGATGTTGACCACCAGGCCCTTGCCGGAAGCGCGCAGCAGCGGCGCGAAGGCGCGGATGGCTGCGAACGGCGCGCGCCAGTTGGCGGTGAAGATGGCGTCGATCAGATCGTCGTCCAGCGCGTCCAGGTCGGCGTGCGGCACCGGCTGCGTGAAGCCGGCCGAGTTGACCAGGATGTCAGCGCGGCCGTAGCGCTCGCGCACCTCGGCGGCGGCGCGGGCCAGCGCGGCGCTGTCGGCCAGCTCGGCGTCGATGGCGCAGTGTGCGCCGGATTGCAGCGGGGGCAGCGCGGCGGCCTTGGCGTGGGCGTCGCCGCCGGCGCGGCCGAGCAGCACGACGCGCGCGCCCTGGGCGGCCAGGCGCTGCGCGCTGGCGTAGCCGATGGCGCCCGCGCCGCCTGCGATAACGGCCACCTGGCCGGCGAGTGGAAGTGGTGTTGGCATGCTGGTTTCCTTATTTGATGGGCGCTTCGGGGAAGCAGCTTTCGCCCGCTTCCAGGACGAAGTCGTAATTGAGGGTGTAGTACTCGCCCGCGCCTTTTTCCGCATCCGCCGCGTGGCGCACGAACTGGCCCACCAGCGGCTTGGTCACGCCAAAGGAGACGTCGCTGCCGAGGTGGTCGCAGTCATCCGCGAAGACCTGCGTGATCAGCGTTTTGCATTGCGGGTGCGACACCATGAAGTGCACATGGGCGGGCCGCATGCAGTGGCGTTCCTGCAGGCGCAGCAGCACGCCCACCGCGCCGTGCGTGGGCACCGGGTAGCCGGCCGGGCGCACGGTGCGGAAGCTGTAGCGGCCGTCTTCGCCGGTGATGAAATAGCCGCGCAGATTCATGGCAGGCTGGTGCGCGTCCTGGTTTTCATACAGGCCGGCCGGCGAGGCCTGCCATACGTCGACCTTGGCGCCGCAGATGGGCTGCCCGTCCAGGCCGCGCACCTGGCCGAACACCTGCATCGGCGTGCCGGGCGTGTCGCCGCGCGCGATGGACTCGCCGTTGGCGCACAGCGGCGCGGCGGCGCGCCAGAAGGGGCCGAGCAGGGCGGCTGCGCTCTGGCCCTGGGTCTGCGGGTTGTTGCGCAGCGCCACCAGGGTGGAGATGCCCAGCACGTCGGCCGCCAGCACCACCTCGTTGTGCACGTCGTTGGTCTGCTGGCCGATGTCGGTGACGAATTTGAGCACGGTGTCGAACTCGGCTTCGGTCAGGTCCACTTCGCGTATCAGCGCGTGCATATGGTCGACAAATGCGGCCACCAGCTGGCGCAGGCGCGCGTCCGGCGTGCGGGCCATGGCGGCGTGCGCCACGGCGGTGACGGATGCTTCGCCGTCGATAATGTTGGCGGTGTTCATGTCCACTTGCTGTCTCCTCCTGCTTGTATTTGGTTATGCGAACGTTCGCATTGACTTGATAGTATCAGAACAAAATATGAATTCAAGCGGCGAGAGAAAATATTTGCGAACGTTCGCATAACTTTCGCCGTTTACGCTGGGAAGCGCGGGCGTGCGAAAATACGACGTCGATTAGCGGGAGCCGCGGGAAAAGTCTATGCAGCAGAAAAAGATGACGCTGAAGGGCCTGGCAGAGATTCTGGGGGTGCACACCTCCACGGTGGGCCGCGTCATGGACCCGGAAACGCGCCACATGGTGGGCGAGGAGGTGGCCCAGCGGGTGCTGAAGGAAGCCGCCAGGCACGGCTACCGTCCCAACAAGATGGCGGCGGCGCTGCGCACGCGGCGCTCCAATATCGTCGGCGTGATGCTGCCCGACATTACCAACCCGGTGTTCCCGCCCATCCTGCTGGGCATAGAGGACGAGCTGCGCAAGCACGGCTACGTGGCGCTGGTGACCAACGCCGGCGAAGACCCGGCGCAGCAGCGCTTCGTGGTGGACCAGCTGCTGGCGCGCCAGGTGGACGCGCTGATACTGGCCACCGCCACCCGCGATGATCCGGTGATAGGCCACTGCCTGGAGGCCGGCGCGGCGCTGGTGACGGTCAACCGCAGCGAGGACAGCAGCCGCGTGTCCAGCGTGGTGAACGACGAATACGCCGGCATGCGCATGGCGGTCGAGCACCTGCTGGCGCTGGGCCACCGCCAGCTGGTGCACCTGGTGGGGCCGCAAACGCTGTCCACCGGCCACCTGCGCAAGGAAGGCTATGAACTGGCGCTGGCCGCGCACGGCGTGGCGCGCGAAGACGTGCTGCTGGCCGAGTGCAGCGCCTACACGCGCGAAGCGGGCCGCGCCGGCTGCCTGGACGCGCTGGACCGCTACCCGCAGGCCACCGCCATCCTGGCCGGCAACGACCTGCTGGCGCTGGGCTGCTACGACGCGCTGCGCGAGCGCGGCCTGCGCTGTCCGGAGGACGTGTCGGTGGTGGGCCACAACGACATGCCCTTTGTCGACATGGTCAACCCGCCGCTGACGACGGTGCGCATCGGCCACCACGCCATGGGCATGCAGGCCGCGCAGCTGGTGCTGCGCCAGCTGCGCGGGGAGGGCGGCGGGCAGGTGGAAATCCGGCTCAAGCCGGAACTGGTGGTGCGGGGCTCAACGGCTATTCCCCGCAAGGGCTGAATTGGGCTATGATACGGTTTTTAACTGTATATATATCCAGTAAAGCGAGCTCCCATGACTGACGCCATGTTTGACGACACCCTGCTTTCCGACCAAGACCAGCACCAGGACGAAGAAGACACCCTGGTGCAGGAAGACCGCCTATGGCAAGCCAATGGCTGGACCGCGCGCGTGATCAAGAACGACGAGGACGAAGGCTGGGCCGTGGCCATGATCAAGGACGGCGAGCCGGAACCGGCCCTGGTGGGGCCGTGGACCATGGGGCGCGACAAGAAAAACCCCAAGCCGCTCGACATCAACGCCTTCAACACCCTGGTCAAGACCGCCAACGAAGTGCTGCGCCGCCACGAGCAGCAGCTGTACGCCCAGCTGCACAAGAGCGTGCGCGTGAACACCGAAGGCGCGGCCTACATCACCGTCAACTTCGACATCACGCCGGACGAGGACGAACCCTACGCCACCCTGACCGCCTTCGACCCCTACGGCGAGGAACTGGCCCAGGTGCGCGCGCTGCCGACCTTCAAACTCAGTGTGGCCAGCGCCACAGCGTGGATAGAAAGCGGCTACCGCCGGCCTGCCTGAACTGTTACCATTCCTATGCTCAATTGCACATAGGAAAATCGATGGAAAGCCGTCTCAGCCGCCTGGAAGCCGTACAAAGCATCTTGCTCGAAATCGGGCAAAAATCGAGCACCTGCACCGACATTGCGGAATTCGTGCAGGCGGTGCACGAGGCGCTGGGGCGCATCATGTACGCGGCCAACTTCTATGTGGCGCTGAGCGACGAGGGGCGCCCCAACTCGGTGCGCTTCGTCTACTTTGTCGACGAGGTGGACGATGCGCCGTATGACGGCCAGGAACTGGTGGAGCTGCCCTCGTCCGACCATTCGCCCACCGCCTGGGTGATACTGAACGGCCAGCGCCTGATCATGACCGCCGAGGAGCACACCTCGCACGAGACCGACGGCGCCGTGTGGGGCCTGGGCACCACCGCCGAACACTGGATGGGCTGCCCGCTGCTGGACCAGAACCACCGGACCATGGGCGCCATGGTGATCCAGAGCTACGACAAGCAGCACACCTTCAGCGAAGAAGACCAGGCGCTGTTCCAGCTGATTGCCAGCCACGTGTCGAGCGCGCTGCAAGGGCTGCAGAGCATGGACCGCCTGGAGCGCGCCGTGCACGAGCGCACCGCCGCGCTGGAATACGAAGTGGCCGAGCGGCGCCGCGCCGAAAGCCTGCAGCGCGCGCTGTACGAGATCGCCAGCCTGTCGGGCGGCTCGTGGGACCGCAACACCATGTACCAGCGCCTGCACGAAGCCATCAGCGAAGTGCTGACCGTGCGCAACTTCCTGATCGCGCTCTACCACCCGAGCAACAACGAAATCACGGTGCCGTATTTCGTCGACGAGAAAGACCCGACCGCGCCGTGCACCAGCTTCTCCTACGGCGTTGGCATGACCTCCTACATCCTGAAGCAGCGCCAGCCGGTGCTGCTGGACCGCGACGGCTACCTGGCGCTGATGGCGTCCGGCGAGGTGGAGCGGCCGCTGGGCAATGAAGAGATCATCAGCTGGATGGGCGCGCCGATTTTGCTCAACGACTATGCCTACGGCGTGCTGGTGGTGCAGAGCTACCACGAGGACGTGATCTATACCCAGTCCGACCTGGACGTGCTGGCCTTCATGGCCAGCCACGTGGCGGTGGTGATTTCGCGCCTGCAGGCCGACCGCGCCATCCGCCGCGCCAAGAGCGCGCTGGAAGAGCAGAACGCGGCGCTGAACACGGCGCTGACGCAGCTGCAGGAGGCGCAGGGCGAGCTGGTGCGGCAGGAAAAGCTGGCCTCGCTGGGCCGCCTGGTGGCCGGCGTGGCGCACGAAATCAACACGCCCCTGGGCATCTGCGTGACCGCCACCAGCCACCTGGTGCAGGAACTCAAGCTGACCAAGGAAGACCTGGCCAACGGCGCGCTGGACGAGGACGGCCTGAACCAGTTCTTCGACATCGTCGACCAGTCGCTGCGCATCATGACCACCAACACCCAGCGCGCGGCGGCGCTGGTGCGCAGCTTCAAGCAGGTGGCGGTGGACCAGTCGTCCGACAATGTGCGCAGCTTCAACCTGCGCAAATACCTGGACGAGGTGCTGCTGTCGCTGCAGCCCAAGCTGAAGGGCAAGCCGATCGAAGTGGAGGTGGACTGCCCGCCGGACATCGACATGGAAAGCTTCCCCGGCGCGGTGTCGCAGATCGTGACCAATATGGTGGTCAACTCGCTGGTGCACGGCTTTGGTGAAGGCCAGTCCGGCTCGATCAAGATCAAGGGCAGGGTGGAGGGCGACCACGTGCAGTTCGACTACAGCGACAACGGCATTGGCATGGACCCGGGCACGCTGAGCCAGCTGTTCGACCCCTTCTTCACCACCAAGCGCGGCTCCGGCGGGAGCGGCCTGGGCGCGCACATCCTGTACAACCTGGTGACGGGGCCGCTGGGCGGCACGGTAAAAGTGGTCAGCGCCCCCAACATGGGCCTGCACTACAACCTGCGCTTCCCCCGCGTCCAGCACGGCAAGCCGCAGGCTTGATGCACGCTACCTAACATTGAGATGCCGCTTTATGGGGACCTGCCTTGGTATTGCTCAATTTTCTGGTCTTTCAGCGCTATAAGCGTTTTTTGTCAAAAGCCCCGATTTGTAATCAAAATTTTAGGCGCATAATCGTTTTTGAGTACTTGTGAACGGTTTTAATCATGGCGACCGCTGGAACAAGGGCAGGGTGGCGATGGCTGGCGGAACGGTATGGCGCCGAGCCTGTCCAGCCTTTGCCTGCCGTGAACGGCCTTCCCGCAGCTGGCCGTCCGGCGCCCGATCTGCAAGGGCAGCTTACTTTTGCGCTCAAGCATGAGCGTTTGCATCTGGAGTTGCTGGCGCGCCTGTTTGCGCGGATTGAACCGGTTGAGCTTGAAGAGTGGATCAGGCGAGAGCCCACCGGGCAATATGCGCGCAGGGCGGGGTTCTTTTTCGAGTGGCTGACCGGGCGGGCGCTCGCTGTGCCGGATACCGCAGCGGGCAACTACGTCGATGCCATCGATGCCGGCGCTTATCTCACTTCCACATCGTTTATCGCCGTGAAGCGCTGGCGTGTGCGCAACAATTTACCGGGCACGCGCCTGTTTTGTCCGGTGGTGTCGCGCAGCCCGGAGGTGCGGGCCGCTGAGGCTATCGATTTTGCCCACGCGCTGGCGGAACTGGAGTCGGCCTACGGGCTGGATATTCTCCAGCGCAGCGCGGTCTGGCTGACGATCAGGGAGAGCCGTGCCAGCTTTGCTATCGAGCACGAGGAGAGCCGGCAGAGCCGCATCCAGCGCTTTGCCGCCACCATGGAGTCCCAGTGCGGCCGCGCTGAAGATCCATTGGCGCTGGACAGCCTGGCGGCCCTGCAGGCCAGCATACTGGGGCCGGCCGCAACACGCTACGGCCTGCGCCGCTCGCCGGTGTTCGTCGGCCATCTCAATACATATAGCGACGTGGTCGACTACATCGCGCCCCATTGGGACGCGACGCTGCCGCTGCTCGAAGGCTTGAGGGCCAGCTTGGCGTGCACGGCTGGCCAGCCGCCGGCTGTCCGCGCGGCGGTGGCGGCGTTCGGCTTTGTCTACATCCATCCCATGTCGGACGGGAATGGCCGGATTTCGCGCTTTCTGATTAATGACATCCTGCGCCGCGACGGGGCAGTGCCTGCGCCTTTTATTTTGCCGGTGTCGGCCTCGATCGCGCGCTCGGCCTTCGCGCGGGCAGTGTATGACCAGACGCTGGAAGTCTTCTCGCGGCCGCTGATGCGCAAATATGCGCAGCAGTACCAGTTTGGCGCCATGACGGAGTACGAGGATGGCGTCCGCTCAAACTTCCAGTTCGGCGCTTATGAGGATGGGATGGCGGCCTGGCGTTATCCGGACCTGAGCGAACACGCCGCTTATCTCGGCGGCGTGCTGCGGCATACCCTGGCCGTCGAGATGCCGGACGAGGCGGCGTATCTGCGCGGCGTCTACAACGCGCGGCGGGAAGTGAAGAACTGGCTGGAAGGGCCGGACACGGAAATCGACCGCATCGTGCGCGCCGTGCGTGAAAACGGCTGGGCGGTGTCGAATAAACTGAAGAAGGAGTTCCCGATGCTGGCCGACACCAAACTGGCCGGCCGCATCGAGCATGCCGTGCAGGCGGCGTTCAGTCCGGGAAGCGCTCGTTGATGGCCAGCGCCTTGTCGATGTTGTTGATCAGGTGCTCGACGTAGACCGGGTCCAGGTGGTGGCCCGCTACTTCGCGCAGGTGGCTGACCACTTGCTCCACCGGCCAGGCTTCCTTGTAGCAGCGCTTGTGCATCAGCGCATCGAACACGTCGGCCACGGCCACGATGCGCGCGTACAGGTGGATCTTGTCGCCGCGCAGGCCCTGCGGATAGCCGCTGCCGTCGAATTTTTCGTGGTGCTGATGGGCGATCACGGCGGCCGCTTTCAGGATAGGGCGCTGCGAGCCGTCCAGGATGGACAGGCCCACCGCCGGATGCTGCTTCATGATTTCCCATTCGGCCGCGTCGAGCTTGCCCGGTTTCAGCAGCACCGCGTCCGGCGTGGCGATCTTGCCGATGTCGTGCATGGGCGCGGCGTGCCGCAGCACGGCCACTTCCTCGTCCGGCATGCCGCTGGCCACGGCCAGCAGATGGCACACCTCGGACATGCGGCGCACGTGGTTGCCCGCTTCGTTCGAGCGCGATTCCACCACGTCGCCCAGGCGCAGGATCAGCTCGGCCTGGGTGTCGGTGATTTCCTGCGTCAGCAGGATGTTGTCGAAGGCGATCGCCACGCCCGAGCAGAACACTTCCAGCAGCTTGGCGTCGATGTCGGAAATTTCTTCCACGCCCTTGAGCACCAGCAGCGAAGCCTTGCCGCTGCTGTTGGGGAAGTAGCCGACATAGGTGTCGCCGTGCACGCGGGAAATGCGGTTGCTCTTGGCGTCGTCCAGCTGGGCCAGCAGGTCGGGCGTGAGGATGTTTTCCTCGTCGCCGATCTGGGCCAGGATTTCGTATTCATGTTCGCCGCTGATGGCGGTGGCCGCGCGCAGGCGCAGCAGCATGCTGTTTTCCAGGCGCAGCAGCGCCACCACCTGCTGCAGCAGGCCGTTGGCGAAGTCCTTCAGGTTGCGCTGCTGGAAAATGTGGGCCGAGGCGGCGATCACGCGCTCCAGGCCTTCGCGGTAGTTCAGCTGCGCAATGCGCGCCTCCTCCACCTTCATGATGTCGCGGTAGGCGCGCAGCGCGGCGAAGGTGGTGGTGAACAGCTTGGTGCGGTCGAGCTCGGTCTTTTCCTTGTAGTCGTTGATGTCGTAGTTGACGATCACGCGCTCTTCGGGCGCCTGGCCCGGCTGGCCGGTGCGCAGCACGATGCGGGTGAACTGGTTGTCCAGGTCCTGCCGCATCCAGCGCGCCACTTCCAGGCCGCTGTCTTCCTGCTCCATCACCACGTCCAGGAACACCAGCGCAATATCCTGCTCGCGCGCCAGCACTTCCTTGGCCTCGGCGCCGCTGTAGGCATGCACGAAACTGAGCGCGCGGCCGTCCAGGCGGAAGCGGGTCAGGGTCAGCTTGGTGACGTCGTGGATATCGGGTTCGTCATCGACCAGCAGAACTTTCCATGGCGCTAGCTTGGGCGAAGGTGAGGACAAAAAAGACATATAGGCGTATTCCGCAAAAAGACACTCGTATGCGCAATTTTTAGGCGCATTCTTTCGATTGTAGTCTCACATCCGTTGAATTAACAACAGGCAATAATCATTACGGTATTGCCTTACAACAGATGCCTGTTTTTCATAGCGAAACTGCATGCTGCATCCGACCCGGCGGCGCCTCGCCAGTGACAGATATGAAACAGTACTTCACTTTTGACAATATTGTCCATCAATTCAAAAGAAAACTGTTTAGCGGCAAAAAATGTCCAAGACAAATGTATCGCGGTGTGCCGCATTCCCAGAGGCAGGGGGGCGCTCCGACAAGGGCCGCGCCTGGTCATCAAGCTGAAATATTCTCCGTTTATGATCCGGCAACATCTTCAAGCAGCCCTGTTCCCCACGATATTATTTATAACGGAAGAAGCAAAAAATGTCGAATTACGCTCCAGAGTCCTCCCGTCGTCGCCTGTTGCAACTGTTTGCCGGTGCCCCCATGCTGCCTTTGGCCGGTCTGACCGGTGTCAGTGCCCTGTTGTCCGGTTGTGGCGGCAGCTCGGATGGCGACGCGCCTCCGGTGATCGCACCAGGCACCAGCAACCCGGCCGCGACTTTTACCACGGTAGAATTCACCGGCATGGCCGCGCCAGCCGCGAGCTCGCCTGCCGCGCTGGCCACGACCACTGTCGGCTCCAAACTCAAGGTCAATTTCAGCGATGGCAGCAGCAACAGCTATAACCTGGCTTACCAGCCTTTCTTCCTGACCGGCGACCGGGTACCGGATGGCAAGGGCGGAACCCTGATTGCGGGCGGCTATGTCGACATCAAGAACCAGCCTATCATCGACGCTTCGGTGCCCGGCAAGGAACGCCAGTTCTTCTCGGATTCGCCGGACGGCAGCTCGATGCTGACGGTGGCCAATGCCAGCGTGGCCGGCGTCAAGGGCAAGCCTGTGTTTGCCGTGGTGCAGTTTGAATACAACTCGCTGAACCAGGCCGGCGCGTCCACCTACGGCACGCTGCCGTCGCCGATCGCCGTGCTGACGCTGGACCAGGACCAGACCACCGGCAAGCTGTCGCTGGTGAAATACCACAATGTCGATACCTCGGCCGTCAAGGGCCTGTGGATTACTTGCGGCGCCAGCCTGTCGCCGTGGAACACCCATCTGTCGAGCGAAGAGTACGAGCCCGATGCCTTCGACCAGGGCCTGGGCGGCCAGACGCTGGCCGTGCTCAAGGAATTCAGCAAGAACGTCTTCGGCAATGCGGCCACCGCTAATCCGTATGACTACGGCCACCTGCCGGAAGTGTCGGTGAACCCGGACGGCACCGGCAGCATCAAGAAACATTACTGCCTGGGCCGCTACTCGCGCGAACTGGTGCAGGTGATGCCGGACCAGCGCACCATCCTGGGCGGCGACGACTATACCAATGGCGGGCTGTTCATGTTCGTGGCCGACAAGGCCGCCGACCTGGCGGCAGGCGGCACGCTGTACGTGGCCAAATACACGAGCCAGCTGACCGAGACCACCACCGGCAAGCTGCAATGGATCAAGCTGGGCCGTGCGACGCACGCCGAGATCAAGGCGCTGGTCGACGGCGGCATCAAGGCTACCGACATCATGGATTCGACGCTGACCGATCCGAACGATGCCAGCTACACGAAGATCGTGCTGAACAAAAAAACCGCCTGGGTCCGCGTCAAGGCCGGCCAGGAGAAAGCCGCCGCCTTCCTTGAAACCCACCGCTACGCGGCGCTCAAGGGTGGCAGCATGGCCTTTACCAAGAACGAAGGCACGACCGTCAACGCCAAGGACAAGATGGCCTACTCGGCGTATGCCAACATCCAGGACTCGATGGTCGAAGGCGGTTCGGGCTACGTGGCCGGCAATAACGTCAAGTTCAAGAAACTGGTGGCTGGCGCCGTGGTGTCGCACAAACTCGCCGGCGGCCAGAAGGATGACACCGGCGCAGCCATCGACAGCGAATGGGTGCCGAGCGAATCGAGCATGCTGATCGCAGGCGAAGACATCGCGGCCGACGGCCTGGGCAACACCGCCAATCCGGACAAGATCGCCAGTCCCGACAACCTGAAGTTCTCGGAAAAACTGCGCACCTTGTTTATCGGCGAGGACAGCGGCAACCACCTGAACAACTTCCTGTGGGCGTATAACGTCGATACCAAAAAGCTCGATCGTTTGCTGTCCTGCCCGGCCGGCGCGGAATCGACCGGCCTGCATGCGGTCGATGAAATCAATGGCTGGACCTATGTGATGAGCAACTTCCAGCATCCGGGCGACGAGTGGACCCGCTTCCCCGCGCTGCCATCGGCGCTGAAGGATCAGATCAACATCCTCATCAACACCAACTACAACAACAAGTTCAGTGGCGCTGTCGGCTATCTGACGGCGGAGTTGACGCAGGTGAAACTGTCGAAATGATGCTTTGCAGGGAGGCGGTGGCGCTGGCCGCCGCCGTCCCGGGAATGACGGCGTCCGCATCGGCAGCGAATTGGTAAGAAAGCGTTTCAGCGCAGCACAAGGCGCGGCAAACGGGGGTATATTAGGATGATCCGCAATCTTCATGCTGAAAGGATCATCATGCGTGCACTTCGCAACCCCATAGCCGCGCTGGCGCTGGCCGGCGTCGCCGCCATGGCCAGCGCCGCCGCCGTGGCCGGCGCCACGGTGACTTACACCGACGCGCAGAAATTCGCCGACATGCCGTTCTCGCCGGTGGAGCGCGAGCGCGTGCTCGACAGCCTCAGCAAGCACTTCGCCGGCCTGGGCAAACTCCTGCCTGCCGGGCAGGAACTCAAAGTGACCGTGACCGACATCGACCTGGCCGGCCGCATCGACTACAGCCGCCGCAGCATGAACGACATCCGCGTCATGCGCGGCATGGCGGACTGGCCCCGCATGGAGCTGCACTACAGCCTGGAAGAGGGCGGCAAGGTGCTGCGCAGCGGCGACGCCAGGCTGTCCGATATGAACTATCTCGAGAACGCGCGGCTGTCCACCGCCAACGACGAACTGCGCTATGAAAAGCAGATGCTGGACAACTGGTTCAGCAAGACCTTCGACGTGAAAGTGCCCGGCGCGCGGCCTTCGCGCGGCTAAGCCTTTAGTCCAGCCAGTTCACCCGGGGGAATTTCGCCAGAAAATCCTCCGGCATGGGCACCACCTGGCTGCGCTTGTAGTTGAAGAAGACGAAGCCCGACTTGGCCATCGCCACCAGCGCCTGGTCCTGCGGGCGCGTGATGCGGAAGGTGATGTCGCCGCCGTATTTGTTAAAGTCCATCACCCCCACCTCGAACAGCAAATGGTCGCGCGCATGGCCCTCGGCCTTGTAGGTGGTGGCCAGGTCGGTGACGATGATGCCGGTGCCGTCCGCCTCCGTCTCGCGCACGCCGAACTCGAACAGGAAGCGCGCGCGGGCCTCCGAAATCATGGAGATCATCGAATCGTTGGCCAGGTGGTTGGCGCCGTTGATGTCGGTGACGCGCACGGTCAGCTGGGTGGAAAAATAGAACTGGTCTTCCGGGAATTCAAGTTTCAAACGTGCCATGGCGGTATCAGCGGAATGGGCGGGTTGCAATGCCGCCATTCTAGCGCGTTCAGCGGCGCACGATGCGGAACACCTGGCCGCTGCCGGCCAGCACATACAGCTCGCCCTGCGCATCCTGGCCGAAGGACAGCACATTGCCGGGGTTGTCCACCGCCCACTCCTGCGCCGCGCTGACCGCCCCGTTGCGGTAGGCGAAACTTTTCAGATAGCCCTTGCAATAGTCCGAGTAGAAATACGTGCCCGCCAGTTCAGGGATGGCCGCGCCCCGGTACACATAGCCGCCGGTGATGGAGCAGCCGTTCACGTCGTTGGCGCCGTGCAGGTATTCAAACACCGGCAAGGTCAGCCCGGCCTGGCTGCAGCTGGCGGCGTTGTAGCAGGCCGTGCCCTCCATGACGTTCCAGCCGTAGTTCAGGCCCGCCTGCGTGGCGGGCGCCACGTCCACCTCCTCGCGCTGGTCCTGGCCCACGTCGGCGATGTAGAGCAGGCCGTCGCCGCGGTCGAAGGAGAAGCGCCAGGGGTTGCGCAGGCCGGCGGCCCAGATCTCGCCGCGCCGTCCGGCCTGGCCCGCGTAGGGGTTGTCGGCGGGGATGCCGTAGGTCTGGCCCGGCACCACGATGCCCACGTTCAGGCGCAGGATTTTTCCCAGCAGCGAATTGAGGTTCTGGCCGTTGCGCAGCGGATCGCCGGCGCCGCCGCCGTCGCCGGTGCCGATGTAGAGGTAGCCGTCCGCGCCGAAAGCCAGCTGGCCGCCGTTGTGGTTGCTGAACTCGCGGTGCGGGATGGTGATGATGCGGCCGGCGGTGGCCGGGTCGGCCAGGTTGGCGTTGCCGGCGGAGACCTTCATGCGGTCCACCGCGATATCGCCGTTGCTGTCGGTGTAGTAGATGAAGAAGCTGCCGTTCTGCGCGTACTGCGGATGGAAGGCCATCGACAGCAGGCCGCGTTCGCCGGCGCTGGTGGTCTGGCTGCTGATGTCGAGGAAGGGCGCGGCCAGCAGCGCGCCGTTGGCGACTATGCGGATGCGGCCCGGACGCTCGACGATGAACAGGCGGCTGTCGCCGGCCGGCGCGGTCAGGTACAGCGGCTGCGAGAGCCCGCTCGCCACCGGCTGCAGGGCCAGCTGCAGCGTGGCGGGCGGCGTCACCGGCGGCGTGATGACGGGCGGCACCGTCGGCGGCAGGGGCGAGGTGACGCTCATGCCCTCGCTGCCGCCGCCGCACGCGGCCAGGCCCGCCAGGGCGCAAGAAAGAACCAGCAGTTTCATCGCAGTCGATCGCATGGCAGCCTCCGTCGATATGGCGCCATTTTATCGGCGCCGCGCGGGCGGCGGCGCGCAGCATGCACGGTGCACCGTGCACCGTGCAGCATGCGCCGCCCCGGATTGGTGCATCCATCCCTGCCTTTCGCGATAGGACGGCTGAGCCGTACAGGACTAACATTGAATGGCAGCCAGCCCTCAACCTTCACGCTAAGGAATGACATCATGCTTGGACTTACCCCACTCGGCGCCATCCACACCGCCATCAGCCTCGTCGCGCTGGCCGCGGGGCTGA
Source organism: Pseudoduganella sp. GW821-FHT05F09 (assembly GCF_059419605.1). Classification (NCBI taxonomy): domain Bacteria; kingdom Pseudomonadati; phylum Pseudomonadota; class Betaproteobacteria; order Burkholderiales; family Oxalobacteraceae; genus Pseudoduganella; species Pseudoduganella sp. GW821-FHT05F09. Next base: position 208,768 of record NZ_JBWKSD010000007.1, read on the forward strand.
TGGCCTTTTTCCGCGATAAGGGCATCAACCCCGCCAACACCGTGGGCCAGGTGTATATCTGGACCACGGTGCTGACCTGCTTGACCGGCTTCGGCATCTTCCAGCACGGCGGCTTTGGCAAGCCGCACGCGCTGGGCGTGATCACCTTGCTGGTGCTGGGCCTGGCCTGGCTGGCCGCGCGCGGCAGCCTGTTCGGCGCCAAGGCCGCCGCCGTGATGACGGTGTCGTATTCGCTCACCTTTTTCTTCCACCTGATCCCGGCCATGACGGAAACGTCGGTGCGCCTGCCGGTTGGAAAACCGCTGGCGGACAGCCCGGAAGCCGAATGGCTGAAGATGGCGTCGGGCGTCCTGTTCCTGCTGTTTCTCATCGGCGCAACGTTGCAGGTAAGGCGGCTCAAAAAAATGCAATAACTGCATTTTTGTGTCACCATGTTTACTCGCACGGAGGAGAGTAAGCATGGATGCCAGCACCCTGGAAGAGCTGCCACCGTCCTGCCTGGACGGGGAGACCGAGCAGCGCCGCCTGGCCGAGGTGTCGCGCTACGCCATGACGCAGGACCGCAGCGACCCCAACCTCGATTACATCACCGAACTGGCGATCCGCTCGGTGGGCGCGGACATCGGCGGCATCAGCATCGTCTACCAGTCGCAGATCTGGCTGCCGTCCCGGGTGGGCATGGAGGAGCGCCATGTGCCGCGCTCGGGCTCCTTCTGCACCTGGGCGGTGGGCGCCGAGGGCGACTGGTTCGAGATCGCCGACGCCAGCAGCGATCCGCGTTTCCGTAACAATCCGCTGGTGACGCATGCGCCGCACTACCGCCACTACGCGGCCGTGCCGCTGTCCGGCGCGCGCGGCTATCTGCTCGGCACGCTGTGGGTGATGCGGCGCGAGGCCGGCAGCTTCTCGCCCGACCAGGCCATGCTGCTCAAGGGCATGGCGCGGCTGGTGGTGGACACGCTGGAGCTGCGCTACTGCAACGACATCACCGGCATGTCCAACCGCAACGTCTTCCTGCACCATTTGCAGCTGGGCCTGGAGCAGACCCGGCTGCCGCACGTGATGGCCGGCTATATCGACCTGATCGGCTTCCGCCAGCTCAATGAAGTGTTCGGCCGCAGCGCCGGCAACCAGGCCCTGCGCATCGTTGGCGAGCGGCTCACCGAATGGGCCGGGGCCAGCAACCTGGTGGGCCACCTGGGCGGCGACAAATTCGCCTTCGCGCTGTTCGGCGACCGCGCCGCGCAGGCGCTCAGCCTGGAGCGGCTGAAGAACGAACTGAGCGCGCCGTTCACGCTGGAGCAGGGCAGCACCCAGGCGCTGCACGCGCGCATCGGCGTCGAGCACCACGACACGCCCTACCTGGGCTCGGCCGCCAGCCTGCTGGACGCGGCCGAGACGGCGGCCTCGTCCATCAGCAGCGCCATGCTGCGCACCACGGTCAAGGAATACGGCTTTGAGCTGCTGGCGCGCTCGCACATGGTGTTCGAGCTGCAGGGCGCGCTCGACACGGCGGCGGCCGGCGCCAGCGCCCAGCACGGCGAACTGGTGGCGCACTACCAGCCGCAGGTGGACTACGCGCAGGGACGGCTGATCGGCATGGAGGCGCTGGTGCGCTGGCGCCATCCGTCGCGCGGCCTGGTGGCGCCGGGCAGCTTTATCCCGCTGGCAGAAAGCACCGACAAGATCTACGACATCGACCTGCGCGTGCTGACCCAGGTGTGCCGCGACATGCGGTCCTGGCTGGACGCCGGGCTGCCGGTGGTGCCGGTGTCGCTGAATTTCTCGCGCCGCTCGCTGCTGCACGCCGACCTGATCGGCGACCTGAAACGGCTGCTGCATGCCTACCGCATCCGGGGCGAACTGCTGGAGTTCGAAGTGACGGAAAGCCAGCTGCTCGAGACGCTGGAGCTGGTGTCGCCGCGCGTGGCGCAGCTGCGCGCGCTGGGCGTGCGCATCGCGGTGGACGACTTCGGCACCGGCTATTCCAACCTGGACGCCATCAACAGCTTCCCCTTCGACCGCCTCAAGGTGGACCGCCAGTTCGTGCACGGCGTGGCGGGCAGCGAGCGGGTGGCCGGGCTGTTCCGGCTGATCCAGGGCATTGCCGAGCTGTTCAGCGCCGAGCTGCTGTGCGAAGGGCTGGAGCACGAGGCCGACCTGGCCTGGCTGGCCGAGCGCGGCGCCACGCGGGTGCAGGGCTGGTACTTCAGCGCGGCCCGCACGTCGGAGGAGATCGTCGCCATCCTGGCCGCCCTGCGCGCGCGCGGCGCCGGCGCCGCCCCGCTCACCATCCCCGAACTGCGCGCGCTGCTGCAGTGCTAAAACAGGCCGGCGGTGACGTAGCCGGCGGTCATGGCGACCACCAGCAGGGCGCCGACAGGCGTCGGCGGCGAGGGGGAGGGGATGTCGAACCAGCGGCACACGCCGCCCACGGCCAGGCCCAGCAGGGCGCCTATCAGCAGCGCGCTCATTTGGGCGCCTCGCCGGGCTTGCCGTCGAGCGCGTGGCCGCCGCAGTGCTGCTTGTTCTGCGCCGCTTCCCGGCACAGGTAGCGGTCCACCAGCCAGTAGCCGCTGCTCATGGCGAATACCAGCAGCGCGCCGCTGAGCACCGGCGGCGAGGCGGCCGGGATGCCGAACAGCTTGCAGCCGGCGCCGACCACGAAGGACAGGACCAGGCCCAGGATAATTTTGCTGTAGTTCATGGCGGCCTCCGTCAGAATGCAAAGCAGCTGCAGCCCAGCGCGCCCCAGAAGCCGCTGAAGTCCGACACCGGCACCGACGAGCGGCGCGCGCGGTCGTGCGAGTGGGCGTGCACGCCGCACGGTCCCTGGCATTGGTGCGGCAGCGCGGCCACGGCGGCGGCCGGCGCGGCGCGGCGCCAGTGGCCCGGCGTGGAGGCCACCGGCGACCAGTCCGGCAGCACCGGTATGGCGGGCGGCGCCAGCGGCGTGAATTCGGCCTGGCCGTAGACTACTTTGCCGCCCACGATGGTGAGCACCGATTCGATCGATTTGATGGCGTCTTCGTCCACCGTGAAGAAGTCGGCCGACAGCACCGCCAGGTCGGCCAGCATGCCTTCCTTGATGCGGCCTTTCTTGCCCTGCTCGCTGGAGAACCAGGCGCTGCCCGCGGTCCACAGTTCGATGGCGGTGTCGCGCGAGAGCTTGGCGCCGGCGTCGTACAGGCGCATGCCGCCCACGGTGCGGCCGGACACCAGCCAGTACAGCGCGGTCCACGGGTTGTAGCTGGCTACGCGGGTGGCGTCGGTGCCTGCGCCCACCGGCACGCCGGTCTCCAGCATGCGCTTGATGGGCGGGGTGGCCTTGGCCGCTTCCGCGCCGTAGCGCTCGACGAAGTATTCGCCCTGGAAGGCCATGCGGTGCTGGATGGCGATGCCGCCGTTGAGCGCCTTGACGCGCTCGATGTTGCGCGGGCTGATGGTTTCGGCGTGGTCGAACATCCAGTGCAGGTCGCCGAAGGGGATGTCGCGGTTCACTTTTTCAAACACGTCCAGCATGCGCGAGATCGATTCGTCGTAGGTGGCGTGCAGGCGGAAGGGCCAGCGCTTGCTGACCAGGTGGCGCACCACTTTTTCCAGCTCTGCCTCCATGTCCGGGTTCAGGTCCGGGCGCGGTTCCAGGAAGTCTTCGAAGTCGGCGGCCGAGAACACCAGCATTTCGCCGGCGCCGTTGTGGCGATAGAAATCCGTGCCCTGGCCGGGCGTGACCATGTCGGTCCACTTTTCGAAGTCTTCCAGTTCCTTGCCCTTGTTCTGCGTGAACAGGTTGTAGGCAATGCGGATGGTGAGCTGGTCCTCGCGCGCCAGCTGGTCCACCACCGAGTAGTCCTCGGGGTAGTTCTGGAAGCCGCCGCCGGCGTCGATGGCGGAGGTCACGCCCAGGCGGTTCAGCTCACGCATGAACTGGCGCGTGGAGTTGATCTGCAGGTCCAGCGGCAGCTTGGGTCCCTTGGCCAGCGTGGCGTACAGGATCATGGCGTTGGGACGGGCGATCAGCATGCCGGTCGGGTTGCCGGAGGCGTCGCGCTGGATTTCGCCGCCGGGCGGGTTCGGCGTGTCCTTGCCGTAGCCGACCACGCGCAGCGCGGCGCGGTTGAGCAGGGCGCGGTCGTACAGGTGCAGCACGAACACCGGCGTGTCCGGCGCGGCGGCGTTGATCTCGTCCAGCGTGGGCATGCGCTTTTCAGCGAACTGGAATTCGTTCCAGCCGCCCACCACGCGCACCCATTGCGGGCTGGGCGTGCGCAGCGCCTGTTCCTTGAGCATGCGCAGGGCGTCGGCCAGCGAGGGCACGCCTTCCCAGCGCAGTTCCAGGTTGTAGTTCAGGCCGCCGCGTATCAGGTGCAGGTGGGAGTCGTTCAGGCCGGGCACCACGCTGCGGCCGTTCAGGTCGATGACCTGGGTGGTGGGCGTGCGGTGGCGCATCACCTCGTCGGCGTCGCCCACGGCCAGGAATTTTCCGCCCTGGATGGCGACCGCGCTGGCTTGCGGCTGGGATTTATCGACCGTGTGGAAACAGCCGTTGATCAGGATTAGGATGGGTTCGGGTGGGGCGTGCGTGCTCATGCGGTTCTCCAGTCATCGTATGCCAGCAGTATGCCGCCGTGGGAGGCGGCAGACTATGCGCCATAGGGGAGAGACGGCCACGGGTGGCGCTCAGATGGTTTCGCTCAGGAAAACCAGCGTGTGGCCGTGCGCCAGCGCGGCGGGCTGCTGGCGGTAGCTGGCGCGGTGGTTGCAGTTGAAGCCGTGCTCGGCCTCGGTGTACAGGTGGACTTCCACGTTGTCGCGCTCGTCGAAGCGTTCGGCGATGTGCTTGACCGCGTCCAGCGGGATGTGGCTGTCGCGCGCGCCGAAGTGCAGCATCAGCGGCACGTGGATGTCGCCGGCGCGTTCCAGCGCGTTCTGGATGCCGCCGCCGTAGTAGGCCACGGCGGCGTCCACGTCGCCATTGGCCGCCGCGTGGTAGGCCAGCAGGCCGCCGTAGCAGTAGCCCAGGGCGGCGATCCTGGCGCCCACGCCGGGCAGGGCGCGCAGGGCTTGCGCGGCGGCGCGCACGTCGGCCTGGGCTTGGGCGGGGCCGTTGGCCTGCTTGAGCTGCACGGCGCGCTGCCAGTCGGCCTCGCCGTAGCCCAGTTCGATGCGCGCCCCTGAGCGCCAGAACAGGTCCGGCGCCAGCACCACGTAGCCGTCCGCCGCGTATTGCGCGGCGACGCTGCGGATGTGCTCATTGACGCCAAAGATTTCCTGCAGCAGCACGATGCCGGGGCCGCTGCCGCCGCGCGGCAAGGCCAGCCAGGCGCCGAAGGGGCCGTCTTCGCCCTGTATCTCTATCCACTTGCCGTCCATGTCCGCTCCTGTGCCGTTGTTGGGGAAACGGCCATGCTACCGCAGTTCGCGACTGCCGGCAGGCACGCTAGTGGATTTCGCGCAGGTAGATGACGGGCGAGCGGTACACGCCGTAGTTGAGGCGGCCCACGGTGCTGGGCAGCCAGGGGAAGGCGTTCACGCGCAGGTCCACGCTGCCGTCGCGCCCGGCGCCGGGGGCGGCCAGGCGCAGCCAGGAACGGCCCAGCGTGAAGGCCACGGTGGCGGGGGTGCTGTCGGCCGCCAGGCCGGCGTAGCAGCCGCCGCCCGCGGACAGGTTGCGGGTGCAGTTGCCGAAGGTGAGCACGCCTGCGGTGCTCAGCGCGGTGGTGCCGGCGGTGGCGTCGGCGCTGTTGCGCAGGAATTCGGTGCCGGTCCAGTATTGCGATTCCACTTCCACGCGCCGCGTGAGCAAGGCCGAGCCGTAGCTGTGCGCCACCTGCAGGCGGCCGCTGGCCACGGCGATGCCTGCTTCCACGGCGCCGGCGCGCAGGGAGGTCACGCCGTCGCCGCCGGGCACGGTTTCGGCGGCGCGGAAGAACACGTTGACCGGGCTTGAGATGGTGTTCGTGGCCACGCTGGGCATATAGGGCGGGCCCGGCGAGTAGGACTTGCTGAAGGCGTAGCTGATGCTGCCCAGGCCGTTGCCGCCGGTGAAGACGAAGGCGGTCGGGACTGCGGGGCCGCCGGTCAGGCCGGCGCCTGTCGGCATGCTGCGCGCGGCGTTGTCGACGGGGCGGTATTCCGGGTTGTCGTTGTCGTTGGGGGCGGTGGTGCCGGTGGCGCCGGCCGCGTTCCACGCGGTGATGGTGAGCGGGCGCGCATAGCTGGCGGCGTAGTTGGTGGTCAGGCCGCCGGCGGCGTTGCGGGCGCTCACCGTCAGGCCGAAGGGCTGGGAGGCGTACACGAAGCGCCCGCCGCTGCAGGTGATGCTGAACACGCCGGTTGGACACACCATGATGGGGGAGGCGTTGGGTGTGGTGATGGCGGTGTCGAAGTGGTCCGGGATGAAGCGGCCGATATTGCCGCTGGTGCCGCCGCCGACCAGCGTGCTGGCCAGGTTGCTGTACAGGCTGCCGTTGTTGAGCGCATTGTTGGTGGTGGCGGTCAGGGTGATGATGCCCACTTCGTCCCAGCTCAAGTTGCTGATCGTGAATTTGCCGGGCGTGGGGTTGGTGGCGGTGGCGCTGGTGACGATGGCGCCGGTGATCACGGCCGGGCTGGGCAAGGTCAGCGTGCCCGCGCTGGTGACGGGCTGGGCCGGCGATGGCAGCGGGGCGACCAGGTTGCGCGTCAGGTCCACGCGCGGCGGCAGGGTCTCGCGGCCGAAATTGGTGCTCACCACATTGTTCTGGCTGAGGACGGTTACCTGCACGCTGAACGGGGTGCCGGCGCTGGTGAAGACGCCCTCGGTGGCACTGCTGGCGCCGGGATTGCTCACGGTGCCGGTGCTGGCGTTGGTGATGGCGTAGTGGTGCGGAGCGACCACGAAGTCCGTGCTGCTGCCGGTGAAATTGGCGTTGCTGGCCGTGTATTCGGCGGACAGGGCCAGCGAGCCCACGTCGTCGTAGGACAGCGCGCCGTTGGTGGAAACGCCGTTGCCGTCGAAGGACAGCGACAGGTTGGCGCCAGCGGCGCTGGCCAGGCTGCCGCTGCCGCAGACCAGCGCCGCGCTGGGTGTGTTGCCCGCGCCGCCGGCGCCGGTCAGGTTGACGGCGCGGCTCAGCGTGTTGCTGTTGGTGGTAGGGTCTATATATGCGCAGCGCATCTGCAGCGTCTTGGTGGTGTTGGCGATCAGCGGAACGCAGCTGCTGGGCGTGGCGTTGCTGGCCGTGAGCGCCTGCACAATGAAGGGGGCACTGACGCCTGCCAGGCGCGGCGCGGCGGTGACCTGGAAGCCGGCGGCGGCAAACGCCATGCTGCAGGACGTGCCGGACGGCGAGCTGCAGGTGGCCGCAGCCGTGGCGGCCGGCGTGGCGGAGGTGATGGCCAGCGTCGGGGTGCCGACGGTGGTCTGGCGCACGTAGGCGCTGGCGACGCCGTTGCTGAAGCTGAACACGGGCGCCGGCGACTCCACCGTATTGGGCGCCAGCGACACTTGCGCGCTGCCGGTGTACAGCGTGTTGCAGGACGCGTCGGCGCAGGCCTTCACGCTGACCGTCTCCGGCTGGCAGGTCAGGCCGTTGCCGTCGTGCGTGATCTGGTAGTGGTGCACGGTGTTGGCGGCGGGCGCGGTGCAGACCGTCTTGCTGGGGGTGCTCGCGTAGCCGCTGCCGTCGGTCACGCAGCTGCACGGGCTGCCGGCGGTACCGGTGCGGCAGGTCACCGCCTGGTAGACGCGGCCGTGCCAGTCCAGGTCCAGCGTGTCCACCAGCGCGGTGCCGGTGATGTAGGCGTCCGAGGAGAGCAGCTTGACCGCGCCGGCCACCACGTTGCCGTTCACGCTGCTGGCCGAAGAGATCGTCAGCGAGGTATTGGCCGTGACGTTGCCGTTCACGCGCGAGGGCGAGGCGTCCAGCGTCACCACCGGGGCCACCAGGTTGCCGTTCAGCGTGCTGCCCGAGGACAGGTTGAAGGAGATGCTGGCCGTCACATCGCCGGTCAGCGCCACCGGCGAGCCGGTGGTGATCTTGCCGCCCGTGATGGGGCCGATGATGGTGGCGTGCGAGGCCAGGTCGATCTGGCCGGTGGAGGTCAGCGTGCCGGTCACCTTGGTGTCCGAGCCGGTGCCTATCTTCATGCTGGCGGCGCTGATGTCGGCCACGATGGTCTGCACCTGGGCGCCCATCTTGAACTGGCCGCTGGAGACCAGCGCGCCGCCGCTGATGTTCAGGTTGGACGGCTTGATGTCGCCGATGTCGAGGTTGCCCGCCACCTGCAGCTGCGCCGTGCCGCTCATATTGAGCTGCTGGTTGTAGTCGAAGCTGATGGGCCCGGTCAGCACCACCTTGTAGCCGCTGGCGATGGTGACGTCCAGCGTGGCGGCGAAGGGCGGGCAGCTGTAGCTGGAACTGGCGGCGGTATAGGTGCAGCCGGCCACCGCGCCGCCGTTGAACACGGCGGGGGTATTGGCCAGGGCCGGCGCGGCGGTCAGCCAGGCCAGCAGCAGGGCGAGGAGGGGGAGCAAGGGCATAAAGGGGAGGGCCCGATCATCGCTGAATTGTCACCGATTATCACACTGTGCCGGGTTGCGGGCAATGCTTGATAAATTTGCTACAAAGCAAATTTTGATGGCCCGCCGGGGCCGCGCCACCGCTCGCGGGGCGCCAATCCGTGCTAATCTTGCTGCTTTATCAGCATCTACGACGGGTGAACCCGATTAGCGCTTCCCACCCTTCCGCTCCTCAGCCGCAGCCAGGCCGCCTGGCCCAGCTCCGCCCGATGGTGCTGGCCTTGTTGTCCGGCCTGGGTTGCACGGCGCTGTTGTTTGCCGGCGTGAGCCGCCTGGAGCAGGACAATGTGTCGCTCGCCTTCCTGCAGCGTGCGCACGCGCGCCTGTTCGTTTTGCAGCAGGGCGTGGGCAACGCCATCGCCGGCCTGGGGGCGGTGAACCAGCTGTTCGCCAGCCGCGAGCAGGTCAGCCGCAAGGAATTCGAGCTGTTTACCCGGCCCATTATCGAGCACTATCCCTATATGCAGGCGATCAGTTCGCTGCGCGTGATCGGCCACGCCGAGCGCGCCGCGCTGGAGGCCGAACTGGCCGCCGTGGTGCCGGGCACGGTGCTGACCGAGATGCGCGGCGGCCAGCGGGTGCCGGCCGACGTGCGCGACAGCTACCGCGTGATCGAATACATCGAACCGATGGCGAACAACGCGGCGGCCATCGGCCTGGACACGGCTTACCCGGCGCTCGACGGCGGAGCGCGCAACAAGGCCTACGCCAGCGGCCGTCCCACGGCGGGCAAGCTGGTGCGGCTGGCGCAGGGGCCGCAAGATCCCAAGGAGCGCCTGGGCGTGATCGTGTCCATGCCGGTGTTCCGCTACGGCACGCAGCCGGCCACCCAGGCCGAGCGGCGCGCCGCGCTGGTGGGCGAGACCGCCATGGTGCTGCGCCCCGGCGACATGATAGAAAAAATCTACGCTGCGGCCGGCCTGCCCGCGAGCGGCGAGCTGGACCTGAAGGTGTACGCCAGCGGCGCCGAGGAGCCGGACGCGCTGGTGTACCAGGCCCCCGGCCAGCCCGCCGCGCAGGCCGAGCTGCCGCACTGGCTGTATCCGGCGCCGCCGCCGCGCCTGGCGCAGCCCTTCGACGTGGCCGGCCAGACCTGGCTGATGGTGGCCACCCAGCCGCGCGCGGTGCTGGTGGGCGACCACCTGGCGTCCATCTTCACGCTGGCGCTGGGCGCCATCGTCAGCGTGCTGGGCGCGGCCTACGTCAATTCCCTGGCCAGCCGCAACCGCGACGTGCAGCGCCGCGTGGACCAGCGCACCGCCGAGCTGCGCGACGTGAACCGCGCCATGCGGCTGCGCGACCGCGCCATCGAGTCCAATGTGAACGCCATCATCATCACCGACGGCGCGCCCGGCTACGCCATCGCCTACGCCAATCCTGCCTTCGAGCGCCTGACCGGCTACAGCGGCGCCGAGCTGGCGGGCCGCAGCACGCGGCTGCTGCACGGCGACGATGTGGACCAGCCGGGTGTGAGCGAACTGGTGGCGGCGGTGCGCGAGCAGCGCGAGGGCCACGCCGTGCTGCGCCACTACCGCAAGGACGGCGCCATGTTCTGGAACGACGTCTACGTGTCGCCGGTGCGCGACGAGGACGGCGAGGTGACCCATTTCGTCTCCTTCATGCACGACATCACCGCCATCAAGGCCTACGAGATCGAGCTGCACCACCAGTCCACGCACGACGCGCTGACCGGCCTGCCCAACCGCGTGCTGCTGCTGGACCGCCTGCACCAGACCATGACGCACTCCGAGCGCAAGGGCCATGCGCTGTGGGTGGTGTCGATCGACCTGGACCGCTTTAAATTCACCAACAGCCGCCTGGGCCACAAGGGCGGCGACCGCCTGCTGCAGGCGGTGGCCGAGCGTTTGCAGCTGGCGCTGCGGCCGGTGGACACGGTGGCGCGCATCGGCGGCGACGAGTTCGCACTGATGCTGCTGCCCGAGCAGGGCGCGCTGTCGCCGCGCGCCGACCAGGTGCAGCGCGTGCTGGACTGCCTGGCCGCGCCGCTGTTGATCGACGGCCAGGAGCTGTTCTTCACCTGCAGCGCCGGCATCGCGGTGTATCCGGACGACAGCGCCGACCCCGGCGCCTTGCTCGAGCGCGCCGACATCGCCATGTACCGCGCCAAGGAAATGGGCGGCAACAACTACCAGTTCTACACCCCAGCCATGAACGAGAAGCTGGGCGAGCGCATGCTGATCGAAGGCGCGCTGCGCAGCGCGCTGGAGCGGCGCGAATTCGTGCTGCACTACCAGCCGCAGGTGGACACGGCCAGCGGCCGCATCGTCGGCATGGAGGCGCTGATACGCTGGCAGCATCCGGAGCTGGGCATGGTGGCGCCGAACCGCTTCATCCCGCTGGCCGAGGAAACCGGCCTGATACTGCCGGTGGGCGCCTGGGTGCTGCGCACCGCCTGCCAGCAGCTGATGGCCTGGCGCGCCGCCGGCGGCGCCGGCCGCGACAGCCTGCGCGTGGCCGTCAACGTGTCGGCGCGGCAGATGGCCGAGCCGGACTTCGTGCAGTCGGTGGCCGCCGCGCTGGCAGAAACCGGCTTGCCGCCGGCCTGCCTGGAGCTGGAGTTGACCGAAAGCCAGGTGATGAACGACGTGGAGCACGCCATCGCCGTCATGCACGAGCTGAAAAAGCTGGGCGTCAAGCTGGCCATCGACGACTTCGGCACCGGCTATTCCAGCCTGGCGCACCTGAAGCGTTTTGCGATCGACGTGCTGAAGATAGACCAGACCTTTGTGCGCGACCTGACGGTGGACCCGGACGACGCGGCCATTGTCACCACCATCATCGCATTGGCGGCCAACCTGAAGCTGGAAGTGATTTCGGAAGGGGTGGAGACGCTGGAGCAGATGGCTTTCCTGCGCCAGCATGGCTGCAGGCAGATGCAGGGCTATTACTTCAGCCGTCCGGTGCCGGCGGCCGCCTTCGAGGCGGTGCTGGCGGAGTACGAGGCGCGCGCGGCGGCTTGAGCGCCGCGCCGGCCGGGGCGGCTCAGGCGGCCGGCGACTTGCGGCGGCGCGCGGCCGGCAGCAGGGCCAGGGCGCCGATGGCCAGCAGGGCCAGCGAAGCCGGTTCCGGCACGGCGTTGGTGGCCGGAGCCTGGAAGGTGATGGTGGCGTTGGCCGTCTGGCCGATGGCGCCGCCGCCCACGCTGTTGGCGACCAGCAGCAGCTGGCCGCTGCCCGGAGCGTACACGCTGAATTCGGAGCCGCTGAAGGAGCCGCCCATGTCGCCCAGGTAGTTCAGGCTGAGGTTGCCGGTGTCGAGTGCCGTGTCGTACAGCGAGAAGAAGCTGTTGTTGGAGACGGCGGTCACCAGCACCTTGACCAGCGAGCCCGGGTCGGCGTTGAAGGACCAGGTTTCGAAATACGCAGGGTTGTTGGAGATGCTTCCAGGAAAGACCTTCGGCGAGTCTGCCAGGGAAATGACGCCGTCGCGTATCAGGCGCACTTCGCCGGCGGTTTCGTCGCCGGTCCAAGTGTGGGAAACGCTGATCACGTCGGCGCAGGCGATGCCGCTGCTCAGTGCGGCGAACAGGAAAACGAGGGAGCGCAGGGTCTTGAACATGGCATAAGTCCTAATAAATGCATTTTCCTGGAACGATGCAAGAATTATGCCCATTCCTGTGCAGTAAGAAAAATTTATGTAAATCAATAACTTGCCGCTTGCCATAAAAAGTATCCGCAAGGAAATGTAAAGAAAATCGACATGCAAACTGCTATTGAATGGCGGCGCGCCGACACGGCGGCCGCAGCCCCCGCCGGTCCCTGCACCAGCGCCGAGGACGTGCTGGCGGCCCTGCTCGACAGCGTGGAGGGCGGCGAGCAGCATATCCGGCCGCTGCGCGCGCTGCTGGAAAGCGGCCGTTTCGCACGCTTCAACGAGGTTGGACTGGCGCTGCGGCGCGCTTTCCGCGATCCGGCGCAGCGCGATTATTTTATCGCCCGCATGAAGCCGCACCTGGAACTGGTGATAGGCCTGCTGCCGTCCGGCATACAGCGGCACGGCATGCTGCCGCCGGAACCGTCCGGCCCGGCGCCGGACGCGCTGCGGCTGGAGCAGGTCAGCGACGCCGAGCTGCGCCAGTGGCTGGTGGACGACGGCAGCCTGATTTACGGCGAATTCCACCGCTACGAGCTGGCCAATTATTTCGACGCCATCGCGCCCTATGTGCGGCCGGGCGGGGAGATGATAGACCTGGGCAGCGGCCTGGGGAGGGTGGTGCTGTCGGCCGCGCTGGCGCTGCCGTTCGAGCGCTGCACTGGCGTGGAGTTGCTGGGCTACCGGCACGCCATGGCGCTGGAGCGGCGCGCGCGCCTGCTGGCGCTGTCGCAGCAGCTGCTGGCGGCGTTGCCGGGGCAGCCGCTGCAGCCGGAGGCGCCGCTGGCGCTGCCCGGCGGCGCTGCGGCCACGCTGCGCCACTTGCAGGATCTCGACGCGCGCATAGAACTGCGCGAGCAGAACATGTTCGAGGCCGACGTCAGCCGCGCCAGCCTGGTGTTCATCTACAGCACCTGCTTTGCGCCGCTGATGGGCGCGCTGGCCGCCAAGCTGGCGCGCGAGCTGCCCGAGGGCTGCCTGGTCAGCTGCACCACCTTTGCGCTGTCGCATCCGGCGTTCCGGCTGCTGCAGCACTTCCCGTCCAACACGCTGGCCTGGACCGGCGTGTTCCTGTACCAGCGCGTGGCGGTCCCGGAAGGCGCGGCGCCGCCGCCGCCCGCCGCCCTGTACGCGCCCGACCCGGACGAATGGGAAGCGCGCGCGCGGGCGGAGTGCGCCGCTTACGATGCCGCGTAGTTGGCGGGTTACGGCGCTGCGCGCCTAACCCGCCCTACGAAGCTCCGCGTAGGGCGGGTTAGCGAGGTACTCGCGTAACCCGCCGATGCGCCGCCACGGTCCCTAGCGCTTCACCTTCGCAAACGCGTCGCCCTTCTTGAAGCTGGCCATGCCGGGCGCGTTCGCCACCGCGTAGCCCAGGTTCAGCGTGAACTGCGCCTGCTGCACCATGCCGGACAAGTCCCAGTCCGCGCGGTACTCGTCGGTCACCTGGTGGTAGTCCTTCTTGAACGCCACCAGCTTGTCGCTGGAGGCCTGCTGGTTCTTCTCGAACTCGAAATGGCCGTCGCCCGAAAACACGGCCGAGCCCACGTTGAAGGCCGGGATGCCGGCCTTGGCGAAGTTGAAGTGGTCCGCGCGGAAGTAGGCGCCGGACAAATCCGGGATCAGCGGCGCCAGTTTCAGCCCCATCTTCTTGGCCACCTGGCCGGCCGTCTCGTACAGCGTGCTGCGCTCGGCGCCTGCCACGCCGATGTCCTTGGTGCGGCCGGCGAAATTCATGCTGTCCAGGTTCAGGTCGGCGCTGGTCTTGTCCAGCGGCCAGGCCGGCTTGGCCACGTAGGCCGCGCTGCCCAGCAGGCCCTGCTCCTCGGCCGCCGGCCACAGGAAGACCTGGGTGCGCTTGGCCGGGTGCTTGACCGCCTCGGCCGCCATGGCCAGCAGCGCCGCCGCGCCGGAGGCGTTGTCGATGGCGCCGTTGTAGGTATGGTCGGTCTTGTCCTCGCGCTTGACGCCCTCGTCGATGCCGAGGTGGTCCCAGTGCGCCGAGTACACCACCGCCTGCTCCTTCAGCTTGGGATCGGTGCCCGGCACGATGCCGGCCACGTTGAACTGCTCCACCTGGCGGATCACGCTGCGCAGCTCCACCTTGGCGCTGGCCTTCAGGTCCACCGGCTGGAAGTCGCGCCGCTCGGCGCGGCGGCGCAGTTCGTCCAGGTCGAAGCCGGAGGCGCCCACCAGGTCGCGCGCGGTGTCCTCGTGCAGCCAGCCTTCGATGCCGTTGCCGCCGCGGTTCAGGTGGAAGCGCTCGTGGCTGAAGCCGTTGGCCGGCACCGACCACGGGTAGGAGGCCGACGGCGTGGTGTGGATCAGCAGCACGCCGGCGGCGCCGCGCCGCACCGCCTCCTCGAATTTGTACAGCCAGCGGCCGTAGTAGGTGTAGGCCTTGCCGGCAAAGCGGTTCGGCTCTTCGGCGGTGGGCTGCGGGTCGTTCACCATCATCACCAGGATCTTGCCCCTCACGTCCACGCCCTTGTAGTCGTCCCAGTTCTCCTCCTCGGCCTTGACGCCGTAGCCGACGAACAGCAGCGGCGCCTCGAAGCTCACGCTGGCCTGGCCGCTGCCGGTGCCGTACACGATGCCCTGGCCGGGGATGGGCGTCAGGCGCGTGCCGCTGCCGGCGTGGAAGGTGACCGAGCTGCCGCTGGCCAGCAGCTTGGTGCCCTGGAAGCGCACCGGCTGGCGGTAAGTGCCGTCGGCCAGCGGCTTGAGGCCCATCAGCGCGGCCTGGGTTTCCAGGTAGCGCACCGCCAGGTCGCCGCCGCGCTGGCCGGTGCCGCGCCCTTCGAGCAGGTCGTCGGCCAGGAAGGACAGGTGGGCGCGCAGCGGCGCTTCGCGCACGGTGGCTTGCTGGGCGTTGGCGCCGTGGGCGGCCAGGGTCAGGGCGGTGGCGAAGGCGAGGGTGGTGAGGCGCGAAGTGGACGGCGTGGACTGCATGGCTGCTCCATATTGGTTTGATAGCTCAGGGTGGGCTATCTTACAACATGGATGGTTTGCCTAGTCCGCCGTCGGCTGGCCGTGGAAGGCCTTGTTGGCGATGCGCCAGCCGGCATCGGTTTTCAGCAGCACGAAATAGTCGGTGAAAGTGGTGGCGCCGTGCACCAGGGTGACGCGGGCGCAGGCCGCGCTGCCCTGCACGTCTATCCAGTCCACGATGCGCTCGCGCTGCGCCTCGTCGGCCGCCGGCTCGCCCTTGAAGCGCTGGCAATATACATCCAGCGGCCAGGAGGTGAACACGCCTTCGCGCACCGATTCGATATGGGCACCGGGCAGGAAGGCGGCGCGCATATGGGCCGCGTCGTCGTTGGCGTGGCCGGCGAAGTACTGGTTGATCGGGTCCAGCACGGCGGCTTGCTCTTCGCTGAACGGGGGGCGGAAGATGGTGTTCATATTCATGGCGGCTCTCCTGTGGGTGGCGTTCCATGATGCCGGGCCTGCGCCGTGCCGAAGCGCGGCCTGTGGCTATACCGGGTATGCGCCAGCACGCATTGCGCCAGCCGTGCTAGCATTTCGCTAATGAAACGTCTCGCCGTCCTGCTCTCCCTCGCCGCCACCCTCCCGCTGCCGTTGTGCGCCGGCGCCGCCTGCTCGCGCCCCATCGTGGTGCCGGCGTCCTCGCTGGGCAAAATGATGACGGTGAACGAGGCCAGCGGCGAGGTGGGCGGCGTCTATCCCGAGCTGCTGCGCGAGCGCGGCCGCCGCGCCGGCTGCGAGTTCGTGTTCCCGGTGGTGCCGCGCGCGCGCGCCGAGGCCATGCTGCGCCAGGGCGACGCCGACCTGATGGTGGGCGCGGTGCAGGTGCCCGAGCGCGACCAGTGGGGCCGCTACATCCCCATGATAGGGACGGAATGGATGCTGATCTCGACCGACCCCGACCCGCCGCGCTCCACCGATGAGATGCTGGAGCGGCCCGGCATCCGCCTGAACGTGGTGCGCAGCTATAACTACGGGCCGGCCTATCTGGCGCTGCTGGCGCGGCTGGACAAGCAGGGCAAGCTGGAATACGTGAAGGACCCGCAGACCATTGCGCGCAAGATGGGCATAGGGCGCGCCAACTACGCCTTCATGCCGTCCAACACCTTCGCCGGCACGCTGGAGGAGCTGGGCCTGCGCGAATCGCTGGGCGCGCGCGTGCATTACACGCGGCTGGCCGGCATTCCGCCCTCCACCAGCGGGGTCTACATCTCCCGCAAGACCGCGCCGGACGACGCGGCGCAGCTGGCGGCCCTGCTGGAGCAGCTGAGCCGCGACGGCGAGCTGCTGAACCGGACCCGGAAATTCTTCACGCCGGCCGAAATGTCGAGCAGTTTTCCCCTGCCGCGCGGCCGCTGACGGGTTCAGGAATTATGAACAATTGGGCGCAGGCGGCCCGGAGGGAGTAAACTAGCGCTTTTGTTTCGCATTGGGCGATTCGAACATACTTGTGAGTGACGCCATGTCTGGAACACCGAATACTGAAGTAACCCTATTTTCCGACCTTAACCTGATACCCGCGCTGATCAAGTCGCTGAAGGAAGTCGGCTACGAGTCGCCGTCGCCTATCCAGGCCGCGACCATCCCCTACCTGCTGGACGGGCGCGACGTGCTGGGCCAGGCCCAGACCGGCACCGGCAAGACCGCCGCGTTCGCGCTGCCCATCCTGTCGCAGATCGACACCAAGCTGACCGCGCCGCAGGCGCTGGTGCTGGCGCCGACCCGCGAACTGGCGATCCAGGTGGCCGAGGCCTTCCAGCGCTACGCCGCCCACATCCCCGGTTTCCACGTGCTGCCTATCTACGGCGGCCAGAGCTACGGCCCGCAACTGTCGGCGCTGCGCCGCGGCGTGCACGTGGTGGTGGGCACCCCGGGCCGCGTGATCGACCACCTGGACAAGGGCTCGCTGGACATCTCCAAGCTGAAGACCCTGGTGCTGGACGAGGCCGACGAAATGCTGCGCATGGGCTTTATCGACGACGTCGAGCGCATCCTGAAAGAGACCCCGGCCACGCGCCAGACCGCGCTGTTCTCGGCCACCATGCCGTCGGTGATCAAGCGCATCGCCACCACCTACCTGAACAAGCCGGCCGAAGTGACCATGGCCGCCAAGACCGGCACCGCCGAAAACATCCGCCAGCGCTACTGGCTGGTGAGCGGCATGCACAAGCTGGACGCGCTGACCCGCATCCTGGAAGCGGAGCCGTTCGACGGCATGATCATCTTCTCGCGCACCAAGATGGGCACCGAGGAGCTGGCCGAGCGCCTGAACGCGAGAGGCTTCTCGGCTGCCGCCATCAACGGCGACATGCAGCAGGCGGCGCGCGAACGCACCATTTCCATGCTCAAGGACGGCAAGATCGACATCCTGGTGGCCACCGACGTGGCCGCGCGCGGCCTGGACGTTGAGCGCATCAGCCACGTGGTGAACTACGACGTGCCGCACGATCCGGAAAGCTACACCCACCGCATCGGCCGCACCGGCCGCGCCGGCCGCAGCGGCGAGGCGATCCTGTTCATCACCCCGCGCGAGCGGCCGCTGCTGAAAGCCATCGAGCGCGCCACGCGCCAGCCGGTGAGCGTGATGGAACTGCCGTCGCTGCAGGCGGTGAACGACGTGCGCGTGGCCAAGTTCAAGGACGAGATCACCGAAGTGCTGGCCAAGGGCGGCCTGGAACACTTCCAGGGCCTGATCGAGGACTACGAGCGCGAGCACAATGTGCCGGCGATTGAAATCGCGGCGGCGCTGGCCAGCATGGCGCGCGGCGGCAAGTCGCTGCTGCTCGACAAGAAGAAGGAAACCGGCTGGCACGACACGCCGCAGGCCGCCGCTGCGGCCCAGGCGGCGCGCGGCGACCGTCCCGAGCGCGAGCGTTTCGACCGCGGCGACCGTTTCGAGCGTAGCGAGCGTCCGGACCGCGGCGAGCGCGCCTTCCCGAAAAAGGAACGCGTGATCCGCGAACCGGAACCGGGCATGCAGACCTACCGCATTGAAGTGGGCTACCAGCACGGCGTCAAGCCGGGCAACATCGTGGGCGCCATCGCCAACGAAGGCGGCATCGACTCCAAGTTCATCGGCCGCATCGAGATCTACGACGACTACAGCGTGCTCGACATGCCGAGCGACCTGGCTTCGGACACCATCAGCCACCTGCAGGGCGTGAAGATCGCCGGCCAGATCATCCGCCTGAGCCGCGACGGCGAGCAGGCCCCTGCCGCTGCCGCCGCACCGGCGCGCGCCCCTGCGGCGCCGCGTCCGGCGCCGGCCGAGCGCGCAGCGCCGGTTGAACGTGCGCCCGCGCCCAAGCGCGCCGCCGCGCCCGAGCCGGAACTGGCCGCGAAAGCCGACGACGGCGAACCTGCCTTTGACGACGAAGCGCCCAAGAAGAAAAAGAAGGACAAGCACAAGGTCACGCTGCCGATGAGCGCCTTCCGCATCGAAGTGGGCAGCAAGCATGCGGCCACGCCGTCCAACATCGTGGGCGCCATCGCCAATGAAGCGGGCATCGAGGCCAAGTACATCGGCCGCATCGAGATCTTCGACGACCACAGCGTGCTGGAACTGCCGGACGGCATGCCGGACGACGTCTTCCAGCACCTGGGCAAAGTGTGGGTGGGCGGCCAGCAGCTGCGCATCAGCCACGCCGCCGCCATGCCGCCGGAGTCGGGCAAGCACACGCCCCCCAAGCCGGCCGTCGCGAAACCCGGCGCACCGAAAAAGGTGCCGGGCACGGACAAGCCGCTGCGCAAGCCGGGCAAGTTCAACAAGTTCAAATAAACACCAAAGGGCCGCAAGGCCCTTTTTTTTGGGGGCGGCCACGCGGAACTGCCCTGCTGCACATCGGCGGTGCGTTTGCCTGCTGCGGCGCACCAAAAGGGACGCCGGTCCGGGCGGACCGGTAAGGCGCGAAATGCGAGCGCTACCTGCGCCCGGCCCCGTAAACACTACTTTTTGGCACCTGGCCCGGAAATTGCGTCTGTTGCATTATTTTCCTGTCCAGCGAGGGTGACGTGATATCCCGAAATGACCTTCTTGAGTATGCAGGACCGGATCGCAAAACGATCCGCGTGCTGTGGATAGATGCGGCGCACACCGCCGCCTATGTTTATAACGTAAAAGCGCACAGCGCCGAAGCGGAACTGGCGCGCATGGCGGTGCTGCAGGCCGACCTGGCGTCCGGCCGCGCGCGGCTGCTGCCGGATGACCCGTATATGGTGGTGGTCAACCAGGACCTGCTGCCGCCCAAGCACCTGGAGCTGCGGGCCCGCGCCTGGGAAATCGTGCGCGAGCTGACCGCCATGGAGCCCGCCATCTACGAGCCGCGCCGGCGCGGCCAGCTGGTGGCCGACTACACGCAGCGGCATGGCGTGTCGCACCCCACCATATACCGCTATCTGCGCCGCTACTGGCAGCGTGGCCAGACGCCGAATGCGCTGCTGCCCGACTACGCCAACTCCGGCGGGCGCGGCAAGACGCGCGCGGCCTCGGAAGGCATCAAGCGCGGCCGCCCGCGCAAGGAAGGCGCCGCACCCGGCGTGAACGTGGACGAGCAGATGCGCGCGGTGTTCCGCGTGGCCGTTGCGCGCCACGCCGCCACGCATCCGGCGCCGTCGCGCCGCGCCATCTTCGACCAGATGCTGCGCGACTTTTTCTGCGAGCGCAGCATCGCCGCCGGCACGCAGCGCGTGCAGCGCGGCGAGGCGCTGCAGGCTTTGCCGACCTTCGGCCAGTTCAGCTACTGGCTGGAGCAGGACCAGCTGATGGCGCCGCAGCGCATCGCGCCTGCGCTGCCGGACGACAGCGCCGTCGCCCATCCGGGCCGCCCCGGCGCCGCCTTCCGCGTCGAGGCCATGCAGGCCCAGGTGCAGCTGGTGTCGCGCGCCGACCGTAGCCAGGTCACCGGCAAGCCCTGGCTGTACGCGGTGACGGACATCTTCAGCGGCGTGGTGGCCGGCGTGTATGTGAGCATGGAGCAGCCCAGCTGGCGCCACGCGCTGATGGCGCTGGCCAACAGCGCCGCCGACAAGCGCCGCTACTGCCTGCGCCACGGCCTCGATATCCCGTCCGGCGCATGGCCGTCGCGCCACCTGCCGGAACTGCTGTTCGCCGACGCCGCGCTGCTGGGCGACGCGGACGACGGCTCCTTGCTGAACAACTTCAACGTGCGCTGCCTGGTCGCGCCGCAGGAAGGGCCGTCGCCGTGGAGCGCGGAACTGGGCAAGCGCTTTGCGCTGCGCACGCAGGCGGCCACCGCCGCCTCCGCCTCCGCAGCCGGCAGCGCCGCCCCCGCAGCCGATGCCGCCGTCCCGTGCGGCCGCCTGGACGCCGTATTGGACCTGGAGCAGTTCACGCGCATTGTCATCAGCGGCGTGCTGGCCTACAACCACGCGCCGCAGCAGGACGAGCGCACGCCGCAGCAGCTGTGGGACTGGGGCGTGGCGCAGCGCGGCACGGCCTTGCGCCAGTATGCCGAGGAGCTAGTGCATTGCAGCCTGCTGCCGGTGCAGGACGCGGTGGTCACCGCCGAAGGCATCTGCCTGCACGGCACCTACTACAGCTGCGCGCGCGCCGTGGAGGGGCGCTGGTTCGAGCGCGCCGCCCAGCGCGGCCAGTGGCATGTGAAGGTGGCCTGCGATACGTCCAGCCTGGACACCATTTACCTGCTCGACCCGCAGGCGCCGATGCACTTCCACGCCTGCCACATCGCCGAACGCAGCGTGGCGCACCGTCGCTTATCGTCGGCGGAAGTGCTGCGGCTGCGCGCCAGCGAGGCGCCGGCCCGCCAGCACGTGCCGCCGCCGGGGCAGTACGCCAGCTTCGAACGCATGGTGGCCGCGCTGGCGGGGTAGCGGGCGGCCGATCAGCCGCGGGTGACAAGCGGAATAGGGCGCGGTATGCTGCGCCTTGCCCCGCTTTTATGGACAACCCATGCTGACCACACTACGCAAGACGCTTTGCGCCGCCGCCATTGCCGGCGCCGCCGGCGGCAGCGCGCAGGCCGCCGCGCCCATGACGCTGCAGGACTACCTGGCCCTGAGCGGCCCCGTGCCGCAGCTGCACATCGCCTACGGCAGCGCGCCGTCGCAATTCGCCGAACTATACAAGCCCGCCGGGCCGGGGCCGTTCCCGGTGGTGATACTGATCCACGGCGGCTGCTGGACCGTGCATTTCGGCGGCATCACGCAGATGCGCAACATGGCCGGCGCGCTGGTTAAAAACGGCATCGCCGTGTGGAACGTGGAGTACCGCCGCGTGGACGAGGAGGGCGGCGGCTACCCCGGCATGTACCAGGACGTGGCCACGGCCGTGGACCGGCTGAAGCAGGAAGCCGCCGCGCACCAGCTGGACCTCGCGCGCCTGGTGGCTATGGGCCATTCGGCGGGCGGGCATCTGGCGCAATGGGCCGCCTCGCGCCACAAGCTGCCGCAGTCCAGCCCCGCCTACCGCGCCGCGCCGCTGGCCATTCCCCAGGTGATCAGCCTGGGCGGGCTGGCGGACCTGCGCAACGAGGAAGCCCTGATCAAGACCAGCTGCGAGCGCGACATGGTGCAGCTGGCGGGCTTGCCCAGCGCGGCGCGCCCGGACGTGTTTTCGGACACCTCGCCCGCCGAGCTGCTGCCGGCCGGCGTGCGCACGGTGCTGGTGACGGGGGAGCTGGATACGGTCTCGCCGGTGCGCGTGGCGCAGGACTACGCGCGCCGCGCAAAGGCAGCGGGGGACGCTGCCGAGGTGGTGGTGCTGCCCAACGCCAGCCATTACGACGAAGTGGCCGCCAGCTCGCCGGCGTGGCAGCTGGTGTACGCCGAGATCCGCAAGGCCCTGGCGCTGCCTTAATCCGCCGCGTTAATCCGCCGCTTTAATACTCGTTGTACTTGCGCATATCCCCGCGCACCTGCTCGGCGGGGTATTTCGCGCGGTTCAGTTCCATCTTCTCCAGCACCGCGCTGCGCAGGTCCACGCCGGTCTTGTCGGCCAGCTGGATGAGGTACAGCATCACGTCCGCCAGCTCGTGCCGGATGCCGACGCGCTTGCGCTCGTCGAGTTCGTGCGCGGCGCCGGTGGGCAGCCACTGGAAATGCTCGGCCAGTTCAGCCGCCTCCACCGTCAGCGCCATCGCCAGATTCTTCGGCGTGTGGAACTGCCCCCAGTCGCGTTCGGCCGCGAAGGCGCGCGCCAGGTCGCGCAGTTCAATCAGGCTGTCCTTTTCCATCACGCCACCTGCTTGCGCATGAAGACGCTGAGCGGATCGTCGCGGTAATCGCCATACGGGCCGCAGCGCTGGTAGCCCAGGCGCTCGTACAGCGCAATCGCCTCCGGCTGCGCCGGCCCGGTCTCCAGCGCGTACACGCTGCTGCCGCGCTGCGCCGCCGCCTGCTCCAGTGTGGTGAGCATGCGCCGCGCCAGGCCCTGGCCGCGCGCCTCCGGCCGCACATACATGCGTTTGACCTCGGCGAATTCGGGCGTCACCACCATGGCGCCGCAGCCGACCGCCGCGCCGTCCGCGTTGCGCGCCACCGTGAACAGCACATTGGGCTGCTTCAGCGAGGCCAGGTCCAGCGCATACACGCTCTCCGGCGGATACAGCGTCAACTGGTAGGCATCCAGGTCGGCAATCAGGGCGATGACTTCGGGCTGGTCCGGCGTTTCGAAAGCGATATTCATGGTCGTGATGGAGGCGAAAAACAGGTGTGCCTGCATTGTAGCGCAAGCCCGGCGAGGGGCATGCAGGGCCGCTATGCACGCCCTGCCGGCGCGAGAAAAATACTATCCCGCCGCCGTGAAAGCTGGCTATATTGAATCATGGCGGGGTAAAAGAGCGCCCGCTTCCAACCGCAAGGAGAGCGTCATGAAAAAACTGCTGCTGGCGTCGCTGCTGGCCATGGTTAGCATTGCCGCCATGGGGCAAACGGCGCAGGACCCGCAAATAGTTGATCCGGTGCGCGTGCCCGCCACCGGCCTGGCCATCGTCGTGCCGGAGCACAGGCTGGGCCTGAATGCGGTGGACTTCGGCGCCTACAAGGGCGCCTACGACTTGAGCAACGGCGGCCTGCTGCAACTGACCTCGCAAGGCCGCCGCATGTACGCCCAGCTCGACGATGGCGAACGCACCGAAATTGTCGGCACCGGGCTGCAAAGCTTTGTCGCGCTGGACCGCAGCCTGCAGATGCGTTTTGAACGCAAGGCGGACGGCGATCTGGGCGGCGATCTGCTGATCGCCCGGACCCCGCGCGTGGCCGGCGAGCCGGTGCAGTACCTGCTGGTGTCGCTGCGCTAGGCGGCGCCGATTCGTGTAGCAAGCCACGGGCGAGTCCGCCGCCCGTGGTGTCTCCCTTTCCGCCGGCTTCGTCCTCCCTGGCGCGGCCGGCGGGCCTCTTTTATCCCCGAATCTTGGTATGATGTCCGACTGCGCCAGCCACAAGCTGGCCTTTTTTATAACGATGTCGGAGATAAACCGCATGAAATTACGTCTGCTGGTATTGGCGGCCGCGCTGGCCGCGTCCGGTGTTCAGCACGCACAGGCCGCACCGCGCGGCTTTACCGTGGAAGACCTGGTGAAAATGGAACGCGTCGGCAGCCCGCTGCTGTCGCCGGACGCGTCGAAAGTGGTGTACACGGTGCGCGCCACGAATATGGACAAGAACCGCGGCAATACCCAGCTGTGGATGCTGGACCTGCGCGCGGCCAAGCCGGCGCCGGTGCGCCTGACCCAGGCCGACGCCAGCAGCACCGACCCTGAATGGTCGCCTTCCGGCGACGCCGTCTACTTCCTGTCCGCGCGCAGCGGCAGCAATCAGGTCTGGCGCTTGCCGCTGGCCGGCGGCGAAGCGGCGCGCGTGACCGACCTGCCGGTGGACGTGGAGAACTTCCGCCTGTCGCCGCAGGGCGACCGCCTGGCCATGAGCCTGGCCGTGTTCCGCGACTGCGCGGACCTGGCCTGCAGCAAGGCGCGCGTGGAAGCGCAAGCGAAAAACAAGGCCACCGGCAAGGTCTACGACCGCCTGTTCGTGCGCCACTGGGACACCTGGAACGACGGCCGCAACAACGTGCTGTACACCGCCCCCATCGACGGCAGCGGCAAGGTCAGCGCCGCGCCGGTGAGCCTGAGCGGCAGCATCGACGGCGACGTGCCGTCGAAGCCGTTCGGCGACCATGACGAATACCAGTTCAGCCCGGACGGCAAGACCGTGGTGTTCTCGGCCCGCGTGGCCGGCAAGACCGAAGCCTGGTCCACCAACTTCGACCTGTTCAGCGTGCCCGCCGCCGGCGGCGAACCGCGCAACCTGACCGCCGACAACCCGGCCTGGGACACCCGCGCCCAGTTCTCGCCGGACGGCAAAACCCTGGCCTACACCGCCATGAAGCGCCCGACCTTCGAGGCCGACCGCTTCCACCTGGTGCTGATGGACGTCGCCAGCGGCAAGAAGCGCGCGCTGACCGACGCCTGGGACCGTTCCGTGGCCGACTACCGCTGGGCGCCGGACGGCAAGACCCTGCTGGCCACCGCCGACGACGTGGGCCAGCACCGCCTGTTCAGCATCGACGCCGCCAGCGGCAAGGCCAGCGCCGTCTCCGGCCCGGGCTATGTGTCCGCCTTCAGCGTCGCGCGCGACACCGTGGTGATGGCGCAGGCCTCGCTGGCCTCCGGCGCGCAGCTGTACAAATTCAAGCTGGGCGCCGCCGCCAAGCCTGAACAGCTGACCAGCGTGAATGAGGCCGCGCTGGCCGACGTGCGCTTCGGCGAGTACGAGCAGTTCTCCTTCAAGGGCGCCAACGGCGAGACCGTGTACGGCCACGTGATGAAGCCGTGGAACGCGCAGCCGGGCCAGAAATACCCGATCGCCTTCCTGGTGCACGGCGGCCCGCAGGGCAGCTTCGGCAATTCCTGGAGCTACCGCTGGAACCCGCAGGTGTACGCCGGCGCGGGCTACGCCACCGTGTTCATCGACTTCCACGGCTCCACCGGCTACGGCCAGGCCTTCACCGACTCCATCAGCGGCGACTGGGGCGGCAAGCCGCTGGAAGACCTGAAGAAGGGCATGGACGCGGCCGTGGCCAAGTTCCCGTGGCTGGACCGCGAGCGCAGCTGCGCGCTGGGCGCATCCTACGGCGGCTACATGATGAACTGGATCGAGGGTAACTGGGCCGACGGCTTCAAGTGCATCGTCAACCACGACGGCGTGTTCGACATCCGCGGCATGGCCTATTCGACCGAGGAAATCTGGTTCACCGAGTGGGAATACGGCGGCCCGTACTACAAGGCGGCCGAGTCGCACGAGAAGTTCAACCCGGTGCACCACGTGGCCAAGTGGAAGACCCCGATGCTGGTGGTGCAGGGCGACCTGGACTTCCGCATCCCGACCGCGCAAGCGCTGGGCACTTTCACCGCGCTGCAGCGCCAGGGCATAGACAGCAAGCTGCTGGTCTTCCCTGACGAAAACCACTGGGTACTCAAGCCCGCCAACTCCGTGCTGTGGCACCATACGGTGCTGGACTGGCTGAACAAGTACACCAAGCAGTAAGGCCCTGAAAGGCGCACCCGTATGGACCGTATCGATGTCATGAGGCTGTTCATCCGGGTGGCCGAATCCGGGAATTTTTCCAAGGTGGCGCGCGCCACCGGGGTCACGCAGCCCACGGTGAGCAAGGTGGTGGCGGGCCTGGAAGCGAAGCTGGGCGCGCAACTGCTGCGCCGCACGTCGCGCGGCCTGAGCCTGACCGGGGCCGGCCAGGATTTCTATGAATCCGCCATCGACATCGTCGAGCGGGTGGACGCGCTGGAGAGCAGCGTCGGCCAAGGGGACGCCGCGCCCAGCGGCGTGGTCCGGGTGGCGCTGTCGCCGGCCTTCGGCCGCATGGAGATCGTGCCGCACCTGCCGGCCTTCTTCGAGCGCTATCCCGGCGTCAGCATCGACTTCCATGTCTCGCAGCGCTACGTCAACCTGGTCGAGGAGGGCATGGACCTGGCGATCCGCGTGGGGCCGCTCAGCGATTCCAGCATGATGGCGCGCCGCATCGGCAGCATGAGCTATCTCACCGTCGCCGCGCCGTCCTACCTGGCGCGGGCCGGCACGCCCGCCGTGGTGGACGACCTGCAGCAGCACCACTGCGTCGCCTTCATGGCGCACGACGCGCCGCGCCCCTGGGAGTTCAGGGACGCCACCGGCGACGTGAAGTTTGTGCCGCAAGGGCCGCTGCGCAGCAACGACGCCGAATACGTGCGCGCCGCCGTGCTGGCCGGCCTGGGAATAGGCCACAACGCGGCCTGGCTGTACGCGCGCGACGTGGCCGCCGGGCGCCTGGCGCCGCTGCTGGCGGACTGCGCGCCGGAACCGTTTCCCATCCACGCCGTCTGGCCCGGCGGCCGCCGCCTGGCCGGCAAAACCCGCGCGCTGGTCGACTATCTGGCGGAACTGTTTGCCGCCTCCCCGCTGCTGAAAGTGCGCTAGCCGCGCGCGCATGCCTGGCGGGCATAGCAGCTATGCCCGCCGCCGGTCTTCCCCGCATCGCCCCCGCCGCCTATCTTCCGTATGGACAAACCGTCCAAGCCACCATACGGAGTACCACCATGCGCGCCATACAGCTGACTGCCTTCGGCAATCCCCTCACCAATCTGCACCTCGCCGACTTGCCGGAACCGCCAGCGCCTGGCGCGGGCGAAGTCCTGCTGGGAATGGAGTTCGCCCCTGTGAAT
Source organism: Pseudoduganella sp. GW821-FHT05F09 (assembly GCF_059419605.1). Classification (NCBI taxonomy): domain Bacteria; kingdom Pseudomonadati; phylum Pseudomonadota; class Betaproteobacteria; order Burkholderiales; family Oxalobacteraceae; genus Pseudoduganella; species Pseudoduganella sp. GW821-FHT05F09. Next base: position 235,624 of record NZ_JBWKSD010000007.1, read on the forward strand.
TTCAACGACCTGCTGCTGATCAGCGGCGCCTTCCCGCGCCGCCCGGAGCTGCCCAGCCCTGTCGGCAACGAAGGCTCGGCCACAGTGCTGGCCGTGGGCGCGGGCGTGCTCCACCTGGCGCCGGGCGACCGTGTGGTGGCGCCGCTGTACAGCTACACCTGGCGCGAGCGCATGGTGGTAACCGCCGCCGGCCTGTTTGCGCTGCCGGACGGGATCAGCCCGCAGCAGGCCGCCATGATGCGCATCAATCCGCCCACGGCGGCGCTGCTGCTGAGCGAGCACGGCGAACTGAAACCGGGCGACTGGGTGATACAGAACGCCGCCAGCTCCGGCGTGGGCCGCTCGGTGATTGCGTTCGCGCGGGCGCGCGGCATCAAGACCATCAATCTGGTGCGCCGCGTATCGGCCATCGTGGAAGTGCAGGCGGCCGGCGGCGACATCGTGCTGCTGGACACGTCCGACAGCGTGGCCACGGTGCGCGCGCTGAGCGACAGCGGGCGGGTGCGGCTGGCGCTGGACGGCGTGAGCGGCGCATCCACGCTGCGCCTGCTCGACGGCCTGTCGCACGGCGGCTCGCTGGTGTCGTATGCCTTCTCGGGCGGCGATCCGGCGATACCGGCCGACCTGCGGCCCCTGCTGCGCAAGGCCGTGCGCCTGCACGCCTTCTACCAGGCGCGCCCGCAGTACGACGCGCAGATGGACACCTTGCTGCGCGAGACGGCGGAGTTCATCCGCGCCGGCAAGCTGGAACAGCCCATCGCCGCGACCTACCCGATGGCGCGCATCGCCGACGCCGTCGCGCATGCCCAGCGCGGCGGCAAGGTGCTGCTCGACCTCCAGGATCAGACGTTGTAGCCGCCGTCGGCGTCGATGATGGCGCCGGTGATGTAGGACGCCGCCGGGCTGGCCAGGAACAGGATGGGCGCGATGACTTCCTCCAGGCGGCCGAAGCGCTTGATGCACAGGTTTTGCAGCATCGGCTTGATGGCGTCGCGCATGTGGGCGTTGATGTCGGTCTCCATAAAGCCCGCGTGCACCACGTTCACCGTGATGCCGCGTTCGGCCAGGTCGCGCGCCGCGCCGCGCGCGTAGCCGTCGATGGCGGCCTTGATCGAGGCCATGTCGGACATCCCCGGCGCGCCGGGACGCACGCCAAGGTTGGAGCCGACAAAGACGAAGCGCCCGCCGTCGCCCATCACGCGCGACGCGGCGCGCACCATGGCGCGGAAGCCGGTATTGGCCACCGCCCAGTAGTGCTCAAACACGGCCTCGTCGCGCTGCGCATCGTCGGCGCTGCCGAAGCGGTCGATGGAGGCGCTGTTGACCACAATGTCCAGCCGCCCGAAGCGTTCCATCACGGACTGGATCACCTGCGCCGCCTTGCCTGCGTCGGCCTGGTCGGCTTGCAGCGGCAGGCCGCGTGTGCCGAGCCGTTCGATCTCCGCCTGCACGGCGGCCGCCTTGGGAATCGAGTCCGGCGAGACGAACGTGAACGCCACGTCCGCTCCCTGCGCGGCCAGGGCCTTGGCGGTGGCCGCGCCCAAGCCGCGCGCGCCGCCGGTCACCAGGGCCACCTTGCCGGCCAGCGGCTTGGGGAGGGCGCTCATTGCTTGCCTCCCAGCGCGGCCATCAGGGCGGCCATGCGGGTTTCAACCTCGTCGCGGGTGCGCGACCAGGCCGGCACTTCGTCGAGCAGGCGCTGGTGCCAGGCCATCACATTGGGGAACTCGGAGTAGGGCGGATGGGTGCGCGTCAGGTGGCTGAAGGTGGCGGCCAGGTCGAAGTCGGCCAGGGTGACGCTGTCGCCAACCACGTAGCGGCGCTCCTGCAGGTGCGCATCCAGGACGGTGGCGAACTTGCGGATGGACGCGTCGGCGTCGGCAATCACGCGCGGGTCCTGCGGCGCGCTCATGGCCACCTTGACGATGCGTTCCGTGAACAGCGCGGGCGGACCCTGGCGCCAGTGTTCTGCGGCCCAGAACATCCATTGCAGCGTCTGCGCGCGGTCGGCGCCTGCAGGCAGCAGGCCGGAGCGGAATTTCTCCGCCAGGTGAAGGTTGATGGCGGACGCTTCGAACAGCACCGTGCCGCCATCGACCAGCACGGGAATCATGCCGTTCGGGTTCAACGCCAGGAATTCCGGGGTGCGGTTGTCGCCCTTGAACAGGTCTATCAGCTCGAAGTCGAATTCGGCGCCGATGTGGTACAGCGCGGCGAGTACGCGGCGGGTGCTGCCGGAGCCAGGGTCACCATAGAGTTTCATTGTTCGTTCCATTTGATTTGCGGGAGGCCAGTATCGTGGAAAGGTTTTTGTGTGGGTACGGAGCAGGCGGCGATAACTTTTATGCCGGATCGGAATGGCCATGGATCTGATCGGCGCCATGCGCGCTTTTGTGCGCGTCTACGAGACCGGCTCTTTCAGCATGGCCGCCAGGAGCCTGGGGCTGGGGCAGCCCACGCTGTCCAAGTCGATTGCCCAGCTGGAGGAGCGGCTGGCGGCCAAGCTGTTCCTGCGCTCGACGCGCGGCCTGGCGCCGACCGGCGCGGGCGAAACCTTCTACCTGCACGCCGTAAGGACGCTGAACGAGGCCGATGCCGCCCTGAAGGCGATGCACGGCGAACCCGAGGCCATGTCGGGGAAGCTGCGCGTTGGCGGGACTGTGACGTTTATGCGCCAGTACATCATTCCTCAGCTGCCCGGTTTCCTGGACCGCCATCCCGGCCTGGAAATCGAGCTGCTGCTGGACGACGGCAACGTGGGCCTGATCGAGGAGGGGGTGGAAGTGGCGTTCAGGATGGGCAGGCTGCCCAGCTCCGGTATGGCCGCGCGCCGCATCGGCCAGTGCCGAAGGATGGTGGTGGCAGCGCCGGACTACCTGCGGCGGCGCGGCACGCCCCTGCTGCCGGAGGAGCTTGCGGACCATCCCGCCGTCGTGTTTTCGCGCGCGGAAGGCGGCGACGCTTTTTCCTTCCACAAGGACGGCGGCTCGCGCAGGGTGATGCTGAAACCGCGCCTGCGCGTCAGCGCGCTGGAGGGCGTGCGCGCGGCGGTGCTGTCCGGGCTGGGCGTGGCGGTGGCGGCGGAGTGGATCTTCGCGGACGAACTGGCAAGCGGCCAGGTATGCGCGGTGCTGGAAGACTGGGACATGCCCCGCCTGGACCTGTGGGCCGTGCTGCCGGGCGGACGGCACGCCGGTCCCAGGGCGCGCGCCTTCATTGCCTTTGTCGAGGAACAGCTGGCGAAAACGCCGTTCGGCCTGCGCTAGCAGGGCATGCCGGCCAGGCATGGCAGGTATGCCCCGGCCGCGTCTACCGGAGCGCGCTGCGCGGCGCTATCTTGTACCTACCCGAGGCGTTCTCGGAACAACCAAGCTAACGGAGTTAAAAATGATAGACGAAAACGGCCCGCACTACTTTGTCGCCTTCCAGTCGCCAGGCCCGAACTGGGTACAGGGCGTGAAATACAACGAGCAGCCCGAGTTCATGGAGCACGTGGGCTACATGATGAAGCTGCAGGAGCAGGGCCGCACAGTGCTCAGCGGCCCCTTCATGGAAAAGGCCGGCGGCCTGCACGGCGTGCTGGCGGACGGCGGCATGACCATCTTCAAGGCGGCGGACCTGGCCGAAGCCATCCGCATCGGCAGCGACGACCCGACCGTGAAGTCGGGCATGCTGAATGTCGAGGTGAAGATGTTCTGGGTGCCGTTCCACACCTAACCTTGGACTTCTATTGTTTCGGTTTTTCCCAAGCCGTATCCGCCTCCTGGAATACCGCGTAGTTCAGTACCACTCCAGGTTGGCCACCGTGTTGTTGCGCTTGTTGCCGTCCTTGTGGCGCACGAGGCTGCGGCCTTTCGGATTGGGCAGGTGCGCTTCGGCCACCAGGTCGTGCACGAAGAACTGGCCGGTGCGGCTGCCGTTGCTCAGGGTGACGCGCAGCCCCTCCGGCAAGGCCAGCGCGCGCAGGCACTTCACTTGCGGCCCCCGGTTGCGCAGCACGCGTCCGTCGCGCGAAACGACGTAGAAATCGCTGCCCTTGACCGGCTTGGTGCCGGCGGCGCGCAGCGAATACGCCAGGGCGCCTGCCAGCACCACCAGCGCGACGATCAGTAATTCCATCTCCGTGTCTCCTTAGCCGCCCAGCCGCGCCAGCAGCGCGTCCAGCGGGGCGGGGCGGGCGTACAGATAGCCTTGCAGGCCGTGGCAGTCGTTGTTGACCAGGAAGTCGGCCTGGGCCTGCGTTTCCACGCCCTCGGCCACCACTTTCAGCCCCAGGTGGTGCGCCATCGCCAGGATGGTCTGCACGATGGCCGTCACCGAGGCGTCGGCCGGCGTGTCCTGGATGAAGCTGCGGTCGATCTTCAGTTCGTACAGCGGCATTTTCTTCAGGTAGGCCAGGCTGGAATAGCCGGTGCCGAAATCGTCGATCGAGAAGCGGATGCCCAGCGCGGCCAGCTGGCGCATGCGCAGCACCGTGTCTTCCAGTTTTTCCACCAGCAGGCCTTCGGTCACTTCAAAGATCAGCAGCTCGGCCGGCGCGCCGGTTTCGGCCAGCAGCGCGCGCACATCCTCGACGAACAGGGGCTGGCGGAACTGGCTGGGGCTCACGTTGACCGACAGCGGCAGCCGGTGGCCGGCCGCCAGCAATTGCAGCACGCCCTCGCAGGCCTGGCGCATGGCCCAGGCGCCCAGCGCCAGGATCTGGCCCGACTCCTCGGCCAGCGGAATGAACTGCGCCGGCGAGACCCAATTGCCGTCTGCGCGCTGCCAGCGCATCAGCAGCTCGGCGCCGATGATGCGGCCGTCGCGGTCGACCTGCGGCTGGTAGTGCATGGCCAGCTCGCGGTTGTCGATGGCGGCGGCCAGGTCGCGCTCCATGTTCAGGCGCTGCTCCACCTCGGCCTGCATGGCGGCCTCGAAGAAGGCGATGCCGTTGCGCCCGTCCGCCTTGGCGCGGTACATGGCGATGTCGGCCTCGCGCAGCAGGTCCTGCGCGCTCTGCTCGCCCTTGGGCAGCAGCGTCACGCCGATGCTGGCCGAGCTGCTGTAGGTCTGGCCCTCGATCACGAAATCGTCCGCGATGGCCAGCCGTATCTTCTCGGCCACCACCAGCGCCGAATGCGCCGCCGTGGCGTGCACGCCGCTCAGGTGGGCCAGCAGCACCACGAACTCGTCGCCGCCGATGCGCGCCACCGTGTCGGCCTTGCGCATCAGCTGCGCCAGGCGCGCCGCCGCGTTCTTCAGCAGCGCGTCGCCGATGGCGTGGCCGCGCGCGTCGTTGATGTATTTGAAGTTGTCCAGGTCGATGAACATCACCGCGCTGTACTGGCTGTTGCGCTCCGAGCTGGCCAGCAGCTTGTCGATGCGGTCCATCAGCAGGCGCCGGTTGGGCAGGCCGGTCAGCACGTCGAAATAGGCCAGGCGGTGGATGTCGTCCTCGGATTTCTTGCGCTCGGTGATGTCGCGCTCCACCGCCACCCAGTGCGTGTTGTTGCCGCCCTCGTCGGAGATGGGCACCAGCTCGCGCTCCACCCAGTACGGTTCGCCGTAGCGCGTGTAGTTGAGCAGCTCGGCGCGCACCGCCTCGCTGCGCGCCATGGCCTGGGCGATGCGGTCCAGCGTGCCGGTGGCCGTGTCCGGCCCTTGCAGCAGGCGCAGGCTGCCGCCCAGCATGCTGTCGCGGTTGTAGCCGCTGCGCCGCTCGAAGGCGCGGTTGACGAAGATGATGCGCTGCTCGGTGCCCGCCACTTCGGCGATGCTGACCATGTCGTTCAGGCGCGCCACGGCGGCGGCGGTCAGGCGCAGCTCGGCGTTCAGCGCGGTCAGCTCCTGCTGCCCCTGTTCCAGCGAGGCGGCGGTGGCGCGCAGGTCGCCGATGGATTTTTCCAGCCGCTGCAGCAGCACGCCGCACGACAAGGTCAGCACGGCCGTAATGAACAGGTAGTTGGAGGTGATGACGGACCACTTGAGGAAGGCCGCCAGTTCCAGCCCCTGCAGGTCGGGAATGGTGTTGGTGTAGAAGCCGATCACCAGCAGCGCGGCGCTGTCGATGGCCAGCGCCCACAGGCCGGCGCGCAGGCCGAGCAGCAGCGCGGCCAGCACCGGCACGGCCATCAGGTAGATCTGGCTGACCGGCCCCACTTTCACCAGCAGGCCCACGCCGAAGATGAAGGTGACGGCCAGGAAGTTCAGCACCCGGGTGCGGAAGCTCACGCTGGTCAGGCGCAGGATGCCGAAGATCCAGACCAGCGCCGCCACGTCCAGCACCACCACCGACCACAGGTTCTCGGCTATGCTGAGCAGCATGCTGGGCACCGCCGTGATCACGCCCAGCCCCAGGACGAACTGCAGGATGCGCGTAAAGATCTGGCCGCGCCAGTGCGCGACGTCGTTTAGCGCTGCCACTCGCAGCCCCCCTTCTTGGCCAGTAACATAGGTATGAGGTGTTGTTGTTGCTGACCAGACATGTTACCTGCAAAGCCGCAGGCTGTCACGGCTTGCCGGGCGGGGGCCTTATTGCGGCTTGTAGATGCCGCAGCCGATGATGACGTCGTCCACCTTCTCGACGTACATTGATTTCGGCTCGATCTTCTTGGTCAGCGGGTCGAGGAATTTGTAGTCCTGCCAGCCTTTGCCCTTGGTCTTGGCGATCTCGATGCGCTCGCGCATATAGTATTTGCCGTCGCCGTCGCGGATGTCGATCAGGTCCTTGCCTATCATGCGCGGGTTCTGGCCGTGCGCGAGGTTTTTGCCGTTCAGGTCATACACCACCACGTACAGGTCGCGGTCGGTGAACTGGCCGCGCGGGTCGTTGATCTCGGCGAAGGCCTTGTCCTTGCCGTGCGCCTTCAGGTAGGCGATGGCTTTCTTCGCCATGGCCATGGCCTCCTCGGCGGTGCCGCGTTCGGCGGCGCGGGCCGGCAGTTGCGCCAGTAGCAGGGTGGTACCGAGAGTCAGTAGCATCAGCCGTCGTTTCATGGACACGCCTCCCAACATTGTGGATGTGGGCCCATCTTAACTGAAAAAAAAAAGATGGCGCTTGCAATAATTGGTGAGTATCTTTTGCTATGCAACAGGCAAAATTGCAGGTTCGGCAAAAAGCCGAACGCTCCATCCTCACTAGAAAGGTTTACCTTATGCGCATGCGCCAAATTCCCGTCCTGCTGGCCGCCGCCATGCTGTCGCTGTCCGCGCAAGCGGCCAGTGCCGACCGCTGGGACGTGCCGGTCCACGTCAAGAAACTGGACAACGGCCTGACCGTCATCGTCACCGAAGACCACAGCTCGCCCACCGTGGGCGTGAGCGTGGTGTACAAGGTGGGCATGCGGCTGGAGCCGCAGAACCGCACCGGCTTCGCGCACCTGTTCGAGCACCTGATGTTCCAGGGCACGCCGAACGCGCCCAAGGGCGTGTTCGACAAGACCATCACCGGCGGCGGCGGCAACAACAACGGCTCCACCCGCGCCGACTTCACCAACTACATCGAGACCGCGCCCGCTTCCGCGCTGGACGCCATCCTGTGGCTGGAAGCGGACCGCATGAAGACCCTGGACTTCAACGAGAAAACCCTGAAGAACCAGCAGGACGTGGTGAAGGAGGAAATCCGCGTCAACGTGAAGAACCAGCCCTACGGCGGCTTCATGTGGATAGACATTGGCCAGCACGCCTTCCAGAAGTGGGAAAACAACCACGACGGCTACGGCAGCTTCAAGGACCTGGAGGGCGCCAGCCTGGACGACGTGCGCGCCTTCCACCGCGACTATTACGGCCCCAACAACGCGGTGCTGGCCATCGCCGGCGACGTCACGCCGCAGCAGGGCTACGCGCTGGCGCAGAAGTACTTCGGCGCGATACCCAAGCGCGCCACGCCCGCCTTCGGCGATTTCAGCGAAGGCCTGAACACGGCCGAGAAGCGCGTCGAGCAGAGCGACGCGCTGGCCCAGGTACCGGCGCTGGCGGCGGCGTGGAAGATGCCGGCGCGCGGCAGCAAGGACCAGGCTCCGATGGCGGTGCTGGGCGAGCTGCTGGCCGGCGGCGACGCCTCGCGCCTCTACCTGGGCCTGGTGAAAGGGCGCGAGCTGTCGCTCAACCTGTCGCCGCTGTACGGCCTGACCGGCCCGTGGGAATACGACGGCCCGACCCTGTTCACCGTGTTCAGCATGTACAAGCCCACCAGCAGCGCCGACGCGGTGCTGGCGGCCATGGACGAGGAGATCGCCAAGGTGGCCAGGGAAGGCGTGGACGCCGCTACGCTGCAGCGCGTGAAGACCGCCATGCTGGCCCAGTGGTACAACAAGCTGGAAAGCTACATCAACCGCGCCGACACGCTGGCCAAGCTGCAAACCCTGTGGGGCGACGCCAAGGTGGTGAACAAGATTCCGGGCTGGATCGAAGGCGTGACATCGGCCGATGTGCAGCGCGTGGCGGCCACCTATCTGACCAAGGCCAACCGCACCGTGATCGACCGCAAGCCGGCGCCGAAAGCGCCGCCCGCCGCCGCGCCCGCAACTGCCCCTGCCGCCGCCCCAGCCGCCAACAAATAAGGACCGCACCATGAAGAAACTGATACTGGCCGTGGCCATCTCCACGCTGTGCGCTCCCGTGCTGCACGCCCAGACCGCCGCCAAGGCGCCCGCCGCTGCCGCCTCGCCGGTGCCCGCCTATGGCGCGGACAAGCCGCTGCCCGTGCCCAAGATCGCCCGCAAGACGCTGGCCAACGGCCTGGAAGTGTGGGTGGTGCCGCGCACCGGCCTGCCGCGCGTGGACTTCGTGCTGGCCGTGCGCGGCGCCGGCTACGCGGCCGACGACGCCCAGCATCCGGCCTTCGCCAGCCTGCTGGCCAATCTGCTCAACGAAGGCACCGCCAAGCGCAGTTCGCGCGCGGTGGCCGAGGCGGCGCAAGGCATGGGCGGCAGTGTGGGCGCCGGCACCAGCAACGACGGCATCACCGTCTACGGCAACGCGCTCGCTTCCAACGCCGCACCCATGGCCGCGCTGCTGGCCGAAGTGGCGCGCGAGCCGTCCTTCCCGGACGCCGAAGTGCAGCTGGCCAAGACCAATGCGCTGCAGGCGCTGAAGGCGGCCGAAGCGCGTCCGTCCTTCCGCGCCGAGCGCGCCGTTTCGCGCGTGGTCTATGGCGACCATCCATACGGCCGTACCACCGCCACCGCCGAAGCCATCACCTCGGTCGACGCGGCGCTGCTGCGCGCCGAGCACGCCAAGCGCTTCCGTCCCGAGCGCAGCCTGCTGGTGATCACCGGCCGCATCAAAGAAGCGGACGCCATGAAGCTGGCCGAAGCGGCCTTCGGCAGCTGGAAGTCCACCGGCCCGGCGCTGCCGGACACCCCGGCCGCAGCCGCCTCCATGCCGCCGCAGCGCCTGCTGCTCGAACGCGCGGGCAGCGTGCAGTCCACGCTGCGCCTGGGCCGTCCCGGCGCCGCCGCCAGCGTGGAGGACTACGTGCCGCTGCGCCTGGCCAGCACCATCCTGGGCGGCGGCTTCAGCAGCCGCGTCAACCTCAACCTGCGCGAAGAGAAGGGCTACACCTACGGCGCCTCGGCCGGCGCGCGCATGAGCCGCAACGGCGGCGCCATCATCGGCGGCGCGGACGTGCGCAACGAAGTGACCGGCGCCGCGCTGGGCGAGTATTTCAAGGAATACCGCAAGCTGGGCACGGAGCTGGTGGGCGACGAGGAACTGAGCATGAACAAGCGCTACGTGGCGGGTTCCTACCTGATCACGAACCAGCTGCAGGGCGCGGTGGCCGGCACGCTGGCCAACAACTGGCTGGTGGGCCTGCCGCCCGAAACGCTGGGCAGCTTCGTGCCGAAGATCCAGAAGGTGAGCGCGGAGCAGGTGCGCGACATGGGCAAGAAGTACTTCACGCCCGAGACGCAATCCATCGTGGTGGTGGGCGACAAGGCCGCCGTGGCCGAGCAGCTCAAGGAGTTCGGCGAGTTCACGGTGACCGACCGGTAGGGCGGGTTAGCGCGCAGCGCGTAACCCGCCGCTCAGGCCAGCCCGCGCCGGAACTCGAGGTAATCCTGCGCGGCGCGGCGTGGTTCTTCCACCATAGGCAAATGGCCCACGCCCGGCATCATCACCACGCGGCTGCGGGGGAACAGCTGGCCGAAGGCGGCGGCGCCGGACGGATGCAGTATCCCGTCCTGCTCGCCCCAGACGACCAGCGCCGGCAGCGCGGCGTACTGCGGCTGCGCCTGCAGCAATGGCGAGGCCGCCACCTGCTGCATGATGGCCGTGTGCAGCGGGAAGTCGGCCACCGCGCGCCGTCCCAGCGCGGTGAGCACGGAATGCGGCAGGAAGGGGCGCTCCCGCGTGCAGGCGTCCACCAGCGCGCCGTATTCCTGCTCCTCGCGCACCAGCAGCGGCATGTCGCCGCTGGCCTCGTAGCGCTTCAGCACTTCGGAACTGTGCGACGCTTCCGTTCCCGCCGCGTCCAGCAGCCACAGGCTGGCCACGCGCTCCGGGTAGGCGGCGGCAAACTGCGCGGCGATAAAGCCGCCCATGGAATTGCCGCCCAGGTGGACACGGCCCGGCGCAATCTGGTCCAGCAGCGCGCGCAGGCGTTCGGCCTGCTCGGCGATGCCGTAGCCTGCCTGCGGGTCGCGGCCCGCGTCGCCAAAGCCGGGCAGGTCCGGCGCGATCACGCGGTAATGCGGCGTGAGAAAACGCGCGATGCGGGTAAAGTTGTCCTTGTCGCCCGCGAAGCCGTGCAGCAGCACCAGCGGCTCGCCCTTGCCGCCTTCCAGGTAGGGCATGGCGAAGCCGGCCACGCCGGCCTGGCGCAGGCGCAGGCCGGAGCGCAGCCGCTCCAGCGCAATGCCGGCGCGCGCCGCCGTCATCGGCGCCAGGCGGTCGAACAGCACCAGCGCCATCAGCAGCGCGGCGCCCAGCGACAGCAGGGCGCTGAAGAAATAAACGAATTGTTGTGGGTCCATTGCCGATTTTCCTTGTAAACCAAGTAGTATTGCGTAATTACTAATAACAAACCATGGGAGCAAACACCGTGAACACGCCCAATCCCTATTCGGCGCCGAGCGCCGACTTGTCCGGCCTGGAGTCCGGCAAGGACACTTACGAGCCCCGGCTGTGGGCCTGGCGCGGCCGGATCGGCCGCCTGCGCTATATGGCCTATCTGTTCCTCATATCCCTCATCAATATGCTGCCGGTCACCATCCTGATGGGGATACTGGGCGCGGCGGGCGTAATGGCCAACAACCCGGAAGCCATCGTCGGCATCAGCACCTTGCTCTATCTGCCGCTGCTGGTGTTCAGCTTTGTGCTGGCCAAGCGCCGCTTCAACGACGTCAACCGCTCCGGCTGGTGGTCGCTGCTGCTGTGGGTGCCGCTGTTGAACTTCATCGTTTCCCTGTACCTGATCTTCGCGCCCGGCGACGAGGGCAGCAACGATTTCGGCGCCCCCCCGTCGCCCAACAGCACCACGATCAAGGTGATCGGCCTTGGGCTGCCGGTGCTCGTCGCCATTATCGGCATCCTGGCCGCCATCGCAATCCCGGCCTACCAGGACTACTCGACGCGCGCGAAAGCCGCATCGGTGCGCGGCTTATAGCTGCCCGCTTTCCTTGATGTCCAGATAGCGTCCGATCAAGGCGGCGCTGAGCTGGCCGGGCGCCACGTCCACCAGGGCGCTGGCGCGCAAGCCCAGGCGCCGTATGGCTTCGCGCCGCTGCTGCAGATACAGCATGGCGGCGGGCTGGCGCAGCGCGTCCTGGAAGCCGGCCACCGGCGCCGCCACGGCGCGGTCCAGCGCCTGTTCGCGCAGGCTCGCGCACAGCACCATGTGGCGCGTGCCGAGCAGCTCGCAGGCGCTGCGCATGGCCTGGTCGTCCTCGTCGCGCAGATTGGTGATCAGCACCACGAAGGCGCGCTTGCTCAACTTGTTCATCAGGGCGCCCGCCGCCTGCGTGTAGTCGGGCGCGGTTTCATCCGGCTGCACATCATACACGCCCGCCAGCAGGCGGTCGAAACCGGCGCGGCCCTTGGCCGGCGCCAGCCAGCGCCCGCTGGCGCCCGCCGAGGCGCCGCCAACGCAGGCCGCGCCAAAGGTCATCAATCCCACCGAATCGCCTTGTTTCTGCGCCACGAAGCCCAGCGTCAGCACGGCTTGCAGCGCGTGGTCGAAATGGCTGCTGCGGTCCGCGCCGTCCTGGTCGCGCGCCAGCATGCGGCGGCCGCAGTCGAGCAGGAACACCACCTGCTGGTCGCGTTCCTCCTGGTACTCGCGGGCGATGGGCTTGCGCTGGCGCGCCGTGGCCTTCCAGTCTATCGAGCGCAGGCTGTCGCCCTGGCGGTACTCGCGCAGCTGGCGGAAGTCCGTGCCTTCGCCGCGCCGCCGCTTGCGGATGGCGCCGGCCGCCGGCGCGCGGCGTTCGGTCGCTTGCAGGGTCTGGCCCAGCAGGCGGGAATAATCGGGGAACACCTTCACCGTCTGCTCGGGGCCGATGCGGCGCGTGCGCTGCCACAGGCCCCAGGGCGAGCTGACGCGCACATGCGGCTGGCCGAAGCGCGCGTTGCCGCGCTGGTCCGGCTTGACCCGGTAGACCACGGACGTGTAGCCGCCGCCGGCCACGGTGCAGGCGTGCGGCATGCCTTCCAGTGCCCAGGCGGCGGGGTAGCCGTCGAACAGGTCCAGGCGCAGCGGGCGCGTGCCGAGGTTGTGCACCGTCAGCGTGACGGCGTGCCACAGCTCCACCGGCAGCACGCCGGGCAGCTGGCGCTCGAGCCGCAGCGGCGGCGGGCGCAGCGCCTGCCAGGCGTCCGCCAGCGCGGCGGCCAGCAGGGCGGCGCCTGCCAGCCACCACAGCGCGGCCAGCGGCCGGGCCAGGCCGGCCAGTGCGGGGACGGAAGCGGCGGCGCCGAGCGCGGCCCAGGCCAGCAGCAGTTGCAGCAGGCGGCGCGCTGGCGTCATGCGCGCGGCGCGGCGATCTGCTGCACCAGCGCAGCCAGCAGATGGTCGCTGTTCAGGCCATCGAGTTCGCTTTCCGGCGAGATGGCGATGCGGTGGCGCAGCACCGGCAGGCTGGCCAGCTTGATGTCGTCCGGCGTGACATAGTCGCGCCCGGCCAGCAGGGCCATCGCGCGCGCCATGCGCACCAGCGCGATGCTGCCGCGCGGCCCGGCGCCGATGGCGATGCCGGGCCAGTCGCGCGTGGCGCGCACCAGGCGCACGGCGTAGTTGGCCACGCTGTCGTCGACCCGGATGCGCGCCACCAGCTGCTGCAGCGCCAGCACCGTTTCCGGCTTGACCAGCGTGGCCACGGCGGCCACGTCCAGTCCGTCGCCCACGCGGTTGCGCGTGACCGACTGCAGCATGGCCTGCTCCTCGTTCTCGCTCGGGTAGCCGATGCGCACCTTGATCAGGAAGCGGTCCAGCTGCGCTTCCGGTAGCGGATACGTGCCCTCGTTCTCCAGCGGATTCTGCGTCGCCAGCACCATGAAGGGCGGCGCCAGCGCGTGGGCTTCGCCTTCTATGGTCACCTGGCTTTCCTGCATCGCCTCCAGCAGCGCGGACTGCGTCTTGGCGGGCGCGCGGTTGATCTCGTCGGCCAGCAGCAGGTTGGCGAACACCGGGCCTTTGCGCACGCTGAAGGTCTGGTTCTTCAGGTCGAACACGGCGTGGCCCATCACGTCGGCCGGCATCAGGTCGGGCGTGAACTGGATGCGCGAGAACTGGCCGGCGAAGGTCTTGGCCAGCGCGCGCACCAGCAGCGTCTTGCCCAGCCCGGGCACGCCTTCCACCAGCACGTGGCCGCCGGCCAGCATGCAGGCCAGCACCTGGTCTATCACTTCCTGCTGTCCCACCACGGCGCGGCGGATCTCCTCGCCCATGCGGCGCACAATGTCCAGCGCCTGCTGCAGGCGCTCGGCGCCGATGGCGCTGCCGCCGTCCTCGCCGGAGGTCTGGGATTGGTTGTCGCTACTGTTTTCGCTCATATAGGTTTCTCACTTGTTGGAGTAGCTGGATCTGGCGCGTGAACGCAGCCGGTTGGGACGCGGCGGGGCCGTGCAGCGCGCCGCGCATGTCGGCCAGCTGGGCGCTGCACAGACGCGCCAGGCGGGCCGCCTGCTCGTCCGCGCCGAGCTGCTGCAGTTCCGGCGCGCGGCGCCGCAGCAGGGCCAGGGTTTCCTGGCGCGCGGCGGCCAGCAGCGTGTCGCGGCCGCCGGCGGCGCGCCATAGCCAGTTGCCGCTCGCTTCGATGTGTTCGAGCAGGGCGCGGCGTTCGGTGGACGGATCCGGCAGCAGGGGACCGAAGCGGCGCGCCGCGCGCCACAACAGCAGCGCAAGCAGCAGCGCCAGCGCGCTGAGCGGCATCCACGCGGCCTGCCACAGCAGCGCGTACCACGGCGACGCGTCGGCATGCAGCACCAGCATCACGTTGCGGCCTTGCTGGTTCAGGCCCGCCAGGCCAAGCAGCAGCTCGGCGTGGTCGTAGCGCGGCAGGCGCTGGTTGTTGAAGTAGTTGTCCGACACCATGACCACATGGCCTTTGCCCTCACCATACACGCGCACCGAGGCGCCGTCGGCGTCGCTCCACAGCGGCGTGGCGCTGGCGTGCAGCGGGTACAGCACTTCGGTGCCGGTATCGAGCGCGAGCGGATAGGCGCCGCCGGGCAGGGTGACGCAGGTGAGCTGGCGCAGCTCCTTCTTGGGCGCCTGGGCTGCTTCCGCGCCGCTGTCTTCGCTGTCTTCCGCGTCCTCTTCCTCGTCCAGGTCCTCGTCGTCATCGTCCGGATTGGTGGCCGGGAGCTGCGCAGCGGGATGGTCGCAATCGGCGCGCAGCTTGCTGCGGTAGCTCAGGCCCACGCCGAAGCGCTTGCCCAGCGGGTCGGGCTCGGTCAGCGGCACCACGCGCTTGCGCGGGTCGAGGCGGTCGGTCTTGTCGCTGCCGCCGGGCCGCACCGGCACCCACTTGGGCTGCATCAGCAGGGTGTTGCCGCGCCGGACCCAGTCCATCAGCTGCTCCGCCTGCACCGGGTCGACCTGGCCGGTGTTGTCCGCCAGGACCAGCATGCCGCCGGGCAGGGCGGACAGGCGTGCGCCGCTCAGGCGCTGCTCCACGCTGACGGTGTAGCCGTGCTGCTTGAGCAGCGTGCCGGCCGCCAGCATGGGATTGCTGATGGCCAGCGGGGAGACGTAGTTCACCGCAGCGGGCGAGCGTTCCATGACGGCGTACCACAGCCACACGCAGCCGCCGAGCGCGGCCGCGCAGGCCAGCGCGGTCAGCGCGCGTCTTGTGCCCCGGCCCGCGCTCATGGCAGCTCCCCGGCCGGCGCGGAGGCCGCAACGGCCGCCGCATCAAATTGCGCGCGCCACGCATCGCAGGCGGCGTGGAGCGCGGCGCTGTCCGGCCAGCGCGCACCGTAGGCGCCGTTCAGCCACAGCGTGGTGGCGGTGGCGGCGATGGCGTAGCGCGCGGGCGGCAGGGCGGCTAGCTGCGCCAGCCGCAGGCAGTCGCCTTCGGTGGCGCCCTGCGCCAGCAGCAAGCCGTCCTGCTGCACCAGGCGCGACAGGGTGGCCCGGTATAGCAGGGCCAGCGCCGCGCGCCGTTCACCGCGCGTCCACAGGCTGCGCACGGCGTCCGCCACGTCGGGTGGCAGGCTCTCGGCGCGGATGTCCAGCCCCGCGATTTCGGTTGCCGCCAGCACCTCGGGCGCAGGCAGCAGCCATGCGAACTTGCCGCGATAGCGGTGCAGCAGCCATGCCGCCACTATCACGGCGCTGGCGATCAGTACCAGCTTGAGGGCAAAGGCCAGCGCGCTCAGGTCGGGCATCCTGGGCGGCTGCTTGGGCTTGGGCGACTTGAAGTCCTTCAAGTGCCAGCTGTCCTCGCATTTATAGCCGCGCAGGTCGTCGCTGTTGTACAACTGGCGCAGCTCCTTGCGCAGCAGCGCCTGTTCCATGCTGTGCGGCGGCGCGTGCTTGCCCACCACGTCCGGCAGTTGCCTGGGCCGCGCGCATTGCACGCCGCCCGGCGCGGGGGCGGGAGCGGCCGGCTGCAGCTCTGCGGCGCGCGGCGCAGGGGCCGCCGCCATCAGCACAGCGGCCATGCAGGCCAGCACGGCCAGCAGCAGCGGCCGCGCATGGCCCGCCTGCGGCTGGTGGCGCGCCGCCGGCGCCTGGATCTGGCGCAGCGTGATTTCAAGGTCCCAGGCCTCCAGCGTGGCGCGCCGGTTCAGATAGAGCGTGAAGCAGCAGGCCGTGTAGATGGGACCCATCACGCCGCCCGCCACGCCGTAGAACAGCATGGCCAGCATGTCCACCAGCGTGCTGTGCGTACCCTTGGCCAGGAGGGCCAGCGGATTCATGGTGACGTCGCTGAGGAACAGGCCCACCAGCGCCATCATGCCGAAGTTCAGCACCCCTTCGAAGTGGGCGCAGGCCAGGCCGAAGCGGTAGGCGGCGGCGCCGGTGCCGTTGCGGCCCAGGGCGGCGCGGCGCTCGCTGGCGGCCGCGCCGCGCGCCTGTTCGAGCTGCCACACCGGCTGGTACAAGCCGCGTCCCGGCATCACCAGGCGCCACCAGGTCAATTGGCGCAGCCAGCCGCCGCCCAGCTGCTGCGGCCAGGCCCGCAGCGCCTGGCGCCAGCTCACGTCCTCGCCGAACACCTGGCGCGACAGCACATACAGCGGGCCGCGTTCCAGCAGCGGCCGCAGCCACCAGGGCAGCAGCATCCACAACATGGTGTAGTCCGGCAGCAGGAAGATCAGCGCCACCGACAGCGCGCACAGCGGCAGCCACAGCGCCAGCCAGGTCTTGTACACCGGCCCCGCGTGCGCGCGCAGCAGCGCGAAGCCCAGGTCCAGCGCCTGCGGCGCCGGGCGCGGGCGCAGCGCGATGCGCAGCTGGTCAATCCGCATGCGGCGCTCCACGGCGGCGGCCCGCCAGCAGGAAGAAGGCGATCACTGCAGTCCAGCACACGCCGCCCACGGCGAACTTCACCGGCGGCGGCACGGCGGCGCTGGCGGACCAGAAGGCTTCCACGAAGGCGGCCAGCAGGGTCAGCATGGCCGCGCCGGTAATCACCGGGAACATGGCGCGGCTGCTGGCGTGCAGCGCGTGGCGCCGGCTCAGGCGGCCGGGCGCGATCAGCGCCAGGCCGAGGCGCATGCCGGACAGGCCGGCCAGCACCAGGCCGGTGATTTCAAAGCTGGAGTGGGTCACCACGAAGGACCAGAAATTGAGGCGCGTCAGCGGGTCCATGCTGAGCCAGCTGGCGATCACGCCCATGTGCATGCCATTGAAACCGAGGCTGAGCAGCGAAGGCAGGCCGCCGAAGATGCCGCCGGCGAAGGTGCGGAAGCAGATCGACACATTGTTCCAGATGTAGTGGCCGAACATCTGCAGGTCGCCCTCCTGGCCGCGCCCCAGGTCGATGCGGCCGGGCCGGTACATGCGGCGGTATTTGTCGAGCTGTTCGGGATCGATGAAGCTGTGCGCCCAGTAGGGGTGCTGCCAGACCAGCAGGCCCAGGGCCAGCGCCACGCCGAACACGGCCAGCGCCGCCAACAGCAGCAGGCGCCACTCGGCGCGCACGCGGCGCGGAAAGTCCACCAGCAGCCATTCCAGCAGCGCGCGCGGACGCTCGGCCACCGCGCCGTACAGGCGCAAATGGCAGGCCGCCGCCTGCGCCTGCAGGTAGTCGGTCAGCGCCGGCGAGTAGCCGCGCTGGCCGGCCAGCGCCAGGCACTGGCACAGCCGGCGGTACAGCGCGGGCAGGGCGGCCGGCTCTTCGGAGCGGTTTTGCAGGATGGCGTCGATCGCCTCCCACAGGGCGGCGTGCTGCTGTTCGAACTGGGTCTGTTTCATGGCCGCGCGCTCATTGCTTCAGCCCCGCCGCATAGGAGCGCAGGCGTTCCAGGGAGGCCGCGCCGGTGGCGCCGGTGAGCGGCTGCGCGACGTCGCCCAGTTCATCCAGCCGCGCCTGCGGCAAGCCCTGTTCGCGCTCGAACAGGTCGGCCAGCGCGCGCTGCTGCGCGGAGGTGAGCGGGAAGGGCAGCGGCAGCGGAACCGCTTCGCGCGCGGGGGCGGCCGGGCGGGCAGGGGGCTTGTCGCGGTACACCACCAGCGTGCCGGCCACGATGTCGCCCAGGCGGCGGAACTGGCGGTCGTACAGCATGCAGGCCAGGCCGGTGGCGTAGGCCAGCGGCAGGAAGTCGGCCACCAGCAGCAGGTTGCGCAGCGCCGATTCGCGCCAGCCCACCGGCAGGCCGTTGTCGCGCCGGACCTGCAGGCCGAGCGCGCGCTTGCCCACGGTCTGGCCCTGGAAATAGATTTCGCAGATGACGGGATAGCCCCAGTAGCTGACGAAGGCCAGCAGGGCCAGCACGCCCTGCGCCATGCGCGGGCCGCTCAGCAGCAAGTTGGCCGCCAGCATAAAGCCCAGCCATAGCGTGACGTCCAGCGCCCAGGCCCAGGCGCGCGGCGCCGGTCCCGCCGGCGTGAGCAGCAGGCGGGTGCCTTCCGGCGTGGTGAGCGAGAGCCGGCCGTCGATCAAGGCCGTGGTGGATGTGCGGTCATGGAGAGCTATTGTATCCAAGAAACAGCACGGAGTTGCAAAAAAAGTAAACCGTGCGGCGTTCCGCCCGCGCTAAGGCGGCTCCGCCACGCCTGCCTCGCTGGCCTGGCGGCGGTAGTCGGCCGACTTGCGCGCGGCGGCGATGGCGCGCCAGATGGCGTCCGCGCGCTGCGGCGCGCTGCGGTAGGCGGCCAGGTTGAACACCAGGTAGAACTCCACCACCCGGTACGGCGGCCCGGCCTGCACCACCCGGTCGCGGAAGCGCGCGTCGCTGCGCGCCAGGCGGCTCGCCTCCAAGCCCTGCAGGACCGCCACGTCGAAAATGCCGCTCGCCAGCAGGCGCAGGCCGTCGTCGGCCGACTTGACCAGTTCGCGCGTGACGTAGCCGCGCTCGCGCAGCACCGAGCCCACCAGGTAGCCGGATTGCACCGCCACCTCCTGCTTGGGCGCCGTCAGGGTCTGGCCGTCCCAGCTGCCGCTGCCGCCCACGCGCAGGAATACGTTCACGGTGTCCGTGAACAGGGCGCGCGCCGGGTCGGCCTTGCCGTCGGCCAGCAGCGGATAGGCGGCGAAGCTGCGGCGCGTTTTGCTGTCGGCTGCGGCGATCACCGCATCGACCGTACCCAGGCGCAGCTCTTCCAGGCAGCGCCGCCAGGGCTTGGCGGCGTACACAAAGCGTTCGCCCAGTTGCTTTTCCACCCGCCGCAGCAGCTCGAAGGTGAGGCCGCTGTTGTCCGGCGTGGTCCAGGGGCGCTGCGCCACATCCTCGTAGCACATGACCAGCGGCGGGAGGTCCGTGCCTGCGGCTGCGCTGCCCTGCGGCGCGAGAGCCAGCATCGCAGCGGATAACAGCGCGGCCAGGCGTGTGGCAGGCTCGGCGCCGGGACGCGGGACGCGCATGCCTAGTCCTCCTTGTAGCCGGAGTAGATTTTCTGCAGCTCGCCGCGCTCGGCCAGCGTGCGCAGCGCCTGCCGCAGCTGCTCCACCGCGGCGGGCGGCAGCGAGGGCGACACCGCGAAATACAACGCGTCCTCTTTGAACACGGTGGGCAGCAGCCGTATCATGCCTTTCAGCTGCTCGTCCGCAATATAGCGCCGCAGCGCGTTTTCCGTGTGGTAGAAGAAGCGACCGCGCTTGTGCAGCAGCTTGCGCAGATTGACGTCGGTGTCGCGGCTGGTGGCGTCCACGTGCAGCCCCGGCTCGTGCTGCAGCATGGCTTCGTGCGCCGTGCCCTTGGAGACGATGATGACGCTGTCCGGGCCCAGCTTGCGGATGTCGTCCAGCGACTTGACCACCACCTTGTCGTCGGCGCGCACGGCGATCTTGTGGCGCACGGTGTAGACCGGAATGTCGATGAAGCCGAATCTGGCTTCGCGCGCGCTGGTGCGTATCAGCGCGCAAAACGCGTCCAGTTGGCCCTCCGCCAGCGCCGACTCTATGCGCGGCAGCGACATGGGCTGGGTCCAGCCGCTGAAGTGCAGTTGCGGGTCGGCGTGTTCGAGCGCCTTGATCACGTCCACGCAGATGCCCTTGTGCTTGGCGCGCAGCTCGTACTTGAGGGTGTTGTTGTCCTGCGCCGCCGTGCGCAGCACCAGCGGGCCGGCGTGCGCCGGACCGGCCGGGCAGGCCAGGGCGACGCAGCACAGGACCGCCAGGCGCGCCCGGTCAGGCCATGACGGCGGCATCGTGGCTCTCCATCCAGCGCAGCAGTTCGCGGCCGAACACGCGCGTGCGCGCCGTCTCCACTTGCCGCCGCTTGTAGGCCTCGTGGCTGGCGGGGCCGCTCAGGCTGAGGTCATGGCTGGCCTTGTCCATCAGCTGGATCTCGTACTCGAAGAAGAAGCCCACGTCGTAGTCCGGCTCCACCGATTCCTGCCCGGCCGCGTCCTGCGCGGCGAAGATGGGCAGGCTGCTGCCGCCCGCATCGTCGGCGTGCAGATGTATCATTTTGCGCACCGTCACCTGGATGCTGCTGAAGCCTTCGCCGCTGTGCGGATTGTCGCGCCGGTTCTGCGGTTCCGAGCGCGCCAGCAGCTCGTCGTCCATGCGCAGCAGCAGCTGTGCCGGATACTGCTCGCTGCGCTCCAGCATGGGCCGGTATTTGCAGAACACCTCCTTGGCCGCCTCCATGTCCAGCAGCGTGTTGCGGGTCCGCTGCGAATCCACATTGGTCACCGACAGCAGATGCGCGCGCTGCAGGGTTTGCAGCGCCAGCAGGCATTCGAAGCGGGTGTTGAAGATCATGCGCACGCCCAGGTGGTCGTACACGTCCGCCGCCAGGTAGGCCGCCTTTTGCAGCAGCTTGAGCAAAATGCTGTTGCGGCCCTTGTTGTTCTTGCGGTCGAAATGCAGCAGCGGCAAACAGGTGTCGCCGTGCGTGAGGAAGTAGTGGCCGTCCTCGCAGCGTATCACCTCGTCCAGCGAGGCGAACACCTGCTCGCGGATGGTGTTGAAGTGGCGCAGCTTGAGGTTGTTGTCGATGTAGAAGATGCCGTGCATGACCTTGAGCACCGCGCACGACCACATGCGCAGCGCGTCCGCGTGCATGCCGCGCCGCGAGGCGTACACCAGCAGCTGCAGCGGGTCGTCCGGGCTGCGCACGTCATGCGGGATCAGCGCCTCCTGTCCCGGCTCCAGGAAAGTGCAGGCGATGAAGGCCACCGCCTCGCGGTGCGCGCGCGCGATCACGGCGGGCGCTGCCGGCTGTTCCAGGTCGAAGCCGTATTCAAGCACGAACTGGCGCGCGTCGTGCAGATTGCGCAGCGCCAGCGCGCCCAGGTCGATGGCGGACACGCCGCTGGCGATCGCGTTGAGGTAGCCCCAGTTCAGCGAGAATTTATGCGCGCACTTGAGTGAAGCATGCAGTTCAGTCATGTCCTCGACCATCACCACTATCCGATAAGCAAGTATCCCCCTGTGCCGGGCGGCGGTCAATCGGGCTCTGGCCGGCGTTGCAATTTGATCGCCGGCGCGGGCCGGCGCCCGCCTGGGCATGCTGCGCCGCAGCACGTCTGGCGGCATGTTCAAGCGGGCGTCGGTCCGCTTACCCCGGCGCTATACTTGCTCATGACTTCAAATCTGACAGGCACAACCGATCCGGGCCAGCCGGGTTTGGCGCCGGCGACTCAGGCCCTGCTGGCTTGCCGCAGCGAGGTGGTGACGGCCTGGATGGATGTGGTGCGGTCCGAAGTGAGCAAGGCGGGAGCGCTGCATACCTCCATCCTGGGCAATACCCTGCCCGCCATCGTCGATACGCTGGCCCTGCTGCTGACCGAGAGCGAGCGCGAGCATGCGGTCAGCGACCTGCTGGCGCTGGCCACCGAGCACGGCGGCGAGCGCGCGCGCCTGACGCCCTACGACATCACCACCCTGATCCACGAAATGCAGCTGTTCAAGCGCGTGCTGTTGGCCCGGCTGGAGCAGGCCGCGGCGCCGCTGGATACGGAGCAGCGCGCGCTGATCTCGTCCAGCATAGACAATATGATGCGCGACAGCGCCAACGCATTTTCCGCCGTGCAAGCGGCGCTGCGCGAACAGTTTGTGGCCGCCATCACGCACGACCTGCGCACGCCCTTGTCGAACGCGCGCATGGCCGCCGAGCTGATTGAGCGCAACGCCGGCGACGGCGACGTGCGCCAGCTGGCCCAGACCATTCTGCGCAGCGCGGAGCGGATCGACACCATGACGCGCGAACTGCTGGACCGCATCGTGTTCGGCAGCTGCGGCAAGCTGGCCTTGCGCATCAGCGAATTCGACCTGGCCGAGCTGGCGCGCGACGTGGCCGGCGCCATCGCTTCGGCCGGGCATGTGGAGCTGGAGCTGCCGCCGCAGCCGCTGCTCGGCTACTGGTGCCGCGATTCGCTGCGGCGCGCCATGGAGAATCTGGTCGGCAACGCCATCAAGTACGGCCGCCCGGATGCGCCGGTGCAGCTGTCGGTCAGCGTCATGCTCGAGCGCGTCGCGATTGCCGTGCACAACGACGGCGAGCCGATCGCGCCCGAGGACTGCGAGAGCATCTTCCAGGTCTACCGCCGCGCCGCGCGCGCCAAGGACGCGGCGCAGGGCTGGGGCGTGGGCCTGCCGTTCGCCCGCAAAGTGGCCGAGGCGCATGGCGGCAGCATTATTGTGGCAAGCAACCAACAGGACGGCACCACCTTCGTCATCGACATTCCGCGCGATGCCCGCCCCCACCAAGGGTCGCCCACGGTCGCCTGACGGGTGGCCAATCAATCATCTGATCAGTCAGCTGATCAGCCAGTTGCTCAACTCAGTGACTATTTGAACCGGCCATGTTCCGGGCGAAATGAATCCGCATATGATCGGAATCGCGTTGGGACGCGCGCTTCATTTCCAAACAAATAAATCACAAGGAAGCAACATGACTAGCCGGCACGGTAACACCCCTCATCTTCCCGCTTTGAAACCCACCTTGATCGCCCTGGCGGTATTGACGCTCGCCACCTCGCTGCAAGCGCAGGCCCAGGACAGCGGCAAGGACAAGCCAGACGACAACGTGGTGGTCGTGACCGGCTTTCGCGCCAGCCTGAACAGCGCGCTGAACACCAAGAAAAACAGCGACGGCATCGTCGATGTCATCAAGGCGGAAGACATCGCCAAATTCCCGGACGCCAACCTGGCCGAGTCGCTGCAGCGCGTGCCGGGCGTATCGCTCACGCGCGGCGACGGCGGCGAGGGCAAGCAGATCACCGTGCGCGGCCTGAACGCGGGCTTTACGCGCGTGCGCATCAACGGCATCGAAGGCGTGACCGCCACCGGCGCCTCCGACATCAACGGCAGCACCAACCGCGGCCGCGGCTTCGACTTCAGCGTGTTCGCTTCGGAGCTGTTCAACAGCCTGGAAGTGCGCAAGACCTCGGAAGCCAGCGTGGAAGAGGGCTCGCTGGGCGCCACCGTCGACCTGCGCACCGCGCGCCCGTTCGACTTCAAGGGCCAGACCTTCAGCCTGGGCGGCCAGGAATCGTGGAACGGCCTGTCGCGCAAGGCCGAGCCGCGCGTGACCGCGCTGTACTCGGACCGCTGGGACACCCCGATCGGCAAGATAGGCGCGCTGGCCTCGGTGGCCTATTCCAAGCGCACCGTGCAGGAAGAGGGCTACGAGGCGGTTGAACTGCTGAGCGCCAGCCAGGACGGCGGCTTCTGCTCGCCGCTGGGCTATGCGCCGCAAAACCCGGTCAACACCCCGGCCAAGGGCATCACCGCCACCGCCTGCGGCACCGGCGTGCCGCGCACCTCCAACCTGGCCGCCTACAACGACGTGATGGGCCGCTTGGACAACTACGGCGGCACCGTGGCCAGCCCGGCCGCCGGCTCGGGCGCCTTCGCGCCGCGCATTCCGCGCTACCGCCGTTCGCTCACCAACTACGAGCGCACCGGCATCACCGCGTCGGCGCAATGGCGTCCGGACACCAAGACCGAGCTGAACCTGGACTTCATGGGCGGCAAGTTCGTCAACGACCGCTACGACAACTACATCTCGGCCATCTCCTTCGGCCGCACCCTGGGCCAGTCCAACGGCAAGCCGCAGTCCTCCATCCTGGACGCCCACTTCGACGCCAACGGCAGCTGGGACTACGGCAAGTTCAACGCGGTGGACATCCGCACCGAAGGCCTGCTGGACAAATACACCACCTTGTTCCGCCAGAACGTGCTGTCCGGCAGCCGCGAGATCACCGACCGCTTGAAAGTGGACTTCCTGACCGGCATCTCGAACTCCGACCTGGACGAACCGATGCGCGCCACGGTGCAGTTCGACCGCCCCAATGTGGACGGCTTCTCCTTCGACTTCCGCAACAACCGCAACGTGCCGACGCTGAACTTCGGCATGGACGTGGCCAACCCCAGCCTGTTCAGCTTCGCGCCGCAGGAAGCGGACGGCACCTTCCACGGCCAGTTCGTGGGCCGCTACCTGCACACCAAGAACAAGCTGCGCACCAACGCCATCAACGCCAGCTACGAGCTGAACGACAACCTCACGCTGCGCGGCGGCCTGTCGAACCGCAAGAACACCTGGACCAACGTCGAGATCGGTTCGGGCGGCAACGGACTGACGCTGCCGGCCGGCACCACCATGGCCAGCATCACGCGCCAGATCGACGGCTTCGGCCGCGGCCTGGGCGGCAGCGGCGTGCCGACCTCGTGGACGGCGGTGGACCTGGACAAATTCCGCGCGATCTACGATATCGAATGCCACTGCTCGAAAGTGCCGGGCTCCGAGTACAACTACCTGGCGGCGGCCGACCGTGGCGTGGAAGAGGGCATCAACGCGCTGTTCGGTTCGGTCGACTTCAAGTACGACATCGGCCCGATCGGCCTGCGCGGCAATGTGGGCGTGCGCGGCGCGGAAACCAAAGCCACCTCGTTCGCCATGATCAACGCCAACGGCGTGATGACGCCGGCCACCGTCGAGCACAAATACCGCGACGTGCTGCCGGCGCTGAACGTGACCGCGTCGCTGCCGCAGGACGTGCTGCTGCGCTTCTCGGCCGGCAAGACGCTGTCGCGTCCGGAGTACACCGACCTGGCGCCGTCGGCCACGCTGTCCACGCAGAACCAGTCGGTCACCATCGGCAATCCCAACCTGGACCCGATCCGCGCCCGCACCTATGACCTGCAGGCCGAGTGGTACTACGCCAAGAACGCGCTGCTGTCGGTGGGCTACTTCCGCAAGGAGATCAACACCTTTATCCAGGGCGTCTCCGAGCGCGCGGTGTTCTCCTCGCTGGGGCTGCCTGATTCGGTGCTGATCGGCGGCGGCTGCAGCATCACCGGCGGCACGCCGGCCTGCCCGACGCTGCCCGACACCGTGGTGACGGTGGGCCGCAAGGTCAACACGCCGGGCGGTCCGCTGAACGGCTTCGAAGTGAACCTGCAGGCGCCGTTCAGCTTCCTGCCAGCCGGCTGGAACAACTTCGGCCTGCTGGCCAACTACACCCACGTCGATTCGAAGATCACCTACGTGACCCGGGTGGACAACCCGAACACGCCGGCCAACGAGTTGCTGAGCAAGACCGCCAACTTCACCGGCCTGTCGCCGAACGCGCACAACATCACGCTGTTCTACGAAGATCCGAAGTTCAGCGCGCGGGTCTCGGCGGCGCACCGTTCGGCCTATCTGCTGAACGTGCTGGGCGATGTGGCCGGGCATGACTTCACGGTGGTGGACGGTTCGACCAATATCGACTTCAGCCTGTCCTACAACATCACGCCGAAACTGCGCGTCAGCCTGGAAGGCCAGAACCTGACCGACACCGCGCTGCGCTACGGCCGCGACCTGCAGCGCAACGACACGCTGCTCTACGTCCACTCCGGCCGCACCTTCGTGCTGGGCCTGACCTACAAGTACTGATGTAGGCAGTTCTGTTCGATGTGCCTTACCTGGTAAGCTGGTGCTAAACTGGGTAAACACATCGAACGGAGGTGCGTCATGGCTGTCGCTACGCTTACTGAGAAGGGACAAATTGTCATCCCGGCAGAAATCCGTGCCCGTTACGAGTTGACGCCGGGGACACAGCTTGAGTTTGTCGACGAGGGTGGTGTGATACGGCTGCTTGTTCGCCGCCGTGTAACACAGTCGGACCCCGCCGCCGGTTACGGCATGGTGAAAATTCCCTCTGGCGGCAAAGCAAGAAAACTTTCAGATTTCGACGCCGCATCGTTGCTTGCCAAGAGCTAGCCCTACCCATGATTGCGGTCGATACCAATATCCTCGCGCGCTTCTACTGCGACGACCCGGATGACAAAGAAGCGGCGAGACAAAGCCCCGCCGCGCGCAAAGTCATGCTGGAATCGCCATCCCTTTTTGTGCCATTGACTGTGGTACTGGAACTTGAATGGGTCATGCGCGGATTCTATGGTTTGCCGCCAGCTGCCTTCTGCCGGGTGGCGGCTCACCTGCTGGGCACGCCAAACTGGGGATGTCGCCACAGGTAATCCTGCCCGCCGCTGTGTAAGCGATGTCCAGATTTGCTGGTGCGCTGAGGCCTAGTGGTGCAGCTGCGCCGCGCTGGCCGTCTGGCCGGGCTGGTCGACGTGCAGGGCGCGCTCGGCGCCGGCGGTGTCGTAATAGGACTGGAAGCGCGCCACCTTGCCGTCGCGTAGGTGGAACACGTGGACCCAGGGGCTGTCGTAGCTGCGGCCGGTGTTCCTGGCCATCCAGGTGGCCGTGCCCGTCACCACTACTTGATCCCCTTCGGCAATGAACTGCTGCGGTACAAAGCTGAGCGCCTTCACCGACGTATCCAGCTTGTGGAAGAACTGCGCGATTTCGGCCTTGCCGTGGAAACAGCCGGCGAAGGGAACGAATTCGGATTCGGGACCGAGCCACTCGGCGTCGTCGTGGTAGCGCTCGAGCAGCTGGCGGATGTCGCCGGTCTGGAACAGGCGATAGCCTTCCATGACCAGCTGCTTGTTTTCCTGTATGCCCATGACATACCTCCTGATAGGTCGGCAGTCCGACAGCAGTCGCGGATGGTCGTGCCGCAGAGAGCCGATCTGTTAAGCCTAGTGCCGGTCCGGCGGAAGTCAAGGACGGCGCCAAGGTTTGCTATGCTAGCGTCTTTCGCACGGAGTTTAGATTATGGTTTCATTGGCAGATCAGCTGCTCAAAGCCGGCCTGGTGGACAAAAAGAAGGTCAAGGTCGTCAACCAGGACAAGAGCAAACAGAAGAAGGAAGAGCGCCGCACCGGCACCGAGAGCGTGGACGAGGCGCGCCTGGCTGCGCTGGAAATCCAGCGCAAGCAGGCCGAACGCGCGCGCGAACTGAACGCCCAGCGCGACGCGGCCGCCGCGCAGAAAGCCATCCAGGCGCAGATCGCGCAGATGGTGCAGCAGAACCGCCAGAACAAGGGCAAGGGCGACGTGCCCTACAACTTCACCTTCGGCACCAAGATCGAGCGCATCTATGTGTCGCCCGAGGTGCAGGCCCATCTGGTTGCCGGCCGCCTGGTGATCGTGTGCCTGAACGGCGCCGTGGAACTGGTGCCGCGCGTGATCGCCGACAAGATCGCCGAGCGCGACGAATCCATCGTGGTGCGCGTGAAACAGGCCAGCGCCGAAGTCGACGAGGACGATCCCTACGCCGCCTTCAAGATTCCTGATGATCTGATGTGGTAAAGCCCCACCCCGGCAATGCGCACTTGTAGTAACATCAACATTCTGAATGGCATTTTTCAGGATAGTGCGCGTCGCCGGGGAGGCCCATGCTTGTCATACGAAACACCCAGCTGAAAGCGTTCGGACCGCTGTTGCGCCAGCGTTTTGAACACGAGCTTGCCGCCAGGCTGGTGGCTTCCTATCCGCGCGAATGCCGGCAGGCCGGCGGCGCGGACCAGATCCTGCTGCTGGCCCGGCAGGGCGTGCAGGCGGCGGCCGCCAGGGGCTACACCAGCAAGCGCCAGGCCGGCATCTATGTGGCGTTGAGCTTCATCCTCGGTGTGGATTTCGCCAGCGACCCCCAGCTGCCCTGGGTGGCCGACTACCTGGACGAGCAGGCCATCGCCGATCCCACCATGCGGCTGCAACAGCTGTACGCCGCCACCCTGGACTATCTCGCCGCCACCGCAGGCAGCGACGGCCAGCACGTGGTGCGCGCCATGCTGCGCATGCGCGCCTTCGACCTCGCAGACGCGCCGCGCCGCAGCGGCGAGGCCTGGATCAGCGACGTGGCCGCCATCTTCCAGCACTTCTATCCCGAAAAATACCGCCACCAGGGCGACGCGCTGATGCGGCGCGTGATCTGGTCCGGCAGGCGCCGCGCCAAACAATATGGCCTGGCCGCGCCGGCGGGCGTCTTCGTGTTCCTGGAGCTGATGTTCATGCTGGGCAGCGGCTTCGACCACGATCCCCTCCATCCCTGGGCCGCCGCCATTTTGAACGACGCGGGCATAGGCAGCGAAGCCGAGCGCACCGGGCGGCTGTACGCGGCGGCGATGGCGCATCTGGCGCAGTCGCTGTCCGGCCAGGAGCCCGTACACCCCCCGCAACAGGAGCGCGCAGCATGAGTGGAAAAAGCAGCAGCCAGGCTGCCACCCTGGACCAGGACATGAAAAAGGGCGGCGACGGCGCCGTGGATGGCTCCGTCCAGCCCTGTCCCAAGGCCCAGCGGCCCAAGCTGCTGGTGAAGGTGAGCTGCGACGTGGACGGCCCCAAGACCATCTGCGCCAACGTCAACGCAGTGGGGCAAAAGGCCAGCAAGGCCAAGACCGGCATCGCCGATTTCGGCGCGGTATCGCCCGGCACCTACACGGTCAGCGTGGCCGCCATCCTGGCGCCGGACGACAAGGATTACGTGATACTGCCCGCCGCCACCAGCACGG
The DNA here is from genome assembly GCF_059419605.1 of Pseudoduganella sp. GW821-FHT05F09. Classification (NCBI taxonomy): domain Bacteria; kingdom Pseudomonadati; phylum Pseudomonadota; class Betaproteobacteria; order Burkholderiales; family Oxalobacteraceae; genus Pseudoduganella; species Pseudoduganella sp. GW821-FHT05F09. The sequence continues at coordinate 264,516 of NZ_JBWKSD010000007.1, forward strand.
TCACGCTGGCGCAGGGCGACAGCAAGACCGTCGAGCTCAAGGTCGACAAGAAGAACATCGTCAAACCCAAGCTGGAACTGGAGTACAAGGTGGTGATGCTGGACCGGGGCCTGGGCGACCTGCAGGACGCCAGCCAGCCCAAGCTGCTGCCGGACCCGACTTATGTGGAGCTGTCCTTCACCGAAAGCAGCAAGACCTATCCCTATCCCGGCGGCGGCAAATTCAGCTGTACGCCGGACAATGTGAAGGTCTACCTTGATGCCGCCTGCACCCAGGAGCTGACCGCCGACCTGACCGCGCAGCAGCTTGCGGCGGACACCAAACTCAAGCTGTATTTGCGCGGCAAGACCGCAGGCAAGTTCAGCGCCAAACTGGAGCTGACCGACCCGTCCTTGCCTGGCGTGCGGGTGGACGAAGCGGCAGTCGAGGGCATGGGCGTGGTGGAACTGGAGATGGTGCTGCACCAGCATGAGCGCGCGAAGCTGCTGAACCTGAAAGGCAAGCCGGACGACGCCGACGCGCTCAACAAACTCAAGCTGCCCAAGCCGGCCGCCATGGCCGACGCCGACAAGGTGACGAAAATGGGCCGCCTGCTGCATGAGCAAGACAACGGCAACTTTTCCCGCGCCAAGCTGCTCATTAAGAAATACACCAAGAAGCACTGGCCGGACGGCACCGACGACTACCAGATCGTGCTGACGCAAACGGCCACCACCGGTACGCTGGCCATCCATGGCAAGGAATGGGACGACGATCCGAAAAACCCCGTCAAGATCACGGTGGCGGATTTAAAGGCCAAGGAGCACGAGTTCTGGGTGGAGGGCGGCAGCGCCACCAGCGCCTTGCTGGACGTAAAGCTGGACCTGGGCATGGACCGCGCCGACGGCGGCCTGGCCAAGACCCCCAAGCGCCACGGCGACTGGGCCGGCTTCACGGTGGTGAAAATCGACGAGGTGAAGGTGGACTACCAGGCGCCTGCCACTGGTGCCGCCTGGGACGATACCGAGAAACGCTTCCACATCAATCTGCTGGCGGGGACGGAGGGCCGCAAAGTCACCATAGGCGCCAAGCTGAGCGTGGCGCTGGCGGACGTGGATCTGCACCTCATGCTGGCGCCGGACAAGGACAACCGGAAGAAGGCCAACTGGAACGTGGACATGCCCAAGAGCTGGGACTGGAAGAAAATATCCGCTGACCTGAAGCACCTGGACAAGCAGGACTACAAGAAATACCTGCACCTTTCGGCCAAGACCGACGCCGCGGGCTACGCCAAGGTGGAGGTGATACTGTCGCGCTTCGGCGGCGACAAATTCCACCCGGCGGCCTATATCGACCAGGATCCGCACCTGGCCAAGTACGTGGACGGCCACGCGGAACTGGCGAAGCGCAAACCGGTGACGGCCAAGGACGACAGCATCACCGTCTGGCGCAAAGTCTGGTACCAGTTGACCAAGGACGCCGGCTTTACTCCTCCCGTGGCGGACGCTACCGAGAAGGCCTACGAGGAGGTGTACACCGAGCTGGAACTGGCCAATACCTTTGATTTCGACGCCGGCAGCGCGCCGGCCCGCACCTATTACCCGGAATACATGCTCAAACCGGGCAGCAGCTCGACTGCCGGCGTCGCCAATATCGGCAGCTACAACAAGGATGACGTGGCGGCCCTGCTGGTGACGCAGACGGACCAGCCGGTCAAGCGGCATCTGATGGTCTGCGCCTACCAATGCGACCCCAAGGACCCCGTCACCGGCAAGAGTGAGCCGATCGAGACGGACATGAGCGGCCAGGCGATCGATATTTACGTCGGCAGCAACCTGTACGTGGTGGAGCCGGAAATGAAGAATGGCGGCAGCATGGCGGTCTCGGTCTACTGGTACCGCGATTCCGACAAGACGCAGCAGCCGCTCGCCGCCAATGCGGCCACGGTGCCCATTCCACGCAAAAAGCGCGGCCACATCCAGGTGACGCTGCCTGCCATCGTGCCGCCGCCCTCGCCCGACGACGCGGTGTACGTGGTGGCACGGTGCAACACGGCCAAGGGTTTTCTTGGCGAGAGCTTCAGCGTCCGGCATACGCTGGCGGTGTACGACCCCACGGATAACGACGATTATTTCGATACGATTACCCATGAGTTCGGCCACTCTTTCAACCAGACGCCACGTCCCGGCAAGCAGCCGGACTCCCTGCCCAAGCATCCCAAGCAGAAGGACCGGGGGCAAGGCAATCACTGCCAGCTGAATGACGGCAAGGAAGGCAAGAAAACCAAGTACCTGTGCGTGATGTACGATGCCGGGCCGATGAAATGGGGCATCCATAAATTCTGCCCCAAGTGCCAGCCCTATGTGCTGGCGGAAGATTTCCACAAACCTTGAGCGGCGGGAGCAGTATGCGATTGCGTAACCGTGGCGTAGCGGCGCTGATCCTGGCCGCCGCCGTATCAATTTCTTCAGGGGCAGCGACTATGCAGCAAAACAAGGACATGGCGGCCAGCTTGCTGCATCTGCCGGACGCCGACTACGCGCGCCTGGACCGCGCCAGGCTGGGCGCCTTGCAGGATCAGCTGATCATGCTGGGGCGCTACGAGGGCACGGCGCTCGGCATGCCGGCCGTGGTCGATACCGCGCGCCAGAACAACCTGCCGCTGCTGTGGGCCGTGGTGGCCAGCAATCTACGCCAGTGGCGCGTGGTGGGCGAGCGCAACAGCACGCTGGTGGTGGCCGATCTGCTGACCGGCAAGGTCAGCGTGCAGGACGCGTATTTCGGTCCCAAGAAGCAAAGCCTGCACGGTATTCCCATGTCCGCCGAGGGCGATGCCGCCAGCGTGGACGCGCCGCGCGGTTCCTCCGCCAGCACCACAGTGCTGGATGTGCGCGGCATCGTGAATCTTCCGTGGCAGGCGGGGCGCTACGCGGTGACCATGCTGATGCATGACTGGAAGTCCAACACTGCCACGGTCCAGCTGCTGCAAGGCGGCCAAGGCGTGGCGGACGCCGCGCTGAGATCCTTGCGCTGGCCTTACGGCGAAGCGGCCGGCCTGGAAAAGAAACCGGCGCCGCCGGCCGAGTGGAAGGCGAAAGCGGATGCGCAGGCTGGCCCGGGCATGGTGCTGGAACTTGCCGCGCCGCGCTCCCTGCTGCGCGGCGCGGGCAAGGTGGCGCTGGCGCCGGGCAACCTCGTGGCGGACAGCAAAGGGGCGGTGCAAGCGGTGCTGCGCGTCACCTTGCTGGTGGCCGCCATCGACGACCCCAAGCCGCGTAAGACCGAGGTGCTGGTGCCGGTTTTCGGCAGCGCGGCGCTGAAGGCGGGCGACGTGGTGCCGCTGGCGTTCGAGGTGCAGCTTGAGGCGGCGCTGCGTGCAACCCTGCCGCCGGCCGCCTACCAGGTCTACGCGGTGGTCAACGACATTGTCGCCGGGCCGGTGGCGTTGACAATTGCCAGGTAGGCGGTCTCAAGCCTGTTTATGCCAGCGGCAGTTCCAGCACCTGATTCGTGCTCATGACGGCGCCGAAGGCGTCCGCAATGGCGGCCAGCGCCGCGCGGTGCAGCGCCGCATGCGGCAGCTCGCCGCCCGGCGTGTCCAGGCTGCGCGTGGCGCAGGCGTCCTCCGGCACGATCACGCCATAGCCCAGCGGCACCGCGTCGCGCGCCGCGCCGGTGACGCACATATGCGTCATCAGGCCGGTCACGATCAGGGTGTTGACGCCGGCCGCTTTCAGGCGCTGGTCCAGGTCCGTGCCCTGGAAAGCGCTGACCTGCGACTTCTGCACCACCGCGTGCCCGGCGCCGGGCTGCAGCTCGCTGTGGAAGCGCACCGTGTCGCCGTCCTGCGCAAAGATGGGGCTGCCCGCCGGGATGACGTGCTGGATATGGAACACGGGCATGCCGGCCCGGTCCGCATGCGCGATCAGGCGCTGCGTGTTGCGCAGTGCGCTCATGCCGTCCGGTATTAGCATTTTGCCGCTGAAGTACTCGTTCTGGAAATCGATCACGAGCAGGGCGGTGCTGCCTGCGGCGATGCTCTGTGGCGCGGCGGCGCCGGCCAGGGTGCGGATGGTGGGATGGTTCATGATGTGCTCCTGTCTGGTTTATGTTGAGTGACGACAGGAAGCAGTATCCGGCCAGCGCGCCGTCCGCGAAAGCGGCCCGCAGGACAACATGTGATAGGATTGGGCCATGCCTCACGCCATAGCCCACACCATCGTCGTGCTCGCCTTCGAAGGCATCAGCCCCTTCCATTTGTCCGTGCCCTGCATGGTGTTCGGCGACGACCTGGCGCGCCTGGGCGGGCCGCGCTACACGCTGCTGGTGTGCGCCGAGCAGGCCGGGCTGGTTGCCACCATGTCCGGCTTCAGCATCGCCGTGCCGCACGGCCTGGACGCGCTGGAGCGGGCGGACACCGTCATCGTGCCCGCCTGGAGCGATCCCGAACAAGCGCCCTCGCCAGCGCTGCTGCAAGCCCTGCGCGCCGCGCACGCGCGGGGCGCGCGGGTGGTGGGCCTGTGCCTGGGCGCCTTCGTGCTGGCCGAAGCCGGCCTGCTGGACGGCCGCAGCGCCTCCACGCACTGGGTCTGGAGCGAGGACTTTGCGCGCAAATACCCCAAGGTCAAGCTGGACCAGAAAGTGCTGTACGTGGACGAGGGCGACATCCTCACCTCGGCCGGCACCGCCGCCGCCATCGACTGCTGTTTGCACCTGCTGCGCTGCGACCACGGCGCGGAAGTGGCCAACCGCGTGGCGCGGCGCATGGTGGTGGCGCCGCACCGCGACGGCGGCCAGGCCCAGTACATAGAACAGCCGCTGCCCAAGGGCGGCAGCGGCGACCCGCTGGACGCCGTGCTGGCGTGGGCGCAGGCGCACCTGGACCAGCCGCTCTGCCTGGACCAGCTGGCCGGGCGCGCCGCCATGAGCCGGCGCAATTTCACGCGCCGCTTCAAGGCCCGCACCGGCGCCACCGTGGCGCAGTGGCTGCTGAACCACCGCCTGGCCGCCGCCCAGCGCCTGCTCGAGACCGGCGAGCTGGCCATGGACCGCGTGGCCGAGCTGGCCGGCTTCGGCTCCACCGTATCGCTGCGGCAGCAGTTCAGCGCCGCGTTCTCGCTCTCGCCCGCCGCCTACCGCAAACAGTTCCGCCCCAAATAATGGACGCCCAAAAAAACAAGCCCCCGCGCTGGATACAGCGCGGGGGCTTGCGACCGGTTGCCTTGTGGGCGAGGGTAAAACGGGCTGCTGCTTAAAACTGTTTAGAACTGGTTCATGGTGTTGTCTTTACCGGCGGCTTTCAGGGCCGCTTCGCCGCTGAAGTAGTCCTTGTGGTCGTCGCCGATGTCCGAACCGGACATGTTCTGGTGCTTGACGCAGGCGATGCCCTGGCGGATTTCCTTGCGCTGCACGCCGGCCACGTAGCCCAGCATGCCTTGCTCGCCGAAGTAGTCCTTGGCCAGGTTGTCGGTCGACAGCGCGGCGGTGTGGTAGGTCGGCAGCGTGATCAGGTGGTGGAAGATGCCCGCTTCGCGCGCCGCGTCGGCCTGGAAGGTGCGGATCTTCTCGTCGGCCGTGATGGCCAGTTCGGTCTGGTCGTATTCCACGCTCATCAGCTTGCTGCGCTCGTAGGACGACACGTCCTTGCCGGCTTCCTTCATCGCGTCGTACACCTGCTGGCGGAAGTTCAGGGTCCAGTTGAACGACGGGCTGTTGTTGTACACCAGCTTGGCGTTCGGGATGACCTTGCGGATTTCGCTGACCATGCCGCCGATCTGGGCGATGTGCGGTTTTTCGGTTTCGATCCACAGCAGGTCGGCGCCGTTCTGCAGCGCGGTCACGCAGTCGAGCACGCAGCGCGCCTCGCCGGTGCCGGCGCGGAACTGGAACAGATTGCTCGGCAGGCGCTTCGGACGCAGCAACTGGTTGCCGCGCTTGATGACCACGTCGCCATTGCCCAGCGCGTCGGCCGACACTTCGTCGCAGTCGAGGAAGGCGTTGTACTGGTCGCCCAGGTCGCCCGGCTTGGCGGTCACGGCGATCTGCTTGGTCAGGCCGGCGCCCAGCGAGTCGGTGCGGGCCACGATGATGCCGTCGTCCACGCCCAGTTCCAGGAAGGCGTAGCGGATGGCGCGGATCTTGGCCAGGAAGTCCTCATGCGGCACGGTGACCTTGCCGTCCTGGTGGCCGCACTGCTTCTCGTCCGACACCTGGTTCTCGATCTGGATGCAGCAGGCGCCCGCTTCGATGAACTGCTTGGCCAGCAGATAGGTGGCCTCGGCGTTGCCGAAGCCGGCGTCGATGTCGGCGATGATGGGCACGACGTGGGTGATGTGGCCGTCGATCTTGGCCTGGATGGCGGCCTTGGCGGCGCCGTCGGCGGCGTCCAGTTCGCGGAACAGGCCGCCCAATTCACGGGCGTCGGCCTGGCGCAGGAAGGTGTACAGCTCCTTGATCAGCGCCGAGACGGCGGTTTTTTCGTGCATGGACTGGTCCGGCAGCGGGCCGAACTCGGAGCGCAGCGCGGCCACCATCCAGCCGGACAGGTAGAGGTAGCGGCGGTCGGTGCTGTTGAAGTGCTTTTTGATGGAGATCATCTTCTGCTGGCCGATGAAACCGTGCCAGCAGCCCAGCGATTGCGTGTACTTGGACGGGTCCTTGTCATAAGCGTCCATGTCGGCGCGCATGATCTTGGCGGTGTACTTGGCGATGTCCAGGCCGGTCTTGAACTTGTTCTGGGCGCGCATGCGGGCGGCCGACTCCGGGTTGATCGCATTCCAGGCGCTGCCTTGCTGTTCTTTCAGGGCGCCGATGGCGTTGATGTCGTCTTGGTACTGGGACATGAGAATCTCCTAGGTGGTAAGGCAAGAAAGTGAAACCGCTTGCATTAATAGTAGGCCTTTTTATTGCGGCGCAACAGGGTCTTATATAAGACATATAAGTAAAATTAATTCCTTATTTTTCAATTACTTATTTACTCTATTTTGCTATATGAAATAAATTTTCGAAAAATGAAATCTGCCGTGCTGCGTTTTTTTGTGCGGGATCCCATGATGTGGAATGCCTTTTCGGCTCATGAATAAACAGCATGCCACTGGAGTAAAATGATTGCATGATCGACATCAATGAAGCGGATTTCCGCCGCCTGGACCTGAATCTGCTGCTGGTGTTCACCGCTTTGTTGCGTGAACGCAGCGTTACCAGGGCGGCGCAGCGGCTTTATTTGGGCCAGCCTGCCGTGAGCGCAGCGCTGTCGCGGCTGCGCGCCTTCACCGGCGACGAGCTGTTCGTGCGCACGCCGTCCGGCATGGCGCCCACCGCGCGCGCGCTGGCGCTGGCCGAAGCGGTCAAGCCGGCGCTGGAGAACCTGAGCCTGGCCCTGTTCGCGCCGGCCGGCTTCGATCCGGCCAGCAGCACGCGCTGCTTCACGCTGGGCATGTTCGATATCGGGGAAGTAACGCTGGCGCCGGCCCTGCTGGCGCGCATGGAGCAGGCCGGGCAGGGCATGCGGCTGGCGCTCAAGCCGGCCGACCGCAACAACAGCGCCCAGCTGCTGGAGAGCGGCGCGATCGACCTGGCGCTGGCGGATTTTGGGGCGGTGCCGAGCTGGCTGCGCAGCATGCCTCTCTATAGCGAGCAGTTCGCCTGCATCTTCGATCCGGCCCTGGTGCCGGCGGCGCTGCCGATTTCGCTGGAAGACTACCTGGCCTATCCCCACCTGCTGACATCCTTCAGCGGCGGCTTTTCCGGCTTTGTGGACGAGGTGCTGGCGCGGCAGGGGCTGGCGCGCCGCGTGGTGCTGGCCACGTCGCGCTTCACCACGCTGCCCTTTGTGCTGGGAGCTTTCCCCTCGCTGGCCACCTTGCCGCTCAGGGCGGCGCAGGCCTATGCGGCGCGGCTGCAGCTGGCCATCAGCCCGCTGCCGTTTGCCTTGCCGGACGTGGACCTGTCGCTGGCGTGGCACGCGCGCCACGAGAACGACGCCGGCCACGCCTGGTTCCGCGAACTGGTGGCCAGCGTGGCCACCGGAGCGCAGGAGAGCTGAACTTATTTGGCGGCCAGCCGCAGGAAGTCCTTGATGTACTGCGCCGACAGTTCGGGATACTGGTGCTGCGGGCCGTGGCCCGATTCGGCCAGCATGATGAACTGGGCGCGCGGGATCTGCCCCAGCAGCGGATACCAGTTGCCGGACGGCGTGCTGATGTCGTTGCTGCCGCCCAGGATCAGCATGGGCGTAGTGCTTTGCGTGAGCTGCGCGCGGCGGCCCTTGGCGTCCGCGTGGGCGGTGCGGGCCGCGCCCAGGAAGGCCATGAACTCGTCCATCGTGGCGGGAATCTTCTCCGTCACGCCGCCGCGCGCATGGATGCGCTCGTGGGACGCTTTCGCCGCCGCCATGCTGCGCGCCGATTTCGGTTCGAAGAACAGCACTTCCTCGTCCGCCAGGTCGTTCACGGGCTTCAGCGCGCGGTCCAGGAAGGCCTGCTGGATGGGCAGCGCGTTCTCGCCCACCGGGTTGGCGCCGATGATGACGGCGTGCGTCACCAGCTCCGGATGCTCCACCACCATGGTCTGCGCCACAAAGCCGCCCCAGCTCCAGCCGCCCATGGCGAACTTGTCCAGTCCCAGCTCGGCGGCCAGGGCGACGACGATGGCGGCCACGTCGCTCATGTCCGCCGGCAGCTTGCCGCTGGAATAGCCCACGCCGGGGTAGTCGAAGGTGATGACGGTGTGCGCGGCGGCCAGGCCTTCGAGGAACAGCGGGTCCCAGGTGTCCAGCGTGCCGCGCATGCGGTTGGCCAGCAGCAGCGGGCTGCCGCTGCCGATCTTGCGGTAGGCGATGCTGTCGCCATTGATGGTGGCGAACTGGGTGGCGGCTTGGTCTGCGGCGTAGGTGCTCATGGTATGTCCTTTCGGTTGGTTTGCTGCGGAAGGCGCAGCGCATGAGTACAAGATAGGCCTGCTGCATGAATCATTCAAATTGATTGATTGAATTTCAAATATCAACGCCGTTAATGTTACGTGTTTGTATCCGCTGCCCCCGCGCCGCAAACGCTGGGGCATACTGCTCATCTGTTGAATTTTGATGGAGGCAGCACATGAAACGCACCACCTTGGCCGCACTGCTATGGGCACTGGCCGGTTCCCATGCATACGCGGCGGCGCCGCTGGCGGGCATCGATACGGCGGCGGCCGACAAAGCCGTGAGGACGCAGGACGACTTCTACCGCGCCTCGCAAGGCAAATGGCTGAACGACGTGGCCATTCCCGCCGACCGCGCCACCTGGGGCGCGTTCAACGAGGCGCAGGAAAAGGTTGAAAGGCAGGTGCGCTCCATCATAGAAAAAGCGGAGCAGGACAAGGCCCGCAAGAACGGTTCGGACGAGCAGAAGATAGGCGACTACTACGCCAGCTTCATGAACGAAAGCCTGCGCAACGCCCAGGGCCTGAAGCCGCTGCAAGGCGAACTGGCCAAGGTCGCCGCGCTGTCCGGCAAGGACGGCATTGCCGCGCTGGCCGCGCACTTCAACCGCATCGACGCCACCGCCCCCATCGACATGGGTGTGCGCCAGGACGCCAAGGATTCCACCCGCTACGTGCTGGGCATTTCGCAGTCCGGCCTGGGCCTGCCCAACCGCGACTACTTCCTGTCCGATAAGGATGCGCGCCTGAGCGACATCCGCAGCAAATACCAGCAGCACGTGCAAAAGCTGCTGGCGCTGGCCGGCCACGCCGACGCGGCGGCCGAAGCGGAGCAGATCATCGCACTGGAAACCGGCATCGCCGGCGCGCACTGGACCGCCGTCGAGCGCCGCGACCCGGTCAAGGGCTACAACAAGCTGACGCTGGCCCAGCTCAAGGCGCTGATGCCCAACTTCGACTGGGACGCCTACATGAAGGGCGCCGGCGTGGCCGGCAAGGCGGACAGCGTCATCGTCGGCCAGCCTAGCTACCTGGAAGGGCTGGACAAGCTGATCGCCGCCACGCCGCTGCCGGTATGGAAAGCCTACTTCACCTTCCACTTGCTGAGCGCCTACGCGCCTTACCTGTCGCAGGAATTCGCCGCCGAGAGCTTCGCCTTCCGGGGCGCCATCCTGGCCGGCACCAAGGAACAGCGCCCGCTGCAAAGCCGCGCCATCGCGGAAGTGAACCGCTCGCTGGGCGAAATGGTGGGCAAGGCCTACGTCAAGGAATACTTCCCGCCCGAGCGCAAGAAGCAGGTGGAAGACATGGCGCAGAACTTCATCGCCGCCTTCCGCGAAGGCATCGAGTCGCTGGACTGGATGAGCAAGGAAACCAAGCAGCAGGCGCAGATCAAGCTGTCCAAGATCAGCGTGAAGGTCGGCTACCCCGACCAGTGGCGCGACTATGGCAGCCTGGCCATCAAGCGCGACGATCTGGTGGGCAATGTGATGCGCGCGCGCGTGTTCGGCAACGAGATCAATATGAACCGCCTCGGCAAGCCGGTGGACCGCAAGGTGTGGGGCATGACGCCGCAAACCGTGAACGCCTACTACAACGCCTCGCTGAACGAAGTGGTGTTCCCGGCCGCGCGCCTGCAATTCCCGCTGTACGACCCGAACGCCGAACCGGCGGTCAACTACGGCGCGGTCGGCATCTCCATCGGCCACGAAATCAGCCATGCCTTCGACGACAAGGGCTCGCAGTTCGACGGCGACGGCAACCTGCGCAACTGGTGGACCAAGGAAGACGGCGAGAAGTTCGCCGCGCGCGGCAAGATGCTGGTGGCGCAGTACGGTGCCTACAGCCCGGTTCCCGGCTACCACCTGAACGGCGAACTGACGCTGGGTGAAAACATCGCCGACAACGCCGGCCTGGTCATGGCCACGCGCGCCTACCGCATCTACATGAAAGGCGCGCCGGGGCCGGTGATCGACGGCTACACGGCGGAGCAGCGCCTGTTCATGGGCATGGCCCAGGCCCGCCGCGGCAAGTCGCGCGAAGCCAACGCCATCGCCCAGGTCAAGTCCGACCCGCACTCGCCGCCGGAATTCCGCGTGAACGGCAGCGTGAAGAACCACCCGGACTTCTACCGCGTGTTCGACGTTAAGGAAGGCGACAAGATGTACTTGCCGCCGGAGCAGCGCGTCATCTTCTGGTAAGCGCGCGGCGCGTTCGCCATGCTCCGGCCAGGAGCATGGCGGCGCCAGCATGGGCGGTCGGCGGGACGGTGCTACACTGCGCCCTTACATTCGATTGCCACTTCCATGACCAAGAAAAAACTGCCTCCCGCTCACCAGCCAGCCGAGGCGCCCGCCGGGCGGGCTGAAAATCCCTTTCTGGACGCCGGGTTCTACAACCGCATGCGCGACTACACCGAGCGCGACGCCGCCTTCTCGAAGGAATTGAAAGCCATCAGCGAAAGCGGCGCCGGCAAGCAAAGCACCGACATGCGCACGGCGCCATCGCTGCAATTGCTGCGTGCCGTCATCAAGAAAGGCTTGTCGCTGGAGACCATGCTGGGCCGCATCGTGCAGGGTGTGGAACTGGGTCTGTGGGAGCCGTGGCTGAGCGCCTATGGCATCGAACTGCGCGGCGTCAACTACGCCAAGCAGGAACCGCGCAACGCCCGCCTGGCGCTCGACATGAGCCTGGCGTGCAAGGTCAATTCCGTCTTCGCCAACGCCGGCGTCGCCAACTGGCGCAGCCTGGTGGCCGAGGAGTGTGCACAGATCCAGATCGACAAGGCGACCGAAACCAGGGGCGCCAAGGTCTACGCCATCTTCCACCTGGATGTGCCGGGCAAGTGAGGTGTGGCCGAAACAAGCGGCTTGCCTACCCGCAAGCCGCGTGCCAGGTTAGTGTCAGCCGTGGGCGAAGTAGCTTAACTAGCAGCCTTGATGATGGCTGCTGAAGCCCCCGCACCTCCAGCCCCGCCGGCGCCAGCGATAACCGCAGTGCCACCAGCCATTCCCGCGCCACCTGCCGACAAGGCGCCACCCCCTACCGCAGCCAGAGATGCGTTGGTGAGGGCGGCGCCAGACAAAGTGCTGATTGCTGTGTTCGTGCTAGCTGCCCCAAGCACCCCGGCTGCGCCGAACGTACTGGCAATTGCCGGAGCGGCGGATAACGCTATGCCTCCGGTGGTGACAGTACTTGCTACTGCGAGTAGTGTTTTGCCGGGATTTTCTGCGGCATAGTCAACAGCATTGCCCGCGATATCCAGAGCTCCACTTGCAACATTGCCGATAGCATTGGCGGTGCCCCCTGCAACACCTTCAACAAGATCAATGGCGCCGCTAAGTACATCGCCAACAAAGTCAAAAATACCCATAATATTCTCCAAAACGAAAGATTGATAACAGTCTGGGCGCGGGTGGTGAACACCTACGCAGAACGTGGAAGAATGCCAAACATGGTTCAGAAATTGGCAATGACTGAGCGAATCGGTAGCACGCTCTGCCGAAAACCGACACGTTGCGTGCGGTCATTTTCATATGCCCGCGCTAGGACTATGGCAGTCGCGGCGGGTAGGGGAAATATTACTGTCAGGTAGACTGGTAAGCACCTTCAGTATTCATGCATCGTCACGAAATGTCAACGACGTAAGAGGAATCAATTCCTTTAAATGCAAAACGCCGATCTGCATGGATCGGCGTTTCGCGAGGTATGTTCTTGGTGGCCCGGGGCGGAATCGAACCACCGACACAAGGATTTTCAATCCTCTGCTCTACCAACTGAGCTACCAGGCCAAGAGCCCGCAATTATACAAACCCAAATCGGTTTTGCCAAGCCCCTTGTTGGCATGACATTTTGGCATCTGAAAATGCCGACTTTGCCGTCCGCAGGTAGAATGGGGCGCATGCTTAAATCCCTGCCCATAGTCGCGGTGCTGGCTGCAGTGCTGCTGCCTCAGCCGGCCGCCGCAGGCTGTTCGCGCATTATCAAGGTGCCTGCGTCCCCCACGGGCCAGAGCGTGATCGTGCAGGGGGCCAGGGTCTCCGGCGTGATTCCGGACACGCTGCGCGAGCTGGGCGCCAAGGCCGGCTGCACTTTCGAGTTCCCCGTCATGCCGCGCGCGCGCATGGCTTTCCAGTTCCTGGAGTCCGGCCAGGCCGACGTGATGGTGCCCGCTTCGCGCAGCGCCGAGCGCGACCTGCGCGCCACCTTTGTGCCGATGATGAAGTGGAAGGTGGAGCTGATCACGCTGAAGGCGCGCAAGATCACGGCGCGCAGCGTGCGTGCGCTGCTGGCGCAGAAAAAGCTGCGCGGCGTGGCGGTGCGCTCCTATGTGTTCGGCGACGAGTACAACGCGCTGCTGCGCCAGCTCGAGCAGGAGCGCCGCATCGACTATGCCGACGACCTGGCCGCCGTGGGCCGCCTGCTCAAGGCCGGCCGCGCGGACTTCAGCGTGATGGCGCCGTCCATCTTCATGTCCACCCTGAGCGAGGACCCGGCCGCGCGCGACCTGCTGCCGCAGCTGCACTACCAGCCTATGGATGGCTTGCCGATGACCGAGAGCGGGGCTTACGTGTCGCGGCGCTCGCTGCCCGCCGCCGACCAGCAAGTCCTGCGCGGCCTGCTGGCCGATTCGGCCAAGGGCACGCTGTGGCGCTACTTCCAGCAGTACTACCCGCCCGACATGCTCAGGTTCGCCGTCGTGCCGCACTGATACCTGCGCTTCCGGCTATGAGCTAATGCCCGCGCGCCAAATAATATTATGCGAAATGATTCGTGGTGCAGCGCCGCACGCCTCCCTATGATGCAGTCTCGAATTTCAACATTGCGAGACTTACAAGGAGGTTGTGATGGCGGCAGCGGCGGCGGTGCGGGCGGAGAATACGGTGGCGAAGGCAAGGGCGGCAATGAAGGGCGCCTGCATGGCCATGGCCGCGATGTCCGCCGTTGTCGCCATCAGCGCAGCCGCTGCCCCCAGTGTCTTCCCCACTGGCGTCACGCGCTACGATGCGGCCCGCGCCTACAACAGCTATGTGCTGTTCAGCGGCCAGGACAAGAAGACCCACCTGATCGACATGAACGGCAACGAGGTGCGCCAGTGGCCGCACGAAGGCTTCCCGCCGGTGCTGCTGGACCCGGCGCTGACGGGCGGCAAACAGGGCAACATCCTGCTGCAGCTGGGCAGCGTGCCCGGTGCGCAGGCCGCGGGCAATGGCCTGGGCAACAAGAGCATCGGTGAGCTGGACTGGAACGGCAAGGTGCTGTGGCAGTGGGGCGCCGGCGCGCAGGACGCTTACGGCTCGGCCTCGGTGGAGAGCAGCGGCGCGCCGGGCGGCGCGGCCAAGCAGCATCACGACTGGCGCCGCCTTGCCAACGGCAATACGCTGGTGCTGGCCAACCTGGTGCACAGCGTGCCGGGCTTCCAAGCCGCGCAGGTGCTGGACGATGTGATCTATGAGGTGACGCCGTCCGGCGCCATCGCCTGGAAGTGGGTCGCCTCCGAGCACCTGGAGGAATTCGGCTTTTCGCCGGAGGCGCTGAAGCTGGTGCGCGCCGCGCAGCCGCGCTACGGCGCCGGCCCGGTGGACTACCTGCACGTCAATAACATGGCGGTGCTGGGCGCGAACAAATGGCATGACCAGGGCGACCAGCGCTTCCATCCCGATAACATCATCATCGATTCGCGCGAGGCGAACTTCATCGCCATCATCGACAGGAAAACCGGCAAGGTGGTGTGGAATCTGGGGCCGGACTATCCGGCCATCTCGGGCAGCAAGGTGCCGCGCCCGGTGGACCAGATCATCGGCCTGCATGATGCGCACCTGATCGCCAAGGGGCTGCCGGGCGCAGGCAATATTCTCGTATTCGACAACCAGGGCGAGGCGGGCTATCCGCGCGTGAGCCCCGGCATATTCCCGCACTCGCGGGTGCTGGAGATTGATCCAATCTCCAGGCAGATCGTGTGGCAGTACACGGCCGCCGATTCCAACCAGGCGCAATGGAGCTTCTACAGCGCCTTCATCAGCAGCGCGCGCCGCCTCCCGAACGGGAATACGCTGGTGGACGAGGGCATGAATGGCCGCTTCTTCCAGATTACGCCGCAGGGCGACATCGTCTGGGAATACGTCAGCCCTTACTTCGCTGACTCGCCGGTGGGCGGGGCCGGCAAGCAGGTGAAGACCAACTGGGTCTACCGTGCGCAGCCGGTGCCCTACGACTGGGTGCCGCAGGGCACGCCGCGCTCGGAAAAAGCGCTCGCCGCCAAATAATTCATTCAATCCGCAGCGCCCGTACCGCATGCCCGCAAGGCAGGGAGGCGCTCGCCTGAAAAAATCAAACAAGGGGAAATTCGTGTCACAGCAATTCGCAGCAAACACCCAGGCCCGGCGCAGTCCATCGCTGCCGGCTCCGCAACTGAGCGCCATTGCGCTGGCCGTGCTGGCGCTGGCCTCGCCGGCCCACGCGGAAGACGATGCCGCCACCGCAGGCGCAGCCGCAGCCACCACAGCCGCAGCCACCGGCGGCGCCGATCCGGTCATTGTGGGCGCGGTGCAAAGCGTGCTGGTGACGACGCGCCGCCGCGTTGAAAGCTCGCAGAACGTGCCCACACCGATGACCGTGCTGGGCGAGGACGCGCTGGACGGCAGCCGCACCTACCGCGTACAGGACTTGCAGCAGCTGCTGCCCAGCACCACCATCAACTATGTGCATGCCCGCCAGATCAGCTTTGCCGTGCGCGGCCTGGGCAACAACCCGGCCAGCGACGGCCTGGAAGGCAGCGTCGGCATCTACCTTGACAACGTCTACCTGGCCCGCCCCGGCATGGCCGCCTTCGACGCGCTCGACGTGCAGCAGCTGGAACTGCTGCGCGGCCCGCAAGGCACGCTGTTCGGCAAGAACACCACCGCCGGGGTGCTGAATATCTCCACCAAAAAGCCTGCCTTCAACCCCGAGCGCAGCGTGGAACTCTCTGCCGGCCAGTTCGGCTACGGCCAGGGCAAGCTGGTGCTGTCGGGCGGCCTGACGGATACGCTCGCCGGCCGCCTGACCGCTTACAAGACGCACGACGACGGCTACATCACCAATCTGTACAACGGCAACAAGGTACAGGGCGGCGACAGGCAGGGCTTCCGCGCGCAGGCCTTGTATGAACCGAACCGCGACTTCAGCCTGCGCGTGATCGCGGACTACAACGAGGAAGACTCCAACAACGGCACGCTGATCTTCTTCAATGCCGGTCCCAGCGGCCGGGCCATTGCGCAAGCCAAGCTGGTTGGCGCCACGCCGGTGTTGGACCCCACCCAGCGCGCGGTCAACCTGGACACCGGTTCGCATGTGACCGTGCACCAGGGCGGCGTGTCGGCCGAGGCCAACTGGACGCTGGCGGGCGACAGCAAGCTCACTTCGATCTCGGCTTACCGCTACTGGAACTTCACGCCGCAAAACGAGGACGGCCTGAGCGTGCCGGTCACGCTGAACGTGGGCGCCTCCGCGCGCCACAAGCAGTTCACGCAGGAGCTGCGCTGGGCCACGCCGTCCGGCCAGCCGCTGGAATCGGTGTTCGGCGCCTATTACTACTACCAGGAGCTGGGCAACAACTCCTTTACCGTGAACGGTCCGCTGGCCGATATCTACAATGGCAATCCCGCCGGCGCCTGGTCCAACGTCAGCAGCACGGCGCCGGGCCAGCTGCGCGTCAACAGCTACGCGCTGTTCGCCCAGTCCACCTGGCACGCGAGCGACAAGCTCGATGTCACCGCCGGCGTGCGCGCCAGCTATGAAGACAAGTCCGCGCGCGTGATCCGCGACGCCCCCACCGGCGGCGCCGCCGTCACCGGCGCGGCCCTGGCCGCGCGCAACGCCCGCTACGGCGCCTACGATTCCGGCAGCCTGGGGCTGACCCAGTTCAGCCCGACCGCGCTGTTCAGCGTGGGCTACAAGGCCACGCCGGACGTGCTGCTGTATTCCAGCCTGTCGCACGGCGAGAAGTCCGGCGGCATCAATCTGTCGGTGCCGGGCGCGGGCGGCGCTGCGTCCATGCTGGTGGGGACCGAGCGCGCCAACGCGCTGGAGCTGGGCGTGAAAAGCACGCTGCTGAACAACCGCCTGCAACTGAACGGCAACCTGTTCGCCACCGTGGTGCACGGCTACCAGAGCAATGCCTACGATCCGGTCAGCCGCAGTTCCTACCTGACCAACGCGGGCGACGTGCGCACGCGCGGCGTGGAGCTGGAAGCCGTCGCCACGCCGCTTCGGGGACTGACGCTGCGCGCCAACGCCTCCTTCAACGACGCCAGCTATCTGGACTACCGCAACGCGCCGTGCCCGCCGGAGCGCAGCGCGACCTTCTGCGACCTGTCCGGCCGCAACGCGCTGGTGAATGCACCGCGCTGGACCGGCAACGTGGGCGTGCAGTACGCACACCCGGCGGGCGAAGGCTTGCAGGCCTATTACAACGCCAACTACGCCTACCGCGCCGCCACCTATGGCACGCTGGACGCGTCCGAGTACGCGAAGATCCCGGGCTACAGCGTCAGCAATTTCGCGATAGGCCTGCGCACCACGCGCGGCGCCGCATGGGATGTATCGCTGTGGGCGAAGAACGCCTTCGACAAGCACTACTACACCAGCTTGTGGAACAGCGGCTTCGGCTCCTATAACGCCGTCATCGCCACCCCGCGCACCGTGGGCATTACCGCCCGCCACGAATTCTGAACGAGGAGAACACATGAGCATCAACAATAAACGCCGCGCCGTGATCGGCGGCCTGTCCACCCTGGCCCTTGCACCCGGGCTGGCGCTGGCCGCCGGCAGGGCAGCGCAGCCCAACGTCATCTTCATCCTGGCCGACGACCTGGGCTGGGGTGACCTGAGCGTGTACGGCCAGACCGACTTCCGCACCCCCAACCTGGACAAGCTGGCCGCGCAAGGGCTGCGGCTGACCCAGGCCTATTCGAATTCGGCGGTGTGCTCGGCCACGCGTTTCGGCCTGATCACTGGCCGCTACCAGTACCGCCTGCGCGGCGGCCTGGAGGAGCCGATCGCCGGCGCGTCCGACACCATAGGCCTGCCGCCCGAGCATCCCACTTTGCCGTCGCTGCTGAAGAAGGCGGGCTACAACACGGCGCTGATCGGCAAGTGGCATCTGGGTTCGCTGCCGAATTTCGGCCCGCTGAAAAGCGGCTACGATTCCTTCTACGGCAACTACGGCGGCGCCATCGACTACTTCACCCACAAGCCGGGCGTGGGGCCGGACGTGAAGGAGGACCTGTACGAGGGCGAAGTGGCGGTGCATGAAGTGGGCTACTACACCGATCTGCTGGGCGACCGCGCGGCGGCCTACGTGAAGAAGCAGGACAAGTCCAAGCCCTTCTTCCTGTCGCTGCACTACACCGCGCCGCACTGGCCATGGGAAGGGCCGAAGGACGAGGAAGTGTCCAGGCAGATCGACAATATCTTCCACTACGACGGCGGCAACCTGGCCACCTACGCGAAGATGGTGGTGGCGCTGGACGCTTCCATCGGCCGCGTGCTGCAGGCGCTGGAGAAGCAGGGCCTGGCCGAGAACACCATCGTGGTCTTCACCAGCGATAACGGCGGCGAGCGCTTTTCGAAGACCTGGCCGTTCAGCGGGCAGAAGACCGAGCTGCTGGAAGGGGGCATCCGCGTTCCCGGCATTGTGCGCTGGCCGGCGCGCGTGAAGGCGGGCCAGGTCAGCAAGCAGGTGGCGATCAGTATGGATTGGCTCCCCACCTTGCTGGCGGCGGCGGGCACGCAGCCGGATGCGGCCTATCCGACGGATGGCCAGAACCTGCTGCCGGTGCTGCTGGGCGAGCAGGCGCCGGTGGAGCGCACGCTGTTCTGGCGCTACAAGGCCAATGCGCAGCGCGCGGTGCGGGCGGGCGACTGGAAGTATTTGAAGATCAACGGCAATGAGTATCTGTTCAATGTGGAGCAGGACCAGCGCGAGCGGGCCAACCTGGCGCGCAAGCATCCGGACAAGCTGGCGGCCTTGAAACAGCAGTGGGAAGGCTGGGACAAGGACATGCTGCCGATTGCCGCCGACGTGCGCACCCACGGCGTGGGCGCGAAAGCGCAGGCGGACAAGTATTCGCCCCAAGTCAACGACTGAGGCGGCCCCCCGGCGGGTTAGCACGCAGTGCGTAACCCGCCGCACCACAGCGGCTACGGTTCGCGGCGGCGGTATTTGAGCGTCGCGCCGGCGCTGTCGAACAGCAGCACCAGTTCCGCCATTTGCGGCCTGCCGTCCTCCCCCTTCGGCAGGTTCGCGGCGGGCGGATACTGGTACTGCCACACTTCGTAGCCGCTGTTGAAGCGCAGCGCGGCCGCTGGCTCCCCCAGCGCCGCGCGCGCCGCTTCTTTGCTGGCCACGCCGGGCGGTATCGCCGCATCCGGCTCCCCGTCCATGTAATCGAAACTGAGCAGCGTGCCGTCCGGCCAGCTGCGGTCCCATATCGGCGCGTAGTAGCTGCGGTCCAGCAGCACCTGGCAGTCGCAATAGGGCAGGGTGGCCTCGGTTTGCGTGCCGCCCGCATACAGGGCGCGGAAGGGCAGCGCCATCGTGCGTTCGCCCGCATGCAGCGTGACGCCGAACAGCGGCCGGGCGGCAAACTGCAGGTAGTTGCCGTCCGGCGCCGCGCATACCTTGTCCGCGTCCGCCAGCATATCGGCCAGCCAGGCGAACATGGCCGAGTTGTTCGACACCAACCCCGCCTCGATCCCCACCAGGCACTCCAGCCTCAGGTCGCCCAGCCGCCGCATGCCTTCGGGCACGCCGGCGCTGCGCACCAGGGCGCGCCAGGTCATGCTGCTGGTCCTGCGGTTGGCCAGTAGCGCGGCGTCCTCGCGCCAGGCTTGCGCGTTGCGTTCCAGCGTGAAGCTGTGGTCCGGCGCCAGGGGTACCGGCAGCGCGATGCTGTCGCCGACCACTTTCAGGGCGACGCCATCGAGCTTGACACCGGGCAGGCGCGGCAGCAGCTGGAAGCGCAGCGAGGACTGCGGCGCCAGCGTGCGCGCCTGTTCGTAGCGGTCCATGCCGCGCAACATCTTGCGGTAGGATTTGTCGACCGGCTCGCGCGTGCCCGAGACGCTTACCGTGGGCATGGGGGCGTCCTGCGCCAGCGCCTGCCCTGGCGCGGGCGCCAGGGTCAGCGCCAGCGCCAGGGAGAGGGCGCCTGCCAGCGGCTTGCGGATGCGTTGCGTGTCCATCGCCTCATGGTACGCCGCTGCGCGGCAGGGCAACGCACCGCAGCGGTGCACTATCCGCTATGATGTTGTTGTCTTGGCAAAGTCATCAGCAAAGGAAGCTTGCATGTCCACTATCGTCACCCTGTCCCATGAAGGCCAGCCGCTGCGCAGCGTTGCGTCCCTGCACGGTCCGCATCCCTGGCCGCTGGTGGGCAATCTGCTGCAAGTGAGGGCGCAGACCGTGCACCGCGACATCGAGCGCTTGTGCCAGCGCTACGGCACATTTTTCCCGCTGTATTTCGGCCGCACCGAGGTGCTGGTGGTGGCCGACCACGAGGCCGTGGCCGCCATCCTGCGCGAGCGTCCGGACGGCTTCCGCCGGCCCGCCGTGACGGCCAAAGTGTCCGAGGAGATGGGCGGCCTGCCCGGTCTGTTCATGGCCGAGGGCAGCGAGTGGCGCAACCAGCGCCGCATGGTGATGCAGGGCTTTGCGCCGCACGCCATCAAAGCCTATTTCCCCTCGCTGGCCAAGGTGGCGCTGCGCCTGCGCAAGCGCTGGGACGGCGCGGCGCAGGCCGGGCGCGATATCGACCTGGCGGCGGACCTGAAGCGCTACACGGTGGACATCATCGCCGGCCTGGCCTTCGGCACCGACGTCAACACCATAGACGGCGGCGAGGACACCATACAGCGCCACCTGGACGACATCCTGCCCGCCATCGCGCGCCGCAGCATTGCGCTGTGGCCCTACTGGCGCTACTTCAAGCTGCCGCAGGACCGCCGCCTGGACCGTTCGGTGGCCGCGCTGGCCAGCGCCGTGGACGAGCTGGTGGCCCAGGCCCGCGCCCGCCTGGCCGCCGATCAGGCGCGCGTGGCGCGTCCGGCCAATCTGCTGGAAGCCATGATCGCCGCCGCCGACCAGCCGGGCAGCGGCGTGGACGACCGCGCGGTGGCCGGCAATGTGTCGACCATGCTGCTGGCCGGCGAGGACACCACGGCCAACACCATCGCCTGGCTGCTCTACCTGCTGCGGCGCCACCCGCAGGCGATGGAGAAGGCGCGCGCCGAAGTGCTGCTGCACGCGCCGGACGCGGCCGAGTTCAGCATCGGCCAGATGGACGCGCTGGACTACCTGGACGCCTGCATCCAGGAAGCCATGCGCCTCAAGCCGGTGGCGCCCTTCCTGCCGGTGGAAGCGCTGCGCGACACGGCGGTGGCGGGCATCGAATTGAAAGCGGGCGCGCTGGTGTGGTGCGTGCTGCGCCACCACACGCTGGAGGACAGCCATTTCCCGCGCGCCGCCGAATTCGACCCGCAGCGCTGGCTGCCGGACGCGGCCGGCGCCATCGCCGCCGACAAGAAGGTGGGCACGCCCTTCGGCTCCGGGCCGCGCACCTGCCCGGGGCGCTACCTGGCCCTGCTGGAAATCAAGATCGCGATGGCGATGGTGCTGGCGCGCTATGAGGTGCTGGCGGTTGACACGGCCAGCGGCCAGGAGGCCGGGGAGGTGATGGGCTTCGTCATGTCGCCCGAAAGCCTGACGCTGCGCCTGAAATCCCGCAGCTGATAACTATTAAACTCATCCATTCAATTGTTAAATTAAATTACGACTGTGACAATTGCATAGAATCTAACTTGTTGTTTGAAATATACTCCCTGACGACTAAAATGAAGCGCATCTTTGCCCACGCAAACGACCAGGGGAGTCCTATCATGAAAAGCAAAACCATCCAAACTCAAGGGAAATATTTCGCAGCAGCAATCGCCGCGCTGACGCTGGCCGGCTGCGCCGGCACCGAGGCCAAGCTGGGCGGCGGCGGCACGGTCGCCACCGGCGCGGCGGGCGGCGCCAACGCCGCCAACGCCAGTTCGCAGCTGGAGAAGTGCGACAAGACGCTGGGCACGCTGGGCGTGGTTGAAGACCAGTCCGCGCCGTGGTACCACGCGCTGTCGCAATACAAGCTGGGCTCCACCGTGCCGGTGCTGCGCATGATGATCCAGCAGTCCAACTGCTTCGTGGTGGTGGAGCGCGGCGCGGCCCTGAAGAACATGAATATGGAGCGCGACATCCAGCAGAGCGGCGAAATGCGCGCCGGCAGCAACTTCGGCAAGGGCCAGATGGTGGCGGCCGACTACACCATGAGCCCCACCATCAACTTCAGCCAGAAAGGCACCTCCGGCATGGGCGGCGCGCTGGGCGGCTTTGGCCTGATCGGCAGCGTGGCGGGCATGGTGGCGGGCGGCATCAAGGCCAACGAGGCCTCGACCACCCTGCTGATGATAGACAACCGCTCCGGCGTGCAGCTGGCGGCGGCCGAGGGCAGCGCCAAGAACTTCGACTTCAACGTCTTCGGCGGCGTGTTCGCGGGCGGCTTTGCAGGAGCCGGTGGCTATTCCAATACGCCTGAGGGTAAAATCCTGATCGCCGCCTTCATGGATTCGTACAACCAGCTGGTGAAAGCGGTGCGCAATTACAAGGCGCAGGAAGTAGCGGGCGGCCTGGGCACCGGCGGCGCGCTGGGCGTGCAGGGCGGCAGCACTCCGGCCTCGCAGCCGGCGGCGGCGCCGGCGTCCAAGACTCCTGCCAAGAAGGATACCAAGAAAAAATAAAGGATAGTGCATGCGTAAATTGCTTGCGGGAGGAGTGGCCATGCTGATCGCAGGCAGTGCCTGGGCGGCTCCGGTTCAGGAGGTGGGGGAACGCTATATGAAGCTGGTGCTGGCCGTGGGCCAGCACGACGCTTCCTATGTGGACGCTTACTATGGACCGGCGCAGCTGCAGGAGCAGGCGGCCAAGGAGAAACTGAGCCTGGCCGCCATCCGCAGCGAGGCGGCGGCGGCGCGCAAGGCGCTGCCGGCGCCGGGCGCCGATGCCGACGAGGCGCTGCGCATCGCCTTCCTCGACAAGCAACTGCAGTCCATGCTGATGCGCGTCGATATGCTGGGCGGGAAGAAGTTCAGCTTCGACGAGGAAACCGCCACCATGTACAACGCGGTGGCGCCGCAGCACGACCGCGCCTACTACCTGGAGCTGCAGGACCGCATCGGCAAACTGCTGGGCGGCGAAGGGCCGCTGGCCGCGCGCGTGCAGGCCTTCCGCGCCAGGGTGGAAATCCCCAAGGACAAGCTGCGCCCCGTGATGGAGGCGGCCATTCGCGCCTGCCGCGAGCGCACCGCCAAATACATCGCCATGCCGGCCGGTGAGAGTTTCGTGCTGGAGTTCGTGCAGAACCAGCCCTGGTCCGGCTACAACTGGTACAAGGGCGGCGCGCACAGCCTGATCCAGATCAATACCGAATTCCCGATTTATATCGACCGCGCGGTGGACCTGGGCTGCCATGAAGGCTATCCCGGCCATCACGTCTACAACGCGCTGCTGGAGCAGACCCTGGTCAAGGGCAAGAACTGGCAGGAGTTCAGCGTGTATCCGCTGTATTCGCCGATGTCGCTGGTGGCCGAGGGCAGCGCCAACTACGGCATCCTGATGGCGTTCACGCCGCAGGAGCGGCTGGACTTCGAGCGCGGCGTGCTGTATCCGCTGGCCGGGCTGGACCCGGCGCTGGCTGAAACCTATGCCGCGCTGACGCAGCTGTTCGGCAAGCTGGCCTACGCCGACAACGACGCCGCGCGCGCCTACCTGGACGGCAAGGCCACGCGCGCGCAGACGGTGGAGTGGCTGGTCAATGTGCTGCTGTATCCGCCGGAGAAGGCCGAGCAGCGCATCCGGTTCTACGACGCCAACCGGGGCTATGTGATCAACTACACGGTGGGAGCGGATCTGGTGGGCGAGTACGTCAAGCGCCACGCCACCTCGGCCGACCCGGAAACGGCGCGTGCGCAGCGCTGGACGGCGTTCCGCCAACTGCTGTCGTCGCCGCGCCTGGCCGACAGTCTGCGCTGATCAATCGCCGGCGTTGACGTTGCCGATGCCGTTGACGGTCTTGTTCATATGGCGCGGCTTGCCGTAATACGTCAGGCTGCCCATGCCGTTGACCACCGCGTTCAGCGTATCGTGCGCGGTGACCTTCACGCTGCCGATGCCGTTGAAATTGACGTCGGCGCGCTCGGCGTCGAGCGCCTTGGTATCGACTTCGCCCACGCCCTGCGCCTTCAGGCGCAGCAGCTTGACCTTGCCTTGCGCCTCGAAGCGGCCCGCGCCCTGGTAGCTCACGTCCAGGCGTTCGCCCGCCATATTCTTCAGCACCGTTTCACCCGCGCCTTCGCCGATGAACTTGGCCAGCGCCGGCACCGTGATCACCACGCGCGGATCGCCGGTGCTGCTGCTGTTGTTGCGTTCGCGGTGGTAGATCTTCAGCTCGCCGTTCACCACTTCCGTCACCAGGCCGCTGAGGAACTTCGGCGTGCCGGACACCTTCAGCGACTGCGTTTTGCCCGCCTCCACAACTATGCTGTAAGCGCCCTTGCTGTCGATGGCGGTGAACGGCTGCACGGTGCGCACCTGCTCATCGGCATGGGCGGCGAAGGAGGCGGCGGCGAGCGTTGCAATGGCGGTCTGGATCAAAAAACGGTGCATGGTTTTCCCCTGTTTTTGTGTTGAGTAATTGGTAACGCCATTGTAGTGAGGGCCGCGCCGCTGTGGTGGATTTTGCGACGAACTGCAAAATCGGCGTCGCCAATTGCAACATTGCTTGCCGCTGCGGGGGGATAGGCATACCATGGGCGCGCCCCCACCGACCCCTACGACTATGCGCAGCACGGCCGCTCCGAACCGACGCCTGTCCCGCCTGACCGTGCACCTATGGCTGACGCTGGGGGTGTCGCTGCTGCTGGCGGTCAGCTTCGCGTTCTATGTGCGGGCGGAGAAAAAGATCGACGTGGCCAATGAATTGCGGCAGCAGGCGGCCTTCCTGGCCAACCAGCTGCGCCAGTCATCGGACGAACTGACGCGCATGGCGCGCACCTACGTCGCCACCGGCGAGGCGCAATACCGGACCCAGTTCGAGCAGATCGTCGCCGTGCGCGACGGACGCCTGCCGCGCTCGGCCGAACATCCGAACAACTACTGGGAAGTGCTGCCGGCCGACGCCCTCCACGGCGGCGCGGCGGCGGGCGCCTTGCCCCTGATGGCGCTGATACGGCGCGCCGGTTTCACGCAGCAGGAAATCGCGCTGCTGGAGCAGGCCAAGGCGCGCTCGGACGCGCTGACCGTCACCGAATTGGCCGCCATGCGCCTGGTGGACGCCGGCAAGCCATCGCCGGCGGCGGCGCGCGCGCAAGCCAGCGCCATGCTGCACGGCGAGGACTACCACCGCGCCAAGGACGGCATCCTCGCGCCCATCCGCCAGTTCTCGCAGCTGGCCGACCAGCGCACGCTGACCGTGGTGCAGCTCTGCGAGCAGCGCGCCTTCCAGCTGCGCGTGGTGTTCCTGTGCCTGGTGGCCATGCTGCTGGTGATGGTGTGGATGGCGCGCGGCGAGGTGCTGGCGGTGCTGGGCGGCACGGTGCCGCAGCTGTACCGCCATATTTCGCGCCTGGGCAGCGGCGATTTTTCCGCCCCGCCGCCGGCCGCGCCGCGCGACAGCGTGCTGGGCTGGGTGGGCGAGACGCAGCAGCGCCTGGCGCAGGCGGACGCCGAGCGCAAGCAGGCCGAAGCCGAGCTGGCGCGGTACCGCAGCGGGCTGGAACAGCTGGTGGAGGAGCGCACGCAGGCGCTGGCGGCCGCGCTGGACCGGGCCGAGGCGGCCAGCCGCGCCAAGAGTGTGTTCCTGTCCAATATGAGCCACGAATTGCGCACGCCGCTGAACGCGGTGATCGGCTTTTCCGAGCTGATGGGGCGCTCGCAGTCGCTCAGCGAGGACGAACGCGAAAACCTGCGCTTCATCCACCACTCCGGCCAGCATCTGCTGACGCTGATCGACCAGGTGCTGGCGCTGTCGCGCACGGACGCCGACCCGGCGCGCCCGGCGGGCGGCCTGAGCGATGTGGAGCAGCTGGGCGCGCAGCCGGCGGCGCCGTTCCCGCCGGCCGCCGGCGTGGCTGCTGATATGGCCGCCGGTTTGGCCGCCGTGCCGCAGGCCGACGTGCAGGCGCTGGACGACGCCACCTACGAGGCGCTGTGCAACGCGGTGCAGCACCTGGACCGCAAGGGACTCAACGAGCTGCTGCTGCGCGTGGCGCCGCCGCATCCGGCGCTGGCGCGCGGCATAGAAGCAATGGCCGAACGGCTGGAATACCGCGAGCTGTGGGAGGCGCTGCAGCAGGCCCGCAGCGCGAACGCGCCGGCGAAATAGAGCGCAGCGCGCGCCGTCAGGCGATGGTCTGCACCGTGCCGCCTTCGGCGCGGATGGCGGCGCCGTTGATGGCGGCGGCCCGGCCGCTGGCCAGGAAGGCCACCACGTTCGCGACCTCGGCCGGCTTGGCCAGGCGCTGTATCAGCGACGAGGGGCGGTTCTCCTGGATGAACTTGCGTTCCGCGTCCGCATACGCCAGCCCGGGATTGACCGATTCGATAAAGCCCTTCAGGCTCTCGGTTTCGGTCGGCCCCGGCAGCACCGCGTTGACGGTGACGGCGCTGCCCTTGGTCAGCTCGGCCAGGCTGCGCGAGATCGACAGCTGGGTGGCCTTGCTGGCGCTGTAGTGCGCCATGGCGGCCATGGGCGTGAGCGCCACTTCGCTGGAGATGAAAATCACGCGCCCGTGGCCGCGCTCCAGCATCCTCTTCAGATAGGTGCGCGCCAGGCGCACGCCGCTCCACACATTGGTCTGGAACATGGCCTGCCATGCTTCATCGCTGGTGCTGAAGAAATCGCTCAGCGCGTAGCTGCCCATATTGTTGACCAGTATATCCACCTGCGGGTAGGCGCTGGCGGCGGCCTGTTCGCTGCCGGCCACGCTCATGTCCGCCACCAGCGGCAGCGCGCGGCCGGCGCCGAAGCGCGCGTTCAGCGCAGCTACTGCACTGTCGACTGTCGCCGCGCTGCGGCCGTTGACGATGACGGTGGCGCCGTCCTCCAGCAACTGGCTGGCGATGGCGTAGCCGATGCCGGCGGTCGATGCGCTGACCAGCGCGGTTTTACCTTGCAAATTCAAATCCATGACTACTCCTCGTTTGGGTTGATGGAGGCAGTATGGCCGCTGGCGATTGCTTTGATAATCCAACGTAATGGAATATGATTTTGGAATAAAATTCACAGATGAGGTGCAGGCATGGACAGCCGCAGCGGCGAAATGCTGGTCTTTTGCAAGGTGGTGGAAACCGGCAGCTTCTCGGCGGCGGGCAAGTTGCTGCAGCTGAGCGCGTCGGCCGTGAGCAAGCTCGTCACGCGGCTGGAGGAGCGGCTCGGCGTGCTGCTGTTCCAGCGCTCCACGCGGCATCTGGCGGTCACGCCGGAAGGGCGCCGCTATTACGACAGCTGCGCGCGCATCCTGGCCGATATCGACGAAGCCGAGCAGGGCCTGGCCGGCGACGCGGTGGCGCCTGGCGGCGTGCTGCGGGTCAATGTGTCGCTGCCGTTCGGCACGCATCTGATCCTGCCGCTGCTGCCGGAATTCACGCAGCGCTACCCCGGCATTACGCTGGACCTGTCGCTGAGCGATGCGCTGGCGGATCTGCAGCGCGAAGCGGTGGACGTGGCCATCCGCATGGGGCCCTTGTCCGACGCCAGCTTCCGCGCCCGCGCGCTGGGCCGCAGCCGGCGCGCGGTGGTGGCCGCGCCGCGCTACCTGGAACAATGGGGCGTGCCGCAGGAGCCGGCCGCGCTGGCGCAGCACCGCTGCTTCAATTTCAATTTCCGCCGCTCGTTGGACGAATGGCCGTTCCGCATCGGCGGGCAGACGGTGCATATGCCGGTGCAGGGCGGCATCCTCACCAACAACGGCGAAACCATGCGCCAGCTCACGCTGGACGGCCTGGGCGTGAGCCGCCTGGCCATGTTCCATGTGGCCGCCGACCTGCGGGCGGGCCGGCTGGTGGAACTGCTGGCCGGCTACAACCCGGGCGACACGGAGGACATCACGGCCATCTTCCACCACCAGCGCTACATGCCGGCGCGCGTGCGCGTGTTCATCGACTTTTTGCTTGAGCGCGTCAGCCCGGTGCTGGCCCGGACGGTGGTTTAAGGCCGGGGCCGGTGGCGCCGGCGGTGGAAGGCCAGCGCCGCCAGCGCGATGCCCGAGAGCAGCAGGCTGGACGGCTCGGGGACGCCGGCCGCCGGCGTGCTGCCGTCGAGACGGAAGGGCGTGCCGCCTTCGCGCAGGAACAGGTCGCCGCTGCTTTCATCGAGCTGCAGGAAACTGCCGGCCGGGTCGCCGGTGTTGGCGGTGCGGAATTCGAGATCCAGGCCGTAGAAGCTCAGCAGGTAGCTTCCTGCGTCCAGAGTCAGCGCGCCGACATTGAAGTTCACGTCGTAGAAGGTGGTGTAGGGATAGCTGATGATGGCGTTCGGCACCGCCGTGTAGTCGCCGGGGTTGAGCGTGAGCTCGTAGATGGCGGCGCCTATGCCGCTGTTGCCCGGGTCCTGGTAGATGGTGAAGGTGAACGCGCCCGCGAAGGGGTCTTCCGTCAATCCCATCTGGAAGAACACGCTGGTGATGGTGCGTGTGCCGGCCAGGCTGAAATCGTCCAGTACGCGGCTCTGCTGCAGCGCGGTGGAGAAGTAGCCGCTGCGGGCGTCGTCCGCGCCCAGGCCGTTGTCGAAGATGACGTCGGCGTGCGACAGGGCGGAGCAGGCGGCGAGCAGCGCCGCGAGGAACAGGCGTTTCATGCTGGATCCCGGGAAACATTTGTAGTTAATAAATGTTAAGCAGGTTTCATGCCTGTTTTGTTAACCGCAGGCAAATCCAGTGAGCCGCCGCGCCGCGCGGCCCGTACTGTAAAGTTTTCCGACACTACTTCAGCGCACCGAATACTTTGCCGATCAGCTTGCTGCCGGTGCCGATGGGGTCGTTGCGGATGGCTTTTTCTTCCTCGCCTATCATGGTGAACAGGCCGTCCAGCGCGCGTTCGGTCACGTAGTCCTCCACCGTGCCGGCCTGCGCCAAGCCCATTTTCGACACCTTGGCCATGGCGCCGTTGTACTTGGCCGAGAGATTGGACTTGTCCGTCACCTTCTTCACGATGGGCAGGAACTTCACACCCAGCTGGGCCGAGGTCTTTTCGCGGAAGAACTGGGTGACCGAGGTGTCGCCGCCGCTCAGGATGTTTTTCGCGTCGGTCAGCGTCATGTTCTTCACCGCGTCCACCAGCAGCGGCTTGGCCAGCGGCACGGCGGCCTCGGCGGCATGGTTCATGGACACCACCAGGTCGTCGAGCTGCTGCGCGTGGCCCGTCATTTTCAGGATGGGCCGCGCCTGCTCCAGCACCTTGGGCAGCGGGATCTTCACCTTCTCGTTGTTGAGGAAGCCGTTCTCCGTGCCCAGCTTGCTCACCGCCGCGTTCGAGCCGCGTTCCAGCGCCGCCTTCAGGGCGCCGTTGACGTCCGTGCTGGACAGGTCGGCCAGGGTAACGGCCCAGGCGCTGGAGGCGGCCAGCAGCAGCGGCAGCACGCGGGAAGCCAAACGGGATGGCATGCGGAAGGATGGCAACATGGCGGACTCGCAAGGTAAAGGCAGTACCGCATGGTACGCCATGCGCGCCGCGCGTGCCAGCATGCACCCCGCGCGCCGTCCTCCATCAGGCCTGCGCGCCGCCCTGCACGCTGCTCAGGTGGCGCGGCGCCTGGCGGCGGCCGGCCATCAGGCGCAGTTCCTTGCCCTGCTGCTCGGTATGCTCGGTGAGCTTCTGCACTTCGCGCTCGAGCAGCTCCACCCGCAGAGCGTGCAGGTCCAGGCCGATTTGGCGCACCGCGAAGTCCAGGGCGGCGCACTCGTCCGGACGGTAGCTCTCGCCGTTGGGCTTGGGGCCCAGCAGCGCAAAGCCGTACAGCGTGCCGCGATGGCTCATGGGCAGCGCCAGCTGGCCGCCGCTGCCCGGCTGCGGCGCCATTTCGGCGCGCAGCGCCACGGCCAGCGGATCGTCGGCGTTCATGCTGTCCGGCGCGCCGGCCAGGGTGCCGGCGGTGGCCGGTTCATAGCGGCCGTCCGCCTGGCGCAGATAGATGGCGCAGCCGGCCTGGCTGGTGAAGCGGTCCATGGCCTGGCGGCAGGAGTCGAGCAGGGCCTCCACGGTGGTGATATGGGCCGCCTGTTTCACATAGTGCTGCAGCCTGTGTTCATTCTCGTGCCACTGGTGGAAGAAGACGCGCTCGACCCAGCGCTCCACCCGGCCGTGCATATGGTGGAAGGCCAGGTAGACGGCCAGCGCGATCAGGCCGTCCAGCACCAGCGTGATGGCGGGCGCGTCCGCATGGCCGCCGCCGTGCAGCAGCGACGACGAGAGCCGCTCCACCACGCCGAACACGCACAGCAGCAGCACGCTGACCACGCTGAAGATCAGCATGCGGCTGATGGCGAATTCAAAGTGGAACACGCGGTGCTTGAGCACCGAATAAGCCAGGCCGATATACATCAGCAGCTGGCCGGCGAACATGGCCATCACGGTCCAGCGCATGCCCTGGTAGCCGCCGTCCAGCGCCGGCACCCACACCAGGATGGGCGGGATGGTCCCCAGCAGGAAGGACAGCAGCAGCCAGTAGTGGCGCTGGCGCATTTCGCCGCGCGACTGGCGCCAGCCGTCCACCATGCTCACCATCCAGAGCGACACGCCGAGCGCCATCACGATGCCGGTGAAAGGCAGCAGCAGCGGCGCCTCGTTGCCCAGGCCGAACCACAGCGCATAGGCGGCAGTGGCCAGGCACAGCGCGCGTTGCAGCGGCAGCAGCCGCCACAGCCAGCGCCGCAGCGGCGTGTCCGGATATTGCTGGTAGTGCAGGGCGAACAGCACGCCGCAGTACCACAGCATGGGAAACGAGGTGAGCTGGACCAGCTTGGCCAGGCCCAGGGCGGCCCCGGCCGGCAGATAGTTGATGGTCATGTACAGCGTGAAGTTCTGCACGCAGAAGGCCATGGCCAGCGCGCGCTGCGAGCGGTTTTCGCCCTGCTTGATGCCGATCAGCACAGTGAACAGCAGGGCGGGCACGGCCAGCGCCAGGCGCGCGGCGTAGTCGAACGCTTCGGCAAAGGGCACCGGGCTGGCCACCGCCGCCACCGTCAGGTGCCGAATCTGTCCAGGCTGGTACAAGGTCAGGCCAACGGGCTCGCCGACGGTGAAACGGCGCCAGCGGTTTTGCACGCGGTCGAACTGCACGCTGTCGCCCGCTTTGGCGCCGAAGGCCAGCAGCGGCGAACCGGGATCGAGCTGGAGGATCTGCAGGCGGTGCGAGCCCTGGCTTTCCGGGTGCAGGCCGATGTGGTCGTTCAGGCTGGCGCCCAGCGTGCCTTGTTCCTGTGCGAGCGCCAGGGCGCGGAAGGCGCAGCTGGCGTCCATCACCAGCAGCAGCGCGGCGACGGCGCTCAGGGTGCAGATCAGCCATTTCCAGCTTGCGGTGGACAATCGAAAAGCAGCCATAGCATGCTCCTGCGCGATCACAGCGTGGACAAGCTTTCGATTATAAATTGACAAGTTGCAAGGGCAAAGCGATTTTTGGTTGCAAGCCACCACAGTCGCGTTCCGGCAACGGGCGGATGAAACTATACTGCCTTGAACAAGCTAACGGAGGCCGCCATGCAATGGGAAACCCACGAGATCAGCAACCAGTCCGCCGAACTGAAGGACTACAACCTCTACCTGAGCGACCTGCTGCTGCAGGACGCGGTGCGGCGCGGCGGCGCCGGCTGGCATGCGCAGGCGCTGGCCGGGCAGGGCGCGCTGCTGGGCAGCGAGGCGGTGATACGCATGGGCGAGCTGGCCAACCGCCACCCGCCCGAGCTGCATACCCACAGCCGCAGCGGCGAGCGCATCGACGTGGTGGAGTTTCATCCCAGCTGGCACGAGTTCCTGGCCATCACGCGCCGCCACGGCCTGGTGTCGCTGCCCTACACCGAGCAGCGCGCCGGCGCCTGGAGCGCCTACGCCGCCAGCCAGTACCTGCACAACCAGATCGAGGCCGGCTCCTTCTGCCCGGCCAGCATGACTTTCGCCTGCATTCCGGTGCTGCAGCAGGAGCCGGCGCTGTACGCGCAACTGCAGCCGCTGCTGTTCTCGAACGAGCACGATGCGCGCGACCTGCCGGCCGCCGCCAAGAAGTCCATCATGGTCGGCATGGGGATGACGGAAAAGCAGGGCGGCACCGACGTGCGCAGCAACACCACGCGCGCCACCCACACCGGCGGCGCGCAGGGACGCGGCGGCGAGTACAGCATCGTCGGCCACAAGTGGTTCTTCTCGGCGCCCATGTGCGACGCGCACCTGGTGCTGGCCCGCACCGACGCCGGCCTGTCCTGCTTCTATGTGCCGCGCTGGCGGCCGGACGGCGGCAAGAATCCCATCCACATCCAGCGCCTGAAGGACAAGCTGGGCAACCGCTCCAACTCCAGCAGCGAAGTGGAATTCCACGGTGCCTGGGGCTTGATGGTGGGCGAGGAGGGGCGCGGCATCCCCACCATTATCGAGATGGCCACCAACACGCGGCTGCACAACAGCATCTCCAGCGCCGCCTTCATGCGCCAGGGACTGGTGCAGGCGCTGAACCACGCGCGCCAGCGCAAGGCCTTCGGCCGCAGCCTGATCGAGCAGCCGCTGATGCGCGCCGTGCTGGCGGACATGGCGCTGGAAAGCGAGGCGGCGCTGCGCGTGTCCATGCAGCTGGCGCAGGCTTTCGGCGAGGCGGGCGAGACCGCGCAGGCGTGGAGACGCATCGTCACGCCCGCCGCCAAGTTCTGGATCTGCAAGCGCGCGGTGGAACTGGCGGGCGAGGCGATGGAAGTCTTTGGCGGCAACGGCTATGTGGAGGACGGCCCCATGGCGCGCCTGTTCCGCGAGGCGCCCGTCAATTCGATCTGGGAAGGTTCCGGCAATGTGATGTGCCTGGACGTGCTGCGCGCCATTGCGCGCCATCCGGACAGCATGCAGCTGCTGCTGGACGACCTGCAGCGCCGGGCCGGGGACGACGTGCGCCTGCGCAGCGAGATCGCGGCCCTGCGCGACGCGCTGCGCCAGCCGCCGGAGCAGCTGGAAGCCGGCGCCCGCCGCTACACGCAGAAGCTGATGCTGGCCGCGCAGGCGGTGCTGATGCGCGGGCAGGCCGCATCCGCCTGCGCGGACGCCTTCCTGGCCAGCCGCTACGACAGCGAATGGGGCCGCGTGTTCGGCGCCCTGGACGGCCGCGCCGACTGCGGCGCCGTGCTGGCGCAGGCCTGGCAAGGGTAGGCGCTTTCGTTCCCTGTCCGAGGCGCCGCCAGCAAAACCGGTGGCATCGCGCTACACTCCGGTCTCTCACTGAAGATGGAGATCCCCCATGTCCGACCTTAGCATCGCCCAACGCTGGCCTGCCCAGCATCCCGAACGCATCCAGCTGTATTCGCTGCCCACGCCCAACGGCGTGAAAGTATCCATCATGCTGGAAGAGACCGGCCTGGCCTACGAGCCGCACCTGGTCGACATCAGCAAGGACGAGAGCAACACGCCCGAGTTCAAGTCGCTCAATCCCAACGGCAAAATCCCCGCCATCGTCGATCCCGACGGCCCGGGCGGCAAGCCGCTGGCGCTGTTCGAATCGGGCGCCATCCTGCTCTACCTGGCCGAGAAAACCGGCCAGTTCCTGCCGGCCGATCCGGCCGCGCGCTACGAAACCATCCAGTGGGTGTTTTTCCAGATGGCGGCCATCGGCCCGATGTTCGGCCAGGTGGGCTTCTTCCACAAATTCGCCGGCCGCGAGTACGAGGACAAGCGCCCGCTGCAGCGCTACGTGAACGAATCCAAGCGCCTGCTGGCGGTGCTGGAAACGCGGCTGGAAGGGCGCGACTGGATCATGGGCGACAGCTATACCATTGCCGACATCGCCATGTTAGGCTGGGTGCGCAACCTGGTCGGCTTCTACGGCGCGGGCGAGCTGGTGGACTATGCCAGCCTGTCGCGCGTGCCGGCCTGGCTGGAACGCTGCCTGGCGCGGCCCGCAGTGCAGCGCGGCCTGGACATTCCGAAGCGCCCGCAGAACTGATCACCACAACTACAAGGACGACATAGTGCAGAAACCTAGCTCGATACTGGCGGCCGGCCTGCTGGCCCTGGCGGCGGCCGCGCACGCGCAGGACGCGAACAGCGTGCGCGCCGACAAAAACATGATCAAGGCCCACCTCAGTTTCCTGGCCGACGACCTGCTGGAAGGCCGCGAAACGGGCAGCCGGGGCTACGACATCGCGGCCCACTATGTCACCACGCAGTTCCTGCAATACGGCCTGGCGCCCAAGGGCGACAAGGGCGGCTTCCTGCAGCGGGTGCCGCTGCGCGCCACGCGCCTGGTGCAGGAGTCGCCGCTGCTGGAGCTGAGCGGCAAGGGCGGCACGGAAAAGCTGGCCTACCTGGACGACTACATGACCGGCGGCAGCCTGCTGGAGGACCAGTCGGCCGCCGCCGCGCCGCTGGTGTTTGCCGGCTACGGCATCGAGGCGGACCGCCTCCAGCACCATGACTACGCGGGCCTGGACGTGAAGGGCAAGATCGTCGTGGTCCTGGCCGGCAAGCCGCGCAGCTTCCCTACCGAAGAGGGCGCGCACTTCAGCAGCAGCGAGCAGAAGCGCGAACTGGCCGCGCGCCACGGCGCCGTGGGCATGATCACCATCCCCACGCCGGCCTCGGAAAAGGCCTTCCCCTTCGCGCGGGCCAAGGAATACCGCTACATTCCCACCATGGCCTGGGTGGACGGCAAAGGCGTGGCGGCGCACCAGCAGCCCACGCTGCAAAACCGCTACACGCTGAGCATGCAGGCCGCGCACAAGCTGTTTGCGCAGTCCAGGATGAAGCTGGACAGTATCTATGAGCTGGTGGCGGCAGAGAAGCCGCTGCCGCGCGGCGAACTGGACCTGTCGGCGCGCATGGCGTCGCAAAGCACGCGCAGCGACCTGGCCAGCAGCAATGTGGTAGGCATGATAGAGGGCAGCGACCCCAAGCTGAAGCATGAATACGTGGTGTTCAGCGCCCACCTGGACCACCTGGGCCAGGTGAAGGAAAAGAGCGGCGACAATATCTTCAACGGCGCCATGGACAACGCCTCCGGCGTGGCCACGCTGATCGAAACGGCGCGCCTGTTCAGCCAGGGCCAGGTCAAGCCGAAACGCTCCATCCTGTTCGTGGCCGTCACCGGCGAGGAGAAGGGCCTGCTGGGCGCGGACTATTTCGCCAGCAACCCCACGGTGCCGGCCCGCGCCATCGTGGCCAACGTCAACCTCGACATGCCGCTGCTGACCTTCGACTTCAAGAATGTGATGGCTTTCGGCGCCGAGCATTCCAGCCTGAAGGGCAACCTGCAGCGCGCGCTGAAGCCGATGAACCTGGAGCTGATACCGGACCCGTGGCCGGAGCAGGGCCTGTTCACCCGTTCCGACCACTATATGTTCGTGCGCCAGGGCATTCCGTCCATCTTCCTGGCCACCGGCATGGCTTCGTTCCAGAAGGGCGAGGACGGCGCCAAGCAGTGGGAGCACTTCCTCAGCACTAACTACCACCAGCCCTCGGACGACCTGAACCTGCCCTTCAATTTCGACGCCGCTGCGCGCTTTGCGCAGCTCAATTACAACATCGCGCTGGAGATCGCCAACGCGGCCGAAAAGCCCACCTGGAACAAGGGTGACTTCTTCGGCGACACATTTAGGAAATGATATGACATACGAAGAGTACCTCGACGAAGTGACCACCTTGATCGTCGAGAAATATAACCTTTCGGACGCTGCCGCCATTAAATTGGTAGTAGCCGCCCAGGACGCCGAGTTCTTCGTCAAGCATGACGATGACAAGGCCCTGCGCAATCTGGACCAGGCGCATAAAGACGCAAAAACCCTGTACACATCGGCTTCCGCAGCCCCGGCGCCGGCCCGCAAGCCGCGCCGCTGATCCTTCCGGGCCGCCGTCCGGCGGCCCAACTCCCTCTCGCCGTCAAGCGAAAAAAATAAAGTGGTATCGTCCGCCGCGCGGACGGGCCATGTCCCATGTTACACACAATTTCAACCAAGTATCACAAGTGTTTCATGGAATGTTGTATTCCAGTTCACACGAATGGAAAGCGTGGACGCGTAGAAATGTTACATATACATTCAATCTTGGTAAGCCCGCCACAAGCGACGATGTACTCAAAAAAACACCGTTACAAGAGAGAAGATCCATGAAGAAAAGTTTCCCATTTGCAGTGTTGATGTTGTCCGCCAGCCCGTATATTTTGGCGGAAGAAGTCCAGCCAGCCGCCGCGCCCGTCGCTGCGGAGCAGACGGCGGACGATATTCAGAAAGTGGTCATCGTATCGACCGGCAGCCGGGGCGCACAGCGCACCCTGGTCGACACCCCGGTGCCGATCGACATCCTGAGCGCCCGCGAGCTGACCAAGACCGGCCAGTCCACGCTGGACAAATCGCTGCAGTTCCGCGTGCCGTCGTTCAACACCGTGCAGACCCCGGTCAACGACGCCACCTCGCTGCTCGATCCGTATGAGATCCGCAATATGGGCCCCAGCCGCGTGCTGATCCTGATCAACGGCAAGCGCAAGAATTCCAGTTCCCTGATCTACACCCAGACCTCGCCCGGCCGCGGCGAAAGCGGCGCCGACATTTCCGCCATTCCGACCGACGCCATCAAGCGCATCGAAGTGCTGCGCGACGGCGCGTCCGCCCAGTACGGCTCGGACGCCATCGCCGGCGTGGTCAACATCATCCTGAAAGACGCGTCCGAGGGCGGCTCCATCACCGCGCGCGGCGGCATCACCCACGAGAGCGACGGCGAAATGGGCGGCGTGAGCCTGAACAAGGGCATCGCGCTGGGCGACCAGGGCTTCGTCAACTTCACGCTGGACGTTTCCAAGACCAAGCTGTCCAACCGTCCCGGCATGGTCGATGCGCGCGGCGACGCGAGCGACTTCGGCGCCACCATCAAGGATGTGCAGGCCTTCCTGGCCATCAAGCCGGACGCCGGCAACATCAACGGCGCGCCCGCCACCGAGGCCGCCAAGGCTCTGGTCAACAGCCGCTACGACCTGGCCGACGGCGTGTCGGTGTACGGCAACGCCGCCTACGTGCACAAGAAAATCGACAGCTTCGCCAACTACCGCACGCCGTACTGGCGTCCGACCGACTACGGCCTGCTGCACGCCTCCGGCACGCCTTACCTGGGCTATGTGCCGAGCTTTATCGGCAAGCTGGACGACTACAACGCCACCGGCGGCGTGAAGTTCCCGCTCGGCGGCTGGAACGCCGACGTGAGCCTGACCTACGGCGGCAACGAGCAGGAATACGGCGTCAGCAATTCGATCAACCGCGGCATGGCGGCGGACTTCGCCTCCGGCGCCAGCAAGGTGCAGTCGCCCACCAGCTTCGCGGCGGGCGGCGTGAAGTTCGAGCACTATGTGTTCAACGGCGACATCTCCAAGCAGATCGCGCCGACCGTCAGCGCCTACGCCGGTACCGAGCTGCGCCATGAGAAATACCAGGTGCTGGCAGGCGAGGAGGCGTCCTATATCAACGGCGGCGCCGACTCCTACGCCGGCAACGACCCGCGCAACTCCTTCCCGTCGTCGCGTTCGAACTACGGCGTGTACGGCGGCGCCACCTGGGACATCAGCGACGCCTGGCTGGTGGACGGCACCGGCCGCTTCGAGAAATACACCGACTTCGGCAGCGCCTTCGTCTGGAAGGGCTCCACGCGCGTCAAGCTGAACGAACAGATCACGCTGCGCGGCTCGGCCTCGACCGGCTTCCGCGCGCCGTCGCTGGCGCAGACCTTCACCCAGAAGAAGCAGTACTCCTTCGTGGCGGGCAAGGGCATCCAGGTGTCCGGCCTGGTCAACAACGTGTCCAAGGAAGCGGCGGACCTGGGCGTGGCCAAGCTGAAGGCCGAGAAATCGAACAACATCACGGTGGGCCTGGGCCTCAAGCCCGACAACGACACCAGCATGACGGTCGACTTCTACCATATCCGCGTCAAGGACCGCATCGTGCTGGGCAAGGAAATCGTGCCGACCGGCGACCCGACCAAGAAGCTGGACCAGGTGCTGACGGCCAACGGCATCGTCTCGGTCAGCTTCTTCGTCAACGCGATCGACAGCGTCACCTCGGGCATCGACTATGTGCTGTCGCGCAAAAACATCCCGTTCGCGGACGGCAAGCTGACCCTCAACCTGTCGGGCAACTACTCGCTGAAAAACGAGCGTGACGGCGCGGTCAACAATCCTGCGCCTGTCGCCTCCGCCGGTCAGTCGGTGCTGGACGCCACGCAGGAAGCGCTGATGTTCACCTCGCGTCCGAAGTTCAAGACCATCATCGGTGCTGACTGGGACTACAAGGACGTGAACCTGTCGCTGAACAACACGGTATTCGGCCCGACCTACTTCCACCAGGCCGGCCTGGACGCCAACCTGGAAACGGCCTTCAAGACCAAGACCGTGACCGACTTCGCGCTGAACTACAACCTGAACAAGTCCACCACCTTGTCGTTCAACGTGAACAATATGTTCAACGTGACGCCGAAATGGCGCATCCGCGCCATGAACGCCGCCGGCCAGAAAATCCTGGACAGCACCGCGCGCGACGCCTACGGCATGACGCCGGCTGAAGTGCAGAGCAATCTGATCACCTTCAACGGCCGCTATTCCATGGTGACCTACGACGGTTCGCAGTTCAGCCAGCTCGGCCGCAGCTTCGCGGCTTCGCTGAACTACCGCTTCTAAGCCTTCAGCAGCTTAGGGTGGCTTGGGGCGGGTTATGCGGCATGCGCCGCTAACCCGCCCTTTTTTCGCCTTTTGCATTTGACACGGCGCTGTCCACGGCTTATATTCCAATAAGGTTATATAAGAAAGCGCCCCATGCACACCGACACACTCAACCGCGCCTTCGCCGCCCTGGCCGATCCCACGCGGCGCGCCATCCTGGCCCGGCTGGCGTCGGGCGAGGCCACCGTCAACGAGCTGGCCGAGCCGTTCGCGCTGACGCAGCCGGCCATTTCCAAGCACATCAAAGTACTCGAACAGGCCGGCCTGGTGTCGCGCAGCCGCCTGGCGCAGACGCGGCCCTGCAAGCTGGAAGCGGCGCGGCTGAAAGACGTGTCGGACTGGCTGGACACTTACCGGGGCATGTGGGAAGACCGCCTGGACCGGCTTGGCGATTACCTCAACTCAACGGAAGGGAATAAAAAATGACGCAAGCATTCACCATCACACGCCAGTATCCGCAGCCGCTGGCCAAGGTATGGCAGGCGTGGACCGAGGCCGAGCGCCTGCAGCAGTGGTGGGGGCCGCAGGGCTGCAAGCTGGAAGTGAAGCGGCTGGAATTCCGGCCGGGCGGCTTCTTCCACTACGCCATGCTGTTCGACGGCATGCCCGCCATGTGGGGCCGCTTCAACTACCGCGAGATCGCGCCGCAGGAACGCATCGTGTGGCTGAACTCCTTCGCCAACGAGCACTGCGGCATCGCGCGCGCACCGTTCAGCGAAGCGTGCCCGCTGGAGATTGAAAACACCGTGACGTTCAGCGAGCGGGACGGCGTCACCACGGTGTCGCTGAGCGCCATCCCCTTCGGCGAAACGGCCGCCGAATACCAGTTCTTCGACGAACTGCGCCCTTCGATGCAGCAGGGCTACGGCGGCACGCTGGACCAGCTGGAAGCCTACCTGCGCGCCTGAGCGCAGCTGGCTCAGGCAGCTCAGGCGGCGCAGCCCGCTCAGGCAGCCGCGCGCGGCTCGCCCAGGTAGGCGCCGCGCGGCGCGCCCAGGCCCTGCTTGACCTGCTTGGAAATGTCGTCGGTCAGCACCTCGTCCTCGCCCGCTTCCAGCGCGGTGACGATGGCGTGGGCAATGTCCGCCGGGGCCGATTTGGGCGCGTCCAGGCCATGCGTCATGTCGGTGTCCATATAGCCCATGTGGGCCGCCAGCACCTGGGTGTTCTGCTCGCGCAGTTCGCCGCGCAGGCCGTTGGTCAGCGCCCAGGCGGCGGACTTGGACACGCTGTAGGTGCCCGAGCTGGCGAAGCTGAGCCAGCTCAGCGCCGACAGCACATTGACGATGGCGCCGCCGCCGTTGGCTTTCAGCGCGGGCGCAAAGGCCACGCTTAGCGCCATGGGGCCGAAGAAATTGGTTTCCAGTTCCTTGCGCACCGCGTCGGCCGCGCCAGGCGTGGTGATGTCCGCGCCGGTGAAGATGCCGGCGTTGTTGATGAGAATGGTCAGGTCGGGAATCGCCTGCACCGCCGCTGCGATATCGGCCGCGCTGGTCACGTCCAGTTTGATCGGCGTCACGCCCGGCAGGGTGACGGAGGCGGGGTTGCGGGCGGCGGCATACACTTTGCGCGCGCCGGCGGCCAGCGCCGCTTTGGCCAGGGCCAGGCCGAGGCCGCGGTTGGCGCCGGTCACGAGTACTACGGAGTCTTTGAAGTTCATGATGATTTCCTTGGTTTAGTGGTCAATATGACCGGTCGTCTTAAAAGTGATTCAAAAAAAACGGCGCCCCGGTTGGGAGTACGCCGTCAACGCAAAATACGGGTCAGTACGGTGTGCAAAAACCTGTCCAGCGGGGCCTGGCTTTGTTCCGCCTTGGAGCGCAGCACTGCTCCTTGCCAGGCGTCCACAATAAAATTGGCCATTTCCAGCGCCGGCTGTCCGGTGCTGATGTTGCCTGCGCGCTGGCCTTCGGCGATCACGCTGGCCATCATGCCGGTCCAGTCCGCAAATTCCTTGTGCAGGGCATGCCGCGCCGCCGGGATCTGGTTCGACAGTTCGGTGCTGAAATTGCCCAGCAGGCAGCCGCAGTTGAACTCATGCTTGGCGTTGGATGCGATCAAGGCCTCGAAATACTGTTGCAGCCTTGCCAGCGGTGGCAGGGCGGTGTTGTGCAGCACGTCGCCCAGCTCGGCCGCCTGCTCCGAATAACGGCGCAGCACTTCCATTCCCAGCGCATCCTTGCTGGTGAAGTGGTTGTAGAACGAGCCTTTCGGTACACCGGCCGCGTCCGTAATATCCTGGACGCTGGTCGCGTTGAACCCCTTGCTGTGCAGCAGGTTCAGGCTGGTGGCGACGATTTGCTCTTTAACGTTGGGCTTGGGCATGGCTATAATATGACCGGTCGGCTTAAAAAAATCAAGCATTATTTTTGAAACAGGGGAAGGTGGCCTGTTTGACGCATATCAAAGCCGCGTGGGCCGGAATTGCTAGACTGAACTTCTGATTGGAGTTTGGA
The DNA here is from genome assembly GCF_059419605.1 of Pseudoduganella sp. GW821-FHT05F09. NCBI lineage: Bacteria > Pseudomonadati > Pseudomonadota > Betaproteobacteria > Burkholderiales > Oxalobacteraceae > Pseudoduganella > Pseudoduganella sp. GW821-FHT05F09. The sequence continues at coordinate 305,878 of NZ_JBWKSD010000007.1, forward strand.
GGAGACGATCAGGCATAGCGTACACAGAGACGCTACTACCGGCGCCGGCGGTCGGGAAATATACCGGCACCAACAAACCGAAAAAAAGCCCGCGAGTGCAATGCGCTCGCGGGCTTTTGCCATCGCGCTTGCGCTTATTTGCGCTTGCTTGCGCTGCGGTCGCGGATAGGGCGGAACTCGGAGTCCGCGCCCCAGTTCGGCCAGTCCTTGGAGTCCGCCAGGTCGCGGCCCACGGTGTACAGCAGTTCCAGGTCGCGCGCCATGCCGGTGAATGGCCACTGCGCGCTCCACTCGTCCGAAGGCTGGTGGTAGTTGTTGGTGTTGTACGCTTCCTCTGCCGCCTTGCCTGCCGCCAGGCCGCCGTCTACCCAGTCCTGGCCGGAGCCGATGGAGAACGCCGGCACGCCGCGCTTGGCCATGGAGAAGTGGTCGGAGCGGAAGAAGTGGCCCGCTTCAGGCTTGGGATCGGGCGTGTACGCCATGTTCCAGCGCTTGGCTTTTTCGATGGTCTGGTCGATCAGTTCCAGCTTGGCGCTGCCGGAGATGGTGAAGTTGCGCGCCGGGCCTTGCGGGCTCAGGGCGTCCATATTGATCACGCCTGCGGTCAGCTCCAGCGGGTACAGCGGGTAGGCGCCGTAGTATTCCGAACCCAGCAGGCCTTTTTCCTCGGCCGTCACGGCCAGGAACACCACGCTGCGCTTGGGCGCTGGCAGCTTGCCGTACACGCGCGCCAGTTCCAGCAGGGCGGCGATGCCGGTGGCGTTGTCCACCGCGCCGTTGTAGATCTTGTCGCCCTTCGCGTCCGGCAGGCCCACGCCCAGGTGGTCCCAGTGGCCGCTGTAGATCACGGTCTGCTGCGGGCGCTCGCTGCCCGGCAGCAGGGCCGCCACGTTTTTCGACTTGATCACCTGGGTGTCCACCGCGTAGTGCGCGGACAGGCTCAGGCCGGCCAGCGGCAGCGGTTTGAAGGCGCGCGTTTGCGCCTGCTTCTTGGCCGCCTCGAAATCCAGGCCGGCGCGCTTGAACAGGTCCACGATGACGTCGCGCTGTATCCAGGCTTCCATCGGCGCGTGCGCCTTGGCCGGCTGCTTGCGCACGATGTCGTACATGGTGTTGGTGTTGGAGTTCTTCACCGTCGCCCAGCCGTAGGAGGCCGGCGCGGTTTCGTGCACGATGATGGTGCCGAGCGCGCCGCGGCGCGCCATTTCCTCGAACTTGTAGGTCCAGCGGCCGTAGTAGGTCATGGCCTTGCCGCCGAAATCGCCTTCGCCGGTTTCGAAGTCCGGGTCGTTGATCAGCACCACCGCCAGCTTGCCCTTCAGGTCCAGGCCCTTGAAGTCGTCCCATTTGCGTTCCGGCGCGGTGACGCCGTAGCCGACGAAGACCAGCGGCGCCTTGTCGAAGTCCACGCGCTTGGCGCCGTTCATGGCGGCGCGCACGGCCATCTGCTCGCCTTGCAGGAAGGGCTGGCTGCCCTTGGCGTCGTTCAGCGACAGCGTCACCGGGCCCTGGATTTCAAAGCGGCCCAGCGGTACTTCCTGGGTCCAGCTGCGCTGGCCTTTGATGAGGTCGCCGCCCGGTTTCATGCCGGCGGCCTTGAACTGCTCGATCAGGTAGTCCACGGTTTTGACTTCGCCTGCGGTATTCGGGCCACGGCCTTCGAATTCGTCGGACGACAATACTTTAACGTCCTGCGACAGGTGCTGTGGATCGAACTTGGGCGTATCGGTGGCCTGCGCCGCAGCTGCGGATAGCAGCAGGGTGGCTAGCATGGCGTGTTTCACTGTGAACCTCCTTGGGTAATGGATAGGCAAAAACGCTGCAAGTATCGGCCTAAACATGGAGCAGGTCAACGGCGGAGCCGGCGGGTTACGCGCTACGCGCTAACCCGCCAACGCCTCACAGCCGCGTATCGTAGCGCTTGCCCGCAATGGTCACTTCGCTGAGCGTGACATTGCGCGCGTTGTGCACGAACCAGGGCTCGGCCGCGCGCGGCGTGCCGAAGTCGCAGCGGCTGATGGTCACATTCGACAGCGGCAGCAGCGGCACGCCCGCCGGGCCGTTGTAGCTGTGCGCCACGGGGCCAAGCAGCACGAAGGCCTGGTAGCAGGAATACGAACCGTCCCCGGTCTGCACATTCGCCACCCGCACGTCCGAAATATGGACGTCCGACACCTCCGGCGGCCGCGTGCGCACGCTGTCGAAGGCGGGCGTGTAGTCGCAGTCTATGGTGATGATGGCGCCGCCGCTGGTGGCCACCGTCTTGGGCGCGATCACGCCGCCCGGTATCGGCGTGTAGAAGCCCGGCTTGGTGCGCACGCCGTTGGCCAGCGTCACCTGGCGCACGTAGAAGTGGCGCAGGAAGCCGCCCCGGTTCATATTCGTCTTCATGCGGATGGCGGTGCCGAGCGGATCGGTGGCCCAGTGCATATTGCGCACGTCCAGGTTCTGCGCGTACACGTGCTCAATGCCGGCCGCCATTTCGCTGCCCAGCGTGATGGCGCCGTGGCCGGTGTTCATGATGCTGTTCTGGATCACCATGTCGCGCGTGGGGCCGTACTGCACGTCGGTGTTCTTGCCCGCCTTGATGGCGATGCAGTCGTCGCCGGTGTTGAACAGGCAGCCGTCCACCAGTATCGTGTCGCAGGATTCAGGGTCGAAGCCGTCCGAGTTCGGCCCCATGCTTTCCATGCGCACCTTCTTGATGTGCACATTGCGGCAGTTCACCGGGTGGTGCTGCCAGAACGGCGTGTTCACCACCTGGTAGCCCTGCATCAGCACGTCCGTGCAGCCGACGAATTCGATCATGCAGGGCCGCAGGTAGTGGCCCACGCCGAATACGCGCTGCTCGGCGGGCACGCGCGCCTCGGACAGCGCGGGCAGGTATTTCTCGTCGCTGCGCCAGTCGGTGTGACTGCCTTTGATGAGCGTGAGTTCCGCCGGCGAGAGCTGCGGCGCGAGCGCGGACAGCGAGGCCGGATTGGCTTCGTTGACCACGCCCTGGCGCGCCGTGGCGCCCGCCGGACGGTTGCGCCAGGCCCAGCTCCACCAGCCGTCCGCGCCGCCGCTGCCGTCCTCGAAGGGCACGTTGCCCTGGCCGTTCAGGATGCTGGTCCAGTCCTCGCCGGTGATGGCGATATTGTTCTGGTTGCGTGCGTACACCATGGGCGAGTAGTTCAGGCAGTCGTTGCCCTGCCAGCGCGACAGCACCAGCTTGCCGTTCGGGCCGCAGTCGAATTCGCCGTGGCGCGCGTAGTCGGCCGGGTTGGCGCTGAAGTGCACGCGCGCGCCCGCCGCCAGGTGCACGTTGACGTTGGAGCGCAGCACGATGGGGCCTTTGCAGTACCAGTCGCCGGCGGGGATCAGCACGCGGCCGCCGCCGGCCTGGCTGGCGGCGGCGATCGCCGCGCGGATGGCGGGATGGCTGTCCGGCGCGCCGGGCGCGGGCACCAGCTGGGTGGCGGCAGGCGTGCCGTGCGCGCCCGCCAGCGGCGTTGCCTCGGCCATCGCGCAAGGCCGTGCGCCGTGCGCGGTGATGACGAAGTCGCGCGCCGGGAAGGACAGCGGCTTGGCGAATTTGGCGGCGATGCGCTCGGCGCGCGCCCAGGGATCGGCTGCGGCTGTTTTTTCCGCGCTTGCGGGCGCCGCCATGGCTGGCGCGCCGGCGGCCAGCGCGGCGGCCGATGCGCCCTTCAGCAAAGCGCGGCGGCGCTGGTCGATGGCGTGGTGTTCTGCTTGTTTCATATTGCTTGATCCTTAGCGGGTGAGGCGGAAATAGTCGACGTCGAGATAGCCTGCGCTAGCGGGGCCCGCGCTGAACAGGCCCACTTGCGCGCCCACCCAATGGCCCTTGGTGGCGGCGAACGGCGCGCCGGCCGCGAGGTAGTCCTTGCCGTCCACGCTGTAGAGGAATTGCGCCTGCGCGCCTTCCGCCATCACCATGCGCAGCGACAGCGCGGACGGCGCCTGCGCCAGCAGCACCGTGCTCTGTTCCTTGCAGCGCGGCGCGAACGGCGTGCAGGTGGTGTAGACCAGCTGCGTGTCCGCGCCCAGCTTGCGCAGGCCCAGCCACGCATAGCTCATGCCGTTCAGGATAAGGCCGGCCTGGCCGCCCTCGGCTGCGCCGTTCAGCTCCACGCGGGTGTCCACGGTGAAGGCCGCAGCGGGCAGCTTTTGCGCCAGGATGTTGGGCGCGGCGCGCACATAGCCGTCCGCCTGCGGCGCGGCCAGCACCGGCAGGCGCAGATAGCCGGGGCGCGCGGCCAGCGAGTACCAGCCCTCCTGCGGATTGGCGTTCCATTGCCACTGCAAGCCGAGCGCCGTGCCGCTGAATTCATCGCTGGTGGCGGGTACCTTGACGGGATGTCCCGCCACCGGCTTGCGGTAGCTGGCCACCGGATTGCCCACGCCGGGCTTGGCGCCGGGCTGGCCTATCAGCGGCCAGCCATCGCTCCACGCCATGGGCTGCAGATGCACCACGCGGCCGTAGGCTTTGCGGTCCTGGAAGTGCAGGAACCAGTCCTTGCCGTCCTGCGCGCGCACCCACGCGCCCTGGTGCGGGCCGTTGACGGCGGAGCTGCCCTGGTCCATCACCACGCGGTCCTCATACGGCCCTTCTACGCTGCGCGAACGGAACACCGCCTGCCAGCCTTCCTCCACGCCGCCGGCCGGCGCGAACACGTAGTACCAGCCGTCCTGCTTGTAGAACTTGGGGCCTTCCAGCGTGCGGTAGCCGGGCAGCTTGTTGCCGTCGATGACGACCTTGCCCTGCGGGTCCAGCACGCGCCTGCCGTCCGGCGACATGGGATGCAGCGTGAGCACGTTGTTGAAGCCGGCGCGGCTCTTGGCCCAGCCGTGCAGCAGCCAGGCCTTGCCGTCCTCGTCCCACAGCGGCGTGGGGTCGATCAGGCCGCGTCCGGGCATCAGCAGGTGGGGCTCGCTCCACGGGCCGCTGAAGCTGGTGGCGGTGATGACGTAGATGCCGAAGTCCGGGTCCGGGTAGAAAATCCAGAATTTGCCGTCGTAGTAGCGCAGGCAGGGCGCCCATACGCCGGCGCCGTGGCGCGGCACGGCGAAATGCGCGGCGGGTACTTGTTTGGGCAGTGCGTGTCCCACCAGTTCCCAGTTCACCAGGTCTTTCGATTGCAGCAGCGGCAGGCCGGGCGCGCTGTTGAAGCTGGACGAGGTCATGTAGTAGGTGTCGCCGACGCGCACCGCGTCCGGGTCCGAGTAGTCGGCATGGAGCACCGGATTCCGGTAGTTGCCGTTGCCCAGATCGGCAACCCAGGGTTCGGCGGCGTGCGCCAGGTTCAGCGCGGCGAGCAGCGCGCAGAGTAGTGTGCAAGTCGGGAGTGGTTTCATGGTGAGGCTTTTAACTGGTCTGGCCGATAATTTATTGGCCTGACCAATTAAAAGCAAACACTTTTTTGTAACGTTGACTACGCCGCCGCGTCGGGCGCCTGGTGCTTGGTGGCGTACATGGCCTGGTCGGCATAGCGCAGCAGCTGCGCCATGTCGAAGCCGTGGTCGGGATAATGGGCGATGCCTATGCTGGCCGAGGTGTGCAGCGTGCGGCCGTCGCCCACGTCCACCGGGGCGGCCAGCGCCAGGTGGATCTTCTCCTTGACCAGCGCGGCGAACTCGGGCCGCGCCACTTGCTCCAGCACCACCACGAATTCGTCGCCGCCGATGCGCGCCACAGTGTCGGCCTCGCGCACGCAGGCGCTGATGCTGCGCGCCACCGCCTGCAGCAGCCTGTCGCCGGCGGAGTGGCCGTACTGGTCGTTGACCAGCTTGAATTTGTTCAGGTCGATGAACAGCAGCGCCACGCGGCCTTGCTGGCGCTGGGCGCGCGCGATGGCGGTGGCCAGCCGGTCATGGAACAGGCTGCGGTTCGGCAGGCGCGTCAGATCGTCGTGCTGGGCCATGAAGTGCAGGCGCGATTCGAGCTGCTTGCGCTGGATGGCGGTGGCGATCTGGGTGGACACGAACAGCAGCAGTTCCTGGTCCTGGTCCGTATAGCCCTGGCAGGCAGGGCCGCCCCCGGCCACGGCGCCGTCGCGCAGCACCAGGGCGCCTATGGTGGCTTGCGGGGTGCACAGCGGCACGCTCATCCAGCAAGCCTGTTCCGGGGCCGCGGCCACCAGCAGCGCAGGCGGCAGCGTGGCCATGGTGTCCGGCGCCACGCGCAGCGGCATATTGCGCCGCAGCGCTTCCTCGCACAGCAGCACGGCCAGCCGCGCGTCCGACTCGGGACCGCTGGCATTGGCGTGGTAGGCGAAATACAGCGTGTCGTCCGGCGCGTCGCGCAGGACCACGGCGAAGGACTGCACCGGCAGCAGGCCGCCGACGATTTGATGCATGCGCTGGTACAGCGCCGGCAGGTCTTCGGTGGCGTGCGCCGCTTCGGAGATGGCGTACAGCGCGGCCTGCATGGCCTCGGCGCGCTTGCTGGCGGTGATGTCGCGCGCCACCGCGATGCGCAGCTGGTCGGCTTCGGACCAGCGCGCCGACCACATGATGTGGACGATGGCGCCGTCCTTGCGCACATAGCGGTTTTCGAAGCGGCTGTTGGGCTGGCCGTCCATGATGCTGCGCGCCGCCGCCAGCGTGCGCTCGCGGTCGGCCGGGGCCACCAGGTCTATCATGGCCATGCCCACCATCTCGTCCTGGCGGTAGCCGAAAATGCGTTCGCAAGCCGCGCTCACGAACACAAAACGCCCGTTGACGTCCACCATGCAGACGGCGTCAAGCAGGAGATCGGTGAAGCTGGCAACCGGGGCACTGACTAGCGGATTCATAGTCACTATTCTAGTCTCATTTGTTATAGATTGCGCAATGTATTGCTCATTGGATTGATTACTCAAGGCTAGCATAACGCGCTAGCATCGTAGGCCGTTATTCCAATCTAAAACCCCGAGAAAGCCCCTTATGATGCCTTTCCGCACACCGACCCTCACCCTGGCGCTGCTGCTGGCGCTGCCCGCCGTCACGGCGCATGCGCAGCAGGACGCTGCCGCGTCTTCCTCATCGGTCACGGTGTCGGGCAAGCGCAGCGCAACGAGTGACCCGCGCGAGATTATTGCCGCGAGGAGCAAAACCCTGTCGCCCAACCATGCGTCATCCTGCGCCTTCATGAGCGGCTACAGCGCCGGCGACGACGAGGCCATGCTGCGCTATATGAGCGACTTCAACCACGGAGGCCAGGCGGACGGCGCACAGCGGCTGAGCGAAAACAGCCCGGACGGCGACGTGTCCACCATAAACGACCGGCGTGCGGAGTCGTCCGATTTCGCGATGCCCGCGTCCACCGATGCCTCGCAATGCGGCCCCTCGGATTCGCGGATTGCCGTGGCCCGCAACCGCATCATGCGTAAGGACAAATCGCTGGCCAACGCCTTTGTTGCGATCGACCAGCAGGACTACGCCACCGCGCAGCAGCAGTTCAAGCTGGCCTGGGACAAGATAGGCTACGGTGAAGCCGCGCTGATGCTGGGCAAAATGCACCTGTACGGCATGGGCACGCCGCGCGACACCAAGCTGGCGATCTACTGGCTGGAGCAGGTGGTGGACAAGCCCTACCACCCGGTGTTTGACCGTATGAAATTCGATCCCGCCCAGCCGGAGCAGATCAACGAACGGGTGGAAGCCATCATGCTGCTGGCGAAGATCAACCTGCTGGGCATAGGCGTGCCGAAAAATGGCGCCGAGGTGCGCCGCTGGTACGCCAAGGCGGCCGACGTGGGCTTCACGCCCGCCGCGAACCTGCTGGGCATGGCCTTCCTGACCGGCTACGGCGGCGGCCGGGACGTGGCCAAGGCGCGCGCCAGCCTGCAGCAGGCGGGCGAGGAAGGCTATTTGCCGGCGCTGTATGAGCTGGGCCGCCTGTATTACAACGGCGACGAAGGCCTGCCCAAGGACTACAAGATGGCGGGCGCGTATTTCAGTGCCGCCGCCAAGGCCGGCCACGTGGAATCGATCTACGCCGCCGCCCGCATGTATGACCTGGGCTATGGCGTGGCGCCGGACCAGCAGCGCGCCATAGCGCTGTACAAGCAGGCCGCCGTCAAAGGCCACCCGGCGGCGGAAGGCGCGCTTGCGACCTACTTCTACGAAGGCAAGCTGGTGCCGCAGGACTATTCGACCGCGCGCAAGCTGTTCAATGAAGCGGCCAAGCAGGGGCAGGCGGACGCCATGTTCAACCTGGCCGTGATGACGATGGAAGGCCAGGGCGGCAGCAAGGACATGGCGGTGGCCTATGTGTGGTTCAGCCTCGCCAAGGCGGCCGGCTACGCCGACGCCGACGCGGCGCTGGCGTCGGTGGGACCGCGCCTGACCGCGCAGGAAAAGCTGCGTGCCGACGCGGTGCTCAAGCCGACGGTAAAACGCTGAGCGTGCTACGCCTCCCGTAGGGCGGGTTAGCGGGGCGCGCCGAGCGCAGCGTAACCCGCCATAGCCGCAGAGCCGCTACAGGCGCGACAGCTCCGGCCCGCCGCGCCGCCCCAGCCAGGTGGCGTCGAAGCGTTTTTGCGCGGCCGCCAGCGCGGGCTTGTCGCCGCGCAGGCGGTACACCTCCACCAGGCCGCGCAGCGCCCAGCCGTTGCTCGGCGTGCGCGCGAACGAGGCGCGGAACGCCGCCTCCGCATCATCCAGCCGGCCGGCCCGCAGCAGGGCCGCGCCCAGCGACTGGCGCACCGGGTAGTACCAGTAGGGCGGCTCGGTGTAGGGCAGCGCATCCTGCAAGGCCACCCCTTCCTCGTAGGCCTTGATGGCGGCGGGCAGGTCGCCGCGCGCTTCGGCCAGGCGGCCGGTAGCCACTGCACGCGCGGTGCGCACAATCTCCTGCCCCGGCACGCCCCAGTCGGCGAGCGGCTTGAAGTCGCCGCCGCGCTCTATGGCCGCCAGCGCATCGATCTCGGCCTGGCTGTTGGGCTGCATGCCCTTGCGCGCATAGCCCACCGCGCGCGCGTAATGCCACATGGCGCGCACCAGCACAAACTGCGGGTCGGGCGCGGGCAGGGCGATCAGCTGCTCGGGGCTGCTGAACTGCACATGCGAGAAGTAGGGCGCGGCCTTCACCGCCTGCATGCCCGCGAAGCTGGGCAGCGCTTCCACCGGGACCGACTTGTCCAGCTTGGCGGCGGAGGCCAGCGCGGTCGGGCCGTCGCCGCCCATCAGCGCGGACACCATGGCGAAATGGATATTGTGCGGATAGTAGGCGCCCTTGTAGACGGCGTCGCTCTCGGCCTTGCCGAAGTACTGCTCGTCGATGGCCATCGCATCCAGGTTGGACTGCAGCGCCTCGCGGTACAGGCCCACGCGGTAGTAGATATGCGAGGGCATGTGGACCAGGTGGCCGGCGCCCGGAATCTGCCGCGCCAGGCTGCGCGCATAGGGCAGCGCCTTGTCCGGATGGCTGGACGCTTCCATGGCGTGGATGTAGTAGTGCACCGCGCCGGGATGGGTGGGGCTGCGCTCCAGCACGCGCTCGAGCGCGTCCACCATCTCCGGCGTGCGGCCCTTGCCGCGCGTGCCGGCCGCTTCCCAGTAGTCCCACGGCGACAAGTCCATCAAGGATTCGGCGAACAGCACCTGGATGGTGTCGTGGTTGGGGAAGGCGCGCGCCGCCTCGGCCATGGCGTTGGCGTAGGCCGCGTCCAGCGGCGCGCGGCTGTCCGGTGCAGGGGACTGGTAGCGCTGCGCCACGGCGCGTATCAGCGCCTGCTCGGCCGGCGTGGCGCGTCCGGCCAGGCTGGCGGCCTTGGCCGCCGCCGCAGCGGCGGGCTGCACCGCTTCCGGGAACATGGGCGCGTTGATGTTGGGGCCGAGCACCAGGGCCTCGCCCCAGTAGCACATGGCGCAGCCGGGATCGTGGCGCTGGGCGGCGCGGAAGGCGCGCGCCGCCTCCGCGTGGTTGAAGCCGAACAGCAGGCGCAGGCCCTGGTCGAAATAGGCCTGGGCCCGGGTGTTGGCGGTGCTCACGGGCAGATGCAGGCTGCCCAGATTGCTGTACAAGGGCGGATCGCTTGCGGCGGCGGGCTTGCGCTCCTGCTGCGCCGGGCGGAAGGGCGCGGTTTCGGTCTGCGCGGCCAGCATGGCCAGCAGCATGGGCGGGCGTCCGGCCTGGGCCGCCGTGCACATGGCTTGCGTGCTGAATAGCGGATCAAAGCCGGCGTCAAAACCGGAGGCGGAGCTTTCCGCCTGCGTCAGCGTCACCGGACAGAGCGACAGCATGGCGGCGGCGGCGTAAATGCGTGGGCAAGGCATGGCGCTCTCCTTCTGTTTTTGTTTTGAACTCCTGGAGTTTAGGAGACCAGCATCGAAAGGCAAGCGCGGCCAGGCGGAATATAATGGCGCACTCCATAGAAAGGCCACCATGTCCCTACGCTTCGGTACTGTACTGCTCCCTCTTGCTATCATGACGGCCGGCGCGCCGGCGCAGGCCGCCGTAGCGGCCCCCGCCACTGTTCCAGCCACCGCTCCCGTGGCCGCATTCGACAAATGGTCCGAGGGCTTTGCCGACGACTACATGCGCCTGAACCCCGAGTACACGACGGCCAGCCAGTATTTCTCCGGCGCCGAACAAGACCAGCTGGACCGGCTCCTTGCGCCGGTCACCCAGGCCGCCCGCGACCGCCAGGCCGCGCTGGCGCGCGAAGGCCTGGCCAGGCTGGACGTGTTCCTGGCCGGCCCGCTCAGCGCCACCCAGCGCGCCTCGGCGGAGACCATGCGCTGGACGCTGTCCAACGAACTGGCCGGCCGCCCATTCCAGGACCACCTGTTCATCTTCTCCCAGCTGGGCGGTCCGCAAGTTGCGCTGCCGCGCCTGATGACGCAGCTGCACCCCATGCGCCGCGCGGCCGACGTGGACAGCTACCTGGCGCGCCTGGAGCTGGCCCCGGCGCGGCTGGACGAAGCCATCGCCATGGCGCGCTCCGCCGCCGCGCGCTCGCTGCTGCCGCCGCGCTTCATCCTGGAAAAGGCGCAGCAGCAGGTGGCGGCCTTCCTCAAGCCCGCAGCCGGGGACAATGTGCTGGTGTCCTCGCTGGCCGAACGCAGCGCGAAAATTGCGGACCTCACGCCGCAAGCCCGCAGCGCCGCCATTGCGCGCGCCACCCGCCTCGTGGACAAAGGCATACGCCCGGCCTACGCCCGCGTGCAGGCCATGCTGGCGGAGCTGCATCCGCGCACCGGCAATGAGGCCGGCATCTCGCGCCTGCCGAATGGCGCCGCCGCATACGACTACCTGCTGGCGCGCAACGCGGGCACCAGCCTGAACGCGGAGCAGGTGCACAGCATAGGCCTGCGCGAAGTGGCCCGCATCGAAGGGGAGATGGACAAATACCTGCGCCAGCTTGGCTACGCCGAAGGCAGCATCCAGCAGCGCATGGTGAAGCTGGACAAATCGCTGCAGCCTGCCGCCACGCCCGACCCGCGCCCGGCCATGCTGGCGCGCTACGCCGAGCTGCTGCGCGATGCAGAACAGCGCAGCGCAGCCCTGTTCAACCTGAAGCCGCGCGCGCCCATCGAAGTGCGGCGCGAACCGGCGCTGACCGAAACCACCAGCTCCGCGCATTACACCCCGCCGGCGCCGGATGGCAGCCGTCCGGGCGTGTTCTGGATGCCGCTGCCCGGCCCGGAATATGAGATGGTGGTCATGCGCACGCTGGCCTACCACGAAGGCGTGCCGGGCCACCATTTCCAGATCGCGCTGCAGCAGGAAATGGCGGACCTGCCCAAGTACCGCGCGCGCCGCATCTTCAGCGGCGGCAGCGCCAACAGCGAAGGCTGGGCCTTGTACGTGGAGCAGCTGGCGATGGAGCAGGGCTGGTATGAAGGCGACACGGTGGGCATGCTGGGCGGCCTGGCCGAGCAGCTGTTCCGCGCGCGCCGCCTGGTGGTGGACACCGGCCTGCACACCAAGGGCTGGACGCGCCAGCAAGCCATAGACTACGGCATGCCCGCCTCCGAAGTGGACCGCTACGTGGCCAACCCCGGCCAGGCCTGCGCCTACCTGCTCGGCATGCTGCGCATACTGGAACTGCGCGAGCAGGCCCGCAGCGCGCTCGGCGAACGCTTCACGCTGCCCGCCTTCCACGACGTGGTGCTGCGTGCCGGCTCGGTGCCGATGGACGTGCTGGCCAAGATCGTGGACCAGTGGATTGCGGACACCAAGGCTGCGGCGCGATGATGGCGGACTGGTTCTCGCCGGCGCAGTGCGTCGGCTACGCGGCGTTTGTGCTCGGCGTCGGCTCCTTCCTGCAAACCAGCGACCGCCGCTTCAAGCTGTTCATGGCCGGCGAGTGCCTGGCCTACGTGGTGCACTTTGCGCTGCTAGGCAATCCGACGGCGGTGGCCAGCTCCACCATGTCCATGCTGCGCTCCCTGCTGGCGCTGCGCACGCGCTCCATGTGGGTGATGGCGGCGGTGATCGCCGCCAACCTGGCCCTGGGCCTGGCGCTCGCCAAGCAGCCCAGCGACTGGCTGCCGCTGGCTGCGTCCTGCCTGGGAACGTATGCGCTGTTCCAGCTGCAGGGCATCCCCATGCGGCTGGTGATGCTGTGCGGGACCTGCCTGTGGATCGCCAACAATGTGATCGCCGGATCGATAGGCGGCACCGCGCTGGAAGTGGTGGTGGCCGCCGTCAACCTGGGCACCATCTGGCGCATGGCGCGCCGGGAGAGGGCGGCGCAGGCCGCCTAGGCAGCGCCAGGCAGGAGCAGCAGCTTGCCGGTGGTGGCGCGGCTCGCCATGTCCGCATGGGCCCGGGCCGCGTCGGCCAGCGGATACACGCCGCCGATATGGACGGCCAGCTTGCCCTCGGCGGCCCAGCCGAACAGCTGCGCCGTGCGCGCGCGCAGCAGCTCCGGCGTATGGATGTGGTCCCGGTACACCGCGTAGCCCAGCTTGATGCTCTTGGGCAGGCTCATGATGTTGAGCGGGCCGGGGCCGCCCAGCACCGGGCCATACCAGCAGAACGTGCCCGAGCGGCGCAGCACGTCCAGCGAGCCCTGGAAGGTGGACGGGCCGGAGCCGTCGAACACCACATGCACGCCTTCGCCCCCGGACAGCCTGCGCGCCTCCGCGGCGAAATTGCCCTCGGTATCGACGATCACGTGGTCCGCACCGGCCGCCTTGGCCGCCGCCACCTTGGCCTGCGACGACACGCGACCGATTACGCGCCCCCCGCGCAGCTTGATGATCTGCGTCAGCAGCAGCCCCAGTCCCCCGGCCGCCGCGTGCACGAAAGCGATGTCGCCCGGCTGCACGGGATAGAAGTCGGTGGCGAAATGGCTGGCGGTCAGGCCCTGCATCATCAGCGCCGCAGCGGTCTGGTCGCTTATGCCGTCCGGAATGGGCACCAGCGACGCTGCGGGGATCGCAATCTTTTCCGCGTAGCTGCCGGGCGCGTAGACCCAGGCCACGCGCTGGCCCACGGTGAAGCCTTGCACGCCGTCGCCCAGCGCAAGCACGCGGCCCGCGCCTTCCACGCCGAGGATTTTCGGATTCGGCATCTCGTTCCAGGCCATGCCCTGGCGCACGCCGATATCCATGAAGTTCACGCCCGCCACGGCCACTTGCACCAGCACTTCCCCCGCGCCTGCCACGGGCTCCGGCCGCTCCACGTGCGCCATCGCATCGATGCCGCCGATTTCGTTCATCACCACTGCCTTCATTTCGCGTCCTTTTTCACAGATTGATAGTAGTGTCTATAATAGGAACGGATTTCAGGACGAACAATCGCCAGAAGTCCATCCTTATTGCCCACTCGTCCAAAAGTGAAGAAAATGGACCCATTGACCGACATCCTCTCCGGCCTGCGCATCCGTCACGCCAATTTCACCCGCATGGACGCCAGCGCGCCCTGGGGCGTGAACTCACCGGGCGAGGGCGGCGTGAACTTTGTGCTGCTGGTGCGCGGCTCGGCGATCCTGTCCACGCCCGGCAGCCCGCAGCCGATCGCGCTGCGCAGCGGCGACGTGTTCATCAAGCTGGACGACAGCCCCTACCGCCTGTACGACCGCGAGGACTCGGCCCTGATCGACTGCGTGGAGGTGGAGAAGCTGAGGGTGGGCAACCACATCCAGGTGGGCGGCGGCGGCGCGGTGACCACCTTCATTAGCGGCTGGTTTGCGCTCGATGCGCTGGAGGCGGGGCCGTTGATGCGGGTGCTGCCGCCGCTGCTGTGCCTGAAGCTGGACCAGCACCGCAGCCTGGCTTTCCAGTCGGTGCTGGAGATGCTGGCGCTGGAGACGGAATCGCCCGGCATGGGGGCGGAAGCGGTGGTCAGCCGCCTGTTCGAGCTGCTGTTTGTGCATGCGATCCGCGCGTTTTCCATGCAGCCGGGCGGCCCCACGCGCGGCTGGCTGGGCGCCATTGCCGACCGCCACCTGGCGCTGGCGCTGGAGGCCATGCACGGCGCGCCGGCGCAGGACTGGACCGTGGAATCGCTGGCGCGCACGGCCGGCATGTCGCGCTCCGGCTTTGCGGCCCGCTTCAAAACGGTGGTCGGCCAGCCGCCGCTCGACTATCTGACGCAATGGCGCATGCACTGCGCAACGCGCTTGCTGCAGCAGGGGAATGTCGCGCTGTCCGAGGTGGCGCGCCAGGTCGGCTATGAATCGGTGGCGGCTTTCAACCGCGTGTTCCGCCGCGAAACCGACATGACGCCGGGCGCGTTCCGCAAGGCAGGGCTACAAGCCGTCCAGTGATGCGACCAGGGCGATATAGGCGTGGCGCTGCGCTTGTTCGCGTAAGGCTGCCGCAATGTCGGGGAAATCCTTGCCGATGGCGTCTATGCCGGCCTGGATGCTTTGCGGCTCCATCATGATCAAGGCTTCTTTCAGTTTGGCGCGCAAGGCCTCGGGCAGCGCGGACAGGCTGGGGGGGCCGGCATTCGCCGGGGCGGCCGCCGGCCCCGCGTGCCCCGCGTGCTCCGCGTGCTCCGCAGCCCGGATAAACTGCACGCCCAGCAGGCGCTCCATGCAGCTGAAGATCTGCTCGGCGCGGTAGGGCTTGTGCACGATGCCGTCGAAGCCGGCGGCCGCCAGTTCGGCGTCCTCCTCGCGGAAAGTGGAGGCCGTGACAGCGGCGATTTTCACCGCGCCGCCGCCTTCCAGCGCTCGGATTTTTTGCGTGGCCTGCACGCCGTCCATCACCGGCATGTGGCGGTCCATCCAGATGAAATCCGGCTGCCAGTCCTGGAACGCCGCCACCCCTTGCACGCCGTTTTCCGCCAGCCGGACATCGAAGCCGACGCCTTGCAGCAGCCGCGTAAGAAGGATCTGGTTGTCCAGCTGGTCCTCCACCACCAGGATGCGCCGGGACGGCTGCCCCGGCGCCAGGGCCAGCACGTCGCCCAGGCTGGGCGCGGCCTCGCTGATATCCTGCGCCTGCACCAGCTGCACCGGTAAATCCACCCGGAACACGCTGCCTTTGCCAAGCTCGCTGGCGTGCGTCAGTTGGCCTCCCATCAGTTCCACCAGTTGCCGGCTGATCGTCAGGCCCAGACCTGTGCCCTGCTGCCTGTCGCTCGATCCCACCTGGACAAAGGGCTGCATGAGTTTGGCCTGGTCTTCCGTTGAAATGCCGCAGCCGGTGTCCTCCACTTCCAGCACCAGGTGCTGCGTCTCCTTGTGCTGCAAGCCCAGGCGCAGCGTGACGCCGCCTTCCTCGGTGGCGTTGATGGCGTTGGCAATCAGGTTGATCAGCACCTGGCGCAGCCTGGCCTCGTCGCCCATGATGTAGCGCGGGAAGCTGGAGGCCTGGCTCAGCGCAAGCTGCAAGCCCTTGCCGGCGGCGCGCACCCGCATCATGCCGGTGGCGTCCAGTATCATCGCGCCCAGGTCGAAGGGCGCGTTGTGGACGGTAAGGTGGCCCGCTTCGATCTTGGCAATGTCGAGCACGTCGTTGATCAGGCTGAGCAAATGGTCGCCGCTCTTGCTGATGATGCCCAGCGTTTCCCTCTGCGCCGGGGAGGTGTGGGCGTCGCGCTTGAGCAGATCGGAAAAACCCAGGATGGCGTTCAGGGGCGTGCGCAGTTCATGGCTCATATTGGCCAGAAACGCGCTCTTGGCCTGGTTGGCCGCTTCCAGCTTGATTGCCTGCGCCTGCAGGCTGGCGTTGAGCGCCTCGATGCGCGCCTGGTCGTCCAGCCGCTCGGTGATGTCGGTGTTGGTGCCGCACCAGCGGAACACCTGGCCGTGCTCGTCGCGCACCGGCACCGCACGCGAGAGGAACCAGCGGTAGGTGCCATCCCTGGCCCGCAGCGGAAAAGTGTCTTCCCAGATAACGCCCGCGTCGAAGCTGAGCCGGATCTTGTCCACCACGCGCTGCACGTGGTCCGGATGATGGACTTTTTGCCAGCCCCAGCCATACATTTCGTCGAGCGAGGTGCCGGTGTAGTCGTACCAGCGCTGGTTGTACCAGAAAATGGTGCCCTGGGCGTCTGCCATCCAGGCCAGCTGCGAGATATTGTTGGCCAGCGTGCGGAAGCTCTCCTCGCTCTTGCGGAGGTCGGTGGCGTGGTCGTCCAGCTTGTTCTTGTCCATCTGCTCCCCCGCTCAGCCGCTTTGCGGAGCTTAGTGTATCAAATACGGACGCACTGCCGGATTTACTTTTTGATATCGACTTTATTCGCTCGCCCCGCAGGCAAGCCGGGAAATTAAGTAGATATTTTGTTCTACTTGATCTACACTCGCCCCGGCTTCTTCAAAAAACCCCTTGCGCGAAAGTCCGGTCCCCATGAAAAGAACGATACAAGCCATCCTCGCAGTCCTGGCCTTTTGCATCGCACCGCTCGGCGCCGCCAGCGCCGGCAAGGTGCGAGCTGCGGCGGCGCCCGGCATTGAGGCGCAGATCGGCAACTACCTGCAAGGCCAGATGCGCGAGCAGCGCATACCCGGCTTGCAGCTTGCCGTGGTTAAAGGCGGGAAGATCATCATGCTCAAGTCTTTCGGCCTGGCCGAGCTGCCGCATTCCTTGCCAGTCACCAACCGCAGCGTTTTCTCGATTAATTCCGCCACCAAATCCTTTACCGGCGTGGCCATCATGCAGCTGGTGGAGGAGGGGAAGGTGGACCTGGCCGCGCCGGTGTCGCGCTACCTCGGCGACTTGCCGGCGCCGTGGCAAGGGGTGACGATTGCCCAGCTGCTGAACCATACGTCGGGCATACCCGACATCGTCGACCAGCGCACCTCGGGGCTGGTGGCGGCCGGCGGCCCGGACGCGGCATGGCGCCAGGTGCAGACCATGGCGATGCAGTTCGCGCCGGGAGAACGGTTCAGCTACAACCAGACCAATTATCTGCTGCTGGGCAAGATCATCGACAGCCTGAGCGGCCAGCCTTTTACGCAGTTCATACAGCACAGGCAATTCGACGCGGTTGGCATGCGGCAAACCGGATACGGCGACGTGCATGACATCATCGCCGACAAGGCTCCTTCCTACAGGTTCGGCGCGGATGGCAAGACGCTGAAACCGGTGCTGGACGATTTTCCGCCCTTCCTGAGAACCGGCGCGGGGATTAATACCACGGCGGAGAATCTGGCGCGGTGGATTATCGCGCTGCAGAAAGGCGCCCTGGTCTCGCCCGCCGGCGTGGCGCAGATGTGGCGGCGCGGCCAGTTCAACGACGGCAAAGCCGCGCCATGGGCCATGGGCTGGCCGGCCGTCCGCGACGAGGAATACCGCGCGGTGGCCGGCATCGGCGGCATGCGCTCCGCGTTCTACATCTATCCGGAGCATGACCTGGGGATCGTGATACTGACCAATCTGGCCGGCGCTGCGCCAGAGCAGATGATAGACGTGGTGGCGGGGTATTTCCTGCCGGGCTTGAGGAGCGTCAGCGGCGGCTATGCGGCCTATCGTTTGCGCGAACAAGCGCAGGCCAGCGGCTTCGAGAAGCTGGACGAAAAACTGGCCCAGCTCAAGAAGCAGTCCGGCATCGCACAGCCATCGGAAGACGATTTAAATGTTTGGGGCTATCACTTGCTCGGCAATGGATTGAAAACGCAAGCGATTGCGGTACTGGGCCTGGCGGCGCGGCTGTATCCGGACAGTTTCAATGCCTACGACAGCCTGGCCGAGGCCTATGAGGCGGCCGGCGAGCTCGACTTGGCCGTGCAGAACTACACCCGCTCGCTGGCGCTCAATCCCGGCAACACCCATGCAAGCGAGCGGCTGCGGGCGCTCAGACGCCCCACATGATGTATTCGTTCTGCTGGCTGGCCGAACGCAGCATCTCCAGCAGCGGGAAGGCGCGCGCCGAAAAGCTTACCCGCTGCAAGGCCGCGTGTTCCGTGCTTTCGCCTTCTTCCTGTTCGGGCGTATGGATGTCGTGCTCCACGTCCTGCTTCGGGTGTTCCTTGGTGAACGCTACTTCCTGCTCCAGCAGCGACAGCGCCTGTGTGGCTTCCGCAGCCGTGATCACGCCGCGCTGGGGGCTCTTGTGCAGCAGCCGCAGGATGCGCTCGGCATGTTCCTGATACATCAACACTTCGGGGGAGGACTTGGATTTGAATGAAATTAACATACGCACTATTTCCTGGTCAGGTCATACACGATGACGTTGCAAATGCACTGCGTTCAGCCAGGCAGCCGGTTCAATGTACGCTGCCTGCTGAGGTGACATTAGCCCCGTTTGGCCGAATTCCCAAATGAATTCGGCCCGCTTAAGCGGCTTTTAAGGGCGCGCCAGCTTTTTCACCATGGCCAGCGCGACCGCCTTGGCCGATTGCGGGTTCTGGCCCGAGATCAGTTCGCGGTCCTCCACCACGTTCTCGCTCCACGCCTTGGCCTCGACGAAGTTGGCGCCGGCGGCAACCAGGCCATCCTGCGGGAACAGCTTCATATGGCCGCCGTTCAGGAAGCCCTTGGCCTGTTCTTCCTCTTCATTGGTGAAGGCCGTCATCTTGTAGTCCTTGTAAATCCATTGCGACGGCTGCGGACGCTGGCCCGCTTCCAGTTTGGCCACGTAGCCGTGCGCATCCGGAACGGTGGACAGCAGGGCGATGGTGCCGTGGCAGGTCAGGCCGGTGATTTTGCTATTGCTGTGGAAGTTGGTCAGCAGCTCGCCCAGGTCCTTGTTCTTCAGCAGGTCCTGCATCGGGATATGGCCGCCCGGCACAAACACCGCGTCGAACTTGTCGTAGCCGATTTTTTTCACTTGCGCCAGGCTGATGGCCGGCGAGCCGGTCTTGGCCGTCAATTTGAGCGTGGCCAGCAGCGCCTTGCTTTCCTGGCGCGCCTTTTCATTGCCGCCGAAGAAGCTCACATCGTCCGACTTCTGGTCGGCCGACGGCGCTTTGCCGCTCGGCGTGGCGAACACCACCGTGTGGCCGGCGGCGATGAAGGTCTGTACCGGCTCCATCAGCTCGTTGAGGAAGAAACCGGTCTGCATGACCTTGCCGTCCTGGAGGTTGAGCTTGTCCTGGTCGGATACCACGACCAGTACGGTACCGGCGGTGGCGAAATTGGCGGCGGCGGCCAGCAGGCCGGCGATGATGGTTTTTTTCATTTGCAACTCCTGAGTGTGGAGGAGGGCGGCTTGCCCTCCGATGTACACAGCGTATTGCAAACATCACAGACCGTAAATGTCCTGGGATTTACTTCACTTGTTACATGGCGTAATAATCGACGCGGCGCCAGAGCCCGGATCAGGCGTAGGCTTGCAGCATGGGCAGGGCTAGGCGGACCGCCGTGCCGCCCGCCGGGCCCGTGCCGATTTCGACCTCGCCGCCCAGGCGCCCGATGCGCTCGCGCATGCCGGTTATGCCCCAGTGGCCGCGCTTGCCGTGCCGCGCGACGGCCGGATCGAAGCCTATGCCGTCGTCGCAGACTTCGGCCTGCAAGGCGGTGTCGAGGAAGGCCAGGCGCACGTCGATATGCCGGGCCTGGGCGTGCAGCACGCTGTTCAGCACCGCCTCGCGCAGCACGCAGGCCAATTCCGGCCCCGCCTCGGCGCGCAGCTGGCGCGGCTGTCCGGTCACCGTAAAGCTCAGGCGCTGTTCCGCGCCGGGCGACGCTTGGGCGGCCGCGTCGCGCAGCGCGGCGAACAGTTCGTCCACGCCCGGCGCGCGGCGCAGCTCCATGACTTCGTCGCGGGTGCTGGCCACCAGCGATTCGGCGAAGTCGAGCGCCTGGCCTGCCAGGCGCTGCAATTCCGGCTGCTGCGCCAGCTTTTGCTCGACCACGTGGAAGCGCAGCAGCAGTGCTTGCACCGCCTGCAGCAGATTGTCGTGCAGCGAGCGCGCAATCCGGCCGCGCTCTTGCAGCGTCGCATCCATCCGCAGCGCGATATATTGTTCCGCCCGGCGCCGTATCACCGCTACCCGCCAGCGGTACAGCAGCACCGCCGCCGCCAGCAGGACCAGCGCACAAGCCCAGCGGAACCAGGCGGTCTGCCAGAACGCGGGCTCGATCCGGAAGCTGAACTGGGCGCCTTGCTGGTTCCACACGCCGTCCTCGTTGGCGGCGATGACGCGGAAGCGGTAGGGGCCGGGCGGCAGGTTGGTGTATTGCGCGCGGCGCTCCGGCCCGGCTTCGCGCCAGTCATTGTCGATGCCATCGAGGCGGAACTTCAGGCGCACCCGCTCCGGTATCGACAAGGCGGCGGCGGTGAAGCCCAGTTCGATCGCGCTGGTCTGCTGAGGCAGCACCAGCTTGTCGGCCGGCAGATATTCCCGCTCGGCTGTGCGCAGCGATTGCAGCAGCACGGCGGGCGCGCGGGGATTGCGCGGGATGGTTGCCGGGTCGATCCAGCCCACATCCGTAATCGTGGCGTAGTACAGGCGGCCGTCGTGCGCCAGTGCCAGCGAGGGCTGCGGCCGCGCCGGCGCCGCCATGCCGGTGACGCCGTCCTCAAAGTTGAACAGTTCGGCCTGCAAGACCGTCTCCGGCGCATGCCAGTAGCGCGCCAGGTCCTGCGCAGGGATGCGGTGCAGCCCGTCATTGCTGTGCAGCCAGAGGCTGCCTTGACGGTCCAGCACCATGCCGGTGACGCGCTGCAGGCGGTCCGGCTGCTGCAGTTGCATGGCGTGCGCCCGGCCGCCGTCGATCCAGGCCACACCCTGCTCGCCCCCCGCCAGCAGTTTGCCGTCCACGTCGAGCAGGCTGAGCACATTGCCGATCTGCAGGCCGGCACTGGCGGGCAGCAGCCTGGCGTCGGTTGCGCTGAGTTCGGCCAGGCGGTTGTTGGTCAGGCCCAGCCAGGTCCTGCCGTTGGCGCCGGTGAGCATGCTGATCGGCGTCGCATCCTCCTGCCCGCGCAGGCGCTGGTCTTGGCGCCACTGGCCTTGCTCGAAGGTCCACAGGCCGCTGCGGGTAATGGACACCAGCAGGCGTCCCCCTGGTTCCGCCGCCAGTGCCTGGATTTCCTTGCTGCGGTCCATGCCTTCCGGCAAACCCCAGCGCTGCTGCGTGCCGCCATGGAATTCCCACAGCGCATCCGCAGTGCCAACCCAGACATGGTCAGACGCCAGGCGCAGCAAAGTGTGAGGGACATCCAGCGTGGTCTCTTGCCTGCTGCCGTCGCTCTTCAAGCGTACCAGCGGCGCCTTGGCGGCGCCCAGCCAGAGCTCGTCGCCAAAGCCGCGCTGCGCCAGCCAGAAAAAGGCGTCGGCCGGCGCCGGCATGCGGTGGAAGCGATGGCGGCGGAAGCGCTCCACCCCGCCCGGGGTCAGTAGCCACAGGTTGTTTTCGCGGTCTATCAGGGTGCGGTTGGTGATGGTATCGCGCTCCGTACCGGTGGGGAATAGTTCAGCCGCGCGCAGCACGCCGTCGGCGCCGGGCGCCAGCCGCACCAGCCCGTCCTCGCGCGTGGCCCACAGCGTGCCGTGCGGCCCGGGTATCGGCGAGCTTTGGTACAGCGCAGGCTGATCAAGCGGGGCAGGGCGCGGCGCGGCTTGTATGTCCAGCACCTGGTACTGCTGGCCGGGCGGCTTGAAGTACATGCCATCCGTGCGCCAGGTGACCCGGGACTTCGGCGGAACCTGCGCATGGACAAAGCGCTCGCTGCCAAGTGGACGCACAAAATGTTCGGATGCGACATTCACCCAAAGCCGCCCGGCCTGATCGTGCTTGACCCAGCGCACCGAGCCTTTGGGCAGGGAGTCCTGTCCCACCGGCAGCCATTTTCCGTCCCGCAGCGTGACCACGCCGCTGCTGGTGGCGACGTACATGACATGGTTCTTGTCGGTGGTGATGTCCATCACCGAGCCGCGCGGAAAGCCCTGGCCGGCGGCGTAGTGCGTGGCGCGCTCCGGCGTGAACAGGCTCAGGCCGCCGAAGTAGTAGCCGACGGCCAATGCGCCCGCCACCTTGTGCGCGGCCATGACGTTGGTCGACCGCAGGTCGTGGCCGTACACCTTGCTCACTTTGCGGAAGCGCATGCCATCAAAGTTGTAGAGTCCCACTGCGGACGCGAACCACAGCATGCCGTCGTCGGTCTGGGTTGCGGTCAGGGCCTGCTGGGGGGCGCCGTCCGCCTGGGTCCAGCGGCGCCGCTGGTAAGACTGCCCATCCGGCTGCAGGTCGGCAGCGTGGGCGGCCAGCGCGAGCAGCCAGTAAAGCATGAGCGCCGCCCAGCGATGGTTAAACATGTGATTGCCTTGCATGCTGCAAAGCATCAATATTACCCGGAAGCAGGATAGGGCGTCGGGGGCAGGCGCGTGCGTTACCGCTTTGACGATCGCCGCCTGCAGCTAGGCCCAAGGATTAATAACAGTCAGTCCCGCCGCCGCATAGGGAGCCGTGTCGCACGATGCAACGATGAATTTCCGAGAGTCTGCAATGGCGGCGATGTAGCTGTCTGGCACGGGAAACCCGTGTCCTGCGGTTTTGGCTGCAACGGCCAGTTCGGCGTAATGCCGGGCCGCGTCAGTATCAAAAGGAAGTATGCGGCCCTTGAATAGTTCCAGAAGAGCGTCAAGCGCTCGCGTCAGCAAGGCACGGCGCTTTCCGGCTGGCAGTGAGTGGATGCCGAACAGTAGCTCGGCAAGGGTAACGCTGGACAGATACAGCGTCTCGGCGGCCTGATTGTTCAGCCAGGTCTGGACCGCAGGGTGGGGCGCTGCCTTCATCGCCTCCGAAATGACGTTCGTGTCGAGAACGATCATTCAAACCTCGGCGGCTCGGCCGGTGTTTTGTTCCTGGTTTGGATCATGGTCTCAAGGTCGTCATCCGTGAGGCCTATCTCCCGTCCCAGCGTGGCAAGTGCGTCTCCCATTCGGACGCGGGCTTCGGGCTTAACCGCGCTGGCCAATATGTCACGAACCTCCGCTTCGGTGCTGCGCCCGTGCAGTGCGGCCCTCACCCGCAATGCCCGGTGCACATCATCTGGCAGGTTGCGTATTGTAAGCATAGCCATAGCATTTCCTTTGAACTGCCTTCAATGCATTCATGGTAGGAAATTGCATGCGGGACCGCAAGGAGCTGTCGTCTCGAGAAGCGAAGATCGCCAGGCAAATTGAGCTACGGCGGAATACCGTTATTGAACCGGCGTTGAATCGAGGGTTGAGCGCAAAAAATCTACAAATGCGCGTACCTTGGCCGATAGATGGCGGTTCTGAGGATACAGAATGGAAAATGGCCGCGAACGGCCGCCATGTTCTTGAAGCACTTCCACAAGGTCTCCGCGCTTCACGGCGCCTGCGGCTGCGAAACGGTAGGTCTGGTACAGACCACCGCCTGCATTAACCCACGCAACACAGCCAAGTGCATCATTGAGTATGCGCATGCGGCTCCGTACCGGATAGTCTATTTCTTCCCCATTCGCACCCTTGAACAGCCAAATCAGCGGCCGGCCTGTATTGGGGGACACGTATTGAATACAATCGTGCGACTCCAGATCGGCAATAGCATGAGGCGTCCCCTTTTTCTTCAAATATTCCGGCGTCGCGAAGACACCTAAAGACGCGTCTTCCAGTTTGTATGCCACCAACCGTGAATCGCGCTGGATGCCGAGCCGTATCGCCACATCGAAGCCCTCTTCCACAAAATCGATGATCTTGTCCGAGATACTGAGCTCAATCTCGATTTGAGGGAAAGCTTCAGTAAATTGTGGCATCAGAGGCAGCAAGCGATGCGTCCCATAAGCAGCACTGACGCTGATGCGCAGCAGCCCGCTCGGCACAGTTTGTGCGCCGGTAATAGCACGCTCAGCTTCAGCGATCTGCTCCAGCGCCACCTGGCATTCCTTCCAAAAGAGCTGGCCTTCGTTGGTGACCTTGATACTTCGCGTTGTGCGGGCAAACAGCCGTACACCCAGACGCCGCTCCAGCCTGCTGATCGATCTGCTGACGGCAGCAGGGGTAAGGCCGAAGAACTCCGCCGTCGCAGTGAAACTGCCCAACTCCGCCGCTTTGCAAAATTGCTCGATGCTGCCGAGCTGCATGGTATCCACGCTGGCCATGGTTTATTCCAAAATGTAATAAATGAAGTGATTCTAGCCCCATTTATCCGCAGTGAACAAATCAATACACTTCAGTCATTGCTTGCGTAGCGACTAGTTGCAAGTAAGCCGGCGAGTACACAAGGCTCGCCACATCGTCCGCTCTTACTAAAAGGAAATGACCATGAACACCAAACTCCGCCTCTTTACCTCGCCTTCAGCTTTCCCCAACCCGCAGCGCCTGCGCCTGTTCATGCACGAGAAAGGCATTGCCGATCAGTTCGAGGAGCAAATCTACGACATGAGCCCGGGCGGCGAACAGCGCCAATGGCCGCATTTGAAAATGAATCCGTGGGGTGAAACGCCTACTCTGCAGCTGGCCGATGGAAGTTTTATCTCTGAAACCGCCGCCATCGTCCGCTATCTCGACCAGGCTTATCCGGGTCGGCGCATCATGGGCGAGGACCCGTTGCAGCAGGGGCTGGACAATATGTGGGATAACCGCGTCTGGGTGCATATTCTCTATCGCATCGTCACTGCGTTCCACGTCCTGCACCAGGGGCTGGGACCGAAACTGGAGCTGACGAGCAATCCCGCCTGGGGAGAGCATAGCCGCAAGGAGGCACTGGCACATGCGGCACTGGTCAACCAGCACCTGTCGGATGGCCGCGACTGGCTCCTCGGCGGGGACGAGCCGACCTTCTCGGACATCACACTGGCAACCGCGATCGCTTTCTCCAAATTCCCGATCAATGCCACGCCGCTGGACGAACGTTTCGAGCATTTGGATGCGTTCTGGCGCCGCTGGCAGCTGCGTCCGAGCTTCCAGGCCGCCTACGCTGACGGAAACAGCGGCATACCGGAACTGGATGCTTTGGCCAAGACGAAGGCCTGACTGGGGAGAGCGTTGGGTAGGGAATAGCTGGGCACGAGGACTTCTCGTGCCGGAAACAAAAACGCCGATCTGCATGGATCGGCGTTTTGCTTGGGAAATTCTTGGTGGCCCGGGGCGGAATCGAACCACCGACACAAGGATTTTCAATCCTCTGCTCTACCAACTGAGCTACCAGGCCAAGAGCGCGCAATTATAGCAGCGCAATCCGGGTTTGCCAAGGCAAGATTGTGGCGGGCGGCGAAATGGCCGCCAGGGGGTAAGATTCGTCGTTGATATTCTTGGATTGGAATTCCCATGGTCATAGTCACACACAGCGGCAAGTTCCACGCGGACGACGCCTGGGCGGTCGCCGTCCTGAATGTTTTGTTCCCGAACAGTGAAATTATCCGCACGCGCGATCCGGCCATCATCAGCACGGCTGACTTCGCGATTGACGTCGGCGACGTCTGGGACCCGGCCTCCGGCCGCTTCGACCACCACCAGAAAGGTTTTAGCGCGGCCAGGCAGAGCGGCGTGCCTTACGCCAGCGCCGGCCTGGTCTGGCGCGAGTACGGCGCGCGCTGCGTCATGGCGCTGGCCGCCGAACATGCCGGGCACGCGCTGCCGGAGGACAAGGCGCGCGAAATCGCCTATGCCATCGACGCAGATATCGTGCAGTACCTGGATCTGTCGGACGTGGGCGCCGCGAAAAGCGCGCCGGGAAGCTACGGCCTGTCGGCGGTGATCTCGGGCTTCAATCCCAACTGGCTCGACGAGCAGCGGCTGGGCTACGGCGGCGAGGCGGACGTGTACCGGCTCAGCCAGTTCAAGTGCGCGATGGCGCTGCTGACCGACGTGATGATCAATGCGGTGAAATACCGGGTTGCGGCCTTGCTCGCGCTGGAACAGGTGCGGGATGCAGAAGTGCTGGAGGACGGCAAAGTGCTGTTCCTGAAAAACAGCGCGCTGCCGTGGAGCCAGGTGGTGCGCAAGGAAATGCCCAAGGTGCTGTTCGTCATCAGCCACAGCATTGCCGAGCAGCGCCATGTGCTGCACACCGTCCCGGTCAGCGCCGGCAGTTTCGACGCGCGGGCCGACTTGCCGGAGTCCTGGGCGGGCCTGCGCGGCGCGGACCTGGCGGCGGTGACGGGCGTGCCGGACGCGACGTTCTGCCACAACGGCAGATTCATTGCTGCGGTCAAGTCCTACGAGGGCGCGCGCGCCATGGCCTTGCTGGCGCTAAAGGCGGTGGAGGATGGGAGCTCGCGTCCCGTTAAGCGGGGCGTCGATGCCGGAGGCGCGGGTTGCGATGCTTAGCCAAGCAGGGCCTAAGACTGGTGCGGCTTATTTTTTAACTGTCGGAAATATTTACAGTTGTGAAGTTCAGCGGGCCTCGAGAACTTGTAAGATGCTGAAAAGAAAGTGAAATTTCCCAATGGCATGATAATTGCTTTTTTTTAATCTAGTTGCACTATTGCTCCGATTAATTACAACGAAAACTGAAAACATGCATCTCCTGAAAATCTTGAAACTGGTACCTGCAATTGCGTTGGCATGCTGCGTTACCGAAGCCGGCGCCACCATCGTATCGCAGGCAGATGCCAAGTTCGGGGCGGGCGCCCTGACCTATGACAGCGCCACCAAGCTTCAGTGGCTGGACCTGACTATTACCACCAACAAGTCCTATGCCTATGTATCGTCCCAGTTTGGAGCAGGCGGCGCGTATGAGGGCTTCCGGTATGCCAGCCTGGCCGAGTTGAACAAGCTCGAGACCGATTTTGGTTTTACCCTGCTTAACAGCAGCACTGCAGTCGTCGGAAATGGCATCCCAGCCTATAACTTTATCAATATGCTCGGCAATACCCGTCCAAGCACCAATGGCACTAGCAACCCCTATACCGATGGCTTAATTCTGAATGCCGAAGTCATGGTGGTCGGTGGCGTTTGCAGCGATGGCAATTGCAATGGCTCCGCCAACGACATGGGGCATGATTTCAGCCGCGGCATCTATTCCACGAGTTCCGCTAGCACTAGTGTGGGAAGTTTCCTGGTCCGCAGCGCAGCAGTCCCTGAACCGGGTTCGATTGCACTGTTCGGCATCGCCCTGACGGCACTCGCCGCCGTCCGCCGCAAGCGCAGCAAAAGCGGCGGCTGAAACCGACTCATGGCATTCATGGCGGGTTCCCGTTTTGGCTTGCCATGGAATGGCAATGTTCAGTCGGGAAATCGCTCGACGAGGGATTCACCCCGGCGGCCTAGGTAAGTCACATGGCGGCCGGCAATCCAGACTGTGTAGGCCACGCAGCCTGCGCGTTGAGATAGCTTCTTGAACTCTGGGTACATCACGCGGCCCTGCTGCGCATCCAAGATGGCGGCGCGCACGGCGTCGCCGTCAAAGGCATCGGCAATACCTTGTTGTGGACGCTCGAAACTGAAGTCCGCAGTGCTGCCGTCGGGCAGGTAATAGGTGGTGCGGCCGGTACGATAGTCCACGTGGTAGGACTCTACCCCGACGCCCGCCAGTTGGCCAATCACTTGGCCAAAGTGGATACTGCCCAGGTTGGACGCTGCAAAGGTGGACTCGATGGTGGCGCGGGTGATTTGGTTCATGGTTTGCTTTCTGCTTGGGCGATGGATGCTGGATCAGGCAGTGGGGATGTCTTTGAGCTGGTGATGTTGCACGAGGGCCTGCATGGCCTGCATCATCTCCAGGCGTGCGGCTGGCGGCAGGTGGCCAAAGAAGTGGGCATCGTTGGCATCGGCCAGCGCGGCCAGTTGCGGCACCAGGGCCTTGCCTCTGTTCGTGAGGCCAAGGGTTTGCTCGCGGGCTCGGCCATCGGCCAACTGCCGTCCGGCCAGCCCTTTTTCTTCCAGCCGCGATACGACCTTGGACGCAGCTCCCTTGGTCATGCCCAAGGCCTCGATCAGCTCGGCGTGAGTGGTTTCCTCTTGCGACCACAGTGTGCGCAGGGCCACCCATTCTGTGACGGTGACGCCTTCCGCTTCCAGAAGCTGCTGGAAGCGGCTGGACACGTGGTTGGAGACAAAGCGCAGCCAGAAGCCCAGGTGGGCTTCAAGCGGCGACGGCGTGGTTTGTTTTTCAGGCTTGCTCATTAGGTTTCTCCGGAAACTAACGGTAGTTTAGTTTCCGTGGAAACCATTGTCAATGCGTAGGTGGGTTATCCTCAAGGCGGCGCGTTCGGGTGTAAGGTGGAACTACATTACAATTTGCCGTGCAAGACCACGAGGAGAACACCATGGCGATATTGACAGTAACCGCACGGGGGCAAGTCACCTTGAGGAAAGAGGTGCTCAAGCATTTGGGCATCAAGCCTGGCGACAAGATCGAATTCGACTTGTTGCCGAATGCCCAAGGTCTGGTGAGAGCTGCCCAGCCCGCAGCAAGTATAGGTGGCTTTGTCGGTTTGCTCGCTGGGCGGACAAAGAAAGTGGCGACCTTGGAGGAAATGAACGAGGCATCAGCACAGGGCTGGTCGGGTGGTACATGAAGGTAACGGTCGATACGAACGTACTGGTTCGCGCCGTAGTCCAGGACGACCCGGTGCAGGCGCAGCAGGCGGCCACGGTGTTGCTGGATGCGGCGTTGATTGCAGTGACGCTGCCCACGTTGTGCGAGTTGGTTTGGGTATTGCGGAAGGTCTATGGCTTCCCGATTGTGGATGTAGCGCAGGCGATTCAAGCACTGGTTGCCACTGCAAATGTGGAAGTGAATCGGCCCGCAGTGGCGGCTGGGCTGAAGGTGCTGGAAGCCGGCGGTGATTTCGCTGACGGCGTGATCGCGTATGAGGGAAACTGGTTGGGTGGGGAGACTTTTGTTTCTTTCGACAAAAAGGCGGTCGCCCTTCTGGCGGCGCAAGGCCAAGCGGCACGCCTGTTGTAATCGTGCAGCAGAGCCGGATTGCGTGAGGCCCGGGATGGAATTGAACTTCCTAAATTATAGCTCTGGCGTGTCTACAATGATTGTGGCGGTTTAGATAGACACCGGAAATGAACCAGCCAAAATGACTTTTTGTTGGACAAACAAAAACGCCAACCCGGAAAGGTTGGCGTCTTGTAAGGTTATTCCTTCGCCTGTACCGGCGACCGGCTCCCAATAAAGCGCGCGCCATGGCCAGATTTGTATCTGAGTAGCGGACGGGGAGCTATGCTGAGTCATGGCCGGTTAAAAGATCGACAGGGCGGGGGAATCGGGCAACCAAACGGTTCCCGAGCGAATTGAGTCTTGCACTTATTGTCGCGGCAATATTAGTCGCAGATATCGTGGTCGAGGCGAGCACAATTTCTGTCGAACTGGGTGCGGTCCTGTCGAGGAGAAGTCCTTGCGCTATTGCGCCGCGTTGCACTCGGTCCTCGTCTCCGATAAGGACTGCCATATCGCAGAGTTTATTTGCGTCTTGCATGTGCAGCCCTTGTCCAAGCGCCAGTGCGTGATCTATCCAAGCCTCGTCGCTTCCATCCCAGAGGATGTTTCCTAAATTCCTATCCCGGTTATCGATTGCTTCATCACATGCGGCGGCGAGGGGCGTGGATGGAAGCGCACATGCGAGCGCCGCCGCGATCCGCACGGCGGCTTCGCGTGCAGCGCCAGCAGGAAGGCTATCTAGGGCGAGCGACTGTTTAAGATTGGGATACCCGACGTCTGCGCTGGCGAAAGCAGGCGTTGCTCCTTCATCGATTAGAAATGGCAAAGGGACTGGAAGTCCCCATTTGCTCAACAAGACTGCTGAGAACGCCTCGGCCATAATTTGACCCGGGGGACCTCTCTTAACAATTGCCGAGCGCTTGGTGCCATCGGGTAGTGTAATCACACAGCGCAATGCCCCAGTCACTCCGTCACCAGCAGGCGTCTCGGTTCCGCCAATAATTGTCGCGACTTGAATTTCCATCTGGCGCTTCCGCTAGGACATCTTGGTCCATTGTTAAAAAGTTACTTTGCCAGTGTACGTAGCGATCCGCGCAATGTCCAGAAGAAAGCTAAGTGGGCTCACAAAATGCCACGAGCTCGTTTATGACGTATGCGCACCGCTTCTAGACTCACAACAGCCATAGCGAATATGAGACGGAGGCGTCTTTATTCATTAGTTAGACTTTTTGACCCAGCGCCCTACATAGCTGAAGACCAGTTGAGCATGGACGATTCGGACGACACTTCGTTACCAGGTCTTCCTCCGTTTATGAACCGGAAATGGGCCGGACACGAGGACTGTGGGTCTCAGAAACGACAACGCCCACTTCGATGAGTGGGCGCTGCGTGAAGATGTTCTTGGTGGCCCGGGGCGGAATCGAACCACCGACACAAGGATTTTCAATCCTCTGCTCTACCAACTGAGCTACCAGGCCAAGGTGCAGAACTATAGCAGATCATTTTCCACATGCAAGAGGCTTTTTGAGCGGCATGGCGTTCTTTGACTCCAGGGCAAATATTTTTTGAGGTTTGCGGGGTTTTTCTCAACAAAGGACGAGGGCATAGTGTGAGCCATCAACCTGAAAGGAAAACCCCTCATGTCTCACACCACCATCCCCGCCATCGGCCTCGGCACCTTCCGCCTGCAAGGCCAGATCGTTATCGACTCGGTGCGCAACGGCCTGGCGGCGGGCTACCGCCATATCGACACGGCGCAAATCTACGGCAACGAGGCGGAAGTGGGCCAGGCCATGGCCGAGAGCGGCGTGCCGCGCGGCGAGATTTTCGTCACCACCAAGGTCTGGATCGACAGCCTGGAGGCTGGCAAGCTCATCCCTAGCCTGAAGGAAAGCCTGCGCAAGCTGCGCCTGCAGCAGCTGGACCTGGCGCTGATCCACTGGCCGTCCCCGGGCGGTGCTGTACCTGTGGCGGAATACATGGCGGCGCTGGCCGAAGCCAAGGAGCAGGGCCTGGCCCGGCAGATTGGCGTGTCCAACTTTACCGTCGCGCATTTGCGCCAGGCTGTGGATGCGGTCGGCGCGGCGCAGATCGCCACGCAGCAGATTGAAATCCATCCCTTCCTGCAGAACCGCAAGGTGGTGGAGTACGCGCGCAGCCAGGGCATCCACCTGACCGCCTACATGCCGCTGGCCTACGGCAAAGTGATGCAGGAGCCGGTCATCGCGGACATTGCGCGCCGCCACAACGCCACGCCGGCGCAGGTGGCGCTGGCCTGGTCGCTGCAGCAGGGCTTTGCGGTGATCCCGTCGTCCACCAGCCCCGCCAACTTGAAGAGCAACCTGGCCGCGCGCGGACTGGTGCTGAGCGCCGAGGATATGGCGGCCATCGCCTCGCTGGACCGCAACGAGCGCATCGCCAACCCGGACGGCATTGCGCCGCAGTGGGACTGATCATGGACTCCGCACTGGATAAGCTGAAGCAGGGCGGTTTCAGCGTGGGCCTGGAGCTGCCGCTGGATAACGACTGGACCATGGCCGGGCAGGCGGCGAACCGCGCTTCGTCCCGCGTGCCGGGCGAGCCGGACATGCGGCGCCACGCGGAACTGGCCAGGCTGGCCGACCGCCTGGGCTACCGCGCCCTGTGGGTGCGCGACGTGCCGCTGTACGATCCGTCGTTTGGCGACGCGGCGCAGGTGTTCGAGGCGTTTAGCTACCTCGGCTACCTGGCCGGCGTGACGCAGCATATTCTGCTGGGCACGGCGGCCGTGGTGCTGCCGCTGCGCGAGCCGGTGCTGACGCTGAAGTCTGCCGCCAGCGTGGACCAGCTGAGCGGCGGACGTTTGCTGCTGGGCGTGGCCAGCGGCGACCGGCCGGTGGAGTATCCGGTCTTCGGCCGCGATTTCGATACGCGCGGCGCGGCCTTCCGCGAGCAGGTGGCGATGGTGCGCGACTGGGGCGCTGCGGCGCTGCCGCCCGGCGTGGCGCTGCTGCCGCGTCCCGCGCAGGCGCAGCTGCCGCTGCTGGTGGCCGGGCTGGCGCAGCAGACGCCGGAGTGGGTGGGCGCGCACATGGACGGCTGCCTGGCTTACCCCGGCATGCCGCACGACCACCAGCGCCGCGCCGCAGCCTGGCGCGCGGTGGCGGGGCCGGACAAGCCTTACATCAGCTTCTTCCACCTGGACCTGGCGGAGGACCCGGACGCGCCGATGCGCTACCACCGCTTCGGCGGCCGCGTGGGCCGCAAGGGGCTGCTACTGGAACTGGAGGCGCTGCAGGCGGCCGGGGTGCAGCATATCGGCCTGCATTTGCGCCAGAACCAGCGTCCCGTGGCCGAGGCGATGCAGGAAATCGCCGAGTTTGTGCTGCCGCGCTTCCACGGCCCCGCCCAGCCGCTGGCGGCGTAGGGCGGCGGCGCCCGCGCGAAGGCCGCCGCCGCTATAATGGCCGGATGAATAGCCCAACTTCCCCCTCCTTGCAGCGCGTTGTTGAAAGCGATATTTGCATCGTTGGCAACGGCGCCATCGCCAAGACGGCGGCGCTCGGATTCGCCCAGGCCGGGCAGAGCGTCACCTTGCTTTGCCCTCCATTGTCCCCATCCCCGTCCCAGCCGGTCGTGCAGGCCAGCTGGGACGTGCGCGTTTATGCGCTGAACCATACCGCGAACAATCTGCTGTCGTCGCTGAAGGTATGGGGCGCGCTGGACGCGGACCGCGTAGCGCCGGTGGACGCCATGCTGGTCAACGGCGACGGCGGCCAGCCCGGCGGCCTGGCGTTCGACTCCTACGGCGCCCACACCGGCACGCTGGCCTGGATCGTCGAGGACCGCAACCTGAACCAGGCGCTGGACGCGGCGCTGCGCTTCGCCAGCAACGTCACCACCGTCAACGGCCGGGCCATCGGCCTGCTGCGCGGCGAGGACGACATCAGCGTGCGGCTGGAGGACGGCTCGGCCATCCGTGCCGAGCTGGTGGTGGGCGCGGACGGCGCCGAGTCCTGGGTGCGCGGCCAGTGCGACATCGGCATGGATTACCGTTCTTACGGCCAGCGCGCCATCGTGGCCAACTTCCATTGCGAGCGGCCGCACCACGGCGCGGCGCAGCAGTGGTTCACCGGCGCGGACGGTATCGTGGCGCTGCTGCCGCTGCCGGGCAATCTGGTGTCGCTGGTGTGGTCCGCGCCGGAGGCGCTGGCCGACCGCCTGCGCGAGGAGTCGGCGCAGCAGTTGGCGGACCGGCTAGCGGTGTACGCGCAGGAGAAGCTGGGCAAGCTCACCCCGGTGCAGCCGGAAGTGGTGCGCGGCTTCCCGCTGCGGCTGATGCGCCCGCACGCCATGGTGGCGCAGCGCGTGGCGCTGGTGGGCGACGCGGCGCACGTGGTACATCCGCTGGCCGGCCACGGCATGAACCTGGGCTTTGCGGACGTGGAGCAGCTGGTGCGCGCGGTGAATGCGCGCGAGCCGCAGCGCGGCATGGGCGACGAGCGCGTGCTGGCGCGCTATGCCCGCGCACGCAAGGAGGAGGTGATGCTGATGCAGCTGGCCACCGATGGCCTGGACCGTTTGTTCGGCGCCGATCTGGAGCCTTTGCGCGTTGTGCGCAATTTGGGATTAAACTTGCTGGACAAATTGCCGGGCTTGAAGCGCCGGCTGATTTCCCATGCGCTTGGCAAGCAGTGATTGAGTAGTTGCAGTACCTTCCGGAGCCCCTATGAAATTCAGCAAGACCGCAGTATTGTTCGCATCCGCCATGATGGCGTCCTGTGTCGGCGCAGAGACTTCCACCGAAGCGACCATCAAGAAAGCCATCGAGCCGCGCCTCGGCGCCAACGTCAAAGTGGATTCCGTCAAAGAGACGCCGTATGCAGGCCTGTACGAAGTGCGCATCGGCGATGAAATCCGCTACACCGACAAAACCGGCAGCTATCTGATCGTTGGCCACGTCTTCAACCTGAAGACCTCCGAGGACCTGACCCAGGCCCGCATCGACGACATCAACAAGATCAAGTTCTCCGACCTGCCGCTGGAAATGGCGCTGAAAACCGTGAAGGGCAACGGCAAGCGCGTGATGGCCGTGTTTGAAGACCCGAACTGCGGCTACTGCAAGCGCTTCCGCCAGCAGGCGCTGAAGGACGTGGACAACGTCACCATCTACACCTTCATGTACAACATCCTGGCGGAGGATTCCTTCGTCAAGTCCAAGAACATCTGGTGCTCGGCCGACCGCAACAAGGCCTGGGACGACTGGATGGTTTCCGGCAAGGCCGCGCCGGCCGCGCCGGCCGGCTGCACTACGCCGAACGAGCAGGTGCTGGCGCTGGGCCAGAAGCTGCGCATCAACGGCACCCCCAACATCTTCTTTGCCGACGGCAGCCGCGTACCGGGCGCCATCGACATCAAGACCCTGGAATCCAAGTTGTCCTCTATTAAACAGTAAGGAGCCGCAGATGATTACATTGAATGTGAATGGCAAGGACGTGCAGGTCGATGCGGATCCCTCCACCCCGGTGCTGTGGGCCCTGCGCGACAACCTGAATATGACCGGCACCAAATTCGGCTGCGGCATGGCGCTGTGCGGCGCCTGCACCATCCATATCGACGGCAATCCGACCCGCGCCTGCATCACGCCGATTTCGGCGGTGGCCGGGCAGAAGATCACCACCATCGAGGCGATGGAGGGCGACAAGGTCGGCAAGGCGGTGCAGGACGCATGGGTCAAGCACGACGTGCCGCAATGCGGCTACTGTCAAAGCGGCCAGGTGATGAGCGCCACGGCGCTGCTGCGCACCAACAAGGCGCCGAGCGATGCGGACATTGATAGCGCCATGGCGGGCAACATCTGCCGCTGCGGCACCTATCAGCGCATTCGCGCCGCCATCAAAGACGCAGCTAAAACCATCGCCTGAGGAGAACACCATGCGCAAAGAATGGTTGAATCAAGGTACCGCATTGGGTGACGTGGGCGCGGCGGTGGCCGGCCCGGCAGCCGGCGGCCAGGGCGGCGTATCGCGCCGCTCCTTCATGAAGGCAAGCGCAGTGGCGGGCAGCGGCCTGGTGCTGGGCTTCTTCGTCAGCGGCGGCAACAAGATGGCGCGCGCGGCGGAAGCGGCGGCGCCGGCCAAGGTGTATGAGCCGAACGCCTTCCTGCGCATTGCGCCGGACAACACCGTCACGGTGCAGGTGAACCGCCTGGAGTTCGGCCAGGGCGTGCAGACGTCGCTGCCCATGCTGATCGCCGAGGAGCTGGACGTGGACTGGACGCAGATGCGCGGCGAACTGGCCGACGCGGGCGAACAGTACAAGGACCCGGCGTTCGGCATTCAGATGACCGGCGGCTCCGGCACCATCGCCCACTCCTTCACTCAGTACCGCGAAATCGGCGCCAAGGCGCGCGCCATGCTGGTGGCCGCTGCGGCGGCCGAGTGGAAGGTGAGCCCGGACCAGGTGCGCACGGCGAAAGGCATGCTGATCGGCCCCAATGGCCAGCAGGCCAAGTACGGCGCCTTCGCCGACGCGGCCATGAAGCAGCCCATGCCCGCCACCGTCAAGCTGAAGGACCCGAAAGACTTCGTCATCATCGGCCAGCCGGTGAAGCGCCTGGACGCGCAAGCCAAATCCACCGGCAAGCAGCAGTTCGGCATGGACTTCAAGCCTGAAGGCACCAAGGTTGCCGTGGTGGCCCGCCCGCCGGTGTTCGGCGCCAAGGTGGCCAAGCTGGACGCCAGCAAAGCCAAGGCCATCCCCGGCGTGATCGACGTGCTGGAAGTGGCAACCGACCGTGGCGGACGCGGCGTGGCCGTGATCGCCACCGGCTACTGGCCGGCCAAGCAGGGCCGCGAGGCGCTGGTGCTGGAATGGGATACCAGCGCGGTTGAAAAAGTCAGCACCGCGAAACAGATGGCCGAGTTCAAGGCGCTGGCGCAGAAGCCCGGCCTGCCGGTGAAGAAGGCGGACATGGCCCCGCTGGCCAAGGCCGCCAAGAAGATCACCGCCGTCTACGAGTTCCCTTACCTGGCGCATGCGCCCATGGAGCCGCTGAACTGCGTGATCGACCTGAAGGCGGACGGCTGCGAAGTCTGGGCCGGTTCGCAATTCCAGACCCTGGACCAGATGGCCATTGCCCGCACGGCGGGCCTGAAGCCTGAGCAGGTCAAGCTGCACACCATGATGGCCGGCGGCGGTTTCGGCCGCCGCGCGGTGCCAACGTCGGACTACCTGGTGGAAGCTGCCAATGTGGCGCTGGCCTACAAGGCGGCCGGCAAGTCCGGTCCCTTGAAAATCATCTGGAGCCGCGAGGACGACATCCGCGGCGGCTACTACCGTCCGTCGCATGTGCACCGCGCAGAGCTGGGCTTCGACGCCAAGGGCAAGCTGCTGGCCTGGAACCACAGCATCGTGGGCCAGTCCATCATCACCGGTTCGCCGTTCGAGCCGATGATGGTGAAGGACGGCGTGGACGCCACCATGATCGAAGGCATGGGCGAGCCGTATGACCTGCCGATGAACCTGTCCGTGCACAACGCCAAGGCCAACGTGCCGGTGCTGTGGTGGCGTTCGGTGGGCTCGACCCACACCGCCTTCGTGATGGAAACGCTGATCGACGAAGCCGCGCACGCCGCGAAAATGGACCCGGTGGCCTACCGCAAGCAGGTGATCGACGCCAAGCACGCGCGCCATCACGCCGCGCTGGACCTGGCGGTGGCCAAGTCCGGCTACGGCAAGAAGGCGCTGCCCAAGGGCCAGGCCTGGGGTGTGGCGGTGCACGAGTCGTTCGGCACCGTGGTCGCCTACGTGGTGACGGCGTCGGTGAAGGGCGGCGTGCCGCATCTGCACACGGTCACCGCCGGCGTGCACTGCAACACGGCCGTCAATCCCATGACCATCGAGGCGCAGGTGCAAGGCGCGGTGCTGATGGCGGTCGGCACCACCCTGCCGGGCGCCGCCATTACGCTCAAGGACGGCGTGGTGGAGCAGCAGAACTTCGGCGACTACGTGGTCGCGCGCATGCCGGACATGCCGCTGGTGGACGTGCATATCGTTCCATCGACGGAGCCGCCGACCGGCATGGGCGAGCCAGGTTTCCCGCCGCTGGCGCCGGCCTACGCCAACGCCATCTTCAAGCTCACCGGCAAGCGTCTGCGCAAGCTGCCGTTCGACCTGGCCAAGACGGCCAAGGCCTGAGCTGGCTGGCGCCGCGCCGCGCAGCGTGAGCATTACCGGCATCCTGCTGGCGGCCGGAAGGGGGACCCGTTTCGACCCTTCCGGCCAGCGCAACAAGCTGCTGCAATGCCCGCCGGGCCAGCAGGCCTCGGTCGTTGCGGCCAGCGCACGCCATATGCTGGCGGTGCTGCCGCGTGTAGTGGCTGTGCTGCGGCCGGGCGCGGACGCCGAGGCCTTGTCGGCGCAACTGCTGGCGCTGGGCTGCGAGGTCACTATCTGTCCACAAGCCGATACCGGCATGGCCGCTTCGCTGGCGCATGCGCTGAGCTATGCCGGCAAGGACGCACAGGGTTTTATCATTGCCCTCGGGGATATGCCCCATGTGCAGCCATCTACAATACAATCACTGAAAACCGCACTGGAACGGGGCGCAGGCATTGCCGCGCCCATGTACCGGGGCCGGCGCGGCAACCCGGTCGGGTTCAGCCGCGACTACCTGCCGCAGCTGCTGGCGCTGGAGGGCGACCAGGGCGCGCGCGGCATTTTGAAGCATGC
Organism: Pseudoduganella sp. GW821-FHT05F09; assembly: GCF_059419605.1. Classification (NCBI taxonomy): domain Bacteria; kingdom Pseudomonadati; phylum Pseudomonadota; class Betaproteobacteria; order Burkholderiales; family Oxalobacteraceae; genus Pseudoduganella; species Pseudoduganella sp. GW821-FHT05F09. The sequence continues at coordinate 343,735 of NZ_JBWKSD010000007.1, forward strand.
TCCGGTGACGGAGCTGGAAGTGGACGACAGCGGCATTCTGCAGGACGTCGACACGCCTGCCGACCTGCATCCCAAGGATAAAGTATGAAGAAGAACAACACATCGAAGAAACCAGGCGTCAGCTACGCCATCGTCGGCAAAGACCTGGCCGCCCACATGTTTGAAGTGACGCTGACCGTGGACCAGCCGGCGCCCGAAGGCCAGCTGCTGGCGCTGCCGGCCTGGATCCCCGGCAGCTATATGATCCGCGAATTCTCGCGCAACATCGTGCGCATACGCGCCGAGTCCGATGGCGCAGACGTCAAGCTGGCCAAGGTGGACAAGCACAGCTGGCTGGCCGCGCCGGTGGCGGGCCCGCTCACGGTGGTCTACGAAGTCTACGCATGGGACCTGTCGGTGCGCGCCGCCCATATGGACCAGAGCCACGCCTTCTTCAACGGCACCAGCGTATTCCTGCGCGTGGCGGGCCAGGAGGACGCGCAGCACGTGGTCGACATCCAGCGCCCGGCCGACCCGGCCGCCGAATCCTGGCGCGTGGCCACCTCGCTGCCTGAGCTGAAGGCCAAGCGCTACGGCTTCGGCACCTACGCCGCCGCCAATTATGATGAGCTGATCGACCATCCGGTGGAGCTGGGCGACTTCGCGCTGGCCACCTTCAAGGCGCACGGCGTGCCGCACGACGTGGTCATTACCGGCCGCGTGCCCAATCTGGACATGGCGCGCCTGTGTGCCGACCTGAAAGCCATCTGCGAAACGCAAATCGCCTTCTTCGAGCCGAAAACCAGGCGCGCGCCCATGGACCGCTACGTCTTCATGACGATGGCGGTGGGCGACGGCTACGGCGGCCTGGAGCACCGCGCCTCCACCGCGCTGATCTGCGCCCGCGCCGACCTGCCCACCGCCGCCACGCCGAAGGGCGCGGACATCAGCGAGGGCTATCTGAAATTCCTCGGCCTGTGCAGCCACGAGTACTTCCACACCTGGAACGTCAAGCGCATCAAGCCGTCCGCTTTTGCGCCGTATGACCTGAACACGGAAAACTACACGCCGCTGCTTTGGCTGTTCGAAGGCGGCACCAGCTACTACGACGACCTGATGCTGGTACGCGCCGGCATTATCGGCGAGCCGGCCTACTACAAGCTGCTGGCTAAAACCGTGGGCGGCGTGCTGCGCGGCGCGGGCCGCCTGAAGCAGAGTGTGGCCGACTCCAGCTTCGACGCCTGGGGCAAATACTACCGCCAGGACGAAAACGCGGCCAACGCCATCGTCAGCTACTACACCAAGGGTTCGCTGGTGTGCATGGCGCTGGACCTGGCCATCCGCAGCAAGACCGGCGGCAAGAAGTCGCTGGACGACGTGATGCAGGCGCTGTGGCAGCGCTACGGCCGCGATTTCTACAAGGGCGCGGGACGCGGCGTGAGCCCGGCCGAAGTGGAGGCGCTGTGCGACGAGGTGGCGGGCGCCAGGCTGAAATCCTTCTTCGACAAATACGTGCGCGGCACGGAAGACCTGCCGCTGGCGAAAATACTGGCGCCGTTCGGCGTGAAGTACAGCGACGAGCGCAAGCCGGCCAAGCCCAGCCTGGACGCCAACCTGGGCCGCGACGGCGCGGACGCCAAGCTCTCCGCCGTCCACGAAGGCGGCGCGGCGCACGCGGCGGGCCTGTCGGCGGGCGACCTGATGGTGGCGGTCGACGGCTTGCGCGTGGTCCCGGGCAATCTGGACGCGCTGCTGTCGCGCTACGCGGTGGGCGACACCGTGGAAGTGCACGCCTTCCGCCGCGACGAGCTGCGCAGCTTCCGCGTCCGGCTGCAGGGCGACCGCGTGCCCAACGTGACGCTGGCGCTGGAAGAAGCCGGCAAGCAGGCCGGCAAGAAGGCCGCCGTGCTGCCGCGGCCGAGCGCGAGCCGCTGATGACGCCCGGGCCTGGGCTGCTGCTCCAGCTGGATCTGCGGACCCTGTTGCTGATGTCGGTCGCCATGAGCGGCGGCATGAGCATGGTCATGTATTCGCTGCACCGCAGCTTCCGGGGAGAAGTGCGCGGCTTGAACCGCTGGTCGCTGGGATTGCTGTGCGTGGTCGCCGGCGGCGTGTCGTTTGGGCTGAGCGGCCAGCTGCCGGGCATCTGGCCGGGCAAGGCGGCGCTGCTGGCCGCCAACGCCTTCCTGTTCTGGGGCGTGGGCCTGTCTATGCTGGGCACGCAGGAGTTCTTTGGGCGGCGGCCCAGCTGGGGCCTGTTCCACGGCATCTGGCTGGTGGGCATGCTGCTGACCGGCTGGTGGCTGCTGGTGCAGCCGCACCTGGGCGCGCGCATTGCCGCGTTTTCGCTGGCGGCTTTTATTTTTTACGCCGTCCAGAGCTGGCTGGCGTGGCGCGAGGGTGTGCGCCATTTTTCCTACTGTTTCTTTGCCGTGCTGGTGACGGTGCAGGCGCTGACCGTGCTGGCGCGCATGTTCACCGCGCTGACGGTGGATGCGGTGAGCGAGGACGTGCTGGTCAACGGCGCGCTGGTCAATGTGTTCATGGCGCTGGCCAGTTTCATGACGCTGATGCTGGCGGTCGCCTTCCTGATGATGGCCATGCGGCGCCTGCAGGGCATCCTGGAGGAGCGCTCCACGCACGACCCGCTGACCGGGGTGCTGAACCGGCGCGGTTTCGACATCTTCTATAACAAGCAGCGCGTGCAGCTCGGGCGCGACGGCCGGCCGCTGTCGCTGATGAGCATAGACCTGGACCACTTCAAGGCCATCAACGACCGCTACGGCCACGTGGTGGGCGACCGGGTGCTGGTGCAGATTGCGAACATCATCAGCCAGGCGCTGCGCGAGAGCGACTACGTGGCGCGCTTTGGCGGCGAGGAGTTCGTGGTGCTGCTGCCGGACGCGGAAGTGCCTCGCGCGATGATGGTGGCTGAGCGTATCCGCGAGGCGCTCCGCACGGGGTGGGACGACCAGCTGCCGCCGTGCACGGTCAGCATAGGCATAGGCACGCATATCTCGCGCGAGGAAACGCTGGACGGCCTGCTGGACCGCACCGATGCGGCGCTGTACCGCGCCAAGGAAAACGGCCGGGACAGGGTGGAGCTGGCGGCGGCGCCGTAACCCGCCATCACTGCACCGGCGCCAGGGTCCGGATCTGGAACCGGTACTCCTTGTTGAACAAAAACGTCTCCGAAATATCAAACGTCTTGTGATGCGCCGCCATCAGCTTGCCCGGCTTGGGGAAGGGCGCGGCGGCGCGCATGGCGGCCAGCGCCAGGTTGCTGGCCTTCTGGTCGCGCGAGCGCGCCACGCGCAGGTTCACGATATCGCCGTCGCGCCCGATCCTGGCTTCCACCACCACGATGGACGTGAGCAGCGGCGGCAGCGCGCCGCTGAAGGCCCCATCCGGCGTGGCCGCCAGGATTTTCGCGGCCAATGCGCGTTTGTAGTCGTCCACGCTGTGCATGGCCAGCGGCAGCGGAGGCACCGGTACTTGTTCGCTGGGCAGCGGCGTGCGTGGAATCTCGGGCGGCCTGGACTGCGCGTCGCGCCGCGGCGGCTCTTTGCCGCAGGAGGCCAGCATGGCGGCAAACACGGGAGCCAGCAGCACGGCCGCGAGGCGCTGCATGGCGGTGTGCTGCTGTTTGCCCATGGCGGGCCTCCGTGGCCGGTTTAGCTGAACAGGCGGCGCAGTTCCGCGCCGGGGTCCGGTGCGCGCATGAAGGCTTCGCCCACCAGGAAACTGTGGACGTTCGCGTCGCGCATACGGCGCACGTCGTCTCCGTTCAGAATGCCAGATTCGGTGATAACCAGGCGCTCGGCAGGAATGCGGTCCAGCAGGTTCAGCGTGGTGTCCAGCGAGGTTTCGAAGGTGCGCAGATTGCGGTTGTTGATGCCGATCAGATTGCTTTTCAGCTTCAGCGCGGCGCCCAGTTCGTCGCCGTCGTGCGACTCGATCAGCACGTCCATGCCCAGGCCGTGCGCGCAGGCTTCCATTTCCGCCATCAGGCCGTGGTCCAGCGCGGAGACGATCAGCAGGATGCAGTCGGCGCCCAGCGTGCGCGCTTCGTAGATCTGGTACATGTCGACCATGAAGTCCTTGCGCAGCACCGGGATGGCGCAGGCCGCGCGCGCCTGTTTCAGGTAGGCGTCGGCGCCCTGGAAGTAGTGCACATCGGTCAGCACCGACAGGCAGGCCGCGCCGTGCGATGCATAGCTTTGCGCAATGGCGGCCGGGTCGAAGTCGGCGCGCAGCACGCCTTTCGACGGCGACGCTTTCTTCACTTCCGCGATCACGGCCGCGTTGCCGCCGGCGATCTGCTTGCGCAGGCTGGCCTCGAAGCCGCGCAGGCCGGCGCGCAGTTCGGCGTCGCCTTCCGCTTCGGCGCGCACGCTTGCCAGGCTGCGGTGCTTTTTGGCAGCTGCCACTTCGTCGGCCTTGGTGGCCAGGATTTTGTTCAGGATGTCGGACATGGTCGTGCTTTCAGTGTTGTTCGGACAGCGCCAGGCGCGCACCGAGTGCCAGGAACAGGCCGCCCGTAATGCGGTTCAGCCACAGCGCCACCAGCGGTTTGACTTTCAGGCGTGCGCTGGCGAAGGCGGTGAACACTGCCAGCCCGTTACACCACAACATGCCGTTGAAGTTGAAGATGCAGCCCAGGATCAGGAAGGCCAGCGCCTTGTTGGACGAGTCGGCCAAGATGAATTGCGGCACAAAGGCCAGGAAGAACAGCGCCACTTTCGGGTTCAGCACATTGGTCAGGAAACCCTGCGCGAAGATCTTGCGGTAGGAGGCGGCGGGCGGCGCGGCGGCCGCCGGCGCTTCCGGCCGCTCGCCGTCGCCGGACTTGAGCTTGGCGCGCAGCATGCCGATGCCGACGTACACGATGTAAGCGGCGCCCACCCATTTCACCACGCTGAACGCCATGGCGGAGGTGGACAGCAGTGCCGACAGGCCGACGGCGGCCGCCGTCACATGCACCATGGTGCCGGCGCCTATGCCCAGCGCGGCCGCGCATCCGGCGCGCCAGCCCTGGGTGGCGCTGCGCGCCATGATGAGCAGCGAATCCGGCCCCGGCATGATGTTGAGCAGCAGGCCGGAGATGATGAACAGGGTCAGGTCATGGATGCCGAACATGCCACTCTCCTTAGTTGGCGGCGCCGAGCTGTTGCGTCACCGAGATGAACTGCTCCACCTTGGCCAGCGCCGCGCCGGAGGTGATGGCCGCGCGCGCCTTGGCCAGGCCGTCCTCGATGGAGGAGGCCACGCCGGCCGCGTAAAGCGCCGTGCCCGCGTTCAGCGCCACGATGTCGTAGGCCGGTCCCGGCTCGCCGCGCAGCGCTTCCAGCATCTTGGCTTTCGATTCGGTCGCGTCGGCCACCTTCAGGTTGCGGCTGGCGATCATCTGCATGCCGAAATCTTCCGGGTGGATTTCATATTCGCGGATTTCACCGTTCACCAGCTCGCCCACCATGGTGGCCGCGCCCAGCGACACTTCGTCCATATTGTCTTTGCCGTACACCACCACCGCATGCTGCGCGCCCAGGCGCTGCAGCACGCGCACCTGGATGCCCACCAGATCCTGGTGGAACACGCCCATCAGGATATTCGGCGCGCCGGCCGGATTGGTCAGCGGTCCCAGGATGTTGAAGATGGAGCGCACGCCCAGCTCGCGCCGCACCGGCGCCACGTGCTTCATGGCGGCGTGGTGGTTGGGCGCGAACATGAAGCCGATGCCGGTCTGCGCGATGGACTGGGCAATCTGCTCCGGCTTCAGGTTGATATTGGCGCCCAGCGATTCGATCACGTCGGCCGAGCCGGACGAGGACGACACGCTGCGGCCGCCGTGCTTGGCCACGCGCGCGCCGGCGGCGGCGGCCACGAACATGGCGGTGGAGGAGATGTTGAAGGTGTGCGCGCCGTCGCCGCCGGTGCCGACGATGTCGAGCAGATTGGTGGTGTCGGCCATCGGCACTTTGGTGGAGAACTCGCGCATCACCTGCGCGGCGGCGGCGATTTCGCCTATGGTTTCTTTCTTCACGCGCAGGCCCATGGTCAGGGCCGCGACCATGACGGGCGACATTTCGCCGGACATGATCTGGCGGAACAGGTGCAGCATTTCGTCGTGGAAGATCTCGCGGTGCTCGATGCAGCGCAGCAGCGCTTCTTGATGGGTGATCTGGTGCGTGTTCTTAGGCGTAGGCATGGCAATTCCTATTCGGTTCGTATTGAGCTCGGGACGGATTTTGGGCGTGGGCGCGCTGGCGCCGCCGGAAATCAGCGTTCCAGGAAGTTCTTCAGCAGCGCGTGGCCGTGTTCCGACAGGATGGACTCGGGGTGGAACTGCACGCCCTCGATGTCGTACTCCTTGTGGCGCACGCCCATGATCTCGCCGTCGTCGGTCCACGCCGTCACTTCCAGGCAGGAAGGCAGCGAGGCGCGTTCGATCGCCAGCGAGTGGTAGCGGATCACGGTGAAAGGACTGGGCAGGTCTTTGAACACGCCCACGCCGGTATGCGCGATTGCGGAAGTTTTGCCATGCATGACCTGCTTGGCGCGGATCACCTTGCCGCCGAAGGCCTCGCCTATGGCCTGGTGGCCAAGGCAGACGCCCAGAATAGGTTTTTTGCCGGCGAAGTGCTTGAGCACCTCGACCGAAATGCCGGCCTGCGCCGGCGCTTTCGGGCCGGGCGAAATGCAGATGCGGTCCGGATTCATCGCCTCGATCTCGGCGATGGTGATTTCATCGTTGCGGAAAGTGCGCACGTCCTCGCCCAGCTCGCCGAAGTACTGCACGATGTTGTAGGTAAAGGAGTCGTAATTGTCGATCATCAGCAGCATCTCAGAACTCCCCATCCAGGCCATCTTGCACTTGTTCGGCGGCGCGCAGTACGGCGCGCGCCTTGTTTTCAGTTTCCTGCCATTCCATTTCCGGTATCGAGTCGGCCACGATGCCGGCCGCGGCCTGCACATACAGCATGCCGTCCTTGATCACGCCGGTGCGGATGGCGATCGCCACGTCCATTTCGCCGCCGAAGGACAGGTAGCCGCAGGCGCCGCCGTAGATGCCGCGCTTGGAAATTTCCAGTTCGTCGATCACTTCCATGGCGCGCACTTTCGGCGCGCCGGTCAGGGTGCCGGCCGGGAAGGTGGCGCGCAGCACGTCCAGGTTGGACATGCCGTCCTTCAGTGTGCCCTCCACGTTGGAGACGATGTGCTGCACATGCGAGTACTTCTCGATCACCATGCGGTCGGTGACCTTGACGGTGCCGATGTCGGAGATGCGGCCCAGGTCATTGCGCGCCAGGTCGATCAGCATCACGTGCTCGGCGATCTCTTTCGGGTCGGCCAGCAGTTCGGCCGCCAGTTCGGCGTCGCGCTCCGGCGTGCCGCCGCGCGGGCGGGTGCCGGCGATGGGGCGCAGCGTGACTTTCTTCTGGCCGTCGGCCGCCGTCTCGTTGCGCACCAGGATCTCGGGCGAAGCGCCGACGATCTGCATGTCGCCGAAATTGTAGAAGTACATATACGGCGACGGGTTCAGCGAACGCAGCGCGCGGTACAGGGTCAGCGGCGAATCCACGTAGGGCTTGCGCAGGCGCTGGCCGATCTGCACCTGCATCAGGTCGCCCGCCATCACGTATTCGTGGGCCTTGGCCACCGCCTTCAGGTAGTCTTCCTTGTTGAAGTCGCGGATGGTTTCGGTGCGCACCGAGGCGGACGTCACCGGCGCGTCCACGCCCCGGCGCAGCAGGCCGCGCAGGTCTTTCAGGCGCTGGCGCGCTTTGGAATAGGCTTCCGGCTGGCTGGTGTCGGCGTACACGATCAGGTACAGCTTGCCGGAGATGTTGTCGATCACGGCCAGCTCTTCGGTCACCATCAGCTGGATGTCCGGCAGGTTCAGGTCGTCCTTCGGCGCGCCGCCGGCCAGCTTCTTCTCGATATGGCGCACGGTGTCGTAGCCGAAGTAGCCGGCCAGGCCGCCGCAGAAGCGCGGCATGCCGGGGCGCAGGGCCACCTTGAAGCGCGACTGGAACTGTTCGATGAAGTCGAGCGGATTGCCCTCGTGGGTCTCGATCACCGTGCCGTTCCTGACGATCTCGGTCAGCGTGCCGTGCGTGCGCAGCAGCGTGGTCGCGGGCAGGCCGATGAAGGAATAGCGTCCGAAGCGCTCGCCGCCCACCACCGATTCGAGCAGGAAGGTGTTCTTGCCGTGGTTCTGGGTCTGGGCCAGTTTCAGGTAGAGCGTGAGCGGGGTTTCGAGATCGGCGAAGGCTTCCGCGATCAGGGGAATACGGTTGTAGCCTTGCGTGGCCAGCGATTTGAATTCGAGTTCGGTCATGTTCTCTCCATGCCGCCCAAAGCAATAGGTGGAGTTCGGGCGGGAGTAGTTCAAAAAACCTGTCGGCGCACGAAAATGCGGACGACAGCAATCAGCGGGGGTTAGTTAGCCCAGGATTGCCAGCGTCGCCATAGCCAGGCCTCAATCGAGCCCTGGTGCGTGACATTGTGTCTTTTGTTGAGAAACATGCTGTGTTTAGGATCAGTTTGCTATCTGGTTGTGCAAGCGTATCAAGTCGGCCGCGTGTAGCAGCGTGTCAACTATACCATCGGAATCTGTGTCGTGTATAGACTCGCCGTGATTGTAGCCGTATGGCACCGTCAGCACCGGGCAGCCAGCCGCCCGCGCGGCTTGCGCGTCGTTCGAGGAATCGCCTATGGCCACCACCTGGGCCGGGTCCAGCGCGAAATCGCGGCAGACCTGCAGCAGCGGCAGCGGATGGGGTTTTTTCTGCGCCAGCGAATCGCCGCCGTAGACCACCTCGAAATAGCCGGCCAGGCCTTTTTGCTCCAGCAGCGGCTGGGCGAAGGCGATCGGCTTGTTGGTCACGCAGGCCAGGCGCAGGCCCAGGGCCTTGAGCGCTTCCAGGCCGGCGGCCACGTCCGGGTAGGGCGTGCTGTGGTCGCCGTTGATGTCGAGGTAGTGGCGCTGGTAGGCGTCCATCGCGGCGGGGAAGCGCTGCTCGGTTTGCGCGGCGTCGAAATACACCCCCAGCACTGAACGGATCAGGTGCTCGGAACCTTTGCCGACCATCAGTTCGATTTGCTCGACCGGCAGCGAGTCCAGCCCGGCGCCGCCCAGCATGCGGTTGATCGCCACATGGAAGTCCGGCATCGTGTGCAGCATGGTGCCGTCCAGGTCGATGATGGCGGCCCGCACGCCGCGCAGTGGGGCAGGGGCCGCCGTCGTCATTACACGCCCGCCAGCTGGGCGCGCATGGCGTCGATCACGGCTTTGTAGTCCGGCTGGCCGAAGATGGCCGAACCGGCGACAAAGGTGTCCGCGCCGGCCTTGGCGGCGGCTGCGATATTGTCGATCTTGATGCCGCCGTCCACTTCCAGCAGGATGTCGCGGCCGGACTCGTCTATCATGCGGCGCGCTTCGGCAATCTTCTTCAGGGCCTGCGGGATGAAGGACTGGCCGCCGAAGCCGGGGTTGACCGACATGATGAGGATCATGTCGATCTTGTCCATCACGTGCTCCAGGTAGCTCAGCGGCGTGGCCGGGTTGAACACCAGGCCGGCCTTGCAGCCGTGGTCGCGGATCAGCTGCAGCGAGCGGTCGATGTGGTCCGACGCTTCCGGATGGAAGGTGATGATGTTGGCGCCGGCCTTGGCGAAGTCGGGGATGATGCGGTCCACCGGCTTGACCATCAGGTGCACGTCGATCGGCACGTCCACGTGCGGACGGATGGCCTGGCACACCAGCGGGCCGATGGTCAGGTTGGGCACGTAGTGGTTGTCCATCACGTCGAAGTGGATGATGTCGGCGCCGGCGCTGACGACGTTGCGCACTTCCTCGCCCAGGCGGGCGAAGTCGGCGGACAGGATGGACGGGGCAATACGGAAGGTAGTCATGGATGGGCCTGCGATAAAAAGATGCGCTATTTTACGCTGACCCTTGCGCCCGCGCCGGATTTGCGGTGCAATGTCAGACAGACGATAACAATTCGTTACGCTTGCACGAAGATTTACTGACGAATTATTAAGGATTGCAGATGGCCTCTTATGAATTCACTGTCTCGGTCAGAACCCAGTATCTGCCCGAACAGTCCGATCCCGAACGCACCAATTTCGTGTTCACCTACTCGATCACGATCAAGAACACGGGAACGGTGGCCGCGCAGCTGATCTCGCGCCATTGGATCATCACCGACGCCAACAACCACACGGAAGAAGTGCGCGGCCTGGGCGTGGTCGGCCACCAGCCGCTGCTGCAGCCGGGCGAACAGTTCGAATACACCAGCGGCACCGCGCTGGCTACGCCGCAAGGCTCCATGGTGGGCGAGTACTTCTGCGTGGCAGAGGACGGCCACCAGTTCGAAGCCAAGATCCCGGAGTTCGTGCTGTCGCTGCCGCGCACGCTGCACTAGGCCGGGCTAGGGCTGCTTGTCTTCCTTGCCGCCTGCGTCGGGACCGGGCAGCGGCTTGGCGGGCGGCTTTCTTTGGGCCGGCAGCGTCCACCAGACGATGAACACCAGCAGAAACAGCGCCACAAACGCTTCCAACATCAACACCCACATATCCAGTCCCCCATGTTATTTGCACGCAGTAGTTTAATCCTTTCCATCAGCGCTGTGGCGCTGGCGCTTTCCGCCTGTACTTCGCCGATGCCGTCCGCGCCGCAGCAGCCTCTGCCACGGCCGGCCGAGCCGCCGCAGGCGCCGGCCCAGCCCTCCACGCCCGCCACGCCGGCAGCGCCGGCAGCGCCGCAGGCGCAGACCCCGGCGCCGCCCGCCGCCGTCCGCTTCGTGCCGTCCAGTTTCGCGGCGCTGCCGGGCTGGGAGCGGGACGACCTGCGCGCGGCCTGGCCGGCTTTCATGTCGTCCTGCTCGGTGCTGGGCAAGCGCGCCGAGTGGAAGGAGCCGTGCGGCGTGGCGCGCCAGGTCAACGGCAATGACGAAAAGGGCATCCGCCTGTTCTTCGAGAGTTTCTTCGAGCCGCAGCAGGTGATCGCGCCGGACGGGGCGGACACCGGCCTGGTCACCGGCTATTACGAGCCGCTGCTGCGCGGCGCGCGCAAAAAGGGCGGCCCTTACCAGACGCCGCTATATAAAGTGCCGGACGATTTGCTCACCGTGGAGCTGGCCGGGGTCTATCCCGAGCTGAAAGGCATGCGTTTGCGTGGCCGCCTGCAGGGCAAGAAGGTGGTGCCGTACTCCACCCGCGCCGACATCGAGCGCGCCAGTTTCACCGGCAAGGAGCTGCTGTGGGTGGACGATTCGGTGGAGGCCTTCTTCCTGCAAGTGCAGGGCTCGGGCCGCGTGCAGCTGACGGACACCCAGGAAACCGTGCGCGTGGCCTATGCCGACCAGAACGGCTATCCCTACAAGTCCATCGGCCGCTACCTGGTGGACAAGGGCGAGCTGACGCTGGACCAGGCCTCGGCGCAGGGCATCAAGGCCTGGATCGCCGGCCATCCCACGCGCCAGTCCGAGCTGTTCAACGCCAATCCGTCCTACGTCTTCTTCAAGGAAGAAAAGCTGCCGGACCCGAAAGTGGGACCGAAAGGGGCGCTGGGCGTGCCGCTGACGCCGCAGCGTTCGGTGGCCATCGACGCCGCGCAGCTGCCGCTGGGCGCGCCGGTATTCCTGTCCACCACCCAGGCCAACAGCGACATTCCGCTGCAGCGCCTGGTCATGGCGCAAGACACGGGCGGCGCCATCCGCGGTGCGATCCGGGTCGACTACTTCTTCGGCTTCGGCACCGAAGCGGCCGAAAACGCCGGCCGCATGAAGCAGCGCGGCAGCGTCTGGGTGCTGATGCCCAAGCAAGTGCCGCCGGCCGCCCGCGCAGCACCGGTAGTCCGTAGGACGGCTTAGGCGCCCCGCGCCGTAACCCGCCGAGCCGCTAGCGCAGCACCAGCACCGGCAGTTCCGTATGCGCCAGCACCTTCTGCGTCTCGCTGCCGAGGAACAGCTTGTTCAAGCCCGTCCTGCCGTGCGACGCCATCACAATCGCGTCGCAGCCCAGCTTTCCCGCCGCCGCAACAATCTCCTGGTAAGGGCTGGGCGAGTTCGCCACGACGCCCTCGCAGGGCACGCCGGCCGCGCCGGCCGCCGCTACCACCTTGTTCACGGCATCCTGCGCGGCGCGCGCAATCTGGCCCTCGAACACCTCCGCGTCCGGCACCACCACGCCGCTGTCGCCGCTCATCGTCATAAAAGGAAAGGGTTGCATCACGCTGATGGCGGTGACGCGCCCGCCGTGCACGCGGGCCAGCTCCAGCACCCGCGCCGTGGCCTGCACGGACAGGGCGGAACCGTCGGTGGGAAATAAGATGTGATTAAACATGGCAGTCTCCTGAGCCTGGACGGCAATGACCCAGTGTAGGCGGGAAGGGCCTGTGTCCGGCGCACGCCAGTCGCTATTAGTTTCCTCGTGACAATGTGTGATATTTGCCATATAGCAAAGCCGATACAATCTGCGCCAATTCAACTGCAAAGCTCCCCATGGCCATTAACGACGACTACACATCCGACAAAAATACCTCAGGCGTCCTGACCCCGGGCAGCCAGGCTAGCGGCGTGTTCGAGCAGCGCGGCGACAGCGACTGGTTCCGCATCAGCCTGGCCGCCAACACCTATTACACCTTCAAGCTGACGCTGCCGACGCTGACCGGCTATTCCTACTACGACTACGCGCTGGGCCTGTCGCAAGCGCAGGGCGCTTATGTTCCCCCATCGGCGACGAACGCCTACGGGACCGAACTGTCCACCGTGTTCAAGTCCGGCCTGGCCGGCGACTATTACTTCAGCGCCACAAACAATTTCGGCAGCCTGGCCACCGCCTACACCGTCAGCGCCACTGCCGGCGCGGCCGACGCCGTGGGAGACACGACGGCGACCGCTTCGTCCCTGACGCTGGGCATCAGTACCAGCGGCGCCTTTGAAGGCCCGTCCGACCTCGACGTCTACAAGGTTGCGCTGACGGCCGGCACCATCTACAACATCAAGCCTGCCATGACCAACGGCAATGGTGTGAGTGTTTCCCTGACCGACGCCAACGGGCAATACGTCGCCACCAGTTCCTCCGTGGACGGCTATTCCTTTGTAGCCGCTGCGAGCGGCAACTATTACCTGACGCTGAGCGGCAACAGCACCAGCACCGGCGCCGCAGCCGACTACACCGTGCTGATGGCGGCCGGGCCGGACGACTATGCCGCCAACGTGGCCGGCGCGGGCCGGCTGGCCATTGGCGGCTCCACTCCGGGCAAGATAGACGCCGCCGGCGACAGGGACTGGTATGCGGTCTCGCTCAACGCCAACACCACCTACTGGTTCACCGCCAAGCCTGGCGCCAGCGGCGCCTACAGCTCCAGCTACACCCAGCTCAAGCTGTACGACAGCAGCAGCCAGGTCATGGCGTCGCAAACGGGTTCCAACTCGCAGGCCGTGCTGCAATTCGTGCCCAGCAAGACCGGCACCTATTATTTCGAAGTGGGCGACTCCACCAATTACTATCTGGGCAATTACGTGGCCAGCGCCGTGATCGGCACCCGCGACGACTATGGCAGCGACAAAGCCAGCGCCGCGCCGCTGAGCTTGGGCAGCACTCTCACCGGCAGCCTGGAACTGGCTTCCGACAAGGACGTGTTCAAGTTCGCCGTCAAGGCCGGCACCACCTATACCTTCGAGCTGAAGGGGCAGAACCCGGTGGGCAGCCCCAGCCTGTATATGAGCGGCGCGGATGCCAACGGGTCAAGCAGCGGCTTGGTCAGCTACGCCAAGACCGGCGTCACGGACTACCGCGTCTACACCGCCAATTACACGGGCGACTACTATCTCACGGTGGCGAATAACTACAGCAGCGGCACCTCCGGCTACACGCTGCAGGTCAATGCACCGTCCGGCGACGATTTCGCCGCCAGCAGCGCCACCACGGGCCTGCTGGCTACCGGCGGAAAACTGGCCGGCGCGCTGAACTTCGCAGGCGACAGCGACTGGATCAAGGTCAAGCTGGTGGCAGGCACCAAGTACGCTTTTGTGCTGGAGGGCAAGGCCTCCGGCGCCGGGACGCTGGACGTGTCCGGCAGCGATGTGGTCATGTCCATGGTGTCATCGTCCGGCTATTCCTCTTACCTGACCACGTTGTCCGGCCTGAGCGGCAAGGGCTACAGCTTCGCTGCGGAAGTGACCGGCGACTATTACCTGACGCTGGGCGCCAGTCCTTATTATGGCTCCGCGCCGAGCGGCAGCTACACCATCAGCAGCTACAACCTGAGTGGCGATACGGCGATGCCGACCGTGCTGTCCTTTGCGCCGGGCAACGGCAGCAAGGGCGCCAGCCTGACCGGCAATATCACGCTCACCTTCGACGACCTGATCCGCACTGGCGACAGCCTCATCCGCCTGATCGACGCCCAGGGCAATGTGGTGGAAAACTACAGCTCGTCGAGCAGCCGGATGCAAATCACCGGCAAGGTGGTCACCATCGACCCGAGCGCCAATCTGCAGCCGGGCACCAAATACACGCTGGAGCTGCAGGCGGGTTCGCTGATGGATTACGCCGGCAACAAATTCCTCGCAGACCGCGTCTACAGCTTCACCACGCTCGATACGGTGGCCCAGGGCGGCAGCGGCAACGACGTGCTGTCCGGTATTGGCACCAATATTCGCCTGTCCGGCGGCGACGGCGTTGACGTTGTAGTGTACGGCAACAGCTATGCGAACTACACCGTTACCCGCGGCGCCACCGAAACCAAGGTGCTGTTCCGCAACGCCGGCAGCCTCGGCACGGGAGACTCGCTGACCGGCGTGGAGCGCCTGCAGTTCTCCGACAAGAGCCTGGCGCTGGACGTGGACGGCAACGGCGGCCAGACCTACCGCCTGTACCAGGCGGCGTTCAACCGCACGCCGGACAAGGGCGGCCTGGGCTACTGGATGTCGCAAATGGACCAGGGCATGGGCCTGAAGGCGGTGGCGGACGCCTTCCTGTCCAGCCCGGAGTTCCAGAACCTGTACGGCGCCAACAGCAGCAACGAAGCCTTCATCGACAATCTGTACCGCAACGTGCTGCACCGCGCGGGCGATGCGGACGGCATCAAGAGCTGGAACTATGCGCTGAACAACGGCGCAACGCGCGCCGATCTGCTGGCGGGCTTCAGCGAGAGCAGCGAATACGTTGCCGAAATCATCAAGGTGATCGGCAACGGCTTCGAGTACACGCCTTACGGCTGATCCGGCGCCACGCTGCGCAGCGGACGGGACATCACCAGCGCCGCTGCCAGCACTATCCCGCCGGCGGCCACGCAGGCCATGCCGGTGCGGATGCCGTAATGGTCGCCCAGGTAGCCGGCCGCCAGCGCGCCCACCGGACCGGTCACGCCGGTCAGGAAGCGCATGGTGGAAATCACGCGGCCGGTGTAGGCGTCCGGCGTGGCCTTCATGCGCAGGGCCATGAAGGGAATGAAGAACAGCATCACCGCGCAGTCATACATGAACACCACCAGGCCGAAGGCGGCCGCGCTGTAGACCGGGTTGCCGAACAACGAGGCCGGTATCGCGGGCATCAGCGCGAAGCCGGCCACCGTGCCGCAAGTGCCCACCAGGAAGGTTTTGCCCGCCCCGTAGCGGCGGTTCAGCCGCTTGACCAGCACTGCGCTCAGGAATACGCCCAGGCCGCCCAGCATCTGCGCCGCGCCCAGCATGCCCGCCGTCATGCCCAGTTCGCGCGTGGCAAGCAGGATCAGCAGGGCGCTGTAGCCGAACAGGAAGAAGTGCCATAGCGCCGCGCCCCAGGCCAGCGTGCGCAGCAGCGGTTCGTGCCAGATAAAGGCGAAGCCGGAGGCGATGTCGCGCAGCGGATGCTTGTCCGAGGGCACGGGCGCCGGTTCGGCCAGCTGCGTCTTGCGCAAATTCCACGCTGAAATGAAAAAGCTGGCGGCGTCGAACAGGATGGCGAACGGCGCGGTCAGCCATTGCACCAGCAGTCCGGCCAGGCCGGGCGCGACCAGGCGCGAGATGGAGTCGGTGGTGGCGAACTTTGATTGCGCCTCGATCAGCTGCTGGCGGCCCACCAGCAGGTTGAGGAAAATCTGCTCGGCCGCGCCGCTGAGCACGCCGCAGGTGGCGAACAGGAAGGTCACCGCGTACAGCCAGTGCATGGATAGCATGCCCAGCCACCATCCCAGCGGTATGCTGGCCAGCAGCGCGCCCTGCAGCAAGCGGCTCACCAGCAGGATGGGCAGCTTGCGGCGCCGGTCCAGCCACACGCCTGCGGGCAGCGCGAACAGCGCGTAGGGCAGCGCCTGGCAGGCGGCGATGATGCCCATCTGGCCGGGCGTGGCGTGCAGCAGCAGGGCGGAGCACAGCGGGACGGCCAGCGCGCTGATCTGGGCGCCGAAGCTGTTCAGCACGCTGCTGAGCCAGTAACGGCGGAAGTCCGGATTGCGCAGCAGGGGATCGCTGGCCAGTTTGTCGCCGAGATAGCGGCGCAGGGCGAAAGGTAGGAATGGCATCGCTGCAAATAATACCAGCGCTGCTATAAGAACCGCTACAATCGCCCGATACCCCCTTTGTATATAGGAGACCGCGATGCAATATGAAGACCTGATTGTGGAAACGCACGGCAAGGTTGCCTTGATCCGCCTGAACCGTCCGAAAGCGCTGAATGCGCTGAACGACCGCATGATGAACGAGCTGGGCGATGCTTTCCGCATCTTCGACGCCGACCCGGACATCGGCTGCATCGTGCTGACCGGCAGTGAAAAAGCGTTTGCCGCCGGCGCCGACATCGCCGCCATGGCCGACTACACCTACCAGGACACCTACCGCGACAACTACATCACCCGCAACTGGGAGCACATCCTGAAGGTGCGCAAGCCGGTGATCGGCGCGGTGGCCGGCTTCGCCCTGGGCGGCGGCTGCGAGCTGGCCATGATGTGCGATTTCCTGATTGCGGCCGACAGCGCCAAGTTCGGCCAGCCTGAAATCAAGGTCGGCGTCACGCCGGGCGCGGGCGGCACGCAGCGCCTGCCGCGCGCCATCGGCAAAGCCAAGGCCATGGATCTGCTGCTGACCGCGCGCATGATAGATGCGGCCGAAGCCGAACGCATCGGCCTGGTGTCGCGCGTGGTCCCGGCCGATAAGCTGATCGAAGAAACGCTGGCGGCCGCCACGTCCATCGCCTCCATGTCCACGTCGGTCGCCATGCAGATCAAGGACGCCGTCAACCGCGCCTTTGAAACCACGCTGACCGAAGGCGTGAACTACGAGCGCCGCCTGTTCCAGGCTGCCTTCGGCACCCCTGCCCAGCGCGAAGGCATGCACGCCTTCCTGGAAAAGCGGGCGCCGAATTTCGACGGACTCTGAATTTAGGTGTTGACGAGTTTTGGACCAAGCCCCATAATCTCGTCTCTCTGCTGCTGAACACAACGCTTCGGCAAGAAACGCAGACCTCTTTAAAAATTAACAGTCGATAAGTGTGGGCGTTTGATGATGATGCCGGAAGTGCAAGCTTCTTAGCTCAAATTATTAAACGCTCAACAAAAGAAATAAACGTGACCTCGAAAGAGGAATCGTCAGTATTTTGAAGAGCGACCAAGTCAGCAATGACTTTAAACAGAGATTGAACTGAAGAGTTTGATCCTGGCTCAGATTGAACGCTGGCGGCATGCTTTACACATGCAAGTCG
>NZ_JBWKSD010000008.1:0-82415 GCF_059419605.1 Pseudoduganella sp. GW821-FHT05F09
CTGGAGCGGGAGAAGAGTCTCGAACTCTCGACCTCAACCTTGGCAAGGTTGCGCTCTACCAACTGAGCTACTCCCGCGTTAGGAACCGCATTATCGCAGAAACATTCTCGCACTGCAAACTGGAGCGGGAGAAGAGTCTCGAACTCTCGACCTCAACCTTGGCAAGGTTGCGCTCTACCAACTGAGCTACTCCCGCTTCGCTTTTTGCTGCGCGTTGTTATCAACAACAGGCCAGCATTATAGACCATGGGGACGGCCTGTCAAGAGTGAAAACTTGCAAAGCTAAATGATTTATTTCGATTCCAGCATGCCGCTCTTTTCCTTGATCAGCGGCCAGGCCTTCTGCAGGTAGTACAGCATGGACCACACCGTCAGCACGGCGGCCACCCACAGCAGCTTCTCGCCCCAGAAATGGGTGTCCACGGCGCCGAACAGGATGTCGTGGAACAGCAGCATGGGGATGGCGGTCATCTGGGCGGCGGTCTTGATCTTGCCGATGGAGTTCACCGCCACCGACTTCGACGCGCCAATCTGCGCCATCCACTCGCGCAGCGCCGAGATGGTGATCTCGCGGCCGATGATGATGAAGGCGATGATGGCGTTGCAGCGGTCCAGCTGCACCAGCACCAGCAAGGCGCCGGCCACCATCAGCTTGTCGGCCACGGGGTCGAGGAAGGCGCCGAAGGCCGAGGTCTGGTTCCAGCGGCGGGCCAGGAAGCCGTCGAACCAGTCGGTGATGGCGGCCACGATGAACACCAGCGTGGCGCCCAAGTTGCGGTCGCTCACCGGCAGCCAGGCCGGCGGCAGGTAATACACGCCCACCACCAGCGGAATGAGCGCTACGCGCAACCAGGTCAGTAAAATCGGGATATTGAAAGGCATAGTGACTGCGGCTCTGAGGCTAGTTAATTTTTATCAACGCGCCGCTAGTCTACCTTGCCGCCGTGCTTAGCACCAGCGAACGCGCGCCCTTAGTGCAGCTGTTTGTAGATTTCTTCGGCCAAGGCGCTGGAAATGCCGTCAACCGACATCAAATCCTCCACGCTGGCGTTGACCACGCCGCGCAGGCCGCCAAATCGGGCCAGCAGCTTCTGGCGCCGTTTCACGCCTATGCCTTCGATTTCCTCCAGCCGCGAGGTCTGGCGCGTCTTGGCGCGCTTGGCGCGCATGCCGGTGATGGCGAAGCGGTGCGCCTCGTCGCGGATCTGCGCCACCAGCATCAGCGCGGCCGATTCCTTGCCCAGCTCCTGCGCCGCGCGCCCGTCCACGAACACCAGCGTCTCCAGGCCCACGCGCCGCCCTTCCCCCTTGGCCACGCCGACGATCAGGCTGATGTCCAGCCCCAGCTCGGAGAACACTTGGCGCGCCATCTCCACCTGGCCCTTGCCGCCGTCGATCAGCACCACGTCCGGCATCACGCCGTCGCCGTTGGCCACTTTCTCGTAGCGGCGCATCAGCACCTGGCGCATGGCGGCGTAATCGTCGCCCGGGGTGATGTCGTTGATGTTGTAGCGGCGGTATTCGCCGTTCTGCATCTGGTGGTGGTGGAACACCACGCACGACGCTTGCGTGGCTTCGCCCTGGGTGTGCGAGATGTCGAAGCACTCCACGCGCAGCGTGTCCAGGTCGTCCGACTCCAGCGTGAGCGCGTCGGCCAGCGCGCGCGTGCGCGCCTGCTGCGAGCCCTGCTCGGACAGCAGCCGCGCCAGCGAGATCTCGGCGCCCTTCTGCGCCAGTTCCAGCCACTGCCGGCGCTGGCCCTGGGGCTGGAAGATCAGGTTGATGCGGTGGCCGCACTGCTCCTGCAGCGCCAGCATCAGCTCCGGCTGGTCGTATTCGATATTCAGTATCAGCGTGCCGGGGATGAATTTCTCGGTGTAGTGCTGCACCAGGAAGGCGCTCAGCACCTCCACTTCCGGCGCGGCTTCGGCGATGGCCGCCGCGTCGACGAAGTGGCTGGGGAAATAGGCCCGGTCGCCCAGGTGGCGCCCGCCGCGCACCATGGCCAGGTTGACGCAGGCGCGGCCGCCCTGCACGATCACGGCGATGATGTCCACGTCGGCGTCGCCGGTGGTTTCCATGCTCTGCTGGTGCAGCACCTTGGCCAGCGACTGGATCTGGTTGCGCACCGAGGCGGCCTGCTCGAACTTGAGCTCGGCCGCGTAGCCGTGCATCTTCTTCTCCAGGTCTTCCATCACTTCGCTGGTGCGCCCGCGCAGGAAGCGCGCGGCGTTTTCCACGTCGACCTTGTAGTCTTCCGGTGCGATCAGGTCCACGCAGGGCGCGCTGCAGCGGCCGATCTGGTGCAGCAAACAGGGGCGCGTGCGGTTGGCGTACACGCTGTCCTCGCAGGTGCGCAGCAGGAACACCTTCTGCAGTATCTGCATGGACTCCTTCACCGCCCACGAGTTCGGGAAGGGGCCGAAGTACTGGTTCTTCTTGTCCACCGAGCCACGGTAGTAGACCATGCGCGGCACGGCGTCGCCGGTGATCTTCAGGTAGGGATAGGACTTGTCGTCGCGGAACAGGATGTTGAAGCGCGGCTGCAGGGCCTTGATCAGGTTGTTCTCAAGGATGAGCGCTTCGGCCTCGCTGTGCGTGACCGTGGTTTCCAGGCGCGCGATGCGCTCGACCATCATGGCGATGCGCGGGCTGGCCAGGTTTTTCTGGAAGTAGCTCGACACGCGCTTTTTCAGGTCGCGCGCCTTGCCCACGTAGAGCACATTGTCGTTGGCGTCGAAATAGCGGTACACGCCCGGCAGGCCGGGCAGCTTGGCGACGGTGGCCAGCACCTGCTCGCGCGGATCGATGGTTTCTTCAGTCATTGCTTTACGGGCTTACGGCGCCTGTTCGATGATAACAAAGGCGACGGCGTAATCCACCTCGTCGCTCACCGTCACGTGCGAGGACAGGCGGTGCTGCTGCATGTATTCGGCCAGCGTGCCGCTGCACACCATCACCGGCTTGCCGCTGCCTTCATTGAGCAGCTGCGCGTTGCGCAGCGTCATGGGGCCGGCCACGCCGGTGCCGATGGCCTTGCCGAAGGCTTCCTTGGCGGCGAAGCGCGTGGCCACGAAGCGCTGCGCGCGCACCGGGCTGACGGCTTTGCGCGCGCGGTAGATCTCCAGCTCCTCCGGCCCCAGCACCTTGTCGGCAAAGCGCTCGCTGCGCGCGAGCGCGTCGGCGATGCGGCCGATCTGGCAGATGTCGGTGCCGATGCCGAAGATCATTTTCCGCCGAACCGCGCCGCCGTGGCGGCGACACGCGTCGAGGTCATGATGGCCTTCATTTCGCGCACGGCGTTTTCCCAGCCGACGAAGACGGCATGGGCCACGACGGCGTGGCCGATGTTCAGTTCCGCGATGTCCGGAATGGCGGCGATGGCCTGCACATTGGTGTAGTGCAGGCCGTGGCCCGCGTTCACCTTCAGGCCGCGCTGCACGCCGAACAGC
The DNA here is from genome assembly GCF_059419605.1 of Pseudoduganella sp. GW821-FHT05F09. Classification (NCBI taxonomy): domain Bacteria; kingdom Pseudomonadati; phylum Pseudomonadota; class Betaproteobacteria; order Burkholderiales; family Oxalobacteraceae; genus Pseudoduganella; species Pseudoduganella sp. GW821-FHT05F09. The sequence continues at coordinate 3,453 of NZ_JBWKSD010000008.1, forward strand.
GCGCCGGCCTTGATGCGTTCCAGCTCGGCGGCCTGCTCGGCGCCTTCGGTGTCGGCATAGCGGCCGGTGTGCAGTTCGATCACCGGCGCGCCGGCTTCGGCGGCGGCGGCGATCTGCTGCTCGTCGGCGTCGATGAACAGCGACACGCGGATGCCTTCGGCCTGCAGCTGCTTCACCGCCGCCTGCACGTCGCTGAAGTGGCCCGCCACATCCAGGCCGCCTTCGGTGGTCACCTCGGTGCGCTTCTCCGGCACCAGGCACACGTCGGCCGGCTTGATCATGCAGGCGAAGTCCAGCATCTCCTGCGTGACTGCCGCTTCGAGGTTCATGCGCGTGACCAGCTGCGGCGCCAGCGCGATGACGTCGGCGTCCTTGATGTGGCGGCGGTCTTCGCGCAGGTGCAGGGTGATGCAGTCGGCGCCGGCCTGCTCGGCCATCAGCGCGGCGCGGATCGGGTCCGGATAGGTGGTGCCGCGCGCGTTGCGCAGCGTGGCGACGTGGTCGATGTTGATGCCCAGGTCGATGACGGGGCCGGACGGGTACAGGAAGCTCATATATCGTCTATAGCTGCAAGGTTAAAGCTGCAATAAGTCTATCAGTATCTGGCGCGTGTTCAGCGGCGCGCCTCCCAGGTGATGCGCGAGCAGAAAGCGCATCAGTTGTTTGCTTTGCGCCTGCGTGGCGGCGTCTTGGTAATCTTCGCATTCCATGTCCAGCAGCGTCTTGCCGGACACGCGCGGCGCAATGTCGTCCGCGCGCTCGGGGCGCGGGCCGCGCTCGGGGTCCACCACGTAGACCACGTCCGCCTGCACGCGCGCGCGGGTGGCGGTGCAGCGCGTGAGGTCGGCGGCCACGCCGGTCTCCTTGAGCAGCGCGCGTTCGAATTTGCGCAGCACGATGGGCGCGGGTTCATTATGCGCCAGCTGGTTCAGCGTGGCGACGTAATGGTCGAACAGGGCGGGATGGGCGTCGTCGCGCGCGAGCAGCTTGACCAGCAGCTCGTTCAGGTAGAAGCCGCACAGCAGCGCGGTCTTTTCGAGCGGCAGCATGCCGCCCACCCACTCGGCGCCGGTCAGGGTGCGCAGTTCATTCTTGCCGACGAAGCCGGCGGACAGGGGCTGGAAGGTTTGCAGCACGCCGCGCAGCTGCGAGTGCGGGCGCTTGGCGCCCTTGGCGATCACGGCGACGCGGCCGAAGTCGCGCGTCAGCATGTCGATGATGAGGCTGGTTTCCTTGTAGGGATAGCTGTGCAGCACGAAGGCCGGCTGATCCGCCACGCGGGTGCCCACCGTGCGCTCGCGCGACGGCGCGCGCGCGCGCTTGACGGGTTCAGCTATGGCGGCGTCGGACATCGCGCTGATGGGCTTACTCGTAGCCGTAGGCGCGCAGTCCGGCTTCGTTGTCGGCCCAGCCGGACTTCACTTTGACCCAGATCTCCAGGTACACGGGGCCGCCGAACAGCTTTTCCATGTCCAGGCGGGCCTGCGAGGACACCTCTTTCAGGCGCGCGCCCTTGTTGCCGATGATCATGGACTTGTGCGTGTCGCGCTCGACCAGGATGGCGGCGAAGACGCGGCGCAGATTGCCTTCCTGCTCGAACTTCTCGATCAGCACGGTGCTGGTGTAAGGCAGCTCGTCGCCCACGAAGCGGAACAGCTTTTCGCGCACGATTTCCGAGGCCAGGAATTTCTCGCTGCGGTCGGTGATGTCGTCCGGCCCGAAGATCGGGTCGTTCTCCGGCAGCAGGCGCTTGATCTCGTTCTGCAGGCCGTCCAGCTGGAAGCGCAGCTTGGCCGACACCGGCACCACGGCCGCGAAGTCGTGCTTGGCCGCCACCTGCTGCGCGAACGGCAGCAGCACGGCCTTGTCCTTGGCGCGGTCGGATTTGTTGATCACCAGGATCACCGGCACGGTCTTGGGCAGCAGGTCCAGCACTTGCTGGTCGGCCGGGCCGAAGTTGTTCGCCTCGATCACGTACAGGATCACGTCCGACGAGTCGAGCGTGTTGGTGACGGTCTTGTTCAGCGTCTTGTTCAGCGCGTTCGAGTGGCGGGTCTGGAAGCCCGGCGTGTCGATGTAGATGAACTGCGCGTCGTCCAGGGTCTGGATGCCGGTGATGCGGTGGCGCGTGGTTTGCGCCTTGCGCGAGGTGATGCTGACCTTGGCGCCGATGAGCATATTCATCAGCGTGGACTTGCCCACGTTGGGGCGGCCGACAATGGCGATGTAGCCGCAGCGGAAGCCGGCAGGGGTTTCCGCGCCTGCGGCCGGAATGGTTGGGGTGTTCATGGTGTTACCTTGTTCAATGTTTGGCGAGCTTGCCATCGCCAGCGGCTTTGCCCTTGGGGCCGTTCTGCTCGTGACTCTGCTCCTGCGCTGCGTCGCCCTGGATGGTGGCGATGCCGGCCAGTTTCAGCTGTGCGCCGCGCTGGCGCGGCTTGCGGCTGGCGGCCGGCGTTTTCTGCAAGGCCTGCTCGGCCACTTCCAGCGCCAGCTTGGCCGCCGCCTGTTCGCCGGCGCGGCGGCTGCCGCCACGGCCGTAGACCTGGATGCCCAGCTTGGGCACCAGGCATTCAATTTCAAATTCCTGGCTGTGCGCGGCGCCGTGGGTGGCTACCACATTGTACAGCGGCAGCGAGATCTTCTTGGCTTGCAGGAATTCCTGCAGCAGGGTCTTGGCGTCCTTGCCCAGGGTTTGCGGGTCCACCGAGTCCAGGATGGGGATGTAGAAGGCGCGTATCACCTTGGCGGCGGCGTCGAAGCTGGTGTCCAGGAAGATGGCGCCCAGCAGCGCTTCCAGGGTGTCGGCCAGGATGGACGGACGGCGGAAGCCGCCCGATTTCAGTTCGCCTTCGCCCAGGCGCAGGAAGTTGGACAGTTCCAGCTTCTGTGCGATCTCGTACAGCGACTGCTGCTTGACCAGGTTGGCGCGCAGGCGCGACAGGTCGCCCTCGTCGATGCCGCTGTAGCGCTCGTACAGTATCGAGGCCACCACGCAGTTCAGGATGGAGTCGCCCAGGAATTCCAGCCGTTCGTTATGCAAACTGCTGTGGCTGCGGTGCGTCAAGGCTTGCTGCAACAGGCCAGCATCCTGGAACGTGTACCCCAACCGTGTTTGCAATAACTGTAAATTCATAGACTCTCGTGTTTATTTGCCGTCGGCGTCGGGTTTCGCTGGCGCGCCACCCGATTTCGACGTGGTGCCGGCATACTCCAGCAACAGGCTGGCCGGTCCGACCAGGGGGATTTTCTTGTCGTAAGCAAAGCTCACTTCCAGGCCGCCCTCTTCGCGGCTGATGATCAGGTCGCGCGCGCTGATGGAGCTGATGTAGCCCACTTCGGCGCTCTTGCTGAACGACTCCTGGATTTGCTGCGGCGTGCTGCCGGCGGCCTTGGCCTTGACGATGGCGGCCGAGATGGCGCGGTATTCCGAGTAGGTGGGAATGATCTGCAAGGCCAGCAGGCCGATGCCGGCCAGCACGGCGATGGCGAAGATCAGGCCGACCAGCGAAATACCGCGTTGTTTTTGCAAACCTTGCATCTCTACCCCTCGTCGTTTATTGAATGCTGCCGATGCGCTTGAGCGGATTGCTCAGGTTCATCCATACGAAGAAAGCCTTGCCGACGATGTTCTTGTCCGGCACAAAGCCCCAGTAACGGCTGTCCAGGCTGTTGTCGCGGTTGTCGCCCATCATGAAGTAGTTGCCAGCAGGCACTACGCAGGTAAAACCTTCGGAACGGTAGCTGCACGCTTCGCTGTGCGGGAAATCCATCACCTGCGGCACGTTCACCGACGGCGCGCCTTCGGTGGCGATGATGCGGTGCTCGACGCCGCTCAGGTTTTCCTTGGCCTGCTTGGAGTACTGCAGGCTGTCCTCGTTCAGGTAGTCGTCCAGCGGCGCGTACTCAATGGCCTTGCCGTTCACCGTCAACTTCTTGTTTTCATAGGTGATTTTATCACCCGGCACGCCGATCACCCGTTTGATGTAGTCCTGGCTCATGTCGCGCGGATACTTGAACACCATCACGTCGCCGCGCTTGGGGTCGTTCAGCTCGATGACTTTTTTATTGATGATGGGCAGGCGCACGCCGTAGGTGAACTTGTTCACCAGGATCAGGTCGCCCACCAGCAGGGTCGGCACCATGGACGAGGACGGAATCTTGAACGGCTCGTACAGGAAGGAGCGCAGGAAGAACACCAGCGCGATCACCGGGAAGAAGCTGCCCGAGTATTCGATCCAGGTAGGCTGGCGCAAGTGCGCCGCCTCGATGCCGGCGCGGTTGGCCGCGTTGTCGATCTTGATGCCGTCGGCGGTCAGCTTGGCCGTGCGGGCGTCGTACTCGGCCAGCGCGCGGTCCGCTGCGGCGCGGCGCTGCTTGGCCAGGTAGAACACGTCCAGAAACCAGATCACTCCCGTTATCACCATCAGGATAAACAGGATCAAGGCGAAATTGCTCAGCACAGCTTGCAGGTTCATTTATCGTCCACTTGTAAGATTGCCAGGAATGCTTCTTGTGGAATTTCCACCGAGCCCACCTGTTTCATGCGTTTTTTACCGGCTTTCTGCTTCTCCAGCAGCTTCTTCTTACGGCTGATGTCGCCGCCGTAGCACTTGGCCAGCACGTTCTTGCGCAGCGCCTTCACGTTTTCACGCGAGATCACGTTCACGCCGATGGCGGCCTGGATGGCCACGTCGAACATCTGGCGCGGGATCAGTTCGCGCATCTTGGCCGCCACCTGGCGGCCGCGGTAGGCGCTGTTTGACCGGTGCACGATGATGGCCAGCGCGTCGACCTTCTCGCCGTTGATCAGCATGTCGACCTTGACCACGTCGGAGGTGCGGTATTCCTTGAACTCGTAGTCCATCGACGCGTAGCCGCGCGAGGTGGACTTCAGCTTGTCGAAGAAGTCCAGCACGATCTCGCCCATCGGCATTTCGTACACCAGCTTGACCTGGCGGCCGTGGTAGCTCATGTCCATCTGCACGCCGCGCTTGCCGATGCACAGCGTGATCACCGAGCCGACGTACTCTTGCGGCATGTACAGGTTGACCGTGACGATAGGCTCGCGGATCTCGTTGATCTTGGTGGTTTCCGGCATGCGCGACGGGTTGTCCACCTTGACGATGCTGTTGTCGCGCATCACCACTTCATACACCACGGTGGGCGCGGTGGTGATCAGGTCCTGGTCGAACTCGCGCTCCAGGCGCTCCTGCACGATTTCCATGTGCAGCAGGCCCAGGAAGCCGCAGCGGAAGCCGAAGCCCAGCGCCTGCGACACTTCCGGCTCGTACATCAGCGCGGCATCGTTCAGTTTCAGTTTTTCCAGCGCGTCGCGCAGGGCGTCGTACTGGTTGGCTTCCACCGGGAACAGGCCGGCGAACACCTGCGGCTGCACTTCCTTGAAGCCGGGCAGAGGCGCGGGCGCCGGGCGGTTGGCCAGGGTGATGGTGTCGCCCACTTTGGCGGCCTTCAGTTCCTTGATGCCGGCGATGATGAAGCCCACCTGGCCGGCCGACAGCTGCGGCAGCGACAGCGAACGCGGCGCGAACACGCCCACGTCTTCCACCAGCTGCAGCGAGTCGGTGGCCATCAGCTTGATGCGGTCCTTGGGCTTCAGCGTGCCGTTGACCACGCGCACCAGCATCACCACGCCCACGTAGGCGTCGTACCAGGAGTCGACGATCAGCGCCTGCAGCGGCGCGTCCGGGTCGCCCTTGGGCGGCGGCACCTTGGCGATGATGGATTCGAGCACGTCGTCCACGCCCATGCCGGTCTTGGCCGAGCAATGCACGGCGTCGCCCGCTTCGATGCCGATCACGTCTTCGATCTCGGCGATGGCGCTCGGAGGGTCGGCGTTCGGCAGGTCGATCTTGTTCAGCACCGGCACCACTTCCACGCCCAGGTCGAGCGCGGTGTAGCAGTTGGCCACGGTTTGCGCTTCCACGCCCTGCGAGGCGTCCACCACCAGCAGCGCGCCTTCGCAGGCGGACAGGGAACGGCTGACTTCGTAGGAGAAGTCGACGTGGCCGGGGGTGTCGATCAGGTTCAGGTTGTAGATCTTGCCGTCGCGCGCCTTGTACTGCAGCGCAGCGGTCTGGGCCTTGATGGTGATGCCGCGCTCGCGCTCCAGATCCATCGAATCGAGCACTTGCGACTCCATCTCGCGCTCGGACAAGCCGCCGCACAATTGGATAATGCGGTCGGCCAGGGTCGATTTACCGTGGTCGATGTGGGCGATGATGGAGAAATTGCGTATGTTGTTCATTAAACAAATCTAAAAGCGTGTAGGGACGTGGCGAGTAGCGCTCCAGGCGGGACGATGGCCCCTGGCGAGCGCTTTTTATTACTATCACAGCAAGGAAACAAGAGCTTCCAAACCCGGCATTTTACCGGATTTCAGAGGGGAAAGCCCGGTTTTATGCCAAAGCGGTTTTCACCGCGCTTTCGTCGAGGAAGTAGTGGCACAGTTCGGGCTGGTTCAAATCGGCGTACAGGACGGGCACCAGCTCGTCAAAACGGGCCACCAGGGCGTCGTCGGCGTCCACGTCGATGACCTCGACCGTGAAGGGGCGTTCGGGCGTCTGCAGGGCGTTGAGCGCGTCCAGCATGTCCTGGCACAGGTGGCAGTAGGAGCGGGAGTAGAGGGTGAAGTGCATGGGTCTAGTGCGGAGCCGGCGGGTTACGTGCTGCGCACTAACCCGCCAAGCGCCGCTATTACTTCGCGGCGGGCCGCAGGGAGATAAACTGCGCCACCTCGCCGCGCCGCACCAGCACCACGTGGGCGCGCTTGGCGTCGAGCTTGGCCACCACGGCGTTGAACTGCTTGGCGTCCTTGATCTCCACATTGTTAATCTGCAGCAGCACGTCGCCTTCGCGCAGCCCGGCGTTGGCGGCGGCGCCTTCGGTGGCCTCCACCATCACGCCGCCCTCCACCGCCAGCTCCTTCTTCTGCGCGGCGCTCAGGTCGGCCACCTTGAAGCCCAGCGCGTTGGCCGGTTCCTCGGCCTTTTTCTTCTTCTCGGCCGGGCTGGCCTTGGCGGCGGTCTTGTCCGCCTCCAGTTCCACCACGGTGACGGGAATGTCCACCTGCTGGCCCTTGCGCCACACGGTCACCACGGCCTTGCTGCCCAGCGCCGTGCCGCCCACCATGCGCGGCAGGTCGGTGGAGCGGCTGATGGGCGCGCCGTTGAATTTCAAAATGATGTCGCCGGCCTTGATGCCGCCCTTGTCGGCCGGACCGCCCGGCTCCACCATGGTCACCTCGGCGCCCTGCGCTTCCTTCAGGCCCAGCGACTCGGCCACTTCCTTGCTCAGCTGGCCGATCTGCACGCCGATGCGTCCGCGCGTGACCTTGCCGGATTTCTTCAGCTGGTCCGCCACGCGCATGGCTTCGTCGATCGGCACGGCAAAGGAGATGCCGTTGTAGCCGCCGGACAAGGTGGCGATCTGGGAATTAATGCCGATCACCTCGCCTCGCATATTAATCAGGGGGCCGCCGGAATTGCCGGGGTTCACCGCCACGTCGCTCTGGATCAGGGCCAGGTAGTCGCCGGTGTCGCGCGACTTGGCGGAAATAATGCCGGCGGTAACCGTGTTTTCCAGGTTGAACGGCGAGCCGATGGCCACCACCCATTCGCCCACGCGGATCTTGCCGGAATCGCCTATGGTCAGATAGGGCAGCTTGCTGCCTTCGATTTTCAGCACGGCCACGTCGGTGCGAGCGTCCGCGCCCAGCACCTTGGCCTTGAATTCGCGCTTGTCGGTCAGCGTGACATACACCTCGTCGGCGCCGTCGACCACGTGGGCGTTGGTCAGCACGTAGCCGTCCGCCGTGGTGATGAAGCCGGAGCCGACGCCGCGCTGCACTTCCTGGTCGTCCTGCTGCGGCGCGCCGCGGCGGCCGCGCGGGGTCTGGCCGGGCTGGCGCGGGGTGGGCATGGCGCCGCCGAAGAAGCGGCGCAGGAATTCCTGCATTTCTTCTTCGCCGGGTTGGCCGTTGCGGCCCTGGCTCAGCTTGAGGCGCTCGGTGGTGCGGATGTTGACCACGGCCGGGCCGACTTTTTCAACCATGTCGGCAAAGTCGGGCAAACCGGCCACCACCGGCGCGGCGGCCTGCGCCAGCGGCGCCAGGCCGGCCACGGCCGGGGCAAACAGGACAGCCGCGCTCAGCGCCAGCGCGGATACGGTTTTACTACCTGCAGGGAAATTGTTTTTCATGGAGGTTATCGTGCGTGTGGGTTCAGCGGATATTCAGTCAATATAAGCGAAAACGGCCGTTGCCGCTCGCACAAGATATTGCGAACGGCAAGGTTTTTCAAGAGGGGCGTTTAAACGGCCGTGTCCGGCACGGCAGCGGCCAGGGCCGGGGATGCGGCCGGCGCCTGGGAAGATGCGGGCGCGGGCGCCAATGCCGGCGCGGAAGCGGCGCCCGTAGCAAGGGCCTGCGCCGGGGAAGCGGCGGCCGGCTGCGCGAGGGCGGGCGCGGCGCCATGGACGCCGGCGGGCGCCTGTTCGGACGCTGGAGCGGGCGCGGCGCGACCGGGCGCTGGCGCGGGCGGGGGCGAGGGAGAGACTTCGACGTCGAGCCGGGCCGCCAGGCGCGCGCTGAAACCATCGCTCAGCTCGGCGCCGGAGGCGTCGCTGCGCAGGGCGTCGCCGATCAGCTGGTAGGCCTGCCAGGCCGCCCTGCCCTCCGGCTCGGTCAGCGCGGCCAGCGCCAGCTCGGCCTCGTGGGCGGCCAGCGCGCCGTCGGCCATGGCGGAGATGAGTTCGTGCAGTGGTTTCAGCGTTTCCATCGGCGCTCCCGTTTGCTTACCAGCGTTTGTCCAGCGGTATGTCCAGCAGCGGCTTGAGCCGCTCGGCGATCACGTCGCGCGCGCGGAAGATGCGGCTGCGCACGGTGCCGATCGGGCAGGACATGATGTCCGCGATTTCCTCGTAGCTCAGCCCCTCGATTTCGCGCAGCACGATGGCGGTGCGCAAATCCAGCGGCAGCGCGTCCATGGCCGCATTCACGGTGCGCGCGATCTGCCGGCTGGCCAGCACCGACTCGGGCGTATTGATGTCGCGCAACTGCTCGCCGCTGTCGAACGATTCGGCCTGCTCGGCGTCGTTCTCGGTGGAGGTCGGCGTGCGGCGGTTCTGGCTGGCCAGGAAATTCTTGGCGGTGTTGATGCCAATGCGGTACAGCCAGGTATAAAAGGCCGAGTCGCCCCGAAAACGCCGGATGGCGCGGTATGCCTTGATGAACGTCTCCTGGACCACATCCTCCGCCTCCGCAGGGTCGTGCACAATGCGCGAAACCAGCCTCATCAGCCTACGCTGATACTTGGTCACGAGCAAGTCGAACGCCTGCCGCTCCCCCGCCTGGACCCGCTCGACCAGCAACTGATCGCTCTCGCGCTCTGTCATTGCAGCTGTTCCCCGGTATTCCGCAGCGCGCCAGCTCTTACTGCTATAGAACAAGCGCGCGGCAAGAAGTTCAAAGTTTTTTTGCCGCGCAGGCCCGGCAGGCCAGGGACAGCGCCCTGAACTGCCCGGCCGCCACGCTGTCGGGCAGCACCAGCAGCACCGTGACCGCGCCGCTGTCCTGGCGCAGCCGCAGCAACAGCAGCCACGGCCAGCAGGCCGACCCGGCCTGCAGGGCCACCGTCACTGGCGCCGTGCTATCCGCTGACAGCAGGTATACCGCCAGCCGGATTTGCCCAATACCGGAAATATCAAGCCGATGCGTTTTGATCCCGCGCAGTGCGCAATGCAAGGCCCACAGGCTTGCCGCAGCGCAAGAAATAGCGAGCCAGGGCGGCTGCAAGCAGGCCACCGCCAGCGCGCACGCGGCAAAGCCCGCCTGCAGCAGGCGCAGGCAAAAAGATGGACGCACGACAGCAGTCACCGCAATCGACATGACGCGTTAAGCCTGGGGGTGCCAACAATGGGATGGGTACAGCAGAAGCGCCGGCCTAGCCGGGCGACAGGTGCCGGCGGGCGCCGGCACCGTCTCAGCGCTCACTCCGGTTCGACCGGAGCGAGGCTAAAAAGTTCAAACTTTTCCGAACACGAGGCTACCGTTGGTGCCGCCGAATCCGAACGAGTTCTTCACCGCATACTGGATCTTCATGTCGCGCGCCACGTTGGCGCAGAAGTCCAGGTCGCACGCAGGATCCTGGTTGAAGATGTTAATGGTAGGCGGCACCACCTGATGGTGGATGGCCAATACCGTAAACACCGATTCCAGGCCGCCGGCGCCGCCCAGCAAGTGGCCGGTCATCGACTTGGTCGAGGACACCACCATCTGCTTGGCGTGATCGCCGAAGGTGCGCTTGATGCCGACCACTTCGGCCTGGTCGCCCAAAGGGGTCGACGTGCCGTGGGCATTGACGTACTGCACCTGATCCGGGTTGAGGCCGGAGTTCTTCAGGGCGGCAATCACTGCCTTGCTGCCGCCGCTGCCATCTTCCAGCGGCGACGTCATGTGGTAAGCATCGGCGGTCATGCCAAAACCATGCACTTCTGCATAGATCTTGGCGCCGCGCGCTTTTGCGTGTTCGTACTCTTCCAGCACCATGACGCCGGCGCCCTCGCCTAGCACGAAGCCGTCGCGGTCGCGGTCCCACGGCCGCGAAGCGGTCGCAGGGTCGTCATTGCGGGTGGACAGCGCGCGGGCCGAGGCGAAACCGCCCATGCCCAGCGGCGACACGGTCGATTCCGCGCCGCCGGCCACCATCACATCCGCATCGCCGTACTCGATCAGGCGAGCAGCGGCGCCGATGCTGTGCAGGCCGGTGGTGCAGGCCGTCACGATCGCCAGGTTGGGACCGCGCATGCCGTACTTGATCGACAGGTTGCCCGAGATCATGTTGATAATCGAAGCCGGCACGAAGAACGGCGAAATGCGGCGCGGGCCGCGCTTGTCGTAGTCTTCCTTCTGGTCTTCTATCATCGGCAAGCCGCCGATGCCGGAACCGATGATCACGCCGATGCGGTCGGCGTTTTCCTCGGTGACGACGATGCCGGAATCCTGCACCGCCTGAATGCCGGCCGCCATGCCAAAGTGGATGAACGTATCCATATGGCGCGCTTCCTTACCGGGGATGTAATCCTCGATATTGAAGCCCTTTACCTCACCGGCGAAGTGGGTAGTGAACGGCTGCGCATCAAACTTGGTGATGTTGGCAATCCCGGACTTGCCCTCAGTGACGGCGCTCCACGCTTCGGCAATACTATTGCCGACGGGGGACACGCAGCCGAGGCCGGTGACCACTACACGACGGTTTTTAGAACTCAAGCGATTCTCCTGGAGTCGATCGGGGCAGGCTTAGGCCTTGACGTGCGCGGTTGCGTAGTCGATCGCCTGCTGCACGGTGGTGATCTTTTCAGCTTGTTCGTCAGGGATTTCCATTTCGAACTCGTCTTCCAGAGCCATCACCAGTTCAACGGTGTCCAGGGAGTCAGCACCCAGGTCGTCCACGAAAGACGATTCGGTTTTGATGTCTGCTTCTGCGACGCCCAGTTGTTCAGCGACGATTTTCTTAACGCGTTGTTCGATATCCGACATGTTATGGCTCCATTGTGTTTGTTACGGAAAGCGCGCATTTTATCAGGTTTGCGCGCTGAAAAACTAATTTCGGCGCGTGCTGCTATTTGCACCGAAATCACTGCTAAAAGACAGTGAAAACGCGGTTAATTACCGCATTTTCGCCATCAATTCATATACATCCCGCCGTTCACGTGCAGGGTGGTGCCGGTGATGTAGGCGGCCTGCGGCGATGCGAGGAAAGCGGTCGCTGCCGCGATGTCTTCCGGCTTGCCGAGGCGCGCCAGCGGGATCTGCGTCAGCAAGGCGGCGTGCTGCTCATCGCCCAGCGCCTTGGTCATATCGGTGTCGATAAAGCCGGGGGCGATGCAGTTGACGGTGATGTTGCGGCTGCCGATCTCGCGCGCCAGCGCGCGGCTCATGCCTTCCACGCCGGCCTTGGCCGCCGCATAGTTCATTTGACCCGGGTTGCCGGACGATGCCACCACCGAGGTGATGTTAATAATACGCCCACTTTTGGCTTTCATCATCCCGCGCAGCACGGCGCGCGACAAACGGCCCACCGAACTGAGGTTGGTGGCGATGACGCTGTCCCATTCCTCGTCCTTCATGCGCATGGCCAGGTTGTCCTGGGTGATGCCGGCGTTGTTGACCAGGATGGCGACCGCGCCCCAGGTCTTGGCGATTTCGTCGATCACTTCGGCGCAGCGCGCCGCGTCCGTCACGTTCAGCACCAGGCCCTTGCCGGCTTCCGGGCCGATCTCGGCCAGGTAGGCCGAAATGGCTTCGGCGCCCGCTTCGGTGGTGGCGGTGCCGATCACGCGCGCCCCCTGCTTGGCCAGCTCGGTGGCGATGGCCTTGCCGATGCCGCGCGATGCGCCCGTTACCAGCGCAACTTGATTTGCCAGATTCATGTTCTTCCTTGTTATTTGAAGGTGCCCAGTACGCGTTCCAGCGATTCCTGGTCGGTGATGGCGTCGCCCACCAGCACGGGATCGATGCGCTTGGCCAGGCCCATCAGCACCTTGCCGGGGCCGCACTCGACCACTTGCGTAATGCCGCCGGCGGCCACTTTCTGCATGGTTTCCACCCAGCGCACCGGGCTCGCGGCCTGGCGCACCAGGGCGTCCTTGATACTGGCCGGATCGTTCAGCACGGCCACGTCTACGTTGTTGATCAGGGCGATCTGCGGCGCCGAGAAGTTCAGGCCGGCCATGTACTCGCGCAGGCGGTCCGAAGCGGGCTTGAGCAGCGAGGAGTGGAACGGCGCCGACACCGGCAGCTTCATGGCGCGCTTGGCGCCCTTGGCCTTGGCGATTTCGCAGGCGCGCTCGACGGCGGCGGTGTGGCCGGCGATGACCACTTGCGCAGGCGCGTTGAAGTTGACCGGCTCCACCACCAGCGACGCATTTTCAGCGGCGGCTTCGGCGCAGGCGGCGCGCACGTCGTCGTCCGACAGGCCCAGCACCACGGCCATGGTGCCCTGGCCTACCGGCACGGCTTCCTGCATGGCTTGCGCGCGGAAGCGCACCAGCGGCACGGCGTCCTTGAAGGAGATCACGCCGGCGGCGACCAGCGCCGAGTACTCGCCCAGGCTGTGGCCGGCCACCACCGACGGCACCTGGCCGCCGGCGGCGATCCAGGCGCGGTACACGGCCACGGCCGCCGTCAGCATGACGGGCTGGGTGTTGGTGGTCAGGTCGAGCTCTTCCTTCGGACCTTCGGCCATCAGCTTGCCCAGGTCGAAGCCCAGCGCGTCCGACGCCTCGGCGATGGTCTGGGCCACCACCGGGTTGCCGGCGAAGCCGTCCATCATGGCGATGGCTTGCGAGCCCTGGCCTGGGAATACAAATGCAAATTTACTCATATTTGTCTCTTAGTTATTAACCAGATGCCTATTCTGGGGTCAGACCGAGCGGGTCCGATCCCGGACTTAGAGTACTAATTCTAAAACGGGCTGTATTTTACATCCTTACATACGAGCAAGGACAGCACCCCAGGTAAATCCGCCGCCCACGCCTTCCATCATGACGTTATGGCCTTTCTTGATGCGGCCGTCGCGCACCGCCTGGTCCAGCGCCAGCGGAATCGACGCCGCCGAGGTGTTGCCATGCTGGTCCACCGTGACGATCATCTTGTCCAGCGGCAGGCCCAGCTTCTTGGCGGTGCCGTTCATGATGCGGATATTGGCCTGGTGCGGCACCAGCCAGTCGATCTGGTCCGGCGTCATGCCGGCGTGCTCCAGCGCCTCGTGCGCCACTTTTTCCAGTACGCTGACGGCCAGCTTGAACACCGCCGGACCGTCCATGTACAGGTAGGAACTGCCCGCCACCGCGCCGCCGGCCAGGCTGCCCGGGATGCTCAGGATGTCCGAATGGCGGCCGTCCGCGTGCAGCTTGGTGGCCAGGATGCCGGGCTCGTCCGAACCGGTCATGACGATGGCGCCGGCGCCGTCGCCGAACAGCACGCAGGTGGTGCGGTCTTCGAAATTCAGGATGCGGGAGAACACTTCGGCGCCGATCACCAGCACGTTCTTGTGCACGCCGGCGCGGATGAAGGCGTCGGCGGTGGAGACGGCGTAGACGAAGCCGCTGCATACGGCCTGCACGTCCACGGCGGCGCCGTTGGTGGTCTGGCCCAGCTTGCGCTGCACGATGCAGGCGGTGCTGGGGAAGCTGCCGAAGAAGTCCGGCGTGGAGCTGGCGACAATGATCAGGTCGATATCGTCGATGCCCATGCCGGCCATTTCCAGCGCGTGGCGCGCGGCGTGCACGGCCAGGTCGGACGAAGCCTGCTCGGGCTCCGCGTAGTGACGAGCGGAGATACCGCTGCGGCTGGAAATCCACTCGTCGGACGTCTCTATCCCCTTGGCGGCCAACTGGGCAGCCAAGTCTGCGTTGGTCACTCGTTTTTCAGGCAGATAGCTGCCGGTGCCAATAATTTTGCTATACAAAGTCATGCGTTTCCATCCACTTTCAGGTGACGGAGCTGGGCTCCTGTGTAGTCTCCGTGCTACGTGGCATCAGCTCGGCGATCATGGTCGACAACTGCGCCTGCACATCATTTTTTGCAGCATCATACGCTCGCCGGATCGCCCATTCAAATGAATATGCGTCGGCGCCGCCGTGGCTTTTGAAAACCAGGCCGCGCAAGCCCAGCAGGCTGGCGCCATTGTAGCGGGACGGATTGAGGCGGCTCTTGATGGCCTTCAAGGCGCTGCTGGCAATCAGCGCGCCCAGCATGGTGAAGATGTTGCGCTTGAATTCGGAGGTCAGCACGTCCTTGAAGAAGCGCGCCACGCCTTCCACCGATTTCAGGGTGACATTGCCGACAAAGCCGTCGCACACCACCAGGTCGGTGGTGCCCTTGAAGATGTCGTTGCCTTCCACGTTGCCGTAGAAATTGAGCGCGCCGCGCTCGTGGTCGGCCTGCAGCAGCTTGCTGGTCAGCTTGACCACTTCATTGCCCTTGATGTCCTCGGTGCCCACGTTGAGCAGGCCGATGGTGGGCCGGGCGATGCCTTCCATGGCGTGCACCAGCACCGAGCCCATGATGGCGAACTGGTGCAAATGGTGCGGTTCGCAGTCGACATTCGCGCCCAGGTCGAGCATATAGGTGGGGCCGCCCTTCTGGTTGGGCATGATGGAGCAGATGGCGGGACGATCGACGCCGGCCATGGTCTTGAGCACGTAGCGCGACACGGCCATCAGGGCGCCGGTGTTGCCGGCCGAGACGGCGGCCTGGGCCTTGCCGTCCTTGACCTGCTCGACCGCCACGCGCATCGACGAGTCCTTCTTGCGGCGCAGGGCGACCTCCAGCGGGTCGTCCATGGCGACCTGCTCGGAGGCGTGGTGTATGGAAATGCGGGGGTGCGCCTCGGCGTGGTGCTTCTTGAGCTCCGCGCGGATAGCGTCTTCCAGGCCAACCAGGATCAGCTCGGCTTGCGCCTCACGTTTGAGAAAGGATATGGCGGCAGGAATGGTGACAGACAGGCCGTGATCTCCGCCCATGCAGTCGATAGATATTTTGATTGTCATTGTGGGACAAGTGCGCGCCTGAATGAATCAGGGCTGCAGAGATGCAAGTTTGACAGGCTGGCCTACTAGCCGCCGAGGAAAAGAAAAAAGCGGCGCCACGTCAGTAAATACCACGTCGCACCGCTCTTATTCTGGTAAAAACGTCGATTACTCGTCGTTTTTGGTCTTCAGCACTTTACGGCCACGGTAGAAACCGTTCGGGCTGATGTGGTGACGCAGGTGCGTTTCACCGGTGGTTGGCTCGATGCCCAGTTGCGGTGCAACCAGGAAATCGTGCGAACGGTGCATACCGCGCTTGGATGGGGACTTCTTGTTCTGCTGAACTGCCATGATGACTCCTAATACATAAGTTCTAAAATTCTAACACATTCGACCTGCAAATACATGCGAATCGAGTATCCCAGCGGCAAAATTTGCCATCGCCGATCAAACGACCGGCCCTACTAACTACACAATGCCAATACTCGCAATACTCGACTGCCTGCACGCGCTTTGACACGTTCCTTACTTACTGCTTATTCGGTATAGCGGGTTTTACTTATTTCTTGAGGTCTTTCAGACCTTCAAACGGCGACTTCTTCTCGGACTGCAGAGAGTCGAGCAGCACCGTATCCGGACATACATCGTGTTTCGGCGTGTGCGGCAGGGCCAGCAGCGCTTCATCTTCCACCAGGTACATCAGGTCCATGTCGCGGGTGCCCACGATCACGTCCACCGTTTCATCATCGACGATCTGTTCGATCTCGTCGGCTTGCTCGTCGTCCTTGCCCAGCATCAGCAGCGTCGAGGACGCCAGGTGGTGGGCATACGGCTGCATGCAGCGCTGGCAAACCAGTTGCACCGTGCCGTCCACAGTCAAGCGCATCTGCGGGAAGCCGTGCTTGCTGGTACCGCCCGCGACCTGCCAGGTGACAGAGCCGGACGCATCCGCGCATTCCTTGGCCAGGCGGGCCATTTCAGCAACCGGCGTTACGCCGCTGCGGCTTCCGTTGCTGCGGCTAAAGTCAAACGCGTCAATCACACTCATGGCCTGCATTCCCCGGAAAACCTGCGATAATAGCAGGGTTTTCACCAAGCCGTCAAAAGCTTTCACGCAAACCGCAGCCGCAAAGGCGCTTGCGGCAGCGCTGAACCACGGCGCACAGAGCATATAACAATTTCCCGCACAGGGCCAGTAAACCAGATGCTTACCGAACAGATTTCTTCCGCCCCACGCCTCATCCTCGCCTCCAGCTCCGCCTACCGCAAGGAACTGTTATCCCGCCTGCAACTGCCGTTCGACGTGGCGGTGCCGGACATCGATGAAAGCCCCCTGCCCGGCGAAACGCCGAGCGCCACCGCGCTGCGCCTGGCGCGCGAAAAAGCCGCCGCCGTGGCCGCCAACCACCCGGGCTGCCTGGTGATAGGCTCCGACCAGGTGGCCACGCTGGACGACGAGCAGATCGGCAAGCCGGGCAGCCACGCCGCCGCGCTGGCGCAACTGCAGAAAATGCGCGGCCGCGAAGTGGTGTTTCACACCGCGCTGTGCCTGTGGGATGGCCGCAACAGCGAGTCCTATATAGAAGACATCCAGACCGTCGTAAAGTTCCGCGACCTGCCCGACCACGAGCTGGCCGCCTACCTGCGCATCGAGCAGCCCTACGACTGCGCGGGCAGCGCCAAGAATGAAGCGCTGGGCATCGCCATCCTGGAACGCATCGACAGCAGCGACCCGACCGCACTGACCGGCCTGCCGCTGATCGCGCTGACCGGCATGCTGCGCCGGGCCGGCGTGTCCTTTTTCAACATCAAATAAGAAGCTACAACATGCCAGGCACCCTCTTCCTGATCCCCAACACCCTCGGCGAAACCGAGGCGCTGTCCCACGTCATCCCCGAACATGTGCAGGCCACCACCGCCGCGCTCGGCTACTTCGTGGCCGAGAACGCCAAGACCGCGCGCGCCTTCCTGAAACTGGTGGGGGCACAGCATCCGCTGTCGCGCCCGCTGCAGGAAATCAAGATCAGCGAACTGAACGTGAACACGCCGCAGCAGGCGCTGCTGGGCTTGCTGGAGCCGCTGCTGGCCGGGCAGGACGCCGGCCTGGTGTCGGAAGCGGGCGTGCCCGCCGTGGCCGACCCCGGCGCCGACCTGGTGCGTCTGGCGCACCAGCACGGCATTCCGGTGCGGCCGCTGGTGGGGCCGTCGTCCATCCTGCTGTCCGTCATGGCCAGCGGACTGAACGGCCAAAGCTTCGCCTTCAACGGCTACCTGCCCACGGACGCGGCGCAGCGCGCCAAGCGCATCAAGGAACTGGAAACGCGCTCGCGCAGCGAAAAGCAGACCCAGCTGTTCATCGAAACGCCCTACCGCAACGCGGCCATGCTGGAGGCGCTGGTGGCCAGCTGCGCCGGCGGCACGCTGGTGTGCGTGGCCACCGACATCAGCCTGCCGTCCGAAACCATCCGCACCATGACGGGCGCGCAATGGAAAGGCCTGCTGGCCGCCGGCAAGGCGCCTGACTTCCACAAGAAACCCACGGTGTTCCTGATCCTGGGCCAGTAAGGACGCCGCCGGTAACAAATAGTGACAATCCGTGAATTTTGGCGAGTCCCCCTGCTGCTAAGCTAGAGGTCTTTCTACAAAGCATGGAGCGCCATGAAGTTATCGGATATCGCTGCGCGGCTGGTCACCGGATGGTGCATCGTCTTGCTGCTGTACGGCCTCCACACATTCCCGGACGCGCCGTTCAAGCCCTGCCAGGACGGCCCCTACTGCGGCAAGAGCCACATCAGCCATACCGAAGAGGAATACGAGGCGTTTTCCCGCTGGCAGACGCTGCTGTTCGTATCCTGGCCGTTCGGCCTGCTCGTCGCATTCACGCGCAAGAAGAAACCATCCGCCGCGCCGCCCTATGAAAATTCGACCTACAACTGAAGCCGACTGGGAAACACTGAAGGCCATCCGCCTCGCGGCGCTGCTGGACGCGCCCACCGCATTCGGCGTGAGCCACGCCAGCGCCGCCGCCTACACGGACGCGCAATGGCAGGAGCGCGCCTCGGGCCGCAACGGCACCGAGTTCCTGCTCGCCTTCGACGCGGAGACCGGCAACGCCATCGGCATGGCGGCGCGCGCCGTCAGCGCGCAGCAGGAGTGCAATCTGATCGGCATGTGGGTCCAGCCCGCCTACCGTGGCACGCCGGCCGCCGCCGCGCTGGTGCAAGCGGTGCAGGCCGGCGCCGTGGCGGACGGCCACAAGCGCGTGGTGCTCGACGTGTCGCCCGACAATGCGCGCGCCTCGGCCTTCTACCGCAAGCTGGGCTTCGCCTTCCTGCCAGTATGGGAGCCGCTGGCCAGCTTCCCCGAGATCACGGTGCAAAAAATGGAATGGCTGGCGTGACGGCGGCCGGCAAGCGCCCGACACGGACCGCGCTGCTGCTCGTCCTGCTGGCCGCCCTGCTGGCCGCAGGCGCCGCCGCACCGGCCCGCGCCGAACGCCTGCTCGACGAGGCCAGCATACAGATCAAGGGCGAAGCGCGCCGCTACTACCGCCTGCACGACACCGAAGCGCCCGCCGGCTCGCCCGCCATCGTGCTGGTGAGCGGCTCCGGCTGCAACGACTACAGCGGACGCTTTGCCAAGTACTTCAAGAACTACCCCGCTTCCCTGGACCTGTACTTCCTGGAAAAACCGCATATCGCGAAAGGCGACAGCGGCGAACCCGGCACCTGCTCCGAGGCCTACAACCGCGCCGATACGCTGGGCCGCCGCGTGGCGGACACGCTGGAGTTCATTGCGCAGGAGCCGCGCCTGCAGGCGGCCGGGGAGCGCTCGCTGGCCATACTCGGCTTTTCGGAAGGCGGCCAGGTTGCGCCCATGGTCGCCGCGCGCAGCAGGAAAATCGGCTGGCTGGCCGTCATCGGCGCCGGCGGCATGAAGCAGGCGGACGGTTTCCTGGTCTTCGCCGACCGCGGCGTGGCGCCGTATGCGGACTTCACCAGAAAGCGGCTGGAAGCGGAGTTCGCCGCCATCGCCGGGGAGCCAGACTCCCTGAGCAAGGAATTCTTCGGCCACCCTTACGCCTACTGGAGCTCGCACCTGTTCCAGGATCCGCTGGCCGGATACGCGCAGCTCGACATTCCCATGGTGGTTGCCATGGGCGAGCAGGACGACGCCGAGCCGGTGGAGTCGGGCCGCTTGCTGAAGCGCTATTTTGCGCAGCGGCCCGCGAAGGATTTCCAGTTCATCGAATACAGGAACGCCGGCCACGGCCTGAAGGCGGGCGACAAGTCCCATATTGAAGATTTCATCGCCGCACTGGCGGCGTGGTTCAAGGGCGAGCGCAAGGCCTTCGGCCAATAATGCACTGTCAGTGGATGCCGCTGGTGTAGTCGTTGACCCACTCGTAGGCCGCTACCTGGATGGCGTACAGCTCGGCCGGCGACAGATGCATGTCGCCGAGCATGCGGCCCAGCACGGCCGGATCGCCGTCCTGCAGCCGCTCGCTGTGCTCGATCAGCGTGAGCAGGCGGCCGTAGTCGCCGTGCCGCGTCAGCAAGGCGCCGCGCACCTCGTCCAGCACGTTCACGCTGTCGAGGATTTCGCTCATCTGCACTGAGAACAGCGTATCCATCAGCGACATCACGCCCACCGTGAAGCCGATGTCGGCGCTGGTGCGCTGGCCGGGGCGCAGCCGCTCCACCATCAGCTCCAGCGTCTTGCCGCGCGTGGTGGCCATTTGCAGCAGGGGCGAGTCGAACTCGGGCTTCTGCCCGGTGCGCACGTAGAGCAGTATCTGCAGCCAGCGCTGCAGCTGGCGGCGGCCCAGCACGATCAGCGCATGGCCCACCGAGTTGATGCGGAAGCGCGCGCCCACCGCCGGGGTATTCACCAAGCGCAGCAGGTTGAGCGTGATCAGCGGGTCGTGCTTGACGCTGTGCTCGATCTCGCGCTGGTCGGCGTCCGAGTTGAGCAGGTTCAGCAGGTTGAGAATGGAGAGCTGGGACGGCGTGATTTTCTTGCCGCTCAGGATCACGGGACGGGCGAAGTAATAGCCCTGGAAGTATTCAAAGCCGAGGTCCATGCATTGCTGGAACTCTTCTATCGTCTCGACCTTTTCGGCCAGCAGCTTCTGGCTGGAGTTGCGCATGGACCCGGCCAGCGCGCTCAGGCGGGCCGGCTCCATGTGGTGCACGTCGACCTTGATCACGTCCATCATCGGCTGCAGCGTGCTGACGTCTTCGGACTCGGCCACCACGTCGTCCAGCGCGAAGCGGAAACCGGCCTCCTTCAGTTCGCGCACGCGCTCGACAACGGCGGGCGTGGCTTGCACGGTTTCCAGGATTTCGAGAATGACTTTGTCGTTCGGCAGGAAGCGGATGAAGTCGCTCATCAGGCCCACGGTGTCGACGTTGACGAAGGCCATCTGGTCGCCCACCACCTGCCCCATGCCGAGCTCGGAAGCGTGGGCGATGACCGAGGCGGTGGCGGCGGCGTCGTCCGTGACGTCGGCCCGGTCCGTATCCGCGTTGCGGAACAACAGCTCGTAGGCAACCAGGCGCTGGCTGCGGTTGAGTATGGGCTGGCGCGCCAGGTAAAAATGGTTGGCGAGGGCCGGCGCTATCTGTAGCGGCGAAGCAATGGTCATGGGCTGCCCCAATCTGCGTTGTTATGCTAAGACTATACCCATTGATAGAGTCTTGCCAACATTTATTAACGCAAATTAAGGACGGCGCGGCTTGGTGTTGCGTGGAGCGCCGGTGCGCGGGCCGTCGGTGCCCAGCTTGGCGACCGGCTTGGCGCCGGCCGGACGGCTGTAGCTGGCGCCGGGCGAACCGGGACGGCCCGTACCAGTACCGGCGCCGGGCGTGCCGGGACGCGACGAGGTGCGCAGGCTGCCGCGCGGCGCAGGCGCGTTATTGCCGCGCAAGCTGCCGCCGGGGCCGATGGCGCGCGGCGAAACCGGTGCGCGCAAGCCACCGCGTGGGTTGTTCTCGGCCTGCTGCAGCGAAGCGGCGCGCGGCGCGGTGGCGGCGTTGCCGGTTTCCAGCACGAAGCCGGCGCCGGCGTCCTCGCCCAGCACTTCCACCAGGTAGGGCAGCACTTCCTTGAGCGTGGCTTCCAGCGTGAACGGCGGGTTGACGATGAACATGCCGCTGCTGTGCAGGCCGCCGAAGCCGTCCGGGCCCGGGGTGCGGATGGTCAGCGTCACGTTCAGCCACTCGGTGCCCTTGATGTGCTTCATGCGCTCGGCGAAGTTGCGCGCCTCGATGCGCTGCAGGATGGGGTACCAGACCGCGTAGGTGCCGGCGGGGAAACGCTTGGTGGCGTCGTTCAGCATGTCCACCACCTTGCGGTAGTCCTGCTTGTCCTCGTAGGGGGGGTCGCACAGCACCACGCCGCGGCGCGACGGCGGCGGCAGCAGGCCTTTCAGTTCGTGGAAGCCGTCGCCGCGCGTCACCAGCACGCGCTTGCCGCGCACGGCGGAGCGGATGCCCTGCGCCGCCTTGTGCTCGTCGAGCTTGCGGAAGTTGTCGGTCAGGATCTTGGAGTCGGCCGGGTGCAGCTCGTACAGGCGCAGGCGGTCCTGCTCGCGCGCCACCTGGTCGGCGCAGTACGGCGAGCCGGGGTAGTAGCGCATCTTGCCGCTCGGGTTCATGGCCTTGATCAGGTCCACGTATTCGGCCAGCGCCGGCGGCAGGTCGGTGCGCTCCCACAGCGGACCGATGCCGGTTTCGTACTCGGCGTTCTTGGAGGCGAAATTGCCGTCCAGCGCATACACGCCCGCGCCGGCATGGGTGTCGATGTAGCTGTAAGCGGTGTCCTTCTGATTCATATACTGAAGCAGCTGGACCAGCACGAAATGCTTGAGCACATCGGCGTGATTGCCGGCGTGGAAGGCGTGGCGGTAACTGAACATGGTGGGGAATTCCTTAAAGATGGATGCTGCAAGGATGCATTATACCTAATGCGCTCCCCACCTGCCTTTGCGAGAAGATACTCCCAAGACATCTAACTTTCCTAATTGGAATGTAAGTTATCTTAAGAAAATACAATGAGACTATTGGAAAGAGTCTGCTAATCTAAAGCTACTTTAAAAACCACAGCAGCCTGGCGCCGCGTGGAACCGGATGATGTCGACGCTAAAAGCGGTATCCGGTTGTTACGGCGTGGGGCTAGGCCCGTTTCACAGCTTGTCCGGACAAGCTGCGCAAACGAATCGGCCGCACCGTTGCCTCAACGCGTGCGGCCATTTCTTTTATGGCCGGCCGAACAGGTCCTGCGGGGTCGCGCCGTCGAACAGTTTTTCTATCCAGCCCTGCAAGTCCGCCAGGCTGGAGGCGGCCACGCGCTGCTCCCATGCGGGTGGCGTGGCGCCGGCGCGCTTGGCCAACAATCTCAGTAGCAAGGCACGATTGCCTTGCAATACTTCTTCCCGTCCTTCTTCCCGCCCTTCTTCCCGTCCTTCTTCCCGTCCATGCATAGCCTCGTCGAATACGCACTCTTCCCACGAATCAAAATATTTGTCCTTCATGATGGCCACCTCCCTTTCCAGCGATACCCTTGGTTGTAGCTTATGCCGCAAACAGCGTTCTATCCAGCTCGACAGGCTGTCGCGCAAGGGCATGTTACGTTCCGCCTTCAGCCAGACTCCAAAGGATTTCAGTAGCTCAACACAGCCTTGCTTAGAGTGGCACTGCCGCAATCCAAACAGTGCAGCCACCAGATTGCGCTCGGCTGGGGGCGCCGCAGCCATACGGTGATGGTCGACCAGCAAATACTGCTGCTCAGGCTGCAGCCATGCCAGGCCCTCGGGTGCGGGCAACGCCAGCCCTGAAAGTGCACGGCTCGCAGTCCAGGCGCGCCGGCCTCCGTACAGGACTATAGGCAGCACTGGCGGAAGTTTTCCGCTGCGGCCAAGCTTGTGGCGCTTGATCAAATCCTGGTAGAGCAAGCCCACATAGACTTGCATGCGCAGAGCCATCCAGCGGTCGCTGGAGGACTGGAATTCAAGCAAGAGATAGACGTAAATGGATTCTCCGCCAACACGCAAGCGCCAAACCATGTCGTCATGGCGCTGTGCGCCTGCGCCGCCGACGTAACTGGCATTGATGCGCTCGAAAGCGGACACATCGAGTTTTCCCGCCCAGGCGAAAGGCAAACAGGCTTGCAGCAGGTCGCGCACCATCTCGGGGTGGGCGAATAGCTGTTTGTATCCGGTGTCAAAGTCGGCGCGCATGCGCAAAGTCTACGGCTGGTACGGCCCGGCCGGGGTGCTGGCGCGCATGAAGTTTGGGCGGGATCAAAGGCGCCCGCGCAAGCAGGCTCTAGCCGAGTTGATGCTGGGAGACGAGGATGCCGTCGGCGTCGGCATAGATCCAGTCGCCGGGGCGGACCGCGACGCCGCTGATGTGGACCCGCACGTCGCGCGCGCCGGCGCCGTTTTTGGCGCTTTTCTGCGGATGGGCGGCCAGCGCGCGCACCCCGACGGCGCAGGCGTTGATTTCGTCGGTGTCGCGGATGCAGCCGTACACCACGATGCCGGCCCAGCCGTTGTCCTGCGCCAGCAGGCCCAGTTGCCCGCCCACCAGCGCGCGCCGCAGGCTGCCGCCGCCGTCGACCACCAGCACGCCGCCATTGCCGGGCGTCTCCAGCGTGCTGCGCACCAGCGCGTTGTCCTCGAACACCTTGAGCGTGGTGGCGGGGCCGCTGAACTTTTTGTGCTGCCCAAAATGCTGATACACGGGCGGCAGCACGGCCAGCACGCCGCTCTCCAGCAGGTCCGCATTGTCGTCGCACAGGTCGGTGGTGGCAAAGCTCATGGGATCTCCGGCTTGAAGTTGGCAATCAGCGACGATTCTAAGCCTTTTGCAGGCGTACCGCGCGGGTATTGCTGCCCACGCCCACCGCCGTGGCGATCGCCATGGCCTGGAATCCGCCTATCAGCACAAACACCCAGGATGGCTGATGCGCGTCCATCAGCGCGCCGAACACCAGCGGGCCGACCGACAGGCCGCTGTCCAGCCCCGAATACACCACGCCGAACACGCGGCCGGTGGCGTTGGGCGGCGCGGCGGCGCGTATCAGCAGGTCGCGCGACGGCCCGGCGATGCCGGAGGCGAAACCGATGGCGCCCATCAGCACCACCGCCATCCACCACGGCACCACGGCCAGCGCCAGCAGCACGGCCAGCGCGGCGGCAGCTCCGAAGGCGATGGTGATGGTGCGGTCATGGTTGGTATTGCGCGCGCCCAGGAAGCCGCCCAGCGCCATCCCCGCCGCCGACGCCGCCATGTAGGCGGTGTAGGCGGAGGTGGCCCAGCCCAGCGACATGCCATACAGCGACACCAGCGCGGTGGAGGCGAAGCTCTGGATGCCGGCCAGCGCCAGCGCGGTGATGAAGAAGAAGGCGAAGCACATCCACACCGACTTCAGGCCCAGGAAGGCCAGCGAGCCGCCTGCGGCCTGCCCCGGCGCGGCGCGCGCGATGGGGTCGGGCCGCAGCGCGTGGCGGTTCAGGAACAGCACCAGCAGCACGATGAAGGGCAGCGCGGCAGCGCACAGCAGCGCGGTGCGCCAGCTCGACAGGGTGGTGACGAAGGTCATGAAGATGGGCGACAGCGCCCAGCCGATGTTGCCGCTGATGCCGTGCACCGAGAAGCCGTGCGCCAGCCGCGCCTTGGACACGCGCTGGTTCAGCAGCGTGTAGTCGGCAGGGTGGAACACGCTGTTGCCCACGCCCGCCAGCATGGCGCCGGCCAGCAGCATGGTGTAGTTGGGCGCGGCGGCCAGCGCCAGCGCGGACACGCCCAACAGCGCAATGCCGGAGCACAGCACGGCGCGCGCGCCGAAGCGGTCGACCACGAAGCCGGCCAGCGCCTGGCCGATGCCGGAGACGACGAAGAACACCGTCATCAGCAGGCCCAGTTCGGCATAGGACAGGTTGAATTCGGGCTTGAGCCACGGGAACAGCGCGGCCAGGATCAGGTGGTAAAAGTGCGAGGTGCCGTGCGCGAAGCCGACCAGGCCTATCACGCGCGCATCCTGCCGCAAGCTAGCGGTGCTCATGCTGACTCCAGAGTTGTGTGCAAATTCCAGTGTAGCAATCCGGCGGCGGCTGATTTAAGATAGGCGGACATCTTTTGTCGCGATTCTGCCAAGGCGTGCCATGCTCATCCCCGTTGTCACCCATACCAACCATTATCATCCCCGCAACGAACCCAGCGCGGCGCGGCCGGTCACCCTGCGCGCGCGCGACCTGGAGGCGGACGAGTTCATGGCGCCGCACAGCCATGCATGGGGTCAGGTGACGTATGCGCTGGAGGGCGTGGTGCGGGTAACGGCCAACAACAGCAGCTGGATCGTGCCGCCGCTGCGGGCGATCTGGATTGCGCCGCACGTGGAGCACGCGGTGACGGTGCTGGAAAAGGCGCGCCTGCGGCCGCTGTGCGTGCTGGCCGAACGGGCGCCGTTCACGGGCACGGAGTGCCAGGTGCTGGAGGTGTCCAGTTTGCTGCGCGAGCTGATCGTGGCGCTGGAGCAGCTGGATCTGGACCTGGCCTCGCCGCGCGAGCCGCTGCTGGCGGAGCTGATACTGGACGAGCTGGGGCGCTCGGCCACGCGCCCCATCCGCGTGCCGCTGCCGGAGGACAAGCGGCTGAAGGTGCTGTGCGCCGCGCTGATGGAGGATCCGGGCGCGCCGCAGACGCTGGAGCACTGGGCGAGGCAGGTGGGCGCGTCCGAGCGCACGCTGGCGCGCCTGTTTGAGCGCGAGCTGGGGCTGACTTTCGGACAGTGGCGGCAGCAGGTGCGGCTGGCGCACGCGGCGCCGCTGATCGCGCGCGGGCTGCCGCTGGCGCAGGTGGCGGAGCAACTGGGCTATGCCAGCCAGTCGGCGTTTTCGGCGATGTTCAAGAAGACGTTCGGGACGACGCCGTCGGCGTTTTTTGCTTAGCTGATGGCGCTGCGGGGCGGCCTGCGGCGAGGTCGGCGAGCAGGGTGTGCGCTGCTTGCAGGTCGCGGGTGGCGTGGCCTTCGGTGTAGCGGCTGTAGACGGCGTCGAGCTGGGTGCGCGCTTCCTGGCGCCGGCCTTGCGCGCTTTGCAGCCGCGCCAGGCTGGTGGCGGCGCGCAGTTCCCAGGCCAGCGCGCCCTGCTCACCTGCGATAGTAAGCGCGCGTGTGAATAGCTGTTCGGCCTGTTCCATGGCCCCGGCCTGGCGCAGGGCCTCGCCCTGGCAGCGCATGACTTCGGCGCGGCTCCAGCCTGCGCTGCCGCCCTCGGCGCGCGCGATCGCCCGCGCCGTCAGCAGGCGCGGATGCAACGTGGCCAGCACGTCCACCTGCAGATTGCCGCAGTGCCGGTCCTGCTGCAGCAGGAATACTTCCTTTTCCCCTGGTGCCTGGCCGTGCAGCAGGCGCTGCGCCATGGCGTAGCCTTCGCCCCAGAAATGCCATTGCGGCAGTGCGCAGCGCTGTGCGTGGTCCAGCATCAAGGCGGTGCAGCGCTGTCCTTCGGCTTCGTCGCCGCACCAGGTGAAGATGGTGCACCCGGCCAGCACCGCAAAGCACAACGAAATGCCGTGGCTGGCCTGCAGCCCGGTCTCCACGCAGGCGCGCGCGACTTCCATCGCTTGCTCGGGCTGGCCTTGCAGCCACAGCACGCGGCTGTGGATGGCCATGGTGGAGATGTGCTGGTCCAGCTGGAAGCCGCGCCCGTGCGACAGGCGCGCGCGGTCCAGCGGGTGCCGGGCCACGAATTCAATATGGCGGCGCGCGCGGTCCTGGTGGCCGAGGTAGTGCATGGTGCGCGCCAGCATGCGGGCGTGCGCCAGTTGATGAAGCTCGCCGCCGGCGCTGGCCGCCGCAACGCCGAAGCGCTCCGCGTAGCCCAGCGCCAGCTGGTAGTCGCCGTTGAAGATGGCGTCGATGTAGCAGCCCCACAGCGCGCCCATGCGGCTGGCGTTGTCGCCGGTCTGCTGCGCCAGCTCGAGCGCGCGCGTGAACGCCTGCGTGCGCCCGGCGTTGTCGGCCTGGTCGCCGGTGTGCAGCAGCGCGTGGCCCAGCGCCAGCGCCAGCGGCATTTCCAGCTGCGGCGCCAGCGCGTCGGCGCCCGCCTGGCGCGCCAGTCCCAGCGCCTGCTGCAAGCGGCTGCGGTATTCGTCCATTAGCGAGAGCTGATACCACAGCGGGCCTGACAGGGCGCACAGCTCCAGGCCCAAGGCAAGGTCGCCGTCCGCACCGTCCATGCTCAAGGTCCAATCGAGCACGGCGCGCACGTGGTCGATGCTGCGGCCGTAGGTGGCCAGCCAGGCCTGCAGGGGCTGGTGCTCCAGCTCGGCCTGGGCGGGGCGCAGGAAATCGCGGCAACGCTGCGCGTAGCGCCGCGCCACCACGGCCAGTTCGCCGCTGGCGCGCAGCTTGTCCAGCGCGTAGGCGCGCGTGGTGCCCAGCAGGCGGAATTGCGCGGCGCCGCCGTCGGCGCTCAGCAGCGACTTGGCGGCCAGGTTGGCGATGCAGTCGAGTACCTCCTCCGCGCTGATGCCGCCGCATTGCGCCACCTCCGCCGCGCAGTCGAGCGTGAACGGCGCGCGGAAAATGGCGCAGCGGCGCAGCACGGCCTGCTCGGCTGCGCCCAGCATGTCGTAGCTCCAGTCCAGCGTGGCGCGCAGCGTCTGGTGGCGCGGCAAGGCGGTGCGGCGGCCGCGCTTGAGCACAGTGAAGCAATCCTCCAGCCGCGCAGCCAGGCCGTGCACGCCGAAGAACTCGGCCCGGCCCGCCGCCAGCTCGATGGCCAGCGGTATGCCGTCCAGCCGGCGGCAGATGTCGGCCACGGCGGCGGCGTTGTCTTCGTGCAGGCGGAAGCTGTCCATGCCGGCCGTGGCGCGTTCGACGAATAGCTGCACTGCGGGGGTGGCAGCCAGCGCCGCCAGCGCGGCCGGGCTGTGGGCGGGCAGCACCGGCGGCAGCGCCAGCGGTGGCAGACGGTGCACCCACTCGGCGTCCGCCCGCAGCGGCTCGCGGCTGGTGGCCAGCATGTGCACGCGCGGCGCCTGGCGCAGCAGGCGCTCGGCCAGGGCGGCCACGCTGTCGATCAGGTGCTCGCAGTTGTCCAACACCAGCAGCACGTGCATGGCGTGCAGATGCGCCACCAGCGTGGACAGCGGGTCGCTGGACATGGCGGGCATGCCCAGCGCCAGCGCCAGTGCGCTGGTCACTTGCGCGCCGCCGGTCAGCGGCGCCAGGTCGACCAGCAGGGCGCCGTGCGCAAAGGCGGGCGCCAGCGCCTCGGCGGCGGCCAGCGCCACGGTGGTCTTGCCGATGCCGCCCGGCCCCGCCAGGGTGACCAGGCGGCGCTGCGGCACCTGCGCGGCCAGATGGCGCAGGGTGTCGTCGCGGCCAATGATACGGAAAGAGGACAGAGCGGCCGCCGCCGGAGCCGGCTGCGCCCCGGGCGGCTGTGCTGGCGGCTGCGCCGACTGCTCCGCCGCCCCGCCGGCGTCCTGCGCAACGCGCCGCACCGGCGCCACGAAGCTGTAGCCGCGCCCGACCACGTTTTCCACGTACTGGCTGCCGCTGGCGTCGCGCAGCGCCCTGCGCAGTGCGCCGATATGCACCCGCAGATTGCCTTCCTCGACGCAGGTGCTGGGCCACACACGGGCGATCAGCTCGTCCTTGCTGAGCACTTCGCCTGGCCGTTCCAGCAACACCAGCAACAGGTCGAAAGCGCGTCCGCTCAGGCGTACCGGCTGCCCGCCCTCGAAAAGCGCGCGTTCGGACGGCACCAGGCGATAGGCGCCAAACAGGATGGCTGTGTGGTTGGAGGTCATTCAATCGTCGGTATGGCCGGCGCCTATCCCTTATGGATATTTAACGCCAATTTACAAGAATTTATTAACTGCTGCACGGAATACTTTTTACAATATTCGAGCGCCACAGACCTTCAAAGGCATGCCCTAGTGAACAACCCGAACACCTCCGCCGTCCCGCTGCCGCAGTTCGCCTGGACCAGCCTGGACACGGCAGCGCGCCGCGCCGATGAAGCCGCCGAGGCGCTGCGCCACAGCAGCGTGGAGGAGCGTTGCCGCCTGCTGGACCTGATCTCGCAGCATGTCGGCAGCGCGCGCGAGGCCGTGGCCGCCAGCGCCGCCGCCGAACTGGGCGCCAGCCCTTCCGCTATTGCCATAGAACATGATGCATTGCTACAACAACTACGCGCCTGCAGCGCGGTGCTGCGCCGCCATCTCTGGCTGGGGGCGGCCATAGAAACCGCGCCGCCCGGCCAGCGCATGCAGAATATTGCGCTGGGACCGGTGGCGGTGCTGGGCACCGGCCTGGACTGCGCCGCGCCGGTGTATGCGGCGGCGGCGGCCGATGCGCTGTCCGCGCTGGCCGCCGGCTGCCCGGTCCTGGTGCGCGGCAGCGCCAGCCACCCGCGCACCTGCGCGCTGCTGGCCGATGCCATCGCCGCGGCGGTGCGGGCCAGCGGCTTGCCGCAAGGCGTGTACAGCCTGGTGGCGCCAAGCGCCGCCAGCGCCGGCGCACTGCTCTGCCATCCCGACGTGAAGGCCGCCACCTTCTCCGGCAACCGCGCCGAAGGCATGGCGCTGATGCGGCGCAGCCTGGACCGCAGCGAGCCGGTGCCGGTGCTGCTGGAGACGGCCAGCAGCAATCCCGTGTTCATCCTGCCGCACGCGCTCAATGCGCGCGCCGAGCACCTGGGCCAGCAGTTGCTGATGCACTTCAGCCCCTGCACCGGGCACCGCCAGTTCAAGCCCGGCATGGTGGTGGCGATAGAGGGCGACGGCTATATCGATTTGCGGGAGACCATCATCGACGGCGTACAGGCCCTGCCGCCGGTGGCGCTGGCCGGCGGTGCGCGGCAGGTTCACGCCGGCACGGTCGAACGGCTGCTGCGCAGCGGGCATGTGGACTTGCTGGCCGAGGGCAAGGGCGAAGACGAAGGCCAGGCGCAGGACCTGCCCCTGGCGCGCGCCGTATTCGCCGAGGCGGAAGCTTGCAGCCTGCTGGCCGCGCCCACGCTGGCGGAGGACCGTCCCGGTCCCGCCGGGCTGCTGCTGCGCTGCGCCTGCCCCGATGAGCTGATGGCGGTGGCCGCGCGGCTCGGCCCGCAGCTGGTGGCGAGCCTGCACATGGACAGCGGCGACAGCGCCCTGGCCGCGCGCCTGATGCCGCAGCTCGAACGCATGGCGCGCCATGTGAATGTGAACAGCTTCACCTCCATGCCGGTGTTCAGCGGCGCCACCGCCGCGCAGGCGATGGCGCGCTTTCTGCGTCCCGTGTTTTATCTAGATGTTCCACCCAGCCTGCTGCCCGCCGCGCTGCAGGACGCCAACCCGCTGCATCTGTGGCGCCAGGTTGACGGCGAAATGCGGCACTGACCTTCGCGAGCATGCCATGCACTATGACGAAAAAGTAGGAATCGCCAAAATCCGCATCCACCAGGAGCGCGCCCATGTGACGGCGGTACTGGGCTCCTTCGTGTCTGCCGACAAACTGCTGCGCAGCTGGGCCACCGGGCCGCAGGATTATTTCGAGTGCGATTTTGAGATTGAATACCTGGACGGCTACCGCGTCAGCGGACGCTATCCGATGTGGCAGAAATGCACCACGCGGCAGTCGCTCGGCGCCTACGTGCGGCGCACGATAGAGCAGCTGGAGGCGGACCGGCTGCGCTTCGCGATGGCGGACAGCGGCCTGCCCCGGCGTGAGCCGAGGCGTTTTCTGGACCGCTATGAGGTGGAGGATTTTGGGGAGCGGGAAGCCGGCTAGGCGGCTTCGGCTTCGAAGACCAGCGCGCCGTTGCGTTCGTCGACGCGGATGGTGTCTTTCGGACCGAAGCGGCCTTCCAGTATCAAACGCGACAGCGGATTTTCGATCTGCTGCTGGATGGCGCGCTTCAGCGGCCGCGCGCCGTACACTGGATCGTAGCCCGCCTCTGCGATCTTCTGCAGCGCCGCGTCGCTCACCACCAGCGCCATGTCCATGCGCGCCAGGCGCTGTTCCAGGATGTGCAGCTGGATCTTGGCGATGGAACCGATGTTCTTCTCGTCCAGGCCGTGGAACACCACGATCTCGTCGATACGGTTGATGAACTCCGGACGGAAGTGCGAGCGCACCTCGGCCATCACCGACAGCTTCACCAGCGCAGGATCGGAATCCTCCATGGACTGGATCTTCTGCGAACCGAGATTCGACGTCATGATGATGACGGTGTTCTTGAAGTCCACCGTGCGGCCCTGGCCGTCGGTCATGCGGCCGTCGTCCAGCACCTGCAGCAGCACGTTGAACACGTCGTGGTGCGCCTTCTCCACCTCGTCCAGCAGGATCACGCTGTAAGGCTTGCGGCGCACCGCTTCGGTCAGATAGCCGCCCTCGTCGTAGCCCACGTAGCCGGGCGGCGCGCCGATCAGGCGGGCCACCGAATGCTTCTCCATGAACTCGCTCATGTCCAGGCGGATCAGCGATTCCTCGGTGTCGAACAGGAAGGACGCCAGCGCCTTGGTCAGCTCGGTCTTGCCCACGCCGGTGGGGCCGAGGAACATGAAGGAGCCGTATGGGCGGTTGGGATCGCCCAGGCCCGCGCGCGAACGGCGGATGGCGTCCGCCACCGCGTTGATGGCCTCGTCCTGGCCCACCACGCGCTCGTGCAGCTTCTCCTCAATGTGCAGCAGCTTCTCGCGCTCGCCCGTCATCATGCGCGACACGGGAATGCCGGTTGCGCGCGACACCACTTCGGCGATTTCCTCCGCGCCCACCTGGGTGCGCAGCAGCTTGGGCTTGTCCGCGCTGTCCGGCGCGGCGCCTGCCGTTTCGGCCTGCTTGAGCTGCGACTCCAGCTCCGGCAGCTTGCCGTACTGGAGCTCGGACACGCGCTGCCAGTTGGAGGCGCGCGTGGCTTCCTCCATCTGCTGCTTGATGCGCTCGATTTCCTCCTTGATGTGCGTGGTGCCCTGCACATTGGCCTTCTCGGCCTTCAGGATTTCCTCGAAGTCGTTGTACTCGCGCTGCAGCTTGACGATTTCCTCGTCGATCAGGTCCAGGCGGCGGCGCGAGGCCTCGTCCTTTTCCTTCTTGACGGCTTCCTTCTCGATCTTCAGCTGGATCAGGCGGCGTTCCAGCTTGTCCATCACCTCCGGCTTGGAGTCGATCTCGATCTTGATCTTGGAGGCCGCCTCGTCGATCAGGTCAATCGCCTTGTCGGGCAGGAAGCGGTCCGTGATGTAGCGGTGCGACAGCTCGGCCGCCGCGATGATGGCCGCGTCGGTGATGGCAACCTTGTGGTGCAGCTCGTACTTGTCCTGCAAGCCGCGCAGGATGGCGATGGTGGCCTCCACGGTCGGCTCGTCGACCAGGATTTTCTGGAAGCGGCGCTCCAGCGCGGCGTCCTTCTCGATGTATTTGCGGTATTCGTCCAGCGTGGTCGCGCCCACGCAGTGCAGCTCGCCGCGCGCCAGCGCAGGCTTGAGCATATTGCCCGCGTCCATGGCGCCTTCGGCCTTGCCCGCGCCCACCATAGTGTGCAGCTCGTCGATGAAGACGATGGTCTGGCCTTCGTCCATGGCCAGTTCCTTCAGCACCGATTTCAGGCGCTCCTCGAACTCGCCGCGGTATTTGGCGCCCGCCAGCAGGGCCGCCATGTCCAGCGACAGCACGCGCTTGCCGCGCAGCGAATCGGGCACTTCGTTGTTGACGATGCGCTGCGCCAGGCCTTCGACGATGGCGGTCTTGCCCACGCCTGGTTCGCCGATCAGCACGGGATTGTTCTTGGTGCGGCGCTGCAGCACCTGGATGGCGCGGCGGATTTCATCATCGCGGCCGATCACCGGGTCCAGCTTGCCGGCGCGGGCGCGCTCGGTGAGGTCCAGCGTGTATTTTTTCAGCGCCTCGCGCTGGCCTTCGGCTTCCTGCGAGTCCACCTTGCCGCCGCCGCGCACGGTGTCGATCGCCGCTTCCAGCGCCTTGCGGGTCAGGCCGCCCTCGCGCGCCAGCTTGCCGGCGTCCGACTTGTCGTCGGCCAGCGCCAGCAGGATCATTTCGCTGGACACGAACTGGTCGCCGCGCTTCTGCGCTTCCTTGTCGGCCAGGTTGAGCACGCCCATCAGCTCGCGGCTGACCTGCACGTCGCCGCTGGTGCCGGACACCTTGGGCAGGCGCTCCAGCGAGGATTTCAGCGCGTTGGTCAGGCCGTTGACGTTGACGCCGGCGCGCTGCAGCAGCGAGCGCGCGCTGCCGTCGTCCTGGTTGACCAGGGCGACCAGCAGGTGCACCGGTTCGATATAGGGGTTGTCATTGCCCACGGCCAAGCTTTGCGCGTCGGCCAGGGCTTCCTGAAGTTTGGTGGTGAGTTTGTCTTGCCGCATGTCGAATGCTCCTGAATTGGTCTACTGTGCAAATTGGGCTGCGCAAGCGGTTTTCAAGGAGAGCATTCTGATCTACATCAAGAAACCGTCCATTTCTTCAAGGCGGCGTCGTCGCTGACGCGGGCGTCGACCCAGCGGGCGCCGTCGGGGGTCTGCTCTTTCTTCCAGAACGGCGCTTCGGTCTTGAGGAAGTCGATAATGAACTCGCAGGCGGCGAAGGCCTCGCCGCGATGGGCCGACGTGACCGCCACCAGCACGATCTGCTCGGTCGGCTTGAGCTGGCCGATGCGGTGGATCACCAGCGCGCCGTAGATGGGCCAGCGCGCCTTGGCCTGTTCGATAATGGCCTCGATCGACTGCTCCGTCATGCCCGGATAGTGCTCGAGCTCCATTTCCGCCACGTCCGCGCCTTCATTCAGGTCGCGCACGGTGCCCACAAAGGTGACGATGCCGCCCACCTTGGCGTTTCCGGCGCGCAGCTGCGCCACTTCGGCGGCGGCATCGAAGTCCTCCGCCTGCACCCGGACCTGCTTCATTTCGCCTCCGCGCCTATGCGGCGGAACAGCTGCTCAATGCGGGTGGCGGTGCGCGCGTCCGCCAGCGCGGGCATGGCGCACAGTTGCAGGAACTGGGCCGCTTGCGTCATCGGCTTCTGGCCGGACTTGAGCGACGATTGCAGCACTTCGACCTGCATTTTCAGGCGTTCGCGCGCAAACTCGGCGCCGCTGTCCACGCCGGCCACGATCTCCAGGCGCAGCACTTCCTGCAGCAGCCTGGCGCGGGACGCCTCCAGCTGGGCTGCATAGGCGCTGCGCTTGCCCTCCTCCGCCGACGCGGACAGCGCGGAGGCGAAACGGGTGTGCAGCGCGCGTTCGTATTCATTGGCCAGCGCGGGCAAGGCTTTCCAGCGCTCGTCCCAGCCGGCGGCATCCACGCCGGCGCCGTTGGCGCCGGCCAGCTCGGTTTCCAGCGCCTGGGCCAGGCGCAGCTTGTCGCGCAGTGCGTTGGCCTGGGCCGCGCCGGCGCGTTTGCGGATGGCGTCGCCCTGCGCCTGGACGGCGGCCACGGCGGCCTTGTAGCGCGCCTCGATCTTGGGCTCGCTGGCGCGCGGCACGTGGCCGGACGCGTGCCAGGCGCTGGCGGCGTCGCGCAGGGCCTTGGCGATGGCGGCCTGCTGGGCCTTGTCGTCGCCGCTGAAAGTGGCTTGCTCCAGCTGCGCACATATCGCCTCGCGGGCGTGCAGATGGGCGCGGCGCTCGTGGTCGGCGGCGTGGGCCGATTCCTTGCGGGCGGCGAAAATGGCGTCGCAGGCGGCGCGGAAGCGCTGCCACAGCGCTTGCTCCTGCTTGCGCTCCAGCGGCAGCGCCTTGGCGTGCTCCTGCCAGCGTTCCTGCAGGATGCGCAGCGTGTCCAGCGTGTGGCGGTCGGACGGGTTGAGCTTGGCGGTTTCCTCGATCAGCTGCTCGCGGCAAGCCACTTCGATGCTGCGCTGGTTCTCCAGCGGCGCCAGCATGGCGTCCATGGCCTTGCCGAAAGCGGTGTCCAGCTTTTTCTTTTCCTTGCGGTCGATGGCGCCCAGGCGGCCCCAGGCCTGGCGCAAGCGCTGCGACGCGGCGGCCAGGGCCTTGAAGTCGGGTTCGCCGGCGGCGGACTTGGCTTGCAGCGCCTCGACCTCGGCGATCAGCGCCTGCCCCTTGGCGGCGTTGGTGTGGCGTTCGTCGGCCAGGTGCTTGAAATGGGCGGCGGCGGGCGCGTAGGCGGCGGTGCAGGCGCTGTCGAAACGCTCCCACAGGCCTTTCGGGGCCGCGCCGGAGACCACGTCCAGCGCTTTCCAGCGCTCGCGCATGCTGCCCACTTTCTTGGCCAGCTCGGCCATGGCCAGCTGCTGGCCCTTGAGGTCTTCCACGGCCTTGACCAGTTCCTCGCGAGAAACGTTGCCGCCCCAGCGCGCCCAGTCGCCCAGGCGCTTCAGGTCGGCGCGCACATGCGCCAGGCGGTCGGCCTGGGCGGTGCTCAGGCGGCCGGTCTTGGTTTCCTTAAGGACTTTGTCATGATCGTTGGCGATGTGCAGCTGGCCTTCGGCCAGCGCCGCCTCCATGGCGTCCAGCGCGGCCATGAAGCGCTTGTTGGCCTCGCGCGCGGCTTCCTGCGCGGCGGGCGACAGCTCGCGCTGTTTGGCCGGGCGCGGTTCGGCCGGCTTGGCGGAGCCGTGCGGCTTTGCGCCCTGCTCGCCCGCAATCTCCGCCGGATCGCCCCCGGCCGCGCCGGTATGGGCGCCGCTGTTGGCAGCCTCTTGCTTGGCAACGGCGCCGTCCGCAGCATTGCCGCCGGCAGCGGCTTGCGCCGCGCTGGCATCATCACCGGCGGAGCCGGATGCGGATGCGGATGCGGCGGCTGCCGCCGCGCCAGTCTGCGCTGCCAGCTTGGCGCGCGCCTCGCTCATGGCGGTTTCAAAATCGCCCAGCAGATTGCGCGGCAAAGCGCCTTTTTCGGACGCGGCCATGTGTTTGGCGTGTTCCCCGGCCAGCGCATCGAGTTCGGCTGCGTCCGCCTGGCCCGCCGCCACGCGGCGCACGGCGGCCAGCGCATCGAGCGCGGCGCGCTGCAGATTGACCTGGTCTTCCAGGCGCTGCCCCAGCGCGCCGCGCACGCCGCTGAATTCCTCGGCCAGCTCCGGCGTGGCGGCGATCACCTTCCACAAGCGGTCCAGCTCGGCAACCTGGTTGGGCGTGAGTTTTTCGTCGGCCAGCAGTTTGCGCGCGTTGGCGATGGCCGCCAAGGCCTGGCGCTGCTCGGCCTGCTGGTGGCGGATCGCGTCCAGGCGCGACTGCATCAGCTTGGCCACGCGGCGGTCGGTGTTGCGCATGGCCTGCTGCACCTTCTCCAGCGCTGGCTGCGACACCACGTGCGCGGCCGCAGCCAGCCGCACGTCGGCAAATTCGCTCTGCAAGATCAGTTCGACAGCGGCAGCCTCGTCCTCGGCCAGCGCCTTGGCGCGCTCGGCCTGCGCGGCGCGGCGCGATGCGGTCTGCTCAGCTTGCACGGACGCAGCCACGGCAGCGGAAGCTTGCCCGGCGTCGGCCGGCTGGCCGTTGGGTGCATCGCCGGGGCGCTTGAAGAGGAATTCGAACATGATGGGCTATCGCTGTCTCAAAACCACCATGATAGCAAAGGAACGCCAAATGCTTTGCCCCCTATTTATTTGCTAGTCCGCCAGCGCGCGGCTGAGCGGCCGCTGGCGGCGCGGACGCACCAGTTCGGAGACCGCGATATTCGGGTCCAGGTCCTCGTCCGGCATCACGATGGGCAGCACCGCCAGCGCCGGCAGCAGCGCATCTTCGCGCGCATCCGCGCCGCTGTGACGCCCCTGCGCGGCGCGCGGCTTGGCCTCCGGCGCCGGCACCAGGTGCAGCTGGCCGCCCTTGCAGCGGCGCGCTTCGGCCACGTTGGCGTCGTGCAGCAGGAACTGGTTGGCGATGGCGAACCAGGCCTCGCCACCGATGACGGTGCGCGCCACGGCGAACAGCTCCTTCTCCTCCTTGTCCAGGCGCTGCAGCAGCGACTCGCAGAAAGCGTCGATGCCGGAGCAGATTTCCTGCACGCGCTGCTCCGACTCGTCTTTCGACTCGGAAACCTGCTGCTGCAAGGAACGGATCACGCCCAGCGCCACGTCATTGAGGCGGTTCAGCTCTTCCAGCAGCTGGTTGGCCTGCTCGGTGGCCTGGCGGATGGCCGGGATCAGATACATCTCGATCTTGCGCCAATGGCAAGCCTGGTACAGCCGGTTCAGCGATTCGCAGGCGAATTCCAGCTGCGACAAGGTCAGGCTGTTCTGGCGCAGCAGGGTGGACTGCACGTATTTTTGGAACGAAAGCAAACTGACGCGTATGTTGGCTTGCTCGACGGACAGAGCAACCAAGGTGTAGGTGGCCGTTAACATTCTTACTCCAAGCTGAAATCACACAATGCGACGAGGCGGAAGTAAAAGTGTAAATAAACGCGACGACCGGGACTTTGATCTAGCACAAACTGTCCCGTTATTAGAGCTTGGTAATCCGGGTTGCCTCAGGCTTGCAGCTTGAGCAGCAAATTGGCCATCCCTGGCTCCAGCGACGGGCTGACCGTGCCGCCGAAGCGCCGGACCAGCTGCTGGACACCGCCATTTTCAGACAACGCTTCGCCGACTATCGCCGCAGTGCCTCGGCTGCGGAAATATTCGACCAGCTTTTGAAACAGAATAGCGCCTAGGCCCTTTCCCTTCAAGTCCGAACGCACCAAAATAGCGAATTCGGCGTGCTGATTGTCGGGGTCTGCAACAGCCCTTACTACCCCTAGTGTTTCGGGCTTGCCCCCACTACCGATGCGGGTGGCGATAAAGGCCATGGCCCGGTCGTAGTCGATTTGCGTGAGCCGCGCCAGCTGCGCCGGCTGCAGTTCGCGCATGGCGGAAAAGAAACGCAGGCGCACGTCGTCCGGATCTATCCTGGCAAAAAATTCGACATGCTGCGGCGCGTCCTCCGGCCGGATCGGGCGCAGCGTCAGCGGCCCGCCCTGCCACTGCACTTCCTGCTCCAGCTCCTGCGGATAGGCGCGAATGGCCAGCCGGTAGCTGGCGCGCGGCGCGCCCAGCGTAATGCGCGCGTCCAGCGCCAGCACGCCGCCGTCCCGTCCAGCCAGCAGCGGATCGATAGCCAGGCTGGCCAGTTCGCAGGTATCGGCCACCAGGTCGGACACCTGTATCAGCGTGTGGCAGACGGCGTCGCCGTCGCCCAGCCCTGAGCGCTCAAGCAAGTCGCGCGCCAGCACCATGTTGAGCGGCGGCAGGCCGATCACGCGGGCCTCCGCGCGGGCGCGGGCGCCGGCCGCGCCGCCCGGCGCCAGGCTGATCACCGGGCCGAACGAGGGATCGTCATGCACGCCGATGGCAAGCTCGTCGCTGTGCGGCGGCGCGCTGTCCGGCTCCGCCATGCGGATGCCGTAAGCGCCCAGCACGGCGCGCGTTTCCTCCGGCGCCAGCACCTGGCGCCCCTCGGCCATGGCGGCGGCGATGACGGCGCGCGCGGCGGCGCGTTCCGGCTTGCTGCCCGGCGGAAACTGGCCCGGCACCTCCATCAGCAATTCCTGGTTGCGGCGGTATTGCGCCATCTGCATGAAGCCGCGCACGGCCTGCTCGGGCGTGTCGTAGCTCGGCAGGCCGGCCTCGGCGAACACGCGGCGTGCCCCGGCCACCGAGGCCCCGCCCAGCCAGCACGACAGCACGTTCTTGCCCGAGCCGCGCGCCAGCGGCGCCAGCAGCGCGGCGATACGGCTGGCGTCCACGCCGGTGGCGGGCGCATGGATCAGCAGCACCGCGTCCACCTGCGGCTCGCGCAGCAGCGCCTCGAAGGCGGCCACGTACTGCTCGGGCGTGGCGGCGCCGCCCAGCTGGACGGGATTTTGCGCTGCGGACGCCCCGTGCGCGGCCACCTCGGGCTGGGCCGCGCGCAGCAGCTTGACGGTCTCGGGCGACAGCGGCGCCAGCTTGCCGTCCGCGTAGGCCAGCGCGTCGGTGGCGATGGTGCCCAGCGCGCCGCCGTTGGCCACGATGGCGAGCCGCTCGCCGCGCAGCGCGCGCGCATGGGCCAGCGTTTCGGCCGCGTCGAACAGGTCTTCAGTGGAATGCACGCGCAGCATGCCGGCGCGGCGGAAGGCGGCGTCGTAGACCGGGTCGCTGGCGTCGCGCCCCGCCTTGAGCACGATCACCGGCTTGGCGCGCGCGGCCAGGCGCGCCGCCGACATGAATTTGCGCGCGCAGGCCAGGTTTTCCATGTAGACCAGGATGGCCGCCGTGTCGGCGTCGTCGGCCAGGAAGTCGAGCAGGTCGCCCAGGTCGATGTCGGCGCGCTCACCCAGCGAGGCGAACTTGGAAAAGCCGATGCCGTGCAGCCGCGCCCAGTCCAGCACCGCCGCCATCAGCGCGTCCGACTGCGACACGAAGGCGATCTTGCCGGCCTTGGCGCCGCCTTCGGCCAGGCTGGCGTTCAGGCCGCTGTGCGGGGCCAGCAGGCCCACCCCGCCCGGACCCAGGATGCGCAGCAGGTGCGGCTTGGCCGCATCCAGCATGGCCTGGCGCGCCGTCTTGCCGCCGCTGCGGGTCTCGTCCAGGCCTTTGCTGAGCACCACGGCGGCGCGCGTGCCGCGCGCGCCCAGTTCGGCGATCAGGCCCGGCACCGTGGCCGGCGGGGTGCAGATAATGGCCAGGTCCGGCGCCTTCGGCAGGGCCGACACCTTGCCGTAGCAGCGCACGCCCAGCAGCTCGTCATATTTGGGGTTGACCGGCCACAGCGCACCGGCGTAGCCGCCCTCGGCCATATTGGTCAGCACGATGGCGCCCAGGCTGCCCGGCCGCAGCGAAGCGCCGATCACGGCCACCGAGCCGGGGTCGAACAGACTGTTGAAGTTCCTGATGCTCATCGGCCGTCCTTTCAGCCCGCGCGCCGGTGCTGGCTCACCAGCGCGAGGTGTGGTCTTCGGTCACGCCCACCAGCTGCGTCACCATGCGTTTCGGCTGGTCCGCGCTGCTGCGCACCCAGCCGGTAAAAGTGCCTATGGGCTGCACATAGCGGCTGGCCGCCACCACCAGGTTTTTGTCCTGGCGGCGCGCGCCTTCCGGCGTGAAAAACAGCTCGAGCAGGTCGTCCTCGGTGAAGATGTGCCAGCGCGCCAGCGGATCGGCCTGGTCGTAGATGAAATGGGCCGGCCCCAGGGCGTGCACCTGGCCGTCCAGCCACAGCGCATTTTCGTGGCCGCCGAAATAGCCGGCCTGCAAATTGAATCCCAGTTCCAGATTATGCGCCGACGCCCAGCGCCAGGCGGTATTGCGCGCCAGCAGACCGTTGGAATAGTCGAAACTGGCCACGCCGCCGGCCAGGTCGTACTCGCCGCGCCACAGCTTCACGTTGCCCGACAGCGGCATGCCGGCCGACTTCTGCGTGGCGTGCACCGAGCCGTTCTTGACCGGGCCGCAAGCCAGCAGCGGCGGCGCGGCGGCGGGGCCGAATTCGGCGTCGATGACCAGGTAGGGGCAGTCCAGCTCCAGCTTGTAGCGGCCCTCGCCCAGCCCTTCGATGTTGATGTAGGTCTGCTTGACCTTGAAGGTGCTGCGGCCGTCCGCGTGCGCCGCCACCCGGGCCGCCGTCAACGGCAGGCCGTCCTGCGAGAAATTGGCCAGCATGTCGCCGTCGTCGCGGTCGAAGGCGTAGCCGAAGCAGGTGCCTATCCAGCCCAGGTCCACAATGGCCACGGCGCAGAACACCTGCTCGGTGGACAGCGCCACGTAGTGCCAGCGCTTGTGGCGGAAGCCGCGCCACAAGGCGCTGCGCGCATGCGGGGCGGCCAGCGCGCGCCAGTCGAATCCCCCGGCCATACCGGCGTAGCGTCCGAACAGGGGCTGGCCGTCGGCGCCAATCAGGCTGGCGGGTGCGGCGGGCAGG
Organism: Pseudoduganella sp. GW821-FHT05F09; assembly: GCF_059419605.1. NCBI lineage: Bacteria > Pseudomonadati > Pseudomonadota > Betaproteobacteria > Burkholderiales > Oxalobacteraceae > Pseudoduganella > Pseudoduganella sp. GW821-FHT05F09. The sequence goes on from NZ_JBWKSD010000008.1 coordinate 44,857, forward strand.
GTCACGCAGTCTTCTCCAACATAGTCTCCAATACGGTCTTCATCATGCTATCAAGTTCGGCCTGCAGCACGGCGGCAAATTCCGCCGGCTCGGCGCCTTGCACCCGCAGCCGCGGGCAGCCGTGCCAGTTGGCGCAGCGCTGCAAGGCCGCCGCCACGTCGCGCACGAAGCGCTCGCTGGCGCGCGTGCCAGGCTCCAGCGCCACGGACTTCAGTTCAAACACGCCCTCGCGCCGGTGCGCCTTGGCGTCCACCCGGCCCACCAGCGCGCCGCGGCGCAGGATGGGCAGCGTGAAATAGCCGTAGCGGCGTTTTTCCGCCGGCGTGTAGCATTCAAGCCGATAGTCGAAATTGAACAGCTCCAGCGCGCGGCGGCGGTCCCACACCACCGGGTCGAACGGGGACAGGATGGCGGTCGCCGTGGCAGCCAGGCCGCCGGCCGCCGCGCTGGCGGCCAGCGCGGCATGCTCGGGATGGATGTAGACCGCTTCATCCCAGCCCTGCACGCGGGCGCGCAGCAGCGCGCCTTCGGCCACCAGCGTTTCCGGGTCCAGGCGCGGCGGCTTGGTGCGGAAGTAGTCGGCAATCCAGGACGCCTTGGCCAGCCCCAGCGCCTTCACCGTTTTCAGCACGAAGGTGCGGCGGGTCTCGTCCATGGCGGGCATGCGGCTGTCGTCCCACCCCGGCAGGGAGCGTTCAAGCACACGCTCGGCCAGGTCGTACACGCGCTGGAAGTTGTGGCGCCGCGCTATCATCAGCTGGCCGGCCGTGAACAGCACCTCCAGCGAGCGCTTTTCCGGCTTCCATTCCCACCAGCCGCCGCCCTTGCCGTCGGTGCGTTCGAAGTCCGAGGAGCGCGCCGGGCCGTTGGCGCGGATGTGGGCCAGCACCGCGTCGACGTCGGCGCGCCGCTCGGCCATCCAGGTCTCGGAGTACTTCCAGCCCATGGAACCGGGGTCTATCATGCGGTGGCGGTACAGGCCGTAATCCTCCACCGGCACGAAGCAGGCCTCGTGCGCCCAGTACTCGAACAGCGCGCCCTCGGCCAGCAGCTCCTCCAGCCACGGCTGCGGATAGTCGCCCAGGCGGCTCCACAGCACCAGGAAGGGACTGCGCGCCACCACGTGGATGGTGTCGATCTGCAGCACGCCCATCTGCCGTATCGCCTCCAGCACGTCGGCCTTGCGCGCTTTTCTGCGGCGCGGCTGCAACAGCCCCTGCGCCGCCAGATGCAGGGCGCGCGCCGCCGCCAGGCTGAGTGTCAATTCGGTCAAAAGCGCGGCCCTTCCATGGTTAAACGCAGCCCGTCATTCTAAAAGAAAACGGGCGTTCCATTGGCGATTTATCATTTTTTCCTGCCCGGCGGATTTATTTTGGTTTTGCCAGGACCCAAGCAGCGGATTTACGTGCAAAATATCCCACAATGGAGACTGCGTTACCCCAAAAGCCCCAAGGCGACCAATTGATAAGATCAGATAACCCAGTCCGGCGCTTCCTGCGCAAAACCTACCGGGCGGTTTTGCTGCCCGCGTTTGCCCTCGGGCTGCTGCTGTCCATGTGGGGCGCCGTGGCCTACCAGGTCAAGCAGGAGTACCACAGCGCGCGCCACGAGGCGGTGCTGCACAGCCAGACGCTGGCCCGCACCCTGGCCGAACACACCAGCCACCTGCTGCGCCAGACCGAGCACGCCACCCAGCTGTTCAAGCTCAAATACGAGGAAACCGGCGGCACGCTGCGCCTGCCCGAGTTCACCCGCAAGGGCGGCCTGCTCGATTCGCTCATGCCCTCGCGCCTGGAACTGCCCATCGCGCTCTACCTGGCCGACGGCAGGCTGCTGGAAAGCCGCAACGGCTTCTTCAGCCCGGACATCAGCGCCGACCCGATGTTCAAGATCCTGACGCTGGCGCAGGACGACGCGGCGCTGGCCTCCAACCCCATGGTCGAGCCCAAGACCAAGAAGTGGCAGATCCAGATTGCGCGGCGCCTGAACGACGCCAGGGGCCAGTTCGCCGGCGTCATCATGCTGATGGTGGACCCGGCCTACTTCGTGGAAGACTACGACCGCCTGCACGTGGAGCCCAACGGCCTGGTGATGCTGACCAGCCGCGACACCGGCCTGGCCATCGGCCGCATCGAGGAACACCTGTACATCAGCGACGCCATCGACTTCACCACCACCAGCACCGACGCCTACGGCAGCGCCGACGAGCTGACGCTGAAGCAGCCGCTGGACGGCGTGGAGCGCATCTACAGCTACCGCGACATGCCGCGCTACTCGCTGACGGCGGTGGTGGGCAACACGGTCAGTTCGTCCATGGCGCGCTTCGAGAACCAGCGCCGCATCTACTTTGTGCTGGCCACGCTGGCCTCGGTGCTGGTGTGCGCCTTCGCCGCGCTGCTGATGCAGCAAAGCCGGCGGCTGCGCCGCAGCATGCTGGCGGCCACCGAGGCCCAGCAGAAGCTGCGCGCGGCGGCCGACGCCAGCCTGGACGCGGTGTTCCTGCTGAAAGCCTGCCGCTCGCACGCGCGCGGCGAGGTGGTGGACTTCACGCTGGTCGACGTGAACGAGCGCGGCGCGCGCATGCTGGAGCTGCCGCGCGACACGCTGCTGGGCCAGCGCATCGGCGAACTGGTGCCGAACTGGCGCAAGGAAGGCTTTCTGGACCGCTACCGCGCGGTGATGGAAACCGGCCAGCCGCTGGAGGAGGAATTCGAGACGCGCACCCTGCCCGGCGAGCCGCGCTGGCTGCGCCACCAGATCGTGGCGATCGACGACGGCGTGACCGTCACCACCCGCAACATCACCTCGCGCAAGCGCGACGAGCTGAAAATGCGCCAGAACCAGGCCGAACTCCAGGCCGTCAACGACGCCTCGCCGCTGGGCCTGATCCGCGCGGACGCCAGCGGCCATTGCACTTATGTCAACCGCACCTTCGAAGCCATCACCGGGCTGACGCGCGAGCAGGCCCTGGGCGACGCCTGGATGGTGGGCGTGCATCCAAACGACCGCGAGGTGCTGAGCGCCGCCATCCGCCACCTGCGCGACACGCTGCAGCCCTTCCAGGACACGCTGCGCTGCGTGCACCCGGACGGCAAGATCGTCTGGACCTCGATGAAGGTGGCGCCCATCATCATCGACGGCCGCATCGATGGCTTTGTCGGCACGCTGGACGACATCACGCTGATGCGCAAGTCCGTCATGGCGCTGCGCGAAAGCGAAGCGCGCCTGCGCACCATCACCGACACCCTGCCCGCCATGATCGCCTATGTGGACGAGGACGAAGTCTACCGCTTCAACAACCTGGCCTACGAGCGCGAATTCAGCCAGTCCGGCACCGACATGGTGGGCCGCACCATCCGCGAGACGGTGGGCGATGAGCGCTACCAGTATCTGCAGCCCTATATCCAGCGCGCGCTGGCCGGCGAAACGCTGTCCTTCGAGGAGGACGACGAAAGCCACAGCATCGTGCGCAGCTTCGAGGTGATCTACATTCCGCAGTTCGACGAAGGCGGCTACAGCGTGGTGGGCTTCCACGTCATGCGGCAGGACATTACGGCGCAAAAGCGCGAGAAGCAGCGCCTGCTCAAGCTGTCGCAGATCGACGCGCTCACCGGGCTGACCAACCGCGCCGGCTTCCTGCAGGAGCTCAACAACGCCATGGCCGCCAGCCGCGACAACAACACCATGATGGCGGTGATGTATATGGACATCGACCGCTTCAAGCCGGTCAACGACACCTACGGCCACAGCGTGGGCGACGCGCTGCTGAAGGTGTTCTCGGCGCGCCTGACGCACGCCATGCGCGCCAGCGACACCATCGCGCGCCTGGGCGGCGACGAGTTCACCATCATCGTCGAGCGCCTGGCGCGCAGCGAGGATGCCGAGAACCTGGCGGCCAAGATCGTCACCACCATGCAGGCGCCGTTCGAGCTGGACGTGGCCACCGTGTCGGTCTCCACCAGCATCGGACTGACCTTCTACCAGGGCGAGGAAGTCACCCCGGCCGAACTGCTGAACCGGGCCGACATGCTGCTGTACCAGGCCAAGCAGGCCGGCCGCAACACCTACCGCGCCGCGCCTGTGCTGTCGGCGCTGCCCGCGCTGCACGCCACCCCGAATGCGGCCTGAACGTCCGCCGTTGGATACGCCGCAACTCGCGAGGGCCGAGTTTAGGCTATATTGAGCGCTTTTCGGCCCTACCTACACCCTATCCAGGCAATCCATGCGTCTGCTGCACACCTCCGACTGGCATCTGGGCCAGTCGCTCCACAATTTTGAACGCGGCTACGAGCACCAGTGCTTCCTCGACTGGCTGCTCGACACCATCGTCGCCGAGCAGGCCGACGCGCTGCTGATCGCCGGCGACGTGTTCGACAACGCCAATCCCTCGTCCGCCGCGCAGCGCCAGCTGTACCGCTTCCTGCAGCAGGCCAGGGCGCGCGCGCCGCAGCTCGACCTGATCGTCATCGCCGGCAACCACGACTCGCCGGGCCGCCTGGAAGCCCCCGGCCCGCTGCTCGAAGCGCACGGCACGCAAGTGATCGGCAATGTGCCGCGCGGCGCCGACGGCCAGATCGACGTGGAGCGCCTGGTGCTGCCGCTGACCGGCAAGAGCGGCGCGGTGGAGGCCTGGTGCCTGGCCGTGCCCTTCCTGCGCCCCGGCGACGTGCCGCGCCAGCCGGATGCCGGCCAGGACGGCCAGCCCCCCGCCGATCCTTACCTGGCCGGCATCGCCCTGCTCTACCAGCAAGCCTGCGAAGTGGCGCAGTCGCGCCTGCAGCCCGGCCAGTCCATCATCGCCATGGGCCACTGCCACATGGTGGACGGGCAGATGTCGAACGACTCCGAACGCCGCATCGTCATCGGCGGCACCGAGATGCTGCCAACCGGGATCTTCGGCCCATCCATCGCCTACGCGGCGCTGGGCCACCTGCACCTGGCGCAGGCGGTGGGTAAACAGGAAGGCATACGCTACTGCGGCAGCCCCATTCCGCTGTCCTTCGCCGAAACCGGCTACCGCCACCAGATCCTGCGCGTGGACCTAGGCGCCGGCGGCACGCCCTGCGAAGTGAGCGCCATCCCCGTGCCGCGCGCGGTGGAGCTGATGCGCGTGCCGGCCAAGCCCGCCCCGCTGGAGCAGGTGCTGGAAGCGCTGGCCGCCCTGCCCGGCGAAACCGCCTTGCCGCCCGAAGCCTGGCCCTTCCTGGAAGTACGCGTGCTGCTGGACGCGCCGCAGCCCGGCATGCGCTCCCGCGTGGAAGCCGCGCTGGAAGGCAAGCCGTTCCGCCTGGCGAAAATCGAGACCTCCACGCCCAGCCGCGCCCCCTCGCTCGACGACGCCGCGCTGACGCTGGACCAGCTGGACAAGCTGCAGCCGGACGACATCTTCAAGCGCCTCTACCTCCAGCGCTTCGGCAACGAAGCGCCGGCGGACCAGTTGAGTGCCTTTACCGAGCTTATGCTGCCCGGCGCCTGAACCAAGAATATCTATGCGCATCCTCAGAATCGGCGGTAAAAACCTGGCCTCGCTGGCCGGAGAATTCAGTGTGGACTTTGAACAGGAGCCGCTGGCCTCGGCCGGCCTGTTCGCCATCAGCGGCCCCACCGGCGCGGGCAAAAGCACCCTGCTCGACGCGCTGTGCCTGGCCTTGTACGACGCCACGCCGCGCCTGCTGAAAGCCCTGGGCCGCAGCATGCTGCCGGACGTGGGCGCCGAAACCGTCACCACGCAGGACACGCGCAACCTGCTGCGCCGGGGCGTGGCCGACGGCTACGCGGAAGTCGATTTCGTCGGCAGCGACAACCACCGCTACCGCGCGCGCTGGAGCGTGCGCCGCTCGCGCAACAAGGCCGAGGGCGCGCTGCAGCCCACGGCAATGAGCTTGCTGCAACTGCCGGACCTGCTGCCGGTGGGCGGCACCAAGACCGAAGTGAAGGCGGAAATCGAAAAGCGCATCGGCCTGTCGTTCGAGCAGTTCACGCGCGCCGTGCTGCTGGCGCAAAACGAGTTCGCCACTTTCCTGAAAGCGGACGACAACGAGCGCGGCGAGCTGCTCGAAACGCTGACCGGCAGCGCCGTCTACAGCGAGATTTCCATGCGCGCCTTCGAGCGCGCCAAGCTGGAACAGGCGGCGCTGCAGCGCCTCACCGGCCGCCTGGCGGACCAGAAGCCGCTCAGCGGCGAGGAGCGCGGCGCGCTGGAAGCGCAAAGCGCCCAGGCGGACGCCGTGGTGGCGGAACTGGACGCGCAAAAAGCCGTGCTGGAACAGGAACTGCGCTGGCACGAGCAGGCGCAAAGGCTGGAACAGAGCGAGCTGCAAGCGCAGCAATCCTTGCAGGAGCGCTTGGCGGATGTGGAAGCGGCGGCGCCGCGCCGCGCCGCGCTGGAGCAGCTGGACGCCGTGCAGCCCGCGCGCCCGCTCGCCGCCGACATCACGCGCATCGAAGGCGAGATCGAGACCGCGCAAGCAGCGCTGGCGGCGCGCAAACTGGAATCCGAACAGGCGCTGCAGGCGCAGGCGCATGCGGCGGCCGTGCTGCTGCAATCCGAAGCGGCGGTGGCTGAAGCCGAAGCGGCGCAGCGCAACGCCGCGCCCAAGCTGGACCAGGCCAAGGCGCTGGACGCGCGCATCGAAGCCATGCTGCCCGCCCACCGGCAGGCCAGCGCCGCGCTGGAAACGGCCAGCCAGGCAGACAAGCTGGCCCGCAGCGCCTTGCAGAACAAGCAAACCGAGCACCGCCAGCTCAGCGCCGCGCAGGAGCACGGGGCGGCGTGGCTGGCGCGCCACCAGCAATGGCAGGCGCTGGCCGAGTCGTGGCAGAAGTGGGACGTGCTGTTCGTGCAGGCCGGACAAGCCGCCTCGCAGGCCGAGAAACACGGCTACGCGCTGGCGGCGGTGCAGCGCCAGGCCAGCCACCACCGCGACGAAGCAGCGCGCGCCACGGCAGGGCTGGAAGGCGCAGCCGAACGCCTGCAAGCGCTGGAAACGCAGCGCCAGCAAGCCATTGCCGCGCTGGCGGCGTTTGACGCGGAGGCCATGCACGGCCGCCGCCGCGCGCTGGAGCAGCGGCGCGACCTGCTGGCCACCGGCGAGAAGGCATGGTCCGAGCTGGACGCGCGCCGGCAGCGCAAGGCGCAGCTCGACGGCGACGCCGCGCAGCAGCAGCGCAGCAAGGCAGCGGCGGAACAGCATCTGGCCGAGGCGCAGCAGCAGCACGCGATCCTGATGGCGACTTTCGGCCAGGCCGAACGTTCGCTGAAACTGGCCGAAGCCGCTTGCGCGGAAAACGTGGAAACGCTGCGCGCCACGCTGCAGGACGGCCAGCCCTGCCCGGTCTGCGGCGCGGAGGAGCACCCCTACCGCCACGACGACGGCGCCCTGGCCGCCATGCACGCCAGCCTGCAGGCCGAGGTGACGCGCTGCCGCGAGCAGCTGCAAAAGAACATCGAACTGCAGACCTACCAGCGCACCACCGCGCAAAACAGCGTCGAGCGGCTGGCCTTGCTGGCCACCGAGCAGCACGCGCTGGAGGAAGCGCTGGCCCGCGCCGGCGCCACATGGAGCGCGCACCCGCTGGCGGCTGAGACCGAAGCCGCCGCAGGCGCAGACGCTGCGGCCTGGTTCGCCGCCGAGCTGTCCGGCGCGCGCGACGCGCTCCAGCTGATCGGCGAGCAGGAACTGGCGCAGCGACGGGCGAGCGCAGCGCGCGACGCTGCGCAGCAGGCCTGCGACAGCGCCACTGCCGAACACGCGCGCCAGCAAGCCGCCGCAGCGGCCGCGCACACCGCGCTGGCGCAGTCGAACGCTGAATTCCAGGCACTGGAGGACAAGCGCATTGAAGTGGCGCTGCAGCTGAGCGGCCTGCTGGACGAACTGGACGCGGCATTCAACAGCACCGAGCTGCCGAACGAAGGCTGGAAGGACGAATGGAAGTCCGGCCCCGCGCGCTTCTACGAGGCGCGCCGCGCCGAAGCCCGGCAATGGCAGACCCAGCGCACCCAGCTGGACGAACGCGCCCACGCCTTCGCCGCGCTGGACGCGGAACTGCACGCGCTGGCCGCCGCCCAGGCCAAGACCGGCCAGGACGCCGACGCCGCCCGCAGCGCCTTCAGCAGCGCCGACGCCGGCCTGCAAGCCATGCAGGAACAGCGCATGGCCCTGTGGGGCGGCAAGGAGGTGCGCGACGTGGAAGTGCTGCTGCAAGCGGCCATCGACGCCGCGCGCGCGCGTCACGCGGCGCAGCAGCAAGCGGGCCAGCAGGCAGCACAGCAGCATGCGCGCGCCGAAGAGGCCATCGCCCAGTCGGCCGCCCGCCTGGACACGCTGCACGCCGCCGCCGAAGCCGCCGCCGCCCGCCTCGCCGCCTGGCTGGACAGCTTCAACCACCAGCAGGCCGCGCCGGAGACCGGAACCATCGACCTGGCCGAACTGGCCGGCAGCGCCATCACGCTGGAAGAACTGCTGGCCCTGCTCTTCCGCCCGGCGGACGCCATCCGCGCCGAACGCGAGGCGCTGCACGCGCTGGACCAGGCAGCGGCCAGCGCCGCCACGGTGCTGAAAGAACGCCAGCTCCAGCGCCAGCAGCATCTGGAGAGCGCCCCGGCGCAGGCGGGCGCCAGCCGCAGCATGGAAACGCTGGCGCAGGCGCTGGACCAGCTGTCGGCCGAGCGCAAGCTGGCCCACGACCAGGCCGCCGCGCACCGCCTCGGCCTCGCGCAGGACAACGACAAGCGCCAGCGCGCGCACGCCATGCTGGGAGAGATTGAACAGCAGGAAGCCATCGAACAGCGCTGGGCGCGCCTGAGTGAGCTGATCGGTTCGGCCGACGGCAAGAAATTCCGCAACTACGCGCAGCAATTCACGCTGGACGTCCTGCTGGGCTACGCCAACGCCCACCTGGGCCACCTGGCGCGCCGCTACCAGCTCGAGCGCATCAACCACAGCAGCGGCCCCTCGCTGGGCCTGCTGGTGCGCGACCAGGACATGGGCGGCGAAATGCGTTCGGTGCACTCGCTGTCCGGCGGCGAATCCTTCCTGGTGTCGCTGGCGCTCGCGCTGGGGCTGGCGTCGCTGTCGTCCAACCGGGTGCGGGTGGAATCGCTGTTCATCGACGAAGGCTTCGGCAGCCTGGACGCCGAAACCCTGCGCGTGGCCATGGACGCGCTGGACGGGCTGCAAGCGATGGGCCGCAAGGTCGGCGTGATCTCCCACGTGCAGGAGATGACGGAGCGGATTTCCACCCGCATCCTGGTGCAGCCCTCGGCGGGCGGCAAGAGCGTGGTCTCGGTGCTGGCGTCCTAACGCACGGGCAGTTCGCCGCGCTCGACTTTCACCATGTCCCAGCCCAGCTCGCGCCGCACTTGCTGCGGGTCGGGCGGTGGGCGGCGTTCCTCGATCTTGTTCCGCATCCACTCCCGCACGGCTTCCTTCGTCGGGTGTTTCTTCTGGTCCACAGCTAGCCTCTTTCAGCAACGGTTCGGATAAGCGTTCAACGCGGCCCTGGCCATTCAGTTGACCGCGCCGCGCCGAATACAACACTTTGTTACGCTTTTTGCTAAGATGGAATGGCCATGAGCATCAGCGCCATCTCCTCCGTCTCCAGTGCGGCCGCGCCCGCCAGCGCGCAGGCCAGGGTGCAGCTGTCGCCCGAACAGCTGGCGCAGATAGCCAAACTCAAGCAGCGCGACACCGAGGTGCGCCAGCATGAACTGGCCCATTTGTCTGCCGCCGGCGGCCTGGCCACCTCCGGCCCCAGCTACACCTACCAGCGCGGCGCCAACGGCGTGAACTACGCCGTGGGCGGCGAAGTCAGCATCGACACCTCCCCCGGCGCCAGCCCGCAGGAAACCATGGCCCGCGCCCGCACCATCCAGGCCGCCGCCCTGGCGCCGGCCGAACCATCGTCCCAGGACCGCGCCGTGGCCGCGCGCGCCCAGCAGCTGGAACAGCAGGCGCGCGCCGAACTGGAGCGGGCCTACGCCCCCGGCGGGTCCGGGCCGGCGGCCGGGGCCGCCGTCGACGTCTACGCTTAATGCTAGAATCCTCCCTTTTTTCCGCGAGCCTCCCATGCTGAAAGCCCCCCGCACGCTGACGTTTAAATGCGTGAAATGCAACAAATCGGTACAAGTGTTCCTGCAGAAAGTATCGGCCTGCTCCCATATCCAGCCATACCAGGGCATCTGCCAGTGCGGCGAAGTAAAACGCCACGCCACCGGCCAAAAAGACGCCGTGCAATCGTATCTGGCCTCCCCGGACGGCAGCTGGTCGCACCACCATTAAGCACGGCGGCGCTAAAGAAATCGGGTTTTATGCCGTTAGAACAGGAAACCCGTTAATAGGTGCCGCGATGTCCACTATCTCTCCCCTGAGCTCCCGCCAGCTCCAGCCCGCCGGCCTGTCTCTTGCTAACCAGCAAACAGACAGCAAGAACTTGCACGTTGGCAATTCCTCGCTGCTGGAGAAGGCACAGAACGATTTAGTGTCCCTGTCCAAGAACGGCATCGACCTGCAGCAGCGCGTCGACTCCCTGGGCAATTCCACCGTGGACCTGGCGCAAAACCTGCTCGGCAGCTTCGCCCAGCAGCTGTTCGGCGACAGCGCCAAGGGCGCTACCGTGTCGTTTGACTCGGTCAGCCTGGAATCTTCGTCCAGCTTTGCGGCGGGCGTGCAGCAAAGCCAGGGCGCGGGCGGCAGCAGCAAATCGGCCGCGTTCAGCCTGACGGAAAGCTCGCATTTCCTCGGCAAAGGCACCATCACCACCGCCGACGGCAGCACTTTCGATTTTGAAGTGGAAGTCCAGTACGACTACGCGCTGCAAGCCAGCGCCAGCCAGAGCACGGCCGCCGCCGATGGCGCAGCCGACGCTGCCAAAGCGGCGCGCTCGGCAGCCGATCCGCTGCCGGCCGTGGAGTTCCCGGACATTAAATTCCCCGGCAGCCTGCAAGACCTGTTCCGCCTGTTCGACAAGCCGCTCAAGAGCGACGTGGTGCAGGAAGACAAGAAGCAGCCTGGCGAGCAGCAAAAGCTGGGCACGCTGTCGCTGCGCCTGCTCAACCTGGTCAACAGCACCGAACAGCTCGACACCTACGGCCCGCAAGCCGGCAAGTCCAAAGCCGTCGCCCACGCTTACGGCACGCAGGAAACGCCGGCCAATGTGCTGGCCAAGGCACCGGGCAGCGTGCCTGAGGCTGCAGCAGCAGCGGCAGCAGCAAGCCCGGCAGCCGAGCCAGCGCCCGCCGCGCCCGTGATACCGGCTGCGGAAACCGAACCGCAGCAAGCCGCCGCCTGATCCTCCGCGCCGGCAGCTCCGGCGCGCCGCGTATAATAGCCGCTGATACAGAACCGCCGCCCCAGCGCGGCGGTTCTGCCGTTTACCTACAAGATTGAAGATTCCATGACCGCAGCCACTCCCGAAGCACAATACATCCACTGGACCGAAAACGGCACGGACCACTCGGCACTCTGGCGCTCCGAGAGCGGCATGGCGCCGCCCAAGCGCATCGTCATCGCCGACGACACCACCAACGCGGACACCGCCTACCGCCTGGCCTGCGAAGGCACGGCGCTGCTGTGGAAGGGCGACTTCCAGAACGCGCGCCAGCTGCTGCAAGCGCTGGCCCGCCGCGCCGACCACAAGGGCAGCAAGGGCAAGAAAGCCAAGGCGCCCAAGGTGCCGGCCACGCCCACCGAAGCCTTCCACCTGCACCGCCAGGCGCAATCGCAGCGCGGCCGCACGCTGGCCATGCTGCTGGTGCCGTTCGAAGCGGACTACAGCATTCCCCTGCGCCGCGCGCCGGACGTGAAACTGGCCTGCAACGAAGCCTACGGCCGTGGCGAGCACCCGTTCGCCATGTCGCTGCGCGAACTGCTGGGCGTGATCGGCGCGCACGAATGGCGCCGCAACGGCGTGGAGATTCCGGCGCTGGGCGAGCGCATCCACCCGCACTACGGCGTGTTCTCGCCGGTGCGCGGCGAATATGTGGCGCTGGTGAACGAGGCGCCGCTGCCGAAGAACGCCAAGCTGGCGTTCGACATCGGCGTGGGCACCGGCGTGCTGTCGGCCGTGCTGGCGCGGCGCGGCATTGAGCGCGTGGTGGCCACCGACCAGGACCAGCGCGCCCTCAGCTGCGCCCGCGAAAACCTGCACAACCTGGACCTGAGCCGCCAGGTCGAGCTGGTGAAAGCCAATCTCTTCCCCGAAGGCCGCGCGCCGCTGGTGGTGTGCAACCCGCCGTGGGTGCCGGCCCGCCCCAGCTCGCCGATCGAACACGCGGTGTACGACCCGGACAGCGCCATGCTGCGCGGCTTCCTCGGCGGCCTGAAAGACCATCTGACGCCGGGCGGCGAAGGCTGGCTGATCCTGTCCGACCTGGCCGAGCACCTGGGCCTGCGTCCGCGCGAGCAGCTGATGGAATGGATCGCCGCCGCCGGCCTGAAGGTGCTGGAGCGCCACGACGTGCGTCCGACCCACGCCCGCGCCGCCGACGCCACCGACCCGCTGCACGCCGCCCGCGCCGCCGAAGTCACCTCGCTGTGGCGCCTGGCCGCCGCGTAAAGCGCGGGGAAAATTCATTTATAAAATTCACCCTTGCGGAATGAAACAGGCTTGTATATAATTCGGGCCTCAGACGCGGGGTGGAGCAGTCTGGCAGCTCGTCGGGCTCATAACCCGAAGGTCACAGGTTCAAATCCTGTCCCCGCAACCAGACATAGCAAGCCGTTGATTCTTAACAGGAATCAGCGGCTTTTTGCTTTTCCGGCGCGCCTCCGCACGCCCGGAGACCATATGCTAATATTGCCATATGGACACACTCCAAAGACAACCATGATGAAAATGAAGGATTTACCCGCGCCGGAGTTTGAGGTGCCGCTGGGTCGGCGCGTCTATGCGGTTTTCTGGGCGCCTTTCGGCATCTGCTGGGCCGCCGTCGCCGGGTGCGTCAGGTTCGCGAAGCCGGCCTTCATTCTGGCTGCCATCGGCTGCGCGCTGGGGATGGTGCTCATGCACTACACCGGGCATCTGAGCTTGTACGTGGGGCTCGGATTCACCACCTACGCCGTCATGGCGGGCGCAGCCCTCTCCGCCCTGCTGTTTGCCCTCTCCTTGCTGGGGCGTCTGCTGCGCCGCTAAGCCCGCGCCCAGATGCGCGCCGCAGCGCAGATAATCGAGACCTTCCCTATGAATCCCAACCTCCCCATCGGGCACCGCGATCCACGCACCGAGATCGTGTCCGGTACCTATCTCCGCCTGGCGGCCGACCTGATCGCGTCCGTGCGGCAGGATCTGGACTACTGGAACAATGTCCGCGTGCCGCACCCGCCGGCCGACCGCGTCCCCCACGAAGGCTGGCGCCGGATCGCGGTATTTCTTCCGCTGGCCCTGGTGGCCCTCGCCTTCTTCCGCTTCCATCTGGCTGGCGCGCTGATCGCATTCGCGGCTGTCCTGCCTGCCATGAACAGCCTGGACAAATCGCTGCGGCGCGCCGTCCTGGCCCGGCGCGAGGCCTGGCGCGACCGCGATCGGGGCCGCTATGCGTTCACCCAGTTCATGTGCAAGGAATTCGGCCTGCGTCCGGAAGACGTCACGATGAATCTGGTACTGAAGATGTGCCGCGACTTCAAGTTGTGGCTGGAGGCCGCCAAGCGTGTACGGGAGGCGGATGAGGCCGCTGAACGCGCGCGCCGCCCCGCGCCCGTCCGCAGCAGCAACGGCGGCGGCTACGACCACGGCGACGATGCGCCTCGCACGAGGCACGCCACCGGCGCAGCAGCCTTCGCCGCCAGCTCCGCCGCAATAGCCGCCGCAGCCGCACCGCCGGCTTTCGACCCCATCCCGGCCATGCAAATCAACCCGGTCACCGGCCTGCCAATGATGGACGACGTGGTCGACATCCACGGCAACATGTACGGCACGGACAGCATGGACGCCATGTTCGACGACATGGCCCACTTCAACACCCCCGAGTTGCATTACCATGACGGATTCGAGCCTCAATTCACCGGCTTCGGGCACGACCCGGGCGGCTAGACACACACTGGAAGCGACACAATGGAAATCGACTGGGCGCATTTCACCCCATGGACCAGCCTGGCTGGCGGCGTACTGATAGGACTGGCCGCCGCGCTGTTCGTGCTGTTCAATGGGCGCATCGCCGGCATCAGCGGGATATTGGGCGGGCTGCTGTCCTGGCCCAAGGGCGACACCACGTGGCGGCTGGCCTTCCTGGCCGGCCTGGTCGCCGCGCCGCTGGCCTACGGCCTGGCGCTGCCGCTTCCCGACGTGCAAAGCGACGCCGGCACCGCCGTGCTGGTCGTGGCCGGCCTGCTGGTGGGCGTGGGCACGCGCTACGGCGCGGGCTGCACCAGCGGCCATGGCGTTTGCGGGCTGTCGCGCCTGTCGCCGCGCTCGCTGGCCGCCACCCTGGCCTTCATGGGCGCCGGCTTCGGCACCGTGTTCGCGCTGCGCCACCTGCTGGCCTGAGGAGAACGCCATGCGCATCGTGAATATTTTGATGGCTCTGATCGTCGGCCTGCTGTTCGGCATCGGCCTGATCGTTTCCGGCATGACCAATCCCGCCAAGGTGACCGGCTTCCTGGACCTGGCCGGCCGCTGGGACCCTTCGCTGGCCTTCGTCATGGGCGGCGCGATCGCTGTCGGCCTGGTGGCGTTCCGCCTGGCGGGCAAGCGCAGCAGGTCGCTGCTGGACCAGCCCATGCGCCTGCCCACCGCCAGCCTGATAGACCGCAGGCTGCTCACAGGCAGCCTGGCGTTCGGCGTCGGCTGGGGCCTGGCGGGCTATTGCCCCGGCCCGGCACTGGCTTCGCTGGCCAGCGGCGGCGCCAAGCCGCTGATCTTCACTGCGGCCATGCTGGCGGGGATGGCCGTCTTTGAACTGGTGGAGCGCAAACGCCGTCGAGGCAAAACGGCCTAATGTAACAAGCCCTTTTACAAAACTGCCTACGGCTTTCCCCTCCGCGGTGATAAACTTTGCCGCTTGAAAATCTTTCATGAGGAGCCGCGCGTGAGCGACAACAACAATCTTCCAGCCAACCCGTCGCGCCGACGCATCTTCCAGGCCGCCGCAGCCACCGGCATCGCCAGCACCGTGCCCGGCATCGCCAGCGCCGCCCCTGCCAAGAAACCGGCCGCCGGCTCGCTGGACGCCAAGCTGAAAGCGCACGTGAAGAACGTGGTTGTCATCTACCTCGAGAACCGCAGCTTCAACAACCTGTTCGCCGACTTCCCCGGCCTCGCCTCGCCGATGCCCACCGCGCTGTCGGCCGACCAGATCCAGAAAGACTACAACGGCAGCGTGCTGCCGGAACTGCCCATGATCTGGGGCGGCATGGTGCCGAACTCGCAAACCATAGGCGGCAAGACCTATGAAATCAAGGAAGAACAGATCAAGGGCCTGCCGAACGCGCCCTTCAAGCTGACGACGCCGGACGGCAAGCCGCTGCCCGAATCCGTCATCACGCGCGACCTGTGGCACCTGTTCTACCAGAACCAGATGCAGATCAACGGCGGCAAGAACGACGGCTTTGTTGCATGGGGCAACACCGGCGGCATGGTGATGGGCTACTACGGCGAAACGGCCAAGAACCTGGGCCTGTACCAGCTGGCGCGCCAGTACACGCTGTGCGACAACTTCTTCATGGCGGCCTTCGGCGGCTCCTATATGAACCACCAGTTCCTGATTAGCGGCCGCCCGGCCGAGTTCAAGAACGCGGAGAACAGCGCGGCCAAGAAGAAGATCGCCGTGCTGGCCGACGGCCCCACCGGCGCGCGCCTGGCCGTGGCGCCGGACAGCCCGGCCTCCGCCCTGGAAGGCAAGCCGAAGTACGTGAACGACGGCGCCATCACGCCGGACGGCTACATCGTCAACACCATGGCGCCGCCCTACCAGCCGAGCTGGATCAAGCCGGTGCCGGACGGCGACCAGAACCTGGCCAATCCGGACGAGGCCTACTACCAGCCGCCGCAAAGCTACGACACCATCGGCGACCTGCTGTCGCGCAAGGGCGTGAGCTGGGCCTGGTACGGCGGCGCGTGGCAGGCGGCGCTGGACACCAAGGGCGGCGGCCCCAAGCCTAACTTCCAGTACCACCACCAGCCGTTCAACTACTTCACGCAGTTCGCGCCCGGCACCGCCGCGCGCGCCGAGCATCTGCGCGACGGCGGCCTGGGCGACAGCCCCATGTCCAACAAATTCCTGGCCGACGCGGTGGCGGGCAAGCTGCCGGCGGTGACCTTCTACAAGCCGCAGGGCAACCTGAACCTGCACGCCGGCTATTCGGACATTGAATCGGGCGACCAGCACATCACCAACATCATCTCCCACCTGCAGAAATCGCCGCAGTGGAAGGACATGGTGGTGGTGATCACCTTCGACGAGAACGGCGGCTGGTGGGACCACGTGGCGCCGCCCAAGGGCGACCGCTGGGGTCCGGGCTCGCGCATTCCGGCCATCGTGGTGTCGCCTTACGCCAAGAAGGGCGCGGTCGACCACACCTTCTACGACACCACGTCCATCATGCGCTTCCTCACCCGCCTGCACGGCCTGCCGCTACTGGAAGGCCTGAAGACACGCAACGAGGCCTTTGCCGCGCGCGGCGCCCCCCCGCCGGGCGACCTGACCGGCGCGCTGAGCTTCCGTTGAGTTTCCGCTAGGCCATCATACCCACCACGGCGGCATGGCTTTGTGCTACACTGCGTGCCGCTTTAAATATTTGAGCCCGACTGCTGCAGCCGGGCTTTTGTTTTTGAGATGAGAGACAAAAAAGACAACGCGACTTTCGACCTGCCCGGCTTTGCGCCGGCCGCGCCGATGGAGCCCGAGCCCAAGCGCCCGCCTCCACCGCGCACGCGTCGTGCCGCCTTGAAACAGGAACAGCTCGAACTGCTGGAGGCGACCGACACGAGCGGCCTGCCGGTCTGGCAGCGCGAAGAAGGCCTGGACGTGACCGGTTTGCCGGTGTGGCGTCAGAACTAAGACCGTCTCCCAACGAGCCCGTCCGCCTGAGCGGACACCGCCTGCGCACCTGCTAGACTGTGCGCACTTCCCCACTTTTTTACCGGGTCCGCCACCATGAGTTCTGAATCCTTCCACAGCCTGCCGCTGACGCCCGCCTTCCTGGCCAATCTCGACATCCTCGGCTACACCCAGATGACCCCCATCCAGGCCCAGAGCCTGCCGTCGGTGCTGGAGGGACGCGACCTGATCGCCCAGGCCAAGACCGGCAGCGGCAAGACCGCCGCCTTCGGCATCGGCATGCTGAGCAAGGTCAACCCGGCGTGGTTCGCCACCCAGGGCCTGGTGATGTGCCCGACCCGCGAGCTGGCCGACCAGGTGGCCAACGAGCTGCGCCGCCTGGCGCGCGGCGTGGGCAATGTGAAGATCCTGGTGCTGACCGGCGGCTCGCCGATGCGCCCGCAGATCGCCTCGCTGGAGCACGGCGCCCACATCGTGGTCGGCACGCCCGGCCGCATCCGCGACCACCTGAGCCGCCAGACGCTGGAACTGGGCATGGTCAACACCCTGGTGCTGGACGAAGCGGACCGCATGACCGACATGGGCTTCTACGACGAGATCGCCGGCATCGTGTCGGCCTGCCCGAAACGCCGCCAGACGCTGCTGTTCTCGGCCACCTACCCGGACGACATCCGCGTGGCCACCGAAGCCTTCCTGGCCGACCCGGTGGAAGTGACGGTGCAGGCGCAGCACGACAACAGCAAGATCGAGCAGCGCTTCTATGAAGTGGGCTTCGACGACCGCGACGCGGCCGTGAGCAAGCTACTCAAGCACTACCAGCCAGCCTCGGCCATCGCCTTCTGCAACACCAAGGTGCACTGCCGCGAGCTGGTGGAGTCGCTGCGCAAGGACGGCTTTACGGCGCTGGCCCTGTACGGCGAACTGGAGCAGCGCGAGCGCGACGAGATCCTGGTGCTGTTCGCCAACCGCAGCGCCACCGTGCTGGTGGCCACCGACGTGGCCGCGCGCGGCCTGGACATCGCCAACCTGGAGGCAGTGATCAACGTCGACGTGTCCAAGGACACCGAAGTGCACATCCACCGCATCGGGCGCACCGGCCGCGTGGAGCAGCAGGGCCTGGCACTGTCGCTGTGCGCGCCGAACGAGAAGAAGTGGGTCAAGCTGATCGAGGAATACCAGGGCAAGGCGGTGGAATGGCATTCGCTGAAGGACCTGCCGAACGACGAGTACGCGCAAGGCGATCCGGCGCCGTTCCTGACGCTGTGCATCCTGGCGGGCAAGAAGGACAAGCTGCGTCCGGGCGACGTGCTGGGCGCGCTGACCGGCGACGCCGGCCTGGCCAAGGAGCAGGTCGGCAAGATCAACGTGTTCGAATTCCAGACCTATGTGGCGCTGGACCGCCGCGTGGCCTACGACGCGTTCGACCGCCTGGCCAAGGGCAGCCGCGAAGGCGCCGACTTCGGCAGCTTCAAGGGCCGCAACTTCAAGATGCGCTTCATCGAAGTGTAACCACCGTGCGGCGTCTTCTGATACAGTTGGTTTAATCACCACTGGATCAGGAGAGCTGCATGAGAATCGGACTGGCTGGCATCATGGTCGACGACCAGAACAAGGCGCTGGCCTTCTACACGGGCGTGCTGGGCTTCACCGTCAAGAACGACATCCCGATGGGGAGCTTCCGCTGGCTGACCGTGACCTCGCCGGAAGGCGCCGAGGGCGTTGAGCTGGTGCTGGAACCCATCGGCTTCCCGCCCGCGCACGCCTACCAGAGCGCGCTCTACGAAGCAGGCATCCCCGCCACCGCCTTCCTCACCGACGACATCCAATCCGAATACACGCGCCTGAAGGAACTGGGCGTGGTGTTCCGTGGCGAGCCCACCAATATGGGGCCGATCACCGGCGTGCTGTTCGAAGACACGTGCGGCAACCTGATCAATCTGGTGCAGCCTTCGTAGCAATATGTGAACTCCGTCACAGTCCTATCGCAAATCGCGTCTACAATGGGTCGACGACTCATTGAAAGGTACGCCATGGCCAGGTTTGCGCAAGCAGGCGAAAAGTTCAACGCGGCAACACACTTGGCGGGAGCGCTGCTGGCTGCTGGCGGGTCGGTGTATCTACTGGGACAGGTGCAGAGTGGTCCCTGGCAGAGCGTGGTCAGCATCGGCGTGTACTGTTTCAGCCTGGTGCTGCTGTACGCCTGCTCAACCGTCTACCACGCCAGCATGGGCCGCGTGAAAGCCTTGTGGCAGAAGTTCGACCATTGCGCGATCTACGTCCTGATTGCGGGCACCTACACGCCATTTTGCAGCCTGGCGCTGGACAGCCAGCTCGGCTGGGCTTTGCTGGCCGCCGTCTGGCTGCTGGCGTTCGTCGGCATCGTGCAGGAGTTGCGGAAAAGCGAGAACCGCTGGCTGTCGGTGGTGATTTATCTGACCATGGGCTGGTCGGCGGTGCTGATGGTGCTGCCTTTGCGCGCCTCGCTGGGCAATGACGGCTTTGCCTACGTGCTGGCGGGCGGCCTGTTCTACACGGTCGGCATCATCTTCTACGTGATCGACACCCGCATGCGCCACGCGCATGGCATCTGGCACCTTTTCGTGTTGCTCGGCAGCGCCCTGCACTACCTCGCCATTGCGCAATTCGTGCTGCCTGAAGCCTAGAATCAGGCGGTTTATCCCTAAAGCCGCATCCCAAGCCAGATGACGCTCTCGGTGGCGCCGGATACGACAGAACCGAGCAGCTGCCCCATGACATCGCTCGTTTGGCTATGGTTCAAGGCTTTGTCGTGATGCTCCTGCTCTTCGTTCAGTATCGCAGAGATTGCGGAAACGGCGGCGGCATCGTCCGCCAGGAGCGCAATTTGCTCGCGCAGGTGGCGTAGCACCACTCGTTCGACAGCCACGGTCGTGATCGATATGGCGCGGGCGCCAAACAATCCGGTTATGACGCCCAGAACAATTCCTCCTCCAGCACACAGCCAGTAACTTTTGCAACGCTTTAAGTCTCGCCGCGCCAGTTCTTTTTGAAAAATGGCCCTGTGTTTTTCTTCATCCGCCCTGAAGGCGACCAGTTCCGGCAGAAGCGATTTCGCGGTGAAACGCGCCATGAAAATCTGGCCGGTGTAGATGCTTACCGCACCCTGCTCGCCGGCATGGTTCACCTTCATTATCTGTCCGGCCAGTTTGGCGGTGTTTGCACCCGGCACGGCTATTGCACGCCAAACAGGTCGTGCGCATCCAGGATGGCGTAGATGATGGCGGGGTTTTTCTTGAGGCAGCGGCGCACGGCGGCCGGGATGGCTTCGCGGGTTTTGCGGCATAGGCCGGGGCGCATGCTCAGTTCGATCTGCAGGCCCATCACGGTGCGCACTTCGTTGTCGCCGGGGGCGATCTTCAGCGCCACGCCGAGATTCTCTTGCAGGCGCAGGCCGATGCGCTGCAGGTCTTCGTAGCTTTCAGCGGCTTCGATGCGCTGGATCAGCCGCTTTTCGTCTTCCTTGGTCAACCGCAGCACGGCCAGCGCGGCCATGTCCGCCGTTGCGCCCTCGAGCAGCTGCTCACGCTTGCAGTCGCAGGCGCCAGGCGGGCATTCTTTGCGGATCGGGAAGTCGATTTGCAGCATGGGTTCCATCACGGCCGGCGGACGCCCTGGATGGCGCCCGCTTAAATTCTACCGCGATTTCCCCCGCGCGCCGTGCTATTTCGCCAGCACCTTGCGGATGGTGGCGGCCAGTTCCTCGGCCATGAATTTGGCCACGTAGGCGTCCGCGCCCACGGTCTTGACGTGCTCCTCGTTGGTGGTGCCCGACAGCGAGGAATGGATGACCACCGGCAGCGCCGCGTAGCGCGAGGTCTGCTTGATGTTGCGCGTCAGGGTGAAGCCGTCCATTTCCGGCATTTCCAGGTCGGTCAGCACCAGGGCGATCTTGTCGTACACGGTCTTGCCTTCGGCTTCGGCGGCGGCGGCGATCTGGCCCAGCTTGTCCCAGGCTTCCTTGCCGGATTTGGTCATGATGAAGGGCGCGCCCATGGCTTCCAGCCCCTTCTCGATCAGCGTGCGCGCCACCACCGAGTCGTCCGCCGCCAGTATCATGGTGCCGGGGCGCAGGTTCAGGCTGGGGCCTATGGTCTCGGGATCGACATCCGGACGGTCGGTCGGGTTCATGCTGCGCAGGATGGTTTCCACGTCCAGCACTTGCGCCAGGCGCGAGCCGTTGGCGCCGTCCAGGCGGGCGATGCTGGTGACCACGCCACCCACGGCGGTCGATTCCGCCGACAGCACCTGGCCCCAGTCCAGCCGCACAATGTCTTCCACCGATTCCACCGCGAAGGCCTGCGTGGTGCGGGCAAACTCGGTGACCAGCATGATGTTCAGGCCGGTCTTCGGCGTGCAGCCGCAGATGGCGGGCAGGTCGAGCACCTGGATGATCTGGCCGCGCAGGTTGACCACGCCCAGCATGTGCGGCTGCGAGCCGGCCACCGCCGTGATGGGCGGCATGGCGACGATCTCGCGGATTTTGAACACATTGATGCCGAACAGCTCGTTGCGGTCGCCGCTGGCGTCGCCGCCCAGGCGGAACAGCAGCAGCTCGAACTTGTTGGTGCCGGTCAGGTTGCTGCGCTCGTCGACTTCCTGTTGTACGGAATGCATTTCGGTGTCCTCGCCTTCATCGTTGATGGTGCGACTGTACCTGCGCCCGCCCGGCCCGTAACTTGTCCTTTAGGCCAATAACGCGCAGAAGCGCGCCATGTCCACATTGCCGCCGCTGATGATGACGCCCACGCGCTTGCCCTTGAGCTGCTCGCGCATGGCGCGCGCGGCGGCGAAGCCGAGGCAGCCGGTGGGCTCGACCACGATCTTCATGCGCGCGGCGAAGAAGCGCATTTCCTCCACCAGCTGGGCGTCGCTGACGGTGAGCACGTCGTCCACGTCGCGGCGGATGATGTCGAAGGTGTAATTGCCCAGGTGCTGGGTCTGGGCGCCGTCGGCGATGGTTTGCGGCGTGTCGATGTGGACGATGGCGCCGCTGCGGAACGATTGCTGGCCGTCGTTGCCGGCCTCCGGCTCCACGCCGTAGATTTTGCAGTCCGGCGACAGCGCGCGCGCCGCCAGCGCGGAGCCGGACAGCAGGCCGCCGCCGCCCAGGCAGACGAACAGCGCGTCCAGCGGGCCCACTTCGTCGAACAGCTCCTTGGCCGCCGTGCCCTGGCCGGCGATGACGTCCGGGTGGTCATACGGCGGGATCAGCGTCAGGCCGCCCTCCTCGGCCAGCCTGCGGCCGATGGCTTCGCGGTCTTCGGTGTAGCGGTCGTACAGCACCACTTTGCCGCCGTAGCCCTTGGTGGCGGCAACCTTGGCGGCCGGCGCGTCCTGCGGCATGACGATGGTGGCGGGAATGCCGAGCAGGCGCGCGGACAGGGCGATGGCCTGCGCGTGGTTGCCAGACGAGAAAGCCACCACGCCGGCCTTGCGCTGCGCCGCGTCGAAGCGCGACAGCGCGTTGAAGGCGCCGCGGAACTTGAAGGCGCCCATGCGCTGCATGTTCTCGGCCTTGAAGAAGATTTGCGCGCCCAGTTCCTCGTCGGCGGTGCGCGAGCGCAGCACCGGGGTGCGGTGGGCATGGCCTTCGATGCGCTGCGCAGCGGCGGCGACGTCGTCGTAGGTAGGCAGGACTTGCATGATTTCCTTTGTCAGAGATTGAAAATTGTTACCAGGGCCAGGCCACGCTGCTGCCCACGCCCCGCGCCAGCGCGCGTTCATAGATCAGCCGCGCCACGGTGAGGTCCTGCAGCGCGATGCCGGTCATGTCGAACACGGTGATGTCTTCCGGCTTGCGGTGCGCCTGCAACTGGCCGGACAGCAGTTCGCCCAGCTGGTGGCAGGGCAGCTCGGGCGCCCATTGCATCTCGCCGATCTGGCGCGCCTGGACATGGTCGTCCACGAACAGGCGCGCCTGCTGCAGCAGGCCTTCGGGCAGCTCGCGCTTGCCCAGCGTGTCGGCGCCGACGCAGCTGAAGTGGGTGCCGGGGCGCACGGCGTCCAGGTTGAACAGCGGCCCGCGCGCGGGCGTGGCGGTGATGACGATGTCGGCCAACGCCACGGCGGCGTTGCGGTCGGCCGCCATGGCGATGCTGCAGCGCTCGGAGAACTGGCGCTCGAAGGCCAGGTCCGGCTCGCCGCTGGCGCTCACGTAGTCCACCTGGCGCAGCGAGGGCAGCAGCTCGAGCGCGTAGCGCAGCTGGATGCGGGCCTGCACGCCGGTGCCGAACACGCACAGGCGGGCGCTGTCGGCGCGCGCCAGCTGTATCAGCCCCAGGCCGCCGGCCGCGCCGGTGCGCATGGTGGTGACGCCGTTGCCGTCGATGATGCACAGCGGGCGGCCGGTGTCGGGATCGACCAGCATGATGGTGGCCTGGTGCGGCTCGCCGCCCTTTTCGCGGTTGCCGGGCCAGAAGCCGGCCGACTTGAAGCCGAGCAGATTCTGCCCCGCCACGTTGCCCGACTTGATGCCCCACACGCCTTCCGGCAGGCGCTCGCGCACCAGCGGGAACACGCGGCCCTCCTCCTGCTGGTGCAGCACGAAGGCCTCGCGGGTGGCGTCCAGCACGTCGCGGTAATTCATCAGGGACTCGCCCTGTACGCTGTCGATCAGCAGCAGTCTCGCGTTATTTGGCATAGCTGTACACCGTCGCTCTCGAAATGCCCAGATGCTGGGCGATGATTTCCATGGCGCGCCGCACTTCCAGGCAGCCCGCCTCGCGTAGTTCCACCATCAATGCGCGCCGCTCGCCGGCCTTGAGCGTGCGCGGGGTGCTGGACAGGCGCGCCGCGTAGTCGTCGATGCGGCGGCGGATGCCGTCGGCGCCGGCCGGGTCCAGCGATTCCTGCGGCGCGGCGCCGGCGTCGATGCGGCTGAACTGCCCGAACATGGCTTGCAGGCCGTGGAACATGGTCAGGTCCACATTGATGCACAGCGCGGCGACGTACCGCCCGCTGGAGTCCTTCACGCCGATGGAGGTGCTCTTGGCCTGGCGCCCGTCGGCGAAACTGTTGGGGTAGTTTGCCACGATGGCAGGATAGGCGGCGTCCCCGATGCGGGCCAGGCCCAGCTCCGTGGCCGGGCCGCCGACAGCGCGACTGGACAGGTTGTTGTGGATGGCGGCGATGGCGTGCGCCGGGTCGAGCAGGTCGTGCACCACCACCTCGCAGAACGGGGCCAGGGTCTGGCCCAGGCCTTCGGCCACGTTTTTGAGCTGGTCCAGCAGCAGCTGCTGTTCGGCGGTGCGGACTATCTTGTGTTTTCGCATTTGGACAGAATATCCAGAATTGGACATTCCGTCAAATCAGGATTTTCTATCGCAGCTGCGGCGACACGCTGGCCGGGAACTGCGGCGCGCGGCGGTGGTGGGTGGCCTGCTCGTAGGCGTAGGCCATGCCGATCAGCTTGGCTTCGGTATAGCTGCCGCCGACGAAGGACAGGCCCACCGGCAGGCCGTGCACATAGCCGGCCGGCACGGTCACGTGCGGATAGCCCGCCACGGCGGCGGGCGAGGAGAAGCTGGCGTTGTAATGGTCGCCGTTGATGAAGTCCGTCAGCCACGCCGGGCCGTCGGTGGGCGCCACCAGCGCGTCCAGGCGGTGTTCGCGCATCACCTGGTCTATGCCTTCGGCGCGCGAGTAGCGCTGGTTGTTGGCCAGCGCGTCCAGGTAGGCCTGCTCGTCCAGACCGCCCTTGGCGGCGGCGCGCTCCAGGTATTCCTGGCCGAAGTAAGGCATTTCCTTGTCCGCGTGCTTGCGGTTGAACTCCACCAGGTCGGCCATATTGCGCACCGGCGCGCCGGGGGCGTAGTCTTTCAGGTAGGCCGCCAGGTCGGCCTTGAATTCGTACAGCAGCACTTCGGTTTCGCTGCCCTCGTATTTGCTCACATTGGGCACTTCCACGTCCACCAGTTGCGCGCCCTGGGCCTGCAGCACTTGCAGCGCCTTGGCCATTTCCGCGTCCACGTCCGGGTTCTTGCCGAAGAAGTTGCGCGCCACGCCCAGGCGCTTGCCCTGCAGGCCCGCGCGGTCCAGCGCGGCGGCGTAGTCGGCTGCCTGGCTGCCGGCGGTGGCGGCGTCGGCCGGGTCCGCGCCGGCCATGGCGGCCAGCATATGCGCGGCGTCCGCCACGCTGCGGGCCATGGGGCCGGCCGTGTCCTGCGAATGGGCGATGGGGATGATGCCGCTGCGGCTGAGCAGGCCCAGCGTGGGCTTGATGCCGACCAGGCCGCAGATCGACGCGGGCGAAACGATGGAGCCGTCGGTCTCGGTGCCCACGGCCAGCGTGGCCAGGCCGGCCGCGATGGCGGCGCCGGAGCCGGAGCTGGAGCCGCTGCAATTGCGGTCCAGCGAATACGGGTTGCGCGTGAGGCCGCCGCGCGCGCTCCAGCCGCTCACCGAATGCGTGGAGCGCATATTGGCCCACTCGCTCAGATTGGTCTTGCCGATGATGACGGCGCCGGCCGCGCGCAGCCGGGCCACCACGTGGGCGTCGCGCGCGGCGCGCACGCCGGCCAGCGCCAGCGAACCGGCGGTGGTGCTCATGCGGTCGGCGGTGGCGATGTTGTCCTTCAGGAGCACGGGGATGCCGTGCAGCGGGCCGCGCACGCGGCGCAGCAGGCGCTCGCGGTCCATCTCGCGGGCGATTTTCAGCGCTTCCGGGTTGATCTCGATAATGGCGTTGATGCGCGGGCCGGCCTTGTCGATGTTGCGGATGCGGGCCAGGTATTGCGAAGTGAGCGAGTGCGAGGTCAGCTTGTTGGCCGCCATCAGCTCCTGCTGCAGCTGCACGCCGCCGTCCAGAACGGCGCCGGGTCCGGCTTTGGCCGCCGCGTCCGTGCTGGCTGCCATGCCTGCCGCTCCTGCGGCCAGACCCATGCGAACAAATCCCCTACGATCCATACCCAGCTCCGTGAGTGCGCGTACCAAAAGTAGCTATGCGAAAGTGTCAATGCAGTAACCCACTAGCATAGCAGCGGAAATATTTCCGAGCTACTAATTTAATTATCTTTTTGAAAGGAATAACAAACTTTCCGTCGGGACAAAAATATCCGGGTGGAACCGTGCGGGGCCGGGCGGCTTGTCTGATGCACAATTTGTAGGCCATACCCCTACAACCACTACTCACAAAAATCCGACTATCATGCTGCCAAACACATCTAGCACGGTGCAAACCGACATCAGCGCGCCCGATATCGGCGCCCGCATTTCCGCCAACGGGCGCTACGTGGCGTTCTCCTCCAACCAGTCGCTGCTGCCAAGCGACACCAGCCTCAATGACGGCGACATCTATCTGCGCGACCTGCAGACCGGCACGCTGACCCTGGTGTCCACGCTGGCGGGCGTAAAAACCAATGCCTCGCTGGCGGCCGACGCCGGCGCCGTGAGTTTCCAGAACACCGTGGGCGGCAACGCCAATATCATGGTCAAGTTCATGGCCACCGGCACGCTGTTCAACGCGTCCACCACCGCCACCGGCGCGCTGGCCAACGGCCAGAGCTACAACGCGGTGCTGTCCGGCAGCGCGCTGTACGTGGGCTTCATCAGCAAGGCCACCAACCTGGTGGCCAGCGACACCAACGGCACGGACGACATGTTCGTCAAGAACACGCAGACCGGCGTGGTGGTGAACGCATCCACCACGGCGGCCGGCGTGCAGGCCAACGCGCCCAGCGCGGACACGGCCCTGTCGTCCAACGGGCGCACGGCGGTGTTCACCACCTTCGCCACCAACCTGGCGGCGGGCGACGACAGCTACGCGGACATCTACGCCAAGAACCTGGACAGCGGCGCCCTCACCCGCGTGTCCACCAGCTCGAGCGGCGTGGGCGCCAACGGCAACAGCGACAACGCCTCGGTGTCGGCGGATGGCCGCTACGTGGTGTTCACCAGCCAGGCCAGCAACCTGGTGGCGGGCGACACCAATGCGCACCGCGACGTGTTCCGCAAGGACCTGTCCACCGGCGTGACGCTGCGCGTATCGACCGGCGCCGACGGCCAGCAGGGCCTGGGCGACTCCAGCAACGCCAGCGTCTCCAACGACGGCCGCTACGTGATGTTCGAGAGCACCTCGGACTTCACGCCGGGCGACGGCGACGGCCGCGCGGACATCTTCATCAAGGATATCCAGACCGGCGCGCTGACGCGCTTGTCCAGCGGCGGCGACGCCAACCACTACAACTACGCCAGCGGCGGGGCGCTGGCCAGCAGCAGCCTGGACGCGGTGTTCGTCAATTACCAGATGATCGCCAACACCACGGCCGACGCGCGCACCATCACGCACACGACGGTGGGCGCGGGCTTTGGCAGCCTGGCCGGTGAAATCATCAGCGGCACCGCCAGCCCGGAGAGCATCATCGCCAACCAGGGCAACGACCGCATCAGCGGCCTGGGCGGCAACGACGTGATCGACGGCGGCGGCGGCATCGATACGGCGGTCTACACTGGCGCGCGCGCCGGCTACGGCATCACCATCACGGCGAACGGCAGTCTGGTCAGCAACCCGCTGGGCAGCGACGGCTCGGACGTGCTGGGCAACGTGGAGCGCCTGCACTTCGCCGACGCCGACGTGGCGCTCGACATCGAAGGCAACGCGGGCCAGGCCTACCGCCTGTACCAGGCGGTGTTCGACCGCGTGCCGGACCTGCCTGGCCTGGGCTACTGGATCGCGGTGCGCGACGGCGGCGCGCCGATGGACCTGATCGCCAAGAACTTCATGTCGTCCAACGAGGGCCTGGCGCTGTACGGCGCGGCGCCGACCAATGCCGAGGCGGTGACCCGCTTCTACGCCAACACCCTGCACCGCGAGCCGGACGCGGCAGGCTTCGCTTACTGGATGAACGTGCTGGACAACCACCTGGCGTCCCAGGCCAACGTGCTGGTGCAGTTCTCGGACAGCCCGGAGAACCATGCCCAGGTGATCGGCGCGATCCAGAACGGCATCAACTTCGTTCCCTTCGCGTAAAAAAAAAGCCAGGTTCCGCAGAACCTGGCTTTTCCTTGCAGCGAGCGTGCCGCCAAGTCCCGGTCCGGGACTTAGTTGCGTACTACGCGCTTGTATTCGTTGGTACGGGTGTCGATCTCGATCACGTCGTCCTGGGATACGAACAGCGGCACCATCACGATGTGCTGCTTGGATTCGATCGCGTTTTCGATCTTGGCTTCTTTCAGGACGTTGCCCGAAGTGTTGCCCTTGACTGCAGGCTCCGAGTAGGCAACCAGGCGAGCGATGGTGGTTGGCAGTTCTACCGAGATGGCTTTGCCGTCGTAGAACACTGCTTCGCATTCCATACCGTCTTTCAGGTAGTTCAGTGCGTCGCCCAGGTTTTCTTCTTCGATCTCGTACTGGTTGTACTCTTGATCCATGAAGACGTACAGCGGGTCGGCGAAGTAGGAGTAGGTCACTGGCTTCTTGTCCAGAACCACCACGTCGAATTTGTCGTCGCCGCGGAATACGTTTTCCAGGGGAGCGTTCGTCAGAAGATTCTTCATCTTCCATTTGTAGGTGAAGCCCGTGCGGCTCGAACCGTTGACGTCAGAACGCAGAACGATGAAAGGCTTGGCGTCAACCATGATGATGTTGCCAACACGAATTTCTTTTGCGGGTTTCATAGCGAGTGTACGTATAAAGTGGGTTGCGTGAAAATCATCTGTCGCCTGCTGGCTTCTAACGCCGTAAGCTCTAGTTTGATCGAGTAATAATACCGAGTAAAAATACTTGATAGAGTAACCGGGCAGTATACCTGATTTTTCTTGCGCCGCCTACTTGAGCGACGCAGCAAAACGCAGCAGGTTTGTTGCCAGGTCGCCATGCAACGCGATCTGCTCGCGCCATCCGGCGGCGCGCCCGGCGGCGGCCGGCAGCGCCGCCCGCAGGGCGGACCATAGCGCAGACCAGTCCGGCGGGGCATCGCTGCCGGCGCCGGGCTGCAGCGCGCCGTTCCAGCACAGCGAGAACGCGTCCAGCGCGCCGCCTGCCGCATAGCGCTCCAGGAAGGCGCGCAGTTTCTTGTGGTGCAGATTCTCGTCCTGCGGGTAGATATGCCACACGAAGGGCTTGCCCGCCCACTGCGCGCGCACCACCGAGTCTTCCCCGCGCACAAAATTGAGGTCGCAGGCCCACAGCAGCCGGTCGTAATCCTGCTGCGGCACGAAGGGCAGCACGCGCACCGTCAGCGCCCCGCTGCTGCGGGCGGCGCCGGCTTTGGCGTCCACACCCAGGAAGGCCTGCACCGCATCGGCCGCCACACCCTCGGGCACCATGCACAGCACCGGCTCGCCGCCCTGCGCCCAGGCGCTGAACAGCTCGGCCACCGGCGCGTGCGGGTAGCAGAACAGCGACACCTTAAGCGCGGCCATGTCCGCCTGCACCACGCCGAAGCGCGCCAGGAAGGCGGCCCGGGCGGCGGGGTCGGACTCGAAGGCAAGGCGCTGCGCCTCCAGCGCGGACTCGCGCAGCAGGCCGCCGGTTTTCGCGGTGAAGCCGGGGAAGAAGAAATGTTTCGTCAATGGCAAGCGCGGGTGGGACGAAGGCAAGGTGTGGCAGCCTTCCACCCACTCTTCCGCCGTCAGGCCCTCCAGGTTCAGCCACACCGGGCGCGGTTCGCACTGCGCCATGGCGGCGATATAGCCGGGCGGGATGTCGCAGCCGAAAAATTCAATGACGATGTCCGCGATGTCGGCCGGCGCGAACGCGCCGTCCTGCCCGGACCAGTGGCGCACGGCCACGCCGGCTATCTGCTGCAGCTCCGTGCCGGGATCCACCTCGGGGCAGATGCGCTGGAAGGTGCGCAAGTCGTCCACCCACAGCGTGACGGCAATGCCGTGCTCGCTTTGCAGCTGGCGCGCCAGGCGCCAGCAGATGCCGATGTCGCCGTAGTTGTCGACGACTTTGCAGAACAGGGCTAAGGTGGCCATGGCGGCGGGCTGGTTTTCGGTAGGCATATGTGGAAAAAAAGCCGCGCAAGGCGGCTTTTTTCTGTTTGGCGTCCCCACGGGGATTCGAACCCCGGTACTCACCGTGAAAGGGTGATGTCCTAGGCCTCTAGACGATGGGGACAGAAATCTGTCGTGACCTATTCTATCGCAGCGTGATCTTAAAAAATCAAAAGCCCCGGCGCACCAGGGCTGCATCTGCACACTTGTTTTGACTTGGCGTCCCCACGGGGATTCGAACCCCGGTACTCACCGTGAAAGGGTGATGTCCTAGGCCTCTAGACGATGGGGACGTCGTAAAAGCGTGGGCGAATTGTAGCACGCGGGCGACGCGAAAATCAAGGATGGGCGGCGGCCAGGCGCCCGCTTTCCAGCTTGAAGATGTCGACCGTGCGCGCCAGCTGCGCCGCCTGCTGCTCAAGCGCGCCAGAGGCGGCGGCAGTCTGCTGCACCAGCGCCGCGTTCTGCTGCGTGGCGCCGTCCATCTGCAGCACCGCTTGGTTGATCTGCGCCAGCCCGCTGCTCTGCTGCGCACTGGCGTGGGCGATCTCTTCCACGATGTTGCTGACCCGGCCCACGCTGGCCACCACGTTCTCCATGGTGCGGCCGGCGCGCGCGGCCAGTTCCTCGCCCGCCTCCGTGGTGCGCGTGGCGTCGGTGATGACCGCGCGGATCTGGCGCGCCGCTTCCGCGCTGCGCTGGGCCAGCGTGCGCACCTCGCCCGCCACCACGGCGAAGCCCCGGCCCTGCTCGCCCGCGCGCGCCGCCTCCACCGCCGCATTCAGCGCCAGGATGTTGGTCTGGAACGCGATGCCGTCGATCACGCCGATGATGTCCGCGATGCGCGCCGACGCGGCATGGATAGACATCATGGTGTCGACCACTTGCGCCACCGCCGCCCCGCCCTGCTGCGCCACGTCCGACGCCGCGCGCGACAGCGCGCTGGCCTGGTGCGCGTGCTCCGCATTGAGCTGCACGGTGGCCGTCAGCTGCTCCATGGCGGATGCGGTTTCCTCCAGCGTGCCGGCCTGGGTTTCGGTGCGCACCGACAGGTCCGCGCTGCCGGCGCCGATCTCGCCGGCCGCCGCCGCGATATGGCGGGTGCCGCCGCGCACCTCGCCCACGATGCCGGCCAGGCTGGCGTTCATGCGCTGCAGGGCAGACAGCAGCTGGCCCAGTTCATCGGCGGGCTGCGCGCCGAAGCGGCTGGTCAGGTCGCCGCCGGCAATCGCCTGCGCCACCGCCAGGGCGCGGCGCACCGGCCGCAAGATGCCGCGGCTGAGCATCAGCGCGGCGGCGATGGTGGCGGCGGCCACGGCGGCCATCAGCAAGGACGCCACCAGCACGGTGTGGCGCGCGTTGTCGGCGGCCTGGCGCGTGATGGCGTTGCTTTCCTCGGTCAGGGCCACGATGAAGCCGGTCAGCATATCGTCCAGCACGACGCGGCTGGCGGTCATCTGGCGGTCGGCCGCCTCCGCGCCTTGCTCGGCGTAGACAGCGTAGGCCTCGATGAAACGGCGGCGCAGGTCGGCGTGGCCGGCGGCGAAGCGCTCCATCAGTTCGCGCGGCTTGCCGGTCAATTCCGGCAGCAGCGCGGCGGTCTTTTCCGTGATCTCGCGCTCGGAAGCCTGCATGGCTTGCCAGTGCCGGGCGCGCAGCGCGGGGTCCGCGCCGCGCAGCAGCATATTGCGCCATTCAAGGCGCTGGTTCTTGAACTCGACGGCCAGGTAGCCGACCGCGCGCTCATGGGCAAAGCTGCGCTGCACGTCATGGCCGCTGCGTTCGAGTTCGGCGTGGAGTTGGTATATGCCTGCCAGCCCGGAACTCAGGGCGATCAGGACGGCGGCCACGAAGGCCAGCGGGAGTTTGAGTCTAAGCTGCATGGGAGGCGGGAAAAAGCTGTGCAGTATGCGCCACCCCGGCCCCGTGGCAAAACGCAAAATACTGCACGCGACGTTCGATATTTTCGAACTAGCCGAAATGCGCCATGCGGGTGAAGAAGGTGTAGTCGCCCTCCACCATCATCAGCCACACCAGAACCAGCAGCGCGGTGGGCGGAATCACGATGGTGTAAATCAGCGCCAGGCGCTCCCATTTCAGGTGCATGAAATAGGCCACGATCAGGCTGGCCTTGGCGGCCATCAGCACCAGGATCAGGGTCCAGCGCAGATAGCCCTGCACATGGAAAAAATCGACCGCATACGAGAAGGCGCTGAGGATGAACAGCAAGCCCCATATCTTGAAGTAAATGCCGATCGGATGCTGTGCGGAAGCGGTGGACATGGCCCCTCCTACCACAAGTAGAACAGCGCAAAAATGAAGACCCAGACCAGGTCCACGAAGTGCCAGTACAGGCCGGCGATTTCAACAATATCGTATTTGCCGCCCTGCCCGCCGTGGCCCCGTTCATAATGCCCGCGCTGCACGCGGCGCGCCACGATCAGCAGGTAGATCACGCCGGCCGACACATGCAGGCCGTGGAAGCCGGTGATCATGAAGAAGCAGGAGCCGAACTGGGCCGCGCCCATGGGATTGGCCCAGGGCCGCACGCCTTCATGGATCAGCTTGGTCCACTCGAAGGCCTGCATGCAGACGAACATGGCGCCGAACACGGCGGTCGCCAGCATCAGCCGCGCGCTGATGGCGCGCTCGCCCCGGTAGGCGTAGTTGACCGCCATGGCCATGGTGCCGCTGCTGGTGATGAGCACAAAGGTCATGATGGCGATCAGTATCAGCGGCAAGGTCGTGCCCCCTATGGTCAGCGCGAACACCTCGCTGGGATTGGGCCAGGCCGCCGTGGCCGACAGGCGCACCGTCATGTAGCCGGTGAGAAAACTGCCGAAGATAAAGGTGTCGCTGAGCAGGAAGATCCACATCATCAGCTTGCCCCAGGGGACATGGTAGGCCACCTTGTCGCTGGAAAAGTCGCTGACCAAGCCCTGCACCCCGCCGCTGGACGCATCCATGATTCACCTCGCTTGCGGCGGCCGGATGCCGACGCTTTCACAAACCACCTGCACGAAATCCGGCGTGACCAGGAACATCAGCGCGAACAGCGCCAGCCACAGCAGCAATAAAAAATGCCAGTAGCGCGCGCACAGGGCAGCGCTGGCGGCGAACGCAGCGTGCGCCCGCGCACCCGGCGCGCCCTTTGCGCTGCGGCGCGCGGCAGCACCCGCCAGCGCGGCCGCCACCAGGCCGCCGCCCACGTGCAGGCCGTGCAGGCCGGTCAGCAGATAGAAGAAGCTGCTGGCGGGGTTGCCGTTGACGGTGAAGCGCATGTCCGTCATCGCTTGCCAGGCCCACAGCTGCACCGCCAGGAAGGCCAGCGACAAGCCACACGCCAGCAGCGCCGCGCGCACAGCGGATGCGGCTCCGGGTGCGGCTCCGGGTGCGGCTCCGGACGGAGCGCCGGAAGCAGCGCCGGAAGCAGCGCCGGCTGCGGTTGCGGTCCGCACGCCGCTGCGGCGCGCGCGCTCCCATGCGGCGCTGGCCAGCGCCAGCACTGCGGTGCTGAGCCACAGCTGCCACGGCACGTAGCGCAGCGGCTGCCAATCCGTCATCGCCATGCGCATCACATAGGCCACGCTGAACAGCATGAACAGCGACGTGACCACGCCCATGAACACCCACAGGCCAACCTTGCGCGCGTCAGGCACCGCCTGCGCAAGCTGCGCGGCCTGCGCCGCCTGCATGCCCGTCCCGGCGCTCATGCCGCACCTCCGCCGGGCACCGCATGCCCATGGCCCGGCACCTGGCCGGCAAGCTGGCCGGGCATGCCCCCGCCTGCCGGCGCGCCCGGCGGGTGGCCTCCCAGTTCATCGTCCGGCCCCACATTCTGCGGAATATAGTCGCTCTCGCCGGTCTGCTGGCCGTAGTCATACGCGCCGCGATACACCACCGGCAGCTGCGGTCCCCAGTTGCCATGCACGGGCGGAGTTTGAGGCGTCAGCCATTCCAGGCTGGCGGCGCGCCACGGATTGCCATCCGCCACCTTGCCCCTGAAGGTGCTATAAGCCATGTTGAAGATAAACAGCAGCTGCGCCACGCCCACCACCAGCGCGGCGATGGTGATGAACTCATTCATCAGCTGCGCCGACGCCGGAATGAACTGGTAGTTTTCGTAGGCGTAGTAGCGGCGCGGCATGCCCAGCACGCCGAGGTAATGCATGGGGAAGAAAATGGCATAGGCGCCCAGGAAAGTAATCCAGAAGTGCAGCTTGCCCAGCGCGTCGTTATACATGCGTCCGCTGATCTTGGGATACCAGTGGTAAATGCCGCCAAACACCGCCAGTACAGGCGAAACGCCCATCACCATATGGAAATGCGCGACCACAAAATAGGTGTTGGACAGCGGAATATCCACGCTCACATTGCCGAGGAACAGGCCGGTCACGCCGCCCAGCACGAATGTGCTGATAAAGCCCAGCGCGAACAGCATGGGCACGGTCAAATGTATGTCGCCGCGCCACAAGGTGAGCGTCCAGTTGTAGACCTTGAGCGCGGTGGGCACGGCGATAATCAGCGTGGTGGTAGCGAAGAAGAAACCGAACAGCGGATGCATGCCGCTCACATACATATGGTGCGCCCACACGACAAAGCTGAGCCCGCCAATAATGACGATGGCCCACACCATCATGCGGTAGCCGAAGATGCATTTGCGCGCGTGCACGCTAACCAGGTCGGAAATAATCCCGAAGGCGGGCAATGCCACGATGTAGACCTCGGGGTGGCCGAAGAACCAGAACAGGTGCTGGAACAGCAGCGGATTGCCGCCCTGGTGGTTCAGGTGCTGGCCCATGGAGACGATGGCGGGCATGAAGAAGCTGCTGCCCAGCGTTTTGTCGAACAACATCATCACGCCGCTGACGAACAGCGCCGGGAAAGCCAGCAGCGCCAGGATGGTGGCCACGAAGATGCCCCACACGGTGAGCGGCATGCGCATCAGCGTCATGCCGCGCGTGCGCGCCTGCAGCACCGTGGTGACGTAGTTCAGGCCGCCCATCGTGGCGGCCGCGATGAACACCACCAGCGAAATCAGCATGACGATGATGCCCCACTCCACGCCCGGCGTGCCCGGCAGAATGGCCTGCGGCGGATACAGCGTCCAGCCCGCGCCGGTGGGGCCGCCCGGCACGAAGAAGCTGCCTACCAGTATCAGCACGGACAGCAGGTAGAACCAGTAGCTGAGCATGTTCAGGAAGGGGAACACCATGTCGCGCGCGCCCACCATCAGCGGGATCAGGTAGTTGCCGAAGCCGCCCAGGAACAGCGCGGTCAGCAGATACACCACCATGATCATGCCGTGCATGGTGATGAACTGGTAGTAGCGCGACGCGTCGATAAAGGCGAACTTGCCGGGATAGCCCAGCTGCAGCCGCATCAGGTCCGACAGCACCAGCCCGATCAGGCCGACCACGATGGCCGTCAGCGCGTACTGCACCGCGATCACCTTGTGGTCCTGGCTCCACACGTATTTCGTGACCCAGCTCTGGGGGCCGTGGTCATGGCCGTCCCCAGACTCATGCTCGTCGTGTCCGCTTCCGTATGCCATCGCCAGCTCCCGCGTCACTTCACAGTCTTGATGTAGTCCACCATCGCCGACAGCTCCGCCTCCGTGAACGGCTGCTGCGGCATGATAGGTGGGAAGCCGCGCACGATGCTCGCCTTGGGATCGGCGATGGACTGCTTCAGATAGGCATCGTCCGCCACAGCGGTCTTGCCGCTGTCCAGTGTTTCGGTCTTGCCGTACAAACCCTTCCAGCTCGGCCCCACGCCGGGACTGCCGTCCACGCTGTGGCAAGCCGTGCAACCGCGCGCCTGCGCCAGCAGCTTGCCCTGCGCGGCCGTGTCGCCGGCGGCGGCCGCAGCCGCAGGGCCGGCGGCGCCCGCTCCGGCCGAGCCCGCCTCCGTGCCTTCGGCGCCCGCCGCGCCGGCGCCGGCCGCCGCTGCGGCAACGCCTGCGCCGCCGGCCGCGCCCGCACGCATCTTGCCGGCGAAGGTGGGCTGCGCCGCCAGCCAGGCCGCGTAGGCCGCCTCCTCCTCCACCACCACGTAGCCGCGCATATTGGCGTGGCCGATGCCGCACAGCTGCGCGCACATCACCTCGAAGCGCCCGGTGCGGGTGGGCGTGAACCAGAACGAAGTGACCATGCCGGGCACCATATTCATGCGGGTGCGGAACTGCGGCACATAGAAATCGTGCAGCACATCCTGCGAGCGCAGCAGCACCTTGACCGGCCGGTTGAGGGGGATGTGGATTTCCTGCGTGTCGACCAGCACGTCGTCCTGGCCGTTCGGGTCCTTGGCGTTCACGCCGAAGGGATTTTCAGGGCTGATGTGGGTGACATCGGTCTGCCCCATGCGGCCGTCCTTGCCGGGCAGCCGGTAGTGCCATTGCCACTGCTGCCCCATGACCTCGAACTGCATGGCGTTGGCCGGCGCGGTGATCAGCTTGGCGTACACGTCCAGCCCCGGCGCCAGCATCACGACGATGCCCACCGTGGTCACGCCTATCAGCCACCACTCCAGCTTTTTGCTGCCGTGCTCGGCGGACGCGCGCACGCCGTCGCGGTGACGGAACTTGATCACCGCGTAGGCCACGAACAGATTGATGATAATAAAGATGGCGGCCGTGATGACCAGCGTCAGCATCAGCGCGTCGTCCATGGCCTGCCAGTTCGACGCCAGCGGCGTGAGCCACCACGGACTCCACAGGTGGAACGCAAGCGTGCCCACCACAATGAGGATCAAAGCCAGTGCCAAAGCCATAAGCCGCCCCCCGTTTTGCGAAATGCTTGTCAAATGCTTCGCTTCAAGCCATGCCCAGCAACATGCTCAAGGAACCACGCAACAACGGTGTGTCTTACGGCTTTTCCATCATGCGGT
Organism: Pseudoduganella sp. GW821-FHT05F09; assembly: GCF_059419605.1. Lineage (NCBI taxonomy): Bacteria > Pseudomonadati > Pseudomonadota > Betaproteobacteria > Burkholderiales > Oxalobacteraceae > Pseudoduganella > Pseudoduganella sp. GW821-FHT05F09. The sequence goes on from NZ_JBWKSD010000008.1 coordinate 81,713, forward strand.
AAATATAGGCGGCCGACATGCCGAACAGCGCATGGCAAATGGCCGTGGCCCAGCCGCGCATTTCAGCAAACCACGAGAACGCGCCGGACATGCCATAGAAATTCAGCACATACAGCACCAGCCCGAACACGGCGCCGGCCAGCAGCACCATGCCGGTGCTGGAGTCGAGCTGGAACGGTGCGATGATCGCCGCCAGCATGATGCCGAAGGCGATGCCGAGGATGTAGTGCACGGCCAGCGCCGCCACCAGGATGCCCAGCGCATAGCCGGTGGTTTGCAGCGCGTCCCAGCCGAGCACCATGGCGGCGACCATATGCGTCACCTGCCACGGGTCGCGCCCGCCGGCAATCGCCGCCCAGGCCACTTCCAATACCATGAGGATACCGCCGGCGCCAAAGCCGGCTACCGCCGCGGCCGCCCAGTCAGGCTGGCGCGCCACCCAGCGGTGCGAGTGCAAATGGAGTTCCATGTCCGTCTCCCTGATTTGATAGGCGGCTACGGTGGCCACCCTCGTCCAGTGTAGAACAGATTCGCCAACATGCAATCTCGTTAAGTTTGCACGCAAATGCAAAAAAAGCCGCACCAGGCAGCTTGATTGTCGAACAACTTGTGATGTTTGCCAGAACTGGCGTCCCCACGGGGATTCGAACCCCGGTACTCACCGTGAAAGGGTGATGTCCTAGGCCTCTAGACGATGGGGACC
>NZ_JBWKSD010000008.1:82513-348218 GCF_059419605.1 Pseudoduganella sp. GW821-FHT05F09
TGGCGTCCCCACGGGGATTCGAACCCCGGTACTCACCGTGAAAGGGTGATGTCCTAGGCCTCTAGACGATGGGGACCTTGGAACTGCCGTACTGCTTTCTCTGCAAACTGGTGGAGGTAAGCGGGATCGAACCGCTGACCTCTTGCATGCCATGCAAGCGCTCTCCCAGCTGAGCTATACCCCCGTTTGCGCGAGAGACAAGAGTATAGCAGAGGCTCCGTATTATGCAAATACCCTTTTGCAACTTTGCCCCTGCCTCAAGAAATAAATCAGAGGAATTTTGACATGCGCGCCACAACGGTGTCGCGGCCGAAGATTTCCAGCACCGCGTCGATGGCCGGCGTTTGCAGCTGGCCGGTGACAAACAGGCGCAGCGGCATGGCGATCTGCGGCATCTTCAGGCCGTGGGCAGCCAGCACTTCCTTGATCATGGCGGCCAGCGCCGCCTTGTTCCACTCCACCGTTTTGCAGCGTTCGGCGAAATCGGCCAGCGCCGGCTTCACGGCGTCGGTCACGTGCTGGGCCAGCAGCGCGGCCTCCGGCTGCGGCGCGCGGTAGAACAGCATGGCGGCGTCGGCCAGTTCGTTGACGGTGTTGGTGCGCTCCTTCAGCAGGCCCAGCACCACCGGCAGCGCCGGCGCGCCCTCGAACACGGCGCCGTTGGCCAGCATGCGCGGCTGGGCCAGCTCGGCCAGGCGCGCATTGTCGGCCTGCTTTATATAGTGGTTGTTCAGCCAGTTCAGTTTTTCAATGTTGAACTGGGCCGCCGAGTTGCTCAGGTGGGTGCCGTCGAACCACGCGCACACCTGCTCCATCGAGAACACTTCCTCGTCGCCGTGGCTCCAGCCCAGGCGCGCCAGGTAATTAAGGATGGCTTCCGGCAGATAGCCTTCCGCCGGGTACTGCATGACGTTGACCGCATCCTTGCGCTTGGACATCTTGGCGCCGTCCGAGCCCAGTATCATCGGCAGGTGGCCGTACTGCGGCAGCGGCGCGCCGATGGCGCGCAGGATGTTGATCTGGCGCGGGGTGTTGTTGACGTGGTCGTCGCCGCGCAGGACGTGGGTGATCTGCATGTCCAGGTCGTCGATTGCCACGCAGAAGTTATACGTCGGCGTGCCGTCCGGGCGCGCAATGACCAGGTCGTCCAGCTCTTTATTGCCGATGGTGATGGCGCCCTTGACGAAGTCGTTCCACGTCACTTCGCCGTCCAGCGGGTTCTTGAAACGCACCACCGGCTTGCGGCCTTCCGGGATGGCGGGCAGGGTCTTGCCTTCTTCCGGACGCCAGGTGCCGTCGTAGCGCGGCTTTTCGCCGGCCGCCGTCGCCTTGTCGCGCATCGCCTGCACTTCTTCCGGCGACGAGTAGCAATGGTAGGCGGTGCCGGCCGCCAGCATCTGGCCCACCACTTCGCGGTAGCGGTCCATGCGCTGCATCTGGTAGAACGGACCTTCGTCGTGGTTCAGGCCCAGCCAGGCCATGCCTTCGATGATGGCCTGCACCGCTTCCGGGGTCGAACGCTCCAGGTCGGTGTCTTCGATGCGCAGCACGAAGGTGCCGCCGAAGTGGCGCGCGTAGGCCCAGGAATACAGCGCGGTACGGGCGCCGCCCAGGTGCAGGTAGCCGGTCGGGCTGGGAGCGAAACGGGTACGGACGGGAGTTGCTGGTGTGGTGGTCATCTCGGAACTAAAGCGGTAGGATTAAACGGCTATTTTAACCCGGCTAAGGCTATATACTCGAACCACATCAATAACAAAGGACGCCGCCTTGAACTCACACGCCCGCACCCAAGCCCGCCTGTACACCGCCATCGCCCTCTTGACTGCCCTGCCGGCCTACGCCGCCGAGCCCGGCCTGGAACAGCGCATCGCCAGCATAGAACAGGGCCTGCTGCCCGCCATTACGCTGGAAGGCGCGCCGCCCGCCAAGCGCAAGCTGGCCGACGAGATGGCGCGGCTGGGCGTGCCGGGCGTCAGCATCGCCGTGATCCACGGCGGCGAGGTGGAATGGGCCAAGGCCTACGGCGCGGTGACGCCGGGCGGCGCGCCGGTGACCACGTCCACGCTGTTCCAGGCCGCCTCCATCAGCAAGCCGGTGGCCGCCATGGGCGCGCTGAAGCTGGTGGAGGAAGGCAAGCTGGAGCTGGACCGCGACGTCAACAGCTACACCACGCTGTGGAAGCTGCCCAAGGACGCCGACAACAGCGCCGTCACGCTGCGCCAGCTGCTGTCGCACACGGCCGGCACCACGGTGCACGGCTTCCCCGGCTACGCGGCCGGCGCGCCGGTGCCGACGCTGGTGCAGATCCTGAACGGCGCCAAGCCGGCCAACACCGGCGGCGTGCACGTGAACGCGCGGCCGGGCAGCCGCTGGCGCTATTCCGGCGGCGGCTACCAGGTGGCGCAGTACGTGATGGTGGAGCGCAGCAAGACGCCGTTCACCGAACTGATGCAGGAAAAAGTGTTGAAGCCGCTGGGCATGGCCGACAGCACCTTCGCCCAGCCCCTGCCGCCGCAGCTGCTGGCGCGCGCGGCGCTGCCGCACCAGCGCAGCGGCAAGCCGGTGGCGGGCGGCCCGCACACCTATCCCGAGCAGGCCGCCGCAGGCCTGTGGACCACGCCGTCCGACCTGGCCAAGTTCGCCATCGAAACGCGGCGCGCGGCGGCGGGGCAATCCAACGCCGTGCTGTCGCAGGCCATGACCCATCTGATGCTGACGCCGGTGATGCAGGACTACGGCCTGGGCCTGGGCGTCTCCGGCGACGGGCAGTCGCAAAGCTTCGGCCACGGCGGCTCCAACGAGGGCTACCGCGCGCGCATGGCGGCTTACACCGAGCGCGGCGACGGCATCGTGGTGATGACCAATGGCGACGGCGGTTCCGAACTGGCCGATGAGCTGGTGCGTGCGGTGGCGGCGGAATACGGCTGGCCCACCATGGGGCCTAAAGTGCGCCGCAATGTGCCGCTGAAGGAGGAGGCGCTGGCGTCCCTGCCGGGCAAGTACGTGATTCCGGGCGCGGGCGATTTCACCATCCGCCGCGCGGGCGGCGGGCTGGTGGTGGAGCTGCAGACGGGCGCCAGCGAAACGCTGCTGGCGGCGCCGAGCGGCAGCTATTTTGTGCAGTCGAGCGAGGCGGAGCTGCAGTTCACCGGCAAGGACGGCGGGCGATTCACCCAAGGTTCGTTTGATATGCCGTTCACCCGCGCCAAGGAATAAGCGCCGTGGCGGCAGCTTACTTGACCGTCACCTCGATGGTCTTGCTGCCGCCGGGGCCATAGGACTGGTGGGCGCCGTTGGCGAACTGCATGGTCAGCTTGTATTTGCCGGGCGGCAGCGTCACCTCCGCCTCGGTCTGCCCCTTGCCGAAATGGAGGTGCTTTTCATCGAAGGGAATCGACTCGCCCGCCTTGATGCTGCCGCCGTTGATGATGAGGTGATGGTGCCCGGTGTTGGCCGCCATCTCCCCCGCCGGCTTGACTTCCATGCCGCTGACGGCGAACTTCACCTTGAACGGGCTGCTGACCACCGCCCCGTCCGCCGGCTCGGCGAACGATACCGTCTGCGCCGCAGCGCCCAGGCTGATGCCGCCGAATGCCAGCGCCGCGATGGCGCGCTTCACGATTGCGTTCATATCATCTCCCTTTGAGTGAACTACCGAGTGAACTACTGCTTGCCGAGAACCGGCCCCGCGTATTTCATCACCAGCCCTTTCGGCCCCACCGCCCAACCCACCGAGGGCGAAGCGAAGCCGACCGTATTCATGGGCGTCTCGTCCAGCACCGTCCAGCTCCTGCCGCCGTCGTTGCTGTAGCCGGAACCGGCCAGGCCAGCCGCGACGAAGGAATCCGCCGCGCCGCGCACCGGCATCACCACCGACATATAGCCTGCGGGCAGGATGGGCGCCGCCGTCCACGTTGCGCCGCCGTCCTCGGTGCGGGCGCCGTTCACGCCAGCCATCTTGACTTCCTTGTAGTCGCCGCCCGCCGCGATGCCCACGCGGCCGTCGCGGAAGCCCACGGAGAAGATGCCGCGCGCCGCCGCGCCTGCGGGAATGGGCACGGCCGAAGCGCGCCAGGTGCGGCCACGGTCGGACGAATGGAACACCCGCGCGTTCTGCGCGCCGCCGGTCGAGAACCAGGCGTCGCTGCTGCCGGCCACCGTCAGGCAGGTGCCGCTGGCGGCGAACGCGCCCTCGGCCGGCTGCGCCGCCAGGCCCTGCGGATCTGCCACCGGCTGCCAGGTGGCGCCGCCGTCGGACGTCAGCAGCACCTGGAAGGCGCCCTTGACCGGATCGCCGAACATGATGCCGTTCTTCGCATCCCAGAACGCAATCGCGTCCCAGAAACCCTGCTCATCGGGATTGGTCAGCTGCAGCTGCCAGCTCACGCCGCCGTCCGTGGTGCGGTAGATGCGCGACGCGGCGCCCGGGCCGGCGCTCATGATCACGGCGGTGTTCGCGTCCACCGCGTGGATGTCGCGGAAATCGAGTTTCTCGGCATCCGGCACCTGCATGGCGGTCCAGCTTGCGCCGTCCACCGTGCGCAGCACCGTGCCCTTGGCCCCGCTGGCCCAGGCCACCGTCTCGCTCACCACGGACAGGCCGCGCAGCTCGACGGCGGCGCCGCTGGCCTGCTGTATCCAGCCCTGCCCCGCCTGCGCCTGCGCCTGCACCTGCGCATGCGCCGCGACCAGCGCCGCAGCCGCCAGCGCAGCCAGTCCCGCCGCGCGCTTAATCATTCTTGATGACGATGCTAGGGAACTTGCTGGTCATGTCCTTGGCCCTTTCAGCCACTTTTACCGCCACTTTACGGGCAATTTCCTTGTAGATGGCGGCAACCGGGCCGTCCGGCTCGGCCACCACGGTGGGTTTGCCGGAGTCGGTCTGCTCGCGGATCGCCATGGTCAGCGGCAGCGAGCCCAGGTATTCGGCGCCGAAGTCGGCGCACATCTTGGCGCCGCCGCCTTGACCGAAGATATGCTCCTGATGGCCGCAGTTGGAGCAAATATGCGTGCTCATGTTTTCCACCACGCCCAGGATAGGAATACCCACCTTCTCGAACATCTTCAGGCCCTTGCGCGCGTCCAGCAGCGCGATGTCCTGCGGCGTGGTGACGATAACGGCGCCGGTGACCGGCACTTTCTGCGACAGGGTCAGCTGGATATCGCCGGTGCCGGGAGGCATATCCACGATCAGGTAGTCCAGGTCGCGCCAGTTGGTCTGCTCCAGCAGCTGCTGCAAGGCCTGGGTCACCATCGGGCCGCGCCACACCATGGGTTCGTCCGGATCGATCATGAAGCCGATCGACGATACCTGCACGCCGTGGTTCTCCAGCGGCTCCATGGTCTTGCCGTCCTTGCTCTCCGGGCGGCCGCTAATGCCCAGCATCATGGGCTGCGAGGGGCCGTAGATATCCGCGTCCAGCACGCCGACCGACGCGCCTTCGGCCGCCAGGGCCAGCGCCAGGTTGACCGCCGTGGTCGATTTGCCAACACCGCCCTTGCCCGAGGCCACGGCGATGATGTTCTTCACGTTCGGCATCAGCTTCAGGCCGCGCTGCACCGTGTGCGAAATAATCTTGCTGTATACATTGGCGGACACCTTGCCCGCGCCCGGCAGTGCCTGCACGGCGCCTTCCACGCTGGCGCGGATGGCGGCCAGCTGGCTCTTGGCCGGATAGCCCAGCTCGATGTCGAAGGAAACGTCGGCGCCTTCCACTTTCAGGTTGCGCACCTCCTTCGAGGTGCAATAGTCCTTGCCCGTGTTCGGGTCTGTAACTTTAGACAATGCCGCTTTAACGTCTTCTACCGTGATGCTCATGTGAATCTCCGTAAGTGATCCCGCAGTCTAGCGCAAAATAGACAGAAAAACAGCGCGCCGCCGCCATGTCAGGCAACATGCGCTGCGCAGCGAAGGCCAGCGCTGGTAAAATGCTCTTTTTCCCACCAACAAAGTGCATCAATCATGACCCGCAAGCTGTTCGTCACTACTGCCCTGCCCTACGCAAACGCTGCCTTCCACATCGGCCATATGATGGAGTACATCCAGGCCGACATCTGGGTCCGTTTCCAGCGAATGCAGCGCGACGGCGCCGGCCTGCGCGAAGTGCACTTTGTGGGCGCCGACGACACCCACGGCACGCCTATCATGATCGCCGCCGAGAAGGAAGGCATCACGCCGCAGGAGTTCGTGGCCAAGATCGCCGCCGGCCGCGCCCAGTACCTGGACGGCTTCCATATCGCCTTCGACAACTGGTATTCGACCGATTCGCCGGAAAACGTGGAGCTGTCGCAAGGCATCTACCGCAAGCTGCGCGACACCGGCCTGATCTCCACCAAGATCGTGGACCGCTTCTTCGACCCGGTCAAAGGCATGTTCCTGGCCGACCGCAACATCAAGGGCGAATGCCCGAAATGCGGCGCCAAGGACCAGTATGGCGACAACTGCGAAGTGTGCGGCGCGGCCTACCAGCCTACCGAGCTGGTAAACCCGTTCTCGGTCTTCACCAATGCCACCCCTATCCTGAAGCCATCGGAGCAGTACTTCTTCAAACTGTCCGATCCGCGCTGCTTCGAGTTCCTGCGCGACTGGCTCAACACCCCCGGCCGCCTGCAGCCGGAGATGGTGAATAAAGTGAGCGAATGGCTGGGAGAAGCCGGCGAGAAGCTGGCGGATTGGGACATTTCGCGCGACGCGCCCTATTTCGGCATCCCGATTCCCGACGCACCGGGCAAGTTCTTCTACGTGTGGCTGGACGCGCCGGTCGGCTACCTGGCCAGCCTGAAGAACTACTGTGATAAAAAAGGCATGGACTTCAACGCCCTGCTGAACGACCCGGGCACCGAGCAGATCCACTTCATCGGCAAGGACATCGTCTCCTTCCACCTGCTGTTCTGGCCTGCGATGCTGAAATTCGCCGACCATCCGGTGATCGAGAAGCTGAAAGTCAACGTGCACGGCCACCTGACCGTGAACAATGAAAAAATGTCCAAGTCGCGCGGCACCGGCATTTCGCCGCTGCGCTACCTGAACTTGGGCATGAACCCGGAATGGCTGCGCTACTACATCGCCTTCAAGCTGAACTCCAAGGTGGAAGACCTGGACTTCACCGGCGACGACTTCGTCGCCCGCGTAAATAGCGACCTGATAGGCAAATACGTCAACATTGCCAGCCGCTGCGCCGGTTTCATCAACAAGAAATTCGACGGCAAGCTGGCCACCAGCCTGTCCGACAGCGCCATGGGCTGGATCAAGCGCGCCCTGCTGAACGCCGAGGGCGCCGAACGCCAGGCCAGCATCGCCGCCAACTTCGAAAACCGCGAATTCGGCAAGGCGCTGCGCGAGATCATGGAAATCGCCGACGTCACCAACCAGTACGTGGACGAGAACAAGCCGTGGGCGCTGGCCAAGGACGAGAGCAAGACGGCCGAACTGCATGAAGTGTGCACCACCGCGCTGATCCTGTTCCGCCAGCTGACCATCCTGCTGTCGCCGGTGCTGCCGGGCGTGGCCGCCAGCGTGGCGCAGTTCCTGAACGACGACAAGCTGGTCTGGGCGGACACCGAACTGGCCACCGGCGCCGCTTTCCAGCCCATGCTGGGCCGCACCATCGGCGCCTACAACCACCTGATGACGCGCGTGGACGCCAAGATGATCGAAGACCTGTTCGACGCGCAGAACCAGATCGCCGCCGCCGGCGCAGCCCCTGTGGCCGCCGCCAAACCGGCCAAGGCGCCGAAAGCGCCGCCGCTGGAACCGCTGGTCGCCAAGGAAGGCGTGGAAGCGCTGGCGCCGGAAATTTCGATTGATGACTTTGTCAAAATCGACCTGCGCATTGCGAAAATCGTCAATTGCGAGCACGTTGACGGTTCGGATAAATTGCTGCGCCTGACGCTGGACGCCGGTGAAACCCGCCACCGCAATGTATTCTCCGGCATTAAGTCGATGTATAAGCCGGAAGACCTGATCGGCAAATTGACGGTGCTGGTGGCCAATCTGGCGCCGCGCAAGATGAAGTTCGGCATTTCGGAAGGCATGGTATTGGCGGCTTCGGCGCAGGACGAAAACACCAATCCAGGCATTTATATCCTGAACCCATGGCCGGGCGCTGAACCCGGCATGCGCATTCGCTAAATCATATATATGAACATCGTAGTACGTGAAGCAACGGATGACGATGCCAAATTAATTGCCGAGCTCACGCGCGCAGCGTGGGCCGGCAAGGTGAACGTCACTTCCAGTGGCCACCGTGAAACCGCCGTTCTCGTCTCGCAGCATTTGCGTGACGGCGGCGGTTTTATTTTATTGGCCGACGATATACCCATAGGCTCCATGCGCTGGCTGCCCTTGGAAACCGAATCCCATATCTGGGAAATATTAAGAATGGGTGTATTGCCCGCCTATCGGGGCAGTAATCTATCCCAGCATTTACTGGAAGCGGCTATCCACCACGGCCTGGAAACCGGCGTGGACGAATTGCGCCTGGCGGTGCGCGCAGACCAGCCCAAGCTGATCGACTTCTATGCGGCATTTGAATTCGAATTGGCGGAGGAACTGGAATACACCCACGCCAATCCGCTGGAACCAGCGCCCTTTGTTATGCGGCGCCTGCTGAAACACTAATCTCCACCCTCGGCTTCATCGGCTCAATCGGCTTTTCCTTGCAGGCCGCCAGCATCAAGGCGGCTGCGATGATCAAGGTCAGGCTGCGCATGGCGTTCTCCCCTCGTTTCCGTTCTTACAGCTTAGCAGCTAGTGCTTTGCCGTGTCGCTACCTTGCAATCAAGCCAAGTTCTGGCTTGAACGTGCCAGAAACGAGTCATGTCCGCCTGGACGAGACCACGATGCCGCCCACAATCAGCAGGAAAGCGGCGCCGTGATACAGGTGCGGCGCCTCGCCCAAAAAGGCGGACGACATAATCGCCGCGAACAGCGGCGTGAGATTGCTGAAGAAAGCCGCCACACTCGGTCCGGCGCGCTGCACACCTGCGCCCCAGCAGCGGAATGCGATAACCGCCGGACCTATGGCCACATAAGCCAGCGCTGCCGCCAGCGTCCAGCTCCATTGAATATGGGCGTCGGTAATCGCCCATTCCCCGGCTGCGAACAAACCGGACCAGATAACCCCGAATCCCACTTGCGCCAATAAGAAACTGGCCCATTGCGAACGTATGGCCGCAGGTTCGATGGGACGCGTCAGCATCCAGCTATAAATGGACCAGGCTATGGTGGCCAATATCATGAAGATATCGCCAGCCACCAGGCGCAATTCCAGTAAATGCCGGAATTCGCCGCGCGCCAATACCAGCAATACGCCGGCTATCGATAATGCCGCGCCCAGCATTTGCTGGCGCGATACTTTGGCGCCGAAAAACATCCAGCCGGTGAGCATCATCCATACCGGCATACCGGCCGCCACCAGGGTGACATTAATCGGCGTGGAGCTTTTTAACGCCAGATATTGCAAGGCGTTATACATGCCTATGCCAAGCAAGCCTAATAAAGCGAAACGCCGCCAATTCGGCCACAAACCGCTGCTGCGCCGGAATACCGGCCCGGCCAGCGGCAGCAATATTAAAAAGGCGATGGCCCAGCGTAAAAAGTTGAGGGTAATCGGCGGCACCATCTCGTGGACGAGACGGCCGACAATGGCATTGCCGGCCCATAAAAGCGGAGCCAGCGTAAGGAGGAATATGGTGTAGGGAGTCATAGGGATGGATTCTACTTGCATCCCTGACATCCCGCCCGGGGCCGCCGGGACTGCCCAGGGGCAAGAAGAGAAGTTCCCGCCGGGGGCTGCGGCGCGGTAAAATAGCCGTTGCTTCTTTTACGAATTCTCACGATATGAAACTCTCCAAACAGCACAGCATGTACGAGTCGGACCACACCCTGTTCATCAAGCAGCTGAAAGAAAAGAATCCGGGCATCGAGCAGGGCCAGCGCGAAGGCCGCGCCCTGCTGTGGGACAAAGACACGACGCCGCTGTCCGAACAGGAACGCGTGCGCGCTTCGACCGTGAAGCAGCAGGCTTACGTCTACCAGAACAAACTGTAAGCATGCGTTGAACGGCACAGCATGCCGCCGACGGATGATGTAGTCAGTGTCGTACCCGCTGAAAGCAGCGCCGAGGTCATAGTCGACGGCGCTGCTTTGGCGCGCCTGTACGGCGAGCCGATGCTGAAAATGCCCAACGACCTCTACATTCCGCCGGATGCGCTGGAAATCTTCCTGGAAGCGTTCGAAGGTCCGCTGGACTTGCTGCTGTACCTGATCCGCAAGCAGAATTTCAATATCCTCGACATTCCGATGGCGCAGGTCACCCTGCAATATCTGAAGTATGTGGACCAGATCCGGCTGTCGAACCTGGAGCTGGCGGCGGAATACCTGCTGATGGCGGCCATGCTGATCGAGATCAAGTCGCGCATGCTGCTGCCGCAGCGGCATTCGGAACTGGAAGTCGAAGCGGGCGACCCGCGTGCCGAGCTGGTGCGACGCCTGCTGGAGTACGAGCAGATCAAGCTCGCGGCCTACGACCTCAACGCCGTGCCGCAAGTGGGCCGCGACTTCGTGCGCACCCAGGTGTTTATCGAGCAAAGCCTGGCGCCGGCCTGGCCGGACGTGTGCGCCGCCGACCTGCAGGAAGCCTGGCAAGGCCTGCTCAAGCGCGCCAAGCTGGTACAGCACCACAAGATCAGCCGCGAGGAGCTGTCGGTGCGCGAGCACATGACCGGCATCCTGCGGCGCCTGCAGTCGCAGCGCTTTATCGAGTTTGCCGACCTGTTCGACGTGGCCGGCGGCCCGCCCGTGCTGGTGGTCAACTTCGTGGCCCTGCTCGAGCTGGCCAAAGAGACGCTGATAGAAATTACCCAGGCCGAACCGTTCGCGCCTATCTATGTACGGCTGGCGTATTCGCCGGCCTGAACAACAAGAGAAAACCCATGAAAATCATTTCCGACATAGAAGAACTGCGCGACCATTTGAGCGGCCAGCTGCGCACCGCGTTTGTGCCCACCATGGGCAATCTGCACGAGGGCCATCTGTCCCTGATGCGCCTGGCGCGCAAGCACGGCGACCCGGTGGTGGCGTCCATCTTCGTCAACCGCCTGCAGTTCGGCCCGAACGAAGACTTTGAAAAATATCCGCGCACCTTCCAGGCCGACGTGGAGAAGCTGGAGAAGGAAGGCGTGTACGTGCTGTTCGCGCCGACCGAGAAGGATATGTACCCGGAGCCGCAGGAATACCGCGTGCAGCCGCCGGACGGCCTGGGCAACACGCTGGAGGGCGAATTCCGCCCCGGCTTCTTCACCGGCGTGAGCACGGTGGTGATGAAGCTGTTCTCCTGCGTGCGTCCGCGCGTGGCCGTGTTCGGCAAGAAGGACTATCAGCAGCTGATGATCATCCGTAACATGAGCCGCCAGTTCGCCCTGCCCACCGAGATCATCGCGGCGGAAACCTACCGCGCGGACGACGGCCTGGCGCTGTCCTCGCGCAATATGTATTTGTCGCCGGAAGAGCGCGCCGAAGCGCCTGCGCTGTACCAGAGCCTGAACTTCGTCGCCAATGAAATGCGCGCCGGCCACCTGGACATCTTCCAGCTGGAGCACAAGGCCATGGAAGAGTTGGCCAAGCGCGGCTGGCAGCCGGACTACATCTCCATCCGCAAGCGCAACGACCTGCAGCCGCCTGCCGCTGGCGACCTGGCGCAGGGCACGCCGCTGGTGGTGCTGGCCGCAGCCAAGCTGGGCACCACGCGCCTGATCGACAACCTGGAAATCTAAGCCGGCATTGTCGTCAAAACAACGGTGGCGGTCCGCAGCGGCCGCCACCGTGCTAAGCTATTCTTTCCGAGTTGCATCCCCCCATTGCGAGACGCCCACATGCGGTTTGCACACCCCACCCTGCTGTTAAGCAGCCCGCTGCTGGCCACCCTCCTCCCCATCTCCGCCGGCGCGCAGACCGGGACTGTTCAACTCTACGGCATGGCCGACGTGTATCTGGGCCGCTCGGCGACCAGCGGCGTGGCCGCGCGCGGCAACGTCGTCAACGCCGGCGGCATGACCACCTCGTACTGGGGCATAGGCGGGCTGGAGAGCCTGGGCGGCGGCGAATCGGCCACCTTCGCCATTGAAGGATTCATGCGCCCCGACACCGGCGAACAAGGCCGCACCACGGGCGAAGGCATGTTCACGCGCGCGGCCTATGTCGGGCTGAACGCAGGCTGGGGGGCGGCCAAGATCGGCCGCATACCGAACCCGCTATTCCAGACCACTGCGGCGTTCAATCCATATGGCTTTTCGACGCGGCTGTCGCCGCTGATGACGCAGATGTGGATAGTGCCTTACGGCAGTTCATCGGCCGGCGACTCGGGCTGGAGCAATGCGGTGCATTACACCTCGCCGGTGGTGAACGGCTTCAGCTTTGTGGGGCAGTATGGGCTGGGCGAGCATGCCGCCAATAGCCCTGGCAACAACAAGGTGGCTGTGCTGAAGTACACCAGCGCCACCTTGAGCGCGGCCGTGGCGGCGCAGGATATCGGCAACGGCGTGGGCATCACCACGGCGGCGCCCAGCCAGCGCACCTATTTCGCGGGCGCGGCGTATGACTTCAAGGTGGTGAAGGCCTTTGCCACGTATGCGCGCAACACGCAGGAGGGCAGCGGACGCACTACGCGCACCGCGCACCTGGGGCTGTCCGTGCCGCAGGGCGCGGGGCGGTGGATGCTGGCGTGGGCGCGGGCGCACGAGCGCGCCTTCGTCAAGGCGCCGTTCCGGCGCGATACGGCGGCGGCCGGATACGATTACAACCTGTCCGTGCGCACCGATGTGTATGCGTCGTATTTATACGATAAGCTGAGTACGGCGGCGAATGGGAACACCTTCGCGTTGGGCATACGGCACAGGTTTTAGCCGGATCAGCCTGCGATGCTCTGGGTCCAGGCCAGCGCCGACAGGTGGGCCTTGTTGACCTCGGCCGGGGTCAGGCTCAGCGCGCCGGCCAGCGAGGACACCAGGTTGCTGTTCAGCTCGCACGCCTCGGCCAGCGCCAGGTATTGCCCGTATTTGCCCGAACGCGACAGCAAGGCCGCCACCACATCGTCCGACAGCTGGATGCTGGCCAGCACCTCTTCCATCGGTATGCCCAGCAACCGGTCCAGCAGCGAGAACATGCCGGCCACGAAGATATTCTCCGCGTCCGCCTTGCCCAGCGCCTTCACGCCCAGCAGCTCGGCCAGGCGGCCGCGCACCACGGCCGTCTCCAGCAGCACCGGCGAGTAGCCGCTGGTGCTGGCGGTGGCCAGCAGCAGCGTCAGCCAGCGGTACAGCGGCGCGTAGCCCAGCAAGGTGATGGCCTGGCGCAGCGAGGCGATCTCGCGCCCCGCGCCGAAACCGGCCGAATTAATGTAGCGCAGCAGCTTGTAGGACAGCGCGGCGTCGCGCTTGAGCACGTCTTCCAGCTGCTTGATGTCGGCGTTCGCGTTCACCATCTGCATCAGCTGCATGATGATGGTCTGCGCCGGGTTCATGCCCTTGCTGTCCGAGCCGGGGCGCGGCGTCAGGTGCAGCTTGCCGACGAAGGCGTCCAGGCCCAGCGCGGCGCAGGCGTCGAAGTCGCTCCAGGTGCTGACCGGGCGCCCCACCATGCGCAGATTGGACGCTTTCAGCGCGGCATAGGCGCGCGCCTGGGCGGCCACGTCGGCGCCGGTGAACTTCACCTCCACGTAGGACGCGATGGTGCCCAAACGGCTGCCCACGCGGGCCAGGTCGGCGTCGCGCAGCAGGATGCCGACGCCGCCGGCGCGCAGCGCCTGCACCGCCGACAAGGTGTCCGCATTGGCCAGCGCCACCGCCTTCAGCGACAGCACCGTGTGCTCGGGCGGCAGGTTGTGCAGCGCGTCGGTCGACAGCATGCCGGGCACGGCTTCCAGGAACAGCGTCTTGTCGCGCAGCAGCCAGCCGTCCTCCTCGCTGTTGACCTCGGCGGCCACGAAGGCCACCAGGTCTTCCAGCGCGGCCTGGGTGGGCAGCGCCACGTGTCCCGCACCGCCCTGCCACGTCAGTTCGTACCCGACCACGCGCTGCTTGGGGTCCAGCAGCGGTTCACGAACAAGGTAATTGGTTTGATGCATGTTGTGGTCGCTAAAAGTCAAAAAGGCCGGCGCATGCGCCAGCCCATGCCCTTCGGGCCTGCCCCGGCGATCAGGCGCCGAGTTTTTCGAAGATCTTGTTCAGCTTTTCGTCCAGCGTGGCGGCCGTGAATGGCTTGACCACGTAGCCATTGGCGCCAGCCTGGGCGGCGGCGATGATGTTTTCCTTCTTCGCTTCAGCCGTCACCATCAGCACCGGCAGCTTGGCCAGCGCGGGATCGGCACGGATGTTTTGCAGCATGGTCAGGCCGTCCATATTCGGCATGTTCCAGTCGGACACCACGAAGTCGAACTGCTCCGCGCGCAGCTTGGCCAGTGCCATGACACCGTCTTCTGCCTCGTCCACATTGGCGTAACCCAGTTCCTTCAACAGATTCCGGACGATGCGGCGCATCGTCGAAAAATCGTCTACTACTAAAAATTTCATCTTTGGATCAGCCATGAATTACTCCGTTGTTTCTCTTACGCGGTTGTTAATAGTGTCTATAAGCACGAGCTATTTGTAGCATAGCATTTTCGTTGCTCTAAGGCGAACAAAGTAGCAGTAATACGTCATCCAGCACAGCAAACGTGACGTTTCCCTGGTCACACGCGCAACGCGCGCATGCCATGCGTTGCCAGGTAGCCAAGCACCATGCCGGGCAGCGCCTGCAGCGGTCCCACTTCGTGGGTGCCGCCGACCGCGATCGCTTCCCTCGGCATGCCAAACACGACGCAGCTGGCTTCATCCTGCGCAAAATTATACGCCCCGGCGTTCTTCATCTCCAACATTCCTGCGGCGCCGTCTTTGCCCATGCCGGTCAGGATCACGCCGACCGCATTTTTACCCGCGAACTGGGCCGCCGAACGGAACAGCACGTCCACCGACGGGCGGTGGCGGTTGACCGGTTCGCCCTGGTCGATCTTGGTCATGTAGTTGGCGCCGGAACGCGCCAGCGTCAGGTGCGAGTGGCCGGGCGCGATGTAGGCGTGGCCGGGCAGCACGCGCTCGTTGCCTTGCGATTCGATGACGGCGATCTTGCACAGCGAGTCCAGGCGCTTGGCGAAGGACTTGGTGAAGCCTTCCGGCATATGCTGGGTGATCAGGATGCCGGGACAGTCGGACGGCATCTGCATCAGGAATTCACGGATGGCTTCGGTGCCGCCGGTGGAGGCGCCGATGATGATCAGTTTTTCAGAGGACATGAGCGGATTGCGCAGCTGCGGCAGCGCGGTCTGGCCGGCGGCGCCGGCCTGCGGGAGGGTACGGGCGCGCACGCGGGCCTTGGACGCGGCACGGATCTTGTCGGCGATCAGGTCGGTGTACTCGCGCATGCCGCTCTGGATCGAGATCTTGGGCTTGG
The DNA here is from genome assembly GCF_059419605.1 of Pseudoduganella sp. GW821-FHT05F09. Lineage (NCBI taxonomy): Bacteria > Pseudomonadati > Pseudomonadota > Betaproteobacteria > Burkholderiales > Oxalobacteraceae > Pseudoduganella > Pseudoduganella sp. GW821-FHT05F09. The sequence continues at coordinate 97,998 of NZ_JBWKSD010000008.1, forward strand.
TGACGAAGTCCACCGCGCCCAGCTCCAGCGCGCGCATGGTGATCTCGGAACCGCGCTCGGTCAGCGAGGACACCATCACCACCGGCATGGGGCGCAGGCGCATCAGCTTTTCCAGGAAGTCGAGGCCGTCCATTTTCGGCATCTCCACGTCCAGCGTCAGCACGTCCGGGTTGGTCTGTTTGATCAGTTCGCGCGCCACCAGCGGGTCCGGCGCCACGCCCACCACTTCCATGTCCGGCTGGCTGTTGATGATTTCGGTCATCACGCTGCGGATCAGCGCGGAATCGTCTACGATCAGGACTTTGATCTTCATGATAAAACTTTCGTATTAAGTCAGAACAGCTCGATCTCGCCGGCCACCGGCTGCTTCTTCAGGCGGCTGGCGTATTCGCTCTCGCGTTTGGCCAAGGTGTCGTTGTGCGCCTGCATCAGCTTCTTGACCAGCACCTTGCCGGTGCGCGGGAAGAAATACACTTTGCGCGGGTAGATGTCGTTCAAGTCCTCGGCCACGATGCGGATTTTCTCGTTGCGCAAAAAGGTCTGCACGAAGGCGGCGTTGCGCTCGCCCACGTTGATGGCGGTGAAGCCCTTGAGCACCGCGCCGCCGCCGAACACCTTGGCTTCCAGGTTGTCGCGCCGCGCGCCGGCCTTGAGCAAATCGTTGATCAGGATCTCCATGGCGTAGGTGCCGTAGCGGGCCGAGGCCGAAATCGGGCTGTTCGGATCGCTGCCGCCGTCCGGCAGCATGAAGTGGTTCATGCCGCCCAGGCCGCTCACACGGTCGCGGATGCAGGCCGATACGCAGGAGCCCAGCACGGTGACGATCAGCATGTCCTTGGCGGTGAAGTAGTACTCACCCGGCAGGATTTTGGCGGCGTCGCAGTCAAAGGTCCGGTCGTAATAGACGTTGGTGGCAAATTGTTCTAAATCCATGGCGCGCCCTTAGGGTTTCTATCTTTTGTCCAGCTCGTACACGGTCTTGCCGCGCAGCTTGAGCGAATCGGACACATAGAGGAAATTCTCGGAGTGGCCGGCGAACAGCAGCGCGTCCGGCTTCATCAGGGGGACGAAGCGGGACAGTATTTTACGCTGAGTCGCCTTGTCGAAGTAAATCATCACGTTGCGGCAGAAGATCACGTCGAAGGGGCCGGTCACCGGCCACTGGTCGCCCAGCAGGTTGAGCTGCTTGAAGGTGATCATATTGCGCAGCTCCGGACGCACCCGCACCATGCCCTCCTTGTCGCCCTTCCCCTTCAGGAAAAAGCGGCGCTGGCGCTCGGGCGACATCTTGTCCAGCCGGTCCATGGTGTAGACGCCGTTGGCGCCGGCCGCCAGCACATTGGTGTCGATGTCGGTGGCGATGATGGTGGCCGGCGGCGTGAGCGTGTTGAAGGCTTCGCACAAGGTCATGGCGATGGAGTACGGCTCCTCGCCGGTGGAGGCGGCTGAACACCAGATGGTCAGGTCGCGCTTGTTCTTCACATGCTCGGCCAGCAGCGGGAAGTGGTGCGCCTCGCGGAAGAAGGACGTCAGGTTGGTGGTCAGGGCGTTGGTGAAGGATTCCCACTCGTCGCCCAGCCGCCCCGCCTCCAGATCGTCCAGGTATTTCATGAAAGACGAGATGCCGGTGGCGCGCAAACGGCGCGCCAGGCGGCTGTACACCATCTCCTGCTTGCTGTCGGCCAGCGAAATGCCGGCCCGCTTGTAGATCAGGCCCCGGACCCGCTCGAAGTCCTTGGAGTTGAAGTCAAACTCTTTGACGGTGTCTTTAGATTGCGGCATTTGTAAACCCTTAAAACGAACTGCCTGGAACAATGCCTGCTAGGGCGCGCTGCTTAAAACTCTTCCCAATCGTCGCCAGGCGCGGCCGAGGCCAGCTTCCTGGCCGGCTTGGGCGCGGCCACCACGGCGGTGCGCGCGGCCGGCTTGGGTGCGGCCGGCTTGGGGGCCGCGAACTTCGGCTTGGGCGCTGCGGCGCGCGGCGCATGCACCGCGTCGCTCGACAGCTTGAAGATGCTGACCGCGTGCGCCAGGTTCTGCGCCTGCTCCTGCATGCTCTCGGCCGCCGCGGCGGCTTCCTCCACCAGGGCCGCATTCTGCTGCGTCATCTCGTCCATCTGCGTGATGGCCTGGTTCACTTCCTCGATGCCGTTGCTCTGCTCCTGCGTGGCGGCGGTGATTTCACCCATGATATCAGCCACCTGCTTGATCGAGGTGACGATCAGCTCCATGGTCTGGCCGGCTTCGTCCACCAGGCGGCTGCCCGCGTCGACCTTGTCGACCGAGTCGCCGATCAGTTCCTTGATTTCCTTGGCCGCGCCGGCCGAGCGCTGCGCCAGGTTGCGCACCTCGGAGGCCACCACCGCGAAGCCGCGTCCCTGCTCGCCCGCGCGCGCCGCCTCGACGGCCGCGTTCAGCGCCAGGATGTTGGTCTGGAAAGCGATGCCGTCGATCACACCGATAATATCGACGATCTTGCTGGACGAGGCTTTGATCGAGCCCATGGTTTCCACCACTTGCGACACCACCGAACCGCCCTTCACCGCCACCGAGGACGCCGACACGGCCAGCTGGTTGGCCTGGCGCGCATTGTCCGCGTTCTGCTTCACGGTGGAGGTCAGCTCCTCCATCGACGACGCGGTTTCCTCCAGCGAGCTGGCCTGCGACTCGGTGCGCGAGGACAAGTCGGCATTGCCCGAAGCGATTTCCTGCGAGGCCACGGTAATGGTCTCGGTGCTGGTGCGCACGTCGGACACGGTGCGCACCAGGCTGTCGTTCATATCCTTGAGCGCCTGCAGCAGCTCGCTGGTTTCGTCCTGGCCTTCCACCGTCACCTGCGAGGTCAGTTCGCCGCCGGCCACTTTCTGCGCCACCGTCACGGCGCCTTGCAGCGGACCGGTGATGGAGCGGGTAATCAGGATGGCGCCCAGCACGCCGATGGCCACGGCCACGCCGCCCATCACGAACAGCATCACCATCAGCTGGGTGTCGGCCGAGACCGAGCCTTCCAGCACGTTGTTGGCGGCCTTCTGCTGCATGTCCACCAGGCCGTTCAGGGCCGCCAGCGTCTGCTGGTTGAGCGGGTCGATGCGGCTGGCGATCACTTTCGCCGCGCCTTCGCTGTTAAACGCCAGCACCTGGCCTATGGCTTCCTTGAAGGCCGCGTCCACGTCCTTGTCCAGCGCGGCGATATCGCTCAGCGCTTTTTTCTCGGTATCGTTCAGGCCCAGGCTTTGCAGTTTTTCGCGCGCCGCGTCGTAGCGCTTGCGCTGCTCCTTGACCTTGTTTTCTTCTTTCTGCATCAGGCTCACGTCCGACTGCAGGCCGATGTTGCGCATGGCGATGCCGGTTTCCAGCATGGCGCTTTTCATGGTGGCCGCCTGCAGCGTCTTGGCCGTGGTCAGTTCCAGGCCGGTGCGCAGCTGGCCCTTGTTGCGGTAGTTCAGCACGTTCGTCAGCAGCACCATCGCGACCAGGATCAGCAAAATGCTGCCAAAGCCCAAACGCAGGCGGGTACCAATTTTGAAGTCGCGTAAATTCATCTCTATCTCCCTGTTTTTTTATTGCGCGGCGGCGCTGCCTCTCCGGGCCTTCACCGCCGCCGCTGCTGCCGCGCGGTCTTACGCAGCCAGCTTGTCGATCAGGCCCATCTCGGGGCTGGACATCAGCTTGTCGATGTCGACCAGGATCAGCATGCGCTCGTCGATGGTGCCCAGGCCTATCATGTACTCGGTGCTGAAGGCGGTGCCCATTTCCGGCGCCGGCTTGACCTGCTCCGGCATCAGCGTGGTCACGTCGGACACGCTGTCGACCACCATGCCGACCACGCGGCCGTTGATGTTGAGGATGATGACCACGGTGAACTGGTCATACACCGGCTCGCCCAGGTTGAACTTGATGCGCATGTCCACCACCGGGATGATGATGCCGCGCAGGTTGATCACGCCCTTGATGAATTCCGGCGCGTTGGCGATGCGGGTCACCGCCTCGTAGCCGCGGATCTCCTGCACCTTCAGGATGTCGATGCCGTACTCCTCTTTGCCGAGGGTGAAGGCGAGGAACTCGCGGCCGGCGATGTCGTGGTTGCCGGCGTTCTGGATTGCGTCTGACATGATGGATTCCTTCTAGCAGGTGTATTCAGCAAAATTACGGGCCCAGGTTAGGCCCAGTGTATTGGTTTATTCAGGAAAAAATGGATTCGTCCGCCAGTTGGCGCGACGAGCGTATCAACGCCGCCACATCCAGGATCAGCGACACGCCGCCGTCGCCCAGTATGGTGGCGCCGGAGATGCCGGCCACCTTGCGGTAGTTCGACTCCAGGTTCTTCACCACCACTTGCTGCTGCCCCACCAGGTCGTCGATGAACAGCGCCGCCTTGCGCCCTTCCGTCTCCAGTATCACCACCAGGCCTTCTGCCGGGTCGGTGAAGCGCGGGGTGATCTCGAACATCTGGTACAGCGGGATCAGAGGCAGGTACTCGCCGCGCACTTTGATGACCTTGCCCTTGCCGGAGATTTCCTTCACGTCCTCCGGCGCCGGCTGCATCGATTCGATGACGAAGCCCAGCGGCAGGATGTAGATCTCCTCGCCCACCTTGATCGACATGCCGTCCAAAATCGCCAGCGTCAGCGGCAGCGAGATCGAGATGGTGGTGCCGAAACCCTTGGCCGAGCGGATGTCCACGGTGCCGCCCATGGCGGTGATATTGCGCTTGACCACGTCCATGCCCACGCCGCGGCCGGAGACGTCGGTCACCTGCTCGGCGGTGGAGAAGCCGGGCGCGAAGATCAGCTGCCACACCTCGGCGTCGCTCATGGTGTCGGCCACCGGCAGGCCGGAAGACTTGGCCTTGGCCAGGATCTTCTCGCGGTTCAAGCCGCCGCCGTCGTCCGACACTTCGATGATGATATTGCCGCCCTGGTGGCTGGCCGACAGGAACAGGCGTCCCGCGTCGGTCTTGCCGGCGGCGCGCCGCACCTCGGGCATTTCGATGCCGTGGTCGATGGAGTTGCGCACCAGGTGCGTCAAGGGATCGACGATGCGCTCGATCAGGCCCTTGTCCAGCTCCGTGGCCGCGCCGTTGGTGATGAAGTCCACCTTCTTGCCCAGCTTGGCGGCCAGGTCGCGCACCATGCGCGGGAAGCGCGAGAACACGAAGTCCATCGGCATCATGCGGATCGACATCACCGCTTCCTGCAGGTCGCGCGTGTTGCGCGTGAGCTGGCTCACGCTGTTGAGCAGGCGCTCGTGCACCATGGGGTCCAGCGTGTCCACGCGCTGCTCTATCATGGCCTGGGTGATCACCAGCTCGCCCACCAGGTTGATCAGCTGGTCGACCTTCTCGATCGACACGCGGATCGACGACGATTCGGCGCCGGCGTGGGCGGCCGGCTTGTCGGCCTCCTTCTTCACCACGGCGGCCTTCTTCTCCTCCTCGGCCGGCGTGGGCACGGGTTCGTCCTTGATGCCGGCCTTGGCGCGGATGGCCTCCACCGGCTCGAAGAAGCCGTAGCCGCGCGCGTCGTCCGCGCCGGCGGCCGCGTCGGCGCGGATCTGCTCGAGCGGCTGGAAGAAGCCGTAGCCCTGGCCCGCCGGCGCAGCTGCGCCGGCGCCAGTGCCGGACGTGACCGGCTCGGGGTCGAAGAAGCCGTAGCCCTGGTCGTTCTCGACGCGGGCGCGCTCGGCGCTCTCCAGCGCATGCTGCTCCGGCGTGAGCGCGGGCAGCTCGGAAATCTTCATGTCATCCGGATTGAGGATGAAGGAGCAGATCGAAATAATGTCGTCCAGGCTCTCGTGCGTGGTCACCACCAGCGCGGTGCGGCCGCCGTCGAGCGGCGTGGTCGTGACGGCGCCCAGCAGGCCCACCTCGGCCGACAGCGCGGTGATTTCGCGCTGCTCCATCTGCGGCAGGTCCAGCCGGTAGCGGCGTCCGCCGCTGTGGTCCACCGCGTCGTCCTGCGGCGCGCTGTGGAAGGACGGCGCCACGTGCGACAGTGCGGCCACCACGTCCTGCGACAGCGATTGCAGCATCATGCGCACGTCGGCGACGGCGTCCTGGTCCACGGCCGAACCGAGGCGGTGGCCGTCCAGCTGCATCTTGAGGATGTCCTTGGCCGCCAGGAAGGCGTCCACGTGCTCCGAGGTCAGCGCCATCTCGCCCTTGCGGATGCGGTCCAGCAGCGTCTCCAGGATGTGGGTCACTTCCGTCATGTCATTCAGGCCGAACGTACCGGCGCCGCCCTTGACGGAATGGGCGGTGCGGAAGATCGCGTTCAGGTCTTCTTCGGTGGGCGCGGCGATATCCACCGCCAGCAGCAGCCGTTCCATTTCAGCCAGCAGCTCCTCGGCCTCGTCGAAGAAGACCTGGTAGAACTGGCTAATGTCGATGGTCATGGCGAGACTCCATCAAGTACTAAACACATGGCAGCCCCTTAGCCAATAACTTTTTTGACAACCTCGATAAGCCGCTGCGGATCGAATGGCTTGACCAGCCAGCCATTGGCGCCGGCGGCGCGGCCTTTCGCTTTCATCTCGTCGGACGATTCGGTGGTCAGCATCAAAATTGGCGTCTTCTGGTAGGTCGGCAGCTCGCGCAGCAGCTTGATCAGCTGCAGGCCGTCCATGCGCGGCATGTTCTGGTCGGTCAGCACCAGGTCCACCGCCTGCTGCTTGGCTTTTTCCAGGCCGTCCTGGCCGTCGACCGCTTCCACCACCTGGTAGCCCGCCGCCTTCAAACTGAAGGCCACCATCTGGCGCAGGGAGCTGGAATCGTCAACTGCAAGTATTGTTTTAGCCATTATGTTTTCTCGCTATTTCAAAGGTGTTAATTCAAGGAGCGGCGCGGGCTTAGAACAGCTCGATGTCGCCGCTTTCCAGGTGTTTTTGGCTTACCGCCTTGCGCAGCACGCTGCGCAGCTCCAGGCTCTGGATCGCCAGCGCCATGCTGACTTTCCCCAGCAGGTCCACGATCTCCTCGCTGCCGCTGTCGGGCACCATTTCGGCGCCGTGCGCGCCCAGCGTGCCGAGGAACTCGCGCAGGCCGGTCACGCGCTTGAGCGTGCGGTCGATCAGCTGGCTGGTCATGTCCTGGAACTGCATGCTGGTGACGGCCGCGTTCACATACGTGCCGACCTGCTCGGACAGCGCCGACAGCTCGGCCTTCTGTTCAGGCGACGGCGAGCCGCCGTCCAGCAGCAGGTTGATGGCGGCCTGTTGCGCCGTCACCGTTTCATGGATGGCCATGAAATTGCGCGACAGCTTCTCGATGGCCTCCTCCAGCAGCAAGTTGGTCTGGATCAGGTCCGTCTCGACTTCCGTCAGGTGCCGCTTCCCGTGGTCCGACACGCCCGACAGCAGGCGCTTTACATGGGAACCCAGGATTTTTTTTCTCGTCATATTCAGTCTCGTTCTCAATACCCGCCGTGGTGCGGCGTTGCTACTTCTTCATTGCTGCTTGGGGGTTGCTACTTCTTGCCAGCGGCCGGGGCCTGAGCGGGCGCCGGCGCCGCGGCGGCCGCAGCGGCGGCTGCATTGGTGGCGTCGGTGTCGGCGCCCACGTCGAGCTTGGCGCCGTCGCGCGACACCGCGTCTTCGGTCTTCTTGTTCATCACCACGATGCTGATGCGGCGGTTGATGGGGTTGAAGGGGTCGAGCCGGTCCAGGTGGACCGCCGAAGCCAGGCCCACCACGCGCAGGATCTTGGTGTCGGCCATGCCGCCGGCGATCAGCGCGCGGCGCGAGGCGTTGGCGCGGTCGGCCGACAGTTCCCAGTTGCTGTAGCCGGCGTCGGTGAAGTACGGCGTGGAGTCGGTGTGGCCGGACAGGCCTATCTTGTTGGGCACGTCGTTCAGCACCACGCCGATCTCCTGCAGGATCTCCTTGGTGTAGGGCTGCAGCTGGGCGCTGGCCAACGCGAACATGGGCCGGTTCTGCTCGTCGACGATCTGGATGCGCAGGCCTTCGCTGGTGAAGTCCAGCAGCAGCTGCTTCTTGTACTTGGACAGCAGCGGATTGCTCTCGATCTTGGCTTCGATCTTTTCCTTCAGCTTTTGCAGGCGCTCGGTTTCCTGGCGCTCCAGCTCGGCCTTGGCGGCGGTCAGATTGAAGGTCTTCTTGCTGACGGTGGGGTCGTCGGCCAGCTTGACCTGGCCTTCCTTGCGCGTCAGGTCTTTGCCGCCGCCGGGAATCACGGACGAGCTGTCGCCGCTGCCCGAGCCGCCCTGCATGGCCACCTTGAGCGGGGTCTTGAAGTATTCGGAAATGCCGTTCAGGTCGCCCTTGGTGGTCGAACCCAGCAGCCACATCAGCAGGAAGAAGGCCATCATCGCCGTCACGAAGTCGGCATAGGCGATCTTCCACGCGCCGCCATGGTGCCCATGGCCGCCCTTCTTGATGCGTTTGACTACTATCGGCCGCAAGCCCTCGTCAGCCATGGAGTTTCCTTAGTGTTTCCATAATTCAATAATAGTACTGATAATACGGCATGCCGGGCTTATTTGGTCTTGGATTTTTTGATGTGGTCCTCTAGTTCGGCGAAAGTCGGACGCTCGGTCGAGTACAGCACTTTGCGGCCGAACTCGATGGCCAGCGCCGGCGCGTAGCCGTTCAGGCTGGCCAGCAGGGTCACTTTCACGCACTGGAACATCTTGGTTTCTTCTTCCAGCTTCTGCTCGTGCAGCGAGGCCAGCGGGCTGACGAAGCCGTAGGCCAGCAGAATACCGAGGAAGGTGCCGACCAGCGCCTTGGCGATCAGCAGGCCCAGCTCGGACGGCGGAATGCCCACCGATTCCATGGTGTGCACCACGCCCATCACGCAGGCCACGATGCCGAAGGCCGGCATGCCGTCGCCCAGCTTGGCGAGCGCGCCGGCCGGCACCATGCCTTCATGGTGGTGGGTGTCGATCTCGTTGTCCATCAGGTTTTCGATCTGGAAGGCGTCCATATTGCCGGACACCATCAGGCGCAGGTAGTCGGTCATGAATTCCACGATGTGGTGGTCCGACAGCACCGACGGGTATTTGCTGAACAGCGGGCTGTCGCTGGGCGAATCGATATCGCCCTCGATCGACATCAGGCCCTCCTTGCGCACCTTGGACAGCACGTCGAACATCAGCGACATCAGCTCCATGTACAGGTCTTTGGTGTGGCGCGAGCCGCGCAGCAGCTTGGGTATCGCCGCCACCGTGGCCTTGATGGCTTTGCTGTTGTTACCGACAAAAAAAGCACCGACCGCCGCGCCGCCGATCTGCAGCAGCTCCACGGGCTGGAACAGGGAGGCCAGATGCCCGCCCGCCGCGGCGAAACCGCCGAACACGCAACCGAGGACGACAAAATATCCAAGTATGACTAACAAGAGTGCCAGCTCCGAAAAAAGATAGAAAAACGCTAAATTAACAGGTGGAACTACAATAGCGTGAGACAGGGGGAGCGGGCAAGCAAAAGACGCGTTAAAAGCGCCAGACGTAGAGCGCGGGCCCGTGCTCTGTGGTAACTATGGTCTTGACGGGCGGACGGGCGTGGATCTCGAATTCATAACTGATGAGCAAGCTGCCGGGGCGCATTTCCACCTCGGCCTTGGCCCACAGCCCGCTCATGGCGGCCGGCGACAGATAGGCGAACACCATGTCGTAATCGCCGAAATCGAGCAGTTCGTAGTCGCCGCGCACAAAGCTGGCGCGGCTGCCGGACAGCGCGGCGCGCAGGCGCGAGTACAGCCAGGGCAGCGGCGCCAGCTCGATGCCGGTCACCTGCGCGTCCGGCCGCGCGCGCGCCAGGTGCAGCGCCATGCCGCCCATGCCGCTGCCGATGTCGATCAGGCGCAGGCCCGCCTGCGGCGGCAGCTCGGCCACCACCGCCGCCCACACGGCGGGGCCGGACGGATACAGCGGCACCTGGGTGCGGTAGGTGGACCAGAACAGGCCCATCAGCACAATAAACACTATTAAATAGAAAGCCGGCGGCAGCGCCAGCATGCTCGCGCCCAGCAGCGCCAGCGGGAACAGCAGCTGGATCAGCCGCCACCACTGGGCCAGGCCGTAGTGCACCGTCAGCAAGGCGGCGATCAGGCCCTGCACCACGGCCACGTCCGTCAGGCCGGGCTTGAGGCCCAGCGTGGCCAGCAGGTAGGTGGCGGCCAGCGTGAGCGGATAAGCGCCGGCCTGGATCAGGGCGGCGCGCAGGGCCGGGACGCGCGCCAGCCGGCGCAGGTGCATGCTCATCTGCATGCCCTGCCCCGGCCGGCGAGGAAAATGGAGGCGGAATGGCTCAAGCGGCGAGCGCGTCTTCTTTGGCTTTTTTGGTCTTGCCGGCGCGCGAAGGCATGTGGCACAGGCCGCAGACATAGCTGCCGTGCAGGTCCATGGTGTTGACCACGAACTTGCCCTGGCACTTGCCGCAAGGGGCCAGCTTCAGCATGTCGCTATTGAAGAAGCGCACCAGGGTCCAGGCGCGGGTCAGCGACAGCACCGCTTCCTGGCCGGGCTCGGGCGGCATTTGTTCGAGGTAGAGCTGGTAGGCCTTCATCACGGCCTGGATGCCGGTGGCGCCGGCGTGCAGCACCAGGAAGCTGTGGATGTTGATGAACAGCGAGGAATGGATATTCGGCTGCCAGGTAAGGAACCAGTCGGTGGAGAAAGGCAGCATGCCCTTGGGCGGCGACACGCCGCGCAGCTCCTTGTACAGCTTGAGCAGGCGTTCGCGCGACAGCGACACTTCCGATTCCAGCAACTGCAGGCGGGCGCCCAGGTTGATCAGCTCGATGGCCAGCTGGATTTCCTGCGCTTCGGTGACGACGCTTTTCTTGCTCATGGTGTGCTCCTGGGACCTGGCTATGCTGGACAACTGATCTTAAGCGATTTCTTCTGCTGGCTGGCCGGCCATCAGGATGGCGGCGTGCGACTGGGCCAGCGAACGGTCTTTATTGTAGTTGGTCAGCATGCCCAGGATGGCGCCGTCGTCGAAGCGGAAGCGGGCCAGCATCATGTTGCCGCCTGCCAGTTTCAGGATCTGGGCGTTGCTCATGCCTTCGATCAGTTCGGCGATGTCGGCGGAGATGCCGAGGCGGAAGATGGCGGTCACTTTGTCAGCGCGGATCATCTGCTGAGCCAGCATCAGGTAGCTCAGGTTTGCATCGCGGATCTCAGCCATCATGTCGTTCGCAGTCATTTCCATCTCCTCGTTTGCACTCGTTAGTAACGCATTTGCGTTTCCGTTGAGATACATTCTGCGGGAGCGGGCACAGCAAGAAAAGCGGACGGCGGCTGTATTTGGAGTCGGGAAATGGCGAACGCGCCCTGTCAGCGTTTGTCTGACAAACGCAGGGCGGTCATAGTGCAACGCCAGTGCTGGCGCGGGTTTCAGGCATTCTTACTTGCAAGACACAACCTTGTTTTCAGGCAAAAAACAGAAGGGTAATCTGACTCTTTTTTGCTACATCTAAACCGGTAACGGCAGGGTTTCGAGGAACTTTAGGGTCCAAACCAAAAATTTTTAAGGAATTTTGAAGTTTTTTTCCTGCCCTTCCAGCCCGCCGGAGGCGCTTTGCGGCGCATCTTAAACAGGGTAACGGCAGCGTTTTGGGGAACTTTAGGGTTTTTTTGAATTTTTTTTGAAAATCTTCAAAAAGATTCCGGACCGGCCTGGCGGCCTCAAAAGTTGCTACACTTCGGCTTCCTGTATATACATTAAGCTTCAAGTATCCCCATGACCACACGCAACGATTGCCTGACCCGCGACGCGCAAGACCCGCTCGCCTCCCTGCGCAGCCAGTTCGACCTGCCCGCCGGAGTGATCTACCTGGACGGCAACTCCCTGGGCGCCCGGCCGACAGCGGCGCTGGCCCGCGCCCAGGACGTGATTAACCGCGAATGGGGCAAGGACCTGATTACCAGCTGGAACACGGCCGGCTGGTTCGACCTGCCCAAGCGCCTGGGCAACCGCCTGGCGCCGCTGATCGGCGCCGGCGGGGACGAGGTGGTTGTCACCGACACCACTTCGCTGAACCTGTTCAAGGCGCTGGCCGCCGCCGTCCACCTGCAGGCGCAGACGCCCAAGAGTGCCGCCCGCCGCGTGATCCTGACCGAGCGCAGCAACTTCCCCACCGACATCTATATGGCGCAGGGCCTGTCCAACTGGCTCGAGCGCGGCTACACCGTCAAGCTGGTGGACAGCGTGGAGGAGATTCCCGCCGCCATCGACGCCGACACGGCCGTGCTGATGCTCACCCACGTGAACTACCGCACCGGCTACCAGCACGACATGGCGGGCCTGACCGCCCTCGCCCACGCGCGCGGCGCGGTGGCGGTGTGGGACCTGGCGCACTCGGCCGGCGCGGTGCCGGTGGACCTGAACGGCGCCAACGCCGACTTCGCGGTCGGCTGCACCTATAAATACCTGAACGGCGGCCCCGGCGCGCCGGCCTTCATCTGGGTGCCGAAAAAGCACCAGGCCACGTTCACGCAGCCGCTGTCCGGCTGGTGGGGCCATGCCGCCCCGTTCGCCATGGCGCCCGGCTTCGCGCCCACGGCCGGCATAGGCCGCGCCCTGTGCGGCACCCAGCCCATCGTCTCGCTGGCCATGGTGGAGTGCGGCCTGGACGTGTTCGGGCAGACCAGCATGGCCGCCATCCGCGCCAAGTCGCTGGCGCTGACCGACCTGTTCATCGAACTGGTGGAGGTGCGCTGCGGCGGCCACCCGCTGGGCCTGGTCACGCCGCGCGAGCACGCGCAGCGCGGCAGCCAGGTCAGCTTCACGCATCCGCACGGCTACGCCGTCATGAGCGCCCTAATCGCGCGCGGCGTGATCGGCGACTACCGCGAGCCCGAAATCATGCGCTTCGGCTTCACGCCGCTGTACACCGGCTACGCCGACGTGTGGGACGCGGTCGAGATCCTGAAGCAGATACTGGACAATAAAGACTACGACGTCGCCGCCGAACGCGGCGCGGTGACCTGAGAAAGCAGCCATGAGCGACAACAAAGACATTCCCAGCGGCTGCCCCATGCACGCAGCAGCGCCAGCCACCGACCCGCAGTGGCACGGCGCCCAGATGGACTTCAGCAAGTCCATGAGCTACGGCGACTACCTGGGCCTGGACCGCATCCTCACGGCCCAGCACCCGCTCTCGCCCGAGCACAATGAAATGCTGTTCATCGTGCAGCACCAGACCAGCGAACTGTGGATGAAGCTGATGCTGCACGAAATGCACGCCGTCTGCGCCAATCTGCAGGCCGGCGAGCTGTCGCCCGCGTTCAAGATGCTGGCGCGCGTGGCCCGCATCATGGACCAGCTGGTGCACGCCTGGGACGTGCTGGCCACCATGACGCCGCCCGAATACACGGCCATCCGCCCGTATCTGGGCGCCTCGTCCGGCTTCCAGTCCTTCCAGTACCGCGAGATCGAGTTCATCCTGGGCAACAAGAACGCCGCCCTGCTCAGCGTGCACACCACCGCGCCGGAGAACCACGCGGTGCTGGAGCAGGCGCTGCGCGCGCCGTCCGTGTACGACCACGCCATCCAGCTGCTGGCCCGCAACGGCCTGCACATCGCCCCCGAGCGCCTGGCGCGCGACCCCAGCCTGCCCACCGAAGCCGACGAGTCGGTCAAGGAAGCCTGGCTGGCGGTCTACCGCGACCCGGCCAAATACTGGGCGCTGTACGAGCTGGCCGAAAAGCTGGTGGACCTGGAGACCGCGTTCCGCTTCTGGCGCTTCCGCCACGTCACCACGGTCGAGCGCATCATCGGCTTCAAGACCGGCACCGGCGGCACCGCCGGCGTAAGCTACCTGCGCAAGATGCTGGACGTGGTGCTGTTCCCCGAACTGTTCTCGCTGCGTACCGCCCTGTAATTCCGCATTCCATGCAATACTGGCGTAATTGCCAACTTTTGCATGGAGATGTCATGGATTTCGCAGTACTCACCCTGGCCGGCCTCTGGAACTCAGGGCCGCAGCACTGGCAGACACATTGGGAAGCCAGGCATGGCTGGCAGCGCGTGCCGCACCGCGACTACGAGACGCCGGACCGGGATGAGTGGGTGGCGGAACTGGACGCGGCCATCGCGCTGTGCGAGCGGCCGCCGGTGCTGGCGGCGCACAGCCTGTCCTGCTCGCTGGTCACGCGCTGGGCCGCTTCCGGCTCGAAGCACCAGATCGCCGGCGCCTTCCTGGTCGCCCCCAGCGATACCGACGCGCCCTCCTACCCCGATTGCACCACCGGCTTCCAGCCCATGCAGCTGGCGCCCCTGCCCTTCCCCAGCATCGTGGTCTCCAGCAGCGACGACGTGTACGTGAGCGACGCCCGCGCGCGCCAGTTTGCCGAGGCCTGGGGCAGCCGCTTTGTCTCCATCGGCCCTGCCGGCCACATCAACGGCGACGCGGGCTACGGCCCGTGGCCGGAAGGCGAAGCCCTGCTGCTGGAGCTGTGCGCGCAGACGCAACGGTAGAGTTATATCCTTCAAGCATTGGAATATTGCAATCTTTGCATTATTTTGATCGCGGCCTATAGTTAAGAAGCTGGTTTACTCCACTCTCAACGAAAGGTAGCGCGATGAAAACAATAATCAAGCTGGCAATCTGCACCTTGACCCTGGCGGCTGCGGCCGCCAGTGCGGCGCCTGTCACTTACGGCGGCACACTGAGCGGCGCGGCCGAATCGCCCTCCGTGCCGTCGCCGGCGACCGGTTCCACGCTAGTCGTCTTCGACATCGCGGCGCACACGCTGACGGTGAACATGAACTTCAGCGGCCTGCTCGGCACCACCACCGCCGCCCACATCCACTGCTGCACCATGGTACCGGGCAGCGGCAATGCCGGCGTGGCGACGGAAACGCCCACCTTCAACGGCTTCCCGCTGGGCGTCAGCAGCGGCAACTATTCGATGAGCTACGACACCACGCTGGCGTCCAGCTGGAGCCCGGGCTTCCTGGCCAATAACGGCGGCACCACGGCGGGCGCCGAGGCCGCGTTCGGCGCGGGACTGGCCAGTGGATCGGCCTACCTCAACATCCACAGCAATCTGTATTCGGCCGGCGAAATCCGCGCCTTCCTGGCGCCGGTGCCTGAGCCGGGCACGTGGGCCATGCTGCTGCTGGGGATACCGGCGGTGCTGGGACTGCGCCGGCGGGTTACGCCTGCCTGCTAACCCGCCCTACATGACCCGACAGCTGGGGGAGTTTCACTATGCCTTGCCTTTCGTCAAAACGCCGGGGCAAGGCATGGCCGTAGACTGGGCGAATGCCAAACACGACACCGCCCGCCAGTTATGACTTACCCTGGAAAACCGCTTTGACCCATGCATTTCCGGCATTCATGAAGTTCTTCTTCGTCAAATTGCATGGCCAAATAGACTGGTCAAAACCGCCGCGCTTCCGCGACAAGGAACTAGCCGGCATTGATTTCAGCGATACTCCGGACGGCAGGGTCGCCGACAAACTGGTTGAGGTCTCTCTGCGCGAAGGCGGCACCCACTGGGTGCTCGTGCACATCGAAGTGCAAGCCCAGCGCGATTCCTTTCTGGCACGGCGCATACTTGACTACAACTACCGCATATTCAAACAGCATGACCGTCCGGTGGCCAGTCTGGTACTGTTGGCTGACGACGATCCCGGCTGGCGCCCGCACGCTTTCCATAACCAGTTGCTGGGCACAGTCATGGGGATGTCGTTCACCACCGCCAAGCTGCTGGACTTTGCCGCCCGGACCGATAATTTGCTGGCATCGCACAACCCATTCGCTTGGGTCACGCTGGCCCATTTGCGCACGCGGCAGGCTCGCCATGATCCGGACCTGCTGTACGCGGCAAAGTGGCAGCTAACCAGGCTACTGTACCAACATGGCTGGAACAAGAAGCGGATAATCGATTTATTCAACGTGATCAACTGGATGATGGCCTTGCCCGAGCCGTATCAGCAGCGCTACTGGCAAGCCCTCCTCGCGCTGGAAAAGGAGCAAAAAATGGAATGGATTAGCCCATTGGAACAGTCATTCCTCGATAGAGGCCGCCAGCAAGGCGCGGTCGCGATGCTGGAACGGCAGCTGACGCGGCGCTTCGGACCGCTGCCACAAACTGTGCAGAAAAAGCTGGCCAAGGCCAGCATGGAACAGTTGGAAATATGGGGCGACGCGCTGCTGGATGCACGATCACTAAAGCAAGTAGTAGGACAAAAGACGGATAGTACCGCTAACCTTCGCTGAGGTCCGTAAAGGCAGTAAAAAAGCCGGCCCCCTTGCGGGTGGCCGGCTTTGCTTCAGGCGGGGCGGATTACTTGGCCGCGCCGCTCAGCAGCATTTCGTTCAGGCGCTTGACGAAGGCCGCCGGGTCGGCCAGCGCACCGCCTTCGGCCAGCAGCGCCTGGTCGAACAGGATGTGCGACCAGTCCGCGAACTGGGTGCTGTCCGCGTTTTCGTACTTCAGGCGCGTCACCAGCGGATGGTTCGGGTTGATCTCCAGAATCGGCTTCGACTCGGGCGCAGCCTGGCCCGCCGCCTTCAGCATGCGCAGCAGGTTGCCGGACAGCTCGTGCTCGTCCGCCACCAGGCAGGCCGGCGAATCGGTCAGGCGGAACGTCACGCGCACTTCCTTGGCCTTGTCGGCCAGCGCGGCCTTCATCTTCTCGGTCAGCTCCTTGTACGAGGTTTCGGTTTCCTCGTGCTCCTTCTTCTCGGCTTCGTCTTCCAGCGAACCCAGGTCCAGGCCGCCCTTGGCCACCGACACCAGCTCCTTGCCTTCGAACTCGGTCAGGAAGGACAGCATCCACTCGTCCACGCGGTCCGTCATCAGCAGCACTTCCACGCCCTTCTTGCGGAAGATTTCCAGGTGCGGGCTGTTCTTGGCGGCCTTGTAGCTGTCGGCCGTGGCGTAGTAGATCTTGTCCTGGCCTTCCTTCATGCGCGCCACGTAGTCGGCCAGCGATACGGTCTGCTCGTCGCTGTCGGCGTTGGTGGAGGCGAAGCGCAGCAGCTTGGCCAGGCGGTCCTTGTTGGCCGCGTCCTCGCCCACGCCTTCTTTCAGCACCTGGCCGAATTCGGTCCAGAAGGTGGCGTACTTGTCTTTCTTTTCCTGCTCGTCGGCGTTGGCCAGTTCTTCCAGCATGCCGATCACGCGCTTGGTGGAGCCGTCGCGTATCACTTTCACGTCGCGCGATTCCTGCAGGATTTCACGCGACACGTTCAGCGGCAGATCGGCCGAGTCGATCACGCCTTTGACGAAGCGCAGATAGGTCGGCATCAGCTGTTCGGCGTCGTCCATGATGAACACGCGCTTGACGTACAGCTTGATGCCGCCGCGCTTGTTGCGGTCCCACAGGTCGAACGGAGCCTTGGCCGGGATGTACAGCAGCTGCGTGTATTCGCTGCGGCCTTCCACGCGGTTGTGCGTGTGGGTCAGCGGCGCGGCGAAGTCGTGCGACACGTGCTTGTAGAATTCTTCGTACTGCTCCGGCGTGATGTCGGACTTGGCACGCGCCCACAGCGCGCTGGCCTGGTTCACGGTTTCCAGTTCGTCCTTGACGACGGTTTCCTTCTTCTCCTCGTCCCATTCTTCCTTGGCCATGACGATGGGCAGGGAGATGTGGTCCGAGTATTTGCGGATGATGGATTTGATCTTCCACGACGACAGCAGCTCGTCCTCGCCTTCGCGCAGGTGCAGGATGATGTCGGTGCCGCGCGAGGCTTTCTCGATCTGCTCGATGGAGTAGTCGCCTTCGCCGGCCGATTCCCAGCGCACGCCGTGCGCCGCGTCCAGGCCCGCGCGGCGGGTTTCAACGGTGATCTTGTCGGCCACGATGAAGCCGGAGTAGAAGCCCACGCCGAACTGGCCGATCAGGGCCGCGTCGGCCTGCTGGTCGCCGGACAGCTTGCCGAAGAATTCCTTGGTGCCGGACTTGGCGATGGTGCCCAGGTGCGAAATGGCTTCGTCGCGGCTCATGCCGATGCCGTTGTCCGAAATGGTGATGGTGCGCGCTGCCTTGTCGAAGCTGACCTTGATTTTCAGTTCGTGATCGTTGCCGTACAGGGCGTCGTTGTTGATCGCCTCAAAACGCAGCTTGTCGGACGCGTCGGACGCGTTCGAGATCAGTTCGCGCAGGAAGATCTCCTTGTTCGAGTACAGGGAGTGGATCATCAGCTGCAGCAGCTGTTTTACTTCCGCTTGAAAACCCAGTGTTTGCTTTTCGGTGTCAGCCATTTTTACCTCAATAGTCTTCGATTAATCAGGGTGTGGGGTGTTGCAAAGGTTCCCCGTAATTGGGGATATCGCCCGCAATTTCAAGAGCAGCGCATTCTACCCGGTTGCGGCCGGCCGCCTTGGCGGCGTAGAGCGCCGCGTCGGCGCGGCGCAGCAGGTCGTCGAAGGCAGCGTCGCACGGCGCGCGCACGGCCACGCCGATGGACACGGTAATGGCCAGCTTCAGTTCCCCCGCCATGAAGGGCTGCGCGGCCACGGCATGGCGCAGGCGTTCGCCGGCGGCGCGCGCGCCGGCGCCGTCCACCGCCTCGAACAGCACCACGAACTCCTCGCCGCCCTGGCGCGCCGGCAGCTCGGTCTCGCGGCAGGCCGACTCGAGCCGCTCGGCCACCTGCTTGAGCGCCACGTCGCCAATGGCGTGGCCATGGCGGTCGTTGATCTGCTTGAAATGGTCGATGTCGATCAGGGCCACGCCCATGCCCGGCCCGGCGGCCTCGAAACGGCGCGCGCCGGTGTCGGCCAGGGTGCGGCGGTTCGCCAGCCCGGTCAGGTAGTCGGTGGAGGCGGCGCGCTCCCACTGGCGGCGGATGCGCTCGGAGCACATCAGCAGGAAGGCTGTGGTGCCGATCACCGGTATGGTGGCCACCACCAGCGGCGCGGCGATATTGATCCAGTAGGCGCCGTCGGACACCCGGTAGCCGGGCGGCACGCCGGCGATGAGGAAGTAAGCCATGCGCAGCAGCATGAACACGATCACGCCGATGAACAGACCGCTCATCACGCGGCGGCTGCTGGCGCGGGCGCGCCGCTTCTGCGCCTGCAAATGCCGCACGCAGGCCCCCAGGATGACCAGCCAGGTCAGCGACAGCACGGCGATACGGGCGGCCAGGTCCGGCTGCACCGCGCTGTACCAGAACACGCCGGCGCCGCCGGCTATGGCGGGCAGCCAGATCCAGCGGCTGTCCGGGACGCCGTAGAACTGGCGCAGCGCGCGCCAGTAGCCGGTAAAGCCCAGCACAAACAGGCCATTCCCCAGCGGCAGGATCAGTCCGCGCGGCGCCAGGTCATGCACCAGGAACAACAGGCATCCGCAGGCGTGCACCAGGGTGGAAACGCGCCAGCTGACGGCGCTGGGACGCAGCGAATGCGGCAGGTCGCCATGCATCAGGCCCAGCACGCCGCCGTTCGCCAGCATCATCAGCGCTGCAATCAGATATACGGTTTTAGGATCCATTCAGCTGCTTGGGGCACGGTTGCGCGCCGTTCCGGCAATGACAAGACAGCAATTTTACCCTTTCAGCTCGCGTTCGAGGAAGCGCCATACGGCCGGGTCCTGCATGGCGGCCAGGTTCAGCCGCATGCGGGTGGACGGCAGCTGGCTGGGCGAGAACAGGCTGCCGGGCGCCAGCAGCAGGTTTTCCGCCATGGCG
Organism: Pseudoduganella sp. GW821-FHT05F09; assembly: GCF_059419605.1. Lineage (NCBI taxonomy): Bacteria > Pseudomonadati > Pseudomonadota > Betaproteobacteria > Burkholderiales > Oxalobacteraceae > Pseudoduganella > Pseudoduganella sp. GW821-FHT05F09. Next base: position 117,607 of record NZ_JBWKSD010000008.1, read on the forward strand.
TGGGCGGTCAGCACGTTGGTGTCGCGGCCCGCGTCGGCCCACACGAACATGCCGGCCGGCGCCGCCACATCCACCTTCAGGCCCACGCGCTCCATCTGCCGGTAGGTGCGCCCGCGCAGCGCGTCCAGCCGCGCGCGGATGCGGTCCACGTGCTTGCGGTACAGGCCTTCGGACAGGATTTTGTACACCACGCGCTCGCCGATTTCGCCGGTGGTGAGCGTGGACAGCATCTTGCGGTCGGCCAGGCGCTGCGCCCATTCCGGCTTGGTGGCGATAAAGCCCACGCGCAGGTTGGCCGCCATGGTCTTGGAAAAGCCGCCCAGGTAGATCACGCGGTTGAGCTGGTCCAGCGCGGCCAGGCGCGTGGCCGGCTGCACCGCGCTGCCGGGGTGCAGGTCGCAATAGATGTCGTCCTCCACCACGGTGAAGCCGTGCTCCTCGGCCAGGCGCAGCACCTGGAAAGCCTTGGCGGCGGACAGCGAGGTGGAGCTGGGGTTGTGCAGCACCGAGTTGATGACGTACAGGCGCGGCTTGTGCAGCGCGGCCAGCTGCGCCAGCTGGGCCAGGTCCGGCCCGTCCGCCAGGCGCGGGATGCCCACCACCTTGGCGCCCAGCGCGGCAAAGGAGCCGAACATCAGGAACCAGGCCGGGTCGTCGACAAAGATGGTGTCGCCGGGCAGCGTGAACTCGCGCGCCACCAGGTCCAGCGCCTGCGTCACGCCCGCCGTGGTGACGATCTGCTCCGGGGCGGCGGCGATCTCCAGCTCGCCCAGCTTGTGCTGCAGCTGCTGGCGCAGCGGCAGAAAGCCCTGCGGCACGCCGTAGTTGACCAGCTGCGCCGGGTTCTGGCGGCTGATGGCGCGCAGCGCGTTGGCGATGCTGGCGCCGTCCAGCCACTCGGACGGCAGCACGCCCGCGCCCGGCATCTGCTGGTGCGGCACCTGGCGGAACATATTGCGCACCAGCCAGACCACGTCCAGCTGGCTGGCGTCGCCGTCCGCCGGGGACGACAGCGTGGCCAGCTCCGCGCCGGCAGGGGAGGAACGCTCGCCCGCGTTCATGGGCGAGCGTTCGCGCACATAGAAGCCGGCGCCGCGGCGCGACTCCAGGTAGCCGCGCGCCACCAGCTTGTCGTAGCCCGCCACCACCGTGAACGGGCTCACGCCGTGCGCGCTGGCGAACTGGCGGATGGAGGGCATGCGGGCGCCGCTGCGCAGCAGCTTGTCGTCGATGCGGGCCGCCACCGAGCGCACGATCTGGTCGATCAGCGACTCGCCGGACTCGCGCGACAGTGGCGCCAGCAGCGGCACTGACGGCGGCGCCGGCTTGGCGCGGACGGGCGCGTCCTGCTGCGTTGTATTGGTCATATCGCCATCACAGTATGTAAATTATGTGGGAAAGTGTATTGGCACTGTATTGGTGTTCTCACATAGGATACACCCATCCCATTTTGAAAGCGAACCATGACCACGCAGACCGCCACCGTCCCGCGCCTGTCCGACGAAACCCAGGGCATGCTGCTCGGCCTGGCCGGGGTGGCCATCTTCAGCCTGACGCTGCCCTTCACCCGCATGGCGGTGGCGGCCTTCGAGCCGTCCTTCGTGGCGCTGGGGCGGGCGCTGGTGGCCGCGCTGCTGGCCGGGCTGTGGCTGCTGTGGAAGCGCGCGCCGCTGCCGCCGCGCGCCGCGCTGCCGCAGCTGGCCCTGGTGGCGCTGGGCTGCGTGATCGGTTTTCCGTGGCTGACTTCGATCGCCATGCGCACCCTGCCCGCCTCGCACGGCGCGGTGCTGGTGGGCGTGCTGCCGCTGGCCACGGCCATGTTCTCCGCGCTGCGCGGCTACGAGAAACCCTCGCTCGGCTTCTGGCTCATGGCCGTGCTCGGCTCCTCGCTGGTGGCGGGCTTCGCGCTGTACCAGAGCGGCGGCAGCCTGCACGCGGCCGACCTGGCCGTGTTCGCCGCCGTGCTGCTGGCGGCCATGGGCTACGCCGAGGGCGGCCAGCTGTCCAAGTCCCTGGGCGGCCAGCAGGTGATCAGCTGGGCGCTGCTGCTGTCGGCGCCGCTGGTGCTGCCGGTGGTGCTGTGGCAGTGCCGGGACGGCTGGGACGCCATGCTGCATGCCGGCGCCCGCGCCTGGGGCGGCTTCGCCTACGTTTCCGTGTTCTCCATGTTCATCGGATTCTTCTTCTGGTACCGCGGCATGGCGCTGGGCGGCGTGGCCCGCGTGGGGCAGGTGCAGCTGGTGCAGCCCTTCCTGTCCATCGTCGGCGCGGCGCTGGTTTTGGGCGAAACTATAGAATTGAGCAATATTCTGTTCGCTTTGGCCGTTATTTCCGTCGTTGCTATGGGCCGCAAAATGCAGATCAGCAGCGAGAAAGACGTACAATAACGGTCTCACCGCATCACTCTTGCAACCTTTTTCTGGAATACCAAACATGTCCGTCTACGAAAAACTCAAATCGCTCGATATCACCCTGGCCCCGCCGGCAGCTCCTGTCGCGGCCTACGTTATGTACGTGCAAACCGGCAACCTGGTATTCATCTCCGGCCATATCGCCAAAAAAGCCGACGGCAACCCATGGGTAGGCCAGCTGGGCAAGAACATCACCACCGAGGAAGGCCAGCAAGCGGCCCGCTCCATCGCCATCGACCTGATGGGCACGCTGCAAGCGGCCTGCGGCGGCGACCTGGGCCGCGTCAAGCGCATCGTTAAACTGATGAGCCTGGTGAACTCCACCCCCGACTTCACCGAACAGCACCTGGTCACCAACGGCGCCTCCGAGCTGCTGGGTGAAGTGTTCGGCGACGCCGGCAAGCATGCGCGCTCCGCCTTCGGCGTGGCGCAGATTCCGCGCGGCTCGTGCGTTGAAATTGAACTGATCGCCGAGATCGCCTAATAGACAGATACGGGCGGCGCCCACCCGGCGCCGCTCTTTCACGGCCGCCACAAGCGCGCTTGTTCATCGGCCGGACCCCGTCCGCCGACTTCCTCTGAGAGCAATCGTATGAAAATCGAAAACCCCCATCCCTTCCCGTGGCAGTTCGCCGAGCGCGCCAGCCAGATGCAAAGCTCCTTCATCCGCGAAATCCTGAAGGTGACCCAGCAGCCCGAGATCATCTCCTTCGCCGGCGGCCTGCCTTCGCCCGCCACCTTCCCGGTGGAACGCATGCAGGCGGCTTTCGACAAGGTCCTGCGCGACAACGGTAAAGTGGCCCTGCAATACGGCCCGACCGACGGCTACCTGCCGCTGCGCCAGTGGATCGCCGATTCGCTGTCGGCCAACGGCGCCAAGATCGTGCCGGAACAAGTGCTGATGACCTCCGGCTCGCAGCAGGCGCTGGACCTGCTGGGCAAAGTGCTGATCGACGAAGGCAGCAAAGTGCTGGTGGAGACCCCGTCCTACCTGGGCGCGCTGCAGGCGTTCTCGGTCTACCGTCCGAACTTCGTCTCGGTCGCCACCGACGAGGACGGCCTAGTGCCGTCGTCGCTGAACGACGTGGCCGCCGGCGCGCGCCTGCTGTACGCGCTGCCCAACTTCCAGAACCCGACCGGCCGCAGCCTGTCCATCGCGCGCCGCCAGGAACTGGTGGAAACCTGCGCCCGCCTGGGCGTGCCGCTGGTGGAAGACGACCCCTACGGCTCGCTGAGCTACAAGGGCGAGCCGGCGCCGAAGATGGTGGCCATGAACCCGGACGGCGTGATCTACATGGGCTCCTTCTCCAAGGTGCTGACCCCCGGCATCCGCCTGGGCTACGTAGTCGCCCCGCTGGCGCTGGTGCGCCGCCTGGAACTGGCCAAGCAGGCCGCCGACCTGCACACCTCGCAGCTGACGCAGATGGTGGTGCACGAAGTGATCAAGGACGGCTTCCTGGACCAGCACATCCCCACCATCCGTACCCTGTACGGCGACCAGTGCCAGTGCATGCTGGACGCAATGGCCGAACACTTCCCGGCCAGCGCCACCTGGACCAAGCCGGAAGGCGGCATGTTCATCTGGGTCAAGCTGCCCAAGCAGATCAACGCCATGGAACTGCTGGACGAAGCCATCAAGCAAAAAGTCGCTTTCGTGCCCGGCGCGCCGTTCTACGCCAACGAGCCGGAGACCAACACGCTGCGCCTGTCCTTCGTGACCGTGCCGCCGGAACGCATCCGCGCCGGCGTTGCCATCCTGGGCAAGCTGATCGCCGAACGCCTGTAATTCCGCAGTCATTCCGTAGTCATTCCGCAGCACCGCGTGGGCGCATCCGCCGCCCACGCTTCCCTCCCCGCCCTCTGTTGCCCCATAACAACATGGACCGCCTTGCGCAACATCTTAAATACCAAAAGTTACTTAGTTTCGTGGCAGCAATAGCAACATTCTGGAAAATAAGGGACGTTCGTACTCTTTTCCGCCTGAACGACTCATGTTTTTTTACAATTTGAATTGGCAAAGCGGTATGATTTAGACAGATAGTTACCCTCGACCAGGCGATAAGTAATGACCAACGGCGGTTCCAGTTACTCCCCTCGTCGCGACGCAGCGATCCTGATCGTCGACGACGCACCGGCCAATCTGAGCGTATTACGCAAAATGATGGTTGAGCAGGGCTACCAGACCTTCGTCGCCACCTCCGGCGAGCGGGCGGTGCAGATCGCCCGGCGCGTGCATCCCGACCTGATCCTGCTGGACGTGGTCATGCCCGGCATCGACGGGCTGGAAACGTGCCGCCAGCTGAAAGCCAATCCCCTCACCGCGCGCATCCCCATCATCTTCATGAGCGCCAAGAACGAGGCGGAAGACGTGGTGGCCGGCTTCGACACCGGCGGCGTGGACTACATCGGCAAACCGCTGCGCATGGCCGAAGTGTGCGCGCGCGTGCGCACCCAGCTGCAAATCCGCATGAACAGCGAAACGCAGCAGGAGCAGGCCGAGCGGCTGCGCACCATCGTCAACTCCATGGCCGAAGGCCTGCTGATCATCGAGCCGGACGGCCGCATCCAGTTTACCAATCCGGCCTGCGACCAGTACCTGGGCTACGCGCCCAACGAGCTGGCCAGCAAGACCATCTTCGACCTGCTCAACCCGCTGGTGGCGCAGGAATACCTGGACTACTTCGGGCGCTACGCCGCCAACCCGGAGACGGCGCACAGCCACGGCACGCGCGAAGTCATCATCCGGCACAAGTTCGGCACCTCGGTGTGCATGGACCTGACGCTGACGCCGATGTTCATGCGCCAGCCGCTGTTCATCGGCCTGCTGCACGACATCACGCACCACAAGATGTCGGAAGACGCGCTGCAGCGCGCCGCGATGGTGGACCCGCTGACCAAGATCGCCAACCGGCGCCACTTCGACGGCTTCCTGGAAAAAGAATGGCAGCGCGCCATGCGCAGCGGCTCGCCGCTGTCGCTGGTGGTGCTGGACGTGGACCATTTCAAGCTCTACAACGACAGCCTGGGCCACGCGGCCGGCGACGTCTGTCTGCAGCAGGTGGCGCAAGCGATCAACGCGCACGCCCTGCGCGCCACCGACCTGGCGGCGCGCTACGGCGGCGAAGAATTCGTGCTGCTGTTTGCCGAGACCGACGCCGACTCCGCGCTGGCGCTGGCCGAATCGATACGCTGCCACGTCGAAGCGCTGCAGCTGCCGCACCCGCGCTCGATCACCTCGCCGTGGATCACGCTCAGCGTCGGCGTCGCCACCATCTACCCGCACCAGATGGAAAACACCGAAGCCCTGTTCGTCGCCGCCGACCGCGCCATGTACATCGCCAAGGAAAGCGGCCGCAACCAGGTCCAGTCCAGCCTCAGCGCCAGCCCCGCCGCCGCCAGCGAAGCCCTGAAAACCGCCGCCCTCTAGCGTCCCCACCCCGGGGTCAGTTCTGTCATCGCGTCACGGCCTCATCTATAACGGTACGTGACAGCCGAGCTCATGGTGAGATGACAGAACTGACCCCGGCTGGCGACCCCGGCTGGTGGACCCCGGCTGGCGAGCGCTTGATGGGAGGCTTAGGTGCGGTAGCTGGGGTCGAGCTTGTCGAGCTTGCGTATCAGCGCGGGCCAGGCGAAGGCGCCGCCCAGGCCGCTCGTCTGCACGCGCATGGCTTCGGCCACGCCTTGCACAATTTGCGGATGCACGTGCACCAGCTCGCCGCCCGCCTGCGCCGCCAGCTGGATCTGGCAGGTGGATTCGAAGATGTACATGGCGAGGAAAGCGTCGGCGATGCTGCCGCCGCAGGTGAGCAGGCCGTGGTTGCGCAGCATGAGGAAGTTGGCGCGGCCCAGGTCGTCCTGCAGGCGCGGCTTTTCTTCGTCGCGGAAGGCCACGCCTTCGTAGTCGTGGTAGGCCAGCGAGGCCAGCACGAAGGTCGATTGCTGCGAGATCGGCAGCACGCCGCATTTCTGCGCGCTGACCGCCACGCCGGCCCGGGTGTGGGTGTGGATCACGCATTGCGCGTCGGCGCGCGCGGCGTGCACCGCGCTGTGGATGACGAAGCCGGCCGGGTTGACCGGGAAGGCGCTGTCGATCAGCTTGTTGCAGTCCTGGTCCACCTTCACCAGCGAGGAGGCGGTGATCTCGTCGAACATCAGCCCGTAGGGGTTGATCAGGAAATGGTGCTCGGGACCGGGGATGCGGGCGCTGATGTGGGTGAACACCAAATCGCTCCAGCCATGCAGGGCCACCAGCCGGTAGCAGGCGGCGAGGTCGACCCGCAACTGCCATTCTTCGGGGCTGACGAGGTGTTGTACGGACGGGATGTTCATGGGAGTCTCCTGGGTTGTTTTGGTCTAGTATCGCGGCGCGCTGGACTTGAGACTGTCAATTTCCTTACAATTGCCGCATGCCTTACGCCATCCTGCTCGCCAATCCCTGGTACGCCGCCCTGCCCGCCGATGTGCGCGCCGCCATGCTGGACGGCGCGGAGCCGGTCAGGCTGCGGCGCGGCGAGATGCTGTTCCGCCAGGGCGACGCGCCCGGCGGCCTGTACGCGGTGCTGCGCGGCTCGCTGAAGGTGTCCACGCTGCGCGAGGACGGGCGCGAGGCCATCCTGGGCGTGATCGAGCCGGGCACGTGGTTCGGCGAGATTTCGCTGATCGACAGCCTGCCGCGCACGCACGACGCCACGGCCATCGGCGCCTGCGAGCTGCTGGTGCTGCCGCACGAGGCTTTCCACGCGCTGATGGAGCGCCCGGTGTTCGCGCGCGCCGTGGCTTCGCTGCTGGCGACCCGGCTGCGCATGATGTACAGCATGATGGAGGACGCCACGCTGCGCAGCACCCGCGCCCGCGTGGTGCGCCGCTTGCTGCTGCTGGCGCGCGGCGACGCGGCCATGTCGAGCGCGGTGCGGCCGCGCATTCCGGTGTCGCAGGAGGCGCTGGCCATGATGCTGGGCATTTCGCGCCAGACCTTGTCCAAGGAGCTGAAGCAGCTGGAGGCGCTGGGCGCCATCCACATCGGCTACCGCAGCATAGAGCTGCTGTCCGGGACGGCGCTGCGCGATGCCGCTTAAGCAAGCCCGACTTTGTTAACAGATTCTGTGGATAAGCATGTTAACAAGCCGGACCGCCGCCACCTAAGTGGCTGTTTAGAAAGAAAAAAGTTATCCCGCACATTTTTTCAGCAGCGGGAGTTATTCACAGGCGCTACAGCGCTTCGGGGTAGCCGGTAATGTCGGCGATTTCCGCGTACATGGGCTGCAAACGCTTGTACATTTTCAGGTAGACGCGCTGGTAGAGCTGCTCGTAGGTCTTGCGGCTGGCTTCCGACGGCTGGAACACGCGGCTGGGCCGCGTCATGGCCTGGATGGCGGCGGCGAAGTCCGCATGCAGCCCCAGGCCCGCCGCCGCGCAGATGGCCGCGCCCAGGCCGGAGGTTTCGTACAGGTGGGCGCGCGCGGCGGGCAGGCCGAAGATGTCGGCCGAAAGCTGCATGGCGGCGTCGCTTTGCGAGCCCCCGCCGGCGATGCGCAGCTCCGTCACCCGCACGCCGCTGCGCTTCTGTATCCGCTCCGTGCCTTCGCGCAGCGCGTAGGCCAGGCCTTCCAGTATGGCCCGGTACATATGAGCACGCGTGTGGACGTCGCCAAAACCTATCATCGCGCCCTTCGCTTCCGGACCGGGCACCTTGATGCCGGGACTCCAGTAGGGTTGCAGCATCAGGCCCATGGAGCCGGGCGGCACGGCGTTCACCAGCTTGTCGAACTGGGCTTCGGGCGAGGTGCCCTTCTCGGTGGCGGTGGCCTGCTCCAGGTGGCCGAACTGCTCCTTGAACCAGTTCACCATCCAGTAGCCGCGGAAGATCTGCACCTCGGTGCTGTAGGCGCCCGGCACCGCCGAGGGATATGGCGGGATGAAGGGTGTGACTTCGATGTACCTGGTGTTGGTGGTGTTGATGGTGGCCGTGGTGCCGAAACTGAGGCAGCCGATGTGCGGCTCCAGGCAGCCCGCCCCTATCACTTCGCAGGCCTTGTCGGCGGCGGCGGCCACCAGCGGCGTGCCTTGCGGGATGCCGGTAGCCTGCGCCGCTTCGGCCGTGATGGCGCCGATCACCGTGCCGGGCTGCACCAGTTCCGGCAGCATCTCCGGCCGCACCGCCAGCGCCTGCCATTTCCAGTCGCGCGCGCCGGCCCAGCGGTGATTCTTGTAGTCGAACGGCAGGTAGGCCACCTGCGAGCCGGTCGAATCCACATAGCTGCCGCACAGGCGATGGTTCAAATAGCCCGACAGCAGCAGCACCTTGTGCGTCCGGGCCCAGATGTCCGGCTGGTGCGCGGCGATCCAGTTCACCTCGGCCTCGCGGCGGAAGTAGTTGATGGTGCCTTCCACGCGCGCCAGCTTGAAGGCGGCCTTCCACAAGGGGCCGATGGGCGGCACGGTGCTGGTGCGGCGCTGGTCCAGCCAAGTGATGGCGGGCCGCAGCGGCTTGCCGTCCTTGTCCACATTGATGACGGTGCCGCGCTGCGTGGTGACGGCCACGCCTTTCACGTCCTCTCGGCTGATGCCCGAGTCTTCCCACAGCCGCTGGCAGGCGATGCAGACCGCGTTCCAATAGCCTTCCGCCTTGTGCTCGGCCCAGCCGGGATGGTCGGAGTAATAGGGCTGGAGGTGGACCTGGGTCTTGGCGGCGAGGTTGCCCGCCAGGTCGAACAGCAAGGCGCGCACGCTTTGGGTGCCGTTGTCGATGGAGAGGATGTAAGGTCCGGGCATGGTTATGCGGGCAAGCTGTAGTGAGTGTTCAATAATGCCAGATAGGCGGCCTGTTCGGCATCCCAGCGGGCGTCGTCCCAGCCCAGTTCCGGCTGGCAGATGGCGCGCACGCGCGGAAGGATGGCGGCGCCGCCGCCCTTGAGCTGCAGGCCTATGCGCAGGCGGCGCAGCAGCAGGTCTTCCAGGCGCTGCACGGCTTCGTGCCGCGCGGCCCAGCGCAGCTGCGCCCAGATGCTGGCGGTGCCGGGAATGAGATCGAGTTCGCCCTCGAGCGCGCAATCGATCAGCGCCTGCGCGCTGGCGCCGTAGCGGCCTTGCAGGCGTTCGGCCTGGCCTGCGGGCAGGCCTTGTCCGCGACGCAGTGCGGCGGTGGGCGGGAAGATGGACTGCGGCGCCAGGTCCGCATGCCAGCCGGGCAGCATGGGCGCGGCGGCGCGCAGCGCATCCAGCGCGATCACGCGGAAAGTGGTGAGCTTGCCGCCGGTGACGGTGAGCAGGCCGTCTTCCAGCCAGAGCGCATGCTCGCGGGTTTCCTTCGACGGGTCGGTCTGGCCGCTGTCGATCACGGGGCGCACGCCGGCGTAGGTGGCGAGGATGTCGCTTTCCCGCAGGTCCAGTTGCGGGAACTGGCTGCGCAAGGCGGCCATCAGGTAGTCCACTTCGCCGCGCGTGATCGATGCTTCGAAGTTCATGTCTTCGCGGTGGTCCACGTCCGTTGTGCCGGCCAGGATGACGCTCTCCCATGGGAAGGCGAACACGGGGCGGCCGTCGGCCGGGTGCATCAGGCTGACGGCCTGGGCCAGCGGCAGGCGCCATGCGGGCAGCACCAGGTGGCTGCCGCGCAGCGGACGCAATCGCTTGCCGCCGCTGGCGCGCAGCGCGTCGGCCCAGGCCCCGGTGGCGCTGACGACGACGCGCGCGCGCACTTCATGGGCCGTGCCGGCAGGTGCGTCGAGCAGGCGCGCGCCGCACACCTTGCCGTCTTCGCTGCGCAGCAGGCTTTGCACGGACAGGTAGTTGAACGCGGCTCCGCCCAGCGACTGGGCTTCCTGCAGCACGCGCATGACAAGGCGGGCGTCGTCCGTCTTGGCGTCGCTGTAGCACATGCCGCCGCGCAGGCCTTCGGTGCTGATGTGCGGGGCCATGGCCAGGAATTCGGCGCGCGGGTAGTAGTGGCGGGCGCGCTGGCCCGCCATGTAGTCGTAGATGGCCAAGCCGGCGAGAAAGGCGCGGCGGCCGGGCTTGCGGCCTTGGTAGTCGCCAAAGGCAAAGCTCTGCGGCTCCACCAGTCCGGCCGCTTCGCGCAGCAGGCTTTCGCGCTCGTGCACGGACTCGCGGGTGAGCGAGAACTTGCCTTCCTTCAGATAGCGCAAGCCGCCATGCACCAGCTTGGAGGAGCGGCTAGACGTGCCCCATGCGAAGTCACGCTGCTCCACCAGCAGCGCTTTCAGGCCGCGCCGCGAGGCTTCCAGCAGGATGCCCGCGCCGGTGATGCCGCCGCCGATTATCAGCAAGTCCCAGTCGCGCGCAAGCAGTCCGGCAAGCGCCGCGCGCCCGCCGGGCTGCCAGTGCGGCGCAGGAGTGGCCTCGCTCGCGCCCGCGCTCATGGCTTGGCCGCCGGCAGCAGCTTGCCGGGGTTCATAATGCCCTGCGGGTCGAAGTGGCGGAATATCGCCTCCATGGCGGCGATGCCCGCCGCGCCTTTTTCCGCCGCCAGGTAGGGCGCGTGGTCGCTGCCCACGCCGTGCTGGTGGCTGATGGTGCCGCCGCTGTTCACGATCGCCAGACTGACCGCCTGCTTGAGCGAGCGCCAGCGCGCCATGTCTTCGTCGTAGTCGCCCGCCAGCCGGTACACAAAGGTGCTGTACACGCTGGCGCCCTGCGCATACAGGTGCGACAGGTGGGTGTAGGCGTGCACCTGCTCGCCATGCTGCGCGAGCGCCTTGGCGGCGGCCGCTTCCATCGCGCGCATGGTGCTCTCCACCAGCGGCCAGTCCACGGCCGTCTCCACCGTGTCGATCACATAGCCGTGCTCCCACGCAGCGTTGCGCAGGTAGACATTGCGGAAGCGGTTCTGCTTCCATTTGTCGCCCATCTTGCGGCCCACATGCACGCCGCCGTGGCCGCGCGCCAGACGCAGCGCGGCGGCTATGGCGGCCTTTGCCTGCGGCCTGGCGCCGCTGGCGCCCAGCATCAGCATGCACTTGCCGTCCTTGCAGCCGCGCAGCGACAGCCAGCCTTCCAGCAGTCCTATCAGTTTCTTGTGGCCGGCCAGCGCCAGCATGGTGGTGGTCTCCAGCGCGTTCGACAGGCGCAGCATGGACAAGCCCAGCCTGGACTGCGCCAGTTCGCGCACCGCCGCCTCCGCGCTCACCCAGTCCGGGAAGAACACGGCATGGAACGCTTCGTATGCGGGCAGCGGCGATACGCGCACCACCGCCTCGGTCAGGATGCCGACACGCCCTTCCGATCCCAGCACAATCTCGCGCAGGTCCGTGCCTGCCGCCGATGCGGGGAAGGTGGGAATCTCCAGCCTGCCCACCGGCGTTTCCACCGTGCCGCCTGCGAACATCTGCTCTATGCGTCCGTAGCGCAGCGACTGCTGGCCCGAAGAGCGCGTGACGATCCAGCCGCCCAGCGTGGAGTACTCGAAGGACTGCGGATAGTGGCCCAGCGTGTAGCCGTGCGCGCGCAGCTGCGCTTCCAGGTCCGGCCCGTACACGCCCGCGCCGAAGGTGGCCAACTGCGAGACGCGGTCCAGGTGCGCCATGCGGCACAGGCGCGTGAGGTTCACCGCCAGCGTGGCCTGCGCGCCCTCGCCCGCCGTGAGATGCCCGGCCACGCTGGTGCCGCCGCCGTGCGGAACCACGGCCGCGCCGCAGCGCTGCGCGTAGTCCAGCAGCTCGCGCACGTCCTCCACGCTTTCCGGAAAGGCCACGCCGTCGGGTGCGGCGCCGATGCGGCCATAGCGCAGCTTCAGCCAGTCCGGCAGGCTTTGCCCGAGCGCGTTGCGCAGGCGGACCGGCGCGCTGGTCTCTATCAGCCTGTGGTGGGGCAGGCGCGGCGGGGGCAGCGCATCGCAGGCTTGCTCGAAGGTGGCGTCCTCCCTGCCCTTACCCGCGCCTATGCGCTGGGCCAGGAAGGCCAGCGCGTCCGCCTCCAGCGCAAAGTTGACCGCATCGTCGCCCCAGCCATTCCAACGTCTCATGTTTTTTTCTCCGCTTGCTATACTGGCGCACCTGGCCAAATGATAACTAGAGAATAAGACTAAACCCGCCCCCGGTATTGCGCTTTCATGACACACGCCTTGTTCAATTATGCCAACCACGGCCGCGTAGCCGGCTCTTATCTGCAGCCGCTGCTGGAGGCTGCGGCGGCGCGCGGCGTGGCGGTGCAGGCGCTGGAGCAAGCGGCGGGTTTGGCGGCGGGCGCGCTGGAGCCGCTGCCGGAGTCATTCCCGGCCGCCGGCTATGTGCGCCTGCTGGACGCCGCCGCCGCGCTGGCGGACGATGCGCATTTCGGCCTGCACGTGGGCGAGCGCGTCAAGCTGGGCACCTACAGCGTGTACGGCCTGATCCTGCTGAGCTGCCGCGATTTCGGCCATGCTTTCGAGCAGACCATACGCTATGAACAGCTGGCGCACGACCTGGGCCGCTCCAGCCTGGAGGTGGACGGCGGCCTGGCGCGCTACACCTGGCACAGCCGCTTTCCCGGCGCAAGCAGGCATCTGGCGGACAGCGTGTTCGCGGGCATACGCGTGTTCGGGAACTGGCTGGCGGGGACGCAGCTGCCGCCGGCGCGGCTGGAGCTGATGCATGACGGCGGCGGCGCCTCGCTGCACGGCGAGTATCTGCGCGTGTTCGGCGCGCTGCCGCAGTTCGGCGCGGCGGCCAACGTGGCCAGCTTTGACGCGCAGCTGCTGGCCTGGCCGGTGCCGAATGCGGACGTGGGCATGTATCCGGTGCTGCGCCAGCATGCGGAGCAGTTGCTGCAGCAGCGCGCGCAGGCCGATGCGGGCATCGCGGCGCAGGTGCGGGATGCGATTGTGCGCGGCCTGCCGCAGGGGCAGGCGCGGCTGGCGCCGGTGGCGCAGGAGCTGGGGCTGTCGCCGCGCACCTTGCAGCGCAAGCTGAGCGATGCGGGCGTGAATTTCCAGCAGGTGCTGGACCAGACGCGCTTCGCGCTGGCCAGGGAGTACTTGCGGCAGCCGGGCCTGAGCTTGGTGGATATTGCGTTTCTGCTCGGGTATCAGGAGCAGAGCGCGTTCAATCATGCGTTTCGCGAGTGGGCCGGGGTGAATCCTGGGGCGTGGCGCGCGCTCGATTAGGTTTCGGCGCCGCGCACGCGGACGAAGGGGCCGAGGCAGGCGTCCATGCTGGCCTGCAGGCACATGAGGAACATATTGCCGGAATGGTGGAACAGGATGAAGCTCGACACCGCCTGCCCTACTTGCGCCACTTGCCCCGAACAATCTTTCTTGCCGTTGTCTTTGACGATCTTGTCGGAGGTCTTGTAGAAGCCGTTCTTGTCGGGCTGGTCGTCGATGAGGAATTCGGTTTCGGCCACTTCCGATGCGCTGGTGATCAGCGCCGTGCCGTCCGCGCGCATGCGGTAGATTTCCTGGCAGGAGCCGTCCGGCAGCACGAAGCGCCAGGTGCCGACTATGGGGTGGTCGTCGCGCACGGGGGCGGCGTTGCCCGCCGCCGCGCCGCATAGGGCGCAAGCCACTATCATCAGGCGTACAAGCCGGCTCAGGATATACATGGCGAACCTCCGCGTCTGGCGTTGGATGCGCCCAGTATATCCCGGCCCGGCAAAGCGCGTTTTACTTCTCCGCCACCGCTTTCATGCTGGCCAGGCCTTTTTCAAAGTCCGGGCCGACCATTTTGTCCATGCTGACGAACACGCCCATCAGCTTGGTGATGAAGGCGCTGGGGCCGGACATGGTCCACACCACGGCGGTGCTGTCGCCCTTGGGTTCCAGCGTGAACACGGTGGTGTTGTGCGACTCGAACGGCTTCAGGAAGTCGAGCTTGATGTCGATCTTGCTCGGCGCGGCGGCGCCGGTGATCTCCATGCGGCCGGCGCCCACCTGGTCGTTGCCTTCCCAGCCGTACACGGCGCCCACGCCGGTAGGCGCGCCGCTGAAGGTACGCACCATTTTCGGGTCCAGGTGCTCCCACGGCGACCAGCTGCTCCAGTTGTGGAAGTCGCTGATCAGGGGATAGATCTTGTCCGGTGCGGCTTTGATGGTGATGCTGCGCGTAACGGTGAAGCTGTTGGGCTGCGCCAGCGCCAGGCCGAGGATGATGACGATGATGGCGGTAATGGCGATGGCGATTTTCTTGAGCATGGGGTCTCCTGCTGTCGTGGTTTTTATAGGCCGGCTGTTGCCGAAGCCGCAAGCCTAGCATGGTTTTTTGGCTACGTTGTCAAAAAAATGCGGCGCGGCCGTTCACGCGCCGCGTGCGCGCAACAGCAGGGGCAAGGCGCTCGGCGTCATGGTGAAGGTGAAGCATTCTTCCACTGGGGGCGCGCCTTCCCGCAGCGTGAAATCGAAGTTGTGCAGGATCATGGACATGGCCATTTTGATCTCGGCCATCGCCAGGTAGCGGCCCGGGCAGAAGCGCGGCCCGCCGCCAAAGGGAAATATCTTGCGCGCAGGGTCGGACACGGAGGCGGCGGCGGAATCTGCGCCGCCGTCCGCGCCGGCCAGCCAGCGCTCGGGCAGGAAGATGTCCGGCTCGGCAAAGCCGCCGTCGCGCTCCGCCGCCTGGCGCAGCAGCAGGAAGACCACCGTACCGGGCGGGATCTGCACGCCGCCAATCAAGGTATCCACATTGCTTTCGGCCGCCATGAAAGGCGCCACCGGCTTCAAACGCATGGCCTCCTGCGTGGCGGCGTCCAGGTAGGCCATGCGTTCGAGCAGATGCGGGTCGCGCGCCACCGTGTCCGGCCCCAGCAGGCTGTCCGCCTCCGCTGCGGCGCGGGCCACGGCGGCTGGCGACTGCGGCAGCAGGTTGAGCAGCCAGGCCACCGTGTTGGAGGTGGTGTCCTCGCCGGCGAACACCATGGTGATGGCGTTGCCGATCACGGCGCTGTCGGTGAAGCCGGAGCCGGCCTCGTCGCGCGCGGCCACCAGCGCTTCGAGCATATTGGAAGGCTTGGTGCGCAAGGCGGGATCGGCCTCCATGCGCGCGCGGGTCTGCGCGATGAAGCCTTCAATGGAAGTATGGATGCGCGCGGCGGCGGCATCGGCCTCGCGGTCCACCGGCAGCTTGAACAGCTTCCAGTATTCCACCGGCGTGACCAGGCGGCGCGCCACGCGCTTGAAGATGAATTCAATATCGCGCTGCAGCGGGTTGTCCTCGTGCTCCAGCGTGTTGATGTCCTGCCCCATGGCCAGGCCTATGGTGACATCCAGCGTGTAGGCCTTCAGGTCGCGCAGCACGTCCACCGCGCGCCCGGCGGCCAGCGCGGCCTTCCAGCGCAGGCACAGGCGCTCGGTCATCATGGCCAGCGTGGGGAAGAAGCGGTGCACCACTTCCGGCGTGAGCGCGCGCATGGCCAGCTTGCGCTGGCGGCGCCACTCCTCGCCCTCGGCGGTGAACAGGCCGCGCGTGCCGGCTTCCTCCAGCATGCGCGCGGTGCGCGTGGAGCGGCGGAAGGTGTCCGGCCGGTCGCGCAGGATGCCGGCGATCAGGCCACGGTCGGCCACCACCACGAAGCTGCGCCGCACCATGGTGAAGCGGTAGATGGGGCCGAACTCGCGCGCCCAGTCTTCCATATTGCGGTGGAAGCGGCCGGGCTGGATCTGGCGCAGGTTGCCCAGCAGCGGCAGGCCTTTGGGGCCGGGCAGGTCAGCGACGCAGCGCGCGTCCGCAGTGCCAGCCGTGTTTGCTGTGTCAGCCATCTCTCATCCTGGGGTGGGCAGATTATCTGTTATATCTTACGCCACGTTTTGCCTGAAGGAGTGCCTATGTTGTCGCATGTTTTTGTGGGAGTGACCGAATTCGGACGCGCGCACGCGTTCTACACGGCGCTGATGGCCGAGCTGGGGCTGGTGCAGAAATTCAGGGATGACAGCCGGCCTCGGGCGGGCTGGATGGCAACAAACTGTGCGTCTGCTGCCATCGCGGGGAATGAAGATCCGGCCTAGGCCAGCGCCTCCTTGGCCGCTTCTTCCGGCGTCAGGCCGTCATAGAACTGGTCGGTGAACCATTCGATCTGTTCTTCGATGTGTTCCTGCGCCTGTTCCACGGTGGCGCCGCCCTGCACCAGAAAACCCTCCACTTCTATGCACCAGTGAATCAGCGCCAGGGTTTCTTCGTCCAGCTCTTCTTTTTTCTTTGCCATGCTTGTTACACCTTCACTGTTACGGTATTGAATGCCAGCCTACAGTGTAGCAGCATGGAGCGCGCTTACTTCGCTTCCGGGTACAGCACCATCTGCAGGTAGTTCTCCATATTGAAGTAGCGCTTGGCCGCAGCCTGCAGGTCCGCCGGCTTGATGGCCGCCACGCGCTGCTCGTATTTCAGGATGGCCGCAGCCGGATCGGTGCCGTTCACGGCCGCGCCCTGCAGGCGGCTCAGCCAGTAGCCGTTCTCGCGCAGCGCCTTGCGGTGGCTGGTGTTCCAGTTCTCCTTTACCTTGGCCAGGTCGGCCGGGTCCGGACCTTCGTCCTGCATCTTGCGGATCAGCTCCATGGTGGCGGCGATCACCTTGCCGGTGTTCTGCGGCGCGCACGGCAGCGAAGTCTGGATCTGGTAAGAGCCATACGGACGCTTGCTCAAGCCGCCGCCAATGTGGCCGCCGTAGATCACGCCCATCTTCTCGCGCAGGGTTTCAATCAGTTTGATGTTGAGCACTTCCAGCATGGCCTGCATCTGCATCTGCGCTTCTTCGGTGTACTTGGCTTCGCCGGTAAACACCAGCGCCACGGTGCTCTTCTGCTCCGCCCCCTTGTACACCTCCTGCTTCACCACGCCCTTCACGGGACGGATGCCCGGGTCCTTGTAGTCGGCCACAATGGCCGGCGCCGGCAGGCTGGCCAGGTAGGTGGCGATCAGCGGCTTGATCCTGGCCACGTCGAAACTGCCAACCAGGTAGAAGGTGAAGCCCTTGGCGCTGGCGAAGCGCTGCTTGTAGATCTCCATCACGCGGTCCAGCTGGATCTGGTCGAAGTCTTCCACGCGCGGCGCGCGCGGCGCCAGCGGGTGGTTGCCGTACAGCGTGGCCGACAGCGTGTCGGCAAACACCGCTTCCGGCGTCAGCAGCGCGTTGCGCGCCAGCTCGCGCTGCTTGCCGATAAAGGACGTGTACAGCGCCTCGTCCTTGCGCGGCTGGGTGAATTCCAGGTGCGCCAGCTGCAGCATGGTTTCCACGTCGTTGCTGCCGGAGCTGCCGCGCAGGCCTTCGGACAGGCTGGCGATGCTGGCGCCGGAGACGGCGGTCTTCCCGGCCAGGATCTTCTGCATGTCGGTGGGCGTATAGCCGAGCAGGCCCATTTGCGCCACGATGGTGCTGGCGTAGCGTGCGTTGAACATGTCCTTGGCATCGTACAGCGACTGCCCGCCGAAGCGGTGCGCGCCCATCAGCACCTGGTCGTTCTTGAAGTCGGTGGGCTTGAGCACCACCTTCACGCCATTGCTCAGCGTGAGCTCGGTCAGGCCCAGCGCCTTGTTGACGGTCTCCTTGACGATGGTGCCGGCCTTGGGCGGCTTGTCCATCAGGCTGGTGGCGTAGACCTTCTCGGCCTGCGCCTTCACCGCCACCATCTCGGCCGCGTTGACGGCGGCCAGCAGTTCCTCGCCTTTCGGCGCCGGCTGGTCGGACTTCTCATTGCCCATATAGACCACCAGCTTGTGCTGGTCGGCCGGCAGCAGCTTGCGCGCGGCGGCGTTCACCTCCTCCAGCGTGATGCCCGGCACCAGCTCGGTGGTGTAGGCGTATTCGTTGGCGATGCCCGGCATGGATTCGTTGACCAGGAAGTTGCGCGAGTACTCGGCCGCGAAGGTGGCCGATTCGGACTTGTCGCGCTCGTTGTACACGCGCTCCACCTGGCGCAGCATGCCCTTCTTGATGCGCTCCAGTTCCGACGCGGTGAAGCCGAACTGGCGCGCGCGCTCGCTCTCCTGCACCAGCGCGCTGATGGCGGGCTGCGGGCCGCCCTTGCCCAGTACGGCCAGCGCGCTGAAGGACTGGTAGCCGTGCGCCACCTTGCCCATCGCGCCGCCGCCCTGGATAAAGGGCGGTTCGGCCTGCTGCGTCAGCTCGTTCATGCGCTGGCCCAGCATGGCCATCACCATGCCCTCCACCAGCTTACGGCGGTAGCCGGCAAAGTCGGTGTGCTCCTTGTACGGTTCGATGGCGTAGCGGATGTAGAGCATATTGGCCGGCGACTCCTTGTCCAGGAACACCAGCGATTCGGAATAGGCGCGCGACTGGATGGGCGCATAGGTGCGCGGGCGCGGCTGCTCGGGATTTTTCAGCTGGCCGAAATGGCTCTGCACCAGCTTTTCCGCTTCCGCAGGCTCGATGTCGCCCACTACGATCACGGCCATCAGGTCCGGGCGGTACCAGTCATGGTAGAAGCGCTTGATGGCTTCCGGCTTGAAGTTCTTCAGCGTGTCTTCCAGGCCGATAGGCAGCCGCTCGGCGTAGCGCGAGCCGTTGAACAGCCGGGGCATGAGCGCCTTGTTCATGCGGTCGCCCAGGCCCTTCCCGATGCGCATTTCCTCCAGCACGATGCCGCGTTCGCTGTCGATGTCGGCATCGTTCAGCGACAGGCCGCCGGCCCAGTCCTGCAGCACCTTGAAGCCGGTCTCGATGTTCTCCTTCTTCGCGGTGGGGATGGGCAGCATGTAGACGGTTTCGTCGAAGCTGGTGTAAGCGTTCAGGTCGGCGCCGAATTTCACGCCTATCGACTGCAGATAGGAGACCAGCTCGTGGCGCTTGAAATTGGTGGAGCCGTTGAAGGCCATGTGCTCGGTGAAGTGCGCCAGGCCGCGCTGGTCGTCGTCCTCCAGGATGGAACCGGCTTTCACCACCAGACGCAGCTCCAGCTTCTGCTCCGGCTTGGCGTTCTTCTTGATGTAGTAGGTCAGGCCGTTGGCCAGCTTGCCAACCTTGACTTCCGGCGCCATCGGCAGCTGGGCCGACAGATCGATTTCGGCCTGGGCCACCAGCGCGCAGCTAAGCAGCACGGCGGCGGACAGGACACGCATAGTCATAACACTCATGGGGTTTCCGCTTTCTTCACTTGGTTTCCGGGTGCAGGACGGCCTGCACGTAATTGTCGAATTTGATGTAGCGCTTGGCTACCTCCTGCAGGCTTTCCGGCGTGAGCGCCGCGATGCGCTGCTCGTCGCGCAGCAGGATGGCGGGATCGCTGCCGTTGGCATAGGCGCCCTGCAGGCCATTGAGCCAGAAGGCATTGTCCTGCAAGGCCCTGCGGTAGGACAGGTTCCAGTTGGCCTTCACCTTGGCCAGGTCGGCCGGGTCGGGCCCCTGGTCCTGCATCTTCTTCAGCAGGTCCATGGTGACGGCAATCACCTTGGGCACGCTGGTGGACGCGCACGGCAGATTGGCGCTGAAAGCCACCTGGCCGTAGGGCTGCTTGCTCATCTTGCCGGTGAAGCTGCCGGCGTAGAGCAGCCCCTTCTCCTCGCGCAGCACGTCGACCAGCTTGATGTTGAGTACTTCGGCCAGCGCGCGCACCCGCAACGCCTCGTCCTCCGAGTACGGCGCCTCGCTGGTGAAGCGCAGGTTGACCCGGCTTCCTTTCTCGGAGCCGCGGTAGATGTCGGTCTTGATCAGGCCCGTCGCCGGGCGCACGCCGCGGTCGCGGAAGGCGGTGGGAATGTCGGCCACGGGCAGGCTGCCCAGGTAGGTGGCCAGCAGCGGCTTGAGCTTGTCCACCTCGAAGCTGCCCACCAGCACAAAGGTGAAGTCCTTGGCGCTGGAAAAACGCTCCTGGTAGATCTGCGCCACGCGGTCCAGTTTGAGCTTGTCGTAGTCCGCCGGCTGCATCAGGCGCGCCAGCAGCGGATGGTCGTTATACATGGCGCCGGTGATCTTGTCGCCGAACACCGCATCGGAAGTGGCGGCCCTGGCCGTCGCCAGTTCGCGCTGCTTGGCGATGTAGGAGGCGAACAGGTTCTCGTCCTTGCGCGGGCGGGTGAAGCGCAGGTGCACCAGCTGCAGCATGGTTTCCACCTCCGCAGTGCCGGCGCTGGCGCTCACATTTTCATACAGCTCGCCGATGTTCACGGCGGCCTGCACGGTCTTGCCCGCCAGGACCTTGCCCAGTTCCAACGGCGCGTAATCCATCAATCCCATCTGCGCGACGATGCTGCTGGCCAGGCGCGCGCTGTGCAGGTCGGCGGCGTCGTACAGCGACTGGCCGCCGGGACGGAAGCCGCCCATCAGCACTTGCTGGGTCTTGAAGCTGGTCGGCTTCAGCACCACGCGCACGCCATTGCTCAAGCTTAGCTCGGTAATGCCCATGGCCTGGTTCACGGTCTCCTTGACGATGCTGCCCGGTGTGGGCAGCGTGTCCATCAGGCTGGCGCCGTAGACCTTCTCCACCAGCGGCGGCAGCGGCGTGGCCTCGGCCGCTGCGGCTGCCGCCAGCAGCGCGTCACGCGACGGCGCCCGCACCTCGCCGCGATCGCTGCCGCCGTAGACGGCCAGCTTGGGCTGGCCCGACGGCAGCGCCTTGGCCGCTGCGCTGTTCACCTCTTCCAGCGTGACGGCGGGCAGCAGCTCTTTCAGGAATTCATACTCGTAGGCCGGCCCGGGCAGCGCTTCGCCCAGCAGGAAGGAACGTATCAACGGGACGGCCACGCTGGCCGAGTTGATGGTGTCGCGCTCGCGGTAGCGCACTTCGGCCGCGCTCATCAAACTCTTGCGGGCGCGCTCCAGTTCCGCCGCCGTGAAACCGTGGCGGCGCGCGCGTTCGTTCTCCTGTATCAGCGCCGTCACCGCCGGCTGGGCGCCGCCCTTGCCGAGCACCGCATTCGACTGGAACATGCGGTAGCCGGGCGCTATGGTGCTGCGCGAGCTGCTGCCCTGGATGAAAGGAGGATTGGCGCTTTGCGCCAGCTCCGCCAGCCGCAGCGACAGCATGGACGTGTACAGCCGCTCGATCAGCTGCGCGCGGTAGCCGGCCATGGTGTTGTCCGGACGGTGGGGCTCGGCCGGATAAGTGATGGTCACCGTGTTGCTGGGAGATTCATTGTAGCGCTGCACCAGCGCGTCGTTGGCGGCATAGGGCGGAATCTCCGCGTAGCTGCGGGGACGCGGCACGGCCGGCCCGGCCATCTTGCCGAAGTGTTTGTTCACCAGCCGTTCCGCCTCGGCCGGATCGATGTCGCCCACCACGATCACGGCCATCAGGTCCGGCCGGTACCAGTCGCGGTAAAAGCGCTTGACCGCGTCCGGCGCGAAGGCATGCAGCGACTCGACGGTGCCGATGGGCAGCCGCTCGCCGTAGCGCGGGTTGTTGAAGCGCTTGGCGTACAGGTCCTTGGTGTTCCTGGTTCCGCCGCGCAGGCGCAGCTCCTCCAGCACGATGGCGCGCTCGCTTTCAATGTCGGCGTCGTTGAGCGCCAGGCCGTGCGCCCAGTCCTCCAGCACCTGGAAACCCTTGTCCAAGTCTTCCTTTTTACCGAGCGGCAGCGGAAGGATGTAGACCGTTTCGTCAAAGCCGGTGTAGGCGTTCAGGTCCGCGCCGAATTTCACGCCGATGGACTGCAGGTAGGAGGTCAGTTCGTGGCGCTTGAAATGCGTTGAACCGTTGAAGGCCATGTGTTCGGTCACGTGGGCCAGGCCGCGCTGGTCGTCGTCCTCCAGCAGCGAACCGGCTTTCACCACCAGGCGCAGTTCCAGCCGATTCTCCGGCTTGGCGTTCTGTTTGATGTAGTAGGTAAAGCCGTTGGCCAGCTTGCCGACCTTGATGTCGCGCGCCATCGGCAAGGGCGCGGCAGGATCGATTGCGGCCAGCGCGGGCAGCGAGCAGCCCAGGAAGACGGCTGCAGCGGCCAATTTCAAAATAATCATACTTATAAGGATGATATTAAATAAGTTGCCACAATACACGAAGTTGGCGCGATTGGGCTACAATCGCTGCGTCTCATTGTAGAGGCATTAACCAATACGTCTTCGGGGCGGGGCGAAATTCCCCACCGGCGGTAAAACCGGCAACGGTCAAGCCCGCGAGCGCTTGCTCACGCAAGGTCAGCAGATCTGGTGCAATTCCAGGGCCGACGGTCATAGTCCGGATGAAAGAAGATGTGCGCTGCAACGCGGCTTCCCTATCGAGCGATCGAGACGGGCAGCCGCGCGTCGTCGCTTGCCCTGATGCGTTTTTCGCCAACTTATGCGAGGAGCGTTTCACCCATGCAAGTCAATCAAGAAGTAAGCCGATACACCCTCTCCAGCCCCGACCTCGAAGGCCGCATCCAGTCCGCGCTGGCGGCCATGCGCGCGGGCGTGCCTGTCATTTTGCTGGACGATTTCGACCGCGAAAACGAAGCGGACCTGATCGTGGCGGCCGACAAGCTCACCGTCGAAACCATGGCGCTGATGATACGGGAGTGCAGCGGCATCGTCTGCCTGTGCCTGACCGCCGACAAGGTGCGCGAGCTGGAGCTGCCGCCCATGGCGCCGGACAACGGCAGCCGCTACGGCACACCGTTCACGGTGTCGATCGAAGCGCGCCACGGCGTGACCACGGGCGTGTCCGCCGCCGACCGCGTCACCACCATCCGCGCTGCCACGGCGGCGGGCGCCAAACCGCAGGACGTGGTGCGGCCCGGCCACGTGTTCCCGCTGCGCGCCACGCCGGGCGGCGTGCTGGCGCGCAAAGGCCACACCGAAGGCTCGGTGGACCTGGCCATGATGGCGGGCCTGAACCCGTCGGCCGTGCTTTGCGAGCTGATGAACCCGGACGGCACCATGATGCGCGGCGCGGACATCGAACGCTTCGCCGAGCTGCACGGCATGCCCATCCTGACCATCGCCGAGATGATCGAATGGCGCAGCAGGCAGGGCTGACTCCCGGCTAGCCTGCTTCGCGCACCTTAGCGGCGCAGGTGTACGTGGCGGCGCACCAGCGCCGCTGCGGCGGCAAACGCCAGCGCCGCCACGCCGAACGCCAGCGGCAGGCGCGCGCTCCAGGCGGGCAGCGCATGGATCACGGTGCCCATCAGCGCCACGCCGACCAGCGCGCCTATCTGCCGGTTGGCGTTCAGCGCGGCGGCGGCGCTGTTGGAGTAGGCTTTGCCCGCCACCTGCATCACGGTCGCCGTCATGGCCGGTATCGCCACGCCGACCGCCACGTTCATCAGCACAATCACGGCCAGCATCAGCGCCATCGGCATGGCCGGCAGCCACCAGGCCAGCGCCAGCAGCACCGCGCCCATGGCCGCCCCCACCGCCAGCCCGCACAGCAGCGGCAGGCGCAGGCCCACCCGCGCCGAGATGCGTCCGGACGAGAAATTCCCTATCGTGAACGCCGCCATCATGGGCAGCAGCGTGTAGCCGGTGTGCAGCGCGTCGGCGCCGCGCGCCTGCACGTAAAGGCTGAGCAGGAACAGCTGGCCGAAGGCCGCCATATTGATCAGGAAACCGGTGGCGTTGGCCGCCGCGAAGCTGCCGTTGGCCAGCAAGGCGCGCGGCAGGATGGGATGTTCTATGCGCCGTTCGCGCCGCACCAGCAGCGCGGCGGCGGCCAGCGTGGCCGCCATGCCCGCCAGCAGCGGCGCCGAGGTCCAGCCCAGCACCGGGCCTTCGATCAGCACGAAACTCAGCGCGGCCAGCGCCAGCACGCCCAGCCCGTGGCTGACGAAGGACAGCGGCCGTGGCTGCGGCGCCACCACGGGGATCAGCCGGTACGCCAGCGCCATGCCCAGCAGGCCCAATGGCACGTTGACCCAAAATACGCTGCGCCAGCCGAATTGATGCACCAGTATGCCGCCCACCAGCGGCCCGATGGCGGACGATGCGCCCACCATGGCCGACCAGGTGCCCACCATGCGCGCGCGCACCTTGTCGTCTTCAAAGGTGTGGGTCAGCAGGCTGAGGGAATTGGGCAGGAACAGCGCGGCGCCCGCGCCTTGCAGCAATCGCGCCGCCGTCAGCGCGCCGCCGCCGGGCGCCACGGCGCACAGGATGGAGCCGAACAGGAAGACGGCCAGGCCGGTGATATAGGCGCGGCGCGCGCCCATGCGGTCGCCCAGCGCGCCGCCCGCCAGCAGCAAGGCGGCAAAGGTCAGCGTGTAGCCGTCCACCACCCACACCAGGCCGGACACCGGCACCGCCAGGTCGCGCGCAATGTCCGACAGTGCAGTGTTGACGGCGGTGAGGTCCACCATCGCCATCACGAAGCCGATGGCCAGGGTGAGCAGCGTGAGCGTGCCTGCCGGCGGCGCGGCGGCTTGCGCCTGGGGCATGGGGGATGCGGCCCTGCTTGAATAATTCGTCATGAAGTACTCCATTTACACATTTCCTGCATCGTAGGCCGCTTGCATGATGCAGTAAACACGCATAACATCAGCACTCCAATGCAAAAATGCATGCACCAACACTATGGACTGGGACAACGCCCGCATCTTCCTCGCCATCCACCGCGCCGGCACGCTGCGCGGCGCGGCGGCGCAGCTCGACATCGACCAGGCCACGGTGGGCCGGCGCCTGGCCGCCATGGAGAAGTCCCTCAACGCCAGGCTGTTCCTGCGCACGCCCGGCGGCTATGTGGCCACGCCGGCCGGCGACCTGGCCGCCAGCGCCGCCGAGCAAATGGAAACCGCCGCCGACCGCCTGCAGCGCGAGATGCAGGGCATAGACAACCGCCTGTCCGGCACCATCCGCGTGGCCACCTCGGACACCATGGCCGCGCACTTCGTGGTGGAAGCCATGCAGCGCCTGCACCAGCGCCACCCGGACATCCGCATCGTGCTGACCGCCTCCACCCAGCTTTCCAGCCTGACCCGGCGCGAGGCCGACCTGGCCATCCGCACCGTGCGGCCGGACAGCCCGGACCTGATCTCGCGCCACCTCACGCGCCGCACGCTGGGCCTGTACGCGTCCAAGGCCTACCTGAAAAAACACGGCATGCCCACGCCGGGCAACGCGCTGGCCGGACACGACATCGTGATCTACCAGCACAGCGTGGCGCCGCGCCATGCGGAGAAGCTGTGCGGCGAGCCGGTGGCCAACGCACGCGTGGCGATGGAGGTGAACACCGGCCTGGTGCTGCACGAAGCCGTGAAGGCCGGCCTGGGCATAGGCGAACTGGCCACCCACATTGCCGCCACCACGCCGGAGCTGGTGCGCATCTGGCCCGAGCGCGAGCAAAGCTACGAGGTCTACCTGGTGATGCACAGCGATTTGAACCGCACCGCCCGCGTGCGCGCGGCGGCGGACGCCATTATTGAATCGTTCCCCTCCAAATAGCGCCGAATGCTAAGATGGCAAGATGACTACACAGGCATCTTTGCTGGCCCCGCTGCGCGACATGCAGAACTGGGCCATGGACTGGATCGCAAGCTGGTGGCAGCTGCTGCACTTCAGCGTGCTGGTGGCCACGCTCGCGCTCACCCCGTCCAGCTACAACGCGCGCCACCGCCCCGCCCTGGCGCGCCAGCTGGTGCTCGGCAGCGCGCCGCATCTGCCCTGGTTCACGCTGGTGTCCGCGCTGATCAGCCTTGTCATCATCCGCATCGTGGTGGTGACGTCGCAGAGCTACGGCCTGTCGCGCTACGCGCTGGAGATGGTGGTGCGGGTGCTGGTGCTGGAACTGATCCCGCTCATCACGGCGCTGTTCGTGGCCCTGCGCAGCACCCTGCCGGCCGGCGTGGAGTTTGCGCAGATGCGCACGGCGGCCAGCGGCAGGAAGGCGCTGAGCGGCACGGCCGGCCTGCGCGACGAATTCTTTCCGCGCGCGGTGGCGGGCATGTTCTCGGTGTGGCTGCTGGGCGCCGTCAGCTGCGTGCTCACGCTGGTGCTGGCCTACCTCGCCATCTACGGCTTCACGCCGTATGCGCTGCAAGGCTACACCCGCGTGGTGGGACAGATATTCAACCCCGCCGTCACGCTGATCCTGGTGCTCAAGATTATTTTCTTCAGCCTGGCCGTGGGCCTGATCCCGCTGGCCTCGTCCTTCCATATCGGCTCGCGCCGGCTGCGCCATGTGCACGGCCTGTCGGACATAGTGCGCATGTTCTCCGTGCTGCTGCTGATCGAAGCCGCCTCCCTGGTGGGCAACTACTACTGAACCCCGAACCATCATGACCGAACCCACACCGGCTCCAGAAGCCTCCCCCGTCCGCAACGCCGAACTGAAGGCGGCCCTGCTGCTGGTATTGATGTTTGTGCTGGTGGCGGGCACCGCCATCTACCTGCTGTATGCGCGCGGCGCGTTCGAAGCCACGCAGCGGCTGGTGCTGACCGCCGACGATTCGGAAGGCGTCAGCGTGGGCATGGACGTGACCTTCGCGGGCTTCCCGGTTGGCCGCGTGCAGCGCATAGAACTGGGCAAGGACGCCAAGGCGCGCGTGCTGATCGACATCCCGACCAAGGACGCGCACTGGCTGCGCACCAGCAGCATCTTCACGCTGGAGCGCGGCCTGGTAGGCGGCGCCAAGCTGCGCGCCTTCAGCGGCATCCCGGCCGACCCGCCGCTGCCGGACGGCGCCGAGCGAGAGATGCTGGTGGGCGACGTGGCGGCCGAGATCCCGCGCCTGCTGAACGCGGCCAAGGAGCTGCTGCAGAACGTGACCAACCTCACCGCAGCGGATTCCGCGCTGGGCGCCAGCCTGGAAAACGTGCGCGGCGTGACGGAGCGGCTGAACGGCCCTGGCGGGGCGATGGGCTTTATCGCGGGCGAGGACAAGAAAGCGCAGGAACTGCTGCGCAACGCCAATTCGCTGATCGTCAAAGCCGACCGGCTGGTGGGCAATGCGGATGCGCGCGTGTTCGGCAAGGACGGCGTTGCCACTGATGCGCAAGCGGCGGTGAAGCAGATGAACGGCCTGCTGGGGGACGCGCGAACAAGTTTGAAGAAACTCGACGCGGTGCTGGCCGAGGCGCAGGCGGTGGGCGCGAACGCGCGCGTCGCCACGCAGGACCTGGGCGCGCTGCGCGCCGACGTGGACGCCAACCTGCGCAAGATCGAGCAGCTGGTCAATGAAATCAACCGCAAATGGCCGTTCAAGCGCGACACGGAGATCAAGCTGCCATGAAGAAGACGACTACAGCGCGCCTGCGCGCCGCCGCTGCTGCCGCTGCATCCACCACGGCCGCCGTGCTGCTGGCCGCCTGCGGCAGCGCGCCGCCGGTGCCGGACTGGAAAATGAACGCGCACAGTTCTCTGGAACGCGCCGCGTCGGCCTACCTGAGCGGCAAGGACAGCGTGGAGGAAAGCGAGTTCGCGCGGGTGCGCAGCCAGATCGGCAGCACCGGCAACATCGAGCTGGCCATGCGCGCCGAGCTGGCGCGCTGCGCCACGCGGGTGGCGTCGCTGGTGCTGGAGGAATGCGCGGGTTTCCAGAAGTATGCGCATGATGCGTCGGGGGCGGATATCGAGTACGCGGCGTATCTTGCGGGCCGCCTGGCGCCGTCCGAAGCGGGACGCTTGCCGGAGCAGCATCGCGCAGTGGCCGCCGCAGCGAGCGACGCGGCGGCTGGCGCGGCGGTGGTGGCGATCAAGGACCCGCTGTCGCGGCTGGTGGCGGCGGGAGCAGTGTTCCGGGCCAACCGAGCGACGCCGCAGGTGATAGCGGCGGCGGTGGATACCGCGTCCGAGCAGGGTTGGCGGCGGCCGCTGCTGGCCTGGCTCAATGTGCAGGCCATGCGCGCCGAGAAGGCGGGAGACGCGGCCGAGGCGGCGCGGCTGCGCAGGCGCATCGCCCTCGCCTCCGAATAGTCACCGGCGGCGCTTGGCGGGGACTACTCTGACGCGGCCGCAGCCGCCGCTTCACGCAGCTTGTCCTTCTTGCTCTTGCGCTTGCCCTTGATGCCGCCGTTGACGGTATCGGTGGCTGGGTGCGGCACGGGCGCCGCCTCGGTAGGCTCAAACCCTTCAACCTGCTCGCGCGGCACACGTATCCCCAGCTTGTTTTCAATCAGCCGGAAATGCGCCTCCGTATCCGCGCTCACGAAACTCACCGCAATCCCGCTCTTGCCGGCGCGTCCGGTGCGGCCGATGCGGTGCGTGTACTCCGCCGGCGCGCGCGGCAAATCAAAGTTCACCACCACCGGCAGCTCCGCGATATCAATCCCGCGCGCCGCCACGTCCGTGGCCACCAGCACCTGCAGGCGCGCATTCTTGAAGTCGGCCAGCACCTCCGTGCGCGCGCCCTGGCTGAAATCGCCGTGGAACGCTTCCGCGCGGATGCCGTTGCGGCGCAGTTTCTCCGACACGTGCTCGGAGGCGTACTTGGTCGCCACGAACACCAGCACCCGGTTCCACTTGTTCTCCTTGATCAGGTGCTTGAGCAGCACCTGGCGGCGCACCGCGTCCACTTCGATGGCACGCTGCGCAATGTCCGGTTCATGCTGCGGCGCGGACGCCGCCTCCACCCGCACAGGATTGCGCAGCAGGTGGTGCGCCAGCGTCTGCACCGCGCTCGGGAAGGTGGCCGAGAAGAACAGGTTCTGGCGGCGCGCAGGCAGCAGCGCCAGGATGCGGCCTATCTCCTCGGTAAAGCCCATGTCCAGCAGGCGGTCCGCCTCGTCCAGCACCAGCGTGGCGGTGGATGAAATATCCAGCGCGTTGTGGTCGATCAGGTCCAGCAGGCGGCCCGGCGTAGCCACCACGATGTCCGCACCGCCGCGCAGCGCCATCATCTGCGGGTTGATGGATACGCCGCCAAACACGATGGACACCTTCAGCGGCACCGGCAGATGCTGCACCAGCACGCGGATCGCCTCGCCCACCTGGGCCGCCAGCTCGCGCGTGGGCACCAGCACCAGGCCGTGCAGGCCGCGTGCGCCGTCCTTGCCCGCCTGCGCGCCGCGCTTTGCCAGCAGCGCGTTCAGCATCGGCAGCGCGAAAGCGGCGGTCTTGCCGGAGCCGGTCTGCGCGGAACCCAGCACGTCTTCGCCGCGCAGGGCGGCGGGAATGGCGGCGGTCTGGATGGCGGTCGGCTCGGTGTAGCCAATTTCAGTGACGGCGTTGAGCAGCGAAGGCGCGAGGCCTAGCGAGGAAAAGGACATGTATACCTGGAGTGAATGGCGTGGAGAACCGGACAGTATACGCCATCCGCCGCAGCCCGCGCCAATTTGCAGGTTGCCGCGAACTTGTATTCATGGGAATATTACCAAGTTAAAAACAATCAACCGCACCTTCAATGATCAACTGGGACGCCCACATTTGCCTGCCGCAGCATCCGCAAGCCGACTTCGCGCCGGTGGCGCAGCTGCGCTCCGCAGGCGTTAATTACGTGTCGCTGAACGTGGGCGCCGACATGAATCCTGTCTCGCAGGTGATGTCCGTCATCGCCGGCTACCGCGCCACCATTGCCTCCGAACCGGAGCGCTATGTGCTGGTGTCCACCGTGGACGACATCATCCAGGCCGCCGCCGACGGCAAGATGGCCATCTCCTTCGACCTGGAAGGGTCCATGCCGCTGCTGGACCAGCCGGACATGGTGGCGCTGTACGCGCAGCTGGGCGTGCGCCAGATCCACTTCGCCTACAACCGCAACAACAGCGTGGCCGGCGGCTGCCACGACACGGCCTACGGCCTCACGCAGCTGGGCCACCGCATGGTGCAGGCGGTGAACGACGCCGGCGTGCTGATGGACTGCGCCCACACGGGCTTGCGCAGCACGCTGGACATCATGGCCGCGTCGTCCAAGCCGGTGATTTTCAGCCACGCCAACGCCTACGGCCTGGTGCCGCACGGCCGCAACGCGACCGACGAGCAGATACTCGCCTGCGCCGGCACCGGCGGCGTGGTGTGCGTGTCCGGCGTGTCCTGGTTCCTCGGCAGCGCCAATCCAGCGGCGGCGGACGTGGCGCGCCACGTGGCCTACATTGCAGAACTGGCGGGCGTGGCGCACGTGGGCATAGGCACCGACATCTGCTTCCAGCAGAAGGACCTGGACGACACGCCGCCCGGCGACTTCGATCCCTCGCACTGGTGGCCCGCCTCCGCCGGCTACCGCATCGACACGCCGCCCACCTTCACGTCGCCCAGCGTATGGCGCGCCATAGCGCCGGAACTGCGCAAGCTGGGCATGTCGGGCAGCGAAATCGAGATGGTCATGGGACGCAACATGATGCGCGTGGCGCAGCAGGTCTGGTGCGGCTCGGCGCGGGACGAGGCCGCGTAAGCCGCCAAGCGCCGTCACTGCCCGCTCAGCGCCCGCATCTCCGCGTACAGGTTGGACTTGCCCTCGAAGCCGATGCCCGGCAAATCCGGCATGGTGATGTAGCCCTGGTCCACGCTCACGCCATCCGGGAAGCCGCCGAAAGGCTGGAACAGGTCCGGATAAGACTCATTCCCCCCCAGCCCCAGCCCCGCCGCGATATTCAGCGACATCTGGTGCCCGCCGTGCGGAATGCAGCGCGTGCGCGACCAGCCGTGTTCGTGCAGCATGTCCAGCGTGCGCAGATACTCCACCAGACCGTAGCTCAGCGCGCAGTCGAACTGCAGCCAGTCGCGGTCCGGACGCATGCCGCCGTAGCGGATCAGGTTGCGCGCGTCCTGCATCGAGAACAGGTTCTCGCCGGTGGCCATCGGCTTGTCGTAGTAGCTGCGCAGCGTTGCCTGCAGTTCGAAGTCCAGCGGATCGCCCGCTTCCTCGTACCAGAACAGGTCGTACTGCTTGAGCGCTTTCGCATAGGCGATGGCGGTGTCCAGGTCGAAGCGGCCGTTGGCGTCCACCGCCAGCTTCTGGCCGTCGCCCAGCACGCTCAGGATGGAATCGATGCGGCGCAGGTCCTCGTCCAGCGAGGCGCCGCCTATCTTTTTCTTCACCACCGTGTAGCCGCGGTCGATATAGCTGCGCATCTCGTCCTTCAGCGCGTCGTGGCTTTGGCCCGGATAGTAGTAGCCGCCCGCCGCGTACACAAACACCTTCTTGTCCGGCGTGCCGTTGCCGTAGCGCTCGGCCAGCAGCTGGTACAAGGGCTTGTTGGCGATCTTGGCCACCGCGTCCCAGATCGCCATGTCGATGGTGCCGATGGCGACCGAGCGCTCGCCGTGGCCGCCCGGTTTCTCGTTGGTGTACATGCAGTTCCAGATCTTGTGCGGATCGAGGTTGCTGCCGTCGTCGCTGACCAGCGTGGCCGGATCGGCCTCCAGGATGCGCGGAATGAAACGCTCGCGCATCAGCATGCCCTGGCCGTAGCGGCCGTTGGAGTTGAAGCCGTAGCCGATGACCGGCTTGCCGTCGCGGATCACGTCCGTGACCACGGCCACCAGGCTCAAGGTCATTTTGCTGAAGTCGATGTAGGCGTTGCGGATCGGGGAGCTGATGGGCAGGGTCTTTTCGAGGATGCTGACGATTTTCATGCTAAGTCTCCTGGTTGGGAATGACACCAGCATAGCCTTAAACAGTAGCGCTATAATTCATCATTATTCACATTATTATTTACTTAAAGTGAAAAGCGACACTTCCGAACTGGGCTTTTTCGTGCTGCTGGCCAAGCTGGGCAGCCTGTCGGCCACGGCGCGCGAACTGGCCATCACGCCGCCGGCCGCCACCAAGCGGCTGATGCTGATGGAGCAGCGCCTCGGCGTGCGGCTGGTGAACCGCACCACGCGGCGCATCAGCCTGACCAGCGAGGGCGAAACCTATCTGGCGCAGGCCACGCAGATCCTGGCCGATATCCGCGCCATGGAGGAGTCGGTGTCCAGCAGCCGCGCCGCGCCGAAAGGCCTGCTGCGCGTGAACGCCACGCTGGGCTTCGGCCGCACCGCCATCGCGCCGCTGGTGTCCGCCTTTGCGCAGGCGTATCCGGAGGTGGACGTACAGCTGCAGCTGACGGACCGCGCCATCAATCTGGTGGAGGAAGCGTATGACCTCGGCATCCGCTTCGGCGAGCTGCCCGATACGCGGCTGAGCGCGCGCAAGATCATGTCCAACCGGCGCTTCCTGTGCGCTTCGCCGGCCTACCTGAAACGCGCAGGCGCACCGGCCGCGCCGCAGGACCTGGCGCAGCACCGCTGCATCCTGCACCGCCAGAACGACGACGCCTACGCCACCTGGCGCCTGAGCAAAGGCCGCAAGACCGAGTCGGTCAAGGTGCGCGGCGGGCTGTCCAGCAACGACGGCGACGTGGTGCTGGGCTGGGCGCTGGACGGCCACGGCATCCTGCTGCGCTCCGAGTGGGACCTGGCGAAATACCTGGACAGCGGCCGCCTGCAAGTAGTGCTGCCCGACTACGCCCTGCCCTCGGCCGACCTGTACGCCTACTACCCCAGCCGCCAGCACCAGCCCGCCAAACTGCGCGCCTTCATCGACTTCCTGGCGGCCCAGTTCAAAAGCTGACTACATGCCCGTGTCACCATACGGCCCGGCGATGACGACCACATAGCCGTCCGGGTCGCGCAGCCAGATTTCGCGGTGGGAGGCGTTGGTGTTTTCGCGCGGACCGTCCAGCACCACGGCGGAGATGGAGGCGGCGCGCTCCACCGCTTCGTCGAAGTCTTCGGTGTGGAACCACAGCAGCACGCCGTTGCCGTAGGGCCGCTTTTCCGGGTCGCCCATGTGGGCGTGGCCGTGCGCCTCCCAGCGATGCAGCTGCAGGATAAGGCGCTCGCCGAACATCAGCTGTTCGTAGTCCTTGCCGCCGTGGGCGCTGCGGGCGCCCAGCACGGTTTGATACCAGCGGCTGCTGGCTTCCACGTCGCTCACCGCGATCAGGGGTTGCGCTTGCATGGCATGTCTCCTCCAGGATAGTGCGGTCAATATCAGCCCGCGTAGGCGCGCTGCAGCGCGGCGATGTCGAGCTTCTTCATTTGCATCATGGCGGCCATGACGCGCTCGGTTTTGGCGGAGCCATGCTCCCGTATCATTTCCATCATCACGCGCGGCACCACCTGCCAGGACAAGCCAAATTTATCCTTCAGCCAGCCGCACTGCTGCGCGGCCGGGTCGCCGCC
This sequence comes from Pseudoduganella sp. GW821-FHT05F09, assembly GCF_059419605.1. NCBI lineage: Bacteria > Pseudomonadati > Pseudomonadota > Betaproteobacteria > Burkholderiales > Oxalobacteraceae > Pseudoduganella > Pseudoduganella sp. GW821-FHT05F09. The sequence goes on from NZ_JBWKSD010000008.1 coordinate 150,910, forward strand.
CTCGCCCAGGTGCAGCCAGTAGCGGTCCACTTCCTGCTGGCTCTCGCACATCACCTGGAACGAAATGGCTTCACTGAACTTGAACAGCGGACCGCCGTTCATGGCGGTGAATTCCGTGCCGTTCAGCGAGAACGACACCGTCAGCACGGAACCGGGCTGGCGGCCGTGGATATCCTTGCCGGCCTCGGTGTAGTGCGTAATCTGCGTGATTTTGGAATTATCGAAGATGCCAATATAGAATTTGGCGGCGTCTTCCGCCTGCGAGTCAAACCACAGGCAGGGTACGATTTGCTGGATGCTGGCCATATTGCCTCCTCAGGTAGCGGGGCTATCCATATTACGCCTATGCGCGGCGGCGGTGCGCACGGCCTGCGCGCACCGGATCAGCGTATCAATGCGGCAGCGGTTCAGGGGTTGCACTGCAGAGTTTCGTGCGTTCCAGCCTGGTTGGGTTGGCCACAATGCGCTGGCCGCCCACTTCCAGGTCCATCATGGGCTTGGCCACCGCCCGGACTTCGCCCGCCTTGAGCTTGGCCAGCAAGGGTGCGCAGCCGGCCAGGGCGTATGGCAGGCTGCCGACCTGCTCCCACTTGCCGTCCTGCTCGCCCAGCACCGCCGAGCTGTCGGACAGTTCCGTGCCCACCACCACGACCTCGGGCTTGCCGTCGCCGGTCAGGTCCAGTACAAAGGCGTCGCAATGGGCGCCCTGCTCGCGCAGGCAGCTCGGCGCAAGGGCGCCGTGCAGGTTGCGCGCGGTCCAGCTTCGCAGCGGGAAGCCGTCCGGCAGGCGGCTGCCTTGCGGCCACACGGCCAGGTTGGCGCTGATGTCGACCGCCACCGCCATCTCGGCCGGGGCGCGCCAGCTGCGGTAATCCTTGGCCAGCGCGGCGACGGCGCCTGCGCGCTTTTGCGGCCCGTCCGGACCGCCGGCCAGCTTGAGGCTTTCCAGCGCGGCGCGGCCATAGCGCGCGCCTTCGAATTTCAGGTATTCATAGTCGAACTTGTCCGCCTTCACTGCGCCGCTTTCCAGGCGCGCCATCTGGCTGTTGACCGAAATGCGGGCCGGGTCGGCCAGCGGCGTGAACAGGGCGAACAGCACGGCCAGCACCAGGCAGGCAGCGCCCACATTGGTCGTGGCCAGGGTGGGCAGCCATGCGTCCCGCCGCCAGGCGCCGAAGGCATAGCCGACGGCGTAGAACGCCCCCACCAGCAGGCAGGCGGCCGCGATGATGCGGTCCGAACTCCAGCCGTAGTCGCCCACCCGCAGCGCCAGCGCATACACGGCGATCGCCATCACCGGCAACAGCAGCATGGCGCCAACGCGCGCGGCCAGGCGCACCACGGGCGCCACGCTGCGCTCCACCTCGCCGTTCTGGTACGCGGCGTTGATGAGCACTACCAGCATGGCGTCCGCGCCCAGCAGGACGGCGGTGGCGTGGCCGGTTTTCCACAGCGCGTCCAGACCCGTGAACGGCAGCGTGCACAGGAAGCCGCCCAGCAGCAGCACGGTCACCGGCAGCAGCCAGGACATGAGCACCAGCAGCAGCGTGCGGATGCCGCGCACGATGGCGGGCCGCACGTCGGTAATGTGCATGGCGCAGGCGAAAGCGAAGCTCATTACCGGCGCAATGAACCAGGCTTTGCCAAGCAGCGTGCGCAGGAAGCTCAGCTTGACGAGCATGAACAGTTCGGAGCCCAGCGCCAGCATGGCCCAGGTGGCGCCTACAAACATGGCGGAAAACGCGCACTGGATGAACAGCTTCCAGGCGGTTTCAAAATACGTCGCGTAGCTGGCCAGCCAGCGCTCTTCCTGCGCGCCCGCCTTGACCATGGAATGCGCAATAAAGCAGAACGCCGCGCTGAAAACCGATACCAGCGCCGACGGCAAGCGCACCTGGTTCTCCGGCCCGGCGTAGCCCGGCGCGCCCGCGTTGCGCCACGCGTCATGCAGCGCAAAGGCGACGACGGCGAGCGCGGCCAGCGCCAGCCAGGCCGCCAGCTTGCGGCCCCGGATGTGGCCCAGGCCCGAAATCAGCAGGACCGGCAGCAGCACGCAGGCCATCAGCAGCGGGAAGAACAGCAAGGGGGAGGTGGCGGGCCAGGCCTTGCTGACGAAGGACAGATGGAGCAGGTACACGCCCAGCCCTTGCAGCAAGCCGGCCGCGATGCGCGCATAGCCGGTGCTGCGGTTGGTGGACGACTCCAGTACCGTTTGCGCGGTGTCGGCTTGCATGCTGGCCCTTCGCTGTCTGTGGAACGGCCATTATTGCACAATGTTGTCTTTTAATAAACCATCCGCAACGCTGCGCCGCACAATGCCGCGCCGCTGGCGCTATAATGGCTGGTTCCGATTTCCGCTCTTTGGTCCGCCTGTGAATCCACATCTCGATAAGCTGCAACCATATCCGTTCGAAAAGCTGCGCCAGCTGTTTGCCCAGGTGAAGCCGAACCCCGACTATTCCGCCATCAGCCTGGGCATGGGCGAGCCTAAGCACCCCACGCCGCCGTTCATCCAGCAAGCGCTGGTGGACAATATCGGCGGCCTGGCCACCTACCCCACCACCATCGGGTCGGAAGCGCTGCGCGGCGCCATCTGCGGCTGGCTGGAACGCCGCTACGGCCTGCCCGCGCTGAACCCGGCCACCCAGGTGCTGCCGGTGAACGGTTCGCGCGAGGCGCTGTTCGCGCTGGCGCAGACGGTGATCGACCCGGCCGCCAAGGCGCTGGTGGTCTCGCCCAATCCGTTCTACCAGATCTATGAAGGCGCGGCCTACCTGGCCGGCGCCGAGCCGTATTTCGTCAATTCCGACCCGGCGCGCAACTTCGGCTGCGACTACGACAGCATTCCCGCCTCGGTGTGGGAGCGCGTGCAGCTGCTGTTCCTGTGCTCGCCCGGCAATCCGACCGGCGCCGTGCTGTCGCTGACGGACTGGGAAAACCTGTTCGCGCTGTCCGAGCGCTACAACTTCGTGATCGCCGCCGACGAGTGCTACTCCGAGATCTATCACGGCGACGAAGCGCCGCTGGGCGCGCTGCAAGCTGCCCACATACTGGGCCTGTCCACCGTGGACCGCCCTTACGCGCGCCTGGTGGTGTTCTCCAGCCTGAGCAAGCGCTCCAACGTGCCGGGCATGCGTTCCGGCTTCGTGGCCGGCGACGCCGAAGTGCTGAAAAAATTCCTGTTGTACCGCACCTACCACGGCGGGGCCATGAGCCCTTCCGTGCAGGCTGCGTCGGTGGCGGCCTGGAACGACGAGACCCACGTCGAAGCCAACCGCACCCAGTACCGCGCCAAATTCGCCGCCATCACGCCGCTGCTGCAGCAGGTGATGGACGTGGCGCTGCCGGACGCCGGCTTCTATCTGTGGGCCGACGTCAGCCGCACCGGCCTGTCGGACACCGAGTTCGCCCAGCGCCTGTACGCCGAATATAATGTCACCGTACTGCCCGGCAGCTACCTGGCGCGCGAAGCGCACGGCATCAACCCGGGCCGCAACCGCATCCGCATGGCGCTGGTCGCCGAGACCGAAGAAGGCCTGGAAGCGGCGCGCCGCATCGTTCAATTCTGCACCAACCTGTCTAAATAAAAGAGAAGCATCATGACCCAACAACTGCAAAACATCATCGAACAAGCCTGGGACAACCGCGCCGAGATCAACCCCGCCAACGGCAGCGCCGAACTGCGCGACGCCGTCTCGCACGTGCTGGCAGGCCTGGACAACGGCTCCCTGCGCGTGGCGCAAAAAGACACCGGCACCTGGGTGGTGAACCAGTGGATCAAGAAGGCCGTGCTGCTGTCGTTCCGCCTGGAGAACAACGTGGTGCTGCCGTCCGACGGCACCATGCAGTTCTACGACAAGGTACCGACCAAGTTCGCCAACTACACCGAAGCCGACTTCCAGGCTGGCGGCTTCCGCGTGGTGCCGCCGGCCGTTGCGCGCCGCGGCTCCTTCATCGCCAAGAACGTGGTGCTGATGCCCTCCTACGTCAACATCGGCGCTTACGTCGATGAAGGCGCCATGGTCGACACCTGGGCCACCGTGGGCTCCTGCGCGCAGATCGGCAAGAACGTGCACCTGTCCGGCGGCGTGGGCATCGGCGGCGTGCTGGAGCCTATGCAGGCCAATCCGACCATCATCGAAGACAACTGCTTCATCGGCGCGCGTTCGGAGATCGTCGAAGGCGTGATCGTGGAAGAGAATTCGGTGATCTCGATGGGCGTGTACATCGGCCAGTCGACCAAGATCTACGACCGCGCCACCGGCGAAGTGACCTACGGCCGCATCCCTTCGGGTTCGGTGGTGGTGTCGGGCTCGCTGCCTTCGGAAGACGGCAAGTACAGCCTGTACTGCGCGGTGATCGTCAAGCGCGTCGATGCGCAGACCCGCTCCAAGACCGGCATCAACGAACTGCTGCGCGGTATCTAAGTTCCCGGGGATCTTGAGGAGAGCACCATGGCAATGGACCGCCTGTTCCAGCTGATGAAGGAAAAGAACGCGTCGGACATGTTCTTCGCGGTCAATTCGCCGGTTCACATCAAGATCAACGGCAACCTGATTCCGATCAACCAGCAAAAGCTGGAGCCGGAAAACATCCACGCGCTGCTGGCCGAAATCTGCTCGCCCGAGCAGATGGCGGAACTGGAGCGCGAGAATGAGCTGAACATGGGCGTCTCGGTGCCCAACCTGGGACGCTTCCGCCTGTCGGCCTTCCGCCAGCGCGGCAGCATCTCGGCCGTGTTCCGCTTTGTACCGGCCAATATTCCGGTGCTGGCGGAGCTGGCCCTGCCGCCCATCCTGGCGGACCTGATCATGGAAAAGCGCGGCCTGCTGCTGCTGGTGGGCGCCACCGGCTCGGGCAAGTCCACCACCATCGCCTCCATGCTGGACCACCGCAACGAACTGCGCTCGGGCCACATCCTCACGCTCGAAGATCCCATCGAGTATCTGTTCAAGAACAAGAAATCCATCGTCAACCAGCGCGAGATCGGCAGCGACGCCAAGGACTTCTACACCGCGCTGCGCAACTCCATGCGCCAGGCGCCGGACTGCATCCTGATCGGCGAGATCCGCGACCGCGAAACCATGGCCGCCGCGCTGGCCTACGCGCAGTCGGGCCATTTGGTGCTGGCCACGCTGCACGCCAACAACAGCTACAACGCGTTGAACCGCATCATCAGCTTCTACCCGATCGAGAACCGCGCGGCGCTGCTGCAGGACTTGTCGTCGACGGTGAAAGCCATCGTCTCGCAGCGCCTGATCCGCTCCGTCAGCGGCGGCACGCGCACGGCGGCGGTGGAAGTGATGCTCAACACCCGCCACATCGCGGACCTGATCGAGAAAGGCGAAATCAGCCAGATCAAGGAAGCGCTGGAAAAGAGCCTGGCCTCCGGCTCGCAGTCGTTCGAGATGGCCTTGTTCCAGCTGGTGCAGCAAGGCCTGATCAGCCAGGAGGAAGCGCTCGCCAACGCCGACTCGGCCACCAACCTGCTCTGGCTCCTGAACAACGGCCCGGACAGCAAGCACGAAGAGCCGGAGCAGAAGGCCCCGGTGGCGGAAACCTCGTTCACCGAATTCACGCTGAACACCTGACCCACCTCAACGCACGCTCGCCCGCGTACAATTGCGGAACATCTCGTTAGCGCTAACGCCATCCGCATTCATGAACAACTCAGCAGCACACCGCCTCTCCACCCGCCTTGGATTTCTGACCGCCGGCATCACCATGGCCGCATGGGCGCCGCTGGTGCCGTATGCGAAGGAGCGCCTGGGGCTGGAGGCTTCGCAGCTCGGCATGCTGCTGCTGTGCCTCGGCATCGGCTCCCTGCTCGCCATGCCCGTCACGGGCACGCTGACGTCGCGCTTTGGCTGCCGCCCGGTGGTGCTGGTGTCCGGCGCGCTGGTGTGCATGGTGCTGCCCTTCCTCGCCATTGCCCCCACGCCGCTGCTGCTGGGCGTGACGCTGTTCCTGTTCGGTGCCACCATCGGCACCTTGGACGTGGCCATCAATGTGCAGGCCGTGCAGGTGGAAAAGGAAAGCGGCCGCGCGCTGATGTCCGGCTTCCACGGCATGTTCAGCGTGGGCGGCATTGCGGGTGCGGGCGGCATGGCGCTGCTGCTGTGGGCCGGCATGGATACGCTGATGGCCGCCGTGCTGACCGCCGCCGTCGCCGCAGCGGTCCTGGCCGTGGCGGCGCCCAAGCTGCTGCCTGCCGATCCGGCCACGCACGCCAGCGCGGGCGGCGCGGAGGACAAGCGCCTGTTCGTGGCGCCGCGCGGCGCGGTCGTGGTCATCGGCCTGCTGTGCTTCGCCTGCTTCATGGCCGAGGGTGCGGTGCTGGACTGGAGCGCGCTGCTGCTCACCACCGGAGTCGGCGCCAGCGCGGACCAGGGCGGCCTCGGTTACGCCGCCTTCGCCGTCGCCATGACGCTGGGCCGCTTCAGCGGCGACAAAATCGTGGCGCGCTTCGGCGGCCAGCGCGTGCTGCTGGCGGGCGGCCTGTGCGCGGCCGCAGGCTTCTTCACCGCCGTGCTGGCGCCCTCGCCCGCCGCCGCGCTGCTCGGCTTTGTGCTGGTGGGGCTGGGCGCATCCAACATCGTACCCATCCTGTTCACGGCGGCGGGCCGCCAGCAGGACATGCCGGCCGGCCTGGCCGTGGGCGCCATCACCACCATAGGCTACGCGGGCATCCTGGCCGGCCCCGCGCTGATCGGCTTCATTGCCCACGCCTCCAGCCTGCAAGCGGCCTTCGCGGGCCTGGGCTGCGCCATGCTGCTGGTGGCCGCCAGTTCGCGCTCGCGCATCGCGGCGGCATAGGCCGGTTATAGCAAGCCGGCCGCCTCGCGCATATGCGTGAAGTTGATCGCATCACATTGATGCCGGGTAGCGGCCAGAAACAAATCGAGATCGTCCGTCAGCAATAAGCCGGTGCCAAGATTCGCGGCGATTACGCCGTCCGTGAGGCCGAGTTGAGAAAATAACTCGAGATCTACGCGGGAGTTGTCGACATCCAGCACTTCAAATTCCGGTCTGTCCATAAGACAGAATAAGGGATAAAGCTGTGCAGCCAGGCGATTCCATTTCGCTCCGCTGACAACCTGGCGTGCCAGATTGGAGGTTTCTGCCAGAACGTGTTCAGTCGTGAGGATTTTGTCAAATTGGGCTACAAACTGTAGCAATAGATGGCCCGACTCACCGTCATATTTCGCCAGCCGTTTGGAAGCCACAATCTTCTCCGGCATAAACCCTGCGAATATGAAAAGCAGCAGCACGTTTGTATCGAGCAAAATGCCCTCTGCGCGATGTTTGATGGCCAGCGCGTCCAGTTGGCGCTGCAGACTCATGCAACGAGCCGCATTTCCATTTTCACAAACTCGCCGGAAGTGGCATCGATATACAGAGTCTTGTAGTCACGATTTTCAACTTTGACGCCGGGCTGTAATATGTTTGCGACTCCGCCGCCCTGCACTGACACTCTTTTCCGCGCGAAAAAACCCAAAGTCACGGCCCAGCACTCCCGGCCGGACTCGGAGCTTAACTCTATCTCTTCCAGGGCCAGGCCTTCCGGAAGGCCGACATCGGCGTACAGGTCAGCAATTGCTGCCTTTGCCACAGCGACTGCCTGCTTCATGGTTATCTGCGGCATACATATTCTCCATAACAATGTCTGCCGAATGAAGATACCATTTTGCGTAGTGCCTGGCAAAGGGAGCGGAAGCGGAGGCCGGCAGTCACGTTATAATGCTGCACTTCGGCCGCCGCCCGGCGCGGCCACGCTCCTGAATCCACGCATCCCATGATTACTCTCTACGGCATCCCCAACTGCGACACGGTGAAGAAGGCCCGCGTCTGGCTGGCTGACCAGCAGCACGAATTCACCTTCCACGACTTTAAAAAGCAGGGCCTGGATGCGCAGACCGTCAATGGCTGGCTGCAGACGCTGGGCTGGGAAGTCCTGGTCAACAAGAAGGGCACCACCTGGCGCGGCCTGCCCGACGAGCGCAAGGCCGCCGTCACCGACGCGGCCAGCGCCACCGCGCTGATGCTGGAGTTCCCGTCCGTGATCAAGCGCCCGGTGCTGCAAGGCGCGGGCGCGGCCTGCCACGTCGGCTTCTCGCCGGACGCCTACCGCCAGATCTTCGCCAAATGACCGCTTCCCTTCCCCATTCCCGCACCCTGGCCCTGACCGAGAAGCTGCTCGGCCGCGCCTCCGTCACGCCGGAAGACAAGGGCTGCCAGGAGCAGCTGATCGCGCTGCTGGAACCGCTCGGCTTCCAGTGCGAGACCATCGTCTCCGGCGACGTCACCAATCTGTGGGCGCGGCGCGGCGCGGCCAGCCCGGTGCTGGTGTTCGCCGGCCACACCGATGTGGTGCCCACCGGCCCGGTCGAGCAGTGGAGCTCCGAGCCCTTCTACCCCACCCATCGCGACGGCAAGCTGTATGGACGCGGCGCGGCCGACATGAAGACCTCCATCGCCGCCTTCGTGGTGGCCTGCGAGGAGTTCGTGGCCGCCAATGCGGACCATAAGGGCTCGATCGCCTTCCTGATCACCAGCGACGAGGAAGGCCCGGCCACCGACGGCACCGTGGTGGTGGTGGAAAAACTGAAGGCGCGCGGCGAGCGCATCGACTACTGCATCGTCGGCGAGCCGACCTCGGACAAGACCCTGGGCGACATGATCAAGAACGGCCGCCGCGGCTCGCTGTCCGGCCACCTCGCCATCAAGGGCATCCAGGGCCACATCGCCTATCCGCAGCTGGCGCGCAACCCCATCCACCAGGCCGCACCGGCGCTGGCGGACCTGGTGGCCGAAGTCTGGGACCAGGGCAACGAGTACTACCTGCCCACGTCCTGGCAGATGTCCAACATCAAGGCCGGCACCGGCGCCAACAACGTCATTCCCGGCGTGCTGGAGATCGACTTCAACTTCCGCTTCTCCACCGCCAGCACGCACGAGGAGCTGCGCGCGCGCGTGCACGCCATCCTCGACAGGCACGGCCTGGAATACGAGCTGAAATGGACCTTGAGCGGCCTGCCCTTCCTCACCCCGCGCGGCACGCTGAGCACCGCGCTGAGCGACGCGATCCGCGCCGAAACCGGCATCGAGACCGAGCTGTCGACCACCGGCGGCACCTCGGACGGCCGCTTTATCGCGCAGATCTGCCCCCAGGTGATAGAATTCGGCCCTCCCAACGCCAGCATCCACAAGATCGACGAGCACATCGAACTGCGCTACATCGATCCGCTGAAGAACATCTACCGCCGTACCCTTGAGAACCTGCTGCGCTGAACGCGGCCGCTCCCTTTGCGAGAATAATAATGACCACCTCCCTGTTCACCACCCCGCGCGACCTGCTGCGCTACGCCGTCACCCGCTTCAACACCGCCAAGCTGTTCTTCGGCCACGGCAGCGTGGAAGCGCTGGACGAAGCAGCCTACCTGATACTGCACACGCTCAAACTCCCGCTGGACAAGCTGGACCCGTTCCTGGACGCGCGCCTGCTGCCGCAGGAGATCGACGCCGTGCTGGCCGTGATCGAGCGCCGCGCCACCGACCGCGTGCCGGCCGCCTACATCACGCGCGAAGCATGGCTGGGTCCTTACAGCTTCTACGTGGACGAGCGCGCGCTGGTGCCGCGCTCCTTCATCGCGGAACTGATCCCGGACTACTTCTCGCCGTGGATGGTCGATCCTGAAGCCACCACCAATGTGCTGGAACTGTGCACGGGCTCGGGCTGCCTGGCGATCATGCTGGCCGAGGCCTTCCCGAACGCGCACGTGGACGCGGTGGACATCTCCAAGGACGCGCTGGACGTGGCCCGCATCAACGTGGACACCTACAAGCTGCAGGACCGCCTGACGCTGATCGAGTCCGACCTGTACGCCAATGTGCCGAACAAGAAGTACGACCTGATCATCACCAACCCGCCGTATGTGAACTCCGGTTCCATGGCCAAGCTGCCGCCGGAATACCTGGCCGAGCCGCAGATCGCGCTGGAAGGCGGCGCGGACGGCATGGACCTGGTGCGCAAGATCGTGGCCGGCGCCGCCGAGCGCCTGACCGACGAAGGCCTGCTGATCGTTGAAATCGGCAACGAGCGCGAATTCGCCGAGAAGGCCTTCGGCGACCTGGGCCTGACCTGGCTCACCACCAGCGCCGGCGACGACATGGTATTCCTGCTCACCGCAGACCAATTGAAAATCCAAGAAGAACAACAATGATCCGTTTTATTCAAGTAAGCCTGATGCGCGGCGTAAAGCCGCTGCTGGAACAGGTTGATGTCACCCTCAATCCCGGCGACAAGATCGGCCTGATCGGCGCGAACGGCGCCGGCAAATCCAGCCTGTTCGCGATGATGCGCGGCGAGCTGCACCCGGACCAGGGCGAAATCGACTTCCCAGCCAAATGGCGCGTGGCTTACGTTGCGCAGGAAACCCCGCCGCTGGAACGCTGCGCCCTCGATTACGCCATCGACGGCGACGTGAACCTGCGCAAGCTGGAAGCGGAACTGGCGCGCCTGGAATCGGAACCGGCCACCAGCGAGAACGGCATCGCCATCGGCGAAATCTACAGCGCGCTGGCCGACGCCGACGCCTACACCGTGCAGTCGCGCGGCGAACAGCTGCTGCTGGGCCTGGGCTTCACGCTGGACCAGATGCAGCTGCCCGTGGCCAGCTTCTCCGGCGGCTGGCGCATGCGCCTGAACCTGGCGCAGGCGCTGATGTGCCCTTCCGACCTGCTGCTGCTCGATGAACCGACCAACCACCTGGACCTGGACGCCATCATCTGGCTGGAAGACTGGCTGAAGCGCTACGCCGGCACCTTGATCATCATCTCCCACGACCGCGACTTCCTGGATGAAGTGGTGAACGTGGTGGTGCACATCGACGAGCGCAAGCTGAAACGCTACTCGGGCAACTACTCGTCCTTCGAGCGCCAGCGCGCAGCGCAGATGATACTGGCCGCCGGCGCGCTGGAAAAGCAGCAGCGCAAGCGCGCCCACCTGGAGTCGTTCGTGAACCGCTTCAAGGCGCAGGCCTCCAAGGCCCGCCAGGCGCAGAGCCGCATGAAGGCGCTGGCCAAGATGGAAGAACTGGCGCCGCTGCGCGCAGCGGCCGAGTTCTCCTTCGAATTCCGCGAGCCGCTGAGCGCGCCGAATCCGCTGCTGGTGATGGAAGACGTGGACGCCGGCTACAAGATCGAAGACGACGCGACCGGCAATATCACGCACAAGACCATCGTCAACAAGATCAAGTTCTCGCTGCAGATCGGCCAGCGCATCGGCCTGCTGGGCGTGAACGGCGCGGGTAAATCCACGCTGATCAAGACCATCGCGGGCGAGCTGGCGCCGCTGACCGGCGACGCCACCATGGGCAAGGGCCTGAACATCGGCTACTTCGCCCAGCACCAGGTGGAGATGCTGCGCCACGACGAATCGCCGCTGTGGCACCTGGCCAAGATCGCGCCGACCGTGCGCGAGCAGGAGCTGCGCAACTTCCTGGGCGGCTTCAACTTCCCCGGCACCATGGTCACCAGCTCGATCGCGCCGTTCTCCGGCGGCGAGAAGGCCCGCCTGGCGCTGGCCCTGATCGTATGGCAGCGCCCCAACCTGCTGCTGCTCGATGAACCGACCAACCACCTGGACCTGGAAACGCGCGAAGCGCTGACCGAGGCGCTGGCGCAGTTCGAGGGCACGCTGGTGGTGGTATCGCACGATCGCCACCTGCTGCGCGCCACCACGGACGAATTCATCATCGTCGCCGACGGCAAGCTGCAGCCCTTCGACGGCGATCTGGACGACTACAAGGATTGGCTGTTCAAGACCAAGCTGGGCAAGGGCACCGATGTGCTGCCGGCTGCGGGCAAGGCCAACAAGACCGACTTCCCGGTGACGTCGCCGGTGGCGCCGGCCTCCGCGCCGGTGGCCAACAACAAGGACCAGAAACGCCTGGACGCCGAGCAGCGCCAGAAGCTGTCCGCGCTGCGCAAGCCGATCGAGAACAAGATCAAGCGTCTGGAAGAGCAGATCGCCAAGCGCAATGCGCAGAAGGCGGAAGTGGACGCGGCCCTGGGCGACAGCGCGATTTATGACGCGGCCAACAAGGCCAAGCTGAAAACGCTGCTGACCGACCAGGCTTTCTACACCAAGGACCTGGGCCAGCTGGAAGGCGAATGGCTGGTGCTGCAGGAACAACTGGAAGCATTGGCCTGAGCTTGGCGGGTTAGCGTGCAACGCGCAACCCGCCGAAGTTCACGCGCCGTATCGACATCAGCTTGTCTATATCGACCACGATCAGGCGCCTGCCGGCCTGCGTGGTCCCCACCCCGAGCAGGTAATCCACGTCCCTGGCCAAGCCGGGCATGGGCTGGATGCAGGCCTCGTCCAGCGTGACCACGTCGGTCACGCCATCCGTCACCATGCCCATCACGCAGTCGCTCAGCTTGAGGATAATCACGTCCGTGCGCGGATCGTGCACCGGCGGGCGCGGGCCGAAGGCGATGCGCATGTCCACGATGGGCATGATCACGCCGCGCGACAGCGCCACACCGCTGATGATCTCGCCGTCCGCCGAAAAGCGCTCCAGCTCCGTCAGCGGGCGCAATTCCTGCACATTGCCGTAGTCCAGCGCATATTCCAATCCGCCCAAGCGAAAGCTCAGGTACTGGCGCAGCCCGGCATCGGCAGCGCCCTGCAAGGTAGAGGATTGCATGATGACCCTTTCACGGTGGATGACGCGTTCACCATCCTACCCGGCACGGATCAGACAAGTGTTGATTGGAGTCAACGTTTTCGGCGCAATATTGGCTGATTGCAAATGAGAGCCAACCCGCTACAATGGGACGCGCTCCCCATTCCGATTTCAAGGCACCCTATGTTCCAATGGCTCAAGCGTTTAATCGGCGGCGCCGAGCCGCACAGCGCGCCGCCCGCGCCCGCTCCGGTCCCTGCACCGGCCAGTCCGGCCGCTCAGCCGCCTGCCGCCGCGCCGGCCACCGCCGCCCCTTCGCCTGCTCCCGCCGCGCCCTCCTTCGAGCAAAAGGACCTGCTCAACACCCGCTATAACCGCTGGCTGTTCGGAACCCTGCACGAAGACACGCTGGAAACCAGCGACGCCGAACAGCGCATCCTGCACACGCTGACCGGCATCGCCAGCTCGCCCACCTCCGGCGCGGAGCTGATGCGCCGCATGCCCGGCCTGATCCCGCAGCTGCTGCAAAGCCTGCGCAGCGAGCATTTCTCCGGCGCCGACATCGCCCGCAAGATTTCCAACGACGTGGTGCTGGTGGCGGCCGTGATACGGCTGGCCAACGGCGCCATGCTGCCCGGCGCGCCGCCCATCAGCAGCGTGGAGCACGCCGTCATCGTGATCGGCCAGGAAGGGCTGCGCCAGCTCATCACCACGGTGGCGTTCAAGCCCATCATCGACCTCAATTCCGGCCACTACACCAAGCTGCTGGCGCCGCGCATCTGGGCCCAGTCCGAGCGCTGCGCCAGCGCCAACCGCGCGCTGGCCGAGCATCTCGGCGTGCCGCCGTTCGAGGCCTTCCTGGCCGGCCTGGTGCAGAACGCCGGCCTGCTCGCATCGCTGCGCCTGATGGACCAGGGGGCCGGCGGCGCCACGGACCTGGGCCGCCCCATGTTCTGCGCCCAGCTGCTGCGCAGCGCGCGCCAGGTGTCCGCCGGCATCGCGCAGGAGTGGCACTTCCCGCCCGCCATCACGCAGGCGATACGCGAACTGGACACGCTGCAGAAAGGCGCGCAGCTGTCGCCCATGGGCCGCCTGCTGGCACTGGGCGACCATCAAAGTAAAATCGCCATCCTTACCGAATACGAAAACACGCCATGACGCCATCCGATCCATCGCTGCCGCTGGCCGGCATCCGCGTGCTCGACCTCACGCGCCTGCTGCCCGGCCCCGCCGCCACCATGCAACTGGCGGACCTGGGAGCCGAAATCATCAAGATAGAAGACCCGGGACCGGGCGACTACGCGCGCCTCATGGGGCCTGTGCGCAAGGACGTGTCGCAGTTCTTCGTGGCCGTCAACCGCGGCAAGTCCTTCCTGCGGCTGGACCTGAAGGACGCAGCCCAGCGCGAACAGCTGCTGGCCATGGTGGAGCAGGCGGACGTGCTGGTGGAGAGCTTCCGCCCCGGCGTGATGGACAAGCTGGGACTGGGCTGGGAGGTGCTGCGCGCGCGCAATCCCAAGCTGGTGATGTGCGCCATCTCCGGCTACGGCCAGGACGGCCCCTACGCCATGCTGGCCGGGCACGACATCAACTACATCGGCTACGCCGGCATGCTGGACCAGAACGCCGGCCCGGACGGCCGCCCCGCCCTGCCCAACCTGCAGGTGGGCGACCTGCTCGGCGGCGCGCAGGCGGCGCTGCAAGGCATACTGGCCGCGCTGGTGGCGGTGAAGATGGGCGGCATGGGCCGTTTTGTGGACGTGTCGATGACGGACGCGGTGTTCGCCAACAACATCATGCCGCTGGTGGCCGTCAACAACGGCGGCGACGCCGCGCCGGGGCGCGACCTGCTGACCGGCGGCGTACCCTGCTACAACGTCTACCGCACCAGCGACGGCCGCTATATGGCGGTGGGCGCGCTGGAGCTGAAGTTCTGGCAGGGCTGCTGCGAGGTGCTGCAGCGCCCGGACCTGAAGGGGCGCCACTGGCAGCTGGGGCAGCAGGTGGCGGGCGCGGACGCGCTGGCGGTGCAGGCGGAGCTGGACGCCATCTTTGCGCAGCGCACGCAGGCGCAGTGGACCGAGGCCTTTGCGGGCAGCGACTGCTGCGTGTCGCCCATACTGCGCACCAGCGAGGCGCTGGCGCATCCGCTGTTCCTGGCGCGCGGCATGGCGGCGCGCGCGGCGCACGCCAGCGAGGGCGAGTACTGGGCGGCGGGCTGTCCGCTCAAGTTCAAGGCATGAACATCGATCCCAACGAAGTGGAGTTCAGCGCGATCCGCGCGCAGGGACCGGGCGGGCAGAATGTGAACAAGGTGTCGAACGCGGTGCATGCGCGTTTTGATATCGGGGCGTCGTCGCTGCCGGAGGCGATCAAGGAACGCCTGCTCGCGCTGCGGGACACCCGCATCACCAAGGAGGGCGTGGTGGTGCTCAAGGCGCAGCAGGCGCGCAGCCTGGAGGCGAACAAGGAGGAGGCGCTGCGCCGATTGCAGGAGCTGGTCGACAGCGTGGCGGTGCTGGCCAAGCCGCGCCGCGCCACGCGCCCCACACGCAGCTCGCAGCGCAAGCGGCTGGATGGCAAGACCAAGGATGCGGCGGTCAAGAAATTGCGGGGCAAAGTGGAGATGTGAGGGCGCGGGCGGCGCCCGTTACGCCGGCGGCAGCGACGGCGAGGTCGCGGCCCAGTCCACCGCGCCGCTGCTGCCGCTGAAAATGGCAGCTATGCCCGAGGTGCTGCCGCGCAGACGGGTCTTGATTTCCTTGGCGGGGCGGTCGTAAGCCGCGCCTAGGTCCGGATTGAATTTCATCTCGCGCACAATGGTGTCGCCGATGACTTCCTGCACCGTGCAGCGGCCGTGGCCGATGACGGTCTCCCTCTGCTTGCGCACCAGCGCGGCCTGCTCCAGCGCCACGGTCTCCTGCGCCTTGGCTTCCTTTACGCTGAGCGAGAGCTTGCCCACCGCGCGCAAGGACGGCCCCACCGATACGGCCATCTTCTGGAACAGCGCCAGCTGGTCCGGCGTCAGCATCACTTCCTGCTTGCGCACGCGCGTGGCCAGCGTGAGGTAGTTGCGCAGCTCCGGCTCGCCCGCAATCGCATCCAGCTCGGCCTTGAAGCGCTGCGCCTGCGCGGCGAAACGGCCGGCGCGCTCGGTATGTTCGGCAATGGCCAGGTCGTATTTGGTGGTCACCGGCACCAGCGGGAACAGCAGCATCTCGGTCTGCCGGCGCGGCCCGGCGCGGCCCACTTCCATGCGGCGCGCGGCGATGGCGCAACCCTCGGCGCTTTTGATCAGCACCTCGTCGGCAATGATCTCGCAGTTGCTCGCTTCGCCTATCACCACCCGCGTGCCGGAAATGATGCAGCTCTCGGCCCGCCCCAGCACCACTTCGCCCAGCTTGGTCTGGATGACAGAACCGGACGCCACGCCTTTCACCACCACGTTGCCGCCGGCGTTGATGGCGGTGCCGCCCACCAGGTTGCGCTGCAGCGCGATATTGCCGCCGCGCGAAACGATGTTGCCGAACACGTCGCCATGGATGGTGATGTTGCCGCCTTCGACCACGCGCTGTTCCTGCACCTCGCCGAATTCCTCGTACTCGCCGGTCAGCTGCAGGTTGCCGGTGGTGCGCACGCTTACGCCCTCGCGGCTGATGATCTTGGGGCCGATGGAAATCTTCTTGCTGCCGTCAATGCTGATAAAGCCCTCCAGCGCCGACACCAGGTATTCCACGCCGCCCGACTGTTCCAGCAGGGTGCCCGCACCGGCCACACTGCCCAGTTCAATGTCGCGCGGTTCGGCCGGCTCCAGCGGAATGCCGGACAGCTCGTAGCCGCGCAGCCCCGGCGAGCGCGGCACCTTGCGCAGCAGCTTGACGTTGGGCTGCACCTGCGGGAAGCGGTTCTGGAAGGTGTGCAGGTCGAAGCGGCCGTTGGCCATCTCGCGCGGCGCATTGCTGCGGTGGATGCTTTGCGATACTTCGACGATGGCGGCGTCGCGCCCCGGCGTGGGGTTCAGCTTGCGCGCGGCGATCAGGCGCACCACGCGCCCGGTGGCGATGGTGGCCTTGACGGCCGGCGCGTCGATGCCGAAGCGGATGCCCTTGACCCACATGTCGGCCACGAATTCGTCGAAGTTCAGGCGCGCGGGCTGCGGCGGCAGGTCCGGCACGGTGAAGAATACCGGCTCGAAGTAGTACTCCGCTTCGCCGTCGACGATGCGCACCGATTTATACAGTTCGCGCCGCTGCGCATGGAAGGGCTCCACCCGGTCGGCAAAGCGTATCAGCGGCTGGTCCTTGAGGTTTTGCGGCAGCTCGGGGCCTACGCCGTAGAGCATGCGGATAAACACCGCGTAGTCCAGCTCCGCGAAATACGCGCCCGCCAGGAAGAACTGGTTGACGCCGGCCTGGCAAGCCGCCCCCGTGGCGCTACCTTTGAAGTAGACGCCGTCCGAGCGCTTGACGATGGCCGGCGGCAGCTCGCCTTCCGCTGCGGGCTCCGCGGCCGGAGCGTCGTTCTGCACCTGCATCCCCTTTAATCCGGCTCGGCGCTGTAGGTCCAGTCCAGCGACCCGAGCGAGTCGGAGAACAGGCTCTCATAGCCCACATGGGGCCCGCGCAGGAAGGCCTTGCCGTCCTTGGGCGCCATCTGGCTGGCCGACGGCGCCCCCTCCTTCAGCGGCATGCTGCGCACCAGCGTCTCGCCCGAGACCATCTGGATCTTGCAGCTTGCCAGGCCGTTCGCGGCCAGCTTCTGCTTGCGCAGTTCATCGATCTGCGCGCGCCGCACCAGCTGCTGCGACTCGGCCGCCTTCATTTTCTGCAGCAGGTGGCCCACCGTCTTGAGCTGCGGGTCCACCGCGGCGGCCATCTTCTTTAGCTGCGGGGCCTGCTCCGGCGTGAGCGTCAGCTCGCCCTTGCGCATCTGCGCGGTCAGCGTCATGTAGCCGCGCACCTGCGGGATGGAGGTGATCTGTTCCGCCTCGTCCTTGAACTGCTGGCGCAGGTGTTCCAGCGCGTCGATCTTGGCGTTCAGCTCCGCGATCTCGCCGTTGATCGGCCCCATGTCCGGCACCTGCACCAGCACCAGCATTTCGCTCTGCTTGCGCGGGCCGGCGCTTTCAATGGCGATGGAGCGCGCAGCCACGGCGCAGCCTTCGGCCAGGCCTATCTTCACTTCATCGGCCAGGATTTCGCAGTTCGACGCTTCCTCGATAATGACGCGGGTGCCGACAATAACGCAACTCTCGGCCCGCCCCACGATCTTGATTTCGCCGTCGCGCGTGTGCAGCGTAGAGCCGGAAGCGACGCCCTTGACGCGGATGTCGCCCTTGACGTTGTAGGCGCTGCCGCCCACCAGGTTGGCGCCGAGCACGATGGTGCCGCCGGTCGAGTTGATGTGGCCGAACACATTGCCGCGTATGGTGATGTCGCTGCCGTCCACCGCGCGCATTTCCTGCACGTCGCCGAACTCCTCGAAGGCGCCGGCCAGCGCCAGGTTGCCCGTGGTGCGCCCGCTCACCCCTTCGCGGCTGACGATCTTGTCGCGCACGGCGATCTTGCCGCTCTTGGTGTCCACGTCCAGGAAACCGTCCTCCACCGCCACCAGGAATTCGCCTTCCGGCGCGCGTTCGATCTCGGTACCCTCGCCCACCCAGCGGCGGAAGTCCAGGTCGCCCGGCGGCTGCGGCAGCAGCGCCGTGCCGCCCATTTCCAGGCCTTGCGCGCCGGTCTCGCCCGGCACTTTCTTCAGCAGGCGCATGCCCTTGCGGATTTGCGGGAAGCGGTTCTGGAAACTGTGCAGGTCCACGCGGCCGTCCGCCTTTTCGCGCGGCGCGTCGCTGCGGCGCAGGTCCTGCGACACTTCGATCACGTGCGCGTCGATGCTCTTGCCCGGCTCCAGGCGGCGCGCCACGGTGCTGCGGTCGCCGCGCGCGGCGGCGATGGCCGCCTTCACGTTATTGGCGTCGATGCCGAAGCGGATGCCCTTGACCCACATATCGGCCACGAATTCGTCGAAGTCCAGCTTGACGGGGCGCTCGGGAATCACGGTGCCGTCCGGCAGTACCATCTCCTCGATGAACAGCGGCTCGAACACATATTCGGCCACCTCCTTGCCCATCTTCACGGCGCGGTACAGCGCGCGGCGCTGGGGATCGAACATGCGGATGACGTCGGCAATGCGTATCAGCGCTTCGCCCGGCGGACCGGGCGGCAGCGGCGGACCGATATTGAACAGGGCCTTGATGAAGACGGCATAGTCCAGTCCGGACAGGAAGGCTCCGGCCTGGAAAATCTGGTTGATCGCCGCCACGAACACCGGCCCTTGCAGGGAGGCGTCCAGATACACGCCGTCCGGGCGCTGGATAACGCCATGGGGCAGTGCTGATGCGGCTTGATCTGCTTTGTCTACCACAAACTTCCTCCCAACATACGGCAAATGCCGGCGCCATGTGGAACACGGCGGCCGGCATTCTTGCAAGTAACCAATGTTACACGCAAGCCAAGAAAAACTGGGAATTTTCGGTGCAGTGATGCGTCTATGCTACGCCTGTGCGTAACATTGCGCCAGATCAACGACGCGGTGGTATGGCGTAGACTTCGGCGCCGGCTTCGTTGATCTGGCGGCGCAGGTCGCGGCGCTCGTCGGCGGTCATGCGACCCACACGGCGCGTCGCCTCAGCGTTGTTGGTGCTATCCTGCAGGATACGGCGGTGCGCTTCTTCGCGCTGGCCGAAACCGCGCTCGTCGCGCTCACGGCTTGGGTCGCGGTTTTGACCTTCGCCGCGTGCGCGCTCTTCCTTGCGCTGCGGAGGATTGTTTTCAGGGCCGGAAGCCCAGGCGGGCAAGACCGAACCCAGCAGCGTACAGGCGGCCAGCGCTCCCACGGAAGCGCGGACCAGCTTGGACGCCAGGGACGCCGCCTTCAGTTTGTCGGGATGCTTGTTCATGGAATTCCTCTGTCGCTTTACTGCCATGGCAACCAGTGTATGGACATTTCCCCCGTGAGGTAAGACCAATTGGGTAAAGTTTGTAACAGTTTGTAATGGGTTGGCAATGACATTTGCCTACGGCGAATATGACGTTACCATAGCAACATAATTAAGACAATTCTGACAGCATGACAACTATGACTTCGACCGAAAACAGCAACACTATGCATAGCGGCGCGAACAGCGGCGGCCACCAAGCCAAGATCATGGTGGTGGACGACGACGTCCGCCTGCGCGACCTTCTGCGCCGCTACCTGACGGAGCAAGGCTTCAACGTCTTCACGGCGGAGAACGCCACGGCGATGAACAAGCTGTGGCTGCGCGAGCGCTACGACCTGCTGGTGCTCGACCTGATGCTGCCGGGCGAGGACGGCCTGTCGATCTGCCGCCGCCTGCGCGGCGCCGGCGACCAGACGCCCATCATCATGCTGACCGCGAAAGGCGAGGACGTGGACCGCATCGTCGGCCTGGAAATGGGCGCGGACGACTACCTGCCCAAGCCCTTCAACCCGCGCGAGCTGGTGGCCCGCATCGGCGCCGTGCTGCGCCGCAAGCAGCCGGACGAAATTCCGGGCGCGCCGTCGGAAACCCCGCAGACCTTCGAGTTCGGCCAGTTCGTGCTGGACCTGGGCACGCGCACGCTGAAGAAGAGCGGCGAGACGGTGCCGCTGACCACCGGCGAGTTCTCGGTGCTGAAAGTGTTTGCGCGCCATGCGCGCCAGCCGCTGTCGCGCGAGAAGCTGATGGAACTGGCGCGCGGCCGCGAATACGAAGTGTTCGACCGCAGCCTGGACGTGCAGATTTCGCGCCTGCGCAAGCTGATCGAACCGGACCCTTCCAGCCCGCTGTACATCCAGACCGTGTGGGGCCTGGGCTATGTCTTCATTCCGGAGGGCCAGCCACGCTAGCCCGCGCCCGGTAGCGCCGCATGAAACTGCTCCGCCCCTTTCAACTGGCCTCGCTCAAGAGCGGGCTGTTCTGGCGCACCTTTCTGCTGATGGGCGTGCTCACCACGCTCAGCATTTCGGCCTGGGTGGGACTGGTGAGCATGCTGCAGCGCGAACCGCAGGTGCAGCAGATCTCGGCCCAGGTCATCTCGGTCGTCACCATCACCCACGCCGCCCTCACCCACTCGGCGCCGGAACTGCGGCGCGAGCTGCTGTTCGAGCTGGTGTCCAACGAGGGCATCCGCGTGTTCACGCTGGAGGACGACGACGACGTCGAACCGCCGCCCGCCAATGCCCTGATGCCCGATATCGAAGCGCTGGTGAAAGCCAAGCTGGGCGCCGACACGCGCTTTTCTCGCAGCGTGAACGGCATGCCCGGCTTCTGGGTCAGCTTCAACATCGGCGAGGACCGCTACTGGCTGATGCTGGAGCGCGAACGCATCCACGGCATGTCCGGCGTGCAGTGGCTGGGCTGGGCCAGCGTGGTGTCGGTTGCCTCGCTGCTGGGCGCGGCGCTGATTTCCGGCCTGATCAACCGCCCGCTGGCGCGCCTGACCGTGGCCACGCGCGAGCTGGCCGAAGGCCGCCGTCCGGACAAGCTGCCGGAAAAAGGCCCGGCCGAAATCATCCAGGCCAACCGCAGCTTCAACCAGATGGTGGAGGACCTGCAGCAGGTGGAGTCCGACCGCGCCGTGATCCTGGCCGGCATTTCGCACGACCTGCGCACGCCACTGGCGCGCATGCAGCTGGAAGTGGAAATGGCCCAGCTGTCGGACGAGGCAAGAGTAGGCATCCAGTCCGACATCGCGCAGATGGACGCCATCATCGGCCAGTTCCTGGACTACGCCAAGCCGACCGAAGCGTCCACCTTCACCACGGTGGACATGACGGCGCTGCTGACCGAGACCGCGCACGAGGCGGCGCGCATGCCGGACGTGCGCATCCACACCGACATCGCCGACAGCGCCACGGTGCTGGGCAACCCTACCGACCTGAAGCGGGTGCTGAACAACCTGGTGGAAAACGCGCGCCGCTACGGCAAGACGCCGGGCGCCGACTACACCGAGATCGACATCAAGTGCAGCGTGAAAGGCATGCACACCTTCAAGCGCGTGACGATAGAGGTGCAGGACCACGGCTCGGGCGTGCCGGAAGAACAGATCCAGGCCCTGCTCAAACCCTTCACGCGCCTGGACAGCGCGCGCGGCCAGGCCAACGGCGCCGGCCTGGGCCTGGCCATCGTCGACCGCGTGCTGCTGCGCCACGGCGCCGAACTGCAGGTGCGCAACCGCGAAGGCGGCGGCCTGCAGTTCCAGATCACGATGAAAGTGATGGCCTAAAAACGGCGAGTAGATATAATTCGGCATGCAAGAAAATATCCTCCCCCGCCCATCCCAGCCCGCCGCGTCCCTGTCCACCTTGTCCAGCCGGGTGCTCGGCCTGGCCAACCTGGGCCTGGCGGTGGTCGATTCCAAACACCGCATCGTGCTGTGGAACCAGTGGATGGCCAGCCATTCCGGCCTGTCCGCCAGCCGCGTGCAGGGCAGCGAGTTGTTTGAGCTGTTCGAGGACTTGCGCGGCCAGCGCATCGAGCAGGCCATCCACAGCGCGCTGCAGAACGGCACCGCCGCCAGCCTGCCGCACGGCCTGAACCGCGCGCCCTTCCCGCTCTACCCCGCCGGCACCTGGGGCGGCGAGCGCATGGAGCAGGCTGTGTCGGTCACGCCGTTCAACGAGGGCAAGGAAAAATACTGCCTGATCGAAGTGAGCAACGTGAGCAGCACCATGGGCCGCGAGCGCCAGCTGCGGGTGCAGGCCGAGGCGCTGCGGGCGCAATCCTATGTGGACGGCCTGACCGGCATCGCCAACCGGCGCCACTTCGACGTGGCGCTCAGCCGCGAACTGAAACGCGCCAGCCGCAACGACGCGCCGCTGTCGCTGCTGCTGATGGACATCGACTCCTTCAAAGCCTATAACGACCACTTCGGCCACCAGCAGGGCGACGCCTGCCTGACCCTGGTGGCCGAAGCCTTCGCCGCCACCCTGCAGCGCCCGGCCGACCTGGCGGCGCGCTACGGCGGCGAGGAATTCGCGGCGGTGCTGCCGGACACCGATCTGGCTCAGGCGCAGATCGTGGCCGAAGCCATCCGCGCGCGCGTGGCCGCGCTCGACGTGCCGCACGCGCCGGCGGCGGTGCATCCCAACGTCACGCTCAGCATCGGCGTGGCCACCTTCGACAAGGCGCAGCTGAACGACGCTGCCGCCATGCTGGGTGCCGCCGACCGCGCGCTGTACGTGGCCAAGAAGGCCGGGCGCAATTGCGTCATCGTCGGCACGCCTGAAAAATAGCAAGCACGTAATAACGCAGGCGCCCATACCCACACTCGCGCACGACTAGCCCTATTTGCAGCTGGGGGACGAAAATCCCTCAGCAGCTCACCGCGAATGCCGTGCGCGCTGCGCCATCCAGTTGCGGTACTGGCGCGCTCGGAACAGGTTCCCGAACTGCTGCAGTACCAAGGCGCGCAATGGCGACACCTTGGGATTCGGCGCCTGGCCGAGACTGAGTTTGCGCAGCTGGAATTTGACGGCGGCCATATTCGCCAGCGACGCCAGGGTCTTGTTCTTCCAGACGATGGGCGGCAGAACCGGCGCATCCTCCTTGCCGGCCCGCCAGTCGCGCGGCAGATTCGGCGCGATGGCCAGGGCCGTGCCGATGCCCACCATGTCCACGCCGCCCGCCACCACCTGCTCCGCCACCTGTATGCGGCGGATGCCGCCGGTGACCATCACCGGCATCCTCGCCACGGTGCGCAGCTCGCGCGCGAACTCGACGAAATAGGCTTCGCGCGCCAGCGTGCGGCCATCGCGCGCCTCGCCCTGCATGGCCGGGGCCTCGTAGCTGCCGCCGGAAAGCTCGACCAGGTCCACCGCCAGCCCATTCAGCAGCAGCACGACCTGCCGCGCATCCTCGGCGCTGAAGCCGCCGCGCTGGAAGTCCGCCGAATTGAGCTTGACCGCCACCGTGAACTGCGGCGTGACGGCCGCACGCACCGCCTTGACAACCTCCAGCAGCAAGCGGGCGCGGTTTGGCAGCGAGCCGCCCCATTCATCCGTTCGGCGATTGCTCAGCGGCGACAGGAACTGGCTGAGCAGATAGCCGTGGGCCGCGTGAATCTCCACGCCGGTAAAGCCGGCATGCTCCGCCAGCCGCGCGGTTTGCGCGAAGCGCTGGACCACCTCCGCGATCATCTCCTCCGTCATGGCTAGTGGCGTGTTGAAATGCCGCGACATCTTGCCCAGGTCCAGCGGCACGGCCGACGGCGCCCAGGTCTGCTGGCCCAGGTCCGCCGGCATCTGGCGGCCGGGATGGTTAATCTGCAGCCAGAACTGCGCGCCCTGCGAGCGGCCGATGGCGGCCCAGCGGCGGAACTTGTCCAGCTGCCTGTCGTCCTCCAGCACCACGCCGCCCGGCCCCGTCATGGCGCGGCTGTCCACCATCACGTTGCCGGTAATGAGCAGGCCGGCGCCGCCGTCGGCCCAAGCCTGGTAAAGGCGCATCAGCTGCCCGGAAGGCGCCTGGTCCGCATCGGCCATATTCTCCTCCATGGCGGCTTTGGCGATGCGGTTCGGAACACTGGAACCGTTGGGAAATACTAACTTGTCGAAGACTTTCATGTGGTGACCTCATTTGACCTCAATTGACCAATACCCTACTTTAAGATTAAAGTGAACTTTAAGGTCAACACATATTTTGGGGCAGAAGATGAGAATCGGAGAACTGGCGAAGCGCAGCGGCCTGGCAGCCTCCCGCATCCGCTTTTACGAGGCCAGCGGCTTGATCAAGTCCGTCGAACGCACGTCGAACGGCTACCGCGACTATGCGCCCGACGCGGAATGGCTGCTGGAGATGATCACCAGCGCCCAGAGCGCGGGCTTCTCGCTGGAAGAAATCCGCCATCTGCTGCCGCTGGCGCAACAGGGCTGGCAGCACGACACGCTGCTGGACGGCATCAAGCGCAAGGTGGCCGAAATAGAAGCGCTGCAAGCGCGCCTGGAGCAGAACAAGGCGCGGCTGCAGGCGGTCATCCACGGCATGGAAAACGGCCCGGCCGGCATGACGTGCGAAGACCGCGCCAAATGGGTGATGGACCGGGTGCGCACGGACGCTTGACCTTCAAGCTGGCTTCAAGCTTACAGTGCTTGAAGTTCAATCTTGAGAGAGGTCATTGATGGAAAAGCGATTTACACAGGTTGCCTTCGGTCCGCACAGCGTGGACGTGCCGGCGGGCGGATACTACGACCGGTTCCGGATGAATCCGGATCTGGATGAGGTGGCGCGCGACCCCGCAGCCGGCAATATCGATTTCTTCCGCCGCGTGCCCAAGCACCTTGCCGCCTCGCGGGTCGGCCCGGCATGGGCGCCGAACTTCTACTACCGCAGCAGCAGCGTGCAGCTGCTCATGCTGGCGCCCCTGTCCCGCCTGCGCGCCGCGCTGCCCGCCCCACTGGCGCCGCTCAGCGCCGTCCCCGGCTACGGCCTGGTGGCGCTGACCTTCTTCTCCTACGCCCTCTGCGACAACGATCCCTACGACGAGGTTTCCGTCGCGGTGGTGATACGCCGTCCCGGCGCGCGCGGCCCGCACGTGCTGGAGCTGCTTGACTCCATGCGGCGCCGGAACTTCCACGCGCATGTGCTGGCGCTGCCGGTGACCACCGAGATTGCGCGCGTGCGCGGCGTGCACGGCTACCAGCTTCCCAAGTGGCGCGCGGATATCAGTGTGCGCATCGGCGCGGACGTGAGCGCCCGCATCGGCGCGCCGGGCGGCGCGGCGGACCTGGTGCTGAGGGCGCCGCTGCCGGCCTTGCGCAGCGCGGCGCCCCAGTCCCGCATGGGGACAACCACCATGATCCATCAAGTGGACGGCGCATGGAACCGGACCGTGGTCAATTCCAACACCCTGTCCTTTGCCCAGCGCACCCTGCCCCGCAACGTCAGCCTGCAACGGGCCGGCGGGCCGCTGAGCCAGCTGCTGGACGGCCTGGGCGCCGCCACGATCATACGCCTGGACGTGGTCAAGGACGCGCAGCTGGTCCTCAACCTGCCCGCGCCGCTGCCGGCCGCTTGCCTTTAGGCCGAGGCCCACTTCCCTTCGTACACGGGATGGCCTTCGTCGATATGCAGCGTAACGCGCACCGGCAGCTTGCCGCTGAGCGGGGCGAAGTGGGCGTCCACCTGCGCCAGCAGCGCCTTGCCCACACGCTCCACCAGCGCCGCATTGCGGCCCGGCGTGATACGCAGGTTCAGGTAGACGAACACCTTGTCCGCCGCGCCGTCCGCCACCGCGTGGTGCGGCGCCGGATAGGCCAGCACGCGCGTGCCGTTCAGCGGGAAGACGGCATGGCCGCCGTCGTCTTCCATCTGCACCAGGGTGCGCGCCAGGCGCGTGCACAGCAGCTGCATGTCGCTGTGCGCGTCCAGCGTGCCGCAATAGTCTATGTGTAAGTGGGGCATAGGAAAACGTTTAATGAGTTGATGAAAAAAATTCAGTTCCGGTTCGCGGTCGATGCGCGCAATATCAGTTGCGGTTCGATCCGCGTCAGGCGGTCGGTTGGGGTGCCGTCTATGGTGGCCAGCAGTTTTTCCATCGCCGCCACGCCCATGCGCTCGCTCTGCAAGTCCACCGTGGTGAGCGCGGGCGAGGTGTAATTGCCGAACTGGATATTGTCGAAGCCGGCCACCGAGATATCCGCCGGCAGGCGGAAGCCCAGTGTCTGCGCGGACTTCATGAAACCCAGCGCCATCAGGTCGTTGTAGCAGATCAGCGCTTCGGGGTGCTCGGCGCCCAGCATGATGGACGAGCACATGCGCTCCCCTTCCATGGCCGTCGGCGCGCTGCCGTCGTACACGCACAGCTCCAGGCCATGCGCGGCCAGGCACTCCTTGATGCCGCCCATGCGCTCCTCGTCGCGGCGCGACTTGGAAAAGCCCAGGTAGGCAATGCGGCGGTGGCCTTGCGTGATCAGGTGCCGCGTCAGCATATAGGCGCCGCGATGGTCGTCGCTGGCCACGGTGGGCAGTTCGAGCTGGTTCAGGCGGCCGAAGAACACCAGCGGCCGGTCCATTTCCGTCAGCCAGCCGATGTCTTTTTCCTGCATGCGCGAGAACACGATCATGCCGTCCACGCGGCGGCTCAGCGCCTCCAGCAAGGGACGCTCGCGCTCGGGGCTTTCTTCGGTGTCCACCAGCAGCACCGTGTAGCCGTGCGCCTGCGCCACGCGGTTGGCGCCCTTGACGATGCTGGTGAAGTGGGGATTGGTAATGTCCAGTATCGACAGGCCCACCGTCTTGGTGCGGCCGGTGATCATGGACTGCGCCAGCGGATTCGACCTGTATCCCAGTTCCGCGATCACGCGCTTGATGGTGTCCTCCACCGGCGGCGAAAAGCGCTGCGCGCCATTGACGAATTTGGACACCGTTGCGGTTGATACGCCTGCGGCTGCGGCCACATCGCGGATGGTGGGGACACTTTTCTTCATGTGGCGTTCAATCGCATAACGGAGCAAAAATGGTGCAAAACAGGGATGCCGATCTTACCACGCGCTACAGGCAATTGACGTTGCCGGGAAATCCGTTATACTCAAGTTAAACGTTTAACTTACTCTTCTTTTTTAGTGTTTTTTACCTAACGGACAACCATGAACCAGCCATCCAGCACAAAACCCTTCAAACGCCTGCTGCTCACCGGCGCCGGCGGCGGCCTCGGCACCATACTGCGCGACCGCATCAAGCCCTGGGCCGACGTGGTGCGCCTGAGCGATATCGGCGACCTCGGTCCCGCGCGCGAAGGCGAAGAAATCGTCCGCTGCGACCTGGCCGACCGCGCCGCAGTGCTGGGCATGATGGAGGGCGTGGACGCGGTGCTGCATTTCGGCGGCATCTCGGTGGAGGACAAGTTCGAACCCATCATGAACGCCAACATCCTCGGCCTGCACCATCTGTACGAAGCGGTGCACAAGTGCGGCGTGAAGCGCGTGATTTACGCCAGCTCCAGCCATGTGGTCGGCTTCTACCCCACCACCGAACTGGTGGACGCCAGCATGCCGCTGCGCCCGGACGGTTTTTATGGCCTGAGCAAATGCTTCGGCGAGGCGCTGTCGCGCTACTACTACGACCGCTTCGGCACCGAGACCGTGTGCCTGCGCATAGGCTCCTCCTTCCCCGAGCCGCGCAACCCGCGCATGATGGTGACCTACCTGGGCTATGACGACCTGGTGGAACTGATACGCTGCGCGCTGTTCACGCCGCGCGTGGGCCACACCATCACCTTCGGCGCGTCGGACAACGACATCCGCTGGTGGGACAACCGCCACGCCGGCCACCTCGGCTACCGCCCCAAGCAAAGCTCGCGCGCCTTCGCGCACAACTTCCCGGACACCGGCGAGCGCCCGGCCCCGGACGACCTGCCCACCATCTTCCAGGGCGGACCTTTCGTCACCAACGGCCCGCAATACTAAAAGCCGCCAAACGAAAAAAGGCCAGGCCGGATTATCCGGCCTGGCCTTTTTTACGTGCTGCGGTTTAGAACTTCACATCCAGGCGTACCGACACGAAGCGGAACGCGTCGCGCGCAGGCACCCAGGTCGAAATGCCGGTGTTGGTCACCGTCGACACCGGAGCCGACGTGGCGCCACGGAAGGTCGGCGCGCCCGAGAAGCCGGTGGTGGCGTAGTGCTTGTCGAAGACGTTGTTGACCAGGAAGCTGACCTTGTAGCGGTTCTGCTTGTCGCGCACACCGAAGCCCAGGTCGGTGATGCTGTACTTCGGTACGTAGAAGCCAGGATCCTGGGTAATCACCGTCATCATGTCGCTCTGGTACTTGTAGTTCCCGGTGAAGAAGGCGTCGAAGGACTGCGAAGCCAGGCGCCAGTCATACTGGCCGCTCAGCGCAACCCTCACCTTGGGCGCCGACTGCATGCGCGCGCCGGCCAGGTTCTGCACGCCGACCGTCGAACCCGGGGTGATAGGGAAGCAGCTGGCGTTGCGGCCGATGATGGAACCGTTGGCCGCGTACTTGGCGCCGGGGCTTGCCGCCACGTTCAGGCCGTCGTTGTAGCACGGGCCGCCGGCCCAGTTGCGCACGGTGGCGTCGGTGTAGGCCACGGCCGCGTTGACGCTCAGGTCGCGCGTCACCAGCGCGTTCACGTCCAGCTCCAGGCCCTTGGTCGCCACTTCCGGCACGCTGCTGATCTGGGTCAGGATGACGGTGCTCTCCGGCAGCGTGTAGGTCGACGACGACTGGTAGTTGAAGAAGCGCGTCTGGAAGGCGGTCGCGTTGACCGTCATGCGGTTCTGGAACAGGTTGGCCTTCACGCCCACTTCCATAGTGCGCGAGGTTTCGGAACGCACCGGGTCCGCGCTCGAGGTGTTGATGGTGCTGAGCAGGCCGTATGCCAGGCCTTTGTAGCCGGTGGCGGCGGTGGCGTAGGCCATCCAGTCGTTGTTGATCTGCTTGGACAGGCTCAGTTTCCCGGTCAGCTTGTTTTCCTTGTTGCCCAGGCTTTCAAAGTAGTCCACGCCGCGCGCGCCGGCCACGAAGGTTTCCGGGGTAACGGTGGTGTTGTAGTTGCGGCCGAAATGGTAGCCCGACGTTTCGGTGTTGTAGCGCGCCCCTGCCAGCAGCGTGTAGCTGGGCAGGAAGTCCCACGAAGCCTGGCCGAACACCGCCTTGTTGATGTTGTAGACGTCGGTGTTGTACACCACCGGACTGGTGATGGAGGAACCGTTGCAGGTCGTCAGGCGGCAGTCGCCGCGCTTGAAGAAGCGGTCGGTCTCGTTCTTGGCGTACCACAGGCCCGCCACGTAGCGCAGCGTGCCGGCGTCCGGCGACACATAGCGCAGCTCCTGGGTGCGCGACTTGATGTCGTAGGTGCCGCCCTGGTCGTTGGGCACCGCGTACTTGGTCGATCCGGGCAGCGCCACGGTGGGCACGTCCACGAAGTCCTGGTCGCGGAAGTCGTCCGACTTGTAGTGCGAGAAGGAGGTGATGGACACCAGCGAGGCGCCGTTGTCCAGCTCGTAGGCCACGCGCAGGCCCACGCTGCGGTCGGTGGAGTTCATGCCGGTGGGGCCGTCGCGGCGCACGTCCACGTTGTTCGGGCCCGGCGTAATGCCGGCCAGCGCCACCGAGGCGGGAATGGCGTTCAGCGTGCCGGCATTGGCCGGGGTGGCCGCGCCGGAAGGAATCAGGTACAGCGGATTGACCGGGTTGGCGCCGGCCAGGCCCACGGCCACCGGGCCGTTGGGCGAATTGACCGTCAGCCCGCGCAGCGCGTTGGCGCCCTTGGTGTTTTCCTGGGCGTTGAAGTTCGGCGACAGCGTGACGTCGAGGTTGCGCAGCGGGTGCCACGCGAGCTTGGCCATCAGCGTTTTGCCGCCCGCGCCATTGAGCTTGCCGCCGGTGGTCAGGTTGTTGATATTGCCTTCGTAGCGCGTGCGGCTGGCCGCGATGCGCACGCCCAGGGTGTCGCTGATTTCGCCGCCGTAGGAGACGGCGTAGCGCCACTCGTCGTCATCGGTCAGGTAGAAGCTGGCCTTGCCCGCCAGCGGCCCGGAAATGGGCTTGGTGACGATGTTGACCGCGCCCGCCACGGCGGACTTGCCGAACAGCGTGCTTTGCGGCCCTTTGAGCACTTCGATGCGCTGCACGTCCGCCAGGTCCTTGAAGGCCTGGAACTGCTGGGCGATGGGGATGTCGTCCACGATGACGGCCACGTCGGCCTCGATGCCGATGGTGACCGTGGCGGTACCGATGCCGCGCATATTGATGGTGTTGTTGGCGCTGGTCGAGCCGGCGGTGACGGTCAACGCAGGCGTGTTGGCCACCAGGTCTTCGATCTCGCGGATATTGGTGCGCTCGATAATGGCCTCGTTGACGACCGAAATCGCACTGGGCACGCTTTCCAGTTTTTCCACGCGCTTGTTGGCGGTTACCACCACGCGCTCCAGCCCTTCGCCCTGCACGGTGGCCTGCTGCGCATGCGCAGGCAGGCCGGCCAGCATGGCAAGCGCCACAGCCGATGCGATTGGTGTCAGGCGTATGCCCCCGCCCTGCGTGGATGTGTTCTGCTTCTTCATTTAAATCTCCTCCGTTTTAGTTGTTTTGGTAATTCTGGCAGTACGTTCTAGCGATACTTCATCACCCACTTGACCACCAGCGGGCGTTCAAACTGGAAGGCCGGCGTGGCGCAGCTCACCACGCTGCGCATCGGCCCATTGGGCGACTGGTAATCCGGATTGCCGGCGGCCGCTTCAACCCGGCAGGCTTCCAGGCCGCTGACCTCGAAGCTGGTCACGCTGCCTTCGCCAAAGCTCACCTTGCGGCCCTGGATGCTGGCGGCGCCGGAGAAGGATGCGAAGTCCAGCGTCAGCGAGCGCACCGGCACGGCGCCGCGCGGCGTGTAGGTGTCGGTGCGGGTGATGGCGCCGGGCGCAAAGGTGTACTCGGTGCGCAGCGCAATGCGGCCGTCCTTGGCGGGCGCGTTGGCACCCACTTTATCCAGCTCGTCCTGGCGGTAGCTGACGCGCCAGGTCTTGCCCTGCTGGGCGCTGCGGATGTCCTTCAGGTAGGCCGCGCCTATCAACTCGGAGCCGTCCTCCAGCGTGAACTTGGGCAGCAGCTGCGGGTGGGCCGGGCCGCTGTCGGCCACGCCGGCCACCACGCCGCCGGCAAACGGCAGCGGGTAGTAAGGGCTGTTGTCATGCTGGCTGGCGCCGCCGTTGACCATCAGCAGGCTGAAGACGTGGCCACGGTCGCGGTAGACGCCGAGCGCACGGTCATACTCGCCGGTGGCAAAGCGGGTCAGGCTG
This sequence comes from Pseudoduganella sp. GW821-FHT05F09, assembly GCF_059419605.1. Lineage (NCBI taxonomy): Bacteria > Pseudomonadati > Pseudomonadota > Betaproteobacteria > Burkholderiales > Oxalobacteraceae > Pseudoduganella > Pseudoduganella sp. GW821-FHT05F09. The sequence continues at coordinate 182,416 of NZ_JBWKSD010000008.1, forward strand.
AAGCGCGGCTGGGTCTTGTCCAGCCACGCCGCCAGGCCCGGGTTGACCGGCTTGCCCTTGAAGCCGGCCTGGTTCCAGAACGCGTTGGTGAATATGAGCTGGTGCAGCAGCGAGAAGTTTTCGCCCAGGATGCGGTGCTTGCCGCGATAGGTGTCGGTGCGGCGGCCCTTGCCCCACATGTCGACCGACTTCATTTGCGGGTCGTACCAGAAGCTGTTGTAGCGCGCCGCCACGCGCGACGAGTAGGCGTAGGCGTAGGTTTTTTCTTCCGGCGTGAGCACGTCCAGATAGGCAGCCACCGACAGGATCTCCAGCATCGCGGTCTCGCCATACGGCCCCAAGCTGCGGCCGAAAGTGAAGCCGGTGCCGTCGGCCTTGAGCAGGTTGAGCGTCAGCGTGGCGGCCTTGCGCAGCTTGTACTTGAGCTGCGGCGTGACTTCCAGCCCGGTTTCCAGATAGCGTTCGCAGATTTCCGCAATCAGCAGGATGCTGTAGCGGTCGAAACGCCCTTCCCCGCTGGTTTCGTCGGAGAAGCCATAGGCGCCGGAATAGGCGTCGTAGTGCTGCAGCATTTTGTCCATCAGCACCTTGCCGGCGCTGTCGTCCTCCCAGCCCAGCAGCATGCGCAGGCGGGCCACGCTGAAGGCCACGCCGAAGTAGTTGGTCGGCAGCTTGATCAGCTCAAAGCCGGGCTGCGTGACGAAGGTGCGCCAGTCCAGCTGCACGCGCAGCTTCTCCAGCGTCTCGGGGCTGACGGCGCGTTCCAGCAGGCCCGCCTTTTTCAGGCTCACCAGCGCGGACAGGTAGTAGTAGATGCCCCAGGTGTGGTTGTCCATGCCCACCGTCATGTCGGCGATGCTGCGGTATTCGCGCAGCCGCGTTGCCAGCGCGGGGTCGTCCTTGTCCTTGTTGAGCAAAACATAGGACAGCCCGATGGCGATTTTCCCGGGCAGGAATTTGTCCTTGCTGGTAAAGGGCTTCTGGCCATCGATGACGGTGTTCTCCTTCTCCGCCGCCAGCTTGGAGAAGAAGTAGTCCAGCTGCGGATACAGCTGCTGCTGGACGGTGCTGTTCATCGGCGACTCGGGCGCGCTGGCAGGAGCGGCGGCGGCGCACAACGCTGGCACTGCCAGCAGCAGGCTTGCCAGGGGGCGTATCAGAGTGGTCATGCAGTCTCTTTTATAATGGTTGGAAAACGTTTAACTGGATCATATGGCAATTTCCAATTGCGGTAAATGTTTGCGCCGTTTTTTTTGCTGACGGTGTTGCAAAAGCACCTGACAGGCGCTGTCCCGCAGGCATCCGGGGCTGGCTGGTGCCATAATCAGCGTCGCGCTAACTGCAGGCGAGCGCGGAAGGTAATCGTTTAACTTCATAAGGAACAGATTGATGTCCATGCCGTTTTCACCTCTTCTCCGGCACTGCGCGGGCGCCTGCCTGGCGGTGTACGCCGCCGGCGCGGCCGCCGGAAGCACCATGTGCCTGAACCCGGTACCGGGCCAGGACAGCTACCGCCATATCGAGAGCATACTGGGCGCCGGCGCGGTCGAGTCGCCCAGCGATGACGCCTACACACCGCCGCGCCCGCACATACTGGTGATGCCGGACGACGGCGTGACGGGTCCGCACTACGCCATCCAGGCCATTGAACCCGGCGACTACAACCTGGACCGCGTTTCGATGGAAGCCGGCGGCGACCGCTCGCGCACCGAGATCAAGCTGGCGCCGTCCAAAGGGGCGCACGAGGTGTTCAAAGCGCGCGAGGGCGACACCTTCACCTACGCCTGGCGCTTCCGCATCGCCGAGGACATGCGCTTCGCGTCCAGCTTCACCCACATCCACCAGATCAAGGCCAATGGCGGCCGCTACGCCGAGCCGCCCTTGATCACCTTCACGCCGCTGGCGAACGGCAGAATGGAAGTGCGCCATGTGGCGGACCAGCTGACGGAATCGAAACAGACGGTGCTGGGCGCAATGCCGCTGGCCGGCAACCAGGGCAAGTGGCTGGTGGCGACGGAGACCATCACCTACTCCAACACGCGCGGCCGCTACCAGCTGGCGATACGCGACATGGAGGGCGTGCAGACATTGGCCATAGACCAGGGCGGCCTGCAGATGTGGCGCAGCGGCGCGGACCATATGCGGCCCAAGTGGGGCATCTACCGCAAGCACAGCCCGCAGCTGAACCAGCACCGCGCCGACACGGTCTACTTCAGCAATATGTGCATCACGCGCGAGGAAGCCGCCGGCGTGCTACGCTAGGCGCATGCCAGAAACAAGCCGTTCAAACCTGAAACTGATTGTGGGCGCAGCCGCCGCCGCAGTCGCCGCAGCCGCCGCCGTGTGGGGCCTTGGCGACTGGCGCCCTGTGCCCGGCGCGGCCTCGGAAGCGCACACCGCAGCACAAGCACAGCCGCCGGCACGCGGCGCGGCTGGCTGGTTCAGCGCCGTCGGCGGCCCGCCCGCCGGCGCTGCCGGAAGCGGCGCCCCGGAGCCCCTGGCGCGGCAGGTGGACGCGCTGATCGCCACCGGCAAGCCTGAAGACGCGTACAAGGCCCACAACCTGATCGGCGACTGCATCACCTTCCAGCGGCTCGGCGTGATTCCGTTTTTCCACTTCCCCGAGCAGCGCGAGATGTCCGAGGCGGAAAAGCAGGCCGAGGCAGGCATGTGCGCCAGCCTGACCGAGCAGCTCAAGCGTTCGCGCATCGACTATCTGACGCTGGCGGCCAAGGCCGGCGTGCAGGGAGCGAGCAGCCGCTTCCTGATGGAAGGGCCGTTCGGCGACCCCAGCGCGCTGGAAACGCGGCCGGACGATCCCCTGGTGCTGCAATGGAAGCAGCAGGCCCTGGAACAATTGAACCGCGAAGCCGCGCAGGGCGATTTGACCAGCCTGAATACGCTGTGGACCAGCCACATGGCAGGCACGCCCGCCGTTCCCAAAGATGCGCGCCTGGCCTACACCTACAACGCCGCGATGGAGCGCATCTACCGCATGCAGGCGCCGGACGCGAATGGCGGCCCCTACTCTTCGCAGCTGTTCGCCTTTCTCAAGGACGGCCTGACGCCGGAACAAATCGCCGCCTCGGACGCGGAGGCCGGCCGCATCGCGGCAAACTTCCGCCAGCGTGTCGAGGCGCGCAAACTGGACGCGGCAACGGCGGCAGCAACGGCGGCAGCCGTCAGCGGCCGGCCGTAAAGCGGAAGCCGGTCACCGAGCGGAAAACCGCGCCGGGGCGCAGCACGGTGCTCGGGAAGTGCGGCTGGTTGGGCGCGTCCGGCAAGCCTTGCGTCTCAAGTGCGAAACCGTCGTAGCGCGCGTAGGCACGCCCTTCGCTGCCCGCTTCCGTGCCGTCGAAGCCGTTGCCGCTGTTGAACAGCACCGACGGCTCGGTGCTGCGGACTTCCATGCGGCGCCCGCTTTCCAGTTCGTCCACCACCGCCACCAGCCCGTAGGCGCCCGGCTTTTTCGCAAACAGCAGCGCGTGGTCGAAACCTGGCGGGGTGCCCAGCAGCGCGGAGGTAGCGCCGCCGGCCAGCCACTGCATCACGCCGGCCGGCCGCCGGAAATCCAGCGGCGTGCCCGCCACGCTGGCCAGCTCCCCGGTAGGCACTTTCTTTGCGTCGGTAACGGCGTACTGCCCGGCGGCGATGCGGAAGCGGTGCGTGGCCATGCCCGCGCTGCCCGCCCCGGCCAGATTGAAGAAGGCGTGATTGGTGAGGTTCAGCACGGTGGGCGCGTCCGTCGTGGCTGCGTACTCGATGCGGAACTCGTCGCTGCGCCGCATCAGCCGGTAAGTCACGCTGAGCTCCAGGCGGCCGGGGAAGCCCTGGTCGCCGTCTGGGCTCACCAGCCGGTAGATGGAGCCGATGGACGCGGCGTCGGCGAAGTCCTGCCGCTGCCACAGGCGCTTTTCGTAGCCGTGCGGCTCGCCGTGTATGGCGATGCCCCTGGCATTGGCGGGCAGCTGCACGGTGCGCCCGTCCAGCGTGTAGCGCGCGCCGCCGATGCGGCCCGCGTAGCGCCCTATCACCGATGCGAAACGCCGCTTGGTGCGCACATAGGCATCCAGATCGGGAAGGCTGAGGATGACGTTGCGGCGCTCGCCGCGCTTGCCGGCCACTTCGGCCGACACCAGCGTGGCGCCGTAGTCGATATAGGACAGCCGCATGCCGCGGTCGTTTTCCAGCGTCACGCGCTGCACGGCCTGGCCGCCGGCCAGAATGCCAAACGGCTGCACCGAGATACCGGTACAGCCGCCCTGCCCCGCCGCCGCCAGCAATACCGCCAGCAGCAGGGGACGCATCGGATTGTGCATCACAGGTCCGTGATTTCCTTGTGCTTGGGCACCAGGGCCTTCATTACGCCCCATGCCGTCAGGTAGGCCAGTGCGCAGAAGGTGAACATGATCATGTAGCCGGTCTGGATCTGGCCCAGTGCGCCGTAGTAGTCGAACAGCCAGCCGCCCATTTTGGACACGGCCACGCCGCCCAGGCCGCCGGCCATGCCGCCGATGCCGACCACCGACGCCACCGACTTCTGCGGGAACATGTCGGACACGGTGGTGAAGATATTGGCCGACCATGCCTGGTGCGCCGAGGCGCCCACGCCGATCAGCAGCACCGGCACCCAGAAGCTGATGTAGCCCAGCGGCTGCGCCAGCAGCACCACCAGCGGGAACAGCGCGATCACCAGCATGGCTTTCATGCGGCCGTCGTAGGCGTGCATGCCCTTGTTCATGAAGTAGGCCGGGAACCAGCCGCCGCCGATACTGCCCACCATGGTCATGCTGTACAGCACGGCCAGCGGCACGACGATGTCTTCCTTGCCCATGCCGTACTGCACCGACAGGTATTTAGGCAGCCAGAACAGGAAGAACCACCACACGCCGTCGGTCATGAATTTGCCGAACACGAAGGCCCAGGTCTGGCGGTAGCCCAGCAGCTTGAACCAGGAAGTCTTGCCAACCGGCGCCGCCACCGGAGCGGCAGCCACGGCGTCGCTGCGGATGTAGGCCAGCTCGCCGGCCGACAGGCGGCGCTGCTGGTCCGGCGCATCGTAGAAGAACTGCCATGCCAGCATCCACAGGAAGCCGACCGCACCGATGACGATAAAGGCCGACTGCCAGCCCCAGTTGATGGCGATCCATGGCACCGTCAGCGGGGCCAGGATGGCGCCCACGTTGGCGCCGGAGTTGAAGATGCCGGTGGCGAAGGAGCGTTCCTTGCGCGGGAAGTATTCGGCCGTGGTCTTGATGGCGGCCGGGAAGTTGCCCGCCTCGCCCACCGCCAGCACCGCGCGCGACAGCATGAAGCCGGCGATCGAAACCGGAATGGCCGCAAAGCCGAAGGCGCCCAGCACCTTGGCGATGCCTTCGCCCATCGGTACCGAGTAGGCGTGCATGACGGCGCCTATCGACCAGATGACGATGGCCAGGATATAGGCCTGCTTGGTGCCGATCTTGTCCACCACGCGGCCGGCGAACAGCATCGAGATGGCGTACACGAACTGGAACACGGCGGTGATGTTGGCGTAGTCGCTATTGGTCCAGCCGAATTCCTTGGACAGGTCGGGCGCCAGCAGGCTGAGTACCTGGCGGTCCAGATAGTTGACGGTGGTGGCGAAAAACAGCAGCGCGCAGATAGTCCACCGGTATTTGCCAACAACTTGCTGGCTGACAGGTTCACTCAGGTTCATAAGGAATCACTTATTCTGGTTGTACGTTCCGGTCCCTGTCTCGACAGGACCACTAAGTTGTATGTCATCGTACAACCTTGAGGTGCGACAGGCAAGGAAAAAATCAGACAAAAATATATATTTATAACCTGTCGATCTGGCGTTTCCCCGGCCGTCGTGTGAGTATGGGCGCCGCAGTGGCGTTCATATTCCGTCAACTTATCCAGGAGATTACCATGAGCAAAGTCGCCCCCATCCCACAAGGTTTCCAGACAGTAACTCCGCACCTGGTCTGCGAAGGTGCCGCCGACGCAATCGAGTTCTATAAAAAGGCTTTCAACGCCGTGGAAATGGCGCGCATGCCCGGCCCCGACGGCAAGCTCATGCACGCCCAGGTGAAGATAGGCACCGCCATGGTGATGCTGGTGGACGATTTCCCCGACTGGGGCAGCGTGGGCCCGAAAGCGCTGAAAGGCTCGCCCGTGGTGCTGCATATGTATGTGGAAGACGTGGACGTCGTCTACAACCAGGCCGTGGCCGCCGGCGGCACCGCCAAGATGCCGCCCGCCGACATGTTCTGGGGCGACCGCTACGGCATGGTGGTGGACCCGTTCGGCCACACCTGGTCCATCGCCACCCACAAGCGCGACATGACGCCGGAGGAAATGCAGGCCGAAATGCAGAAGTCCATGTCCGAAAACTGCCCCGGCTCGGAAGCCTGAAAGGAAGCGCCATGCGATTCATGATTATTGTAAAGGCCAGCGCCGAGTCGGAAGCCGGCAAGATGCCCAGCCAGGAACTGCTGACCGCCATGGGCAAGTTCAACGAGGAGCTGGTCAACGCCGGCGTGCTGCTGGCGGGCGAAGGCCTGCACCCCAGTTCGCGCGGCGTGCGCGTGCACTTCTCGGGCAAGAACCGCACCGTTATCGACGGCCCGTTTTCCGAAACCAAGGAGCTCATTGCGGGCTTCTGGCTGGTTCAGGTAAAGTCGCTGGAGGAAGCGATTGAATGGGTCAAGCGCTGCCCCAACCCGATGGAAAGCGATTCCGATATCGAGATCCGCCAGGTGTTCGAGATGGACGATTTCGGCGCCGAATTCACGCCCGAGCTGCGCGAGCAGGAACAGCGCGTGATGGCCAAGGCGGCGGAACTGCAGAAGCAGCATTAACACCAACAAGGAGCCCGCGATGCAATTCATGATCTTGCGCAGGAGCGACGCGGTGTCGGAGGCGGCAGGCTTCCCGTCCGCCGAACTGGTGCACGCCGTGCCGTCGGCGCAGTGGCTGCATCCCAGCGCCAGCGGCCTGCGCATGACGCGCAGCGCCGGCGAGTGGCGCGTGAGCGGCGCAGGCCCGTTCGACGCGCGCGAACTGGTGGCGGGCTACACCTTTGTGGAAGCGGCCAGCCGCGAGGAAGCGGCGCTGCTGGCCAGCCGGTGGCCGCTGGCGGACGCCGAGGGTAACGCCGAGCTGGAAGTGCGGCAGGCCGGCTGTCCGGGCGGCTGCGTGGGCTTCGGCATGGGCACGCTGCCGCAAGGCGCGCCGGCGGACCTGCAGCCGGCCGCGCTCAAGCCCGGCTGCAAGCCCTACGCCGTGCTGCTGCGCTCGGACGCGGGCAGCGAGGCGGACCTGGAGCCGCCCGCCGCCGTCATCGACACCATGAACCGCGCCAACCAGGCCGGCATCCGCGCCGGCATTGCGCTGGCGGGCGAAGGGCTGCGCGCCTCGTCCAAGGGCGCGCGCGTGAAGTTCAGCGGCGGCAAGGCGTCCATCATCGACGGGCCGTATGCGGAGGTGAAGGAACTGATCGCGGGCTACTGGCTGGTGCAGGCCGAGTCCGTCGAGGGCGCGATGGAATGGGTGAGGAACTATCCCTACCCGCATCCGCCGGAGATGGACGTGGTGGTGGAGCTGCGCGGCGTGCATCTGGGCTCATGAACCAGCAAGGCATACACCGCGCCATAGAAGCGGTCTGGCGCATCGAGTCCGCCAAGATCATCGCCGTGCTGGCGCGCATGCTGCGCGACGTCGGCCAGGCCGAGGAAATCGCGCAGGACGCGCTGGTGAGCGCGCTGGAGCGCTGGCCCGAGAGCGGCACGCCGGACAATCCGGCCGCCTGGCTGATGACGGTGGCCAAGAACCGCGCCCTCGACCTGCTGCGCCACCGCAAGCTGGCGCAGGACAAGGAAACCGAACTTACCTACGAAATCGAAGGTCTGCTGCAGGACGCCGCGCCCGACCTGGAGCGCGCGCTGGACGACAATATCGGCGACGACCTGCTGCGGCTGGTGTTCGTGGCCTGCCACCCGGTGCTGTCCACCGAGGGCCGCGTGGCGCTCACGCTGCGCCTGCTGGGCGGCCTCACCACCGAGGAGATCGCGCGCGCCTTTTTTGTGCCGGAAGCCACGGTGGCGCAGCGCATCGTGCGCGCCAAGCGCACCCTGGCCGAAGCCAAAGTGCCGTTCGAGGCGCCGCGCGGGCGCGAGCTGGTGGAACGGCTGGCGTCCGTGCTGCAGGTGATCTACCTGATCTACAACGAAGGCTATTCCGCCAGCGCCGGCGCGGACTGGATGCGGCCGGCGCTGTGCGAAGAGGCGCTGCGGCTGGGGCGCGTGCTGGCCGAACTGGCGCCGCAGGAGCCGGAGGTGCACGGCCTGGTGGCGCTGATGGAAATCCAGTCCTCGCGCGCCCGCGCCCGCACCGACGCGCGCGGCGCCCCGGTGCTGCTGCTGGAGCAGGACCGTTCGCGCTGGGACCAGCTGCTGATACGGCGCGGCCTGGCCGCGCTGGCGCGCGCCGAGCAGATCGGCCAGGGCCTGGGGCCGTATGCGCTGCAAGCGGCGATTGCCGCCTGCCACGCCCGCGCGCGCCGCGCCGGGGACACGGACTGGGGCCGCATCGCCGCGCTGTACGACGGCCTGGCGCAGCTGGCGCCCTCGCCGGTGGTGGAACTGAACCGCGCGGTGGCGCTGTCCATGGCCTTCGGCCCGGAAACCGGGCTGGAAGTGGCCGATGCGCTGCTGGACGAACCGGCGCTGAGAAACTACCACCTGCTGCCCAGCGTGCGCGGCGACTTCCTGTTCAAGCTGGGCCGCACTGCCGAAGCGCGCGCCGAATTCGAACGCGCCGCCGCCATGACGCAAAACGAACGCGAACGCGACTTGCTGCTCGCGCGCGCCGCTGCATGCGGCGCGCTGCCCCAGGGCTGAACAAGCGGCCGTCTGCCCCATCCGGCCAGTGCGCCGCCTCGCTTCCTGCTGAGCGTATAATCAAATTACATTTTTACAACCATTCCCGGGAGTCCGAGATGCGCATGCCTTGCCCACGCGGTTTGTTGTCCATGCTGTCCATCTCGCTCGCCGCGCTGCTCATGCCCGGCCCGGCGTCGGCCGCCAAGCCCTACGACTATGCCGTGGTCGGCAATCCGGCCAACGTGGTGCTGCCGGCGCCTGCCGCGCCCACGCTAGTCCTGATGGGGGGCGGTCCCGATGTGGACGAGGCCTTCAAATGGATGATCAACAAGGGCGGCGGCGGCAATTTCGTCGTCATCCGCTCGCGCGGCACCGACGCCTACAATCCCTATATCTATGCGATGGGCGGCGTGACATCGGTGGAAACCATCACCATTCCCAACCGCGAAGCGGCCAGCGATCCCTTCGTGCTCGCACGCGTTCAGGGTGCGGAGGCGCTGTTCATTGCCGGCGGCGACCAGAGCGACTACGTGAAGTTCTGGAAAGGCACGCCGCTGCAGACGGCGATCGAGGCGCTGGCCAGCAGGAACATCCCCATCGGCGGCACCAGCGCCGGCATGGCGGTCATGAGCAAATTCGCGTTTTCCGCCATGAACGGCACCATCACCTCGGACGCGGCGCTGGCCAATCCCTATGACAAGTCGCTGACGCTGGAGCGCGACGTGCTGACCCTGCGCGACATGGGCGGCCTGATCGTCGATCCGCACGTGGTCGAGCGCGACCGCATGGGGCGCCTGCTGACCTTCATGGCCCGCATTGTCAACGACGGCTGGGCCGGCAGCGTGCACGGACTGGGCGTGGACGTTGAAACCGCGCTGCTGGTTGAAAACGGCACCGCCACCAGGGTGGGGGCCGGCTCGGTGTATTTCCTGCGCACCGTGGGCCTGCCCGAAGTCTGCAAGGCCAAGACGCCGCTCACCTACCGCAACATCACCACCCAGCGGCTGTCCGGCAGCGCCAGTTTCGACATGCGCAACTGGGCCAGCTACCAGGGCGGCACCGTCAACTACAGCATTTCCGCTGTCAAGGGCGTGCTCAGTTCCAGCCAGCCGGGCGGCGCCATCTACTGAGATTTAATGACAAGCTTCCGCCGGCAGAGTTCAAACGAAGGTATTTTGAACGGCTCGCGGGTGTCTAGCAGACTCGTGGCGATTCACTCTTGATTTTCTTGATAATTTCTTCCGACTTGGCGGAGGATGTGTCTCACCAAAGTGTCCCACCGCGAGAGCGTTAGTCCATGCTCATTATAACATTCTAGAGCGCCAGCATGATAGCATTCAAGCAATCCCCTTTAGTGAGTCAAAAATGGTCAATGCCTGTGATGTGGAAATCAAGGTCAAGGAAATTGAGGACAGCAAAGTCTATTTGAAATGCCCTACATGCGAGAGAGAGAACCAGCGCGGCGAAATCTTGGCGAGTGTCGTCAAGAACGGTGAGGAAGACTGCGGGCATGGCAACTCTATAAGCTGGGGGTTGCGCTATGAAACTGTGAAATGTTGCGGCTGTGAGAGTGTCTTTTTTAGAGAAATCTCGTGGAACTCGGAAGACCTAGAACATGACTACGACGAAATCGGCAGAACGATTACTTGGGCAAACGAGACTGTTACTCTATACCCAGAGCCGAAGAAAGAACGTAACACAATACGTGACTTTCATCTACTCCCTCAAAGCATACAAGACATTTATAAAGAAACTGTTGTCTCTTTAGAGTCAGGACAATTGATTTTGACCGGTATCGGAATACGTGCAATCTTAGAGACGATTTGCAAAGATAAAGGGACAAAGGGAAAGCTCGTCTCACAGATTGGGCAGTTGCACACAAAAGGCGTTCTCTCCAAAAATGGGGCTGACTTGCTCCACAAATTGAGAATTTTAGGCAATGCTTCTGCCCATGACATTAAACCTCATGGAACATTGCAGTTGTCTCTCGCTCTTGATGTGTTGGACAATCTATTGCTCAACGTGTATGTCCTAGAACACCATTCAAAAATTGCATTCCCGTCTAGCATAACAGACAGCGAGACAGAAGACGAAAACACAGAAACCTAACATTCTCAATAGGAAAACGCTAGATGACAGCCATTGCGCCATCACTCAGCATTGACGATTTTAAGCGCGCCGTTCCGTCTTCAAGGCATAGTCAAAAGCTTGACTTTGCGTTGCAATCATTTGCAAAGCGAAATTTCTACGCACATACATATTACAATGATTTTATGTCGGCTTCACGATTTCTCGGAGTTGAACGTATTGACTCATCGGGAAATTTACGAAACAAATTTGAAGCTTACGCAACTTCCTACATTGCAAACGCTCATGCAATGATTGACTCATTTCCTTATGTGATTTTTCTCGCTCTTCCTCCATTGACGTATGTTGATACAAAAGGCAAAACAAGGAAAATCACATCTTCAAATAGCAATTGGAATGATAATTTTCTTGCTGCTCTCGGAAGTCCGAAGTATCGGAAATTGTCTAATATGTTTCACTCAATCTTGAACAACGACGACGATTTCGTGTTGCTTAGGTCACTCTCCAACAACCACAAACACAAATTCTTGACACGTATTGTTAACAATGCGAAGCTGCTGCGTTATGAGGTGATTGACGCGAATACGGGGAGCGTCAGGCATGTAGAGATTGAGAAATTTTTTGTTAGAGTGCATAACAAGCTTTTACCAAAAATCTTTAGGCTTTATCAAGAGTTGCAGTCTTGTGCAAAAAAATAATTACTAGGAATTTTTAACCGCGAGCACTCAATGGGACTCTTTGACATTTTCCGCAAGAAATCGGCTGAACGAAGCGCCGCCCCGCCTAAGCCTGCAATGCCAACGGTGAAACCGCGCAAGGAGCTTTTTGACGCATATGACAAAGCTTTTTATGATGAAATGTCCAAGGTTGAGGGACTGACCGACGAAGAGGTCGCGCAGCTTCATAAGCTCATCAAGAACTCGGACGGCGGCTACCTCAATCAAAGCGCATACCATCAACAAGGCTTTGACCGATACTTCAAGCGCCGCGCTTGGGTGTGGCGCGAGTATGAAGATTGGAACGCAACCTTTGCGAAAATGGGCAAGTATCCCGTTAAGTGGATACATAAAGCAGAGCCAAAGGTTGAGCTGTGGCAAGTCTTCGGCAAGATGAAAGTTGCGGAACTCAAAGAATTCTTAGAGCGTTATCAAGTCGCTGTTCCCGCCAAAGCAAAGAAAGATGACCTTATCGCTTTAGCTCAAACGGTGCCGAACTATCAAGCTACGAACGAATGGCAACAAGCGCATGACGCGTTGGAAGACCGCAAGGGTTACGCCCTATATGAACTGTTGATGAGAACAATATCATTCAGGGCTAAAGGTTTGGACGACAAGAGACGGCGCAGCGAGTCAGACGTAGGCTCTAAGCTGATGGTTGTGTTTGATCAGGATAGAAAATTTATTGACCTCGCATTGAAGAAAAATCCTAATGCGTTGCCGCCATTCTTTCCAGGGGACATGACTATTTTGTCCGCAAAGATAGAGGGGTTTGACTAACGTTCTCAACGGCCCCATTGTTGAGAATGCACAAGAGTTTGAGAGTGTAGCTCTCAATGTTCGTGAAGTTTTCGGGAAGAGCCGATGAAGAAAAAGCACACTGTTAAACTTCTTCCGCCGCATGAGCGCGACATACTTAAACATCGCTCTTTTCAAATAATGCTCTACTTGTTCTATGTTGAAGACTTGAAGCGCTTCATACTTGGTAGCTTGAAAGTCACAAATAAAATTCATAATGTTACTGACAAGGGTTGGAAGCTTGACGACTATCTTAGTATGATAGTGAAAGACGGAATTATCACTCAAGAAGAGAAAAATGAGCTTGTCTCATTGATAGATTTTCGCAACGATATTTCTCACGAAATCTATAAGATGGTTAGTGACTTAGGCGATACAAGTATGTATCAAATTCCTGACGACAATGGCAGAGCAAAAGAGCATTATCAATATGGCGCATTGACGAAGATAAAAATTTTAACGCAAAAGATACATCGTGGCTTTCAAAGCCGTTACGCTATGCTGGTGTCATTTGATAAACTTATCTTTGAACCCGCTGAGAGAGCGCTAGAGCATGAAAGTAGTGTTCTCTTTAAGCGAATGCTAAAAGAAGCCATCAAGCATGAATACAAAAAAGCCCCATAACGGGGCGTTTTTCATGCTGCTACAGGCATGTCTTCAAATTTTTCTTTCCTATAGCGAGTCATGTTGGGGACGACTCCGTAGAGTAAATTTTCTTTACTCATATTTCCAGTTATCGCATTTTCATTGTAAATCTCAAATCTATTGAATTGAATATTATGAAAAATGCTGCCAAGCTCAACTTGAACAACTGAAGCCATAGCTAAAGTTCTATCAAGTTCTACTCCAACGAAATTGCAATATTCTACTCCGTCTTTTCCGTGTTTCTCGTAGATATGCTTCATTGAACCGATTATCATCGCGCCTGTGCCGCAGCCCGTTGGGTCTCCGATGGTAAAGGAATGATTTCCTTTAAAATTCTCTTCAACCCCGTCTAGGGTAATCATTGCAAGCATACTTGCTAAGTCGGGCGGCGTCATGTGCTGCCCTTTGTCATACCCTAAAAATTGCCCGTAGATTTCGGTCAGCACGTCGGTAAAAGGCTCATTCTCAGCATAGAGCTTAAGCAGCGCCTGAACAGAAGATTGCAACAAACCGTATTCCTTTTCATTGCTATTGAATTCGCTAAGCAAGAACGCCATATTCTTAAAGCCCATATTGCATTTAGGGCGAGTAAAGCAATTGTATAGTTTTCCGCTTTGCTTGTTCGGGGTCTTTCGTGTGAAGACTTATCTTCTTGGCGCGCTGCTTGCCTGCGATCATTGAGGTTTCGCGGAAGTAATAGACGCCGTGCCGTGAGAGACACAAATGGGCGGGGATACGCATGGTTGAGGGAGTGAAGTGTCTCACTACAGTGTCTCACCAAGGATTTTCGGACGAAAAAAACCCTTGAAAATCAAGGGTTTAGAGTATCTTGGCGGAAGCGGTGAGATTCGAACTCACGAACAGTTTAACCCGTCGGCAGTTTTCAAGACTGCTGCCTTCAACCACTCGGCCACGCTTCCTAGCGAGCAGCATTATACAGGCTTACCGTCACTCCGCCAGCCAGTCTTCCCTTAACGCTTTCTCAAACTCGGCGGCGGGCAGCGGTTTGGAGAACAGATAGCCTTGCACTTCGTCGCAGCCGCTGTCTTTCAGGAAGGCAAGCTGCTCCACCGTTTCCACCCCTTCGGCGATCACTTTGTGGTTGAGCTGCTGGGCGATGCTGATGATGGTGCTGGCAATCGCGCAGTCGCTGGCGTCGCTCGGGATGCCGGTGGTGAAGGAGCGGTCGATCTTCAAGGTGTCGATCGGGAAGCGCTTTAAATACGACAGGCTGGAGTAGCCGGTGCCGAAGTCGTCCAGCGACAGCGTCACGCCCAGGGCCGTGATGCGGTCCATGATGCCGATCACGCGGTCGATGTTGTGCATCAGCGTGCTTTCGGTGATTTCCAGCTCCAGCCAGCACGGCTCGAGCCCGTAGCGTTCCAGCGTTTCTTTCACCCGGCCCGGCAGCGCCGAGGTGAATTCGCGCGCGGAGACGTTGACCGCCAACCGGATCGGCGGCAGGCCGGCGTCTTTCCAGCTTTGCGCTTGCGCGCACGCCGCTTCGAGCACCCATTCGCCCACTTGCACCACCAGGCCGGTCGCTTCGGCCAGCGGGATGAATTCGGCCGGCGGCACCAGGCCGCGCTCGGGATGGCGCCAGCGCACCAGCGCTTCGGCGCCAATGATCTTGCTGTCGGCGATGGAGAACTTGGGCTGGTAGTGCAGTTCGAGCTGGCCGTTGCCCAGCGCTTGCCGCAGCCCAGTTTCGATGCGCATGCGCTCCTGCATGCCCTGGTTCATGTCGCGGCTGTAGAAGGCCACGTGCTCGGCGTCCGAGTCGCCGCCCTGCTTGGCGCGGTACATGGCGATGTCGGCCAGCCGCAGCAGGGTTTCGGCGTCGCTGCCGTCCTGCGGGTAGACGCTGATGCCGATGCTGGCGCCCACGCGCAAATCGTGCCCTTCCACCAGGAAGGGTTCGTTCAGCGCGGCCAGCAGCTTGTGCGCCACGCGGCTCGCTTCGTAGTGCTGGCCGATGTCGAACAGGCCGACCGCGAATTCGTCGCCGCCCAGGCGCGCCACCAGGTCCTGGTCGCGCAGCACCACGCGGAAGCGCGCGGCGGCTTCTTTCAGCAGGGCGTCGCCGATGCGCCGGCCCAGGGTGTCGTTGATCAGCTTGAAGCGGTTCAGGTCGATGAACAGCACGCAGCCGTGCAGCTTGCTGCGCTGGGCCACCGTCAGCGCCTGGTCCACCAGCTTGGTGAGCAGGGTGCGGTTGGGCAGGCCAGTCAGCGCGTCGTAGTAGGCCAGGTGGTGGATGCGTTCTTCGGCCAGCTTGCGCTCGGTGATGTCGGTCAGGTAGGCGATCATGCCGGTGGGCTTGCCGTCCATGTCGTGCAGCGTGGACAGCGACAGGCTGGCCCAGAACACTTCGCCGGATTTTTTCTTGCGCCGCACTTCCATCAGGCGCCCGCCGTGCTCGAGGAAGGGGTCGCTGAAGCCCATGTCTTCGTCGTCGTACAGGAACAGGATGTTGCGCCCCACCGCTTCCACCGGGGTGTAGCCGAACAGGCGCTCGGCGCCCTTGTTCCAGCTGGTGATGAAGCCGTTCATGTCCATCGTCAGCACGGATTCGTGGATCTGGTCGAGGATCTGCGACTGGTGCTGCAGCTGCGCTTCCACCTGCACGTAGGCGTGCGTGCTGCGCTGGGCAATGGAGTGCACTTGCAGCACGCTGGCGGCCAGCGCGGCCAGGCTGGCCAGGTGCTGGCGCTCGGTGTCGCTGTAGCTGCCGCGGCCGGCCAGCTCGAAGCGGCCGAAGTATTGCTTGTCGAAGCGCACTTCCTGTACCAGGCTGTCCACGTAGGCCGGGTCGGCGTCCTGCCCTTCCGTACCGGCGGGCAGGTAGCGGCCGCGCGGGGCGTGCACCACGCCGCAGGCGATGCGGCCCAGCTCTTCCGCCAGGGCTGCGCCGCGCAAGCGCAGTACGGCGTCGCACAGTGCCGCGCTGCTGCCCAGGAAGTCGGATACCGGGTGGGCCAGCATGGCTAGAGGTTCCTGCTCACCTGGATGGCCCAGTGGCAGGCTTGCAGCAGGCTGCGCCAGTTGGTCTCGTTGTCGATGCCGGCGTCGCGCAGGGCGCTGCTGTCGGGCATGTCCTGCTCCACCAGGGTGAGCATGTCGCCCATGGGGCCGGCGCGGTCCAGCAGGGCCATGACCACGTCCAGGTCCAGGCTGAGGGCGCTGACGATCTCCGTCATCGGCATGTCCAGCAGCACGTCGAGCAGCGAGAACACGCCGGCCACGAAGGCCATGTCCTGCTGGTCACGGTCGCCGCCGCGCAATTTGGCCAGCGCCTCCATGCGCGCCGCGCGCACCGCCGCCAGCGGCAGCAGCGCGTTGGCGCCGCCGTCGTCCTGCTGGCGCGCGTACAGCAGCAATTGCAGCCAGCGCTGCAGCTGGCGCCGGCCCAGCACGTTGATGGCCTGGCCGAAGCTGTGGATGGGCGCCTTGGGCGCGAAGGCGGCCGAATTCACCACTTTCAGCAGGTGGTAGGCCAGGGCCGGGTCTTGCTTGAGCAGGATTTCCAGTTCGCGCGAGTCGGCGTCGCGCGCCAGCAGGCCGAGCAGCGCCAGCAGGCGCTTGCGCGAGGTGCCGTCCGCCGTACTGCTTTCACGCTGCGGATGGCGCACGTAGTCGCCGCTGAACAGGGTGAAGCCGGCGGCGGCGCATTCGGCCAGGCGGGCCGGGGTGTCGACTTGCAGCGCCAGGTGCGGGCCGGCCATGGTGAGCATGGTCAGTTCGCTGGGCAGGGCGTCGCGGCAGTTGAAGGCCAGGCTGCGGATGGCGCATTTGCCGGCGTTGATGCCCACTTCGCCGTCCACCATCAGGCGGTAGCCGGCCTCGGCCAGCTGCTTGCATTTGGCCTGCATGGCGGGTTCGCCGCAGTCCTGCGCGGCAATGCGCAGGATGGTGCGGGCCGGCGGCAGGAAGGCCAGCTGGCTCACGTCGTATTGCTGCAGGCCGGCGATGGTGACGATGTAGTCCAGCGGCGCCAGCGCGGCGTCCATGTCGGGATAGCCGAACACGGTTTGCAGCGTGGTCAGCTCGCTTTCGTCGGGAACGGCGGAAATTTGGAATGACAGGGCCACCCACTCGTTTTGAGCGTTGGACACCGCTGTAAGACCCACCAGAGGAAATGGGCTTGTTTCAGACAAAGACATCAGTATCTCGGTGTGGGTAGTGCTTGCTATGGTAGAGCAAATATTGATTCAAGGCAACTCTTTGTAACGCAAATAACAACAGGTC
This sequence comes from Pseudoduganella sp. GW821-FHT05F09, assembly GCF_059419605.1. Taxonomy (NCBI): domain Bacteria; kingdom Pseudomonadati; phylum Pseudomonadota; class Betaproteobacteria; order Burkholderiales; family Oxalobacteraceae; genus Pseudoduganella; species Pseudoduganella sp. GW821-FHT05F09. The sequence continues at coordinate 199,778 of NZ_JBWKSD010000008.1, forward strand.
GCGTGTCCCGTGGTCTGGGAGCAGGAATATAGCAGAAATTGCTGATTGGACAGGGTTCGGACGCTAGAGTGCGCGCTCAAAGTGTGACATTGTTGCAGCGCGCCTACGGCGTGCGACCGGCTCTTGCAAAGCGCGCTAGGGCGTGCCGTTGGCGAACTGGACGGCGTAACGTATCAGCTCGGCCTGGCCTTCGATATTGAGCTTGCGCTTGATGTTGAGGCGGTGGGTTTCCACGGTGCGCACCGACAGGTCCAGGTCGCGCGCGATCTGCTTGTTGGACTGGCCGTTGGCGATGTGCAGCAGCACCTCGTGCTCGCGCGAGGTGAGCTGGGCGTCCTGGCTCTGCGGCTTGGCCAGCTGGCGGGCCAGCGCGGCGCTGTAGTAGATGCCGCCGGACATCACGGTCTCGATGGCCACCACGATATCCTTGCCGGGCGCGTCCTTGAGCACGTAGCCGCGCGCGCCGGCCTGGATGGCTTGCGACACGTATTCCAGCTTGTCGTGCATGGACAGGATGAGCACGGCAATGTCCGGAAACTGTGCGCGGAACTGCGCCGTCGCCTCGATGCCGTTGCCGCCGCGCATGTTTATATCCATCAACACCAAGTCCACGCTGCACAGGCGCGCCTGCTCCAGCGCTTCCTGCGCGCCGCCCGCCTCGGCCACCACGTCGAATTGCGGCACGGCTTCCAGGCGGGCGCGCAGGCCGTCGCGCACCAGGGGGTGGTCGTCCACCAGCAGGATTTTGATCGTCATGGCGTCAGCTTTCGTTTGAAACATGGGCCAGCAGCACGGTACCCGCCGGGGAAGATGAAATGGAGAACTCGCCGCCTATGGCTTCCATGCGCTCCATCATATTGCGCAGGCCGATGCCGCGCTTGGGGTGGACGGCGATGCCGTCGGCGTCGAAGCCGTGGCCGTCGTCGCTGATGCGCAGGGTGACGGCCCGGTTGGCCCCGGTCAGGCTGATCTCGATATGGCCGGCGCCGGCGTGGCGCTCGATATTGGTCAGCGCTTCCTGGGCGATGCGGAACAGCACCGTGTTGGCCACTTCGGGCAGGTCGTCGGTGCTGCCTTCGGCGCTGAAGACGATGGGCACGGCGCTGCTGAGACGGAATTCCTCGGCCAGGTGGCTGAGCGCGGCGGCCAGGCCCAGGTCGTCCAGCAGCGCCGGGCGCAGGTTGTGGGAAATGCGGCGCACCTCGCCCAGCACGTTGTTGAGCTGTTCGGCGGCGTGCTCGAACACGCCCTGCGCCGCGCCGCACTGGTCCGGACGGGCGTGGACGTTGCCCAGGCGGATGATGCCGGCCTCGATCTGCAGCTTGATCGACACCAGCCACTGCGAAATGCCGTCATGCAGGTCGCGCGACAGGCGCGCCCTCTCCTCCTCCTGCGATTCCACCACGCGCTGCGCCAGCGCCTTGAGCTTGGCGTCGGCCACGCGCAGCTCGCTGATGTTGAGCGCCACCCCGGCGCCCGCCACCACCAGCGCGGCGGCGATGGCGATGCCGGTAATCCACAGCATGGTGCTCTGGATATTGGCGCGCTGCTGGGTGTCCACCTTGGCCAGCGCGCGGTCCACGTCGTCCAGGTAGATGCCGGTGCCCATCATCCAGCCCCAGTCCTTCAGCAGCACCACATAGCCCAGCTTGGGCGCGGGCTGGTGGCTGGAAGGCTTGACCCAGTAATAGCGCTCGTAGCCGCCGCCGGACTGGGCGCGCCGCAGCAGGCGCTGGATGGTGGGCGTGCCGTTCTGGTCCTTGAGTTCCCACAGGTTCTGCCCCACCAGCTCCGGCTGGCGCGGGTGCATCAGGGCGTTGCCCTGCAGGTCGTAGATGAAGAAATAGCCGTCGTCGCCAAAGCTGAGCGACTGCAGGATGCGCTTGGCCTCGTCCATGGCGGCCTGGTCCTTGCGGCCGGACTGGTACAGCCGCAGGATGGAATGCGTGGCCAGGGTGACGTAGTGCTCCAGCTCGGCCTCCTTGCTGGCCAGGTAGGCTTGCTGGATGGTGTCGCGCTGCTGCTGGGCCAGCACGTTGGCCTGGTGGCGCACGGCCAGCGCCATGGCGCACAGCGCCAGGATCAGCGGGGTGATGGCCAGGAAGATGACTTTTTGGCGCAGCTTCATGTGGGAGCTTCCGGGTGGGGATGGCGCGCATTGTACGTCGCTGGCGCGCGCCTGCGTTCAGTAGTAGTACGTAGTCTATCTGCGTAGTGCTGCGCTTGTGCGAGATATTTGCTTCGTGAATACTTGCCATAAGCCGGAAGCCGCCATTTGTTACGACGGTACATGGCGGCTCATGGCGGGTTACGGGGAACCCTAACCCGCCCTACGAAAATATATAGCAATCTCTTGGAGGAATACCATGCAAGCAATGCTACGCAAGGCGGGCTGGGCGGCGTTGTCGCTGGCCGGCGCGGGCGCCCTGGGCGTGATCGCGCTCAAGCGCGGCGAAGCCATCAGCGCCATCTGGATCGTCATCGCGGCGGTCTGCGTCTACCTGATCGCCTACCGCTTCTACAGCCTGTTCATCGCCAAAGAGGTGATGGGCCTGGACAAAAACCGCATGACCCCGGCCTACAAGTTCAACGACGGCCTGGACCACGTCCCCACCAATAAATATGTGCTGTTCGGCCACCACTTCGCCGCCATCGCCGGCGCCGGCCCCCTGGTCGGCCCCGTGCTGGCCGCGCAGATGGGCTACCTGCCCGGCATGCTGTGGATACTGGCCGGCGTGGTGTTCGCCGGCGCCGTGCAGGACTTCATGGTGCTGTTCATCTCCATGCGCCGCGACGGCCGCTCGCTGGGCGACCTGATCAAGTCCGAACTGGGTCCGATCCCGGGCAATATCGCGCTGCTGGGCACCTTCATGATCATGGTCATCATCCTGGCTGTGCTGGCGCTGATCGTGGTCAAGGCGCTGACCGGCTCGCCGTGGGGCAGCTTCACGGTCATGGCCACCATTCCCATCGCGCTGTTCATGGGCGTGTACTCGCGCTATATCCGCGTGGGCCGCATCGGCGAAGTGTCGATTATCGGCTTCGTGCTGCTGATGCTGGCCATCGTCGGCGGCCAGTACGTGCAGGAAAACCCGGCCCTGTCGCCGATGTTCAACTACACCGGCACCGAGCTGACCTGGATGCTGATCGGCTACGGCTTCATCGCCTCCGTGCTGCCGGTCTGGCTGCTGCTGGCGCCGCGCGACTACCTGTCCACCTTCCTCAAGATCGGCACCATCGTCGGCCTGGCGCTGGGCATCGTGATCGTGGCGCCCATGCTGCAAATGCCTTCGGTGACCAAGTTCATCGACGGCACCGGCCCTGTGTGGTCGGGCAATCTGTTCCCCTTCCTGTTCATCACCATCGCCTGCGGCGCCGTGTCCGGCTTCCACGCGCTGATTTCCTCCGGCACCACGCCGAAGATGATCGAAAACGAAGCGCACGCCCGCTTTATCGGCTACGGCGCCATGCTGATGGAATCCTTCGTCGCCATCATGGCGCTGGTGGCCGCGTCCACCATTGATCCGGGCATCTACTTCGCCATGAACGCGCCGGCCGCGCTGCTGGGCACCACGCCGGAAGCGGCCGCCGCCGTCATCTCCGGCTGGGGCTTCCATATCACGCCGGACGTGCTGGTGCAGACCGCCAAAGACGTGGGCGAGCACTCCATCATCTCGCGCGCCGGCGGCGCGCCGACGCTGGCGGTGGGCATGGCCCACATCCTGTCGAACGTGATCGGCGGCAAGGCCATGATGGCCTTCTGGTACCACTTCGCCATCCTGTTCGAAGCGCTGTTCATCCTGACCGCCGTGGACGCGGGCACCCGCGCCGGCCGCTACATGCTGCAGGACCTGCTGGGCGCCATGGTGCCGTCGATGAAGGACTCCAAGAACATGGTCGCCGGCCTGCTGGCCACCGCGCTGTGCGTGGCGGCCTGGGGCTACTTCCTGTACCAGGGCGTGGTCGATCCGCTGGGCGGCATCAACACGCTGTGGCCGCTGTTCGGCATCGCCAACCAGATGCTGGCCGGCATTGCGCTGATCCTGGCCACCTGCGTGCTGTTCAAGATGAAGCGCGCGCGCTTCGCCTGGGTGACCATGGTGCCGACCGTGTGGCTGCTGCTGTGCACGCTGACCGCCGGCTGGCAGAAGATTTTCGACGCCAATCCCAAGATCGGCTTCCTGGCCCACGCCGCCAAGTACTCGGCCGCGATCGCCGAAGACAAGGTGCTGGCCCCGGCCAAGTCCATGGCGCAGATGCAGCAGATCGTCTTCAACGACTATCTGGACGCCTCGCTGGCCGGCTTCTTCATGGTGGTGGTGCTGAGCGTGCTGATCTTCGGTGTGCGCACCGCGCTGATCGCCCGCGCCAACGCCAAGCCGACCGTGCAGGAAAGCCCGATGCAAATCATGCCTGCGGTGCAATAATGCTACAGGAACTGGTCCTGGCCGGCCGCTACCTCGGGCAAAGCATGCGCCTGATGGTCGGCCTGCCCGAATACGACACCTACGTGGCCCATCATGAAAAGACCCATCCGGATCAGCCCATGATGAGCTACGAAGAGTTCTTCCGCGAGCGCCAGGAAGCGCGCTACGGCGGCGCCGGCAAGCGCGGCGGCTGCTGCTAAGCTTTCTCCACACCAAAAAGGGGTCAGGGTTAATTATTTAATTAACCCTGACCCCTTTTTGCTTTAAGGAAGTTAGACGCATATCAAGATGCTGGATTTCCTGGCAGTTATATTTTTCCTAACGGAAATTGCCAGGATCGGCATATGTTCAGCTTCGAACGCTCCGGCCTGGGCCGGAAACTCACTTTGATCAGCGCCATGTCGACCGGCTGCGCTTTGCTGCTGGCGTTTGCGGTGTTTGCCGGCACCCATGTGATGAGCCAGCTGGAGCAGGAGCGCCGCCAGCTGTTCGCGCTGGCCGGCACGCTGGCGGCCGGCAGCGAGATCGCGCTGCTGTATGTGGACCCGGCGCAGGGCGACCAGGTGCTGGCGCTGGCCGCGTTCGACGGCCGCGATGATATTCGTCAAGTGGCGCTGTTTGACCGCGACGGCAAGCTGCTGTCGCGCAGCGCGCCGGGCCGGGACAGCCCGCCGCCGCCGGATTTGACGCCGCGCGCGCTGGCGGAGCTTGGCAAGGCGGGCGCGTCCGAGCTGTGCGGGCCGCCGTGGGCGCCGGGGCTGCGCCAGTTCCGCGCCGTGCATTTCCAGCAGGATCAAGTCGGCGCGGTGATGGTGGAGGCCGGCCTGCCGCGCATGTGGCGCGGGGTGCTGCAGAACTTGCTGGCGGGCGCGGCGGCGGCGCTGCTGTCCTTCTTTACCGCGCTGTTCCTTGCGCGCCGCTTCCGCGACAATATCGCCGAGCCTATCGCCAGCCTGATCGCGGCGGCGCGGCAGACCGCGGACGGCCAGCCGGGCGCGCCGGTGCTGCACGCGCGCAGCGACGAACTGGGCGCGCTGATCGACAGTTTCAACGACATGCTGGTGCAGATCGCCAGCCGGGACGCCAAGCTGGCGCAGTACCGCGACCAGCTCGAGCGCCAGGTGGGCGTGCGCACCGAGCAGCTGGAGAAGGCCAAGAACGCGGCCGAGGCGGCCAGCCGGGCGAAAAGCAATTTCCTGGCGACCATGAGCCACGAGATCCGCACACCCATGAACGGCGTGCTGGGGATGACCGAACTGCTGCTGGCCTCGCCGCTCAGTCCGCAGCAGCGCCACTACACCAGCATGGTCAAGCGCTCGGGCGAGCATTTGCTGTTCATCATCAACGACATCCTGGATTTCTCCAAGATCGAGGCGGGCAAGCTGACGGTGGAATATATCCACTTCAATTTCCGCGAACTGCTGGACGATATCGACAACGTCTTTTCGCCGCAGGCGCAGGCCAAGCGCATCGTGCTGGAGTTCGCCATTGCCAACGATATCCCGGTGGCCATCTGCGGCGATCCGAACCGGCTGCGCCAGGTGCTGTTCAATCTGCTGGGCAACGCCATCAAGTTCACCGAGACCGGCACGATCACGGTCAAGGTCGACGTCACGGCGGAAGACGCGCAAACCGTGGGCCTGCGCTTCGAGGTGCAGGACACCGGCATCGGCGTGTCGCGCGAGGCGCGCGCGCGCATCTTCGATTCCTTCTCGCAAGCCGACGGCTCCACCACGCGCAAGCACGGCGGCACCGGCCTGGGGCTGGCGATCTCCAAGCAACTGGTGGAGCTGATGGGCGGCACGATCGGCATAGACCATGCTTTAGCGCAAGGTTCAATCTTCTGGTTCACCGTACAGTTCGACAAGCGCCGCGTCGAGCCGGAGGACGCGGCGTTCAATCCGAACGCCACTTTGGGGATGCGTGCCTTGATTGTCGACCAACATAGCGACAGCCGCCTGCTGCTGGAACGCCAGCTGGCGCACTGGCACATGCACAGCGACAGCGCCGCCAGCGCGGACGCGGCGCTGCGCATGCTGCACGAGGCCGCCGCGCGCGGCCAGCCCTACGAGGTGGCGCTGCTCAATATGGACCAGCGCATGGGCAGCGGCCTGATGCTGGCGGCCGATATCAAGGCCGATCCGGCCATTGCGTCCGTGCGCGTGCTGCTGCTGAGCGACGAGCGCAACGCGGCCGACACCCGCCAGCGGCGCGAGGCGGGCGTGGCCTTCCAGCTGATCAAGCCGCCGCGCGCCTGCGATTTGTACGACTGCATCGTGACGCCGGTGCGCGCCGGCGACGGGGCGCGCCAGCCGCCGGCCGCACCGCCGCCGGCACCGCACACGGCGCCGGCCGGCCTGGCCACGCCGGCTGCGCCGCCCGGCGGCGCCAAGCCGCGCTCCCGCCCGCGCAACAAGGTGCTGCTGGCCGAGGACAATCCGGTCAACGTGGAGGTGGCCTCGGCCATGCTGCAAGGCCTGGGGCTGGAGGTCAGCCTGGCGGCCAACGGCGCCGAGGCGCTGGACGCGGTGCGCGACAACCACTTCGACCTGGTGCTGATGGACTGCCAGATGCCGGTGATGGACGGCATGGCGGCCACCGCCGAAATCCGCCGCCACGAGCAGCAGCGCGGCGCCGCGCAGCATTTGCCGGTGGTGGCCATCACGGCCAACGCCATGCCGGGCGACCGCGAAAACTGCCTGGCGGCCGGCATGGACGACTATCTGAGCAAGCCCTTCACCCAGCAAGGCCTGGGCGACACGCTGGCGCACTGGATCACGCTGCCGCTGGCGGCCAGCCTGGCACGCAACACCGATGCCGACGTCGACGCCTACCCCGATGCGGTCGGCGCAAGCGACGCGCCCCTGCTGCCGGACCTGCCGGCCGTCATCAACCAGCAAGCGCTGGACAATATCCGCGCGCTGCGCCCCGGCCAGGGCGGCGCCCTGCTCCAGCGCGTGCTGCAGGCCTTCCTGGCCGACACGCCGCGCCACCTGGCGGCGCTGCGGGCGGCCTTGCACAGCCCGGCCGCCCGCAGCGCGCCCGACACCGTGCGCCGCACCGCGCACAGCCTGAAATCGAGCAGCGCCAATGTGGGGGCGGACGCCCTGGCCGCGCTGTGCAAGGAACTGGAACAACTGGCCAGCGCCGGCCTTCCCGATGGCGCCCTCCCCCTGCTGGCCTGCATGGAGCGGGGATTCGACGCAGTGCGGCTCTCGCTCCGCGCCATCCTAGAGAAGGAAGCATGACATGGCAGTGCACCCATCCCCCAAACGCGGCACCGTGCTGGTAGCCGACGACGATCCCGTCATGCGCCTGCTGATGCTGGAAATGCTGGCCCAGGTGGGCCTGGACGCGGTGGAGGCCGAGGACGGCCCGGCCGCCATCGCCAGCTTCCAGCGCCAGCCGCCCGACCTGGTGCTGCTGGACGTGGACATGCCGAATATGGACGGCTTCGAAGTCTGCAGCGCCATCCGCGCGCTGGAAACGCATGCGGCGGCGGCCACCGTGCCCATCATCATGGTCACCGGCGGCGACGACCTGGAGGCGGTCACCCACGCCTATGAGGCGGGCGCCACCGATTTCGTGTCCAAGCCGATCAACTGGCCCATCCTCGGCCACCGCGTGCTGTATGTGCTGCGCGCCAGCGACGCCATCGCCCGGCTGCGGGTGGCGGACGCGCACAACCGCGCCGTGCTGGCCGCCATCCCCGACACTTTTTTCCGCCTGAACCGCGACGGCGTCTACCTCGACTACGAACAGGGCCACGAGGCCAACAGCGCCTTCCCGCAGGAGCACTGCGTGGGCCGCCACGTGAGCGAGGTGCTGCCGGAGCATATCGCGGGCCAGCTGCTGGAGCAGACCCAGGCAGTGCTGGCCACCCAGCACATCCGCTCCTTCGACTATGAATTGCAGCAAGGCCAGCAGCAGCGCCATTTCGAGGCGCGCCTGGTCAGCACCGGCGCCGGCGACGTGCTGGGCCTGGTGCGCGACATCAGCGAGCGCAAGCGCGCCGAGGAGCAGATCCGCCGCCTGGCCTATTGCGACAGCCTGACCGGCATTCCCAACCGGCAGGCTTTCCTGGAATTGCTGGAGCGCGAGCTGGCCCATTCGCGCCAGGCCGGCAAGAAATTCGCCGTGCTGTTCATGGACCTGGACGCCTTCAAGCGCATCAACGACACGCTGGGCCACAACGTCGGCGACCTGCTGCTGCAGACCGTGTCCGAGCGCCTGCGCGAAACCATACGCCCGAGCGACGTGGTGAGCCACAGCCATCTGGCCCGCCTGGGCGGCGACGAGTTCACCATCCTGATCCCCGACCTGGAGCGGGTGGAAAACGCGCTGGCCGTGGCGCAGCGCGTGAAGGACGCCATGCGCCGTCCCTTCCAGCTGGACGGCAACGAAATCTTCGTCACCGCCAGCATCGGCATTTCGCTGTACCCGACCGACGGCGAGGACAGCGAGTCGCTGCTCAAGTATGCGGACACGGCCATGTACCACGCCAAGAACTGCGGCAAGAACAACGCCAAGCTCTACAGTTCCTCGCTGACCATGCAGATCATGAGCCATGTGAAACTGGAAGTGGGCCTGCGCAAGGCGCTGCAGAACAACGAGCTGTACTTGCTGTACCAGCCGCAGATCGACGTATCGAGCGCGCAGATCGTGGGCGTGGAGGCGCTGGTGCGCTGGCGCCATCCCGAGCACGGCATTATTCCGCCCAACGACTTCATTCCGCTGGCCGAGGAAACCGGGCTGATCGTGCCGATCGGCGAATGGGTGCTGCGCACCGCGTGCACCCAGGCCAAGGCCTGGCAGCAGACTTGCCGGCGCGCCATCCGCATGGCGGTGAATTTGTCGGCGCGCCAGTTCAAGGACGAGAACCTGACGCAGATCGTGCTGTCCGCGCTGGGCGACACCGGCCTGGAGCCGCGCCTGCTGGAGCTGGAGCTGACCGAAGGCACGCTGATGGACGATGCGCGCGCCACCATGGTGATGCTGGAGCAGCTGCGCGGCATCGGCGTGCTGCTGTCGATCGACGACTTCGGCACCGGCTATTCGTCCATGAGCTATCTGAAGCGCTTCGACGTGCGTGCGCTGAAAATCGACAAGAGCTTTATCGTCGGCTTGCCGCAGGACAGCGAAAACGCCGCCATCACGCGCGCCATTATCGCCATGGCGCACGGCCTGAAGATGATCGTGGTGGCCGAGGGCGTGGAAACCGGCGAGCAGCTCGTGCTGCTGGAACAGTATGGCTGCGACATGGCCCAGGGCTATTTCCTCGGCCGCCCCGCGCCGCAGGACGCCATCACCCAGATGCTGGCCGCGCAGCGCGCCCCGGCCTCGCCTGCGCCGCCGTGAGCCGTCGGCTTGCTTGACAGCGCCGGCAAAATTCCGCGGCGCCGCCGCATGCGCGATTGATCTGGATCAGACTGCGCCGCACCGGCACCGCCTATGCTGTGATTGAAGCATACTCGGGAGATCATCATGGCAATCTGGCCAAGCGCAATGCAGGTGGTGCTGGGGCTGCCTGCCGTCGAAAACCTGGGCGGCGAACTGGTCGTCATTCCTGAAATCATCAACGCGGGCGGCGCCGCGATCCACCATTTGATGTGCCACGACATTACGCTGGGCTTTGCCCGCCGCCTGGGGCCGCCGCACGGCTACCCGGTGGTGCTGGGCGACCTCGAACGCAGCGGCGTGGCGCGCATCCGGGCCACGTTTGCCGGGGTGGGCATGCTGGCCGGCGCGCAATATCTGCTCACGCTGCGCGGCAGCTACACGGTCGACGGCATCAGCTTCCCGCTGGCGCTCACGCGCTATGTGCAGCTGCCGGCGCCCACGCCGCCGGACCAGGCGCCGCGCCGCTTGCGCGCGCGGGTGGCCAGCGCGGTCTGCACCGACTTCTGGAACTACGAACTGATCAATGAGGAAGACGCGGGCAGCGGACTGGACATCGTCAGCTTTACGCTCGGCATGGCCGCGCCCATTACCGTGACCGGCATTCCGCTGGGCTGGACCATGGAGACCGACTCGCTCAGCTTTGTGCGCTGGTCGGTGCTGGCGCAGGACCAGGGCGCGGCAGGCCGCATCGCGCCGGGGCGCTCGGCCAGCGGCTTCCAGCTGATGAGTCCGCACACCCGCTCGGAGGCCACGCTCAGCACGCTGGCGGCCTGGGACCAGGCCGCCCACAGCCCCGGGCCGGTGGTGGAGGATTACGCGGTGGTGCCCTACCGCTACGGCATGTAGCCGCTGCGGGCGCTACAGCACGCCGTCGCTGCGCAGCGCGGCAATGTCGGCGTCGCTGTAGCCCAGCGTGCGCAGCACTTCCTCGTTGTGCTGGCCCAGCGCCGGGCCGAGCCAGTTGGTGTGGCCCGGCGTTTCGGACAGCTTGGGCGAAATGGCCGGCAGCTTGACCGGCGTGCCGTCGGCGAACTGGTGCTGCTCGAACATGCCGCGCGCGAGGAACTGCGGGTCGCTCATCATGTCGCGCACCGAATAGATTTTCCCGGCCGGCACGTCGGCCGCCTTCAGCACAGCCAGCGCCTCGTCTATGGTGCGGGTGGCGCACCAGGCCTGGATGGCGCCGTCGATTTCCTCGGTGCGCTGCACGCGGCCGTCGTTGCGCTCCAGCTGCGGATCGCCCGCCATGTCGATGCGGCCCATGGCCAGCATCAGGCGCTTGAAGATGGCGTCGCCGTTGCCGGCGATGACGATATTCTCGCCATCCTTCGTCGTGTAGGTGTTGGACGGCACGATGCCCGGCAAGGCGCCGCCGGTGCGTTCGCGCACCACGCCCGCGTGGTCGAACTCGGGCACCAGCGATTCCATCAAGTTGAACACGGATTCATACAGCGCCACGTCCACCATCTGGCCCTGGCCCGCGTCGCGGCCGCCGGTGGCGTCGCGGTGGCGCAGCGCCATCATGGCGCCGATCACGCCGTGCAGCGCGGCCACCGAGTCGCCGATGGACACGCCCACCCGCACCGGCGGCCGGTCCGCGTGGCCGGACACATAGCGCAGCCCGCCCATCGATTCGCCGATGGCGCCGAAGCCGGGCAAGTCCTTCATCGGCCCGGTCTGCCCGAAGCCGGACAGGCGCACCATGATGACGGAAGGCTTGACAGCTTTCAGCTGCTCGTAGCCCAGGTCCCACTTCTCCAGCACGCCGGGGCGGTAGTTCTCGATGATGATGTCCGCTTCCAGCGCCAGCTGCCTGGCAATGGCGCGCCCGCGCGCGTCCTTCATGTTCAGGGTGATGCTTTTCTTGTTGCGCGACTGGACCGACCACCACAGCGAGGTGCCGTCTTTCAGCACCCGCCATTTGCGGATGGGATCGCCCTCGCCCGGCGCTTCGACCTTGATCACTTCGGCGCCGAACTCGCCCAGCATGCGGGCGCAGAACGGCCCGGCAATCAGCGTGCCGAGCTCGAGGACCTTGATTCCGTTTAAGGCACCCTTGCTCATGTCGCCCGCCTGTCCAGCATGGCGCGCGCGATGGTGCCCGCGTCCACGTATTCAAGCTCGCCGCCGACCGGCACGCCGCGCGCCAATCGGCTCACCTTCAGGCCGCGCGCCTTCAGCATCTCGCTGATGTAGTGCGCGGTGGCTTCGCCTTCGTTGGTGAAATTGGTGGCCAGCACCACCTCGCCGACCACGCCGTCCTGCGCGCGCTCGACCAGTTTTTCCAGATGAATATCCTTGGGGCCGATGCCGTCCAGCGGCGACAGCCGGCCCATCAGCACGAAGTACAGGCCCTTGTAGGTCAGGGTCTGCTCTATCATCATCTGGTCGGCCGGGGTTTCGACCACGCACAGCATCTTGCGGTCGCGCTGCTCGTCGCGGCAGGTGCCGCAGACTTCGTCCTCGGTAAAGGTGTTGCACAGCGCGCAGTGGTGCACGGCCTCCACCGCCTGGTACAAGGCGCGCGACAGCATGGCCGCGCCGTCGCGGTCGTGCTGCAGCAAATGGTAGGCCATGCGCTGCGCCGATTTCGGCCCCACGCCGGGCAGGCGGCGCAAGGCCTCCGTCAACAATTCCAGCGATTTGGACATGGCGTGTTCTCAGCCTTGCTGGAAGGCGCTCAGGATGTCGGCCGTCATGGTCGGCACGAATTCGGTGATGGCGTAGCTGGCGGCACCGGCCTCGTTGAAGGGATCGAGTTCGATCACCGCTTCAATGTCGGCGCGGCTGTCCGCCGTGGCGATGATGATGCCGCCGGTGCGCGGCACCATGCGGCCCGACATGAGGAACATGCCGTTGTCATACTGCTCGCGCAGGTACTCGCGGTGCGCGGCCAGCAGCGCGTCGATCTCCTCGGCCGGCTTCAAATACGTGAGCGAGATGATGAACATGGCTTAGAAAGGCATCTTGAAGCCGGCCGGCAGGTTCATGCCGGAGGTCAGGCCTGCCATTTTCTCGGCGGAGGTGGCTTCGGCCTTGCGCACGGCGTCGTTGAAGGCGGCGGCCACCAGGTCTTCCAGCATGTCCTTGTCGTCGGCCAGCAGCGACGGGTCGATGGAGACGCGCTTGACGTCGTTCTTGCATGTCATCACGATCTTGACCAGGCCGGCGCCGGACTGGCCTTCCACCTCGATCGAACCCAGCGCGTCCTGGGCTTTTTTCATATTGTCCTGCATTGCTTGCGCCTGCTTCATCAGGCCAGCCAGTTGGTTTTTCATCATGATGGTGTTCTCCGTATCGGGTGAGTATAAATTAGTGCGCGGGCGGCGCCGGCGGCGGCACGATGGAACCCGGCACCACGAAGGCGCCGAACTCGCGGATCATGCTTTGGATGAACGGGTCGTTCGCCACGGTCTCCTCGGCGGCGCGCTGCACGGCCGCGCGGTGCGCCTGCGCTTCGGCGCTGGCGGTGTACCAGGTCGGGCCGAGTTCGGTTTCCACGCGCACCGGGCGGGCGAAACGCTCGGTCAGCGCCGCTGCCAGCTTCTCTACATTGGGTGCGGTGCGCCAGGTTTCAATCGGCACCCGCAGATGGAAGACGGCGCTGTGGCTGCCGTCCGGGGCGCAGGCGATCAGCTCGGCCTGCGTGGCCAGCTGCTGGGCCACGCCGCGCAGCGGCAGGCGGGCCGACAGCGCGGGCCAGTTGCCGTCCCAGTCCAGCTCGGGAACCGGGGTGACGACGTAGGCGTGCGGCGCCTTGGCCGGCGCGGGTGCAGGACGCGGCGCGAAAGTGGGCTGCTGGCCGGGCTGGTTGTAGTCCTGCGGGGCGGCGTCGGCCTGGCCGTTGGCCGGCATGGCGCTGTCGTCGGAGAACTCGGTGACCCAGGGCGGCAGGTCGTCATCCGGGGCGGCCTGGCGCGGTGCGGCTTGCGGAGCCGGACGCGGCGCTGGCTGCTGGGCCGGGGCCTCGATCACGGCTGCGCCCATGGCGGGACGGCCGTCATCCCAGGGGGCAGCGGCGGGCGCGGGGCGCGCGGAGGCGGCGGGCGCGTCGTCCCAAGGAGCGGACGGCGGCGGCGCCGGGCGTGCGGACTCTGGCGGCGCTGGCGGCGCTGGCGCGTCTTCCCATGGAGCGGGCGGACGGGCAGGCGCCGGCGCGGCTTCGCGAGCGGGCGACGGTGCGGCAACGGCATGGGCCGGAGCGAACGCCTGGGCCGGCGCCGGAGGCTGGGCCGGCGCTTGAACCTGTGCCTGGTGCTGTACCGGGGCGGGCGCATCGGGCGCGGCGGGGGCTGGCGGCGTCAAAGCCGGACGGCTGCTGACAGGCTTTTGACCGGACGCAGCGCGGGCCGCCTCAAGCGCGGCCTGGATCGCCGCACGTGCCGGACTGAGCGGCGCAGCGGACGCGGGCGCGCGCGCGGGTGCTGGCTGGCTGGGCGCGGCTTGCGCCGGCGCCGCAGCTTGCTGGACGGGTGCGGACGCCATCGGCACGGGCGCCGGAGCCTGCGGGGCTGGCGCCATCGCGACGGGCGCCGGTGCCTGCTGGGCTGGCGCGGGCGATGCATACGCCGCCTGTGCAGGCGCGGCCATATGCACCGGCGCCGGCGCGGCAGCCTGGGCCGCATCGGCGCGGGCCATGGCGGCGGCGCCGGCCACCACGGACGGCGGCGGCGGCACGGACAAATGGCTGGCGGCGGACACCGACGCGGCGCGCGCAGGCATGCCGCCCTGCTGCCCGCCTGCGGCGCCACCGCCCACACTCAAACCGGCCGCAGCCGCAGCGGCACGGGCAGCGCCCGGACCGCGCGCTACCGTAGGCGCGGCAGCCGGGACACCTTCAGCGCCGCCGGCGCCGGGGCGAAAGGCCAGCATGCGCAGCAGGGTCATCGAGAACCCGGCGTACTCATCCGGCGCCAGGCCCAGTTCATTGCGGCCATGCACGGCAATCTGGTAATACAGCTGCACTTCCTCGGCGTCGAAGGCCGAAGCCAGGCGCACGATGTCGGCGTACTCGGGCAGGTCGGACGGCACCGCAGCCGGCACCGTCTGCGCCAGCGCGATCCGGTGCAGCAAGGTGCCCAGGTCCTGCAAGGCGCCGTTATAGGACAGGCTGCGCGAGGCCATCTCGTCGGCCACGGCCAGCAGGTCGGCGCCGTCCTGGTTCGCCAGCGCGTCGAGCAGGCGGATCAGGTAAGACTGGTCCAGCGCGCCCAGCATGCCCTGCACCGCGTCCAGCGTCACTTCGCCGGCCGCGTAGGCGATGGCCTGGTCGGTCAGCGAGAGCGCGTCGCGCATGGAACCGTGCGCGCCCTGCGCCAGCAAACGCAGCGCCGGCTGCTCAAAGCTGATGCCCTCCTGGCCCAGGATATTGTCCAGGTGGCTGATGATATGGCCCGGCGGCATCTGCTTCAGATTGAACTGCAGGCAGCGCGACAGCACGGTGACCGGGATTTTCTGCGGATCGGTGGTCGCCAGGATGAACTTCACGTGCTCCGGCGGCTCCTCCAGCGTCTTCAGCATGGAATTGAAGGCGTGGTTGGTGAGCATGTGCACCTCGTCGATCATATAGACCTTGAAGCGCGCATTCGACGGCGCGTACACCGCCTGCTCGAGCAACTGCGCCATCTCGTCGACGCCGCGGTTGGACGCCGCGTCCATCTCTATATAGTCGACGAAGCGGCCGCTGTCGATGGCGGTGCAGGCTTCGCAGACGCCGCACGGCGTGGCGGTGATGCCGCCGCTGCCGTCCGGGCCGATGCAATTAAGCGATTTGGCCAGGATGCGCGACAGCGTGGTCTTGCCGACGCCCCGCGTGCCGGTAAAGAGATAAGCATGGTGCAGGCGGCCACTGTGCAGCGCGTGCGTCAGGGCGCGCACGACGTGCTCTTGGCCGACGAGCGTTTCAAAGTTCCGGGGACGGTATTTGCGGGCGAGGACTTGATAGGACATGGCAGCGATTTTACCGTAGATAGCCGGTGCTGCGGTCAACATTAGACGTTGTACATGACATCGCTTACACTCTTGCTTTCCATTTAACAATTGAAAAAATGAAAAAACTTGCTTTAACGCTGCTGTGCGCCCTGCCCCTGCTGGCCCACGCCGAAGACCGCGAATGGGCGCCGTACAAGAAAATCGTGGAAACGGTGAAGCTGGATAAATTCTACAGCCTGCCGGCCGCCGAGCGCGACAAGCTGAAGGTGTACACCCGCTTCACGCCGGCCAACAAAGCCATCGCCCCCGGCAGCCTGAAGCTGACGGTGGTGCATGCCGGCGGCAAATTCCCGCTGGTGCTCGACGAGCTGGGCCGCACGGTGCTGGTGCCGAACGAGAAATGGATGGCCGAGGACGCCAAGATCTGGACCAACCAGCCCAAGGGCGAAAAAGCCAGCGTCGGCTTCGACATCGTGGCGGTGCTGCCGGAGGCGGCGCAATGGAACTACGCCACGGTGATGGGCAGCGTGCCGCAATCGAACGCCGCCATCGACAAGGTGGCCGGCGCGCTGAGCCTGCTGGCGCCGACGATGAAGGTGGTGATCTTCAAGTTCCACAAGCCGGCCTACCTGGTGGTGCAGGCCAAGGGCGGCGACAAGCGCTACGTCACGGACGGCAAGCAGCAAATCCGGCTCAAGCTGGACAAGGCGCTGCTGGCGGAAAACCCGCTGGTGACGGTGAGCGAACAGCCGTTCGAAGCGGAAGTGGACGGCGAGTAAAGCATAGGGACGAAAAAAAAGCTGCATCAGCAGCTTTTTGATCTAAAGAGGCGAGCCTGATCTGCGGCACTTGCGGTGAATAGCTGTGGCTGCTTCGTTCCCGACCTGACCAGGTTGGCCATGCCGCAATGCGCAGGGGCCCGCCGGCTGCAATTATACCCGCTCCACGCAATTCTGCCTAATCGCGCGCGCAAACCAATAAGCAAGCTGAGCCGCATTCGGGGTCTGACCCCGAATGCGGCTCAGCTCGGCTGCTGCTGAAATGCGCAATTACAGGCCCAGCTCCTGCCAGATCTGGTCCACGCGGGCTTTCACTTCGGGCGCCATGACGATGGTGGTGCCCCATTCGCGCGTGGTTTCGCCCGGCCATTTATTGGTGGCGTCGATGCCCATCTTGCTGCCCAGGCCGCTCACCGGGGAGGCGAAGTCCAGGTAGTCGATCGGCGTGTGGTCCACCAGCGTGGTGTCGCGCGTGGGGTCGACGCGGGTGGTGATGGCCCAGATGACTTCGTTCCAGTCGCGGATGTTGACGTCCTCGTCCACCACTACGATGAACTTGGTATACATGAACTGGCGCAGGAAACTCCATACGCCCAGCATCACCCGCTTGGCGTGGCCGGCGTACTGCTTGCGGATCTGCACCACCGCCATGCGGTAGCTGCAGCCTTCGGCAGGCAGATGGAAGTCGGTGATCTCGCTGAACTGCTTTTGCAGCAGCGGCACGAAGACTTCGTTCAGCGCCAGGCCCAGCATGGCCGGCTCGTCCGGCGGCTTGCCCGTGTAGGTGGAGTGGTAGATCGGGTCGCGCCGCATGGTGATGCGGTCGATGGTGAACACCGGGAAGCTGTCCTGCTCATTATAGTAGCCGGTGTGGTCGCCATACGGCCCTTCCAGCGCGTGCTCGTAGCCGCTCGGGTGGTTCTCGTCCGGGTAGATATGCCCTTCCAGCACGATCTCGGCCGAGGCCGGCACGCGCAGCTCGCTGCCGATGGCTTTGACCAGCTCGGTGCGGCTGCCGCGCAGCAGGCCGGCGAACTGGTATTCGGACAAGGTGTCCGGCACCGGCGTCACCGCGCCCAGGATGGTGGCCGGGTCCGCGCCCAGCGCCACCGCGATCGGGTAGGGCTTGCCCTTGGTCTGGATGGAGTGCTCGCGGAAGTCCAGCGCGCCGCCCCGGTGCGCCAGCCAGCGCATGATGACCTTGTTGCGCCCCAGTACCTGCTGGCGGTAGATGCCCAGGTTCTGGCGCTTCTTGTTCGGCCCCTTGGTAATCACCAGGCCCCAGGTGATCAGCGGCGCCACGTCGCCCGGCCAGCAGTGCTGGATGGGCAGGCGCGCCAGGTCGACGTCGTTGCCTTCCCAGACGATGTCCTGGCAGGGCGCGCCCTTCATTTCCTTGGGCGACATGTCCCACACGGCTTTCACCAGCGAGCCCAGCTCCATCAGGTCCTTGAAGCCCTTGGGCGGCTCGGGCTCTTTCAGGCGCGCCAGCACGTGGCCGATCTTGCGCAGCTCGCTGGTGTCCTGGGCGCCCATGCCGAGCGCCACGCGGCGCTGGGTGCCGAACAGATTGCCCAGCACCGGCATGCTGTGGCCGGTGGGATTCTGGAACAGCAAAGCCGGTCCGCCGGCCCGCAAAACGCGGTCGCACACCTCGGTCATCTCTAAATGGGGGGAAACTGCCGTCAAAACAGGCTTAAGCTCGCCCATTTTTTGCAGTTGGGCAATAAAATCACGCAGATCAGAATATTTCATACTTTTTTACTTTTTTTTCGCTCCAGACGCGCCGGACGAGGTTTTTGAGTCAAGTGGTTGATTTTATTGGTTTTTGCCAGTTTGCAAGGCAAATATCTAGATTCAAAAGTTATAAAGAACGTCCGTGTTAGTATTGACGTGATATAAAACGGCTTCTACAATTTGCCCTACTTGAAGAGGACATGGCCTGTTAGCCAACTTTTATCGCTAACGACCGGTCGCTCATTCATTCACGGAGTCGGGGCTCCACATGACATTTTAAGGAGTGTTTTCAAAAGGCGTCTGCCTTGCCCCCGAAAAAAGTTGTATTGCGACTGTTTACACATACGCCTCCAGCATACGCTCCAGGTAGTAACAGCTCAGGCAAGCAATGATGGCGTTCGGCGCGCACCCACGGTGCGGCCACGGACGAATGATATTTCTGATGCACGGCATTGGCACATCGATACGACTGCGTTTTTTGACGCGGCGGGGATGCGCTCGTTACGGACATTTCAGGGGAGTTCTGAATGACTAATCGTTTTATCCCGGTAGCCAATGCTACCCGTCAGTTGGCGCGTGGCGCTACTGGCCTGGCAAGCTCGCGCGTCAGCGTGCGCAGCGTGCTCACTACCGCGCAACACACTTTGACCGTTTTTGGCGTTAGCGCCCTGGTCATGATCGCCGTCCTGTACGCCCGTCCCGACCTGGCCCATGCCCTGAGCAAGAGCCTGCTGCAAGAACCTGCCGCCGTGGCCGCCGTCACGGCGCCGCCGCTGCACGAACTGATGGAGGCGCCCGCCGGCGGCTATGCCGCCGCCGATACCCCGCTGACGCCCGAGGAAAAGGCCATCATGGGCACCCGCAAGCAGCAGGAATGGGTGACCTCCTGGCTGTCCAAGCGCTACCGCGTGGCGGGCGACGCCACCAATATGCTGGTTTCCACCGCCTACCTGACGGCGCGCGAGATCAAGCTGGACCCGCTGCTGATCCTGGCCGTGATGGCCATCGAGTCGGGCTTGAACCCGTTCGCCGAGAGCCCCATGGGCGCCCAGGGCCTGATGCAGGTGATGTCCAAGGTGCACCATGAGAAGTTCCAGGAAATGGGCGGCGTGCAGGCTGCGCTGAACCCGGTGGCCAATATCCGCGTCGGCTCGCTGATCCTGAAGGATTATGTGACCCGCGGCGGCTCGGTGGAAGCCGGCCTGAAAACCTATGTGGGCGCGGCCGCCTTCGAGACCGATTATGGCTACGGCAACAAGGTGCTCAACGAGTACCAGCTGCTGAAGCGTGTTTCCGCAGGCAAGAAGGTGCCTACGACCAACCCGGTGATCGCGGCAGCCCCTGCCACCACCAAGCAGGTGGAAAACGCCGTGGCGGCCAATGCCGTGGCCAAACTGCCGGACGCCCAGCTGGCCGGCCTGTAAGCTTGCTCCAGACGTAAAAAAAGCCGCAGATTGCGGCTTTTTTTACGTCGCTACATCTCAACGCTTTTTGTCGTTCTCTACTTCTTCCGGGCGCATTTTGCCGGCCAGCTTGTCCAGCACGCCGTTCACGTACTTGTGGCCGTCGATGCCGCCGAAGGATTTGGTCAGCTCCACCGCTTCGTTGATGACGACGCGGTAAGGGATTTCCAAGTTGTTCTTCAGCTCGAAGGCGCCGATCAGCAGCACGGCGTGCTCGATGGGCGACAGCTCGGCCACGCCGCGGTCCACCAGCGTGGCGAAGGTCTCGCGCAGCGCTTCGGATTCCTTGATGGTGCCGTACAGCAGGTTGGTGAAGTGCTCGGCGTCGGCCTTCTCGAAGCCGTGCGCGGCACGGATGTGGTTGACGACGGTTTTCGCGTCTTCATTGTTGAGCAGCCACTGGTACAAGCCCTGCAGCGCGAACTCGCGCGCGCGGTGGCGCGGCGTGCGGTTCTTGCTCGGGTTGGCGTGCGTAGATTTGTCGGTCATGATTTCCTGCCTGTTCTTATAAGTACTGATTATTCTTCTTCGTCGTAGCCGCCGTCTTGCTGGAGTTCTTCCAGCGCGATCGACAGATTGGCCATTTCCACGGCCACGCGGGCGGCGTCCGCGCCTTTGACGGCCATGCGCACTTCGGCTTGCTCGTCGTTTTCGGTGGTCAGCACGGCGTTGGCGATAGGGATGCCGAAGTCCAGGCCGATGCGGGTGATGCCCGCGCCCGATTCATTCGACACCAGTTCGAAGTGGTAGGTTTCGCCACGGATGACGGCGCCCAGCGCGATCAGCGCGTCGAACTGCTGCGATTCGGCCAGCTTCTGCAGCACGAAGGGGATTTCCAGCGCGCCGGGCACGGTCACGTGCAGCACGTCTTCATCGGCAACGCCCAGGTGCTTGAGCTCGGCCAGGCAGGCCGACAGCAGGCCGTGGCAGACGTCTTCGTTGAAACGCGCTTGAACGATACCGACGCGCAAGCCGTCGCCGGACAGATTGGTTTCGTAGCTTCCTACGGTCATGGCATGCCTCTTTTCTGTATGTGTATATTAATTAGTGTTGTGGACGTGCTTACGCGGCCGGCTTGGCAACGTAGCCCGTGACTTCGAGGTCGAAACCTGCCATGGAAGGCATTTTACGCGGGCTGGCCAGCAACTTCATCTGGCGCACGCCAACCGCGCGCAGGATCTGCGCGCCGATGCCGTAGTCGCGCAGGCCCATGCTGGCGGCGCGGCCCTGCGGCTTGGCGTCCTTGTCCAGCGCATCGAACTGGCTGAACAGCTGTTCGGCCGTTTCTTCGCAGTTGAGCAGCACGATCACGCCCTGCTCGGCCGCCTGCACCGCCTGCATGGACGCGGAGATGTTCCACGAGTGCGTGGTCGCTTCCGATTCCAGCAGGTCCAGGATGGACACCGGCTGGTGCACGCGCACCAGCGATTCCTTGCCGGCGGCCATGGCGCCGTGCACCAGCGCCAGGTGGGCCGAGCCGGTCGGCGTGTCGCGGAAGGCGATCATGCGGAAGTCGCCGTAGGCGGTCTTCAGCGGACGCTCGGCCACGCGCTGGACGATGCATTCGTTCTGGCTGCGGTAGTGGATCAGGTCGGCAATCGTGCCGATCTTCAGGCCGTGCTCCTGGGCGAACTCCAGCAGGTCCGGCAGGCGCGCCATGGTGCCGTCGTCCTTGACGATCTCGCAGATCACGGAAGCCGGGGTCAGGCCCGCCATGGCGGTCAGGTCGCAGCCCGCCTCGGTATGGCCGGCGCGCATCAGCACGCCGCCCTTCTGGGCTTTCAGCGGGAAGATGTGGCCCGGCTGCACGATGTCCATCGGCACCGCGTTCTTGGCCACGGCCACCTGGATGGTCTTGGCGCGGTCGGCCGCCGAAATGCCGGTGGTCACGCCTTCAGCCGCTTCGATCGACACCGTGAAGTTGGTGCCGAAGGAGGTGCCGTTGCGGGCCGTCATCATGGACAGGTCGAGCTGCTTGCAGCGTTCCTCGGTCAGGGTCAGGCAGACCAGGCCGCGCGCGTGCTTGATCATGAAATTGATCGCTTCCGGCGTGACGAAGTCGGCCGCGAGCACCAGGTCGCCTTCGTTTTCCCGGTCTTCTTCGTCAACCAGGATCACCATGCGGCCAGCGCGCAACTCGGCGACGATTTCTTCGGTGCTGGAGATAGACATTTCAATTCCTTCGGTTCAGGTTTCTTTAACCCTCTATTTTAAAGGATTTGGAGAAACTAATCTGGAACTCCGCCTCGATCGCCCCAGAAAGCGCCGAAGTTAAGCAAATGATAGCGCTACACAGGCCTGCGCTTTTCGGGTAAGGTAATGCGTCCACCACTTATCGAATTGCCATCGTGACCGCACACAAGACCGACCTCGCGCCCCGCCTGCTCTGGCAACTGGGCGCCGAACTGGGCGAAGGCCCGCTGTGGCTGCCTGAACAGCAGCGCCTGTATTTCGTCAACCTGAAGGGCAGCACGCTGCACGCGCTGGACGCGGACGGCAGCCAGCACGCCTGGCCGCTGCCTGAATATATCTGCTGGATCGTGCCGCGCCGCGACGGCGACGGCTTCATGGCCGGCTTGCGCGACGGCGTGGTGCGCCTGTGGCTGGAGCCGGAACTGCGCGTCGAATACCTGGCGCGCCCCACCGAGGGCAAGCCCGGCGTGCGCCTGAACGACGCCAAGGCCGACCCGCAAGGCCGGCTGTGGTTCGGCAGCATGAACGCGGCCGACGTGCACAGCCCGGACGGGCAGCTGTTCCGCCTGGCCTCGGACGGCGCGCTGAGCGTGGCGCAGGACGGCGTCCACATCTGCAACGGACCGGCCTTCAGCCTGGACGGCAGCGTGATGTACCACAGCGACAGCCTGCTGGGCCGCACCTACGCCTACAGCGTGGGGGCCGACGGCAGCCTGGGACCGGCCCGCCTGTGGCGCCAGTTCGGCGAAGGTGAAGGCTCGCCGGACGGCATGACGGTAGACACCGAGAACTGCGTGTGGATCGCGCAATGGGGCGGCAGCCGGGTGTGCCGCTACAGCGCGGACGGAGAACTGCTGGCCACCATCGCCATGCCGGTGTCGCAGCCGGCGTCCGTGGTGTTTGGCGGCCCGGACCTGAAGACCTTGTACATCACCACCGCCTGGGAAGGCATGGGCGAGGCGCAGCGCGCGGCCGAACCGCTGGCCGGCGCCCTGTTCAGCGTAGAGCTGGAGGTGGGCGGCGTGCCGCCTGCGCGTTACGGCTGAACGCTGGCTTGAGCGCCCTCTCACCGCCCCTCTCCCTTAAGTGAGCGGCGCGCTTCACGCAATCGGCATACGATAGCTGCTCCTCTTGCAACACAAACAAAGGAGCAGCGATGAAAACGAACGGATCGGCCGTCTGGTCGGGCGGCATCAAGGACGGCAAAGGCGCCATCAGCACCCAAAGCGGCGCCATGAAGGACTACCCCTACGGCTTTGCCAGCCGCTTCGAGGGCAAGCCGGGCACCAACCCGGAAGAATTGATCGGCGCCGCGCACGCGGGCTGCTTCACCATGGCACTGTCGCTGATCCTGGGTGAAGCGGGACTGACTGCGGAAAAAATGGAAACCAAGGCCGAGGTCACCCTGGACAAGGTGGCCGACGGCTTCTCCATCACCGCCGTGCACCTGACCTTGCAGGCCAAGATCCCGGGCGCCGACAAGGCCACCTTTGACGAACTGACCGCCAAGGCCAAGGCCGGCTGCCCGGTGTCGAAACTGCTGAACGCCAGCATTACGCTGGACGCGACGCTGCTCTGACTTATTTACCGACCGACAGCATGCGTTCGACGTAGCGGGCGATCAGGTCGATCTCCAGATTGACCTTGCCGCCCACCGTCAGATGCTTGAGCGTGGTCACGGAAATGGTGTGCGGGATCAGGTTGATGGAGAACTGGCACACCAGCGCGCCGGCGCTGCCAATATCGTGCACGCGGTTGACGGTCAGCGACACGCCGTTGACCACCACCGAGCCCTTGAAGGCCAGGAATTTGGCCAGCTCGCGCGGCGCCTCGATCACCAGCTCCCAGGACTCGCCCACCGGCTCGAACTTGCGCACCACGCCCAGGCCGTCGACGTGGCCGGACACCAGGTGGCCTCCCAGGCGCTCGGACAGGGTCAGCGCTTTTTCCAGATTGACTTCCGAAGTGCCGTCCAGGCCCACCGTGCAGTTCAGGCTTTCGCGCGAGACGTCCACCTTGAAGGTGGTGGCGGTCTTTTCGATCACGGTCATGCAGGCGCCATTCAGGGCAATGGAGTCGCCCAGGGCGACGTCGGCCAGCGGCAGGCCGCCGGCGTCGATTTCCAGGCGCACGCCTGCGTCATGGCCGCCTTCCAGCGGCTGGACCGAAGTGATTTTTCCGACTGCGGCAACAATTCCAGTAAACATGGTGCTATCTCATTGTGAAGTGAATCTGGCAAGGATACGCAAATCCGCGCCGGTCTGCTGAACCTGGTGGAATTTCAGGCTCTTGCGCCCGCTCAATTCCGTCAGCGCGGGCAAGGCGAACATGCCCTGGGCGTCGCCCAGCAGCATGGGCGCCAGGTAGACCAGCAGTTCGTCCACGCAGCCTTCGCGTATCAGGGAGCCGTTCAGCTTGCCGCCCGCCTCGACGTGCAGCTCGTTGATCTGGCGGCGGCCCAGTTCGCGCATCAGCTCCGGCAGGTCGACCTTGCCGTGCGGGTTGGGCAGCGTGATGATGTCCGCGCCCACGGCGCGCAGCGCGGCTTCCTTTTCCGGATCGCTGACGGCGGCCACCACCCAGGTCCCGCCGCCTTCGAGCACGCGCGCAGAAGGACTGATGTCCAGGCGGCTGTCCACCACGATGCGGCGCGGCTGGCGCGGCGTGTCCACCGAGCGCACCGTCAACTGCGGATCGTCCGCTTTCACGGTGCCGATGCCGGTCAGGATGGCGCAGGCGCGGGCGCGCCAGGCGTGGCCGTCGGCGCGCGCTTCCGGGCCGGTGATCCACTGGCTGGCCCCGTTGTGCAGCGCCGTCATGCCGTCCAGGCTGGCGGCGGTTTTCATGCGCACCCACGGCAGGCCGCGCGTCATGCGCGAGAAGAATCCGATGTTCAGCTCGTAGGCCTGCTCGGCCAGCAAGCCGCTCGAGACCTCGATGCCAGCCGCCGCCAGCTTGGCCAGGCCCTGGCCGGCCACCAGCGGATTCGGGTCTTCCATCGCCGCCACCACGCGGCCCATGCCGGCGCGCACCAGCGCGTCCGAACAGGGCGGCGTGCGGCCGTGGTGGTTGCACGGCTCCAGCGTGACGTAGGCGGTGGCGCCGCGCACATCATGGCCGCGCGCCTGCGCGTCCTTCATGGCCTGGATTTCGGCGTGGTCCTGCCCGGCGGGCTGGGTCACGCCCGCGCCGATCACGCGGCCGCCGCGCACGATCACGCAGCCGATGCGCGGATTGGGCGAGGTGGTGTACAGCCCCTTGGCGGCCCATTCCAGGGCCAGCTTCATGCCTTCGGTGTCGTTGTTGATGTCCACAGGATCGCTTACTCGCTTTGGTTTAGTCTGCGCTGGTGCAGAGCGCCGGCTGCGCAACAGGATCGCACACCCTCACCCGGCCCAGCATGTTGATCTTGACGAGGCGCTTGTGCTCGCCAGCTTCCAGCGTCAGCGTGCCCCAGCGCGCCGCCTGGCTGTTGCCCGCCTGACAGCCGCGCCCAGCAGCATTATAGGCAAGATAGGCCGCTCCCGTGCCGGAAGTGAAGCGCGCACCCAGGCGTATGCCGTCCGCCATGGGCTGCTGGACGGCGTAGCGCTCCTCGCCGGGGTCCGGGCGGCGGTTGCCGTTGCGGTCAGAGAACACGGTCCAGCCTCGCTCCCACGCCTCGCCGCTGGCGTCGTGCGGCGCGAGCAGCACCACGCCGCCGCGCGCGATAGCCAGGGAGCGGGTCAGGGCGATGGCGCCCTGCAGCTCGTTCAGCGCCGCGCGCAGTTGCTGCTTTTGCAGCATGGCCTGCAGGCTGGGCGCGGCGGCGCCGGCCAGAACGGCCGCCAGCGCCAGCGCGACCAGCAATTCGATCAGCGTAAGGCCGGCGGCGGCGCGCCTCAGCGCCAGCAGCGCACGCCCTGCCCGCTCGCCAGCCGCAGGCCGGCGCTGGTCAATATCAGTTTTCCGCATTCCCTGTCCTCGTAATGCGCGTCCACCTTGGCCGTGCCCGGCGTGGCGACCAGCTGCACGCAGCTCGAGATCGCTTCATCGTCGCAGGCCTTCGCTTCGATCTCATACGCGCTGCCGGCGGGGCTGGCGCCGGACCACCATTTGAATTCGCGCTCGGCCGCATCGGTGGAGCCGGACGAGAAGGCGATGTAGCTGTTGTGGGCGCTGAAGTAGCGCTCCTGCTGCTGCATCAATAGCAGCAAGGCGGCCTGCCCTTCCACGCGCTTGCTGCGGATCACGAACTGGCTGTAGGAAGGATAGGAGAACGCGGCCAGCACCACGGCAATCACCACCACGATCAGGGCCTCCAGCACGGTCCAGCCACGGCAGCGCCTCGTGTGCTCGGTACGCCTGGTGCGCCTCGTGCGCCTGATACTCATGGCGGTCATGCCGGTGATGGCCTTCATGGCTGCTCCCCTTCGCGTGGCTGCGGCGTCCGTGCCTGCGCCGCCTGATGCAGCTCGCGCCAATTGGCCAGCTCGCGCCAGCCCAGCCTGCCGGCCGGCGCGACCGCCCTGGTCCGCGCCGACGGCAGCGCACCGGCTTCCCTGGCGCCGGCATTGACGGCGGCGATACGCTTGCTGACCAGCATCCGGCCACCGGCCTGGCGCACCGCTTGCGCCGGCTCGGTCACGATCACCGCCGCCGGCCCGGGAAGATAGTCTGCGACCAATGTGCCGGCCGCCGCCCCCGAGAGCGGCACGCCTGCGCTGTCCGGCGCCAGCCCGCTCAGCACGTCGAGCGCGTAGCTGCGGCTGGCGACGGGCGCGCAAGCGCTGGCGCCGGTCAGGACGGTGTTGAAGAAGATCTGTCCGCCGGCAAGCGCGGCGCCACCCACGCTGCGCTCTCCCGTGGCGGCGCCATTGAAGTCGATATACCAGCCATGCGCACCGCCGGCGCCGCCATAAGTAAAACTACGCCCGCGCAATGCCAGCACTGCGGCATCGGGCGCGCCCTCCAGCTCGCGCAGGGCCAGATCGTCACGTCCCAGGGGCCAGTCCGCGCGCGTCCCGCCACGGCCGCCCGCGCTGTCGTCCAGCACCGCGTAGAACGACTGCTGGGCATAGCGGGCCGGGTCGCGGTCCGCCGCCTCCAGCAACTTTCCGGTCCCGAACAGGATCAGATAGCTGCCGCCGGGCGCGTTGGCAACCCGGGGCTGCATGGTGATCGGCTGCCGCACGCGCCGCGCATCGCGGGCGATGAACACAGGCCCTTCCGCCGCGTCCCGCCACGGCGCGCTGCCCGTGAAATTGAAGCGCCACAGATTGCCCTGCAAATCTCCGGCGTAGGCGTAGAGCAGAGCCCCATCGCCGTCCAGCACCAGCGCCGGCGCACCCAGCGCATTGGCGCGGCCGGGCTCGCCTCCCGGCGCTTGCAAGCGATAGTAGTTCCGGTTCAGCCGCCATGCCTCGCCAGCCGGTTTGTCCAGCGCCAGCAGGAACAAGGCGCTGGCATTGGCCGGATCGGCATTGCCGTCGCTGGCCTGGCTGTTGACGCCGCTGCTCACGAGCGCAAAGTAGCGGTAGGCGTTCGCTGCGCTGCGCAGGCGCAAGCGCACCATCTGCGGCAGGGACGTCACATTGCCCATCGCGGCATCATCCCGGTCGGTGAACTCCCACAGCGCGCCGCCGGCCTGCGGAAACACGGAGGGATTGGTGACGTCGAGTGCGAATACGCCCTGCGCGCCGGCCCCCATGGCGGACACCAGCACCGTCCGCCAGTTCCCGTCCAGCTGCGCTTCGGCCACGCTGGCCGGGCCATCCACATAGGCGCCATGCGCATAGTTGCGGTCGGGCAGCCGGTTAAGCTGGGGGAACACGGCCTCCGGCACATAGGCAAACAGCTCTGCCCCGCTCCCCGCATCGAAGGCATGCAGCATGCCGTCGTTGGCGCCCAGGTAGACCACGGCGGTGCGCGCCTGCATGCTGTCGTAAAAGGCGCGGTAGCCGTCGCCATTGCCTGCGGCGGACGGCGGCCCGGCGTACACCGGGATGCTATTGACGGCGTCGCCAAGGATGCTGGCGCGGCGGCGGAACAAGCGTCCCTCCTCGCTGCGGTCGCCGCGCAGCCAGTCCAGGCGCAGTTCGCCCTTGCGGTCGGAAACCGGACGCGCGGGCGGTGGCGCGCGGTTCAGGATGGTGCGCTGCGCGGCCGACAGCGCGTCCCACTCGAACGGTATCGTCACCCGCCTGCCCTGCTCCAGCCTGGACGTGTAGATGCGGCGGCTTCGGGCTGGCTCCGGCAAGGCGTCCAGCCAAGCGGCGGCGTCCCACAGCGGAGCCGAAATTTGCGGCGCGCCGGACGCGTCCACGGTCAAAGCGGAGCGCGTGAACACCCCGCTCCAACTGCCGGGCCGCGCACCCGCCTGGAACACCGCCATGCCGGAGGGCGTGGACGCCACCGCTGCGGCGCCGCGCAGCAAGTCCGGATGCGGCACGCAGCTGGCGCCCAGCGGCTCGGTGCTCAGCTCCACCAGCGGCGGCACAGCGGCAGCCTGCGCGGCGGCCAGCACTGCAGCCAATACGGTGCACACAGCACTCGCCATTCGCCGGCTGGCGCCGAGCCAACGCGCGCAGCGGTCAGCCCATGGCAGATTCATGGCGTCCCTCCCTCGTCTGCTTTGCGGTAGCTTCCTTGCAGCACAGTCTCGGTAGACTCGCGCGAGCCAAAGCCGATGGCGGTGACGCGATACAGGTACTGCGTGCTTCCAGCGTCCGCGCCGGGCGGGTGGTAAGGTGCGCGCTCGATGATGTAGCGCGGGCGCCGGAATGGCAGCAGCCCCTGGCCGGTCTCCATCACCGCGCCCGTGAACCGTCCAAACGGCACCGAACGCGAGGCAGCACTGTCGTCGCCGATGTCGACGCTTTCCCACACCGGCACATCGCCCTCCGCAGGCGCGCACAGGCCGAGCCCGGGATTGTCGGCGCCCATGCCGCAGCCCGGCACAAAGCCCAGGCCGCTGCCCGGCGCCAGCAGCGCCGCACGCGCCGGTGTGCTGGCGGCGCTGCCGTTAATCTCCTTCTCCGCGTCGGCCAGCGCATCCTCCGCCGCCTGCAATGCCACGTAGCGGTCGCGCTCTGCCCGCGCAGCCTTCTCGCCCAGCATGGCCATGCGCGCTGCGGATGCGCCCAGCAGCAGCACGGCAATCAGCATCAGCAATGTGAGGAGCAAGGCAATGCCTTGCTCGGCAAGCATGGGAGCAGCGCTGATGTGACGGATGGCGGCCATCACGTGCCCCCGGCGTTGCGCAGCGCGATCGACGTTTCGAATACGCGCCGCACGCGCTGGCGTTCGCTCTCGGGCAGCAGGTGCTCGTCTATGTGCGTGCCACGGTCGCCGTCTGCCGTGCTGCCGGTGTAAGCACCGCCAAGCAAGTCGTACTGCGCCGGGACAGCGCCGTTGCGGGAGTAGTCTTCCCCGCGCAGCAGCAGGCCCACCTTGATGCTGGCCACGCGTTTCCACCAGGTTTTGCGGTTGAAATCCTGCGCGCGCGCTGGGGCCGTGGCGCCTTCCAGCACCAGATCCCCATCCATTAAGTTGATGGCGCTCGCGCTCAGGTAGCGGTTGGGAATGCCGTCCGCCGGCGTGTCGGTGTCGATTCCGTATAGCACCTGGAAACTGTCCACGCCGCGCACGATGGCGTCGGCGCCCCAGCTGTGCGCGCTTTTATATTTGCAGCGCAGTTCGGCGACACCGTCGCTGCCCTTCGCAACGTAGAAAATGCTCCAGCCGCGCTGCGCTTCGCTGCCAGCAGCGGCAATGCCGAAGCCCGCGCAATTCAGCACGGAGCCGTCCGCCTCGGGCGAGCCGGAGCCGGCATAGCGCAAGGCCAGCACATCGCTGCCATTCACGGATGCGGGCAGCGGATCCTCAATGCCGTTGCTGTTGCGGGAAATACTGGCGTCATCCAGTCCGCTGATGTTGGCGCTGGTTTCCGGCGTGGTTGCCGGCGGCACGCTGGCATCATCCCAGTTCACAAACGCGGCTTGCCGCACGGACTGGCTGATGATGGACAGCGCGTAGCGGCCGCTGTCATTGAGCCGGGCGCTTTCAGTGTGGAACGCATAATTGGCGCTGGCATTCACCAGCAGCGCGCTGGCCACCAACGTCACCAGCGAGCCCACCGCGATCGCGATCACCATCTCAACCAGGCCCAGGCCGCGCTCGCGCCTGGGGCCCGCATCAACCTCGCTGACGGCCTTGTTCATGGCGCCACTCCCGCCAGCACCAGCGCCACACCGGGCGCATAGTCGCCGTCCACATCGCTGGCCGCCGTACCGTCCGGATTTTTTCCGCGCCAGCCGACCTTGACGACCACCGGCGCCGCCGGGCCGCCCGCGCAGGGCCAGCGCAGCCTGCCACTGCTCCACATGCCCGTGTCGCGGCAGATGCGCACCCGGCCGCCGGGCAGTTGCGAAGCGATTTGCCGCTTCAAATCATACATATCCGCCTCCGCCATGGCGGCGCTGTCGCACGGCCCGGTCCAGCACTGGCGGCCGGGCGCGGCGGGAACCGGCTCGGCATGCGCGTCATAGTCCAGCGATAGGTAGGCCGTGGCGATCTGGCCCGGATTGGCGCGCAAGCGTTCGGCCATGGCGAAGGCCATTTGGGCTGCATTGCTCAGCAATTGCGACTCGTAGCGCACACGCAGCGCCACCAGCTGCATGCCTGCGGCGCCCAGCACGCCGACGGCCAGCACCACCACCGCCACCAGCACTTCGATCAGCGCGAAGCCGTGAATCCGCCGTTGCGACGCCATATGCCACCTCCGCACAAGCCGCTTGAGAGACACCCTGACTGCAAGTTAGCAGCCCATGCGCAAGCCAGTTTGACGCAGATCAAAGCTCATATAACTCAGCCTTAAAATCCCACTGGCGATTGCCTATCGTCATTGCAAGCAGGAATGAAGTGTGCCAGCGCCAGCCTTCAGCAGCGGCCTTGCGCCAGATCGAAACGCACCAGCACACCGAGGGCTAGACTGTGTTCTTGCCAGCCACTCTCGCCCCCCATGGACAACTACGATGCGCCCTGGAAAACTGCACTGGTCCTTTATTTTGAGGACTTTATTGCGTTCTACTTTCCGGATGTGCACGCCGCCATCGACTGGCGGCATGCGCCCGAGTTCCTCGATACGGAATTGCAGCAGCTGGCACTGGATGGCGCCCTGGGCAAGCGCATGGCCGACAAACTGGTCCGGGTGCACACCCTGGACGGCGTCGAGCAATGGGTGTTGATACACGTAGAGGTGCAAGCGAGGCACGATCATCACTTGCCGCAACGGATCTTCACGTACAGCTACCGCATCTATGACCGTTACCAGCATCCCGTCGCCAGCCTGGTGGTGCTGGCAGACCGCAATCCGTATTGGCGGCCAAGCGTGTTTTCGTTCAAGCTGTTCGGCTGCAGGCTGGAATTGAGGTTCCGCACCACCAAACTGCAGGATCTTGCCGATCACATCAGCACATTGCTGGAGGACCACAATCCCTTCGCCCTGCTTACCGCAGCCCATCTGCTGACCCAGGAGACGCACGGGCTCCCCTCGCGCCGGCTTGCCGCAAAGCGGCAGCTGACACAATTGCTGCTGGCGCGTGACTGGGACCGGCAGCGTATCGTAAACTTGTTCCACGTCGTCGATTGGATCATGCACTTACCCACGGAGCTGGAAGCCCAGCTCTGGCACGACATGGCCCAAATTCAAGGGAGACCCACCATGGAAAATTACATTCCGCGCGGCGCCAGAATCGTGATGCGGCGCGAGTTGGCGGAGGCCAAGGTCAAAGCAGCGCTGGAAGGAAGACAAGAAGGGATGCAGCAGGGGCGGCAGGAAGGAATGCAGCAAGGGCGGCAGGAAGGGATACAGCAGGGGATACAACAGGGGATGCAGCAAGGGCGGCAGGAAGGAATAAAGCAAGGTCAAGCAGCCTTGCTCGCCCTGCAGCTAAGCCAGCGTTTCGGCGCTTTGCCAGACGACATCACCGCCTTGCTGTCCACAGCCAGCCAGAACCAGTTGCAAGACTGGGCCAAAGCGGTCATCGATGCGCCCACGCTGAACCAGGTCTTCGCCCGCCATTGAGGCGCGGCTAGGTTTTCGGCGCCTGGCCGACTTCTTCGATGGCGTCCTGGAACTCGGCCAGGTCCTCGAAATTCTTGTAGACGGAAGCGAAGCGGATGTAGGCAACCTTGTCCAGCCGCTTCAGCTCCTGCATCACCAGTTCGCCGATATAGTGCGTATCGACTTCGCGCTTGCCGCTGGTGAGCAGTTTCTCCTCGATCGCCTGCACCGCCATGTCCAGCGAGGCAGCCGCAACGGGCCGCTTGCGCAAGGCCAGCGTCAAGGAGCCGCGCAACTTGGCCGCAGCGTACTCCGTGCGGCTGCCGTTCTTTTTGACCACGAAGGGCATCACAAGTTCAATGCGCTCATATGTCGTGAAGCGCTTGTCGCACTTGCCGCAGCGGCGGCGGCGGCGGATCGCGTCCCCCTCCTCCGACACGCGGGTGTCGAGGACGTGGATTTCTTCATGCTGACAGAACGGACATTTCATCTGGCGCTGCGCTTTCGAATGTTAAAAGAGCGCCGGACCGGCAAGGTCACGGCGCCCTGATGTTACCAAGACAATGTTTAAGCGTAAACCGGATGCGCGTCAGCCAGCACCTTCACGGCCGCTTTCACGCGCTCGATGGTGGCGGCGTCATGCGGATTGTCCAGCACGTCGGCGATCAGGTTGCCCACTTGTTCCGCTTCGGCTTCCTTGAAACCGCGGGTGGTCATGGCCGGCGAGCCCAGGCGGATGCCCGAGGTCACGAACGGTTTCTGCGGATCGTTCGGAATGCCGTTCTTGTTGCAGGTGATGTGCGCCTGGCCCAGGATGGCTTCCGCTTCCTTGCCGGTCAGGTTCTTGGCGCGCAGGTCGACCAGGAACACGTGCGACTCGGTGCCGCCCGACACGATGCGCAGGCCGCGCTTGATCAGCGTCTTGGCCAGCACGTCGGCGTTCTTCACCACTTGCTGCTGGTATTCCTTGAACGCAGGCTGCAGCGCTTCCTGGAAGGCCACGGCCTTGCCGGCGATCACGTGCATCAGCGGGCCGCCCTGGATGCCTGGGAAGATGGCCGAGTTGATGATCTTCTCGTGCTCGGCCTTCATCAGGATGATGCCGCCGCGCGGGCCGCGCAGCGATTTGTGCGTGGTCGAGGTGACGAAGTCGGCGTGCGGCACCGGGTTAGGGTACAGGCCGGCGGCGATCAGGCCGGCGTAGTGGGCCATGTCCACCATGAAGTAGGCGCCCACGGCTTTCGCCACGGCGGCGAAACGCTCGAAGTCGATCTTCTTCGAAAAGGCGGACGCGCCGGCGATGATCAGCTTGGGCTTGTGTTCCTTGGCCAGCGCTTCCATGGCGGCGTAGTCGATGTCTTCTTCCGGGGTCAGGCCGTAGGACACCACGTTGAACCATTTGCCGGACATATTCAGCGCCATGCCGTGGGTCAGGTGGCCGCCTTCGGCCAGCGACATGCCCATGATGGTGTCGCCCGGCTTCAGCACGGCGAAGAACACGCCCTGGTTGGCTTGCGAGCCCGAGTTCGGCTGCACGTTGGCCGCTTCCGCGCCGAACAGCTGCTTCACGCGGTCGATCGCCAGCTGCTCGACCACGTCCACGTATTCGCAGCCGCCGTAGTAGCGCTTGCCTGGATAGCCTTCGGCGTATTTATTGGTCAGCTGGGAGCCCTGGGCTTCCATCACCGCTGGCGAAGTGTAGTTCTCCGAAGCGATCAGCTCGATATGGTCGTGCTGGCGGGTGTTTTCCTTCTGGATCGCGGCGAACAGGTCTGGATCGACGGAGGACAGGGTGTGATCTTTTGCAAACATGAAAAAACTCCAAGTGAGAGAGTAAATCTGGCAGGTGGATCGAATGAGGAACGCCAATAAGCGAGGAGCAGCCTCTTCGTGCTTTCCATCGGTGGCTGCCCAGGCGAACGGCTGTTGATTTGAAATCTCACGTTCCCCGGTGGATGCCCACCTTTCGCCGACAGATCGCGCAAGCGCAGACCCGGCTTTTCGCCAGTCACGTGAGACGTAATGGAAGCCAGATTGTACTATCAACTAAGGCAATTACGCTACACTTGCCCTACTCCACCATGCCATTCATTTGTAAGGAAGCAATATGATCGTATTCATCACCGGCGCCAGCGCCGGCTTCGGCGCCGCCATGGCCCGCGTTTTCACCGCCAACGGCCACCGGGCCATCATCGCCGCGCGCCGCGTGGACCGCCTGCAGGCGCTGGCGGCCGAACTGGGCGACCAGGTGCTGCCCATCGAACTGGATGTGACCGACAAGGCCGCCATCCGCGCCGCGCTGGAGGCCCTGCCGGCCGAGTGGCGCCAGATCGACGTGCTGGTCAACAATGCCGGCCTGGCCCTGGGCGTCAAGCCGGCCCACGAATCCTCGCTGGACGACTGGGAAACCATGATAGACACCAACTGCAAAGGCCTGGTCACCATGACCCACGCCGTGCTGCCCGCCATGGTGGCGCGCGGCGCCGGCACCATCATCAACATCGGCTCCACCGCCGGCGCCTACCCTTACCCGGGCGGCAATGTGTACGGCGCCACCAAAGCCTTCGTCGAGCAATTCACCCTCAACCTGCGCGCCGACCTGGTGGGCACCGGCGTGCGCGCCACCAACCTGGCGCCCGGCCTGTGCGGCGGCACCGAGTTCTCCAATGTGCGCCTGAAGGGCGACGACGCGGCCGCCGCCAAGGTCTATGAAGGCACGGTGCCGCTGTCGCCGCAGGACATCGCCAACACCGCCTACTGGATCGCCACCCTGCCGCCGCACATGAATGTGAACCAGATCGAACTGATGCCGACTTGTCAGGGTTTCTCCCCTTTCACCATCAAACGGGGATAAAATTCCTCTTTTCGCCGAAAAAAACGTAAGCGAGTGTTACAAGAGGGCCAAACTCGCTTGCAAAATCGCGTAGAATGTTGCCCAATCTCATTAGTAGTCAGAACAACATGCCTTCAGAGTTTACCTGGAATGTCCGTGTCTATTACGAAGACACCGATGCCGGTGGCATTGTCTATTACGCAAACTATCTCAAATTCTTCGAACGCGCGCGGACCGAATGGCTGCGCGCTATCGGCGTTGACCAGCACGCCCTGCTGCAGCAACACGACGCCATGTTCGTCGTGAAAAGCGTCGCTGCCGAGTATCATGCGCCAGCTAAACTCGACGATGTACTAAAATTAACCTTAAGTATCGAAAAACTGGGCCGCGCCTCGCTGCAATTTGTGCAGCAAGCCTGGAACGGCGATCAGTTGCTTAACACGGCGCGCGTGAAAGTTGGTTGCGTCGATTCCGCGCTGCGCCCGCGCGCGGTGCCCGATGTGGTAGCGGCCCGCATGCGCGGCGCCGTCTCATCCCCAAACTCAGATTGAAACAATGAACGTCACCCAAGACCTCTCCTTCATCGCCCTGATTTCCAACGCGCACCTGATCGTTCAGCTGATCATGGCGCTGCTGCTCGGCATTTCCCTCACCAGCTGGACCTATATCTTCCGCAAGATGTTCGCCGTGCGCGCCGCGCGCCGCCAGACCATAGACTTCGAAAAAACCTTCTGGGCCGGCGGCAACCTGCACGCGCTGCACCAGAGCGCCGGCAACAACCGTGAACAAGGCGGCGCGCTGGCGCGCATCTTCGAAGCGGGCATGGGCGAATTCATCAAGGGCAAGGCCGCGCACGCAGCCAGCCGCGAACTGGACGCCGGCGCGGTGCTGGACGGCGCCCGCCGCGCCATGCGCGCCGCCTTCCAGCGCGAAATGGACGCGCTCGAATCGCACCTGGCCTTCCTGGCCTCGGTCGGCTCGGTGTCGCCCTACATCGGCCTGCTGGGCACCGTGTGGGGCATCATGAACGCCTTCCGCGGCCTGGCCAATGTGCAGCAAGCCACCTTGGCCGCCGTCGCGCCCGGCATTGCCGAAGCGCTGATCGCCACCGCCATCGGCCTGTTCGCCGCCATCCCCGCCGTGGTCGCCTACAACCGCTTCTCGCACGACATCGACCGCCTGGCCATCCGCTTCGAGAGCTTCGTGGAAGAGTTCTCCAACATCCTGCAGCGCCAGTCGCGCTAACCGGGGAGCATAACCATGGCATCTTCCTTCTCCAGCGGCATGCGCGGCAGCCGAGGCGGCCGCAAGCTGAAGTCCGAGATCAACGTCGTGCCCTACATCGACGTGATGCTGGTGCTGCTCATTATTTTCATGGTCATGCCCTCGTCCAACAACCCGTCTCAGGTGGACCTGCCGCAAGCCGAGCGCTCCACCCGCCCGCCGGACGACTACATCCAGATCGTCATCAAGCCCAATGGCGCGCTGTCGATCGGCGTGCAGGGCAAGAACGCGGACGCGCCGGAAACCGAGCCGAACCGCGACGCCCTGGTGCGCAAGCTGCGCAAGCTGCATGAAGCGCATCCAACGTATCCGGTGATGATCGCCGGCGACAAGGAAAGCAAGTACGACGACGTGATCCAGCTGATTTCGGAATCGAAGAAGATGGGCATCAGCCGCGTCGGCTTGGCCACGAAGTAAAGCATGACGATGAAACACGCCACCGCAGGCGGCCCGTACCGGGTGCCGAAACGCGACGACCGCTGGAGCTCGATCGGCCTGGCCGCGGCCATGCACGCCGGCCTGCTGTTCTTCCTGTGGGTGGGCGTGGCATGGCAGAACAACGAGCCGGTGGCGGTGGAAGCGGAAGTGTGGGACATGACGACCCAGACCGCCGCCCCGCCGGCGCCACAGCCGCCGGAACCGAAGCCCGAGCCCGAGCCGGAACCTCAGCCCGCGCCCGCGCCGCCGCCCAAAGTGGTAGCGCCACCAGTGGAAGCGCCGCCGCCGGCCGTCGATCCGGAGATCGCGCTGCAAAAGCGCAAGGCCAAGGAAAAGGCCGAGAAGGAACGCGTTGAAGAAGAAAAGGCCAAAAAGCTAGCAGAACAAAAGGCCAAGGAACTCGAACAGAAGAAGCTCGACGAGAAGAAAAAACTCGAGGAGCAGAAACTGGCCGAGGAAAAAGCCAAGCTGGAACAGGCCAAGGAAGACAAGAAAGCCGCCGAAAAGGCAGCCAAGGCCAAAGCGGAAGCAGAGCAGAAGAAGCTGGATAAACAGCGTGCGGCGGAAATGGCGCGCATCACGGGCGCCGTTGGCGCAGGCACTACCGGCACGGCCGCGAAAGCGACCGCGCCGCGCCTGGACAGCGGCTACGTGGCAGCCATTACCGCCAAGATCAAGAGCAACATCGCGTATGCCGGCAGCGACGTCGCCGGCAACCCGCGCGCCGAGTTCAAGATCGAGCAACTGCCAACTGGGGAAATTATTTCGGTCCGGAAGATCAAGAGTAGCGGCATTCCCGCCTACGACCTGGCGGTGGAAGCAGCCATCGCCAAGTCCTCGCCTTTGCCGAAGAAGAAAGACGGCACGGTCGAACGCGAGATTACCGCAGGATTCAACATGAAAGATTTGCCTTGAGAACCAATATGAAAAAACTGACTAGCCTGACCAATGCACTTGCCGCCGCCAGCCTGCTGGCCAGCCTGAACGCCTACGCGCAGCTGAAGGTGGAAATCTCCGGCGTCGGCAGCAACCAGATCCCGGTCGCCGTGGCCACCTTCGCCGACGAAGGCGCGGCCCCCCCCAACGCCCAGGTGTCGGCCATCATCAAGGCCGACCTGGAACGCAGCGGCATGTTCAAGATTATCGACGCCGGCGTGATCAACAACCCGAACGACGTCGACTACAGCCAGTGGAAATCGCGCGGCGCCAACGCCATCGTGGTGGGCACCGTCAGCAAGCTGGCCAACGGCGGCTTCGACGTGCGCTACAAGCTGCACGACACCATCAAGGCGTCCAAGCTGTCGCAGATGGACCAGACCACCTCGGTCAACGAAGTGCGCCTGTCGGCCCACAAGATCGCCGACGACGTCTACGAAAAACTGACCGGCGTGCGCGGCGCCTTCGCCACCCGCGTGGCCTACGTCACCCAGCAGGGCCGCCAGTACCGCCTGGTGGTGGCGGACTCGGACGGCGAAAACGAACTGCCGGCGCTGATCTCGAACGAGCCCATCATTTCGCCGTCCTGGTCGCCGGACGGCAACAAGGTGGCCTACGTCTCCTTCGAGCAGAAAAAGCCCGTGGTCTACGTGCAGAACCTGGTGACGCGCGCGCGCACCGTGGTGGCCAACGAAAAAGGCAGCAACTCGGCGCCGTCGTGGTCGCCGGACGGCACCAAAGTGGCCGTAGCCCTGTCCAAGACCGGCAACACGCAGATCTTCATCGCCAACGCCGACGGCAGCGGCATCCGCCGCATCTCGAACAGCTCCGGCATCGACACCGAGCCGCAGTTCTCGGCCGACGGCCAGTACATCTACTTCACCAGCGACCGCAGCGGCGGCCCGCAGATCTACCGCATGAGCGCCAACGGCGGCGAAGCCAAGCGCGTCACCTTCAGCGGCAGCTACAACATCAGCCCGCGTATTTCCTCGGACGGAAACACGCTGGCTTACATCTCCCGGCGCGACGGCGGCAACTTCCAGCTCTTTGTACTGGATCTCGCCTCCGGCCAGGAACAACGCCTGTCCGACACCACCAGCGACGAATCGCCCAGCTTCGCCCCGAACGGCAAGTACCTGCTGTACGCGACCGTTTCGGGCGGCCGCAAATCGCTGGCAGTGGTGTCGGTCGACGGCCGCGTAAAGCAACGCTTGACGATTCAAGCGGGCAATATCAAGGAGCCCACCTGGGGTCCTTTCATGAAGTAAAAAGCAGTCCTTTCATCAACGACCAGGAGAACTAACCATGCGTAACGTTAAAAGCGTAGCCTTCATCCTCAGCACCGCAGCCCTGCTGTCGGCTTGCTCGACCCCAGTAAAAGTGGCAGAACCAGCACCAGTGGTGGAAAAGCCAGTTGAAGCGGCCAAGCCAGTTGCCGACACCCGCCCAGTGGCCCCAGTACAAACCGCTTCGATCGACCCGCTGGACGATCCAAAAGGCGTGCTGGCTCAGCGTTCCGTATACTTCGACTTCGACAGCTATGTCGTGCGTGAAGACGGCAAGCCAGTGGTGCAGAACCACTCCGGCTACCTGACCAAGAACGCCAAGCGTTCGATCCTGATCCAAGGCAACACCGACGAACGCGGCGGCGCAGAATACAACCTGGCCCTGGGCCAGAAGCGCGCTGAAGCCGTCCGTAAAGCCATGACCGCCCTGGGCGTACCAGAAGGCCAGATCGAAGCCGTATCGCTGGGCAAGGAAAAGCCAAAAGCAGAAGGCCACTCGGAAGAAGCATGGGCGCAAAACCGCCGTGCCGATATCGTCTACAAGTAATTCCGTAGTCTTAGTATGGCAACACACGGGGCGGCGCGCAGTTTATACTGCGCCCTGCCCCGTTTCTATTTTGAAAGCGCAATGCACATGACGACACTGACCAAATTCCGCCTGCGTTCCGCCGCCGCCGCCGCCGTGCTGGCCGCCACCGCCTTGCTGCCGCTGCACGCCAGCGCCGCCCTGTTTGACGACGACGAAGCGCGCAAAGCCATCCTCGACCTGCGCGCCAAGGTGGAAGCCATGCGTGCCGAGCTGAACGGCCGCATCGACAGCAAAGCCGACAAGTCCATCGCGCTGGACATCAACAACTCGCACGAGCAGACCATGAGCGAAATCGCCAAGCTGCGCGGCTCGCTGGAAGTGCTGGCCAACGAACTGGCCAACACGCAAAAGCGCCAGAAAGATTTCTACGTCGACCTCGACGCCCGCCTGCGCAAGCTCGAGCCGCGCCAGGTCACCATCGACGGCAAGACCGCCGCCGTGGACCCGGCCGAGCAAAAAGCCTACGACGCGGCCATGCTGCTGTTCAAGGCCGGCGACTTCAAGACCGCCGCCGTGGCGCTGGCCGAATTCGTGCGCCAGTACCCGGAATCGGGCTACGCGGCCAACGCGCAGTACTACCTGGGCACCACCTACTACGCGCAGAAAGACTGCAAGGCGGCCATCCTGGCGCAGCAAGTGGTGGTGAAAGCCTATCCGGACAGCCCGCGCGCTCCGGAAGCCATGCTCAACATCGCCAGCTGCCAGACCGAGCTGAAAGCCGTCGCCAACGCCAAGAAGACGCTGACCGAGCTGCTCAGCAAGTACCCGGACAGCGAGTCCGCCGGCACGGCGCGCGAGCGCCTGAAAGCCAAATAAGCGGCCTGCGGCCACAGTTGATGCTCAAGAGCATTTGACAGGACGGCGGGACACCCCTATAATCTTGCTTCTTTCGGGGGTCGTTAGCTCAGCTGGTAGAGCAGCGGACTTTTAATCCGTTGGTCGCAGGTTCGAATCCCGCACGGCCTACCACTCGAAAGAAGCTAAGGTTTTATTACCTTGGGTCGTTAGCTCAGCTGGTAGAGCAGCGGACTTTTAATCCGTTGGTCGCAGGTTCGAATCCCGCACGGCCTACCAAGATTCATCAAAAAAGCCACCTTCGGGTGGCTTTTTTGTTTTCTGGAATACTTGATGGAGACCGCAAACGAACATCAAAGCGCTGTTTTTTCTTCTCGCCATCTCCACTGCACTATGCTGCCAAGCTGGGGAGCCGCCGCTTGGCGTACCCCTTCCTCAAATTGAGCCACCTGCGGGAACTTGTCCCAAGCCAGCGTGGCCAAAAGACGCATTGGCTGCAGGTGCCGACGGTGTTGCGACAATCGGCATATACGTCACTGCCGAAGGCAGCGTGACCAACACGGTGATCATGCACTCAACAGGGAACTACTCGCTAGACCGGGCCAGCATTAAACAATCTGCAAATTGCCGCCTTGCCGCTGGGAAGTTGGATGGCGAACCGCAAAGCATGTGGGTGTTGATGACCATGATTTGGGCTACGCCCAACGCTAGTGACAACAGCACTCTGCTCCAGAGACATTATCACGCGGCAGAAGAAGGCGACATTGGGGCGCTCTACAGTCTGGCTCAAATTGTCGAAGGAGAGAACAATCTCGCTTCCGCTATCGCAATAATGAAGCAGGCCGCAGAGTTGGGGCATGCTACGGCACAATATGCGCTTGGCTCAATGTATTTAGTCGGCACCAAGTTAGAGCGCAATGAACAGGAGGGGTTGCGCTGGCTCAGGGCTGCCGCAGCACAGAAACACATCATGGCCATCGACCACCTGCGCTTACTCAACCAAAGCCAGATCGAACAATCGCGGAGCCGGGGTAAGAGCTCAACCTACACAACCTCACGATGATAGGTCAAGCGGGGTAAGGAAATAGCGGGGGCAACACCAACGGCATCACTCCGGCGGGGGTAAAAAGACGGGCCCATATTGCCGCCTGCCCCGAAGCGGCATCGCCGCACGGCGCCAGCGAAAAGAACTGGCGGTGGAAGGGCGAACTGCTCAGTTGCGCCGCCGCCAAATCTTCCACGCTGAGTGCTCGCGCAAACTGGTCGCGCAGCATATGGATGGCATTGCACGAAATCGTGAGCCAACACGGCCACGTGACCTATAAGAGCACTTTCATCGAAGGTTACATCATTCATTACTTTCGGCGAAATAGTCTCTTGCACCCACGCAGCTAGTGCATTGCGAAATATCTCCGCACAATGAGCGTCAGCAAACAACCTGTTACCGGGGTGAGTGATGACCAGCGTGCGTGACGTCCCCGTTGCTTCGATCTTCAAGCGCGCAGCTCTGTGCGGCCTATTGCTGCTCGCCGCCAGCGCCGCTCGCAGCGAACCACGGGTTTATATTGATCGCGTTGCGCCCCTTGCCTACAGCGTGAACGGGGTGCAGCAAGGCCTGCTCCATGACTTGATGTCCGAAATGGCGCGCCGCGCGCAATACGCTGGCGCGATTACGCCCATGCCCTTGCTGCGCCAGCGCTTCCTGATCAGCAGCCATGACGATGCGATCGGCACCATTTGGCGCATGGCGGAGAATGAAGACAAATACCGGTGGTGGTGCAAGCTGTTCGAATTCAGCTTCGTCATGGTGGCGGCGCCGGGCAGCAGCGCCGACATTTCATCGATTGAGGCGGCCAAGGACTTGCGCGTGGGCGTTATCCTCGGCTCGCCCGCCGAGGATATGGCCCGCCGCAGCGGCTTCCGCAATATCCAGACCGCCAACAACGCTGTGGCCAACCTGGGCAAACTGGAACTGGGACGCATCGACATCTGGATCGCCGCGCCGCTGGTACTCAAGGCCACGGAAGCGGAAGTTGGCCGCTCACTGGCGACGCTGCGCATAGGCAAGCCAGTGGGGAAAATCGGGCTGTACCTGGCCAGCTCCCACAACTTCGACACCCGGCAAGGAGAGAAATGGAAGGCGGCGTTTGGCTCCATGCAAAAAGACGGTAGCTACGCGCAAATCATGAAGAAATATGGCGTCCCCTTCGACGAAACCGAGCATCACACAGCAAAGCGTTAGTCCTCAGCGTCAAATATTTCGGGCGTGCAGCAAGCGGAACCGGCGTTGTCTCATCTGGTTGTACAATCTCTCGATTGCTTCTTATTCAACGATCCCGAAGGCGTGATGGACATTCAAAAGAGAAATAACGTGCGCGTCAGTGGCAACGGCGACGTCACCATGGTGTTCGCCCACGGCTTCGGCTGCGATCAGAATATGTGGCGCCTTCTTGTGCCCCACTTTGAAGCGCGCTTTCGCGTCGTGACATTTGACCTCGTTGGCAGCGGCGGATCTGATCTGTCGGCCTACGACGAAAACAAATACGGCGTTTTGAACGGCTACGCTGCTGACCTGCTGGAGATACTGGACCAGTATGCTTCGGGACCAGTCATCATGGTCGGCCATTCCGTCAGTGCCATGATCGGCCTGCTGGCCACCATCGAAGCGCCGCAACGCTTTCTGGCCCAGCTCATGATTGGTCCATCGCCGTGCTATGTGAACGACGGCGATTACGTCGGCGGCTTCGAACAGGAAGACATTGACGACCTGCTGGCCACCGTCGAAAGCAATTATTTAGGCTGGTCGAGCGCCATGGCGCCGGCGATAATGGGCGCGCCGGAACAGCCGGAACTGGGCGCCGAATTGACGAACAGCTTCTGCCGCACCGATCCAACCATCGCCAAACACTTCGCCCGCGTCACCTTCCTGTCCGACCATCGCGCTGACCTGCCAAAGTCGCTGGTGCCGGCGCTGATAGTCCAGTGCAGCGACGACCTGATCGCACCTCTGGCGGTAGGTGAATACATGCATCGGGTCCTTCCACGCAGCACTTTATCGGTGATCGACAATGTCGGCCACTGTCCGCACCTGAGCTCGCCGAGCGCCAGCAGCGCGGCCATGGAAAGCTTCCTCGCATCCCTGGCACGCTAGCGGTGGAACGTCCTCACCTCACTGACGAGCGACTTTACGACAGAGCGGCGTGCGGACTGCTGCTGACCGACGAGAACGGGCTGATACGCCGCTGCAACCAAACGTTTTGCGGTTGGGTCGGCTTGCCAGAAAGCGCGCTGGTCGGCACACGCCGCATCCAGGACATG
Source organism: Pseudoduganella sp. GW821-FHT05F09 (assembly GCF_059419605.1). Classification (NCBI taxonomy): domain Bacteria; kingdom Pseudomonadati; phylum Pseudomonadota; class Betaproteobacteria; order Burkholderiales; family Oxalobacteraceae; genus Pseudoduganella; species Pseudoduganella sp. GW821-FHT05F09. The sequence goes on from NZ_JBWKSD010000008.1 coordinate 243,232, forward strand.
TTCACGATGGGCGGCAAGGTATTTCATCAAACCCATTTGCTGCCGCTGCTGCAAATGCAAGGCTCGGTCGCCGAAGTACAGATCGACATCCGGCATGCTGATAGGTCGGTGCTGCCTACCCTGATCAATATCTTCCGGCGCAAGGAAGGCGGTCTCATTATCGATGAGATTGCCGTCTTCATTGCCACTGACCGGCGGGCGTATGAGCGGGAGTTGCTGCACGCGCGGCGCGCCGCCGAGGCGTCGCTGCTCGCGCTGGAGGAAACGCAGAAGGCGCTGCAGCAAAATCGGGATGAGCTCGGTCGTGCGAATGCCGAACTGGCGCGCGCGGATCGCCAAAAGGATGAATTCCTTGCCACGCTCGCGCACGAACTGCGCAATCCGCTGGCGCCGCTGCGCAACGTGCTGGAAATCTTCAAGCTCAAGCCGCTCAACGATCCTCAGCTGGTCAGGGCACGTGAAGTGTTCGAACGCCAGATGCAGCAGATGTCGCACCTGGTCGACGACCTGATGGACATTTCGCGCATTACGCAAGGACGGGTCGAACTGCGGCGCGAGCGCATCAATATTGCGGAGCTGATGCGCCAGGCGGCTGAAGCTTCGCAGGCGCTGATCGATGCCAGCGCGCACCGGCTGCATATGACCTTGCCGGACCATCACTTGCTGGTGGATGCCGATCCCACGCGGCTGACGCAGATCATGACCAACTTGCTCAACAATGCCGCCAAATACACGCCGGAGGGCGGATCCATCTGGTTCGATGCGGCTGAAGAAAATGGCCAGGTGGCCGTCCGCGTCCGCGACTCCGGCATCGGTATCGCGGCCGATCATCTGGCAAATGTGTTCACGATGTTTTCGCAGCTTGAGCCTGCACTTGCGCGATCGCAAGGCGGCCTTGGTATCGGGCTGGCCCTGGTCAAGGGATTAGTCACACTGCATGGCGGCACGATCGATGTGTTCAGCGCGGGCGCAGGCTGCGGCAGCGAGTTCGTTCTACGCTTGCCGCTGGCTGAGAAAATCCTGAACAACCTTGCCGGCCCAGCGCAACATTCCGCAACCGCCCCGCAGTCCGTTCCTCCGGCCGTCGAGGCAAGACGCATATTGGTGGTCGACGATAACCGCGACGCCGCCGACTTGCTGGGCATGGTGCTCACCATGCAGGGCTTTTCCGTTACTCAGTACTACGATGGCGCCTCAGCGCTGTCGGCCGGTCCGGCATTTCAACCAGACGTGGTGATCCTCGACATCGGACTGCCGGGTATGGATGGTTACACGATCGCACGCCGCATTCGTTCACAGCCATGGGGCGAGCAAGCCTTGCTGATCGCTGCCACCGGATGGGGGCAGCAGCGCGATATGGAAGCCACAACGGCTGCAGGATTCGACGTGCATATGGTTAAGCCGCTCGACTTTACCGAACTGGGGGAAGTGATAAACAAAGGCCGGCCCCCTGGCTGAGACCGGTAGTTGCGAGATATTCCGCAGATCGCTCGACCGCAAGGGGCCGCATCGCATATACTGGAGAGATACCTGACAGAAGCACGGCGGCGTCAAGCAGGACGGCGCCACTCGCAGACGGGGCTACACCTACCCTTGCTCGCGGCTTCGCCTTCCCACGGCTTACCAAGAATTCAGCAGTCAACGATGGTTATCCGCTTCGGCGCATAACCTTTTTTCACTGCCCTCCTCCGCCATACACTCTACGAAAGACACACCATGAAAAAGACCGGAATGGCGAAAAGCGACGCCAAAAAGCTGATGGGCAAAATGACCGCGCCCGGCGCTGCCGAATTCGGCAAAGTTGCTGAAGTGGTCGACCGCCGCGAGCAGCGCCGCCGCGACCAGGCGCTGGGCCTGGTGCCGTTCGCCACCAAACTGAACGCCGACCTGGTGGCTCAGCTCAACGCCCTGGCCGCTGAGCAAGGCAGCGATGTCGGCACCGTCGTCACAGCCTTGCTGCAAAAGGGCATGGCGAGCTAAGCAGCCAATCTCGGCTAGCCGCGCCAGCAAGCCAGCCTTCGGGTTGGCTTTTTTTTCGGGCAGCAAAAAATTCACTGACTGTGAGCACACGCTGCACCGTTTTTGTGCGATGATCCATTTTGGCCTGACCAATTGGTAATGTTTGCATATTGGTCCAACCAGTTCACAATGGAAGCAACGTCATGCGTCTAGCAGCCGTCTTATTGTCTTGTTCATTGTCCTTGCCAGCTCTCGCGGCGCCCTGCACCAGCGAACTGGGCAATCCCTTCCTGCGCCACTGCCAGGACTGGGCCAGGGGCGTTGAGCAACAGCGCAAGGCGGACCTGGGCAATGGCAGCTACCTGAACCCCATCATGGCCGGCGACCATCCCGATCCCAGCGTGCTCAAGGACGGCGACGACTATTACATGACCTTCTCCTCGTTCGAGGCCTACCCCGGCCTGACGATCTGGCATTCGCGCGACTTGGTGAACTGGGAGCCCATCGGCAGCGCGCTGAAGCAGTACGTGGGCAGCGTCTGGGCGCCCGAACTGACCAAGCACCAGGGCCGCTACTACCTGTACATCCCGGCCAAACTGCCCGGCAACAACAATATCTACGTGATCCACGCCGACAATATACGCGGCCCGTGGTCGGAGCCCGTGGCGCTGGACAATGCGCGCATCGACCCCGGCCACATCGTCGGCGAGGACGGCAAGCGCTACCTGTTCCTGTCGCACGGCGACCGCGTCCAGCTGTCCGACGACGGCCTGAAAATCGCCGGCCCGGTGCAGCACGTCTACGACGGCTGGAAGTACCCGGAAGAGTGGGACGTGGAAGGCTACGCCCAGGAGGGCCCGAAGATGACGCGCCACGGCGAGTACTTCTACATGACGCTGGCCCTGGGCGGCACGGCCGGTCCACCCACCGGCCACATGGTGGTGTCGGCGCGCTCCAAGTCCATCCACGGCCCATGGGAAAACTCGCCCTACAACCCCATCATCCGCACCGTATCGGCGGCGGAAAAATGGTGGTCCAAGGGCCACGCGACACTGGTCGAAGGGCCAGGCAAATCCGGCTGGTACATGATGTACCACGGCTACGAAAACGGCTTCCACGCCCTCGGCCGCCAGGCCTTGCTGGCGCCCATCGAGTGGACCGGCGACGGCTGGTTCAAGGCCGCCGCCTGCGACGCCGGCAAGCCCATCCCCAAACCGGCAGGCGGCAGCGCGGTCCCGCACGGCATGGCGCTGTCGGACGATTTCAGCAGCAATAAATTCGGCCTGCAATGGAGCTTCTTCCGTGGCGGCGTGGATGAAAACAAGCGCGTGCGCTACCGGGGCGGCCTGCTGGAACTGGACGCGAAAGGCGGCTCGCCCGCCGACAGCTCGCCGCTCACCTTCCTGGCCGGCGACCAGGCTTACCAGTTCGAGGTGGACATCGACTTCGACCCCGGCGCGCAGGCCGGCGCCCTGCTGTTCTACAACGACAAGCTGTACGCCGGCGTCGGCGTGAACAAGGACGGCTTCATCCTGCACCGCTACGGCATGGACCAGCCGCGCGGCGCCAAGCCGGCCGGCATGGCCAACAAGCTGCGCATGCGCGTCACCAACGACCGCCACATCCTGACCATCCACACCAGCACCGACCAGGGCAAGACCTGGCACAAATACGGCGTGCAGATGGAAGTGTCCGGCTACAACCACAACACCGCTTACGGCTTCATGAGCCTGCGTCCCGCCATCTACGCCTCCGGGAAAGGCAAAGTCCGTTTCAGCAACCTCGTCTACCGTGCCCTGCCTTAAACTGGAGAACCATGAAGCTGCCTGCCATCCCTAAGTCCGCCCTCGCCCTTGCCCTTGCCATAGGCGCCTGCCCGCTGGCCGCCCTTCCCGCCGCCTCGGCGGCCACCATGGACCGCGCCGCGATAGACGTGCGCGGCTGGGCCGCCGACACCAAGGGCGGCGCCGGCGGCGCCATCGTGCGCGTGACCAATCTGAACGCCGGCGGCGAGGGCTCGCTGGCCGCCGCGCTGGCCACCGACGGCGCCCGCATCATCGTGTTCGAAGTAGGCGGCGTGATCGACCTGCAAGGCGCCAGCCTGCGCATCAGCAAGCCCCATGTCACGGTGGCCGGCCAGACAGCGCCCCATCCCGGCATTACGCTGATACGCGGTGGCCTGTCGGTATCGGCCAGCGACGTCATCGTGCAGCACATCGCCGTGCGTCCCGGCGAAAACGGCAAAGCGAAAAAGAGCGGCTGGGAGGTCGACGGCCTGTCCACCGGCGGCGCCAGCAACGTCATCGTCGACCATTGCAGCTTCAGCTGGGCCACCGACGAGAACCTGTCCGCCTCCGGCGCTCGCTTCAACGGCAAAACGCCGGAAGACTGGCCGAACGGCACCTCGCACCGCGTCACCTACAGCCACAACATCATCGCCGAAGGCCTGCGCAATTCCGCCCACGGCAAGGGCGAGCACTCCAAAGGCACGCTGATCCACGACAACGCCGAACAGATCCTCCTGTACGGCAATCTGTACTCGTCCAACGTCGAGCGCAACCCGCTGGTCAAGGGCGGCGCCAAGGTCGCCGTGGTCAACAACCTGATCCACAACCCGGGCAAGCGCGCGGTCCACTACAATCTGATCGCCCACGAATGGGGCGAGCGTGCGCCGCGCACCGGCGCCGTGACGGTGGTGGGCAACGTGCTGCGCGGCGGGCCGGACACCAGCCCCAAGACGCCGCTGTTCAGCCTGGGCGGCTCGGGCGACGTCAGCCTGTTCATGCAGGACAATATTGCCGTTGACGCCAACGGCGAGCCGCTGCCGATGACGGGCCGCTACACCGCCGACACCGCCCGGGTGATCCAGGCGGACCAGCCCTACCTGCCGCCCGGCCTGGTTCCGCTGCCGGCCCAGGGCCTGGAAAGCGTGATCTACGCCAGCGCCGGCATGCGCCCGTGGCAACGCGACGCCATCGACTTCAAAATCCTGTCCGACGTGGCCGAAGGGCGCGGCAATATTGTCGACAGCGAAGCGCAGTCGTCGGGCTACCCGGCCTACGCGCCCACGCGCAAAGCCTTCCTTGCCGACGAGTGGAACCTGGCGGATATGTCGCCCAAAGCCGGCTGGCTGTCGCTGGTGGTCAAACGGCCATAAGTGTCGGCAGGCCGCCACAGGCCGTCGTTTCCGCCTAGAAAATTGTGCTACGATAGCTGCATTGCACCATTTGCAGCCGTCGTTTCCCGACCTCCGTCACGACACCGTAGCACGCGCCACCTTTCCATCTCCGGCCCCACCCTCGCCGAGCTAACACCTAGTTCAGTACTGCGCACAGCGCAGCAAGGGAAGCCATGAAAACCGCACATTTACGCATCGGCACCAAGCTGGCCCTGGCTTTTGCCGCCCAGATCGCCCTGCTGGCGGCCACCGCCGCTTACGGCTTGAACCGTATGGACCTGATGCAGTCCAACCTGGATGAAATCACCCGCATCAACCAGCGCGAGGCGGCGCTGGCGTCCTCCATGCAGGTGGCGCTGGCCGAGCGCATGGTCGCGCTGCGCAACGCCGTCCTGCTCAGCAAGGACAGCGACATCGCCGCCGAAATCCGCCAGCTTGACCTGGCCGACAAGACGTATTCCGCGCAGCAGGCCCGGCTGCAGAACCTGCTGGCGCAGTCGTCCGCCAGCGAGGAGGAACTGCAGGCGCTGCGCGACGCAGACAACGCCGCCAGCGGCGCCGAATCGCTCATCGAAGACATCATCAGCGCCGCGCAGCGCCACGCCGACAGCAAGGCCACCGCGCTCATCGTCACCCAGCTGGCGCCGGTCCAGGCGCGCTGGAACGCGGCGCTGTCGCGGCTGGCACAAATGCAGACCCAGCAAAACGACGTGGTCGTGGAAGGCAGCAAGGCGGCCGCCGCGCACGCGCGGCTGATGATGGGCGTGCTGGCCGGCCTGTCGGTGCTGGGCGGCATACTGCTGGCCTGGGCCATCACGCGCAGCATTGCCCATCCGATCTCCGTCCTGCTGGGCAGCGTCATGAGCGACGCGGCACGCTGGCGCCAGGACGAAGCCACATTGCCGGGGAAAGGCATGGAGCCATAAACCCCGGCGCCGGCAGGCTAGGCACGGGCTGAGGCCAGCGCCACCGCGTCGGCGCCCGCAGCGAAGCGTAGCTGGCCTGCCGTATCGTTCGCGGCGCGCCAGACCTGCTGCGCCACGTCGGCCTCGGTGGTCACGGCGGCCGGCTGCGTGAATGCGGCGAACACGCTCTGCGCATACGGCGCGTAAGCCTCCGGTATCAGGCCTTCCAGGCGCGCGCCGGTGTTCGCGGTGAAGGCGGTGCCGGGGCCATAACCAGGCTGTACCAGCTTGACCTGCACGCCAAAGCCTTCCAGCTCGAACGCCAGCGACGCGGTAAAGCCCTCCACCGCCGTCTTGCTGGCGGTATAGGCCGCCACCAGCGGCATAGGCGCCAGCACGGCGCTGGAGGTCACGTTCACCACCACGCCCGAACAGCGGGCGCGGAACTGCGGCAGCACGGCCTGCGTCATCGCCATCGTGCCGAAGGTGTTGGTGTCGAAGACTTCGCGCACCGTGGCCATCGGCGTGGCTTCGAATGCGCCAAACAGGCCGATGCCCGCGTTGTTGACCAGCACGTCGATCGGCCCGCTCGCTGCAATCGCCGCCGCAATGCTGGCCGCATTGGTGACATCCAGCGCCAGCACCCGCATGCGTTCGCAGCGCGGCAGCAGGTCCTCGCGCGGCGTGCGCATGGTGGCGATAACGTTCCAGCCCTGGGTGTGGAAGTGGCGCGCGGTTTCCAGGCCGTAGCCCGAGGAGCATCCGGTAATCAGTACGGTTTTCATGTGTGTTTTCCAGTGTGGTTGGGACAGCCGTAACGATAGCGGAGCGGCCCCGGACGAACTACAATGAAGAGTCCATATTTCATTTGCCAGCGTCCAGCCATGAGCGATCCCCTGTCCCAACTGATCTCCCTGTTCCAGCCGCGCGCGGTGCTGTCGAAAGGCATCAGCGGCGCCGGCGCGTGGGCGGTGCGCTACGCGGCATATGGCCAGCCCGGCTTTTGCGCGGTGCTGGAAGGAAGCTGCCTGCTGGCTGTCGACGGCCGGGATACCGTCACGCTGGAGGCGGGAGACTTCGTGCTGCTGCCGGAAACGCCGGGCTTCACCATGTCCGGCTTTGAACCCGCCCTGCCCACGCACATCGCACCAGATGCGGCCGCAGCCGAAGCCGCAACGGGGACGGCGCAGCCCGACGTGCGCCACGGCCGGCAGGACGGCCCGCCCGAGGTGCGCCTGCTGGGCGGCGCCTTTGCCTTCGATTCGCCGGATGCGGCATTGCTGGTGTCGCTGCTGCCGCCGCTGGTGCACGTGCGCGGCGTGGAACGGCTGGCGGTGCTGGTGCGGCTGCTGCGCGAGGAATCGGAAGCAGACCGGCCGGGCCGCGAGCTTGTGCTGGCGCGCTTTGTGGAGGTGCTGCTGATCGAATCGCTGCGGCTGGCCGCCACCGAGCATGCGCCGCCCGGACTGCTGCGCGGACTGGCCGACGAAAGGCTGGCAGCGGCCATGCGGTCCATGCACGGAGAGCCCTCGCGCGCATGGACGGTGGCGCAGCTGGCGAAAGCAGCGGCACTCTCGCGCTCGGCCTTCTTCGAGCGCTTTTCGCAAGCGGTGGGACTGCCGCCCATGGAGTATCTGCTTGCCTGGCGCATGGCGCTGGCCAAGGATATGCTGCGGCGGCGGGACCTGGGACTGGCCACGGTTGCGGAGCGCGTCGGCTACAGTTCGGCGAGCACCTTCAGCACCGCGTTCAGCCGCCACGTGGGTCTGCCGCCCAGCCGTTACTCCCGATTGTATCGCTCTGTGTCCATCCGGCGCATGGACACATAATCCGCCTTTCCCGCCGCAAAACGGACAAACTGCAGCGACACCGGCGGCGTCTAATGGAATCTCCAGCCCGCAATGAAAGGAAACATGATGTCCAGCCTACTCAAACACCTGGCAGCGGCGGCAGCCGTCATCGCAGGCGCGTCGCTCTGCACCGCAGCGGGCGCGCAAACCGCTTCCGAAGCGGGCCGTCCCGCCGCCGTGATCCCGCTCGAATCCGAGCCGGCGCCCAAGCTGATCGCCTACGCGCCGCTGCCGGACGCGCTGGCCAGGGGCGTGGTCATCATCCAGCACCGCACCGAGAATCTGCGCGTGCTGCCCGTGTTCGGCAAGGAGGCCGTGGCCGTGTCGCCCCACCTTGGCCATATCCACGTCACGGTGGATGACTGGAAAGGCACCTGGGCGCATACCAGCACCGATCCGCTCATCCTGGTTGGCCTCACGCCAGGCCCGCACAAAGTGCTGCTGGAGATTGCGGACCCCAGCCACAAAATCCTCGGCAGCCAGACGGTCAGCTTCACCGTGCCTCCTAAGCAAGGGGCCGGCGAGCACGCGCACTGACTGCTCGGCTAAGCGACGATCAAGCCCATCTCCCTGAGCACGGCGGCGGCCTGCGCGTGGGAGATGACGGCGCCACGGAACATTTTGGCGTCATTCAGTTTCAGGCCGCCTATTTCCGCGCTGCGCAGGTCGGCGTTGTCGAAGCGGGACAGCTTGAGGATGGCGTCGCGCAGGCTGCCGCCTTCAAAGACGGCGTCGCGGAAGTCGCAGCCGGACAGGTCGGCATCCGAGAAGTCCAGGTTCTTCAACTCGGCCTTGCGGAAGGAAAAGCCGCGCAGGTCGGCCCCCACCAGCAGGCAGTCCTCGAACGATGCGCCCAGATGGGACACTTCCTCGAACGAGGCGCCGGTCAGCTTGCAGCCGCGATAGCTGGCCGAGGCCAGCTTGGCGCGGCGCCACTTGGTGTTGTTCAGGTCGCAGCCCTGGAATTGCGCGTCCACCAGGTCGGCCGCCTCGAAGTCCGCCCCGCCGGCGCGGCAACGCAGCCATTTCGAATGCGACAGCTTGCAGGCGTACAGCACCGCCTCGCCGAACGCGCAGCGCTCGAAGGTGCAGGATTGCAGGTCCAGGCGCGACAGGTCGACGTCGCTGAAGTCGCAGTTGGAAAAATGGCGGACGGAGAGGGCCAGATGCTGTTCCAGCTCCTCGCGGCTCAAGCTGGCGTCGGATATCGTGGTGGCAGGGGCGAGCGGATTCATAAGGCGTTCTGGTTGGACGGCAAGGTGGAGCCGCCGAGTATGCGCGCCTCCCGCAAAATTAACCAGTCTAGCCAGAACGCCGGATTTCTGAGCAAATCCGGTGTGCGCCGTCTTAGCGGTGCGGCAACGAACTGAGCAACAACTCAGGTATACGCCCGGCCCAGGCTGGAGCCATTTGCAACTTCTTCAAACAGGACGCCAAATAATCCGAATCACTCAGCCTTTGGATAGCTTGGCTGTAGGCGGCATCAATACTTTGGCCGTATGGCGTGCGTGCCTTGGTCCAAGCCTCGTCGGGAATAGCTCCCCAGTGCCCAATTAGCATTGCCAAATCAATGGCGTCGCGGCTAAGCGCGGAAAGATCGCCGTACCGGTCGGCATTTGCAAGCAGCTTTTCGGCGTACATGTCCTCACGCGCCAGCGTCGGAACACCAAGCAAGAGATCCATGTTACCGCCAATATTGATCCGTCCCTCGCTAACAATTTCAAATTTTATCGGCACTCCATCAACTCGAACAAAGGTTCGAATTCCATAGCGATCCACGCGCACTTCACGCGCCAGTTCAACAGGCCCAGAAAGCATGGCGCCTAGCGATGTACTACTAATCGTATTGCGCAACGCTCGATACCCGTCTATCGAACTGCATAGGAAGTCGACATCGGCCGATTCCCGGTACTCGCCCAGAGACAGGGTGATTGCAGTTCCGCCACCGAAATAGCAATCGGACTGGGCAAGGAACTCCGCGTCGAGGCAGGCGAGGAATTTGGCGATGCGCTGGTGATGGGGCCGGTCAAACATGCAAGATGCCATGACCGTATTCGCGAGTCAGTCGTTCAACGACAGCGCGCTCCCGAGCGGGCATGGCAGCTTCGTCAACGAAACGCCAATTCCTTTCGTAGAGGTCGAACGCCTCCTCTCCGGTGATCGCATCATGTGGATTGCGGTTCCATGCGATCAGTCGGAGCTGGGGCAAGTCCCCTATGACAAAGGTGTCAGCTGCCGCTTTCATTGATCAATTATGCACCATGCCGTAAGCGTTTTCAAACGAACGCTTCTACTGGAAAGTGCGCGGTGAGCCATGGGCGATGACGATTTTTTGCCCGATCAGGCCGCTGGCGGCGGCCGGACCTAGCGTTTCTTCAGGATGGAGCCCAGCACGCCACGGATGATCTCCCGGCCCACCTGCGAGCCTATGCTGCGGGCGGCCGATTTCACCATCGCTTGCACGGCGGTGTCGCGCTTGCCGGACTTGCCGAACAGGCCGCCCAGCACGTCGCCGAAGATGGAGCTGTCTTCGGCCGGAGCTTGCTGGGACTGCGGCGCCGGCTGGGACTGCGGCGCATCGCCGCGCGTGGTGGCGGCGGGCCGGTCTTGGCCCGTGCGCGCCGTGCTGGCCAGGCGGCTGTTCAGCTGTTCGTAGGCCGACTCGCGGTCCACCGTTTTTTCATAGACGCCCGCCACCACGGAGCCGTCGATGGCGGCCTTGCGCTCGGCCGTATCGATGGGGCCGAGCTGGCTGGCCGGCGGCAGGATGAAGGCGCGCTGCACGATCTGCGGCGTGCCCTTCTCGTCCAGGAAGGACACCAGCGCCTCGCCCACGCCCAGTTCGGTAATCACCTGCGCCACGTCCAGCGCGGGATTGGGGCGGAAGGTTTCGGCGGCAGCCTTCACCGCCTTCTGGTCGCGCGGCGTGTAGGCGCGCAGCGCGTGCTGCACGCGGTTGCCCAGCTGGCCCAGCACCGTGTCCGGAATGTCGAGCGGGTTCTGCGTGATGAAGAACACGCCCACGCCCTTGGAGCGTATCAGCCGCACCACCTGTTCAATCTTCTGCAGCAGCGCTTTGGGCGCTTCGGCGAACAGCAGGTGCGCCTCGTCGAAGAAGAACACCAGCTTGGGCTTGTCCAGGTCGCCCACTTCCGGCAGCTGCTCGAACAATTCGGACAGCATCCACAGCAGGAACACCGCGTACAGGCGCGGCGCGTTCATCAGCTTGTCCGCGCACAGGATGTTGACCACGCCCTTGCCGGCCGCATCGGTTTGCAGCAGGTCGTCGATATTGAGCATGGGCTCGCCGAAGAACTGGTCGCCGCCCTGCTCCTCGATGGCGATCAGGCCGCGCTGGATGGCGCCTATGCTGGCGGCGCTGATGTTGCCGTAGCTGGTCTTGTAGTCGGCCGCGTGGTCGCCCACGTGCTGCAGCATGGCGCGCAGGTCCTTGGTGTCGAGCAGCAGCAGGCCGTTGTCGTCGGCAATGCGGAACACCAGCTGCAGCACGCCTTCCTGCGTATCGTTCAGGTTCAGCATGCGCGCCAGCAGCAGCGGTCCCAGGTCGGACACGGTGGCGCGCACCGGATGGCCCTGCTGGCCGAACACGTCCCAGAACGTCACCGGGCAGCCGGCCCAGTGCGGCGCGTCCAGCTTCAGCGCCGCCAGCCGCTTGCCCATCTTCTCGCTCAGCGCGCCGGGCTTGGCGATGCCGGACAGGTCGCCCTTCACGTCCGCCATAAACACCGGCACGCCGATCTCGGACAGCGCCTGCGCCATCTTCTGCAGCGTGACCGTCTTGCCGGTGCCGGTGGCTCCGGTGATGCAGCCGTGGCGGTTCACCAGGCTGGACAGCATTTCCAGCTCCAGCTGGTCATTCTTCGCAAGCAAAAGGGAGGTCGGCATGATCATTTTCGCAAGTGATTGGAGCAACCATCATACCGCTCTGCCGTGACAATTGAATAGTTTTGCGCATTACGCAACAGGTTACTATCCGTGTGGAAACTTTCCCCCTTCTTGAGTCTCGATCCTATCCTATGACCGACAACGTCTACGCTCCTCCAAAAGCCGAACTTACCCCTATCCATGACATTACTGCCGGCCATCCGTTTTACGTGGTTTCGCAGCGCAAGTTCCTGATCCTGTTCTTCGCCACCGTCGGCATGTACCAGGTGTTCTGGCATTTCAAGAACTGGAACCAGTACAGGCGCGCCAGCGGCGACAGCCTGTGGCCGGTGCCGCGCGCCATTTTCTCGGTCTTTTTTGTGCATGCGCTGCTGCGCAAGGTAACGGCCCGCGCCGAAGACCTGGGCCAGGCGCCATGGAACTACCGCAGCACCGCCTGGCAGCTGGTTGTGCTGCTGCTGGCAAGCGCGATGCTGGAACAGCTGGTCAAGTCCACCGTGGGCGCCACCATTGCAGCCATGTGCCCGCTGCTGATCCTTGCGCCGATGAGCTTGTGCTACCTGGCCGCACAGGAACACATCAACGCCGCCTGCGGCGATGCGCAGGGCCAGGGCAACGACCAGCTCACCACCGCCAACATCGTCTGGTGTGTGATAGGCGCGGTGCTGTGGCTGTGCACGCTGATCGGCGTGTTCGCCAAATCCTACCTGCAGCAAACCTGACGGCTCAGCCGCACACGCGGTTGCGGCCCTCGTTCTTGGCGCGGTAAAGCGCCGTGTCCGCCTCAAGGATGAGGCCGTTGATCGACGTGCCGTCCGCAGGAACGCAGACCGTCACGCCCAGGCTCAGCGTCACCACCGGGCTGACCGGCGAGGCGGGATGGCTGATGGCCAGCGCCTCGCAGGCGGCCCGCAGTTCTTCGGCGACGGCCAGCGCGGCTGCTTGCTCCATGCCCGGCATCAGCAGCACAAATTCTTCGCCGCCATAGCGCGCCGCCAGGTCGCCCGCGCGGCGCGCGTGGTTGAGGAAGACGTTGGCCACCGCCGCCAGGCAGCGGTCGCCCTCCTGGTGGCCCAGCGCGTCGTTATAGGATTTAAAGCTGTCGATGTCGGCCATCACCAGCGCCAGCGGCGTGCGGCTGCGGCTGGCGCGCTTCCATTCCTCGGCCAGCACTTCGTCAAAGCGGCGGCGGTTGGCCAGCCCGGTCAGCGCGTCGACAAAGGACAGGCGCGACAAATGCTCGTTGGCCTGCTTCAGCGCCTCGGTCTTTTGCGCCACCAGGCGCTCCATCTCCGCATGCCGGGCGCGCAGATGGCGCACGCGCAGACGGAACAGCAGGTACACGCCGGCCGCCAGCGCGCTCAGCATCAGTCCCGCGAACCAGAAGGTCTCGTAGAAGAAGGGCTGCACCGTAATGGCCAGCACCGGCCCGCCCTCGCTCCAGCTCTTGCCGTCTATGCTGGCGGCGATGCGCAAACGGTAGCTGCCGTGCGCCAGCGCCGGGAACGACACTTCCCGGTTCTCGCCGGCGTCGATCCAGCGCGGCGCCAGTCCTTCCATCTGGTAGCGGAAGCGCGCCCGCTCGGCGTTGAGCAGGGTCTCGGCGCGGTACTGGATCGCCAGCGTGACCGGCCCCGGCGGCAAGGCCAGCTGCGCCGCCAGCGGCTGCACGGCGCCGTTCACCGTCACGCGCTCCAGGCGCACCGCAGGCGGCTGGCCGTTCTCCGGCAGATGGCGCGGGTCCACCAGCACCAGCCCCTTGGCGGACGGCAGCAGCAGATTGCCCAAGCCGTCCATGGCGCTGGTCGGCTGCAGCCCGCCGGCGAAGGTGGTGCTGCGCAGGGAGTCGCCCGGACCGAAGCCGGCCGAACTCACCCTGGCCAGCCGCCCTTCGGCAAACGCATCCAGCTCGCTGCGCGCCACGCGGTGGAAGCCGCGGTTGCCGCTGATCCAGAAATAACCCTGGCCGTCCTCCAGGATGCTCAGGCAGGTGCCGTCCCACAGCCCGTCGGCGGGACGGATACTGCTCAGTTGATGGCCGCGCATGCGGTTCAGCCCGTCGCCATTGCTGCCTATCCACAAGCTGCCGGCCTTGTCCTCGTACAGCGACATGATCCAGTTCGACAGCAGGCCGTCGGCCGCCGTCAGTATCTTGAACACGCCTTCGCGGTAGCGCGCCAGGCCTTCGCCGGTGGTGCCGAACCACAGCGTGCCGTCCTTGTCCTGCAGGATGGACGACACGCCGCCGGACGGCGCCCCAGGCGTGCGCAGCGGCGCAAAGACCTTGCCGTCCAGCCGCGCAATGCCGGACTGCGTGCCGGCCCACACCACGCCCTGCCTGTCCTGGTACAGCACCCGCACTTCCGAACTGGGCATGCCCTGCGCCGTGCCGTACACGGTGACCTTGCCCTGCAGCAGGCGCGCCGCGCCGCCGGTGTACGTGCCTATCCACAGCGCACCGTCGCGGTCTTCCATCAGGCTGGAGATTTCCTCGCTGGGCAGGCCGTCCTTTTTGCCCAGCACGGTGATGCCGGCCGCGTCGACGCGGTTCAGGCCGCCGCCGGCGGTGGCCACCCAGGTCACGCCGTTGCGCCCTTGCAGCACCGAGCGTACATTGTCGTGCGACAGCCCTTCCGGCACGCCCAGCACGCCGAAGGCGCGGTCGCGCAGCCGCACCAGGCCGCTGACCCAGGTGCCGACCCACACGCTGCCCTCGTGGTCGGTATGGATGGACCAGATATGGTCGCCCGCCAAGCCGCCGCTGGCGGCGATGGCGCTGAAGCGCTCGCCCACCATGCGCACCACGCCGCTGCCCCAGGTGCCTATCCACAGCGTGCCGTGCCGGTCGCGCGTGATGCCGGTCAGCTGGTCGGTCGGCAGGCCGTCGGCCACGGTGTACACCTTGATCTTGCCGTCCTTCACGCGCGCCAGTCCGCCGCCCGCCGTTGCGGCCCACACGCCGCCGTCCGGATCGGCCAGCACCGAGCGCACTTGCAGATGGGGGAAGCCGTTGGCCGGGTTCAGCACCGTGAAGCGCCCGCCCGAGAACGACACCAGGCCGCCGCCCGAACTGGCGATCCACAGCACGCCGTCGCGGTCGAAGGCCAGTGCGCGCAAACGGTCGGTGGGCAGGCCGTCGGCCTCGCGGTAATACCTGGTCACGCCTTTGGCCCAGCGCACCAGCCCGTTGCTGGTGGCGGCCCACACGGCGCCGTCCGGCGCCTGCGCAAACGCCCACACGCGCTGGTCGCCGAGCTGGCCGGCGGAAAACATGGGTTTGAACTTGCCGTCGCGGTAGATGGCCGCGCCTTTGTTGTGGCCTATCCACAGATTTTTCTGGGCGTCCTGCATCAGCCCCAGCACCGGCTGGGACGCCAGGTCGGCGAATTCGGAGGCATCGAAGGTGGTGAAGCGGGCGCCGTCGAAGCGGGCCAGCCCGCCCAGCGTGCCCACCCACAGATAGCCGTCGCTGGTATGGGCCAGCGCCGACACGGCGTTCTGCGGCAAGCCCTGCTCTATCTGCCAGCCGTCCAGGCGGAACTGGCTGAGCGCCTTGTCCTGCGCGGACGGCATCAGCACGGCCGGCAACGTCGCGGGCGGCGCCGCAGGCTGCGCCGCCACGGCGCCGCCGCCCAGCCCTGCGCCCAGCAGCGCCGCCACGTAAATCCATGCCAATAAGAAACGCAAACCAACTCCTTTGTCGATTGCGCAACATGATACCGTACCATGGCTGCCGAGACAAAAACAATGCCCTGGTGCATTGCCGCACGGCTACAGTAGAATGGGAAGGACCAATGCCGGAGATACCGAAAGTAAAAGAATGATGGTGGGCCGACTCTCCTTCCGCCGTGCTGTGCTGGCGCTGCTAATGCTGGGAACTCTGCCTGCGCGGGCAGACGAGGCAGCACGCCTGAACATCGTCACCGGCGACCTGCCGCCCTACGCCATCGAAGGCCAGCCGCAGCGCCCCGGCCTGCATGTGGAAGTGGTGGAGCAATTGCTCAAGCGCGCCGGCAATCCGGTCAAGGTATCGTTCTACCCCTGGGCACGCGCCATCGCGCTGGCCCAGCATGCGCCGCACACGGCCATCCTGCCGCTGACCCGCACGCCCGAGCGCGAAGCGCAATACACCTGGCTGGTGAAGCTGGACACCCAGCATTTCGTCTTTATCAACCGCCAGGGCGACAAGCCCATCACCACGCTGGAGCAGGCCCGCAAGCTGCGCATCGTGGTGCTGCGCGGTTCGCCCAACCTGGCGCAACTGCTCAGCCGCCAGTTCAGCGAAGCGCAGATCGTGCAGGCCACCAAGCTCGAGGACATGGTGCGCATGGTCGAGCGCGGCATCGTCGACGCGCTATACGGCGGCAACGTCATCAATATGGAAAAGATACGCGCAAGCGGCCGCAATCCCGCCAGCTTCCAGACCGGCATGCTGGTGGAATCGGCCGACATGTGGCTGGCCGGCGGCAAGGATTTCGGCGAGCACGAAGCGGGCGCCTGGCGCCAGGCCTACGAGGACATGGCCAAGGACGGCGCCCTGCTCCGCATCTACCGCAGCTACGGGCTGCCCATGCCGCCGGCCAGCCCGCATTGAACGCTTAGCGCACCGTCGCCGACACCACTTTCGCCTGGCTCATCGTGCCGTCCGCCATGCGTTGCGCGGGCATTCGCATCAGCACTTCGCCGCCGGCGTCGCCATCCGGCTTCAGCTCCAGCGTCACCTTCAGGGAACGGTCCAGCGCGACGAAGGAATTGGGCGAAGCGGCAACCAGTTTGCGCGGGCCTTGCTGGTCGATCTCGGCATACAGCGCCGTGCCGGCGTTGCCGTACTGGCGCAGATGCAGCATCTGGCCATTGGACAGCGTATAGCTGCCACGGAAGGCGCCGCTCTGGTCACGGTCCATATGCAGCGGCAAGGCTGGCAGTTCTATCTTCAGCGCGCGGCCGGGAATCTGCACCGACTCGTCTGCCTGCTGTGCATAGGCGCCCAGAGACGCCACCCCCAGCAGCACTGCCAGAATAATTTTTTTCATGATCAGGCCCATCCTTAGTATTCGTTCGGTTCAAAAAAGGTTGCAAGGCCAGCCAACACTTGTTTTGTGGCCGGTTCAAACACTGTATGCAATGCGTGCAAGCCAGACAACGGACTTCGGATAAACGGCATTTTCGCGGGGATGAAATGCAGTTAAGCGGGCATGGTTTGCTCAGCGGCCCCGGCATCAACAATCACAAAGATGATCCGGCAAGCAGGCACAACCGAAGCGCCTGCCGCTATCATCTGGTGCGTATCCACAGCTGGGGTTGCTATGAAAATTTTTGTGCGCCACGCACTCGCCGCAGCCCTGCTGGCGCAGGCCGCCGGGCTTGCCGCCGGGGCCGGCCCCTCGGCCACAGGGGGCCTGCGGCCCAATCTGGAAGGCCGCGTGCAGCAGGCGCTGCGCTACCGGCCGGACGGCCAGGACTTCGTCATCGACAACGGCGCCGAGTTCTTCAACCGCTCGCTCTACGGCGGCAACACCGCCTTCCGCGCCGACGGCGGCGACAAGCCCGAATTCCTGCTCTACCTGCCCGGCCGGGGCGGCAACCTGCGCCTGGCCGTGCGCACCGCCGTCGGCGCGGTGTGGCTGCACCAGGCCGCCGCCATCATCACGCGCTACCGTCCCGGCGAACTGCGCTACGAGATACGCGACCCGGCCTTCGGCCCCAACGGCGTCGTCAGCATCGTGGCGCTGGCCTACGCCCGCACCGAAGGGCTGATCGTGCGCACCGAAGCGCAAGGACTGGACGCGGGCGCCGAACTGGTATGGGCCTACGGCGGCGTGACCGGCGCGCGCGGCGTGCGCGACGGCGACATCGGCACCGAGAAAGTGCCCATCAGTGAATACTTCCAGTTCAAACCCGAACACGCCAGCGGCAACCGCATCACGCTGGACGGCGAGGGCTATACCCTGGCCAGCAGGGCCGGCCTTATCGCAGGCGTGGCGCCGGCCGGCAGCACGCTGCGCATAGCCGACGGCGCGCAGTGGAACGCCCTGCCCGCGCTGCTGGCGCCGCAGTCCGCCGCTGTGCCTGCGGCTCCGGCTCCGGCCGAAACTGCCTCGCCCATCGTCCTTGGCCGCGTGCCGCTGCTGAATAACGCCCCCTTGCTGCTGTCGCTGCAGCGCCTGCCGGGCGGCGCGCCCGCGCAAGACCTCGACCAATACAAGGCCGTTACCGCAGGCAAGCCCGCCGCCGCGCCGAAAAAAACCGTCCCGCTCGACCCGCAATACGCGCGCAGCCAGCTGCCCGCGCTGTTCGCCGAAACGCAGCAGCACTTCGCCGCGCTGCGCAGCACCGTCAGCATCGACACGCCGGACCCCTACTTGAACGCCGCCGTGGGCGCGCTCAACGTCGCCGCCGACGCGCTGTGGGACGAGGCCGACCAGGCCATCATGCACGGCGCCATCGCCTGGCGCACCAAGCTGCTCGGCTGGCGCGGCCCGTATGCGCTGGACGCGCTGGGCTGGCACGCCCGCGCGCGCAGCAATCTGGACGCATGGACGCCGCGCCAGAACACGCAGCCCGTCCCGGACCGGCTGCCCGGCGCGGACGCCGCCTCCAACCTGGCGCGCAACGAGGCCGGCCTGCACTCCAACGGCGACCTGTCCAACTCGCACTACGACATGAATATGGTCTTCATGGATGCGCTGTTCCGGCACCTGCTGTGGACCGGCGACGTGGAGTATGCGCGCGCCGCGTGGCCGGTGATAGAGCGCCACCTGGCCTGGGAGCGCCGACTGTTCCGGCGCGAATTCGGCCCCGCCAGGCTGCCGCTGTACGAAGCCTACGCCAACATCTGGGCCAGCGACGACCTGTATTACAACGGCGGCGGCGCCAGCCACGCATCGGCCTACAATGTGTACGCCAACCGCAGCGCGGCGCGCATCGCCCGCCTGCTGGGCAAGGACGCGCAGCCCTACGAGCGCGAGGCGGAGCTGATAGCGCAAGCCATGCGCGCCCACCTGTGGATGCCGGAGGAAGGCGCTTTCGCCGAATACAAAGACCTGCTGGGCGCGCAGCTGCTGCACCCCAGCTACGGCCTGTGGAGCTTCTATCACACCATCGATTCCGGCGTGCCCACGCCGCAGGAAGCGCAGCGCATGGCCGCCGCGCTCAAGCGGCGCCTGAAGCCCATCCCGGTCAGCGGGCCGGGCGTGCCCGCAGACGCGGCCTACCACGTGCTGCCCACCAGCGACTGGATGCCCTACTCCTGGTCCATCAACAACGTGGTGATGGGCGAGAACCTGCACACGGCGCTGGCGCTGTGGCAGGCCGGCAGTGCCGGCGAGGCCTTCCTGCTGGCGAAAAGCGCGCTGCTGGCCAGCATGTATATGGGCATCTCGCCCGGCAACGTGGGCAGCATGAACTACCTGGACGCCTACCGCCGCGAATCCCAGCGCGACTTCGCCGACGGGGCAGGCGTCATGTCGCGCGCCATCGTGGAAGGCCTGTTCGGCGTGGCGCCGGACGCGCTGGCCGGCACGCTCACCGTGCGCCCCGGCTTCCCGGCGTCATGGAACCACGCGCGCCTTGCGCATCCCGACCTGGGATTGGACTTCACCCGCAGCGGCAAGGCCGAACGGTGGACGGTCACGCAGTCCGCGCCGCGCTTCCGCACCGTCACGCTGCGCATTCCGCAGGCCTACCAGCGCGTGCAGCGCGTTACCGTCAACGGCGCGCCCGCAGCGTGGCGGCGCGATCCCGCATCCCTGGGCCAGGCCGCGCTGCTGATCGAAGCACCCATGGCGCGCGAGACGGCCATCGCCATCGAGTGGGCAGGCCAGAGGACCGTGGCGGCAGCTACGGCCAACGCTGCGGCGACAGGTGCTTCCGCGCTGCCGCCCGCAACGGACTGGAACACGGACAAGCGCGGCGCAAGCCTGGAAACCGTCAGCCTTGCGCCCTATTTCAACGACAAGGTGCAGGACATCTTCGCGCCCGGCAAATACCAGTCCCCACGCTCGCCCCATGTTTCGCTGTCGCTGCCGGCGCAAGGCATAGGCGCCTGGGCCGGCCACGTCAACGCCACGGCGGAAATAGACGACAGCGGCCTGCGCGCGGCGGCAGCGGCCAACGGCGGCTTGCTGCGCATGCCCAACGGCGTGCCCTTCGCCACACCGGCCGGGGCGCAGGCGCACAACATCGTCTTCACCTCGCAGTGGGACAACTATCCGAAGTCAGTGGAGATCCCGCTGGCGGGCAAGGCGCGCCAGGCCTGGCTGCTGATGGCCGGCTCCACCAACTTCATGCAGAGCCGCATCGACAACGGCGAAGTGCTGGTGCACTACGCGGACGGCACGTCCGCCCGGCTGGCCTTGCACAACCCTGTCAACTGGTGGCCCATCGAGCAGGACTACTTCATCGACGACTACCAGTTCAGCCGCCCGCAGCCAGTGCCGCCGCGCGTGGACCTGAAAACCGGGGCGGCGCGCCTGCAAAGCAGCGGCGGCGTGGTTCCCGGCGGCGCAGCGACGGCGCTCGCCATCTCGCTCGATCCGAAGAAACCCTTGCGCAGCCTGACCCTGCGCACGCTCAGCAACGACAGCGTGATCGGCCTGATGAGCGTGACGCTGGAGCGTCCATAAACGGCCGTCAGCGCCAGCGCTTGGGATGGCGCTTGCGGCTGACGGCGTTCTGGTCCTGCAGCACGGAGTCCACGCGTTCGGACGCGCGGCGCGACAGCTCCTGCGCCAGCTCGATGTCCGGGAAGAATTCCGGCAAGCGGTAGCCCAGCCAGGCGTAGGCCGAATACAGGCGGCAGGTATCCTCCACCTCCTGCAGCGACAGATAGGTCAGCGCAAAGTCATCCGCCTTCAGGCGCGTGGCCTTGGCGCGCGACAGCGACAGCGCCCAGTGCTCCCACGCGCGCTGCAGGGACATCACCTTGCTCGACACCGGCACCAGTGACAGCGTGAACTTGTCCGCCACCGACAGCGGCAGGCTGTCCAGCCATTCGGCGCGGCTGGTCTGGTCCTCCGTGATGCGCGGATAGAAGAAGCCGTCCGGCACGTCGATATTGTGCACGAAGCGCTTGAGCAGCTTGGCCAGCGAGGTCTCGCTGGTGACCGAGGCGATGCGGTGCAGATGCTCCAGCGTGGGCGCCACCGAGAAGCCGCTGGTGTTCAGCGGCGCCGGCTTCTCCTTCAGCAGCGAGCGCATCACCTGGTGCGTGTCGTCGTCAAAGCCCGCCACCAGGCCTTCCTCGTGGATGCCGTAGCGCCCCGCCCTGCCTGCGATCTGGCGCGCCAGCGCGGCCGGGATTTCCTCTTCCTCGTAGCCGTTGTACTTCACGCTGGTGGTCATCACTATGCGCGAGATCGGCATGTTCAGGCCCATGGCGATTGCATCCGTGCCCACCACCACGTCGGCCTGGCCTTCGCGGAAGCGCTGCGCCTGCGCGCGCCGCACTTCGGGCGACAGGTTGCCGTACACGGTGGCCACCGACAGCCCGGCCTCGGTCACCATGTCGCGCCACATCAGCACTTCGCGGCGCGAAAACGCGATCACCGCGTCGCCCTTGCGCAGATTGCGCACCTTGCGCACCGAGGTGGCCTCCATCGACAGCGGCGCCTTGCGTTTCAGGATATGCACCTCCAGCGGACACTCCAGGCGTTCGGCCAGCGCCTCGATGGCGCGGCGCGCTTCCGGTGCGCCCACCAGGTAGACGGTGCGCGCCGGCGCGCCGCACACGGCTGCGGTCCAGGCGGCGCCACGGTCGCGGTCCGCCAGCATCTGGATCTCGTCGATCACGGCCACGTCCACCGGCGTGCGCGTGTCCAGCATCTCCACCGTGCTCGCCACATGGGTGGCGCCTTCGGCCAGGCGGCGCTCCTCGCCCGTCACCAGGCTCACCGCCAGCGGCTTGCCGTGCTGCTTGAACTCCTGCAGGCGCTCGTAGTTCTCCAGCGCCAGCAGACGCAGCGGCGCCAGGTAGATGCCGCTCGGCGCCTTCGCCAGCGCTTCGATGGCGCGGTGGGTCTTGCCGGAATTGGTCGGCCCGAG
Organism: Pseudoduganella sp. GW821-FHT05F09; assembly: GCF_059419605.1. Lineage (NCBI taxonomy): Bacteria > Pseudomonadati > Pseudomonadota > Betaproteobacteria > Burkholderiales > Oxalobacteraceae > Pseudoduganella > Pseudoduganella sp. GW821-FHT05F09. Next base: position 265,071 of record NZ_JBWKSD010000008.1, read on the forward strand.
CAGCGCAACGAAGCGGCGCGGCAGGCGGCGCGCCACCTCGAAGGAATCCGGGTATTCGGCCAGGTTGATGCTTTGCTTGGTGCGTTCGGCGTAGCGCTCCTCGGTCTGGCGCTCGATGGCGTGGTCCAGGCGCTGGCGGATGCGGTCGAACACCTCGCCTGCCATCAGGGAGGTCTGCAAGTCGTCCAGCGTGTGCAGGAAGGTCATCGCGTCGAAGTCGTAATCTTCGGCTGCGGCGGCGATTTCGTGCACGAAGCCGGTGGCCTGTTCATGCAGGTCGTGGATCGCCTTGTCGCCGCTGCGTTCGCGCAGCAGCGCGCTGCGCGCCTCGCTGTCCATCTTGCGCCACTTGGACGGCTTGGCCAGCACGCCCTGCGCGGGCACCAGCTGGTAGGGCACGGTCAGGCCCTGCGCCCGCACCTCGCCGGCGATGCGCAGGAATACCCGCCCCTCCATCTTCACCAGGCTCACGCCCCTGGCGGGCAAGCCCAGTTGCTGGCACAGGAGATCGTCGTCGCCCAGGTCGTGTTCTTCGGTGTTGCTGGTCATATCGTGTCGCTAGGTTGAGTTGAGGCCGAGTATAGCAAGCCTGTACAATCGCACCATGCCGCAGACCATCACCACCGCCGTCCACCACGAATTGATCATCAAAAAGAGCCGCTTCATCGCCTGCGTGCAGCCGATGTCGGACCGCGCGTCGGCGCAAAAAGTGGTGGCGGAATTATGGGCCCAGCATCCGGGCGCGGCCCACGTCTGCTGGGCGCTGCTGGCAGGCGGCCAGTCCGCCGCCGTGGACGACGGCGAACCCAGCGGCACCGCCGGCCGTCCCATGCTGGACGTGCTGCGCCACCAGGACCTGGAAGGCGTGCAGGCCACCGTGGTGCGCTACTTCGGCGGCGTGAAGCTGGGCGCGGGCGGCCTGGTGCGCGCCTACACCGACAGCGTGGCGCAGGCGCTGCTGGGCGCGGAGAAGATCGCCATCGTCAAACTGCGCGCGCTGCGCTGCGAAGTGCCATATGCGCTGGAAGGGCTGATGCGGCGCGAGATCGAGCTGGCCGAAGCGCGGCTGGACGGCGTGCAGCACGCCGACCTGGTGCGCTTCGACTTCAGCCTGCCGGACAGCGCCGCCGTGGCCCTGACGGCGCGCCTGGCCGAGACCGGCGGCGGCCGCATCGCCTGGCTGGACGTGCCGGAAGAAAGCGAAGAATAAAAAACCCGCTTGCCGAAACGCGCAAGCCGCCCTATAATGCTGCCTCTTTCGGGTCGTTAGCTCAGCTGGTAGAGCAGCGGACTTTTAATCCGTTGGTCGCAGGTTCGAATCCCGCACGGCCTACCACGAATACTCAAGGAAGCCCACGAATTTCGGTTCGTGGGCTTTTTTTGTTTCCTTCCGCCTCGCAAAACATTCGACTCAAAATGGAATAGGCCTTGCGATGCCGCAGTATCGCCCGCCTCTCCGCTTGATCCTTCGCACAAAATATTTCTCGCCGCCAAGCAACAATAGGCCTCGTCCTATTGTTTACTCAGGAGGGAAATATGGCAATCGATGTGTACTTACAAATCAACGGCATCAGCGAACGCTGTGAACATTCAGAAATCAGCTTAACCAAGCTTGCGGACCTCTCCTCTCCGCTGCTGCTACAGACATGTTCGGCTGGAAAAACCATCCCTAAGGCCAAGCTCGAATTCATGCGTGCGGATGGGCAGGGCGAGCGGGTCAAGTATTTCGAGATCGACCTTGAAAACATCCTGATCGGCCATGTCACCCCAGGCATTGAGGAAGGCGAAATCCTCACTGAGCACGTCGGTCTGAAGTTTTCCAAGGTGAACTGGAAATACATACAGCAACGAATAGGCGGCGGCATAGCCGGCAATACCGTAGGCGGCTGGGATCTCTCCAGCAACGGAATCGCCTGAATCTTTTCCCGCTCCACCAGTTTCGTCCACATTGATGCATGGAGGCTGAAATGGCATACGTCTATTCAAAAGTGTCTGATTTGGAAGGGAAGGCAAAAGTAGGAACGACCCAATGCGTTGCACTGGTTCAGTTCTATGGCGGTGCTCCTAACCATAGAGGCTGGAGAGCTGGTGCAGCTGTCATGAACAACAAGGATATCCAACCCGGAACCGCCATCGCCACGTTCGTCAACGGCCACTATCTTAGCCACGCAACAGGCAACCACGCGGCATTCTTCCTCCGGCACGGCATCAAGGGAATCTGGGTAATGGACCAATGGAAAGATGACCGCCCCGCCGATCAAAACAACAAACCGACGATTTCCTCTCGCTTTATTCCCTCCAGAGGCCTCAAGCAACGCAAAAGTGGAGCGTGGCCAAATGCCAGCAATAATGCCGACGCCTACAGCATTATTGAGATGAGGTGAGATATGGTTCGCTATTACATCTACCTCGCTGCGGCGGTCGGAACCTCCGTAACGCTGACGGCTTCAGCCGCTACGCAGCACTTGATCGAATGTCCACCTGAGATAGCGCCTGACTCTGTCTCCATCACCCATCCTCCTGCAGGTTGGACTCCATTTGCACGAACCGGCTTGCGACTCAGTTACGCCGAGCCCATGTTCGGCCCGCCAGCAGGGAAAGGATTTCTCAAGCCAAGCCGTTCGACAGCATCACGCGATATCTGGGAGGAACTTGAAGGCACGATCGAGGGCGGAAAGTGGATTGCTTGCCGCTATGGCGAACGTGGCGAGGTCATACTCTCCAAGCGCATAGCTGACAACACTTCGGCATGCACGGTTGTTTCCAAAAAGGACAAACAAGGCGTGAGGCGCCCGGAGATAAGCTGCATTTGGTAAGTACGGCTCCAAAATCCCCAGCGCCGGCTCAGCACTTGACGGTCTTGCGCTTCTTGCCCAGGGTGCCGCGCTGCCGGACCTTGGCTATGTACTCCGGCGCCGACGGCACTTTGCAGGCGGTGCCGTCCATGTCGACGGTGACGGCGCCGAGCGCCTTGCCCACTTGCTCGGCCAGCGCGGCCAGCGGAGCGACATAGCAGCCCACGGCAATCACAAAGCCGTTCATCACGTAGCGCACTCGGTTCGGCTGCTGGTGGATGGTTTCCTGCACGCGCAGCAGCAGACGCTTGAGCTCTTCAAGATCCAGCTTGTTGTCCTCGGTGATCGCCACCAGGCCGCCCAGGGTGGCCCAGCCGGCCGTGGCGATTTTTTCTTCCCCGGAGTCTATCCAGTCCAGCGCCAGTTCGCGCCCGTGCAGGCTCTCGCTGGCCACCCAGGCCACGGTGTATTCGCTGGTGGCCAGACAGCTGGAGGTATCGGCCCGGTGCTGCAGGTCGGCGCGGCTCATGGCGCGGTCGTCGGCGACCAGGCCAGCCAGGTAGCGGGCGTCGTAGATGCCGCTGTCGTACAGGTCCAGCGCCAGCTGGTAGTTCTTCTTGATTTTCTTCTGGAAGACTTTCAAGTCCTCGATTTTCACGCCCAGCAGCGGCTCCGGCACGCCATGCTTGAACATCACGTTTTTATAGGAATCGCGGCCCAACGGCCTCAATTGTTCGATAATTTCGTCGGCAGTCATGCGGCTCTCCCGTTCGCGTAGCGATCGATGATACCAGCAGCTCCTGCGCCGAGCGACGCAAAATGTTAGCATTCCTGATCGGCTTTACTACAACGGGAATATATGCATTACGTACTGTTTTACGACTATGCGGCAGACTATATGGAGCGCCGCGCGCAGTTGCGGGAGGCGCACCTGAAGCTGGCCTGGGAGTCGCACGCGCGCGGCGAGTTGCAGCTGGGCGGCGCGCTGGCCGAGCCGGTCGATGGCGCCATGCTGTGGTTTAAGGCAGACTCCCCCGCCGTGGTGGAGGCCTTTGTCGCGGCGGACCCGTATGTGGTCCACGGCCTGGTGACCGGCTGGCGTATCCGCCCGTGGATGACGGTGGTTGGCACGCAGGCCGACGCGCCCGTCTATCCGGCCTGAAACGCCCCGCCCCGGCGCAGCGCCAGCAGCAGGATCGCGCCGCCCGCCAGCATCAGCACCCAGGCGGCGGGCTCCGGCACGGCGCTCAGGTAGAGCACCACCCGCGTGTCCTCGTCGAAGGACAGCCCCTGCCAATTGACATAGGCCACGTTCCCGCTGAAGGACACATTGGCTGGCGAAAAGCCCGCCATATTGGTTTCCCGTCCCAGCGCCGCAAAGAGATAAAACCCATGGTCCAGGTCGGTCAGGGCGAAACCGTTGAAGGCGCCGCCCAGCCACATGGCGCTGGTGTTGAAGTTGCTGGCGATAACTTGCGTGTCGGTCACGGTGAGGTCGAACACGCCTGCCACGTTGCGGAACAGCGCGCCGTCACCGTCCACCAGTTGGGCCGCGTAGCTGCGCGTGGGCGTGTCCAGGTCCGGGTAAAAATATTGCAGCGCCACCCTGTGCCCGGCCGTGCCGGCGGATGCGCCGGCCGCGCAGGCCAGCAGCAGGATGCAGAGCGCGCGCTTTAGCAAGATCGACATGGCTAGCCTCCAATGCAAGAATTAGCAGCATGCTATGCGAACCCGGCCGCAGGCGGCGCCATCTTGCCTTACGGCCACACCTCTGCTACCGTTGCGGCGCTGCACAAAAATTACATAATAGTTAAACAAGACCCCGGATTTTCCATGCCGCACCTGCCTGCCCTGTCGAGCCAAGAGATTGCCTCGGTCCTGAAAGCCCTGCCCGACCCGGCCTTCCTGCTGACCCGCAGCGGCCGCTACGCGGCTATTTTCGGCGGGGCGGACGTGCGTTATTACGACGAGATCGGCTTCCTGGCGGGTAAAGCCATGGCCGAGCTGCTGGTGCCGGCCAAGGCGGAGTGGTTTGTGGGCGAGATCCACAAGGCGCTGGCCACGCGCAGCCTGCACGTGGTGGAGTACGGCCTGGACAGCGACGACATCCTGTACAAGGGCAACCGGCCGCCGCTGAAAGCGAGCTGGTTCGAGGGCCGCGTGCAGGCGCTTGAATTCCAGGTCGACGGCGAGGACGCGGTGCTGTGGGTGGCCAGCAATATCACCGCGCGCCACCAGCTGGAAGCCCAGTTGCGCCTGCACAGCGAAATCGACGAGCTGTCCGGCCTGTACAACCGGCGCAAGCTGATGGGATCGCTGGCCGAACATTATCAAGTGTTCGCGCGCTACGGCACCGCGACCACGCTGCTGATCTTCGATATCGACCACTTTAAAAACATCAACGACCAGTTCGGCCATCTGTTCGGCGACAAGGCCATCCGCGCCGCCGCCGATGTCTGCCGCGACGAACTGCGCAGCACCGACTTCCCGGCCCGCTTCGGCGGCGACGAGTTCGTGGTGCTGATGCCGCACACCACCCGCGACCAGGCCGCCCCCATCGCCGAACGGCTGCGCCTGCGCGTGGCGGAGGCCTTGCTGCGCCTGGGCGCGGTGGGCGGCGGCGCCACCATCAGCGGCGGCCTGAGCGAGTTCCTGCCGGGCGACGCCCACGCCGAGGACGTGCTCAAGCGTGCGGACGACGCACTGTACCGCGCCAAGCGCGGCGGCCGCAACCGCATTGCTAGCGTATAGTGGCTACAAACCTATAAGACTGCAGAACAGGAGCACGCCATGAAATGGGAAGGCAACCGCGAGAGCGACAACGTTGAGGACCGGCGCGGCGATGGCGGCGGCGGTGGCGGCGGCTTCGGCCTGGGCGGCCGCTCCATCGGCATCGGCACCGTGGTGCTGGCCCTGATCGGCTCGTATGTATTCGGCGTGAATCCGCTCACGATGCTCAGCCTGCTCAGCGGCGGTGGCGGCGGGCCGGCGCAGGTGCAGCAGCAGGCGCCCTCGCACGCGGCGCCGGCCGCCGACCGGCAAAGCAAATTCGTCAGGGTGGTGCTGGCGGACACGGAGGACGTGTGGACCGAACTGTTCCGCGCCAAGGGCGGCAGCTACGTCAAGCCCAAGCTGATACTGTTCAGCGGCAGCACGGATACGGCCTGCGGCACCGGCCAGTCGGCGACCGGCCCCTTCTACTGCCCCGGCGACCAGCAAGTGTATATCGACCTGAGCTTCTACCGCCTGATGCAGGAACGCTTCCACGTCAACGGCGAGTTCGCGCAAGCCTATGTGATCGCGCACGAAGTGGGCCACCACGTGCAGCACGTGACCGGCATTTCGGACAAGGTGGACCAGCAGCGCCGCCGCGCTACCGAGCGGCAGGCCAACGCATTGTCGGTGCGGCTGGAATTGCAGGCCGACTGCTTCGCCGGCGTGTGGGCCTTCCACGCCAACCGCTCGCGCAGCATCCTGGAACAGGGCGACGTGGAAACGGCGCTGAGCGCCGCCACCGCCATCGGCGACGACGCGCTGCAGCGCCAATCCCAGGGCCGCGTGGTGCCGGACTCCTTCACGCACGGCAGCTCGGAGCAGCGCGTGCGCTGGTTCAAGCGCGGCCTGGAAAGCGGCGACACCGGCCGCTGCAATACCTTCGACGCCCAGCAGCAGCTATAAGCGTGCCGGGCGCCGCCGCGCGCCCGGCTTATTGGAAGGCCACCCGCATCAGCGTATCCTGCGCAGGCAGGCCGGCCACGCTGCGGCCAGGCACCACCATCAGCAGTTCACCGCCGATGCCGCTGCCGACACCCGTATCGAGGTCGATGCGCACCTTCAGTTTCTGGTCCAGCGCAACAAAGGTATTGTGCGCCACGGCCACCACCTGGTGTTCGTCCATGTCGCCCACTTGGGCATAGATCCGGCTGCCTTTCTTCGTCAGCGTCAGCACCTGCCCGTTCGACAGATCATAGCCGCCTTTGTAGCTGCCGAATTCCATATCAGTGAGGTACACGCGCTGCGTGGGCGCCTCGATCGCCGAGATCGTTTGCGCCGGCGCCGGGATGGTCACCGTATCGCTCTGCTGCGCAAGCGCGCCTACGCATGCTGCGCCCATCAATGCCGCCAATAGTAATTTTTTCATGATATGCACCATCCCTGGATAACTGGATTAAGGTTCTCGCCGGCCTGTCTGCACCGGTCGAACCCATTGTAGGCAGGCATGCTGCCGCTGGCGTCATCCGACTGAATGAGGCGGCAACAAGGTCGCCGTGGAACCGTGGATCAGCGCAATCAGTTCGCCCTGCCGGCGCGTGGACGTCTTGCCGTACACGCGGTGCAAATGGGTCTTCACGGTGTTCACGCTCACGCTGCTGGCGGCGGCGATGTCCTCCAGCGAAGCGCCCGCCGCCAGCGCGCAGCTGACCGCCGCCTCGGCCGGCGTCAATTCGAACAACTGCTGCAAGACGGCGGCCGACGCGGTCACCGCTTCCGGATCGCGCGCCATGACGATGGCGCAGGCGCGCCCGCCGGCGGCGCCGCCCGCCAGCATGAACGGCGCCACGGACAGCGTCAGCGGCAGGCGGCCGCTGCGCGGCAGGCAGAGCGACTGGGTGCCCTGCGCCGGCCCGCCCAGGCTGTCCGGCTCCAGGCAGCGCACCGCACGCCGCACCATGTGCGCCAGCGTTTGCGCGCCGCGCGAGGCGGTCTGCGCCAGCCGCGCGCCGCGCAGCTGGAGCGGCGATTCGGCGCCAAACACCAAGCCGGCCGCGCCGTTCGCGTACAGCACCGTCAGGCTGCCGTCCAGCAGCACCACCGCCGTGGCCAGCGCGTCCAGCGCGGCCACGCTGCAATGCTCGGCCAGGTCGTTATGCGCCAGGCGGTCGCGCAATTTCAGCGCCCGTTCCAGGTGCGGCTGCAGCACGCCCATCCAGCTATTGTCTTCGCTGGCGACGGCGGCAACGGCGCCGGCGCTGGCCTGCAGCAGCGCGGCGGCGCTGCCGGCGCCATTAGCGCCATTGGCCCCATTGGCCCCGATGGCGGCGGCGATATCCTCGCACAAGCCGGGCCAATGTTCTTCATGCAGGGCCGCTTCATACAAGCGGCCTATCAAGTCATATTGCAAAGCCAGTTCTTTTTCTTGCATGGTGCCTCCTGCTACTGCTTTCTGCACCTTGCAGCTTAGGACGCTGAACTGCGAATTGCCACGAGAAATGTGACGATCGGTATTTTTATCGATGATGGCCCGCGCCTTCAGCCACGCTGAAAACGTATATGTCACAATAGGCGTATCCCACCAGTCACCGTTCCGCCATGCCACCAGCCGCCGCCACCCCGTCCGCCCTCGCCTTCTCCGCGCTGCGTCCGCGCCTGTTCTCGATCGCCTACCGCATGCTGGGCGTGCGCGCCGACGCCGAGGACGTGGTGCAGGACGCCTGGCTGCGCTGGGAAGGCAGCGACCAGGCCGCCCTGCAATCGCCCGAGGCCTGGCTGGTCACCATCGTCACCCGGCTCTCGCTCGACCGCCTGCGCGTGGCCAAGGCCGAGCGCGAGTCCTATGCCGGCTGGTGGCTGCCGGAGCCGCTGGTGGAAGTGGACGAGCACACGCCGGAAACGCAGGCGGAAATGGCCGGCGAACTGGGCGTGGCCTTCATGTGGGTGCTGGAACGCCTGTCGCCGGACGAACGCGCCGCCTTCCTGCTGCGCCAGGTGTTCGACTACGACTACGGCGAAGTGGCGGCGCTGCTGGGCAAAAGCGAAGCGGCCTGCCGCCAGATGGTGCACCGGGCCCAGGAACGCGTGCAGCAGGACAAGAAGCGTTATGGGGTAAACCACGACGCGCACCGCAGCCTGCTGGGCAAATTCCTGGACGCGGCACGCACCGGGCAAGCGGCCGCCATCCAGGCGCTGCTGGCGGCGAATGTGGAACTGGTGAGCGACGGCGGCGGCAAAGTGCCGTCCTTCCCGCGCATTATCCACGGCATGGGCGCCGTGACGCGCCTGTTCTGCCGCACGCTGGACAAGTATCCGGGCCAGGTGGAATACCGCACCGCCATGCTGAACGGCGAGCCGGGCTTCCTGCGCTATATCGGCGGCAAGCTGGAATCGGCGCAGGCCATCCTGGTGGTGGACGGCCTCATCGCCGGCATCTACGCGGTGCGCAATCCGGACAAGCTGACCGGCGTGCCGCAGACCATATGAACGCGCTGGCCTGAGCGCTCAGGCCAGCACGCTGCGGTTGCGGCCTTCCGCCTTGGCGCGGTACAGCGCCTGGTCGGCCGCCTGCATCAGCGCCGCCGCGCCGCCGGCGCCATCCTTGCCGCCGTCCCTGCCGCCGTCCCTGCCACCGTCAACGGCGGCGCCTTGCGGCGGCACGAAGGAGGCCACGCCCACGCTGGCCGTCACGCGGCTGAAGGCCGACAGCGCATGCGGCAGCGCCAGCGCCTCCACGGCCAGCCGCAGGCCGTCGGCCATGCGCAGCGCCTCCTCGGGCGAGGCGCCCGGGGCGATAAAGACGAACTCCTCGCCGCCGTAGCGCGCCACCAGGTCGCCCGCGCGGTGCAGGCCTCCCGCCAGCGCCTGCGCCACGCGGCGCAAGGCGTCGTCGCCGGCGGCGTGGCCATAGTGGTCGTTATAGGGCTTGAAGAAATCCACGTCGAACATGGCCACCGCCAGCGGCTCGCCGCGCCGCGCCGCGCGCCGCCATTCGCGCGCCAGCGCGTCATCGAAGCTGCGCCGGTTGGCGATGCCGGTCAGCGCATCCGTAGCAGACAGCGCCGCCAGCTTCTGGTTGGACTCCTGCAGCGCGCGCGTGCGTTCGGCCACGATGCTTTCCAGCCGCGTGGCGCGCGCGGTCAGGCTGCGCACGCGCCAGCGGTACAGCAGCGCCAGCAGCGACATGGCCGCCGCCGCCGCCGCCGTGCGGAACCACCAGGTTTGCCATAGCGGCGGCGTAATGGTGATCGGCAGCGTCACCTCGGCCTTGCTCTCCAGGCCTTTGTTGTTGCTGCCCATGAGGCGGAAGCGGTAGCTGCCCGGGTTCAAATTGGTGTAGGTGGCGGCGGGACGGCTGGCGTCGGCCTGCACCCAGTCCTGGTCGAAGCCTTCCAGCTTGTAGCGGTAGCCGTTGCGTTTGGGCTCGGCGTAGTGCAGCGCCGCGAACTCGATGGTGAGCACGTCCGCGTTCCACGGCAGGGTGAGCGACTGCGGCGCCGTCAGGCTGCCCTCCAGCGTGACGCCGGGCGGCGCCGCGCCCGGCTGCAGCGGCTTGTTGAGCAGGCTGATGCCGGTAATGGCCAGCTGCGGCGGGCGCGATACGCTGCTGTGTATCGCAGGGTTGACGCTGGTGATGCCGCTGGTGCTGCCGAAATACAGCCGGCCGTCGCTGCCGCGCACCGACGCGTCCAGGTAGAAGCCCTCGGTCAGGCCGTCCTCCACCGAGTAGTTGGTGACGTTCTCGCTGACCGGTTCCAGCTTGGACATGCCCGCAACAGTTGTCACCCACAGCATGCCGGCGCGGTCGGACTGTATCGCTTCCACCATCTGCGTGCCCACGCTGCCTTTGTGGCTGTAGCGCTTCACCTCCAGCTTGCCGTCGCGGAAGCGGATGCGGTTCAGGCCGCGCGCCGTGCCCACCCAGATGGCGCCGCTGGCGTCCTCGTGCAGGCAGCTGATGCGGTCGCTGCTCAGCGTGTCGGCGCGCGCCGGGTCGCTGGGCACGCGGGTGTAGCGGCCGGTCTCCGGATCGCGCACGTCCAGCCCGCCGCGGAAGAATTCCCCGGTCCAGACCCGGCCCGCGCTGTCTTCCATCAGCGTGGTCACGCCGTCCACGCTGCGGCTGCCGGGATCGGACGGGTCGTGCGCGTGCACGGTGTGCGCGCCGCTGGCGATGTCGTAGCGCACCAGGCCGGCGCTGGTGCCCAGCCACAGCAGGCCGCCGCGCCCGGGCGCGATGCGGTTGATGAAGTCGATGGCGCCGCTGCCGAAATGGATGGCCTGGAAGGGACCGTCCAGCTTGTCGAGCCGGTTCAGGCCGCGCGAGGTGCCGGCCCACAGCGGGCCGCCCGGCTGCTGGTACAGGCTGTAGACCACGTTGTTGCTCAGGGTGCCGGGCCGCTTCGCATCGGCCGCGTAATGGCGCAGCAGCTTGCGTTCGGCGGGGTCGAACAGCACCAGGCCGTCGTCCACGCCCAGCCACAGCTTGCCCTGCGGCGCCGCGCCCAGGCTGCGCACGAAATTGCTGGCCTTGAACACCTCCGGCGCCACGTCGCGCGGCACGATGCGCTCGAAGCCGTGGTAGCCCAGGTTGGCGCGGCTCACGCCGTCGGTGAAGGTGCCCACCCACAGCGTGCCCGTGCGGTCGTGCATGGTCAGGTTGATGGCGTTGGTGGACAGGCTGTGGCTGTCCTCCGCGCGCCGCTGGTAGACCTGGAAGTCCCCGGTTTCGCGGTCCCAGCGCCATACGCCGGCGGTGCGGGTGCTGATCCACAGGTCGCCGCTCAGGTCCTCGTCCATATGGGTCACGCGGCCGGTCTGCTGCGGCAGGCGGCGCCGCGTTGTCCACGGCTCGCCGGCCTTCCACACCACCAGGCCGTCGTCCGTGCCTATCCACAGCTTGCCGGCGCTGTCCGCGTGCAGCGCGCGCACGTCGTTGCCCTTCACGCTGGGCGCGGCCTCGTCGTCCACGCGGTAGTGCACAAAGCTCTCGCTGCCCGGCGCCAGGTAGTCCAGGCCGCCCGGCCAGGTGCCGGCCCAGACGCCGCCCTTGGCGTCCATCGTCAAGGCGTTGATGTCGTTGTGCGCCAGGCTGTCCGGCCGCGCCGGGTCGTGCTGGTAGATCTTGAAGCGGCCCGTTTTCGGGTCGAAGCGCTGCAAACCGCCCCAGGTGGCCAGCCACATGCCGCCGGCGCCGTCGTTGATGATGCGGCGCACGATGCGGTAATTCTTCGGCCCCGAGTCCGGCACGTAGCGGATAAAGCCGTTGCTGGCCGGGTCGTAGCGCACCAGGCCCTCGTCGGTGCCGGCCCAGATGCGGCCCTGCTCGTCGTTGTACAGCGCGGCAATGCGCCCGCCCGGCAGGCTGCGCGGGTCGAGCGGGTCGTTCTGGTAGTGCACCGACTGGCGGCCGTCGTAGCGGAACAAGCCGCCCTCTATGGTGCCTATCCAGACGAAACCCTGCCGGTCCTGCAGCATGGAGACGATGGACTGCGCGTCCGAACCCAGCGTGTCGATGCGCTTGAAAGCCAGCGCCTGCGGCGCAGCGGCAGCCGGGAGCGGGCTGGCGGCGGCCAGCAGGAGCGCAAGGAGGGTAAGGGCGAATTTCATGGTCGGACCCAGTATAAGCATAGAGCTTTCAGTCAAGCAACAGCCTGACATATAAATGTCGCCATCCTCCCACCGGGTTGAATTTTCGTTATACTTTCCTCAAGTAAAGCAAATCCAGCCGCCATGAACGCCCCCCATCCGCCCCTCTCACCGGAGCAACAGCCGCGCACCGGCCTCCGCAAGCTGCTGCAGCGGACGCTGCGGCCGCGCAACGCCGCGTTCCGCTGGGCCGCGCTGGCGCTAGCCATGGCGGCGGCGTGCGTGCTGGCGCAGCGCCAGCTGGTGTTCCAGCAGCACCGCAGCGAATTGGCCGCCGCCACCACCGAACTGGCCGCCCGCGTGCAGGGCGAAAGCAGCGAGAACAAGGTCATCGGCGGCGCTATCCTGATGGGCCTGGTCGAATCCAGCATCAAGCAGCTGCTGAACGGCAGCCTGGCCTTCGACTCCAACGAGATCCACGCCGACTTCGCCGCCATCATCGACCAGTACGGCGCCGACAACGTCTTCGTGGTCTCCGGCGACGGCACCACGCTGGCCTATCTGAACCGGGAAGGCAAGGCCACCGGCCTGGGGCGCAACCTGGCGTTCCGCCCTTACGTGCGGCGCGCGCTGGCCGGACAGGCCACGGTCTACCCCGCCATCGGCGGCACCTCGCACGAGCGCGGCCTGTATTTCGCCGCCCCTGTCCACGGCGGCAACAGCCGCGACACGCCCATCACCGGCGCCTACGCCGTCAAGATGCCGGTGGCCGACATCGACCGCCTGCTCGACAGCACCAGCGACCCGGTGCTGCTGCTGTCGCCGGACGGCGTGGTCTTCGCCAGCAACCGCGCGCCCTGGCTGCTCAAGCTGGCCGGGCAAGTGAGCGTGGAGCGGCGCGAGGAACTGGTGCGCGGCAAGCAGTTCGGCACCCTGTTCGACGACGACGGCCCCGAGCACCTGCCCTTCAATCCGGATAGCGGCGCGGTATGGCTGAACGGCTCCTTCCACGCGGTCGCCTCGGCGCAGCTGAACTGGCCGGACGACAGCGGCGGCCACTGGCGCGTGCTGCGCCTGCAGGACCGCAACGCCTGGCTGCCGCTGTGGCGCGACCTGGCGGCGGCCGCCGTGGCGCTGCTGGCCATGTGGCTGCTGGCACTGGTGGTCACCGGCCGCCAGCGCCAGCAGGAAACCACGCGCCGGCTGCGCTTCGAGAACGAGAAGCGCATGCGCGAAATCACCAACAACCTGCCGGTGGCGGTGTACCAGTTCCGCGTCGGCCTGGACGGCAAGCCGGCGTTCAACTTCATGAGCCCGGCCATTACCGCCATCACCGGCCTGCAGGCCAACGACGTGCTGGCCAATGGCAGCGTGCTGTTCTCGCTGCTGGACCCGGACGGCCGGGACGGCGCGGGCGGGCTGCTGTCGCAAGTGTCCGAAGCGGCGCTGCACCAGCTGCCGCTGCACCGCCGGCTGGCTTTTGGCGGCGGCCACGCGGGCGGCGGCAACGGCCACCTGGGCACGCGCTGGGTGGAGCTGCACTGCAGTTGCGCGCGCCAGCCGGACGGCCAGGACGTGTGGAACGGCTACCTGGCCGACGTCACCGCCGAGCACATTGCGGCGCAGGCGCTGGGCGCGGCCAAGCAGGCGGCGGAGGACGCCACGCGCAGCAAGTCCATGTTCCTGGCCAATATGAGCCACGAAATCCGCACCCCCATGAACGCCATCATCGGCATGAGCCACCTGGCGCTGAAGACCGGCCTCACGCCGCGCCAGCACGACTATGTGCAGAAGATCCAGCGCGCCGGCCAGCACCTGCTGGGCATCATCAACGACATCCTGGACTTCTCCAAGATCGAGGCCGACAAGCTGCAGGTCGAGCACACGCCCTTCGAACTGGCCCAGGTGCTGGAGAACGTCAGCACGGTGATCGCTGAAAAGATCGCCGCCAAAGGCCTGGAGCTGGTGTTCGACGTCGCCGGCGACGTGCCGGACAGCCTGGTGGGCGACCCGCTGCGCCTGGGCCAGATCCTCATCAACTACGCCAACAACGCCGTCAAGTTCACCGAGCGCGGCGAGGTGGACATCATCGTGCGCGTGCAGGCCAGCGCCGCCGGCAAGGTGCTGCTGCGCTTCGCCGTGCGCGACACCGGCATCGGCCTCACCCCGGAGCAGATGGCGCAGCTGTTCCAGAGCTTCCAGCAGGCCGACTCCTCCACCACCCGCAAATACGGCGGCACAGGCCTGGGCCTGGCCATCTCCAAAAAACTGGCGGAGCTGATGGGCGGCGCGGTGGGCGTGGAGAGCGAGCATGGCAAGGGCTCCACCTTCTGGTTCACCGCCAGCCTGGCGATAGGCACAGGCGAGCGCCGCGTGCTGCTGCCGCACCCGGACCTGCGCGGCCGCCGCATCCTGGTGGTGGACGACAACGACAGCGCGCGCGCCGTGCTGACCGGCATACTGGAGTCGATGCGCTTTGCCGCCAGCGCCGTGGCCTCCGGCCCCGAAGCGCTGGAGCGCGTGCGCGCCACGGCCGGCACGGCGGACGCGTTCGACGTGGTGCTGCTGGACTGGCAGATGCCCGGCATGAACGGCCCGGAAACCGCCGCCGCGCTGCAGGCCCTGGCTCGCGAACTGCAGCTGGAACATCCGCCGCGCCTGGCCATGGTGACCGCCTTCGGCCGCGAGGAAGTGCTGGCCCAGGCGCGCGCAGCCGGCATCGAGGACGTGCTGATCAAGCCGGTCAACGCCTCGGTGCTGCTGAACACCCTGATACGCCTGCTCGACGGCGAATACGAAGACGCCGCCGACAACGCGAGCCTGGCGGGCTTGCCGCTGCTGCAGTCCACCGCCGAGGCGCTGGCCAGCATCGCCGGCGCGCGCGTGCTGCTGGCTGAGGACAATGAACTGAACCAGCAGGTGGCGACCGAATTGCTGCTCGACGCCGGGCTGCTGGTGGACGTGGCCGGCAACGGGCTGGCGGTGCTGGAGATGGTGCGCAAGGAGCGCTACGACATCGTGCTGATGGACATGCAGATGCCGGAAATGGACGGTATCGAAGCCACCCGCAGGCTGCGCGCCATGCCCGAGCTGGACGCGCTGCCCGTCGTCGCCATGACCGCCAACGCCATGCAGAGCGACCGCGAACAATGCCTGGCGGCCGGCATGGCCGATTTCGTCAGCAAGCCCATCGAGCCGGACGAACTGTGGCGCGCCCTGCTGCGCTGGATACCACCGCGCCACGCGGCCGGCAATGACGCGCCAGCACCGGCGGCGGCAGCGCCACCCGATGCGTCGGCCGAAGACGATGGCGGCCTGCCCGCCGCCATTCCCGGACTGGACATGCAGGCCGGCCTGCGCCGCGTGCTGGGCAAGCGGCCGCGCTACCTGGCCATGCTGCGCGGCTTTGTCGCCAACCAGTCGGGCGCGGACGCGCGCATCGCCGCCGCCATCGCCGTCGGCGATAACGGTGACGCCGAGCGCATGGCCCACACCCTCAAAGGCCTGGCCGGCAATATCGGCGCCGACGCCCTGCAGCAAGCCGCGGCGGAACTGGAGCACGCCATCAGCGCGGGCGGCGCCACCGGCGAGCTGCAAGCCGCGCTGGCGCAGGAGCTGGCCGCGCAGCTGGCCGCCATCGCCGCCGCCCTGCCCCCGGAATCCGCCGCCGCGACGGATGCGGCAGGTGCGGGCACGCCGCCCGCCATCGACACCGCCCTGCGCGACGAGGTCCACGCCCAGCTGGTGCGCCTGCTGGCCGACGACGACGCCCAGGCCGAACGCGTGCTGCTTGAACACCAGGCGCTGCTGGCCAGCGCCTACCCCCACCACATCCGCCGCCTTCAGCAAGCTATCGGCCAGTTCGACTTTGAAACGGCGCTGGCCGTTCTTGAGGAAGTGCAGTCATGACCCCATCCACCGGTTTTCCACGCAAACCCATCATCCTCGTGGTGGACGACACGCCCGACAACCTCTCGCTGATGAGCGGCCTGCTGTCGGGCGACTACACCGTCAAGGTGGCCCCGAACGGCGCCAAGGCGCTGAAGATCGCCCACGGCGCAATGGGCGCCGCGCAGCCCGACCTGATCCTGCTCGACATCATGATGCCGGAAATGGACGGCTACGAAGTGTGCCGCCAGCTCAAGGCCGACCCGCTCACCGCCGCCATCCCCGTCATCTTCCTGACCGCGAAATCCGAAACCCGGGACGAGCAGCTCGGCTTCAAGCTGGGCGCGGTGGACTACATCACCAAGCCTATCAGCCCGCCCATCGTGCTGGCGCGGGTGCGCACCCACCTGACGCTGAAAGCCTCGTCCGACTTCCTGCGCGACAAGAACGCCTACCTGGAGCAGGAAGTGGAACGCCGCACCGGCGAAGTGAGCGCGCTGCAGGACGTCACCATCCTCACCATGGCCTCGCTGGCCGAAACGCGCGACAACGACACCGGCAACCACATCCTGCGCACGCAGTGGTACGTGAAGCTGCTGGCCGACCATCTGCGCCACCACCCGCGCTTCGAGGCCGAACTCACGCCCGCCTACATCGACGTGCTGTTCAAGTCCGCGCCGCTGCACGACATCGGCAAGGTCGGCATACCGGACCGCATCCTGCTGAAACCCGGCCGCTTCGGGCCGGACGAATGGGAAGTCATGAAGACCCACTGCGCGCTGGGACGCAACGCCATCCTGCACGCCGAGCAGCGCCTGGGCGTGGACGTGCCCTTCCTCAGCTGCGCCAAGGAGATCGCCTACTCGCACCAGGAAAAGTGGGACGGCAGCGGCTACCCCGAGGGCCTGGCCGGCGACGCCATCCCCTTGTCCGCCCGGCTGATGGCGGTGGCCGACGTGTATGATGCGCTGATCTCGCGCCGCGTCTACAAGGAAACGATGCCGCACGCGCAGGCCGTGGCGCTGATGCGCGAAGGACGCGGCAGCCACTTCGATCCCGACATCCTGGACGCCTTCGTGGCGCTGGAAGCCGAATGCAAAGCCATCGCCGACCGCTACATCGACAGTGATGAAGACCTGAAACCCCAAGCGCAATGAACTTCGAAAAACTCAACTTCCTGGTGGTGGACGACGTTCCCGCCATGTGCCAGATCACGGCCAACCAGCTGCGCGCGCTGGGCGCGCTCGACGTGCAGACCGCCAGCAACGGCGCGGACGCCTTGCGCCTGCTGCAAAGCCGTCCCATCGACCTGGTGCTGTCGGACTGGAACATGCCGCTGATGGACGGCCTGGAACTGCTGCGCCATATCCGCGCCGACGAAAAGCTGGCCGGCATTCCCATGGTGATGGTCACAGCGGAAGCGGACCGCGACCGCATTGCGCAAGCCATCACCAGCGGCGTGTCCGACCTGCTGGTCAAGCCCTACACGCGCCAGCGCCTGGAAGACAAGATCGCCGGCGCGCTGAGCCGCCGCGTGCGCCTGCCCGGCGCCGCAACGCCTCCAGCATCCGCCGCTGCGGCGGCCCGTCCGCAAAGCCAGGCGGCGCCACCGCAGCCCACCCTGCTGGTGGTGGACGACACGCCGGAAAACCTGCGCCTGATCGCGGACCTGTTCGAAGGCCAGTACCGCGTGCGCGTGGCGCACAACGGCCCCAAGGCGCTGGCCATGTGCAGCTCGGACAATCCGCCCGACCTGGTGCTGCTGGACGTGATGATGCCCGGCATGGACGGCTTCGAAGTGGCGCAGCGCATGCGCGAGCATCCGGGCAGCGCGCACATCCCCATCATCTTCGTCACCGCGCTGACCGACGAAGCGGCGCGCCGGCGCGGCCTGACGCTGGGCGCGGTCGATTTCGTCAGCAAACCGGTGGACCCGGACGTGCTGCAGCTGCGCGTCAACAACTTCATGCGCTACATCGCCGTGCACCTGCAGCGCCAGGCGGAATACGACGCGCTGCTGGAAACGGCGCGCCTGCGGGAAGACGTGGAACGCATGCTGCGGCACGACATCAAAGGCCCGCTGGCCGGCGTGCTCGGACTGGCGCAGCAACTGGCGCAGCAGCTCGCAAATCCGTCTGCCGCCCCAACCGGCGCCGACCACGCGCTGCAAGCCCAGCTCATCGCCGCCACGGCGCAGCAGGCGCTGGACACCGTCAAGCTCTCGGCCGACCTGTTCATGATAGAAACCGGCACCTTCCAGCTGGTGGCCGAGCCGCTGGACCTGTCCGCAGCGCTGCACAAGGTGGCGCACGCCACGCGCGCCGCCTGCGCAGGCAGCAATGTCGCCATTACCGTGGACGCCCCCGCCGGCGCCGGCCACGCGCTGGGCGACGCCACGCTATGCCTGGCCATTTTGCACAACCTGGTGAAGAACGCCTGCGAAGCCGCCGCCGCCGTGCCGGGCGGCCAGGTGGCCATCAAGCTGCACGACGGCAGCCCCCTGCTGGTCACCATAGACAACAGCGGCGCCGTGCCCGCCGCCATGTGCGAGCGCTTCTTTGAGCGCTACGCCTCCTTCGGCAAACAAGGCGGCAGCGGCATCGGCACCTACTCGGCCCGGCTGCTGGCCGAAGCGCAAGGCGGCAGCCTGGCCATGAGCACGGACGACGACCGGAACAGCACCACCCTGGCGCTATCGCTGCCGCGCGCTGCCTGAAGTGTGACAATGCGCGAGAATTGGCCACGAAGAATATTGCTACAATGCATTTTTAATGCATCAGGGCAATAGCTTCATGGCCAGCGACGACTACGCAGCATCCATCACCACCGCCGGCAAACTGCAGCTCGGCAGCATTTCCACCGGCACCAATGAAGTCTGGACCGACGCCGACTGGTTCAAAATCCGCTTGACCGCCGGCACCGCCTACTCTTTCGAAGCCGCCCACACCAGCAGCACGCGGGACAGCGACAGCTCCGTCTTCCTGGACGTCTACGACGCCGCAGGCAACACCGCCGCCGCCACCATCCGCAAGACCTGGGCCGGCTCCATCGCCACCTTCACCCCCGCCGTCAGCGGCGACTACTACGTCGGCGTGCGGGGCAACCTGGCCACCACGCTGGCGGTGGACTACACCTTGCGCGCCGCCACCTTGCCGGCGGGCGACGTGGGCAACACGCCGGCCACTGCCGGCATCCTCGAGCTGGACAAGAAGCTCACCGGAAAATTCGAAGCCCTGCCCGACATCGACACCTATGCAGCCGTGCTGGAAGCGGGCACCACCTATGCTGTTACGCCGGACTGGGGCTCCAGCGGCACCAACGGCAGCGCCCCCGGCCTGATCCGCGTGCTCGGACCGGACGGTGAATACATCATGAGCAACGTCACCTATGGCGGCACGGCCTTTTCTTTCAGCAGCACCAAGGCGGGGACCTACTACATCTCCGCCGCCGCCAGCAACAGCACCGGCCATACCGGCGACTACACGCTCAAGCTGAGCAAGCCGGAAGACGACTTCGGCGCCACTGCCGCCAAGGCCGGCGCGCTGACGGTGGGCCAGGCCAGGGACGGCATCATGGAAGCGACCTTTGACCGCGACTGGTTCTCGGTGGAGCTGGTGGCGGGCAAGACCTACTGGCTTACCCTCTCCAACACATACGACCGCTTCTTCCCGCGCGGCGAACTGCAGCTGATGGACGCCAGCGGCAATGTGCTGGCCACCGACGCCGGCCAGGTGTCGACCAGCAGCCCCTTGCTGATCTCCTACGTTCCCGAGAAATCCGGCACCTACTACCTGCAAGCCACCGACACGACAGGCGCACCCGGGCGCTACCAGGTCGCCGCCAAGGAAGGGATGCCGGACGATTATGGGGACACGAACGCCAGCGCAGGCTCGCTGCTGGCCGGCAGCGCCGTCGACGGCAAGACCCAGTACGGCGGCGACAAGGACGTGTTCAAGGTCGCCGTCCAGGCGGGCACCACTTATCTGTTCGAACTGAAGGCCGGCACGGCCGCAAACATGTCGTGGCTAACGCTGAGCGGCGCCGACGCCGAAGGAACGGCCAACGGCCTGGTATCCCACACCG
The DNA here is from genome assembly GCF_059419605.1 of Pseudoduganella sp. GW821-FHT05F09. NCBI lineage: Bacteria > Pseudomonadati > Pseudomonadota > Betaproteobacteria > Burkholderiales > Oxalobacteraceae > Pseudoduganella > Pseudoduganella sp. GW821-FHT05F09. The sequence continues at coordinate 285,137 of NZ_JBWKSD010000008.1, forward strand.
CCCCCGAGTTTTCCGGCTACCTGTCCTATACCGCCAGCTACACCGGCGACTACTACGTCACGGCGGCCAGCGGCAACAGCCAGCGCGAGATCGCCTACACGCTCACCGCCACGGTGCCGGCGGCGGACGACTACGCGTCCAGCAGCGCCACCACCGGCGTGCTGGCGGCCGGCGCCGCCCGGGTTGGCGGCGCCATCAACTACCGGGGCGATTCGGACTGGTTCAAGCTCAAGGTCACCGCCGGCAACAAGTACATAGTCCGCCTGGACGGCGTGGGCAACGGCGGCACGCTGGCCATGACGGGCAACAAGTCCACCGTGGAGCTGCACCACGGCGCGGCGATGGACTGGCTCACCCCGATGGGCGGCCTGGACGGCGCCTACTACGGCTTTATCGCGCTCAAGGACGAAGACCTCTATCTGGCCGTGCGCCCCGGCCCCTATCCGTACAGCGAATCCCCGAAAAACCATATCACCGGCAGCTACTTCCTGAGCATGACCGACGTCACGGCGGACAAGACGGCGCCGGTGCTGACCGGACTCAGTCCCGGCAACGGCGCGCGCTACGCCAGCCCCACCGCCAGCATTGGCATCGAATTCAACGAATCCATCCGCCTGGGCAGCGGCGAGATCCGCCTGCTCGGCCAGGACGGCGCCGTAATCCAGTCCTGGAAAAGCACCGACTACAGCGGCCTGCGCCTGCTGGACGGCCTGCTGCTGCTCGACCCGTGGACCGCGCTGCAGCCGGGCCAGACCTATTTCGTCGATATGCCCGCCGGCAGCATACTCGACCTGGCCGGCAACGCCTTCCCCGGCACGAGCCAGTACCACTTCACCACGGCCCCCGTGGTGGCGGCCAGCACCAGCGGCAACGACTTCCTGGCCGGCAGCGGCACCGGCAAGCGCATCGACGGCGGCGCCGGCATCGACACCGTCGTGTTTGACGACAACCGCAAATACTACCTGCTGGAACGCAAGGCAACGGAAACCAAGGTCACCTCGGGCAACACCACCGAGCTGCCCGGCGACACCCTGACCGGCGTGGAGCGCCTGAAATTCCGCGACGCCAGCGTGGCCCTGGACATCGACGGCAACGGCGGGCAGGCATACCGCATGTACCAGGCCGCGCTGAACCGCACGCCGGACAAGGCCGGCCTGGGCTACTGGATGGAGCGCCTGGACCATGGCGGCACGCTGGCCGGCATCGCACAGGACTTCCTGTCCAGCGCCGAAGCGCAGGCGCTGTACGGCGCCGCCCCCACCGACCAGGCCTTCCTCACCAGCATGTACAGCAATGTGCTGCACCGCGCGCCCGACAGCGGCGGCCTGGCGTACTGGCTGGGCATCCTGCACGGCGGCAGCGCGCGCGCCGAGGTCCTGGCCGCCTTCAGCGAGAGCCCCGAAAACCAGGCCGCCTTGCTGACCATCATAGGCAACGGCTTCGATTACACGCCGTTCGGCTGACCTGCCCATGCACTGCCCGGATCCGGGCAGTGCTGCCCCCTTACGGGCAATCCCCCGTAGCGGCGGGCCTGCGCGCGGCGCTGTGATGCGCACGCAAGCCCTTGTTTAAACGGCGATTTCCCCGCTGCCCCACCCCTGGCACGGCCTTTGCAAAGGAAGCTGCATTCTTATGCTCAACGCCGCCCCATGGACACTGCACTTCCCCCCGACATCATCCGCCGCCGCCGGCGCCGCACGCTGGCTGCGGCAGCCGCCGCGCTGGCCCTGGCCTGCGCCGCCGCGTGGGGCATCAACCGCGCGGCCGGCCCGAGCGTCAGCATGAACGATATCGCCGTGGCCGAGATCCGGCGCGGCAGCATCGCCAATACCGTCAGCGCCGCCGGCGTGGTGGTGCCGGAACACGAGGAACTGGTGCCCAGCCCCATCCAGAGCCGCGTGGCCAAGGTGCACGCCAAGCTCGGGCAGCAAGTGGCGGCCGGCGAGCTGCTGCTGGAGCTGGACGACCGCAGCGTGCGCCTGGCGCTGGACGCCGTCCGCGAGCAGATCGCGCAGCAGGACAACCGCATCCTCGGCCTGACGCTGGACATGGACCAGAAACGCAAGCAGTACGCCAGCGCCATCGAGCTGCTGGAGTTGGACCTGCAAAGCACGCGCGCCAAGCGCGAACGCTACGCCACGCTGCGCGCCGCGGGCGCGGTCTCCGGCGAGGACATGCTGACGGCGGAACTGAACGTGCAGCGCACCGAGGTGCAGCTGCGCCAGCAGAAGGAACTGATAGAAGACAACCGCCGCAGCACCGCCAGCGGCGTGGAAGGCGCGCGGCTGCAGAAGTCCATCCTGCAGAAGCAGCTGGACCAGCAGCGTATCCTGCTGGCGCAGACGCAGGTGCGCGCGCCCTTCGCCGGCATGCTGACCTCCCTCGCGGCCGAAGAAGGCGCCGCCGTCGCCGTGGGCCAGCTGGTGGCCAAGGTGTCCGACCTGGGCCACTACCGCGTGGAGGCCACGCTGTCCGACTTCCATACGCGCCTGCTCAGCCCCGGCCAAGCCGTGCGCGTGGAACAGGGCAAGCAGCTGCTGGCGGGCCGCGTGCACACCATCCTGCCGGAGATCCAGAACGGCACCGTCAAGCTGCTGGTGGCGCTGGAGCAGCCCAGCCACGCCCTGCTGCGCAACAAGCTGCGCGTGGACGTCAACATCGTCACCGAACAGAAAACCAATGTGCTGGTGGCCGACAGCGGCCCGGCCTTCAACGGCAAGGGCCGGCAGGCGGTGTTCGTGCTGCGCGGCGGCACGGCGCGCAAGGCCATGCTCGACATCGGCGCCAGCGACGGCAAGGCGGTGGAGATCGCGGGCGGCGCGCAGGCGGGCGAGCGCGTCATCATTTCCGACGTCAGCCGCTACAAGGAACTCGACAGCATCCGCATTGAACAATAATTCGACAATAATTCAACAATAAGGAGCACACCATGATACAGCTGGAAAAAGTAAGCAAGACCTACCAGACCGACAAGGTGGAAACGCTGGCGCTGAAGGATATCGACCTGCACGTGAAGGAGGCCGAATTCGTCTGCATCATGGGGCCCAGCGGCTGCGGCAAGAGCACCCTGCTCAACCTGATCGGCCTGCTGGACCGGCCTGGCGCGGGCGCCATCCGCGTTGGCGGCGCGCCGGTGAAGTCCTACCGCGACAAGGACGTGGCCACGCTGCGCAACCGCACCTTCGGCTTCATCTTCCAGAACTTCCACCTGATCGGCGACCTGCGCGTGATCGACAACGTGGAACTGCCGCTGCTCTACCGCGCCAGCATCACGGCGGCCGAGCGCAAGCGCCTGGCGCGCGAGGCGCTGGAGAAGGTGGGACTGGGCGCGCGCATGGAGCATTATCCCAACCAGCTCTCCGGCGGGCAGCAGCAGCGCGTGGCGATTGCGCGCGCCATCGTGGGCCGGCCGCAGGTGCTGCTGGCCGACGAGCCGACCGGCAACCTCGATAGCAAGATGGGCGCGGAAGTGATGGACATCCTGCTCAAGCTGAACGCCGAGGGCACCACCGTGGTGATGGTGACGCACGACGAAACGGAGGCGCGCCGCGCCAACCGCATCGTGCGCGTGTTCGACGGCCAGCTGGTCGCGTAAGGAGGCCGCATGCTGCGCAACTATCTGCTCACGGCCTTCAAGGTCTTCATGCGGCGCAAGCTGTTCACCGCCATCAACCTGGCCTGCATCATGCTCACGCTGGTGGTGCTGCTGGTGGTGACGGCGCTGCTGCAAAACGCCTTCCAGCCCAGCGGCGTGGAAGGCCGCAGCAACCGCTACCTGCAAGTGCACATGCTGGAGTCGCGCCTCACGGGCGAGCACAAGGTGCGCCGCAGCCCGCTGGGCTACAAGCTGATCGAAACATACCTGAAGCCGATGAAGTCCGCCCAGCTGGTGTCCGCCGTCACCGGCCCGGAGGACGTCTCGGTCTACCAGGGCGACCGCGTCAGCCAGCTGCTGCTGCGCCGTGCGGACGCCGAATACTGGCAGATCCTGGACTTCAAGGTGCTGGCCGGGCGCGTGCTGAACGCGGACGACATGGCGCAGGGCCGCATGGCGGCGGTCATCAACGAATCGAGCGCACGCAAGCTGTTCCCGGGCGCCGCCGCCGTGGGGCAAAAGATCAACGCCGGCGGCCAGGTGTTCGAGGTGGTCGGCGTGGTGGAGGACGCGCTGCACCTGAACGCGCTGTCCGACATCTGGGCGCCCATCACCACCTTCCCTTCCAGCGCATACCGCACGCAGATGTCCGGCGAATTCACCGCGCTGCTGCTGGGCCGCAGCGAAGCCGACCTGCCGCTGATCCGGCAGGAAGTGGAGCGCATCGCCCGCGGCGTGCAGTTCGACGATCCGCGCGAGTGGAACTCGGCCCGCTTCTGGGCCGACACCAAGCTGGGGCTGTTCTCGCGCATGGTCACGCAAAGCGAAGGCGCCGATTCCGGCTCGGCCACCGTGCTGGCGGTGATCAGCGTGCTGATGCTGCTGTTCATGCTGCTGCCCGCGCTGAACCTGGTGAACCTGAACATGGGCCGCATCATGGAGCGCAGCAGCGAGATCGGCGTGCGCAAGGCCTTCGGCGCCACCAGCGCCCAGCTGGCCGGCCAGCTGCTGCTGGAGAACGTGCTGCTGTGCCTGGCCGGCGGCGCGCTCAGCCTGCTGTGCACCTGGGGCGTGCTGGCATGGCTGGAAGCGTCCGCCCTCATCCCCTACCTGAAAGTGCAATTGAACTTCACCGTGTTTGCCTACGGCCTGCTGGTCACCATCGTGTTCGGACTGCTGTCCGGCGTGGCGCCGGCCTGGAAAATGTCCCGCCTCGATCCTGTCCACGCCCTGAAGGGAGCCGCCTGATGCTGCGCCATTTGCTGAAACTGATCTGGAAGCGCAAGTCGCGCAACCTGATGCTGACGCTGGAAATCCTGCTGGCCTTCGTGCTGGTGTTCGCCATCGCCGCCTTCGCCGCGCGCAGCTGGCAGCTGTACCGCATGCCGCTGGGCTTCCAGCACGCCAGCGTGTGGGCGGTCACCATCCAGACCGGCAAGGACGAGGCGCAGAAGGACGATGAAGCGCTGCGCGGCCAGTTCCGGCGCGTGCTGGAAGCCATGCCGGAAGTGGAGCAGGCGGCCTTCACCACCTTCGCACCCTTCCAGAACTCGGACATGCGCAGCACCTTCCAGGTTCCGGGCGGGCCTACCATGCCCGCCTCCTTCATGGAAGCGAGCGACGAGGCCTTCTCCGTGCTGGGCATGTCGCTGGAGGCCGGCGACTGGTACTCCGCTGCGGACGACGGCGCCGCCGGCGCGGTGGTACTCAACCGCCGCTTCGCCGAGGCGCTGTTCCCGGGGCCGGACGCGGTGCGCGCGGCCATCGGCAAGACCTTCATCACCAGCACCAGCACCTCGGCCGAGCCGGAGCGCTACCGCGTGCGCGGCGTGGTGGAAGACTACCGGCGCGGCGGCGAGTTCGGCACGCCGGCCAATTTCATGTTCCTGCGCTACGGCCCGGGCGGCACCGTGCACGGCCTGCGCACCATCCTGCTGCGCCTGAAGCCGGACACGCCGCGCGCTTTCGAGGCCTCCTTGCAGCGCCAGCTCAAGGGCGTGCGCGGCAACTGGTCGTACACGGTGGCGCCGCTGAACGACCTGCGCGCCAGCAAGCACAAGATGGACATGGCGCCGCTGATGGTGCTGTCGGTGGTGGCGGCCTTCCTGCTGCTGATGGTGGCCTTCGGCCTGTTCGGCGTGCTGTGGCAGAACACCACGCGGCGCATCCCCGAGATCGGCCTGCGCCGCGCCGTGGGCGCCAACGCCGGCGACATCTGCCGCCAGATCATCGCCGAGCAGTTCCTGCTCAGCAGCGTGGCCATGCTGGCCGGCCTGGCGCTGCTGGTGCAGCTGCCGCTCACCGGCGCGCTGGGCGCCAGCCTGGACTGGCCGGTATTCCTGGTGGCGGCGGCACTGGCGATGCTGATTATCTATCTGCTATCCTTGCTTTGCTCGCTATACCCCGGCTGGCGCGCCAGCCGCCTGAGCCCCACCGACGCACTGCATTACGAATAGAACGGTATCAATGGAATCATCACGCAAGCCCCGCATCCTCATTATCGACGACGACAGCGCCGTGCTGGTCTCGCTGGCCCTGCTGCTCAAGCAGTCCGGCCTCGATCCGCACAGCTGCGACGACCCGCGCCAGGCCCTGGCGCTGCTGGCCGCCGAACCGTTTGACCTGGTGCTGCAGGACATGAACTTCTCGCTGCAGACCAGCGGAGAGGAAGGCCTGGCGCTGCTGGGCCGCATCCGCCAGCAGCATCCAGCCATGCCGGTGCTGCTGATGACGGCCTGGGGCTCGATTGCGCTGGCGGTGAAAGGCATGCAGGCCGGCGCGGCCAACTTCTTCACCAAGCCGTGGGACAACGCGCAGCTGGTGGAGCTGATACGCGCCACGCTGGAGCTGGCGCAGCCCAGCACCCCGCCCGCCGCCCCCACGCGCGCCGCGCTGGACCGCCAGTTCGACTTTCGCGGCATCGTCGGCGAGCACCCCGCCCTGCTCAAGCTGCTGGCCACCGTGGGCCAGGTGGCGGCCACGCGCGCACCGGTGCTGATCCTGGGCGAGAGCGGCTGCGGCAAGGAGCTCATCGCCGACGCCATCCACCGCAACAGCCCGCGCGCCGCGCAGGCGCCGGTGAAGATCAATATGGGCGCCATCACGCCCTCGCTGTTCGAGAGCGAAATGTTCGGCCACGTGCGCGGCGCCTTCACCGACGCCAAGGCCGACCGCAAGGGCCATGTGGCGGCGGCGCACGGCAGCACGCTGTTCATGGACGAAATCGGTGAGCTGGACCGCGCCGGCCAGGTGAAGCTGCTGCGCGTGCTGCAGGACCAGAGCTACCTGCCGGTGGGCGCCAGCCGCAGCGAACAGGCGGACATGCGAGTGGTGTCCGCCACCAACCGCGAGCTGGCGGAACAGGTGGCGTCCGGCGAGTTCCGCGAGGATCTGTACTACCGGCTCAACCTCATCACGCTGCGCCTGCCGCCGCTGCGCGAACGCCGCAGCGACATTGCGCTGCTGGCACGCCACATCACGGCCGAAGTGGCGGCCAGCTACGGCCTGGCCGACGTCAGCCTGGCGCAGTCCGCGCTGGACTGGCTGGGCGCCCAGCCTTGGCCCGGCAACATCCGCCAGCTGAAGCAGACGCTGGAGCGCACCATGCTGCTGTCCGGCAAACGCGTGCTGGCGCAGGCGGACTTCGTGGACGCCGAGCAGCGCGACGCCGCCGCCGCGCGCGGCTCCGGCCTGGACGTGGACGGCATGACGCTGGAACAGGTTGAACGCCACATGATAGAAAAGGCGATGGAGCAGCACCAGGGCAATATCTCGCGCGTGTCCAAGGCGCTGGGGCTGAGCCGCAACGCCCTGTACCGCCGCCTCGAACGGCACGGCATGGGCAGCGCGCCGGGCGATGCGGACGGCGGAAGCATATGATGGGCTTGCGGCGCCGCCTGCAGCTCTACCTCGCCATGCTGCACCTGCTGCTGCTGGCGGTGGTGCTGCTGCACTACCGCGCGCAGCCGCTGGTGTTCATCGGCCTGGAGGCCGCGCTGCTGGCCAGCTGGGCGCTGGGCTTGCGCCTGATACGCCAGGCGCTGGAGCCGCTGGCCTACACCCAGCGCTTCCAGGGCCTGCTGCAAGACCAGGACTACGCCGCCCGCCTGCGTAGCGCCGCCGGCACGGAACAGGGCGAACTGGGCGAGCTGCTCAAGCTGTTCAACGGCATGCTGGACGCGCTCTACCAGGAACGCCTGCGCCTGGGCGAGCAGCAGGGTTTTCTCGACCGCCTGCTCGAAGCCACGCCCAGCGCGGTCGTGGTGTACGACTTCGACGGCCGCATCAGCCTGGCCAACGCCAGCGCCAGCGCCCTGCTCGGCCTCAACGCGCCGGAAGGCAGCCCGCTGCGCAGCCGCAGCCTGCTGGAGCAGCTGGACGCGCTGCCGCCGGGCGAGAGCCGCTTGTTGAGCGACCAGGACGGCCGCCGCTACCGTGGCCAGCGCGGCCAGTTCTACGACCGGGGCTTCGCGCGCCACTTCCTGCTGATAGACGAACTGACGGCCGAGCTGGCGGACTCCGAACACGCCACCTATGAAAAAATGATACGCGTGCTGGGCCACGAGGTGAACAACACGGTGGCCGCCACCGCCTCCGTGCTGGAGTCGCTGCTGTACTACCGCAGCCAGCTGGCCGAGCGCGACGCGGAGGACTTCAGCACCGCCATCGTAGCGGTCAAGAGGCGCAATGTGCGGCTGGGCGAGTTCATCGAACGCTTCACCCGCGTGGTGAAGATGCCGGCGCCCGAGCTGCGCCCCGCCGCCATCGGCGCCATCCTGGACGACATCGTCGGCCTGTACCGCGAGCCCTGCCGCAGCCGGGGCATTGCGCTGGCGTGGACGCGGCGCGACGAGGTGCCGCTGCTGCCCATGGACAGCCAGCTCATGGAGCAGGCCCTGCTCAACCTCGTCAAGAACGCCATGGAGGCGGTGGAAGCGGCCATGCAGGAACAGGGGCTGCAAAGCGGCCACGTCCACCTGTCGCTGACGGCGGCCGAAGGTGGCGCGCGCCTGAGCATCGCCGACTCGGGCGACCGGCTGGGCGGCGTGCCGGCCAGCCAGCTGTTCACGCCCTTCTTCACCACCAAGAAAGGCGGCCAGGGCATAGGCCTGCTGTTTGCGCGCGAAGTGCTGAACCGCCACGGCTACGCGCACAAGCTGGCCTCCACCGGCGCCGGCGAGACCAGTTTCGATATCTGGCTTGCGCCGGCCTGAGGTGGATTTCCAACGAAAAACAGATATGGATAGCCGTAAATATTCCATAGCGTAGCCGGCCACTGCCGCGCAAGCCTCAGGATTTGCCATTAAAATGGCCCGGCTTATTGTTTTTCCTTATAAGGCCGGCCCATGGCAATCAATGTAATACTCAATCTGGCGGTGGCGCTCGCGCTGCTGGCCTTCATGATTACCCAGCAGCGCAAGCACGCCAGTTTCACCGTGCGCGTATTCAGCGGCCTCGGCCTGGGCGTGCTGCTGGGCGCCGGCCTGCAAGCGATCTACGGCGCGGCCAGCCCGGAACTGAAAACCACCACCGACTACCTGGACATCATCGGCACCGGCTACGTGAAGCTGCTGCAGATGATAATCATGCCGCTGATTATGGTGTCCATCATCGGCGCCATCCTCAAGCTCAGGAACGCGTCCTCGCTGGGCAAGATCAGCGCGCTGACCATAGGCACGCTGATCGCCACCACCATCGTGGCGGCCGGCATCGGCATCCTGATGGCCAAGGTGTTCGGCCTGAGCGCCGTCGGCATCACCGCCAACGCGGCCGAAGCGGCGCGCGGCGCCTACCTGCAAGGCAAGCTGGGCGATGCGCAGGCCATCAACCTGCCCGGCATGCTGATCAGCTTCATCCCCGCCAATCCCTTCCTGGACCTGACCGGCGGGCGCAAGACCTCCACCATCGCGGTGGTGATCTTCTCCATCTTTATCGGCATCTCGGCCATCGGCATCCACGACAAGAAGCCGGAGCTGTTCGCCTCCTTCGACCACTTCATCAAGGTGGCGCACGCCATCGTGATGCGCATGGTCACGCTGGTGCTGCGCCTGACGCCCTACGGCGTGTACGCACTGATGGCGGTGCTGGTGGCCAGCTCCAGCTATGCCGACATCCTCAAGCTGATCAGCTTCGTGCTGGCCTCCTACAGCGCGCTGCTGCTCATGTTCTGCGTGCACCTGGCGCTGGTGTCGGCGGCCGGCCTGAACCCGCTGCGCTACGTGCAGAAGATCTTCCCGCTGCTGGCCTTCGCCTTCACCTCGCGCAGCAGCGCCGGCGCCATCCCCATGAGCGTGCAGACCCAAACGCGCCGCCTCGGCACCTCCGAAGGCGTAGCCAACTTTGCGGCCTCGTTCGGCGCCACCATAGGCCAGAACGGCTGCGCCGGCATCTACCCGGCCATGCTGGCGGTGATGATCGCCCCCACCGTGGGCGTGGACCCGTTCACGGCGGCCTTCATCGCGCCGCTGCTGGCCATTATCGCCATCGGCTCGGTGGGCGTGGCCGGCGTGGGCGGCGGCGCCACCTTCGCGGCGCTGATCGTGCTGTCGTCCATGAATTTGCCGGTGGCGCTGGCTGGCCTGCTCATTTCCATCGAACCGCTGATCGACATGGGCCGCACCGCGCTCAACGTCAGCGGTTCCGTCACGGCCGGCGCCGTCACCAGCCGCGTGCTGGGCGAAACCGATATGGCCGTGTTCAACGGCAACGCCGAACTGGGCGAGGAAAGCGACGCCGGGCAGGACAGCAAAGCGGCCTAAGCACGCTTGCGCCGCGCTTTGGTAAATTCGTCTAGCATGGGCCGCACGACTTTACCGGAGCGGCGGCATGGAACAAAAGTGGCCCCAGCAGATATGGCTGGTGCGGCATGGACAGAGCGCGGGCAATGTGGCGCGCGAAGCGGCCGAAGCAGCGTCTCAGTTTCTGATCGACATCGCCCACCGGGATGTCGACGTGCCGCTGTCCGAACTGGGCCAGCGCCAGTCGCGCGCGCTGGCGGCCTGGTTCGGCGCCCTGCCCGCAACGCAGCAGCCCGAGGTGGTGCTGCACTCCCCCTATGTGCGCGCCAGCGGCACCGCCGCCGCCGTCATTGAACAGCTGGGCCGCGCGCGCCTGACGGTCATCGCCGACGAGCGCCTGCGCGAAAAGGAATTCGGCATACTGGACCGGCTCACGCCGCTGGGCATCGCCGACAAATTCCCCGAGCTGGCCGAGCAGCGCCAGCACGTGGGCAAATTCTATTTCCGTCCGCCGGGCGGCGAAAGCTGGTGCGACGTCATCCTGCGCCTGCGCAGCGTGCTCGACACCATCACCCGCGAATACCGGGGCGAGCGCGTGCTCATCGTCGCCCACCAAGTGATCGTGAACTGCTTCCGCTACCTGCTGGAGCGCATGGACGAGGCCGAGATCCTGGCGGTGGACCGCCAGGCGGACGTGCCCAACTGCGGCGTGACCTCCTATCTGTTCGACCCGGCGGCGGGCAAGCACGGCAAGCTGGTGCTGCAGGCGGCCAACTTCGTGGCGCCGCTGGAAGACAGCGGCACGCCGGTGACCGCCAAGCCGGACGTGCCCGCCGCGCCCAAGTCCTGAGCGCCAGCGCGCCATCCAGGGAGCCATCATGCCCAGCAGCCACCGCGACGCCATCGACATCAGCCTGCGCACGCTGCGCGAATGGCCGCTGCCCATGCCCAATTTCGACAGCGACAAGGAAGTGCGCGGCCACGTGCTGATCGTGGCCGGCTCGCGCGAGATGCCGGGCGCCGCATTGCTGGCGGCCACGGCGGCGCTGCGCGCGGGCGCCGGCAAGCTGACGCTGGCCACGGCCGCCAGCACGGCGGCGCAGGTGGCGACCGCCCTGCCCGAGGCGCGCGTGATCGGGCTGGCGGAAACGGCCGGCGGCGGCTTCTCCATCGAAGCGGCGCGCAAGCTGGGGGAACTGGCGCACCGGGCGGACGCGCTGCTGATCGGCCCCGGCATGCAGGACGAGGCGGCCAGCGCCGAGCTGGTGCGGGCGCTGCTGCCGCGCTGCGCGGGCTGCAAGGTGATACTGGACGCCGGCGCCATGGAACTGCTGCGGCCGCCCGCCGAACCGCATTTGCTGGCAGAGCCGGTGGACAGCGAACACTTCCGCTTTAGCGAACCGGTGCTGCTGACGCCGCATGCGGGCGAACTGGCGCACCTGTGCGGCCTGTCGCGGCAGGCGGTGCAGGCCGAGCCGCACAGCGTGGCGCAGCGCTGCGCGGCGCGCTGGAACGCCGTGGTGGCGCTGAAGGGGCCGCTGACGGTGATCGCTGCGCCGGATGGGCAGCTGTGGGAACACATGGGCGGCAATATCGGCCTGGCCATTTCAGGATCGGGCGACGCGCTGGCCGGCATCATCGCCGGGCTGGCGGCGCGCGGCTGTGTGCTGGAGCAAGCAGCGGCCTGGGGCGTGGCGCTGCACGCGGCGGCCGGCGAACAGCTGGCGCTGCGCTATGGCCTGCTGGGCTATCTGGCGCGGGAAATTTCGGCGGAAGTGCCGGCGCTGCTGCGCACGCTGGCGCCCGCGTAAAACAAGCGGGAACCTTTGTACCGCATACGTATCAAAGCAATGGGACTTACTCTGGCGAGCATTCTTGGAAACATCTCACCGTGAAAGGAAACACCATGAAAGTATCTAGCACCGCGCTGCTGCTGAGCGCAATCCTCGCCGCCGGTACACTGGCGGGCTGCAAAAACCGCACCGCGGACACCGGTACCAGTACCGGCACCACGGACAGCGCCACCACCCCGGCCACGACGCCGCCGGCTGCTGCACCCACCCCTGCGCCAGCCACGACGCCGGACACCACGATGCCGGCGCCTACCACTCCGACCGACCCGAACGCCACGCCGCCCGCCCCCACGCAGCCGCCCAGCAGTGGCACGTCGGGGACGTCCGGCACCACGGGCAGCGGCAGCAAGGACACGCCGCCGGCGAAACAGCAATACTGAGGCGATGGCGCGGCTGCGCCTGGCGGGTTACGCAGCTTTGCCGCTAACCCGCCATGCCGGCTTAGAACTGGTAGTTGTACGCCACACCCAGCAATTGCAGATGGGTCTGGTACGTGCCGCGCGTGGTTTCACCGTTGCCGGTGCAGCCCGCGGTCAGCGGCGAGCAGTTGTTGCGGTAGTTGGTGTTGCCGTCCTTGAAGTCCAGGAAGCTGTACGCCAGGTCGATCGACGAACGCGGCGACAGCTTATAGTTGGCGCCCACAGAGAACTGGTTGCGGTCGCTGTCCGGCAGCGCCGGGTGGCGCAGTTCGTCGCTGTTCACCGGGGTCTGGTCGTAGGCAACGCCGCCGCGCAGCGTCAGCTTGTCGTCGTACTTGTAGTTGGCGCCCAGCGATACGCGCACGCTGTTCTTCCATTGCTGGCGGATCACTTCGTCGCCCTCGTTAGTGCCGGGGAACTGGATGTGCAGGTCGCCCATGCGGTCATGGCGGGTCCAGGTGACGTCGCCCATGGCGGCCCAGCGCGCGTTGATCTGGTGGAAGCCGTTCACCGACAGCGTCTCCGGCGTGCGCAGCGCCACCAGGGCGGCCGAATTCACCTTGCGCGAGCTGGCGGCCAGCACCTTGTTCACCACCGCGTCCGTGGTCACGTTGGAGAAGTCCCACACGGTCGAGCCTTTCAGCTTGTGCGAGATCGACGAACGGTAGGCGATGCCGAAGCGGGTGTCCTTGTCCAGCTGGAACATATAGCCGAGGTTGAAGCCGTAGCCCCAGTCCTTGCCGTCGTTCTCGCCACGGCCATCCTTGACCGCCGCCAGCGCGGCCGGGTTGCCGCCCAGCGCCATGATCTGCTTGACCAGTGCGGCGCTGTTCGGGGTGCCCGCCAGCGCGGCCACGGTGCCCGGCACGTCCACGGCCTGGCCCAGTTCGGCCTTCATGAACTCGGCCGTCAGGCCGAAACCGAAGGAGTGCTGCTCATTCAGCTTGAACGACGCCGACGGGTTGAGCGCGATGGCTTCCAGCTTGATATTGGTCAGCGCGTAGCGGCCGGTCCAGTTGTCGCCGTAGTTCAGCTTGGTGCCGTATGGTACGAACATGCCCAGGCCGGCGCTCCACTGGCTGTTGATCTGCTTGGTGTAGTACAGCGAGGGCGCCACGACCACATCCGGCGCGTAGCCGTCGGTGGCGGTGCCGCCGCTGCTGGTGCCGGTGAAGCGCTTGGAGCCGGTGTCGTTATAGGTCGAATGCGGCACCACGGCGGTGGCGCCGGCGCTGAAGTTCTGGCCTTGCAGACGGCTCATGCCGGCCGGGTTGTAGTACAGCGCGCTCGCGTCGTCGGCTTCGGCGGCGTTGGCGTCGGCCGTGCCTTGCGCGGCCACGCTCTGGGAGCCGAAGCGGTAGCCGGAAGCCAGGGCGGAGGTGGACATGGCGGCCAGTGCGGCGGCCACGATCAGGGTCAGGTGTTTGGATTTCAAGGCGGGTCTCTGCTTTTTACTATGTAGTTGCTATTGTCATATCCCGGCAGCGGCCAGCCGGCGCCGGGCGGGGGGCGTAGCATACTACATTTGTGAAGCAACCAATAGGCAGCGCCAATAAGAAAGGGACCCGCCTGGGGTCCCTTTCTGGAGAAGTCCGGCCTTACGCGGCTGGCTTCAGGCTGGGGCCGCCACGCCCCGTCAGCTTGAGCACCACCCATTTCAGGGCGCGGTAGACCAGGCGGATGAAGGTCAGCGTCAGCAGCGCTTCGATGAAGGTCACCAGGAAGGCCACCAGCGTAGGCCAGCGCAGTGCGCGGCGGCCATATTTGGCCACGGCGCGGTCGCGCGCGATCTCGATGCTGTCATAGAAGGTCGGCACCACCAGCAGCGTCAGGATGGTCGAGGTGATGGTGCCGCCGATAATGGCGACCGCCAGCGGACGGTAGAACTCGCCGCCCTCGCCCAGGCCCAGCGCGACCGGGAACATGCCCGCGATCAGCGCAAAGGTGGTCATCAGGATGGGGCGCAGACGCATGCGGCCGGCGTGCATCAGCGCGTCCTCGCGGCCGTAGCCCTCTTCCTCGCGCTTGCGGGCCGCATCCAGCAGCAGGATGGCGTTCTTGGCCACCAGGCCCATCAGCATGATGATGCCGATAAAGCTCATCAGGTTCAGCGTGCCCTTGGTGAGCAGCAGCGCCAGCACCACGCCGATCAGCGACAGCGGCAGCGACAGCATCACGGCGATAGGCGCGGTGAAGGAGCCGAACTGCATCACCAGGATCAGATACATCAGGCCGATACCGGCCACCAGCGCGATGGTCATTTCCGTGAACAGCTCTTTCTGGTCCTTGCCGGCGCCGCCCAGCGACAGGCCGTAGCCCGGCGGGAAGTCGATCTCCTTGGCCAGCTTCATGGCGTCGGAGGTCACTTCGCCCACCGAGCGGCCCTGCGCATTGGCCGAGACCGAAATCAAGCGCTTGCCATCCTTGTGGGTGATGGTGGCCGGGCCTTTGCCCATGGTGACGCGGGCGATCTGGTCCAGCGGCACCATCTGCGCCGTGCCGGTCACGGCGATCGGCAGGCGCTCGATGTTCTCGGAGCCGGTGCGGTCTTCCGGATGCAGGCGCACCGCCACGTCGCGCGATTCGCCGGTCGGGTCGACCCAGTCGCCCACTTCGATGCCGGCGAAGGCCACCCGCAGCGCTTGCGCCGCGTCGCCCGCCGAAATGCCCATGGAGTTGGCCAGGCCGCGGTCCAGCTCGATCTGCAGCTCGTCCTTGGGATCCTGCTCGGACAGGCCGACGTCCACCGCGCCCGGCACCTGGCGCAGCTTGTCCATATAGGCGCTGGTGATGGCCATCAGCTTGCGGGTGTCCGCGCCGGTGAACTCCACCTGGATAGGCTTGCGGTTGCCGTTGCTCAAATCGTCCAGCACCACGAACTCGGCGCCCACCAGGCCGCTCAGCTTGGTGCGCAGCTCGGCCGCGGCCTCGGCGGCGGAACGCTTGCGCTCCTTCTTCTTGCCCAGGTCCACATACACACGGCCGCCGCTCAGATTGATATAGGCATTGGTCTTCGGATTCTCAGGCAGGCTGCGCGCGATTTCCGCCGCTTTTTCCAGCTTCAGGCGCGAGTAGTCCAGGCTGCTCGAGGACGGCGTGCGCACGTCGATCATGATGGTGCCGTAGTCCGACTGCGGCAGGAAGCTCGAGCCGCCGAACTTGGCGTGCAGCACGATGGCGCCGACAAAGGTCAGCAGCGCGATCGCGGTCATCCAGCGGCGGTGGTGCAGCGCCCAGCCAATCACCTTGCCGTAGCGGTCGGCCTGGTGGTCGAACCAGTCGTTGAAGCGGGCCAGCACCTTGCTCAGGCCCTTCTTCGGCGCGGTGTGGTGGTCAGGCGGGTCGCCCCAGAAGGCCGACAGCATGGGGTCCAGCGTGAAGGAGATGAACAGCGACACCATCACCGAGCAGGTCACGGTCAGCGCGAAGGGACGGAACCATTCGCCCGACACGCCCGGCATCACCGCCACCGGAATGAACACGGCCATGATGGAGAAGGTGGTGGCCGCCACGGCCAGGCCGATCTCGGCCGTGCCTTCCAGCGCGGCCTTGCGGCGGTCCGAGCCCATCTGCATATGGCGCACGATGTTTTCCCGCACCACGATGGCGTCATCGATCAGCACGCCGATCGCCAGCGACAGGCCGAGCAGCGTCATGAAGTTCAGCGTGAAGCCGCACAGCCAGACCGCGATAAAGGCCGCGATCACCGAGGTCGGCAGCGACAGCGCGGTAATCAAGGTCGAGCGCCAGGAGTTCAGGAAGGCGTACACCACGAAAATGGTCAGCACGGCGCCGAACACCAGCGATTCGATCACGTTGTTCAGATTGCTTTCCGACTCCTCGCCGCCGTCCTGCGTGACTTCGATTTCCGTGCCTTGCGGCAGTTCCTTGTTGACGGTCTTGACCATCTCGCGGATCGCGTTGGCCACCTTGACGGTGGACGCGTCGCGCGAGCGGGTGACCGAAATGCCCACATTGGGCTTGCCGGAGCGCTGGCTGACGTTGTTGATTTCGGCGAAGCCGTCTTCAATCGTGGCCAGCTGGCCCAGGCGGATGATCTCGTCGCCGCGGCGCTTGACCACCACGGCCTGGAAGTCTTCCGGACGCTCGATGCGGCCGACCAGGCGGATGCTCTTTTCATCCAGCGAACCGCGCACCTTGCCCACCGGCGCATTGGTGTTCTGCATGCGCAGCGCATTGGTGACGTCGCCCACCGACACATTGTATTCGCGCAGCTTCTCGGCGCGCAGCAGCACGCTCAGCTCGCGCCGCAGCGAACCGTTGACGGTCACCGTGGACACGCCGTCGATGGCGCGGAAGCGGTCCGCCAGCTGGTCCTCGGCCAGGCGCGAAATCACCGCGTGGCTTTGGGTCTTGGACGACACCGACATCTGCATGATGGGCTCGGCCGACAGGTCCAGCCGCTGCACCACCGGCTCGCGCATCTCGGTCGGCAGCTTGTAGCGCACCGAGGCGATCGAGTTGCGGATCTCGTCGGTCGCTTCGATCAGGTTCTTGCTGAAGGTGAACTTCATCTGGATGCGCGCCTGACCTTCGGACGCGGTGCTGACCGTTTCCGTCACGCCGGTGATGCTCTGCAGCGATTTTTCCAGGCGGTTGATGATCTCGCGCTCCACCGTCTCGGGCGAGGCGCCCGGATACGGCACGGTGACGAAGATCATCGGCACTTCCACGTCCGGACGCTGGTTGACGCGCAGCTTGGACAGGGCCATCAGGCCCAGGCACATCAGCGCGATAATGATCACGATGGTGGCGATGGGCCGCTTGATACTGAAATCGGATAAGAACATGGATTAGTTTCCTTTGCTGCCGTCGGCAGGGGCCGAAGCCGAGGCGACCGCTTTCGGCGCCGACAGCTCGACCTTCTGGCCGTCCTTGAAGTTCGAGCCCGGCGTGCGCATCACCACGTCGCCGCTGGCCAGGCCGGATTTGACCTGCCAGTTGCCGCTGCGGTCGTCGCGCACACCCAGCGTGACCGGGGTTTTCACCAGGGTCCGGTCCTTGACGCGCCAGGTGTAGCTGTTGTCGCCGTTCAGCACAAGGGCCGAGCTCGGCATCATCAGGGTGGAGGTCGTTTCGGCTTCCACGCGGCCTTCGGCGTACAGGCCGGCCACGCGCGATTGCGATTTTTCGGTGAAGTCCACCAGCACCTCCACCTGGCGGGTGACCGGATTGGCGGCCGGATCGACGCGCTTGACCTTGCCGTTGAAGCTCTGGCCCGGGTAGCCGTTGATGCGGAACACCACCTGCTGGCCCACTTTCACCACGCCGATCTTGTCGGCCGAAACCAGGCCCTCGAAGCGCATGGAGGTGGGATCGATCACCTTGATCAGTTCCTTGCCGATCTGGGCCGTGTCGCCGTTCGACACCTTGCGCTCGCTGACGATGCCGTCGAACGGCGCGCGCACCTCGGTGCGGTGCAGCTGCTGGCGGGCGGTGACGGTGCGCGTCTTGGCGGCGGCCAGGTCGCTCTGGGCGTTGTTGCGGCGGATTTCAGCATCCTCCAGCGCCTGGGCCGAGGTCATGCCGGAGGCGCGCAGGGTTTTCTGGCGCTCCAGCATGCGGGTGGCCTGCTCCAGCGACTGGCTGGAGGCGCGCATGGCCTCGTCGGCCGAATTCAGGCCGTCGCGGATCGAGGTGTCGTCCAGGCGCACCAGCAGGTCGCCCTTTTTCACGGATTCGCCGTTTTCCTTCATTACCTGGAGCACAATCGCGCTCACCTCGGCGCGCAGGTCCGCCTTGCGCTCGGGCTGCACCGAACCGGTGATGACGGGGCCGGACGCCAGCGCGTTGGTCTCCACCTTCACAAGATCCTCGGGCGCCGCGATCAGCGTGGCCGGGGCCTTCTTGTCGCCGGCCTTGTCGCCGGCCTTGGCCGTGGCTGAGGCGCTGGCGTCTTTCTCAGGTTCCTTGCCAGGCTTGCCGCAGGCGACCAGGGCTGATGCGACGGCGAGCGCCAAGATGGTTTTGCGCAACATAAAGTGTCTCCGAGTATAAAGGATGCTGAATTTACAAAACTACAAGCTGCGCAGTATCGGTTAACTGCGCTGCCGGGTCAATCGGGGAAAGACGGAACGCCGGAATACGCGACTGAAATGCAAATAACGGGGGCGAACTGCAAAAAACGGCTGCCAGGATTAACGGGCAAACAGGGCAAACATCAGGTGTCCCATGGCGATGCCGGTGGCGATGCCGCCGCCGATTTCCACCAGCGTGTGGCCCATGCGCTCGCGCAGCCAGGTGTGGGCGCCGTCGTCCTTGGCGATGCGGTTGATGGCCTTGGCCTGGCGTCCCACGTGCTGGCGCAGGCTGTTGGCGTCGATCATGACGATAAAGCACAGCGTGACGGCCACGCCGAAGGCCGGATGGCCCATGCCCTCGCGCAGCGCGATCAGGGTCGCCATCGCCGTCACCACCGAGCTGTGGTTGCTCGGGAAACCGCCATTGCCGACCAGGTTGAAGGCCCAGCGCCGGTTGCGCGCGCTGCTGATCAAGAATTTGATCGGTCCGACGGCGGCCCAGGTGATGACGGGAGTAAGCAGATAAGCGAGATCCATTGATAATTCCTTTATGGCAATCTGACCATTATCGCAGAATGGACGTGGCCGACGGAAGCAAACCAGCTAAAATCGGCACGCTAACATTGCAAAGGAGCCACATGAAACACTTCAGAATATCCATCCTGGTCAGCGTCGTGCTGATGGCCCTGGCCGGCTGGTGGGGCTATAGCCGGGGCGGCGCCAGCGGCATGCTGACCGCGCTATGGATTACCGCCGTGCTGGGCGTGATGGAAGTCTCGCTCTCGTTCGACAACGCGGTGGTCAACGCGGCGGTGCTCAAGGACTGGAACGCCTTCTGGCAAAAGCTCTTCCTGACGGTGGGCATCATCGTCGCCGTGTTCGGCATGCGGCTGCTGTTCCCGCTGCTGATCGTCTCTTTCGCCACCGGCCTGGGCCTGGGCGACGTGTGGACCATGGCGCTGGACACCCCGGACGAGTACTCGCGCTACCTGACCGGCGTGCACGCCGAGGTGGCGGCCTTCGGCGGCGCCTTCCTGCTGCTGGTTTTCCTCAACTTCCTGTTCGACGAGGAAAAAGAACTGCACTGGCTGGGCTGGATCGAGGAAAAGCTGGGCGCGCTGGGCACCAGCGGCCTGGCCATCCTGCTGGCCCTGCTGGGCATACTGGCCTGCGTGGGCCTGGTGCCGGAAGCGAAGAAGTTCAGCGTGCTGACCTCGGGCGTGATCGGGGTGGCGGTGTACGTGGCGGTGGACTGGATCAGCAGCCTGCTGGAAGACGAGGAACACGACCCGTCCACCGGCGTGGCGCTGGCCAAGGGCGGCATAGGCGGCTTTATGTACCTGGAAGTGCTGGACGCCTCGTTCAGCTTCGACGGCGTGATCGGCGCCTTCGCCATCACCTCGGACGTGGTCATCATCATGCTCGGACTGGCCATCGGCGCCATGTTCGTGCGCTCCATGACGGTCTACCTGGTGCACAAGGGCACGCTGGACGAGTTCGTGTTCCTGGAACACGGCGCCCACTACGCCATCGGCATCCTGGCGCTGATCATGCTGGCCAGCGTGAAATACCATATTCCGGAATGGTTCACGGGGCTGTCCGGGGTGGCGTTTATCGTGGTGTCGCTCTGGTCGTCGGTGCGATACCGCCGCCGCATGGCCGGGGAATGATAAGATCGCAAGATTGCCACCACATCAGCAAAACACATGATTACTTCATCCCGCATCAAACTCATCCTGGTAGCGCTCGTGCTGGGCGCCGGACTGCTGTTCGCCGCCTACGTGTGGATTACGCTCAGCGTGTCCTACTCGGAAGGCGAGCGGGCCGGCTATTTGCAGAAGTTCTCCAAGCGCGGCTGGGTCTGCAAGACCTGGGAAGGCGAGCTGCTGCTGACGTCGATGCCGGGCGCCATCCCTGAGAAGTTCCAGTTCAGCGTGCGCGATCCGGAGCTGGCCAAGCGCATGTCCGAAGCCACCGGCAAGCGCATCCTGCTCAGCTACGCCCAGCACAAGGGCGTGCCGACCTCCTGCTTCGGCGAAACCGAGTACTACGCCGAAAAGCTGCAAGTTCCGGCGCAATAAAAAAGGCGGGTTAGCGCGCAGCGCGTAACCCGCCAGGCATCAGCGTCCGCGCCACACGGCGCCGGCCGTATCCTTCAGCCGCCCGATCACATCGCGCGCCATGGTTTCCGACTGCTCGTGCTCGGCGCGCGCGCGGGCCGCAGCCAGCGTGGCGGCGAATGCGTTCTCTTCCACCAGCGCGGTCTGCGCCACCTCCACCGCCACTTTTTCCTCGATCGCATTCAGCGCATTCTGCGCGGCATGCTGGCGGCGGGTTTCCAGTTCCAGCGCCTTGTGCTTGGCCGCCGTCATGGCCTGCGTGGTGTCGGCCACTTTGCGCTGCATCGCTGCATGCGCCTGCGCCGCTTCGACCAGCGCCTTCTGCTCATCCGCCTTGTCCTGCACCGCCTTGGCTGCTGCCTGCACGGCCAGTTCATGCTGGCGTGCCAGCTCGGCCAGCTCCTGCTCCGCATCCGCCTGCGCGCGCAGCGCCGCAGTGGCGGCCTTCTCCGATTCCAGACGGCTTTCAATCGCCTTGGCGGCGCGCTGCTCGGCCGCATTGGCCAGGCGCTGCTGGGTCAGCTTCTGCTCGATCAGCGCCAGCGACTGGCGCTCGGTGTCGACAAATTCCTGTTCAGCCTTCAGCAGCTCTGCAGCCTTGGCGGCTTTTTCCTGCTCCACCGCAGCGCGCTCTACGTGCACGGCGCTCAGTTCCACCGCCAGGCGGGCCTGCGCGGTGATGGCCTGCGCGGCGGCGGCCTTCTGCTCCGCTTCCACGGCGGTCTGCTCGGCCATCAGCTGCATGGCGGCGGCTTCCTCGCCGGCGGCGGCGGCCAGGCGCTCGTCGGCGGCTTGCTGCTGGCGCAGCGCTTCGGCCTGCTGCTCTTCGGCGGCCGCGCGCATCTGGGCGGCGGCGGCGGCGGTTTCTTCCGCTTCCAGGCGCTGCTTCAGCGCGGCGATGGCCTGCTGCTCGGCGGCGGCGCGTTTTTGTTCCGCAGCCAGCAGGTCGGCCGCGCGGGCGGCGTTTTCCTCGGCCAGCGCGGTGGCGGTCTGCTGCGCATCCACATGGGCGCTCAGCGTGGCCACTTCGGCCTGCTCGGCGGCGTTCTGCGCTGCGGCCAGCTCCACGGCGGCGCGCGACAGCGAAGCGCGTTCATTGGCCAGCTGCGCGGCGCGCTGCTGCTCCAGGCTGTCGGCGCGGGCGGCTTCGGCGGCGGCCTGTTCGGCGATCTGGCGCAGGCGGGCCTGCTCCAGCGCCTGCGATTCGGCTTCCACCTTGGCCAGCGTTTCCATTTCGGCCTGCTGCTCGGCTTCGAAGCGCACCAGCGCCACGGCGCGCAGCTGGCGGTCCACTTCGATGCGCGCTTCGGTGGCGCTGATGATGCTGGCGTCCGCGTCGCGGCGGGCTTGGGCGCTGGCGGCGGCCACCGCTTCCAGGCGCTCGCGCTGCAGGGCGGCGTCGCGGATTTCTTTTTCGGTCTGCAAGCGCAGGTGCAGCGACTGCGCGGCGCTGCGTTCGGATTCGGCCTTGGCCAGGGCGATGGATTCGCGCTCCTGTTCCAGGTGGGCCAGCGCGCGGGCTTCTTCCAGCGCGCGCGCTTCGGCGGCGGCGCGGTTGAAGGCGGCTTCCAGCGCGATCTGGTCGGCGCGCTCGCGCTGCACGGTCAGTTCCAGCGCTTCGGCTTCGGCGGTGGCCAGCGCGTCGGCGGTCTGGCGGGCGCCGTGGGCATGGCGCTCGCGCTCGCGGGCCAGCGTGGCCAGGCGGGCGTCCGCGGAGGCGATGCCCACCATTTCTTCGCGCGCGGCCTGCACGGCGGCCAGGCGCTCGGCGGCCTGCTTGCGGGCTTGCTCGGTTTGCACGGTCAGATCGTCGGCGGCGCGCGCGGCCTGCTCGGCCAGTTCGGATTCGGTGGCGATCTGCTCGGAGGCGCGCTTGCGGCTCTCTTCTTCGGCGCGGGCGCGCTGTTCGGCGGCCAGGCGGATCTGGGTGTCGGCCTCGGCGCGGGCGCGCAGCTCGGCGGTTTCCATCTTGACCGCTTCCAGGCGCGCCACGCTGGCTTGCGCGGCGGCGCGCAGGCTTTCCAGGCGTTCGCGGTTGGCGGCAATGGCTTCCTCGGCCACTTGCGCGCTTTGCTGGGCGGCGGCGGCGGCGGCGGCGTCGATGGCGGCGCGGTCGTCGGCCAGGGCGCGGGCGCGGGCTTCGGCGTGGGCGCGGCTCTCGGCGGCGCAGTTGGCCTTGGCTTCGGCTTCCACCCGGGCGATGGCTTCCTTGATGGCGTTCATGTCCATGGCGCCGCGCGGTGCAGGCTCAGCGGACTCTTGCGACAGCAGCGCGGGAACAGGGGCAGCTTGGGCAGGAGTTGCTGCGTCTATCGCTGCTTCGAAGGGCTGTGCCAGTTGTGCTTGCATGGTGGTTCTCGCTAGGTCGACGGGTGATTCGGGATTTCCGAGTCACCATTATCAGACAGTTGCTTTGCGGAACATGCCACGAGCAAGGGGCGGTTTACCCCTCAATTAGCGTTTTAGACCGGCAGCGGCGCCTCGTCCATCAGCGCGATCTGCTCGCGCAGCTCCAGGATGCGGTCCTGCCAGTAGCGCTGGGTGTTAAACCAGGGGAAGGCGGCCGGGAAGGCCGGGTCGTCCCAGCGGCGCGCAATCCAGGCCGAATAGTGGATCAGGCGCAGGGTGCGCAGCGCTTCCACCAGGTGCATTTCGCGGCTGTCGAAGTCGCAGAAGTCCTCGTAGCCGGCCAGGATGTCGCCCATCTGGCGCACCTGCTCGTGGCGCTCGCCGGACAGCATCATCCAGAGGTCCTGGATGGCCGGACCCATGCGGCTGTCGTCGAAGTCCACGAAGTGCGGGCCGGCGTCGGTCCACAGCACATTGCCTCCATGGCAATCGCCGTGCAGGCGCAGCGTGGCCACGTCCCCCGCCCTGTCATAGCAGCGCCGCACGCCGTCCAGCGCCTGCTCAGCCACGCTGCTCCAGGCCGCCAGCAGCTCGGGCGGGATGAAGTTGTTGGCCAGCAGATAGTCGCGCGGCTCGGCGCCGAAGGTGACCGGATCGATCGCCGGACGCTCCTTGTAGGCCGCCAGCTTGCCCGCCTCGTGGATGCGGGCGATAAAGCGCCCGGTCCACTCCAGCACCGCCGGGTCGCCCAGTTCCGGCGCGCGGCCGCCGTGGCGCGGGAACACCGAGAAGCGGTAGCCTTGGTATTCATGCAAGGTCCTGCCGTTGACGGCCAGCGCCGGCACCACCGGGATCTCGCGCCCGGCCAATTCGGCCACAAAGGCGTGCTCCTCCAGGATGGCGGCGTCGCTCCAGCGGCCCGGGCGGTAGAACTTGGCCACCAGCGGCTGGCTGTCTTCTATGCCCACCTGGTAAACCCGGTTTTCATAGCTGTTGAGCGCCAGCAGGCGGCCATCGCCGTACAGGCCGATGCTGTCGAGCGCGTCGAGCACGCAGTCTGGGCCGAGGGCGGCGTAGGGATGGACGGTGTCTGGGTTATCGGTAGTCATGGCTGCCATTGTAAGCGCCGCAGCATTCTTCCGCCCGTAACATTGCGCCGCAGCGTATACTGGCGGCTTCAAACAAGAAGGATTAAGCATATGCAACTCGATCAGCCTCTGAGCGAAAAAGAATTCGACGAACTGGACAACTTCCTGCTGTCGGACCGCAGCCCGGAAGACTCCATGACCATGGATCACCTGCACGGCTACCTGACCGCCATCGCCATCGGCCCCGAGCCGATCATGCCCAACGAATGGCTGTCGCGCGTCTGGGGTCCGGACGGCAAGGATGCGCCCAAGTTCAAGAACGCCAAGGAAGAAGAGCGCATCGTCAACCTCATCATGCGCTTCATGAACGAAGTGCTGGTGACGTTCGAAGTGGCGCCGAAAGAATTCGAACCGCTGTTCGTGGAGCACGAAGTGGAAGGCCAGACCCTGATCGACGCCGAAGCCTGGTGCTGGGGCTTCTGGGAAGGCATGGAACTGCGTCCGGGCTCGTGGGATGCGATCTGGGATTCGGAAGTGGGCGACCTGATGCGTCCTATCTACCTGCTGGGCGCGGACGAGATCGAAGAAGACGAACTGCCGCTGGTGGAAGATCCGGTCAAGGCGCACAAGCTGGGCCAGGAACTGGAAGCCAACCTGCCGGCCATCCACAAGTTCTGGGTGCCGCGCCGCAAAGCGCCGGTAGCCACGCTGGTGCGCGACGAACCCAAAGTCGGCCGCAACGACGACTGCCCTTGCGGCAGCGGCAAGAAGTACAAGAAGTGCCACGGCGCGGAAAACGGCGCCGAATAATCCCCCGCGCGCCACTGCGGCGCGCTGACACTTTTTGCCACGCCGTCCACCGGACTGACAATTTTTGTCGCCCGGCGTGATGGTAGCGGCCAAAAATTGTCACATCGACGTGACATTTTGCATGGCACACGACTTGCTGATTGGAAATAAACATCCAACAACAAGGAGAATTCCATGCAGCGATTACTATGCCGGGGCTGGGCGGCGGTCTGCCTGATCAGCCTGGCTGCCAGCAGCTGGGCCGCCACCGCTACGCTGGAACACACGGCCAAGGGCGAAGTTGCCCTGGGCAGCAAAGTCTGGTTCGTGGGCAAGGTCGACGGCGCCGGCACCTTCATGAACTTTACGGTGAACGGCATCGCCGGCGGCAACGCCACGTTCGGCACGCTAAACTCGCAGAACGGCGAATACAAGGCGCCCGCCGCCATGCCGGCCAACCGCATCATCACCATTACCGGCACCACCGCCACGGCGGACAAGCTGAGCGCCACCACCACGCTGACGCTCAAGACAGGCGCCACAGCCCCCACGCAGACGCCCACTCCGGCCCCAACGCCCACTCCCACGCCTCCCCCCACGCCAGTTCCGCCGCTGGGCGCCCAGCCCGCCATCGACCCGGCCACCGTGGCCGCCGCGCGCCTGCTCGAGCAAGCCACCTTCGGCCCCACCACGGCCGACATCGCCAAAGTCAAATCCCTGGGCCAGGCCGCCTGGCTGGCGCAGCAGTTCGAGCTGCCCGCCAGCGCCATGCCCGTAACGGAAGACATGAACGTGCTGCGCACCACCTGGTTCAACAATATGGCCGGCGGCCAGGACCAGCTGCGCCAGCGCATGATCTTCGCGCTGTCCCAGCTGTTCGTGGTCTCCGCCGACAAAAACCCCTACGCCAACGAAATGCAGCCCTGGCTGGCCACCCTGTCGGCCAACGCCTTCGGCAACTTCAACACCCTGCTGCGCGAAATGACGCTCAACCCGTCCATGGGCAAATACCTGGACCTGGCCAACAGCAAAGCGCCCGCGCCGAATGAAAACTACGCGCGCGAAGTGATGCAGCTGTTCACCATCGGCCCCGTCATGCTGAACCAGGACGGCAGCGTGCAGACCGACCGCAACGGCGATCCCATCCCCAGCTACAGCCAGGAACGCATCGCCGACATCTCGCGCGCGCTGAGCGGCTGGACCTACACCGGTACGAGCACCACCGGCGCAAACTGGGAAAAGTTCAGCGGCCCGCTGGAGCCGCGCGAGCGCCTGCACGACAAGGGCAGCAAGACGCTGCTGCAAGGCGTAGTGCTGCCGGCCGGCCGCAGCACCGTGCAGGACTTCGACGCCGTGATGGAAAACCTGTTCAACCACCCCAACCTGCCGCCCTTCATCGCCACGCGGCTGATCCGCGCCTTCACCACCAGCAACCCCAGCCCCGCCTACATCGAGCGCGTGGCCAATGTGTTCGCCAGCGGCCCGGCCGGACGCGGCGACCTCAAGGCCACGCTGACGGCCGTGCTGACCGACGCCGAAGCGCGCCAGGATACCCCCAGCGCCAGCCAGGGCAAGCTGAAAGACCCCGTGCTGCACTCCCTGAGCCTGTTCCGCGCGCTGGACGCCACCGTAGTCAATCCCAACAACGCCTTCTGGGAATACTCGCAGCTGGGCCAGAAGCTGCTGAACGCGCCCAGCGTGTTCAACTTCTACTCGCCGATGACCGGCCTGCCCGGCGCGCCGGGCCAGTTCGGTCCCGAGTTCCAGGTCTACGCCCCGGCGCTGGCCGTGGCGCGCGCCAACTTCCTGTACCGCTTCCTGTCCGGCGAATACAAGGGTATGGTGGCCATCAATATCGCCCCCTACGTGAGCGTGGCGGGCGACGTGACCGCGCTGATGAACCTGGTGGACGCCAAGCTGCTGCAAGGGCGCATGTCGCCCGCCGCGCGCAGCGCCATCGCCGGCTCCGTCAGCGCCACCACCGACAAGACCCAGCGCGCCCTGACCGCGCTCTACCTGACCGCCATCACTGCCGAATTCGCAGTGCAGCAATAAGCGAGGACACCATCATGAGCAATAACAACCTGTCGCGCCGCGGCTTCCTCGGACTCGGCGCGCAAGCCGGCATGCTGGGCGCCCTGTCCAGCCTGGGCCTGCTGAGCGCCCGCCCCGCCCAGGCCGCCGTCGGCGACTACAAGGCGCTGGTGTGCTTGTACATGTTCGGCGGCAACGACGGCAACAATATGATCGTGCCGCTGGACAGCGTGCGCTACGGCAAATACAACGCGATACGCGGCAGCCACGGCCTGGCGCTGTCGGTCGCCAGCAAGACCCTGGTGGCTGAGCGCAGCACCCGCCTGCAGGCGGTGGCGGAGACGGTGGAGCAGCCCTTCGCCTTCCACTACGGCATGCCGGAGCTGGACGCCCTGTACGGCCAGGGCCAGGTGGCCGCCGTGCTCAACGTGGGCAGCCTGCGCCAGCCGCTGAGCAAGGCGCAATACCAGTCCGGCGTGGCGGTGCCGCCGCAGCTGTTCTCGCATCCGGACCAGCAACTGCAGAACCAGGCCGGCACGCCATCGCTGGCCGGCACCGGCTGGGGTGGCCGCCTAGTCGACCTGCTGGGTACAGGCGGCGACCTGGACGCGGTGGCGCTGGGTGGCGGCGGCCTGTTCATCGAAGGTGCCAAAACGCACGGCAACCTCATCCCCGCCAACGGCCAGCTCAACCTGGCCGGCATGAATTTCTGGCCGCAAGCCGAAGCGGACAAGCGCCGCGCCGCGCTGGTGGCGCTGCTGTCGGCCAACAACCCGAATATGATGGCCGCCACCGCCAACCGCACGCTGCTCAACGGCATGGAACTGGTGTCCGACCTGAAAGCGGCCACCGGCGGCGGCGCGCTGGCCACCACCTTCCCCGGCTACGGGCTCGCGCAGCAGCTCAAGACCGTGGCGCAGCTGATCCGCCTGCGCTCCACGCAGGGGCCGGGAAGGCAGGTTTATTTCGTCTCGCAAGGCGGCTTCGACACGCACGGCGGCCAGGCCTACCAGCAGTTCGACATGCTGCGCCAGGTATCGCAATCGCTGGCGGCGTTCCAGCTGGCGCTGGCCGAGATCGGCGCGCAGCAGCAAGTGACGACGTTCACGCTGTCCGACTTCGGCCGCAGCCTGCAGCCCAACAGCGGCGGCACCGACCACGGCTGGGGCAACCACCACCTGATCGTCGGCGGCGCCGTCAAGGGCGGCCTGTACGGCCAGTTCCCCGATTTCACGCTGGGCGGCAAGGACGACGCCACCGGGCGCGGCGTCTGGATACCGCAGATCTCCAACCAGCAATACGGCGCCACCCTGGGCCGCTGGTTCGGCGCCGACGACGCCATGCTCGAGACGCAAGTCTTCAAAAACGAGCTCGCCAACTTCGCCCTAAAAGACCTCGGCTTCATGGACTAAAAGCCGGGATCCCTAAACCGGGGTCAGTTCCGTCATCGCGTCATGCTTTCAGGCATGACGCGATGACGGAACTGACCCCGGAGTGGCCGCCCCCCGGAGTGGTGCAATGGGATCGGGTCTTTTGTTTGCGGGTAGTGCGCGCCATGGACGGCGTGGGACGGCATACAATGAATAAGGAGCGACTTCGAACGGGCTAGCTATGGGGCACGACGACTATCAGCAGCGCAAGCAGCAGTGGCTGGCGCGTATCGATGGCTTTTACGGCCAGGTGCAGCTGTGGCTGGCGCGCTATGCCGAGAAGGGCCAGGTGAAGTACGACTTCCACGCGCTGGTGCTGACCGAGGAGCTGCTGGGCACCTACACCACCCGTACCATGGGCATCAGCCTGGGGCGCCAGCACGTGCTGCTGCGCCCCATCGGCGTCATGCTCGACAACGGCGGGGGACGCCTGGACCTGGAAGGACATCGCGGCATCGTGCGCTTTGTGCTGCCCGACCTGGCCGCAGACTGGAAAATCGCCACCAAGGCGGGCGAATACCCGGCCTTGGAGGACTTCGGGGAAAACAACTTTATCGAAGCACTGCTGGAAGTGTCCAGCGACTAGATCATGGCGCGGATGGCTTCCACCGCCAGCGCGTGGTCTTCCGCTTGCGGCAGCCCGGACACGGTGATGGTGCCCACCACGCCCACGCCCTTGATAATGAGGGGGAACGCGCCGCCGTGCGCCGCGTAGTCCTTGCTGTCGAGGTAGGAAATCGCCTCGAAGTCCACGCCGCGCAGCTTGTGCTCGCTACCCACGTAGAACGAGCTGCGGCCGAAACGGTTCACCACATTGTTCTTGCGCCGTATCCACTCCGCCTGGTCGGCGCTGGCGCCGTCCATGGCGTGATGGAACAGCACCTGCCCATTGCGCGTGATGTTCACCGTGATGGCCTTGCCCTTGGCCTTGGCCGCCCCCACCAGGCTCAAGCCCAGCGCCAGCGCCGTGTCGTTGCTGAAGGCGGAAAATTGCAGTTCCTGTTCCTGGCGCGCCAGGGTCGCAAGCAGGTCGGCGTCCATGGCGTCCTTACAGCTTGATGAAGTGCTCGCGGTAGTACTTCAGTTCCTCGATGGACTCGACGATGTCGGCCAGCGCGGTGTGCTTCTGGTGCTTCTTGAAGCCGCCGACGATCTCCGGCTTCCAGCGCTTGCACAGTTCTTTCAGCGTGGACACGTCGATATTGCGGTAGTGGAAGAACGCTTCCAGCTTGGGCATATACTTCACCATGAAGCGGCGGTCCTGGCCGATGGTGTTGCCGCACATCGGCGCTTTGCCGGCTGGAACCCACTTCTTCAGGAAGGCGATCAGCTCCGCTTCTGCATACGCTTCGGTGATGGTGGACGCCTTCACGCGCTCGGTCAGGCCGGAACGGCCGTGGGTGCCCTTGTTCCAGTTGTCCATCTTGTCCAGCGTTTCATCGGTCTGGTGGATGGCAAACACCGGGCCTTCGGCCAGGAAATTCAGATGCATGTCGGTGACGATGATGGCCACTTCGATAATGCGGTCGGTTTCCGGCTCCAGGCCCGTCATTTCCATGTCCACCCACACCAGATTGGTCTCATTCGGACGCTCTTGCGGAGTAGTAGTTGGGATTTCGGTCGCTTGTGACATAATTCTCTCTTGGCCTAAACAATCCGCCATTTTCTCACAGGCATAGAATGTATTCACACGCGTTTTCGATTTTGTTCGTATCTTTCCTCGTCCTGACACTGGCCGCGCGCTTCTGGCTGGCCTCGCGCCATATCCGCCACGTGCTGGCGCACCGCAACGCCGTGCCGCCCGAATTCGCCGAAAAAATCCCCCTCGCCGCCCACCAGAAGGCGGCCGACTACACCATCGCCCGCACCAAGTTCGGCATGCTGGGCGTGGCGGTCAACGCCGCCGTGCTGGTCGGCTTCACGCTGCTGGGCGGCCTGCAGTGGCTGTCGGTGGAGGTGTACAAGCTGGCCGGCCCCGGCATGGCTTACCAGATCGGCCTGCTGGTGGCCTACGCCGCCATTTCCGGCCTGATCGACCTGCCCTTCGACTACTACAAACAGTTCGGCCTGGAGCAGCGTTTCGGTTTTAACAAGATGAGCCGCGGCCTGTTCTTCGCCGACATGGTCAAGGGCATCGCCCTGGGCGCCGCCATCGGCCTGCCGCTGGTGTGGGTGGTGCTGACGCTGATGGAAAAGAGCGGCGGCCTGTGGTGGCTGTACGCCTGGTGCGTGTGGAGCGGCTTCCAGCTGCTGATGATGGTGCTGTTCCCCACCGTGATCGCGCCGCTGTTCAACAAGTTCACGCCGCTGGCCGACGAGTCGCTGAAGTCGCGCATCGAGGGCCTGATGCAGCGCGTCGGCTTCGCCTCCAAGGGCCTGTTCGTGATGGACGGCTCCAAGCGCAGCGCGCACGGCAACGCCTACTTCTCCGGCTTCGGCGCCAACAAGCGCATCGTGTTCTTCGACACCCTGCTGTCGCGCCTGGCGCCGCAGGAAATCGAGGCGGTGCTGGCGCACGAACTCGGGCACTTCAAGCTCAAGCACATCATCAAGCGCATCGCCATGATGTTCGCCATCTCGCTGGCCTTTTTGGCGCTGCTGGGCTGGCTAAAAAACCAGCTGTGGTTCTACACCGGCCTGGGCGTAGACCCGCTGCTGCTGGCCGGCGAAAGCAACAACGCCATGGCGCTGCTGCTGTTCGCGCTGGCGCTGCCGGTATTCACCTTCCTGCTCGGCCCGCTCACTTCGCTCAGCTCGCGCAAGCACGAATTCGAGGCGGACGCCTTCGCCGCCAAGCACACCGACGCGCGCGACCTGGTGTCGGCGCTGGTGAAAATGTACGAGGACAATGCCTCCACCCTGACGCCCGACCCGCTGCACTCGGCCTTCTACGATTCCCACCCGCCGGCCAGCGTGCGCATCCGCCAGCTGAACCTGGCGGCCCAGTGAGGACAGCCACCATGACCACCATCGCCCACGCCCAGGACCTGCTCGCGCTGCACTGCGCCCCCGCCAAGGACGCGCTGGACGCGGCCGAGGCCCAGCGCCTGGCCGCCCTGCTGCCGCAGTGGCGCCTGGAAAACGGCAAGCTGCTGCGCGAATTCCGCTTCGCCGACTACTATGAAACGCTGGCCTTCGTCAACGCGCTGGCCTACATCACGCACGCCGAAGACCACCACCCGGAACTGACTGTGACCTATAACCGCTGCATCGCCCGCTACGACACCCATTCCGTCAACCAGGGCCAGGGCGGCCTCTCGCTCAACGACTTCATCTGCGCCGCCAAGGCGGACGCACTGGCGGAGCGCGCATGAAGCCATCCACCAAGGCGCATGCCAGCAAGCCCGGCCAGATGACCGGCGTCATCATCGCCGCCCACGGCCGCCATTACCTGGCCGAAGTGAACGGCGAGCGCGTGCAATGCGTCACGCGCGGCAAAAAAACCAATGTGGCCGTGGGCGATATCGTCAAGCTGACCGCCACCTCGGCCGACCAGGCCGTCATCGACGAGATCACCGAACGCAAAACGCTGCTGTACCGCTCGGACCAGTACAAGTCCAAGCTGCTGGCGGCCAATGTGAGCCAGCTGTTCATCGTCGTGGCCACCGAGCCCGGCTACACGGACGACCTGGTCTCGCGCGCCACCGTGGCGGCCGAAGCGGCCGGCATTGAAATCCACCTGATCCTGAACAAGGTGGACGTGACCGAATCGCTGGAGCGCACCCGCGAGCGCCTGAAGATGTATTCCAAGCTGGGCTACCCGGTGCATGAAGTGTCGGCCAAGGGCAATCCCGAACATGCGGTCGCCACCCTGCAGCCTTTACTGAAAGGCAACTCGTCCATCCTGATCGGCCAGTCCGGCATGGGCAAGTCCTCGCTGATCAACCTGCTGGTGCCGGGCGCCGACATCGCCGTGCGCGAAATTTCGGCCGCGCTGGACACCGGCAAGCACACCACCACCTTCACCCGCCTGTACAGCATGCCCGACCTGGGGCCGGACACGTCCATCATCGACTCGCCCGGCTTCCAGGAATTCGGCCTCTACCATCTGAGCGAAGGCATGCTGGAGCGCGCCTTCCGCGACTTCAAGCCCTATCTGGGCGGTTGCAAGTATTACAACTGCCGCCACCTGATCGAGCCGCAATGCCCGATACTGGACGCGGTCAAGGCCGGCGAAATCGCCAAGCTGCGGCACGAGCTGTACGGCCAGCTGCTGCACGAATCGGCGCAAACCCTGTATTAAAAAAACAATTTACTTGGCAGTTACCTAAAAAGTCGATTGCGCCTTTCGATGCTCTGGAGCATGATTAGCGGGTAGTGTCAAATCAGGGGCAAGACCATGGACATGTTCGCAGTCGAGGATGACGTTGCGCAATGGGAGGTAGCACTACTGCCCCTGCGCGGCGTGGCGCGCCTGCCCGTCCTGCTGCCGCTGGCCTGGCATCTGCGCCAGCGCGACAGTGCGCGCGCCGACGCGCTGGCCGCCGAAGCGCTGGCCCTGCTGCCCGAAACCACCCTGGACGCGCCCGCCCGCACCGCCCTGGCCGCCCGCATGCACCTGGCGCAGGCCGAAGTGCTGTGGCTGCGCGGCGCGCTGGACGCGGCGGAAACGGCCGCCCAGCTGGCTTTCGAGCAGCTGTGCGCCCTGGACGAGCACGCCGGCTGCGCGGACGCGCACTGGCTGCAGGCCTGGATCGCCATCGACCGGGGCGACCACGCGCGGCGCGACGCCGAACTGGCGCTGGCCATGGCCGCCGCCGAGAAAGCGCGGGACCGCCAGCGCCAGCGCATCATCGAAGCGGCCACCGCGCGCTGGGCCATCCTGCGCGACCCGCACAGCGCGGCCGGCTGGAACGCGCGCCTGGCGCCGGAGCCGGAAGCGCTGGCCTGCCCCGCCGCCTACGCCGCCTGGCGCCACGACTACCTGGGCGTGGCGGCCAGCCTGTCGAGCGACTTCGGCAGCGCCGCCAGCCACTACATCCGCAGCTATGAAAGCGCGCTGGCCACCGGGCAGCTGCGCGCGGCCATCACCTCGGCCACCAATATCGGCGAGGACTTCACCAACCTGAACGACCACCACGCCGCGCTGGAATGGATGCAGTGCGCGCTGGACCTGGCGCGCCCCACCGGCTGGCCGCGCAGCGTGGGCGCCTGCCTGATGCACACGGCCGACACCATGCGCCGCCTGGGCCGCCTGGACGCGGCGGAGGAGCTGCTGCAGGAGGCGCTGGCCATCCTGGCGCCGCTGTCGGGCGCGCGCAGCTACGCCATCGCGCTGCAATACCTGGGCGACCTGTCGCTGGACCGGGGCGACTACGCCGCCGCGCTGGACGCCTTCGTCCGCCTGGAGGGCCGCGCCGACGCGCTGCAGCAGGCCGACTTCCAGACCGTGGCGCGGCGCGGCCAGGCGCACGCGCTGTCCGGCCTGGAGCGGCCGGAGGAAGCGCTGCGCGCAGCCCAGGAGGCGGTGCGCCTGGCCGGCGAACAGCGCAACGCGCACCACCAGATCACCGCGCTGCGCGTGCTGTCGCTGCTGCACAGCCGCCATGCGCTGCCCAGCCCGCAGGGCATGACCGAACTCAACGCCACGCTGCACTATCTGCACCAGGCCCTGGCGCTGGCCTCCACCATCGCCGGCTACACCGTGCCGGGCGACCTGCTGGACGCGCTGGCGCGCGAATACGCCCGCGCCGGCAGCTACCAGCAGGCCTACCAGATGGCGGTGGCCGCCAGCGCCGCGCGCGACAAGACCCACAGCCAGGAAGCGACCAACCGCGCCGTGGCCATGCAGGTGCACCACCAGACCGAGCACGCGCGCGCCGAGGGCCTGCACCACCGCGAACTGGCCGCGTCCGAAGCGCGCCGCGCCGAAGTGCTGCAGCAGACCAGCGCCATGCTGGAGCGCCTGTCGGCCATCGGCCGCGACATCACCATCCACCTGGACGCGGCCGCCGTGTTCCAGGCGCTGGACCGGCACGTGGCGGCGCTGCTGCAGGCGCACACCTTCGCCATCTATCTGTACGACGCGGCGGCCCAGTCGCTCACGCGCGCCTTCGGCGTGGAAGGCGGCCGCGCGCTGGCCACCAATGTGATACCGCTGTCCCACCCGCATTCCTTCTCGGTGCGCAGCCTGAACGAACGGCGCGAAGTGTATGTGGAAGACCTGGCCAGCGCCGCCGACAGCTTCGTCATCCCCGGCACCTGCCCCAACCACAGCGCGCTGTACGTGCCGCTGCTGGTGGGCGAGCGCGCGCTGGGCGTGATGACGGTGCAGTCGCTGGCCGTGAACGCCTTCGGCGAGCGCGAGCGGCTGATCTTCCGCACCCTGTGCGCGTATGGCGCCATCGCGCTCGACAACGCGCAAGCCTACCGCCAGCTGCAGGACGCGCAGACCCAGCTGGTGTCGCAGGAAAAGCTGGCCGCGCTCGGCTCGCTGATGGCGGGCGTGGCGCACGAACTGAACACGCCCATCGGCAACAGCCTGCTGATCGCCAGCACCTTGCAGCAGAAGACCGCCGAGATCGAGCAGCAGCTGAACGGCCCCGGCCTGCGCCGCTCCGAGCTGGCCGCCTATGTGGCCGACGCGCAGAAGGCGTCCGAACTGGTGATGCGCGGCCTCACCAGCGCGGCCGACCTGGTGAACAGCTTCAAGCAGGTGGCGGTGGACCGCACCACCGAGCAGCGCCGCATGTTCAACCTGCAGCAGGTGGTGCACGAGGTGGTGGCCACCATGATGAACCGCATCCGCAACGCCAACCACAGCATCGAATACGACATCCCGGACGCGCTGGCCATGGACAGCTATCCCGGCCCCTTCGGCCAGGTGCTGGCCAACTTCATCAACAACGCCCTGCTGCACGCCTTTGAAGGCCGCTCGCACGGCCGCATGCGGCTCAGCGCCGGCACGCCGGTCGAAGGCCGCGCATTGGTGGTGTTCAGCGACGACGGCGGCGGCATCCCGGCCGAGCACCAGTCGCGCATCTTCGATCCCTTCTTCACCACCAAGCTGGGCCAGGGCGGCAGCGGCCTGGGGCTGTCGATCAGCTACAACATCGTCACCTCCCTGCTGGGCGGCCAGATCAGCGTGAACAGCAGCCCGGCCGGCACCAGCTTCACGCTGGACCTGCCGCTGACCGCACCGCTGCCGGACGACACCGGGCCGGTGGCCATCTACCACTGACGCGCGCGGCATACAAACCACAGTGCCCGCGTTGACTATTGCATAATTTTCCGCGCCGACGTAGGATTGGCCTGACCACTGCGATGCGCCTACCGGCGCGGGCGGCGGTCCCAACCTGAGCAAACTCGGCTCCCCGCCCTCTTTGCAAAGGCAGCAGGTACGCAAGGTGCCTGCATCAGCGCGGCGGTCCGCTCGCAGAGACAAGCGGCCGCAATGCTGGAAGTTTTCCTTACCCTCCCGTTTCTTTTGCTATTGCCCCAGGCAAGGCGCAGTCACGCGGGTACGGACCGTACATACTTATAAACGGAGACCAACCTTGAAATCTACCCTGTTCGCGGCCGGCATTCTGCTGGCCTCGTCGGCGCACGCCGCCACCATCGACGCCGCCAGCCTGACCGGCGCCAGCACTCCACTGCAAACCGCCCAATACGGCGTGCGCAACTACTCGGCCCCGGTGCTGGTCGACGGCCTGCACGATCCGGCCAGCTACATGGCCGCGCCCGCGCTGCCGGTCTGGCAATTCGCCAGCGGCGACCCCACCGGCGGCGTGCTCACCTTCGAACGCCAGACCGCGCCCGCCACCGGCTGGCACAGCTGGTCGCGCAAAGGCAAAGTGCTGGTCACCGGCGGCAGCGCCGCCACCGCCAACCGCGTCTACACCGTGTACAACGGCCAGCAGCTGGTGGCCGCCATCAACGAGGCCGGCAACGACGCCAAGATCATCCGCGTGATCGGCCATATCGACCTGCGCTGGAGCGAGAACAACACCGTGTTCCGCGAGTACACCAGCTACGCCGACCAGAAATACGGCGGCTCCATCAGCATTCCGTCCAACACCACGCTGGTGGGCATCAACGACGCCCAGGGCCGGCCGGCGCGCATCACCGGCACGGCGCTGCTGATAGGCGGCGAGCTGGCGCTCACGCCCGGCGGCAGCGAGGAGACCGACTTCAAGAACTGGATCGCCGCCGGCAAGGACGGCGACGACTATCCAACCTGGACCCGCAACGTCATCGTGCGCAACCTGGTGATCGACACGCCGTGGGACGTTAACCCGGAGGACTCGGCCAACGCCTACGCGGACGGCGTGACCGTCTCGCGCGCGCAGAACATCTACCTGGACCACATCACCATGAGCGACGGCGACACGCCCGAGTCCATGGCCACCGGCACCTTCAAGACCCGCCACGACGGCGCGCTCGACGTGGTGCGCGGCAGCGACTACGTGACCATCTCGAACAGCGTGTTCAACAAGCACCACAAGACCACGCTGGTGGGCAACGGCGACTCCGGCCGCGCCTGGAGCGACGAAGGCCGCCTGCACGTGACCTTCAGCGGCAACTGGTGGGACGGCGCCACCACCCGCCTGCCGCTGAACCGCTACGGCCAGGTGCACCTGTTCAACAACCTGATCACCGGCAGCGTGTCCACCACCAACGCCGACATCAAGTTCGCCAGCGGCACCGACGCGCGCTACCGCTCCAATATGCTGCTGGAGAATAACTACTACAACATCACCGGCCTGAAGCTGACCGAGTTCTGCGGCAAAGCCATCAAGGGCAAGGACTTCATCGGCTTCCGCTCGTCCGGCCACATCTTCACCAGCGACAAGGCCGGCACCAACGCGGTGGACGGCCAGTGCGGCTACGCCCCGCCCGCCGCCGCCAACCTGTGGACGCCGCCGTATCTGTACGCGCTGCAAACCGCCACCTCCGCCCTCACCGCCGTGCCCGCCGCTGCCGGCGCCGGCAAACTGAAGTAAGGACAGCCATGCGATTCAAACATTGGGCAAGCACGCTGGCGATGGCGCTGGCGTTCGTCTCCGCCACGGCGCAGGCCACCGTGGTGGTCAACACCGGCACCCCGTCGAACGCCGTGGGGGCGGGCTGGGCCTTCAACAGCGGCCACTCCTACGCCGGCCAGTTCTCGCTGCTGGAGGCCATGACCATAGACAGCATCCAGGGCTACTTCAGCACGGACGCGGGCACGGTCGGCATCAGCCTGTTCAACAGCGTGGAGGACGGCGACGGCGGCTTCATCCCCGGCAGCGCGCTGCGCACGGCCAGCATCGCCACGGCGGCCGGCGCGCTGGCCTGGACCGGCGCCTCGGCGCTGGACTGGGCCGTGGGACCGGGCGCCTACTGGGTGGTGTTCAGCTCCAGCTACAGCGCCGCCAGCCAGGCCAGCATGCCCGGCTGGGCCGCCCAGCCGCTGAACCGCTACGCGCTGCTGCAAGGCGGCCAGTGGTACGACGCGGCCGACCTGGATCTGGGCATGGGCTTGCGCGTGAACGCCAGCGCAGCGGCGGCCGCCGCCAGCGTGCCGGAGCCGGGCAGCCTGGCGCTGCTCAGCCTGGGCCTGGTGGCCGCAGGCGCCCTGCGCCGCCGCAAGCAGCACTGACCCACAGCCGGACATGCCGCGCGCCAGCGCTTTGGCGCTGCGCGCGGCATCCCGCCATGGCGAACAGAATCACGAAATTCAGGCCACCTAAAATATGCTGTATGCGTGGCCGTCCATCTCATTCAAACCGGTAAGTTTGATCAGCAGCCCGGCTCCTCCGTAGCCTTCATGGCCGGCCCCGCCGTGCGCCATCAAGGCCCCGTCAACACTGGCATTCGGAACCTCCGCCGTTGCGCCGCTTGCCGCCTTGCTCAGGGCGGCGGCTTCGGCCGTGAAAACGGCAGCGGCCTCATCGTCGCTTGCCTGCGTCGTGTGCTTGGCGGTTTCGGTAAAGATCTTGGCGGCGGCAACGGCTTTGGTGGCGGCCTTGACAGCCGCAAGCGACGCACTGGCCGCAGCGGCGGCGGCTGCACTGGCCAGGCCGGCCGCAATGGGCACAGCGGCGTCGTCGCTGACGGCCAGACTGTGCGCTGCGTCAGCGGCACTCACTGCGGCGGCGCTGCTTGCCACTGCCAGCGCGGCAGCGGCAACGCCGTCCGTTGCGGCAAAAATACGCGCCAGGGCAAGCGCTGTCGCCGACGCATCGACGCCTGCCAGGGCCGCCTGGTAATCCGCCACCGACACGGCCAGCACTTTGTCGGCATGCGCCTGGCCGGCCGCTGCGGTCGCGGCGGCTGTCACTGCGGTGTTGTAGGCGGCCAGCGTATCCGGGGCGGACGTCATTGCAGCCTTGTCGGCTGCGGCTTTGACTGCGGCAGCGGTGCTGGCCACAGCACCTTCGGCAAGCGCAACGGCGGCCAGCTTGGCGGCCGCGTCGGCATTGGCGGCGGCGGCGGCGGCTTGTGCAACGCGCGAGGTCGGCACTACCGGGCCGACGTTGGCCACTTGGCGCATCGTCGCCTCCAGCGCGGCCGGCGCAATCGCAGCAGCCAGCGTTTCAGCCCCGTTGATGCCAGCCAGGAAATTCTCGCCGGCGTAATTGGCAACGATGCCGTTGTAAGAAGCGATACCGCCCTCCGTATGCATCAGGGCGCCCACGAACGCCCCGGCGGCGGCAACCTTGCTGTTGAAGGCAACCAGATCGCTGCCCTGCGCGCCCTGGACAATCTGCCGGGCAGCCACGTCCAGCGATATGGCGCCATTGGCCACCAGCGTGCTCCAGTACAGCAAACCCGGCGCATCGGCGGAGCGGCCGAACAGGTTCTCGTAAATAATTTCGATGCGCTGCGCGATGGTCAGGCCGGCAAATCCGGTCTGGTACTCCTTGGAGCCGCCAAACGCCTTGGCCACCGAATCCAGTGTCATTGCGCCGCTCTCCAGATTGATCTCCCAGTACTGCAGCCCAACCGGATCGGCGGGACGGCTGAAATAGGCAACGTACAGCTTTTGCAGTTCGACGGCGTACTGGCCCATATAAATCCTTTAGGGAAATTGTTTTCATTGCAATAAGACAAAAGTTAGCAGATTGGATAGCCAATCATTGTGACCAGAGTCACATTGCAGGCCAAACGCCGCCGGCACCGCTTGTGTATCGCGCCCCGGCAGCCGCCATCCGGCCCGCAGCCGGCCAGTTAAGCCAGCCACATCGCTATAGCCCGAATTTAGCCGTATAATGTTTTGCTAAGCTGGCGTTTCCGGCACCCCCGCCCCTGCCAGCCCAACAAATCGTTGTCACTATGTCTACCCAAAAACCGATTCGGCACTACCTGCAGTTTTCCGACTTGTCGTTGGATGAATACGAATACGTGATCGAACGCGCCCACGTCATCAAGCGCAAATTCAAGAACTACGAGATCTACCACCCGCTGGTCGACCGCACGCTGGTGATGGTGTTCGACAAGAACTCGACCCGCACCCGCCTCTCCTTCGAGGCCGGCATGCACCAGCTGGGCGGCGCCGCCATCTACCTGAACACGCGCGACTCCCAGCTGGGCCGCGGCGAGCCGGTGGAAGACGCCGGCCAGGTCATGTCGCGCATGTGCGACGTGCTGATGGTGCGCACCTTCGGCCAGGACATCATCGAGCGTTTCGCCGCCCATTCGCGCGTGCCGGTGATTAACGGCCTGACCAACGAGCACCACCCCTGCCAGGTGTTCGCCGACATCTTCACCTACTACGAGCACCGCGGCTCCATCGCCGGCAAGACCGTGGCCTGGGTCGGCGACGCCAACAATATGCTGTACTCCTGGCTGCAGGCGGCCGAGGTATTCGGCTTCCACGTCAACGTGTCCACGCCCAAGGGCTACGACATGGACATGTCGCTGGTGTCCACCGACCGCTACACCTTCTTCGCCAACCCGTCCGACGCCTGCGAAGGCGCGGACCTGGTCAACACCGACGTGTGGACCAGCATGGGCTACGAGGACGAGAACGCGGCCCGCCTGAAGGCCTTCGACGGCTGGATCGTCGACTCGGCCAAGATGGCGCGCGCCAAGCCGG
Source organism: Pseudoduganella sp. GW821-FHT05F09 (assembly GCF_059419605.1). NCBI lineage: Bacteria > Pseudomonadati > Pseudomonadota > Betaproteobacteria > Burkholderiales > Oxalobacteraceae > Pseudoduganella > Pseudoduganella sp. GW821-FHT05F09. Next base: position 325,611 of record NZ_JBWKSD010000008.1, read on the forward strand.
ACGCGCTGTTCATGCACTGCCTGCCGGCGCACCGCGGCGAAGAAGTGTCGGCCGACGTGATCGACGGCCCGCAATCGGTAGTGTGGGACGAAGCCGAGAACCGCCTGCATATCCAGAAGGCGCTGATCGAGTACCTGCTGCTGGGCCGCCTGGACGGCAAGTAAGCGGCAACAACGAATTCTAATTTTGACCAAGAATGGAACGACCATGAGCGACATCAAAAAAGTAGTCCTCGCCTACTCGGGCGGCCTGGACACCTCCGTGATCCTGAAGTGGCTGCAGGATAACTACCAGTGCGAAATCGTCACCTTCACGGCCGACCTGGGCCAGGGCGAGGAACTGGAACCGGCACGCGCCAAGGCGCTGAAGTTCGGCATCAAGCCTGAGAACATCTACATCGACGACGTGCGCGAAGAATTCGTGCGCGACTTCGTGTTCCCTATGTTCCGCGCCAACACCGTGTACGAAGGCGAATACCTGCTGGGCACGTCGATCGCGCGTCCGCTGATCGCCAAGCGCCTGATCGAGATCGCCAACGAGACCGGCGCCGACGCCATCTCGCACGGCGCCACCGGCAAGGGCAACGACCAGGTGCGCTTCGAGCTGGGCGCCTATGCGCTGAAGCCAGGCGTCAAAGTGATCGCGCCATGGCGCGAGTGGGACCTGCTGTCGCGTGAAAAACTGCTGAAGTACGCGGAAGACGCCGGCATCGCCATCGACATGAAGCACAAGAACGGCGGCGCGCCGTACTCGATGGACGCCAACCTGCTGCACATCTCCTTCGAAGGCCGCCACCTGGAAAATCCAAGCGCCGAAGCCGAGGAATCGATGTGGCGCTGGAGCGTGAGCCCGGAAGCGGCTCCCGACCAGGCCGAGTACCTGGACATCGAATACGAAAAGGGCGACATCGTGGCCCTGAACGGCGTGCGCATGTCGCCGGCCACCGTGCTGACGGAACTGAACCGCCTGGGCGGCAAGCACGGCATCGGCCGCCTGGACCTGGTGGAAAACCGCTACGTCGGCATGAAGTCGCGCGGCTGCTACGAAACCCCGGGCGGCACCATCATGCTCAAGGCGCACCGCGCCATCGAATCCATCACGCTGGACCGCGAAGTGGCCCACCTGAAGGACGACCTGATGCCGCGCTACGCGTCGATGATCTACAACGGCTACTGGTGGGCGCCAGAGCGCGTCGCGATCCAGACCCTGATCGACCACACCCAGGCCACCGTGAACGGCTGGGTACGCGTCAAGCTGTACAAGGGCAATGTGATCGTCGTGTCGCGCGACTCGAAGACCGATTCGCTGTTCGACATGAACATCGCGACCTTCGACGAAGACGGCGGCGCCTACAACCAGGCCGACGCCGGCGGCTTCATCAAGCTGAACGCGCTGCGCATGCGCATCGCCGCCAACGCCCGCCTGAAGCGCGGCCAGTAATACCGTAAAGCCACAGTCAGCGGGCCGCCTTGTGCGGCCCGTTGTGCTTTCTCCGGCGGCAATGCTACATTGCCATATCGGCAGCGGAGAAAACACATGAACGACTTGCGCATTAAAACCAAACTGGCCGGCGGCCTGGCCGCCATCGTCGCGGTGCTGTTGATACTACTGGGCCTGTCCTACCGCCAGTTCCAACAGCTATCGGAAGCCAACGCGTGGGACCGCCACACGCTGGAAGTGCTGCTGGAGGCCGACCAGATCGCCAACTCCGTGCTGCAGATCCAGAATTCCACGCGCGGCTTCATGCTGACCGGGAACGAGAGCCTGGTGCAGATCATCCCCAAAGAAGAAGAATCCATGCGCCGCCACGTGGCGCGCGCCCTGGCGCTGACCAGCGACAATCCGCAGCAGCAGGAGCGCGTGAAGAAGCTCGGCCCCATGGCCGAGGACTGGGTGCAGAACATCATCCATCCCCTGCTCGACAAGCGGCGGGAATTGAACAAGCAGGCCGGCGTGTCGCAGCAGGTGGCGACGGCGGCGGACGTGCTCAATGGCGCCAAGATCATCGCCGACGTGCGCAAGCTGCTGGCCGACCTGAGCGCCGAGGAAAACCGCCTGCTGGCGCAGCGCTCGTCCGAGGCGCGCGATCTTCAGCAGGCGCAGACCTGGCTGATGGGCGGCGGCGGCGCGCTGGTGGTGCTGCTGGCCATCGCCGTCGCCTGGCTGCTGCTGCGCGCCCTGCTCACGCCCCTGAACCTGCTGATGCAGACCACAGGCCGCATCGCATCCGGCGAGCAGTCGGCCCGCGTGGCCGTGGTCTCGAACGATGAACTGGGCCAGGTCGGCACGGAGTTCAACCGCATGGCGCAGGCCATCCAGGACAGCCAGGCCAGGGAGCTGGCCGACACCAATCTGCTCAAAGCCAAGGTGGACTCGCTGCTGGAAGTGGTGAGCAAAGCCGCCTCGGGCGACCTCACCGGCAAGGTCAGCGTGACCGGCGGCGACGCCATCGGCCAGCTGGCGCACGGCCTGGCCACCATGTTCGACAACCTGCGCACGCTGCTCAACAACGTGCAGAAGGCCGGCATCCAGGTCACCACCTCGGCCACCGAAATCGCCGCCTCGGCCAAGCAGCAGGAAGCCACCGGCGTGGAACAGGCGCAGACCAGCGTGGAGGTGCTCAGCACCACCAAGGAAATCTCGGCCAACACGTCGCAGCTGCTCAAGACCATGGAGGGCGCCACCGCCGTGGCGGACTACACCACCAGCGCCACCGCAGAGGCGCAGGACAACCTGAAACGCATGGACGAGACCATGCAGCACATGGTCTCCGCCACCGACTCCATCAGCGCCAAGCTGGCCGCCCTGTCCGAGAAGGCCAGCAACATCAACAGCGTGCTCACCACCATCACCAAGGTGGCCGACCAGACCAACATCCTGTCGCTGAACGCCGCCATCGAAGCAGAGAAGGCCGGCGAGGCGGGGCGCGGCTTCTCGGTGGTGGCCACCGAGATCCGCCGCCTGGCGGACCAGACCTCGGTGTCGACCTGGGACATCGAGCAGATGCTCAAGGAGATGCAGTCGGCGGTGTCGGCCAGCGTAATGGGCATGGACAAATTCTCCGAGGAGGTGCGCCGCAGCGTGGGCGAGGTGCGCCAGGTGACGGACCAGCTGTCCGGCGTGATGGACCAGGTGCGGAAGCTGGCGCCGCAGTTCGACGCCGTGCTGCAAGGGATGCAGTCGCAGGCCGTGGGCGCGCAGCAGATCAGCGAGACCATGATGCAGCTGAACGACGCCACCCAGCAAAGCGTGGAATCGCTGCGCAGCACCAGCGAGGCGGTGCAGCAGCTGCAATACGCGGCCGACGGGCTGCAAAGCAGCGTCTCTTCGTTCGCCGTCAATCTCTAGCAAGAGGATAGCCTATAATTCCGCAGCCCCTACTGCGGAAGACCAGATTGAACACGACCAGCATTTCCAAGACCAGTATCAAGCGCAAGCTGCAGCTTGGCCTGAGCGCGATCATCGCCATCATCCTGCTGCTGCTCGGCGGCGCTTATTACAATCTCGCGCGCTTGTCGCAGGCCAGTGATCTGGACAACCACACCATGGAAGTGCTGCTGAAGATAGACCAGGTCACGCAGGCCATCCAGACCATCCAGATCCAGGCGCGCGGCTTCCTGCTGAACGGCAGCGACACCAGCTACACGCTGCCGCAAACCGGCATGGCGGGCATCCACGAACACATCGCCGACGTGACGGCGCTCACGCGCAACAACCCGGACCAGCAGCAGCGCATGCAGCAGCTGGACCGGCTGGTGCGGCAATGGATCGCCACCGCCATCGAGCCGCTGGTGGCCAAGCGGCGCGAACTGGGCAGCGCGGACGCCACCGCCAAACAGCCGGAAGTCGGCAACAGCCGCGCCACGGTGGCGGCCATCCGTGAACTGATCGCCGCCGCCACCGCCGAGGAGCAGCGCCTGAAGACCGAACGCGCAGCGCAAACCGAATCGCTGCAAAACACGCTGGCGCTGCTGCTGGCCGGCGGCGGCGCGCTATGCGTGGCGCTGGCGGCGGCGGTGGGCTGGCAGCTCACCCGCACGCTGATGGCGCCGGTGAACGCCCTGTCGCAGGCGGTGGGCCGCATCGCGGCGGGCGAGCAGTCGGCGCGCGCGGAGGTGGTCTCCGGCGATGAACTGGGCCAGGTCACGCTGGAATTCAACCGCATGGCGCAGGCCATCGAAGACAACACGGCGCGCGAGCTGGCGGACACGCGCCTGCTCAAATCCAAGGTGGACTCGCTGCTGGAAGTGGTGAACAAAGCCGCCGCCGGCGACCTCACCGTCCACACCACCGTCGGCGGCGACGACGCCATCGGCCGCCTGGGCCACGGTCTGGAAGCCATGCTGGGCGACCTGCGCGCCCTGCTGGGCAATGTGCAGAAAGCCGGCATCATGGTCACCACCTCCGCCACCGAAATCGCGGCTGCTTCGCGCCAGCAGGAAGCCACCGGCGTGGAACAGGCCCAGACCAGCGTGGAGGTGCTCAGCACCACCAGGGAAATCTCGGCCAACACCACGCAGCTGCTGCAAGCCATGGAAAACGCCACCGCCGTGGCGGACTACACCACCAGCGCCACCGCCGAAGCGCAGGACAACCTGAAACGCATGGACCAGACCATGCAGCACATGGTCTCGGCCACCGACTCCATCAGCGCCAAGCTGGCCGCCCTGTCCGAGAAGGCCAGCAACATCAACAGCGTGCTCACCACCATCACCAAGGTGGCCGACCAGACCAACATCCTGTCGCTGAACGCGGCCATCGAAGCCGAGAAGGCCGGCGAGGCGGGACGCGGCTTCTCGGTGGTGGCCACCGAGATCCGCCGCCTGGCGGACCAGACCTCGGTATCGACCTGGGACATCGAGCAGATGCTCAAGGAGATGCAGTCGGCGGTGTCGGCCAGCGTGATGGGCATGGACAAATTCTCCGAGGAGGTGCGCCGCAGCGTGGGCGAGGTGCGCCAGGTGACGGACCAGCTGTCCGGCGTGATGGACCAGGTGCGGAAACTGGCGCCGCAGTTCGACGCCGTGCTGCAAGGCATGCAGTCGCAGGCCGTGGGCGCGCAGCAGATCAGCGAGACCATGATGCAGCTGAACGACGCCACCCAGCAAAGCGTGGCCTCGCTGCGCTCGACCAGCGAGGCGGTGCTGCAGCTGCAATACGCGGCTGGCGATCTGCAAGCGAGCGTCAGCCGCTTCGACGTCGCAGCCCGGCCAGCGCTAGCGGCGTGACCGCTTAGCCACAGTTTCCCCGCCATCCGCAAGCCCGGCATGGCAGAATGACACATTGCTACCGAACCATGGAACAGACATGCTCAAAGACCTGAGTATCAAGAAGAAACTGTATTTCGGCTTTGCCGCCATACTGGCGATCATCATGGCGCTGCTCCTGGTGGCATACAACAATTTTTCGCGCCTGTCCGAGGCCAATGGCTGGGACAGGCACACGATGGAAGTGCTGCTGGCCATCGACGCCGTCAGCAACGACATCCTGGAAGCGCAGAATGAAACACGCGGCTACTACCTGACCGGCGACGCGGCGCGGCTCGAGCGCGTCAAAGGGGAGCTGGCCGACATGCCGGTCGCCATGCAAAAACTGCAGGCGCTCACCGCCGACAATCCGGCCCAGGCCGAGCGCCTGAAACGCGTGCGCGCGCTGATCGACACCTGGGTCAAGGACGTGGTGGAAGTACAGCTCGCGCGCCGCCAGGAATTGGGCGACGCGCCCGGCGCGGCGGACGCCATTGGCCGCGCCCCGCAGTCGCAGCTCAAGCAAGGCAGCCCGGTAATCAGCGCCGTGCACAAGGAACTGGACGCGGCGTCGGCCGAGGAAAACCGCCTGCTGGCGGCGCGCACGCAAAACTCCGCCGACCTGCAGCGCTCCATGGTGCTGGTGCTGTCGGCCGGCGGCGCGGCCTGTATCGCGCTGGGCGTGGCGATCGCCTGGATGCTGTCAAACGCCCTGCTCTCGCCGCTCAACAGCCTGACCCAGGCGGTCGGCCGCATCGCCGCCGGCGAACAGTCGGCGCGCGCGGCCGTCATCTCCGGCGACGAACTGGGCCAGGTCAGCACGGAATTCAACCGCATGGCGCAGGCCATCCAGGATAACCAGGCCAGGGAACTGGCCGACACCAATCTGCTCAAAGCCCAGGTGGACTCGCTGCTGGAAGTGGTGAGCAAGGCCGCCTCGGGCGACCTGACCGCCCAGGTGACGGTGGGCGGGACGGACGCCATCGGCCAGCTGGGCCACGGCCTGTCGAAGATGTTCGACAATCTGCGCGTCCTGCTCAACAACATCCAGAAGGCCGGCATCCAGGTCACCACCTCGGCCACCGAAATCGCCGCCTCGGCCAAGCAGCAGGAAGCCACCGGCGTGGAACAGGCCCAGACCAGCGTGGAGGTACTCAGCACCACCAAGGAAATCTCGGCCAACACGTCGCAGCTGCTCAAGACCATGGAAGGCGCCACCGCCGTGGCGGACTACACCACCAGCGCCACCGCCGAGGCGCAGGACAACCTGAAACGCATGGACGAGACCATGCAGCACATGGTCTCCGCCACCGACTCCATCAGCGCCAAGCTGGCCGCCCTGTCCGAGAAGGCCAGCAACATCAACAGCGTGCTCACCACCATCACCAAGGTGGCCGACCAGACCAACATCCTGTCGCTGAACGCGGCCATCGAAGCCGAGAAGGCCGGCGAGGCGGGGCGCGGCTTCTCGGTGGTGGCCACCGAGATCCGCCGCCTGGCCGACCAGACCTCGGTCTCGACCTGGGACATCGAGCAGATGCTCAAGGAGATGCAGTCGGCGGTGTCGGCCAGCGTGATGGGCATGGACAAATTCTCCGAGGAGGTGCGCCGCAGCGTGGGCGAGGTGCGCCAGGTGACGGACCAGCTGTCCGGCGTGATGGACCAGGTGCAGAAGCTGGCGCCGCAGTTCGACGCCGTGCTGCAGGGCATGCAGTCGCAGGCCGTGGGCGCGCAGCAGATCACCGAGACCATGATGCAGCTGAACGACGCCACCCAGCAGACCGTCGAATCGCTCAGGGCCACCAGCGAAGCGGTGCACCAGCTGCAGTACGCGGCCGGCGACCTGCAGGCCAGCGTGGCCACCTTCGCCGTCGCGGTCTGAGGCGGACGCGATGAAACTGCTGGTATTCCACATCGGCCAGGACCGCTACGGGCTGCGCCTGGGCGCGGTGCAGCGCGTGCTGCCGCTGATGGAGCTCAAGCGCCTGCCGCTGGCGCCGCAGGCCGTGGCCGGGCTGATGAATCTGCACGGCCTCGCCGTGCCGGTGATCGACCTGGCCCGCCTGGGCGGCGGCGCCGCCAGCGCTGAACACGTCGACACCCGCATCGTGGTGGTGGACTACGTCAGCCCCGAAGGCGGCGTGCATGCGCTTGGCCTGCTGGCCGAACGGGTGCTGGGCGTGCAGGAGGTGGACGAACGCGCGCTGGCCGGCAGCGGCGTGCAGGCCGCGCCCTTCCTGGGCCAGGTGGCGGGCGACGGCGACGGCATGGTGCAGCTGGTGGAGCTGGCCCGCTTGCTGCCGGCCGACCTGCGCGCAACGCTGTTCCAGGCCCAGGCAGGGGACGCCGCGCCATGAGCGCCCAGGCCATGCTGCGCCGGGTGACCGGCCTGACCGTCTCCAAGACGGCGGCCGACCGCGCCATCCGCGAGCGCATGGCGCTGACCGGGGAAGTCAACCGCGAAGAGTACCTGGCCAAGCTGTGTCCGGCCGAGCTGACCGAGCTGGTTGAGCTGGTGGTGGTGCCCGAGTCGTGGCTGTTCCGCGATGCGCAGGCCTTCCATGTGGCGGTGGAGTTCGTGCAGGAGCGGATGGCGCGCCAGGGTGCGTCGCTGCGCCCGGTGCGCATCCTGTCCGTCCCCTGCGCAGGCGGCGAGGAGCCCTACTCCATGGCCATGGCCTTGTGCGACGCGGGCGTGCCGCGCAGCGCCTTCAGCATCGAGGCCTATGACCTGAGCCCCGGCTGCGTGGCGCGCGCGCGCAGCGGTGTGTATGGCCGCAACGCCTTCCGCGCGCAGGACCTGGCCTTCCGCGACCGCTTCTTCACCAGCCTTGGCAAGGATGAATACCTGATAGCCGAAGCCATACGCGCGCAGGTGCGCTTCAGCCAGGGCAACCTGCTGGAGCTCGATCCGGGCGGGCGCCGCTACGACATCATCTTCTGCCGCAACCTGCTGATCTACTTCGACAAGCCGACCACCAAGGCCGCCATTGAACGCCTGTCCGCGCTGCTGGCGGACGACGGCATCCTGTTCGCGGGCTACGCTGAAGTGCCGTCGTTCACGCAGCACGGCTTCACGCCGCTGCAGCACCGGCAAGCCTTCGGCCTGAAAAAGGATAACCAGCCCGCGCCCACGGCCGCGCCCAAGACCGGCCTTGCGCCGCCGCGCTCGCCCATGGACCTGCGCCTGCCGCCGCCCGCCGCGCGGCCGGCTTTCGAGGCCGAACGGCGCAAGGCCAACCGCACCGCGGCACTTGTTGCAACGTCCGCAGCCGCGCGCGCCGCAGCGCCCGTGCCCACAGCGGGACGCGACCAGGCCGGCGCAGCGTTCAAGGCCACAGCCCCATCCGCCGCGGACCTGCTGGCGCAGGCGCGCAAGCTGGCCGACCGCGGCGAGAACAAGGACGCCGCCGCAGCCTGCCGCGCAGTGCTGGCGCGCGCGCCCGAAACCGCCGAAGCCTACTTCATCCTCGGCATGCTGAGCGAGCACGCCGGGCAGGCCGCGCAAGCGGAAGAACACTGGCGCCGCTGCATCTACCTGCGGCCCGACCATTACGAAGCCTTATGCCACCTGGCCCTGCTGGCCGAGCAGTCCGGCAATAGCAGCGGCGCCGCCACGCTCAAGGCGCGCGCGGCCCGCATCTACCAGCGCCAGCAAAACGCCGGCACCGCGAGAGCTGAACCATGACCACCACCACCGCCGCACCAACCATCCAGGGCATCCACGACTGCTGGAACCGCATCGGCGTCTCCGGCGACCATAGCTGCGAAAAACTGCAGCAATTCGTCCACTGCCGCAACTGCGACGTCTACGCCGGCGCCGCCCAGCGCAATCTGCAGCGCCCCGTGGACGCCGCCTACAAGGAAGAATGGGCCGCCCATTTCCGCAAGCCGGCGGACGACAGCGCGCAGCTCGACAACTCCTGCCTGGTGTTCCGCATCGGCCGCGAATGGCTGTCGCTGCCCACCTCCGCCTTCCTGTCGGTGGCGCCGCAGGCCAAGCCGCACCGCCTGCCCCACCGCAATGCGCGCGGCCTGGCCGGCGTGGTCAATGTGGGCGGCAAGCTCTATCCCTGCATTGCGCTCGGCGCGTTGCTCGACATCGACGAAGCGGAAACCGAAGTGCGCACCGGCCGCCACACCTTCGCCCGCCTGCTGCTGGTGCAGTGGGAAGGCCAGCCCTACGCGCTGCCCGTGGCGGACCTGCATGGCCTGCTGCGCTACGCGGCGGCCAGCGTGCAAACGCCCGCCGCCACCATCAACAAAGGCCTGTCGCGCTACCTGACCGGCGTGGTCAGCCACGACGGCATGCAGATCGGCTGCCTTGACGCCGGCCTGCTCGGCTACCAGCTGGCGAGGACACTGCGATGAGCCAAGACCATAACGGCGACCTGAGCCAGTTCTCCATGCAGGAGCTGTTCCGCATGGAGGCGGACGCGCAGACCGTGATCCTGACCGACGGCCTGCTGGCCATGGAGCGCCACGGCGGCGACGCCGGCGCGGTGGAAGCGATGATGCGCGCGGCGCACTCGATCAAGGGCGCGGCCGCCATCGTGGGCCTGGACGTGGTGGTGCAGCTGGCGCACGGCATGGAGGACGCCTTCGTCGCCGCCCAGAACGGCAAGCTGAAACTCACGCCCAACCGCGTGGACGTGCTGCTGGCCGGCGTGGACCTGATATTGCAGGTCTCGCGCCTGGACGACAACGGCGTGGCGCCGTGGCTGGCCGCCAACGGAACGCAGATCCGGCAGACCATGGACAGCATCGCCTCCATCGCCTTCCTGCCCGAGCCGCTGGAGAGCTACAGCCCGCCGCCTCCCCCGCCGCCGCCGTCCCAGCCTGCCGCCGCCCCCGCGCCCGCCATCCCGACGCCGGCCGACGTCGCCGCCCTGCTGGCCGAGCCGGAGGAAGCCGCACCCGTCCCCGGCGCGCGCGGCATGGCGCCGATGAAGACCGCGCAGAACTTCGACCGCCTGCTGTCGCTGGCCAGCGAATCGCGCATCAACGCGCACCAGATGCATCCCTTCCTGCAGGCCATGCAGCGCTTCAAGCGCAACCAGGCCAGCCTGTTCACGGTGATCGAGCAGCTGCACGAAGCGGTGTCCGGCAGCGCCGACGCCGGCCTGAAGGAGAAATCCCTGCTGGCGCTGCAAAAGGCCCAGCCGCTCAAGCAATTCGTGCTGGAGCAGATCACCGACTTCGAAAACTGGGAACGCCGCCTGCTCACGGTGTCGCAAAACATGGTGGACGAAGTGCTGGCGCTGCGCATGCGTCCCTTCCGCGACGGCGTGCAGCACTTCCCGCGCATGGTGCGCGACCTGGCGCGCAGCCTGGGCAAGGACGTCCAGCTGCGCATCGACGGCGAAGACACGCTGGTCGACCGTGACATCCTGGCCAAGATCGAAAGCCCGCTCAACCACATGCTGCGCAACGCCATCGACCACGGCATGGAGCCGCCCGCCGAGCGCGTGGCGCTGGGCAAACCGGCCTGCGGCTCCATCGTGCTGGAAGCGCGCCACCGGGCCGGCATGCTCAGCATCGAGATCAGCGACGACGGGCGCGGCGTGGACCTGGAAAAAATCCGCCGCACCGTGGTCGAGCGCAAGATGGCCAGCGCCGCCATGGCGGCCGCCATGTCTCAGGCCGAGCTGCTCGAATTCCTGTTCCTGCCCGCGTTCAGCCTGAAGGAAAACACCACCGAGATTTCCGGGCGCGGCGTGGGCCTGGACATCGTGCACGACGTGATGCGCCAGCAGAACGGCACCGTGCGGCTGGAGTCCGAACAGGGCGTGGGCTTCCGCAGCTATATCACGCTGCCGCTGACGCAATCGATCGTGCGCGCGCTGGTGGTCGACATCAAGGGCGAGGCCTACGCCGTCCCCATCGTCAAGGTCGAGCGCGTGATCAAGGTGGCGCAGGCCGATATCCACACGCTGGAAAACAAGCAGTTCTTCGAGCACGGCGGCGAGCACCTGGGGCTGGTGTCGGCGGCGCAGGTGCTGGAGCTGGGCGACAGCAGCGCCACCGCCGCCGAACTGCCCGTGGTGCTGATCGGCAGCGGCGCGCGCCGCTACGCCATGGTGGTGGACGCGATACGCGGCGAGCAAAGCCTGGCGGTGCAAGCCATCGACCCCATCTTCGGCAAAATGCGCGACATCTCCGCCGCCGCCCTGCTCGACGACGGCGAACCGGTGCTGATACTGGACGTGCCCGACCTGCTGCTGTCGATCGACAAGCTGCTGCACGAGGGCGGCCTGCACCAGCTGGCGCGCGGCGCCGGCGGCGAGAAACGCCGCATGAAGCGCATCCTGGTGGTGGACGACTCGCTCACGGTGCGCGAAATGGAGCGCAAGCTGCTGGTCGGGCGCGGCTTCGACGTCGACATCGCCATCGACGGCATCGACGGCTGGAACGTGGTGCGCAGCGGCGAATACGACCTGGTCATCACCGACGTCGACATGCCGCGCATGGACGGCATAGAACTGGTCAACCTGATCAAGAAAGACCTGCACCTGCACAAGCTGCCCGTCATGATCGTCTCCTACAAAGACCGTCCGGAAGACCGGGCGCGCGGCATGGCCGCCGGAGCGGACTACTATCTGACCAAGGGCAGCTTCCACGACGAGACCCTGCTGGACGCGGTGGCCGACCTGATAGGGGATGCGCACAAATGAAAATCGCCATAGCCAACGACGTCGCCATGGCGGCCGAAGCGCTGCGCCGCGTGGTGGCCAGCACCAGCGAGCACCAGGTACTGTGGATAGCCCGCACCGGCAGCGAGGCGGTGCGCATGTGCGCCGAAAACCGGCCCGACCTGGTGCTGATGGACCTGAACATGCCGGAACTGGACGGCGTGGAGGCCACCCGCCAGATCATGGAGCAAAGCCCCTGCGCCATCCTGGTGGTGACCGGGCGCCCGCAGGACAACGTCAACCAGGTATTCCGCGCGCTGGGCGCCGGCGCGCTCGATGTGACCGCCACCCCCATGCTGCAGGGGAAGGCCGACGGCGCGGTGGAGCTGCTGGCCAAGATCAAGACCATGGACAAGCTGATACGCCACAGCGGCGGCAGCCAGGCCATGCTGCCGCGCAGCGCGGCCGCGCCCGAACGCCGGGAAGCGAAAACCACCAAACTGGTGGCCATAGGCGCGTCCACCGGCGGGCCGCTGGCGGTGTCCAAGATCCTGGCCGGCTGGCTGCCGCCGCCCGGCTGCGCCATCGTGGTGGTGCAGCACATCGACGAAAACTTCGCCGAGCACTTCGCCAAGTGGCTGGGCGAGCAGCTGCAGATGCCGGTGCGCGCCATCGAGCACGGCGACGAACTGGCGCCCGGCACCGTCCTTATCGCCAAGAGCAACGACCATCTGGTACTGGATAAAGACTACCGCTTGGGTTACGATGCCACACCGAAGGACTATGCCTACCGGCCTTCGGTGGACGTGTTTTTCCGCTGCGTGGCGCAGCATTGGCGCGGCGAAGCGGTGGGTGTGCTGTTGACCGGCATGGGCCGCGACGGCGCCGAGGGCCTGCTGGAAATGCGCCGCGCGGGCCACACCACCATCGCGCAGGACCAGGCCAGCAGCGCGGTGTACGGCATGCCGCGCGCGGCGGCCGAGCTGGACGCGGCGCAGCTGATACTGCCGTTAGATAAAATCGGCCCCATGCTGCGCAGCACCACCGGCAGCCGGGGCTAGCAACCTAGAGAGCATCAATGTCCGAAAGCTTTTCCGTTCCAGCCGAACTGGAACCGGCCCTCACCATCTTCAAGGTGCGCGTGCTGCTGGTGGATGACCAGCTGATCATCGTGGAAGCGGTGCGCCGCATGCTGAGCGACCAGCAGGACATCGAGTTCCACTACGTGACCGACGCCACGCTGGCGCAGCAGACCGCCGGCCAGCTGCAGCCCACCGTGATCCTGCAGGACCTGGTGATGCCGTCGGTGGACGGCTTCGCGCTGATCCAGTCCTACCGCGAGGACGAACTGGTGCGCAACGTGCCGGTGATCGTGCTGTCGGCCAAGGACGACCCCAAACTGAAAGCGCACAGCTTTGCCGTGGGCGCCAACGACTACATGGTCAAGCTGCCGGACAAGCTGGAGCTGCTGGCGCGCGTGCGCTACCACTCGGCCGCGCACATCAGCCGCCTGCAGCGCGACCAGGCCTTCCGCTTCCTGCGCGAGAGCCAGAAGAACCTGGCCGACGCCAATATCGAGCTGCAAAAGCTGGCCGCGCTGGACGGCCTGACTGGCATCGCCAACCGGCGCCGCTTCGACGAGTACATGGCGGTGGAATGGCAGCGCGGCCAGCGCGAGCGCCAGCCGCTGTCGCTGCTGCTGTGCGACGTGGATTTCTTCAAGATCTACAACGACAGCTTCGGCCACCTGAGCGGCGACCTGTGCCTGAAGAAGACGGCCGCCGTGCTGACCGAGCACTTGAAGCGCCCGGCCGACCTGGCCGCGCGCTACGGCGGCGAGGAGTTCGCCATCGTGCTGCCCGACACCATGCTGGAAGGCGCGCTCAAGCTGGCCAATTCCTGCGTGCAGCACCTGGAAAAGCTGGCCATCGAGAGTCCGCAAGCGGCGCCGTTCGGCGTGGTGACCATGTCGATCGGCGTGGCCAGCGTGGTGCCGTCGCCGCACTCCAGCATCGAACAGCTGATAGAAAGCGCCGACCGCGCGCTGTACGCGGCCAAGAAGGCCGGCCGCAACCGCGTCGTGTCCGCCTTAGCCGCCAAGGCTTAGACGAACACCGGCTCCGGCTCCAGGCGCACGCCGAAGCGCGTCTCCACGTCCGCCTGTATCGCCTGCGCCAGGCGCTGCACGTCGGCGCCGCTGGCGCCGCCCCGGTTCACCAGCACCAGCGCCTGCTTCTCATACACGCCCGCCGCGCCCAGACTGCGGCCTTTCCAGCCGCACTGGTCGATCAGCCAGCCGGCCGCCAGCTTCTCGCTGCCGTCGGCCTGGCGGTGGTGCACCAGCGCCGGAAACTGCGCCAGCAGCCGTTCGCACTGCGCGCCGCTGACCACCGGATTCTTGAAAAAACTGCCCGCATTGCCGATATCGGCCGGGTCCGGCAGCTTGCGCCGCCGCACGGCGATGACCGCATCGGCCACCTGCTGCGCGCTGGGCGCATCCACGCCCTGCTCCTCCAGCGCCTGCGCCAGCTCGGCGTAGCGCAGATTGGGCTGCCAGGCGCGCGGCAGCGCGAACGTCACGTCCACGATAATGAGGCCGCGCTGCGCTTCCTGCTTGAACACGCTGTCGCGGTAGCCGAAGCGGCAGTCGGCCGCGCTCATTTCCAGCAGTGCGCTGCTGGCCGGATCGTATGCGGTCAGGCTATGGAAAAAGTCCTTGGTCTCGGCGCCGTAAGCGCCTATGTTCTGGATGGGCGCCGCGCCCACGGTGCCGGGGATCAGCGACAGGTTTTCCAGCCCGTCCAGCCCGTGCGACAAGGTCCACTGCACGAACTGGTGCCAGTTCTCGCCGGCCGCCGCGCGCACGTGGTGGTGCGTGGCCGTGCCCTCCAGCACCTTGCGGCCCTGGATGGCGATATGCAGCACCAGGCCGGAAAAATCGCCCGTCAGCAGCAGATTGCTGCCGCCGCCGAGCACCAGACGCGGCAGCGCGGCCAGCGCCGGATCGGCCAGCGCGGCCTGCAGCTGTTCCGCCGACGCCACCCGCAAATAGTTCGCCGCCTTGGCGTCTATGCCGAAAGTGTTAAGCGAACGGAGGGAGTAGTCGTGGCTGAGGGCTGGGTTCGAGTGCATAGGCGTGTAAGTATTTTGGGGGATTATAGTGTGAAAGTGGGAAAATCGCGTCAAAAACGACCGAGCGTTCGGTCCGTTGTCCGTTAAAATGGCACATCTTTTTACGCGGCGCTGCAGCACGCGCCCACCGCACTAACTAAAGGAAAGTAACATGCCGTCGTTTGATGTAGTCTCCGAAGCCGATATGATCGAAGTGCGCAACGCCGTCGATCAGGCAAAGAAAGAAATCACCACCCGTTTCGACTTCAAGGGCAGCAGCGCCAATGTCGAACAAAAAGAAGCCGAACTGACCGCCTACGCCGATTCGGACTTCCAGCTGACCCAGGTCAAGGACGTGCTGATCAACAAGCTGGGCAAGCGCAACGTGGATGTGCGCTTCCTGGACGAAGGCAAGATCGAGAAAATCGGCGGCGACAAGGTCAAGCAGGTCATCAAGATCAAGAACGGCCTGGAAACCGAAGCGGCCAAGAAAATCACCCGCATCATCAAGGACAGCAAGATGAAGGTGCAGGCCAGCATCCAGGGCGAATCCGTGCGCGTGACCGGCGCCAAGCGCGACGACCTGCAAGCCGCCATGGCCATGCTGCGCAAGGAAGTCAAAGACACCCCGCTGGAATTCAACAACTTCCGCGACTAAGCGACCCCAGCCACCACATCCCGACCCGGTGCGCATGCCGCACCCTGCCGCGGGCCGTTCCGGCCCGGCGGCGCCACGTAGTTAAGGACTGCAGATGAAACGAGTAGACGACTTCCGCCTGCGCTTCGGCGACAAGGAATACGTACCCATCATGATAGGCGGCATGGGGGTGGACATTTCCACGTCCGAGCTGGCGCTGGAGGCGGCGCGCCTGGGCGGCATCGGCCATATTTCGGACGCCATGGTGGAAGACGTGTCGGACCGCAAGTTCGACACCACCTTCGTCAAGGACAAGACCAAGCTCTACAAGTACAACATCTTCAATATGGACAAGGCCGTGGTGCAGTTCGACCTCGAACGCCTGGCCGACGCGCAGCGCCGCCACATCGGCGCCACCATGGCGGCGAAGCAAGGCCCCGGCCTGATCTTCGTGAACTGCATGGAAAAGCTGACCATGAACGGCCCCAAGGAAACCCTGCGCACCCGCCTGAACGCGGCGCTGGACGCGGGCATCGACGGCATCACCCTGTCGGCCGGCCTGCACTTCGGCTCCTTCGCGCTGATGGCGGACAACCCGCGCTTCCGTGAAGCCAAGCTGGGCATCATCGTGTCCTCGGTGCGCGCGCTGCAGATCTTCCTGCGCAAGAACGCCAAGCTGGACCGCGCCCCGGACTACGTGATCGTGGAAGGCCCGCTGGCCGGCGGCCACCTGGGCTTCGGCATGGAAGACTGGAAAAACTATGACCTGCACACCATCGTGGCCGAGGTGCTGGCATACCTGAAGGGCGAGAACCTGGCCATTCCCGTCATCGCGGCGGGCGGCGTGTTCACCGGCGGCGACGCCGTGTCCTTCCTGGAAGCGGGCGCGGCCGGCGTGCAGGTGGCCACGCGCTTCACGGTGACCAAGGAATGCGGCCTGCCGGACAAGGTCAAGCAGGAATACTACAAGGCCAGCGAGGAAGACATCATCGTCAACGGCGTGTCGCCGACCGGCTACCCGATGCGCATGCTGAAGAACACGCCCGCCATCGGCGCCGGCATCCGTCCGGGCTGCGAGTCCTACGGCTACCTGCTGGACGCCACCGGCAACTGCTCCTACATCAATGCCTACAACCGCGAAGTCACCGCCAACGGCGGCAGCGACAAGGGCATTTCGGTGATGGACAAGACCTGCTTGTGCACCCACATGCGCAACTTCAACTGCTGGACCTGCGGCCACTACACCTACCGCCTGAAGGACACCACGCACAAGAAGGAAGACGGCACTTACCAGCTGCTCACCGCCGAGCACGTCTTCAAGGACTACCAGTTCAGCACGGGCAACGAAGTCGCCCTGCCGGAAAAAGAAGCATAAAAAAAAGGCGCCCCAGGCGCCTTTTTCACATCCGGGGCACTCAGCCCTCGTGCGTAATGCGCGCGATCAGCGCACCCAGCACGTCTTCCGAACGTTCATTGTCCACCTGGCAGGTGCCGGCGTTCTCATGCCCGCCGCCGCCGTATTCCAGCATCAGCGCGCCGATATTGGTCTTGGACGTGCGGTTCAGGATCGACTTGCCGGTGGCAAACACGGTGTTCTGGTTCTTCAGGCCCCACAGCACATGGATGGAGATATTGGTCTCCGGATACATGGCGTAGATGATGAAGCGGTTGCCCGCGTAAATGGTTTCCTCATTGCGCAGGTCCAGCACCACCAGGTTTTTATGGATGGTGGAGCAGCGCTTGATCTGGTCCTTGCACTTCTCGCTGTGCTCGAAGTACAGCTCCTTGCGTTCCTTCACGTCCGGCAATTCCATGATCTGTTCGATCGTATGGTTTTTGCAGTAGTCGATCAGGTCCATCATCAGGTTGTAGTTCGAGATGCGGAACTCGCGGAAGCGGCCCAGGCCGGTGCGCGCATCCATCAGGAAATTGAGCAGGTCCCAGCCTTCCGGATTGAGCACTTCCTCGCGGTTGAACTGGGCCGAATCGCCCTTGTCCACCGCCGCCATCATGCCCTCCCACGACGCCGGGAAGGCTTTCAGGCCGCCGTAGTAGTCGTACACCACGCGCGCAGCCGACGGCGCCTCCGGATGGATGATGTGGTTGCTGCGTTCGCCGGTATTGCGGATGGTTTCGGACAGATGGTGGTCGAAGGCCAGATGCGCCCCGGCCACATAGGGCAGATTGGTCGTGATGTCCTTGTCACTGATCGCAATCTTGCCGTCTTGCATGTCCTTGGGGTGGACAAACAGGATATCGTCGATCATGTCCAGGTGTTTCAAGAGCACAGCGCACACCAGGCCGTCAAAGTCGCTGCGGGTTACGAGGCGAAATTTTTTTGCTTCAGCTGACATGGGATACCTTTTCGTAGAGTGACATTCACCAGCGCATCCTATGGGAAAAGATGCAATGATGAATAATACAACTCAACTCCCCGGCTTGCCCAGTACTTATGCGGGGGCCTGGCCGGAGGCGGTATTTTCTGTCTCGGCTGCGCCGCGCCGTGCCGCGCGCAGGGCTTTGTTCGCGGCCAGCAAGGCGGCCAGCACCGCGCATGCGATCCACACCGACCACAGCGTATGGGTGAGGAAGTGGGCGCCGCGCATCTGTTGCATCCAGCCCACGGCAGCGCCGAAGGCCAGCGCGGACAACGCCACGTCGGCCGCTTTGCGCGGATTGTGAGGCAGCCAGAACACGGCCAGTCCCACCAGCCACAGGGCGCTGGACGCATGCCCGCCCGGCAGGCAGTGGCCCGCCTCCACCCAGCCCGGCATATGCTCGAGCAGGCGGTAATACGGCTGGTAGCCGCCATAGCGTTCCAGGTCCCACGGGCAATGCGAGCGGCTGGCGCGTTTCAACAGCGAAGTGACCAGCGGGATCAGGATCACGCACAGCGACATCAGCCGCATCCGCAGGCGCCACCAGTCCGGCAGCGCGCGGCGGCGGCGCGCGGCGCGCCACAGATCCCAGACGCAGGCCGCAATCGGCAGCGCGCCCAGCACGGTCAGCATGGTTTTCAGCGTGCCATGGCCGAACGCCTCGGTCAGCCAGACGTGCTGCCAGGGGAATTCATGCACGTGGAAGTCGAACATCAGGTCGGCCAGCAGCAGGTCGATATTGCCCATGCCGATCAGCAATATCAACAGCGCCGACCCGGCCAGCAGCCAGGCCGCGCGCCGCAGTACGGACCAGCTGACCAGGTTGTTATCCATGGGTGCAGGCGTTGAACATGTCGAACGCGGGATTGTAGACGGCCGTGCTCACGTCCAGCATGCCCAGCACGGAGTGGAACACATTGTCGTGCGAGAACGGCTGGCTGGCGCGGGCGGCCAGGCAGCGGCGGTCGATCTTGAAGCGCTCCGCATAGGCGTCCGAGAACCACATCATCATCGGAATGCGGCGCTGCTCAGGCGGCGAAATAATGTAGGGCGCGCCGTGCAGGTACATATTCTTCTCGCCCAGCGATTCGCCGTGGTCGGAGAAATACACCATGCCGGTGTCCACGCCGTCCACCGCGTTGCTCTGCTGCAGCAGCTTGATGAGCTTGTCCAGGAAGTAATCGGTGTACAGGATGGTGTTGTCGTAGGCGGCGGTAATCTGCTCCTGGGTGCATTTTTCCAGCTCATTGGTATTGCACACCGGGCCGAACTTGCCGAAGTTGGCCGGATAGCGCTTGGCATAGGCCGGGCCGTGGCTGCCCTTCTGGTGCAGCACAATGACCAGGTCCTTGCCCGGCTTGCGTATCAGTTCGGGCAGGCGCTCGAGCAGCTTCTCGTCGTAGCACTCTTCGCTGTTGCACAGCGGGTCGCCCGCCACCGGTTCCGACCAGTCCTCGTACTCCACGCGCGCGCAAGTGCCCTTGCAGCCGGAGTTATTGTCGCGCCACAGCACGTCGAAGCCGGCGTGCTTGAGCACGTCGAGCAGGCCTTCCTGGCCCTGGGCCTTGGTATCGGAATAATTCTCGCGGCCCAGCGCGGAGAACACGCAGGGCACGGAAACGGCGGTGGCCGTGCCGCAGGAGGACACATTGCTGAAATTGATCAGGCCAGCCTGCTGCGACAGCAGCGGATTGGTATTGCGGCCATATTGGTTGAGCGAGAAATTCATGGCGCGCGCAGTCTCGCCCACCACCAGCACGGTGACGGTGCGGCGCGCCTGGCCGGCCCAGGTCACGCCCTTGGCCGCGTCGCGTCCCAGCGGCGCCACCACTTGTGGCTTGGCCCATTTCTGCCTCAGGTAACCGTTGGTGGCCTGGATATAATTGGTCGGCGTGAGCAGGAAGCGCAGTTCGCGGTGCTCGCGTATGGCCGGCGCATAGGTCTTGAAGAACAGCATCAGGATGCCGGCCACCAGCAGCAGCGAGCCGGTCACGATGCCGGCGCTGGTGAGCAGGTGGCGTCCGCGCGGCGCGAAGGTCAGCCTGGTGCGCGCCACCAGCACGGCGGGCAGCACGCCCAGCAGGCCTATGGTCAGCAGCATCTTCAGGCTGAACAGTTCGCCGGCTTCGCGCACATCGGTTTCCACCACGTTCTGGATCATGGCCTTGTCGATCTGCGTGCCGTACTGGTTCATGAAGTAGGTCGCGGCCGACGTGGCCAGCAGCAGCACGATGACCACGGGCTTGATGACAAAGCGGAAATTGACCAGGCTCAGGCAGGCATTGAATAGAAGCACCAGCAGCAGGAAGGTGGCCCCCAGCAAGGGCAGATTGGCGACGCTGAAGCCGCCTGTGGCTAGCAGGAAGCGTTGCCAGAAACTGTAGTTATAGGCGGCCACCAGGAAAAAGGATGCGGCCAGCGTGAACAAGGGCGCACTCAGGCGCGGGGCAAATTTAACGGTCACTCGGTTTCCAGGCAGATAGGCAAAGCGTACGCCACTATAGCCAGCGGCCGGTCAAGGCCGCGTCAACCGCGCGTTAGGAAATTGTGAAATCGCGCTAAATCGAGGCTGCCGGCGTAAAGCGGATGACGAAGATGCTGCCGCCGCCGGGCCGGTCCTCGAGCGCCAGGCTGGCGCCCAGATAGCTGCAAATGCGGCGCACCAGGGCCAGTCCCAGGCCTGTGCCGGACGAACCGCTGCCCGCGCCCGCGTCGACCGCCGCGCCGTGCGCCTGCCCTCCAAGCGCGGCGCGCACGGCGGCGGGCAAACCCGGTCCCGTGTCTTCCACGCTGACGCTGTTGCGCCCCATGCGCACCGTCACCGTGCCGCTGTCGGTGTACTGGCAGGCGTTGCGCACCAGGTTGCCTATCGCGCTCATGCACAGCTCGCGCGGCGCGCGCACCGTAAAGTCCTCGCCGCCTTCAAACGCGAGCTGCACCGGCTTTGCCGCCACCAGGTGCAGGTGGCGCTCGGTCTCGCCGCGCGCCACCTGGCCGACATCGACCTGCGCCTGCGCATCCAGCTGCGGCGCGCGCGCCAGCAGCAGCAGCACCGTTACGCATTCGGCGGCTTCCTGCGCCGCACGGTAAATGCGCGCCGCCGCCGCGTAGCCCGCGCTGCCCTCGCCTTGCGCCATCAGCACTTCCGCAGCGCCCATGATGACGGTGAGCGGACTGCGCAATTCGTGGCTGACGTCGCCGGTGAAGAAGCGCTCGCGCTCCAGCACATCGCGCAGCTGGGCGGTATGGGCGGCGTAAGCGCGCGCCAGTATGCCCAGCTCGTCCCTGCGCCCTTCCAGCGATACATTGGGCTGATCGGAACTGACCGCCTCCGCCATATCCATGATAGGCGTGACCAGGCGGCGCGCCACATAACCGCCCAGGAAATAGGAAAACAGCAGGAAACCCAGGAAGCCGATGGCAAACAGGGAATACACCGCCAGCTCCACTTTTTCGTAGTCGCTTTCATGATCGACCGCCACGTACTCGCCCAGGGCGTCGTGCCCGGCCAGGATATGCAGGCCCACGCCATCCACGGTTTTTTCCTGCACCCCGGGCGGCAGGCCGCGCAGCGAAGTGGGAATATCCGCGCCGCGGTGGAAGCTCAGTCCGGCGGGCATTTCCACCGGCAGCATGCCTGCCGCGCGCGGCGCGGCCCAGGCCGCCACCTGGCGCAGGCGGTTGTCGACCAGGTGCTCCTCGATGCCCTCCACCGCGAACGCGGCGATCAGTGCAAAAAACAGCACAAAGCCGAAGGCGTAGGTGGTGTAGGCAATGACGATACGGCGCCGCAGGGAGTTAAACGGTTTCATCGTGGCTCACCAGTTTGTAGCCTATGCCGGGCACGGTGCGCAGCATGGCGAAGGGGTAGGGTTTGTCCAGCGCCTGGCGCAGCGCGTGCAAGTGGGTGCGCAGCGCGTCGCTGTCGGGCCTGTCCTCGCCCCAGACTTCCTGCTCCAGCGTCTCGCGCGGCACCAGGCGCGGCGCTTCGCGCATCAGGCAGCGCAGCAGCACATAGCCGGTCTTGGTCAGCACCAGCGGGCGGCCGGCGCGCGTGGCGGTATAGGTGCTGGTATCGAAAGTCAGGTCGCCCACGCGCAGCACGGGCGCCGCCGCATGGCTGCCCTTGGCGCGCCGCACCAGGGCTTTCAGGCGCACGTCCAGCTCCACCAGGGAGAAGGGCTTGACCAGGTAATCGTCGGCGCCGGCGTCGAAGCCGACCACCTTGTCCGCCAGGGTGTCGCGTGCGGTCAGCATCAGCACCGGCGTGGAGTCGTTCAGTTCACCGCGCAGCTTCTGGCACAGCTCCACGCCGTTCAGGCCGGGCAGCATCACGTCCAGCACCACCGCGTCGTAGCGGTTCTGCGACGCCAGGCCCAGCCCTGCATAGCCGTTGACGGCGGAGTCCAGCACATAGCCTTTGGGCTCGAAGAATTCGTACAGGTTGGCGACAATGTCGGGATTGTCTTCAATGATGAGCAGGCGCATGCCGTATTTTACTTCCAAATGCGAAAAACCCCGCCAGGGTCACCTGACGGGGTTTTTCTATATAACTAGCCTGACGATAACCTACTTTCACACTGGTTGCAGCACTATCATCGGCG